>NZ_CP039846.2:0-1335000 GCF_009914215.2 Acetobacter pasteurianus | reverse complement strand
CCTCCCATCCTCCCCCAAGAGCATTATAAAGCTGCACCAAGTTACCCGACATGGTTGCTGTGCTATCTGCTAACTGCGTCTGAGACTGCAAAAGCCGACGCTGTGTATCCAGAACCTGCAGATAACTTTGGAGCCCATGCTTATATTGGCTCTGCGCCAATTCTAGCGAACGTGCGTCTGCCGCAACCTGATTGCGAATATTCTGATTGCGCTTTTGCTCCGCCTGATAGGCTGTAAGTGCGTTATCCACTTCCTTCCAGGCATTCAGAACCGTTTTACGATACCGCAGGGCCGCCGCTTTCTGGGAAGCCTTCTTCATATGCAGTTGGCCTGTCAGACGTCCACCCTGGAAAATGGGAAGCGTAATGGCAGGCCCGACATTCCACATACGGGAGCTCCAGAACCCCATATCTCGGAAAGAGAAGGACTGGAAACCAAAGCCCGCATCAATAGTAACCTTTGGGTAGAAATCAGCTTCAGCCTGCCCCACCTCTGCAGTGGCGGCATGCAGTTCCTCCCCAGCCTCACGGATATCAGGGCGACGCTCTGCCAATTCTGATGGCAAGCCAACCGGCACCTGCGGCGGTACTAGCGGAATACTCGCCGTTTTCTCCAACTCCGTATTCAATCCACCGGGAGGAGCGCCCATCAGCAGGTTGATAGCATTGATCTGCATAGCAATGCGTTGTTCAAACTGAGGGATAAGCGCGCTTGTCCGCTCCACTTCTGACCGGGCGCTATCTACATCCAGTTCGCTCACCAAGCCGCTTTTATAGCGTGATGAACTCAACTGTAGGATTTCTGACGCCGCATCACGATTCTCTTTCGTGATACGCAACTGTTCCTGCAGGTTACGCAGCGTCATGTAGTCTGATGCCAGCTCTGCTTGCCGAGCAATCAGAATGCCCCGGCGCTCTTCCATGGTAGCTTTCATATACGCCTTGGCAGCTTCGTACTGCCTGCGCACACGGCCCCAGAGATCAATCTCCCAACTAGCCTGCAGTCCATCCTGCCATTGGTTCAGCAAAGGAATGGAAATGGATGAGGACTGGGCAGAAAGCATTTCCCCCATTCCTGTTCCGGCCGCATTTTCACCAATACGCTCTACAATGCGTTGCAACTGCTTACTGCTATACTGCGCCCGACGATATGACCCCGAAGCAGCAAGATCTGGAAACCGCTCTGCCCCAGCCAACAACAATTGGCCACGGCTAACTGCAAATTGTTCAGTGGCTTGCTGTACATCAAGGTTCTGATCTGCCAGACGTTTTTCAAGCGAAGTCAGTTCGGGATCATTAAAAATGGCCCACCATTGCGGATCGGGTGCCTGCGTTGTGGGGACACTCAGCAACTGTGATGTATCTTTATCTGCCGCACGCTGCCACTGAGAGGGAGACCATGTATCCGGCTTTTTATAATCTGGCCCCACCATGCACCCCGCCAGCATGAAAACCAGCGCCAACGCGCCTATGCGCTGTGCATTCCGTTTTGCCACCCGTTCACCCTCACCGAAAATTATATGCCTGATAGAAAATACCAGCCCTTGCACTGACCGACCAGTTCGGTCAGCATGGTAACCTACCTTCTTTCCTCTGTGCGTCAATCGCCTGATCTTTAAAGTCTGAAATCCTGATGTCCGAATCTTCCTCCGTTTCCTCCCTCACTTCTACCTGCACAGGGGAATCTGAAGCAAAGCGAGAGCAGATTTTAAAAGGAGCCTACAACGTGTTTGCTGAACACGGTTACGAAGGCGCCAGTATGTCTGCCATTGCGCGGGAAGCAGGGGTTTCTAAGGGCACATTATATAATTATTTCACCAATAAAGCGGATCTATTTGGGGCTTTTGTAGAAAAATGCTGCCGGGAAAAACTGCCCCCAGCTCTTGCGCCAGTGCAAAAAGAGGCATCCCCCAAGGAAACACTTACAGCCGTAGCACGCGCTATGGTGCAATTGATTACCCAACCAGAAAGCTTGATGCTTTACAGAATGATTGTTTCTGAGGCGCCGCATTTTCCTCAGCTGGCAACCATCTTTTGGTCTCACGGCCCGCGGATTGCCATTGAAACCCTGTCTAACTGGATTCGCGAGCAAACTCAGCGTGGCACACTAAAAACAGATGACCCTGTTTTTGCCGCAGAGCAGTTTTTCTCACTTTGTCAGACACGGATCGCACATAGAAAGCGCTTTAACATGCCGTATGACAATATGGCTGAAGACGAAGAAAAAGTTATTCATGCATCTGTAAAGATGTTTCTGGCCACTTACGGTGCATAAATAGCCACTCAAAAAAACAAACCCCGCACACATGGCTGTATGCGGGGTTGCTTAAGCAAATAGTTTAAAAGTGAAGGGTTATTTCTTCAGCTCTTCAACCAACTGCGGCACAACTTCAAACAGATCTGCTTCCATTCCATAGTCTGCAACCTGGAAAATGGGAGCTTCTGGGTCTTTGTTGATTGCCACAATCACGCGGCTGTCTTTCATACCGGCAAGATGCTGGATAGCGCCAGAAATGCCGAAGGCCATGTAAAGTTCAGGCGCAACAATCTTACCTGTCTGCCCAACCTGATATTCGTTCGGCACAAAACCGGAATCCACAGCAGCGCGAGAGGCACCAATAGCTGCACCCAAGGCATCAGCCAGCGGGTCCAGAGTATGGAATTTTTCTTCGCTCTGCATCCCACGACCACCGGATACAACCACGCGGGCTGTTTCCAGGTCCGGACGTTCGGAATCAGACAGCTGAACAGTTTCAAACTTGGAAACCGCTGGCGCATCCACTGCATCCACAGCTTCAATCGGAGCATTGCCACCCGTTGATGCCGCAGCATCAAAAGCAGCGTTACGTACCGTCAGCACCTTTTTGGCATCTGAGGACTTAACAGTGGCCAGTGCATTGCCCGCATAAATGGGACGCACAAATGTTTCTGCATCCACAATGCGGATAACATCTGGAATCGGCTGCACATCCAACAGAGCAGCTGCACGTGGCAGCACATTCTTGCCCGTAGCACCTGCAGCAGCAACGATATGATCGTACTGGCCTGCCAGAGAAACAATAAGAGCAGCCAAAGGTTCTGCCAGTTCGTGTGCATAGCGTGCATCTGCTGCATGCAGCACTTTGGCAACGCCGGGCACCGCAGCCGCAGCCTGTGCGATGGAGGCATCACCCGCCACCAGCACATGCACATCACCCAACTGGGCAGCTGCCGTTACAGCAGACAGAGCGGCCTTTCTGATCTGGCCTTCTTCATGATCCAGAAGAACAAGAGCGGTCATGATCAGATCACCTTTGCTTCGTTACGCAGTTTTTCTACCAGTTCCCCAACGGAACCAACCTTTATGCCAGCCTTGCGTTCCGGCGGCTCAGCAACGGAAACAACGCTCAGGCGCGGCTTCATGTCCACACCCAGTTCAGCGGCTTCAATGGTTTCCAGCGGCTTCTTCTTGGCCTTCATGATATTTGGCAAAGAAGCATAGCGTGGTTCGTTCAGGCGCAGATCGGCCGTGATAATAGCGGGCAGTGTGAGGGAAACTTCTTCCGTGCCACCATCAATTTCACGGCTGACACGTGCATGGCCATCAGCAATTTCTACCTTGCTGGCAAACGTGCCCTGCCCCCAACCAAGCAGACCAGCAAGCATCTGGCCTGTGGCGTTCATGTCATCATCAATGGCCTGCTTGCCCAGAATAACCAGACCCGGTTCTTCCTTTTCCACCAGCTTGCGCAGCACTTTGGCTACGGCCAGCGGTTCGGGGCTTTCTTCTGACAGAACCAGAATAGCGCGGTCCGCGCCCATAGCCATGGCTGTGCGCAGTGTATCCTGCGCTTTCTGAACACCAACAGAAACCACAACAACTTCGGAAGCCGCACCTTTTTCGCGCAGGCGCACAGCTTCTTCCACCGCGATTTCATCAAACGGGTTCATGGACATCTTGACGCCAGTGGTATCAACACCACTGCCATCTGCCTTCACACGCGGTTTGATGTTGTAATCAACAACCCGCTTTACAGGTACAAGTATCTTCATGACTTCTTTCGCTTGCAGACGCAGGATGGTTCGGACGCAGCCTTACCGTACTTTACTCCAAATTCACATACCGGCCGGATAATTAGGGCCACCACCACCTTCTGGCGTGGTCCAGTCTATATTCTGGGCGGGGTCTTTAATGTCACACGTTTTGCAGTGCACGCAGTTCTGCGCGTTAATCTGCAAGTGTGGGTTTGTGGCTTCGTCTGCCACTTCATACACACCGGCAGGGCAATAACGGCTTTCTGGGGCACGGAAAACATCCCAGTTCACCGGCTTCCACAGGCTGGGATTACGCAGGCGCAGATGCACCGGCTGATCTTCCTCATGATTGGTAGCGGACAGGAAGACCGAAGAAAGACGATCAAATGTCAGCTTGCCATCCGGCTTGGGGTAAAACGGCTTTTCAGACAGGAAGGCAGGCTTAAGGGTATCGCTATCTTCATGCTTGAAGTGCAGTGTCCACGGCGCACGGCCACGAAGCAACATGGCATCAATAGCTGCATATACAGCGCCACCCTTGGCACCAAAATGCGCAAAAGCCGGACGAATATTACGGGCAGACCGCAGTTCCGGCCACAACCATGAACGCCGCACCTTTTCTGTAAAGGCACCGGGTTCAACACGGTCGGTTTTCATGGCTTCCACAACAGATTCTGCCGCCAGCATGCCGGACTTCATGGCTGTATGAGTGCCTTTGATTTTAGGCACGTTCAGGAAGCCAGCAGAATCCCCAATCAATGCACCACCGGGGAAGGTGAGACGCGGAATGGCCTGCAAACCACCTTCGGAAAGAGCGCGCGCACCGTAAGAAATGCGGCGCCCACCTTCCAGATGCTGACGGAAGGCCGGATGCAGCTTGATGCGCTGCATTTCTTCAAACGGAGAAAGCCACGTATTGGCGTAATCCAGCCCCACCACAAAGCCGTAGGACACCAGATTTTCACCAAAGTGGTACAACCATGCGCCGCCATAGGTGCTGTCATCCAGCGGCCAGCCAAAGCTGTGCTGCACCAAGCCGGGGCGATGTTTTTCTGCCGGGATTTCCCATACTTCCTTGATACCAAGGCCGTATGTCTGCGGGTCCACATCTTTACGTAGATCGTAATGCGCCATCACCTGCTTGGTCAGGGAGCCACGGCACCCTTCTGCAAACAGGGTGTAACGGGCACGCAGTTCCATACCGGGCTGATAATTGGGGCCGGGTGTACCTTCCTTGGTCACACCCATATCACCCGTTACAACGCCAACCACGCGGTTACGCTCGATAATGACATCAGCACCCGCAAAACCCGGATAGATTTCCACCCCGAGTTCTTCTGCCTGCGTCGCCAGCCAACGGCAGACTTCCCCAAGGCTGACAATATAGTTCCCGTGGTTTGCCATATGCGGCATAACCTTATCCAGCAGTGGAACACGCAAGCTGCCGGTTTCGGTAAGATACAGCATATCTTCTGATGTCACCGGTGTGTCCAGCGGTGCACCACGTTCTTTCCAATCAGGAATAAGCTCTGCCAGTGCGCGGGGTTCAATAACGGCCCCAGAAACAATATGCGCTCCGATCTCGCTGCCTTTTTCAATCAGGCAAACGCTCAGATCTGGAGAAAGCTGGCGTAGCCGAATTGCAGCGGCCAGCCCAGCCGGGCCACCCCCAACAATAACGACATCAAATTCCATCGATTCCCGCACAGGCTCGCTCATTCCCGTTTCATCCCCGTTTAAAGATATGCTGCTTCCCTAAACCCGATTTGGCGCAGAATTGCAAAAACGGGCACGCAGGCCCGTTCTGCCAGAAACAGCCATGTCAGAAAAATCAGTGTTGAACAGAACGCGGCCCAAACGCCAGTTCGTGCACTGCACGCCAGTTCTGATCAACAAAATTAACAATCAATGTGCGGCGTGTGCCTTTAATGGGCCGCTTTACAAAGCCGTGCCATGTCTTGTCCGACGGAATAAAAAGCACCGCCGAATTAAATGCACCTGATGCCCGCACAACTGATTGGCCATCTGGGGTCATCAGATCAGTCCCCAGTTCATCGGCCCCTTCCCCAGTTGAAAGAGAGATCAACAGTGTCAGTTTTTTAGCGCCGATATCCGTATGTGGTTCCAGCCAAAAACCATCCGAATCCAGACACAACTCCAGCCGCAGCGCTGCTGTATCCAGCTGCACATTGCAGATACGTTCAAAAGCCAGCCGCATGGCATCACTATCCAGCAAATGCGCCATACGGTTGAGGCGTTCATCCTTTTGCCGAACGGCAGGATCAACAAACACGCGAGACTTGTTCCGCGTCTCACGCCGACCGCCCACGTCTCCTGCAATAGCCGACTCACCCGGATCCCATTCCAATAGGGCCGCACAGGCATCTGGTTCCAGCACGTTTTCCAACATCCAATGCGGAAAAGGGTCAGAAGCCACTGGCGTTTGCGCCAACAGATTTGGCAGAGAGAACGTCACGCTCTGATCGGGAGCAGTGGCATCAGGACTCATGGCGTCCGATCCTTCATCTGTCACAGAATATCGGCTGAGTAAAAGACAGCGCTATAGCTGTCTTGCATAGCTCCCTTTCTTGGAGAGCCTTCCTTCCTTGCGCCAAAATACTGGCACAATCAAGGCTTGGTTCTACTTAAAGGGCAGCAGAAAACTGTGGAGTGGCAGCTTGCCCAGCACCTTGGGCCTGCTGCTGTAAAGCACGCCGCCGTGTATCAAACACGGCCGCGACATGCCTTACAAAAGGCCGCCCAAACACCGTAACACTGAGTTTCTGGCCATCAATCTTTACCAACCCATCCTGCTCAAGTGGATGAAGTTGTGCAATCTCTTCAGAAAAATCACACCCCTGCCCTACAACGGCAAGATCAACCGCCATATCGCACATAATGCGTTCGATAATGGCCCCACGCAGTTTGTCATCTTCCGTAAAAGCAACACCACGCGCTACAGGGAGGGAATCGGAATTTTCAGCCATTGCCCGTGCATAAGCTGCCACGCTTGTAATGTTCTGGGTAAACCCAGCAGGCAGCATGGAAATAGCAGAAGCCCCCATGCCTAACAAAACAGGACAGGGATCTGTTGTATAACCTTGGAAATTACGATGCAGCGTGCCTGCTTGCGCAGATTGAGCCAAACCATCTTCTGGTAAAGCATAATGGTCCAACCCTATGGGTCGATACCCCTGCGCCTGCAAAACTCTGTCTATTTCCGCCCGCTGCGCCAATCTTTCCTCAGACTTTGGCAAGGAGGCTTCTGGGATCAAACGCTGCCGTTTTTGCTTCCACGGCACATGGGCATATCCAAATACCGCCAACCGGTCTGGCCGCAACGATGCAATTTTAAGTGCAGTTGCGCCCACGCTTTCAACCGTCTGGTAAGGCAGGCCGTAAATCAGATCGATATTAACGCCAGATACGCCAGCATCGCGCGCGGCCTGAATGCTCGCTTGTGTCTGCTCAAAGGATTGATGGCGCCCACATGCTTCCTGCACTTGGGGTTCCATATCCTGCACGCCAAGGCTGATACGAGTAAAACCCAGATCGCCCAATAAAGCAGGATAATCCTGCGGCACATGCCGTGGATCAAGTTCCATGGCCAATTCAGCCTGCGGATCAACCTGAAAGAATGTCCGGATAGAACGCATGATCTGACGCAAAGAATGCGGAGGCAAAGTGGTAGGCGTGCCGCCACCAAACTGCACATGCCTTACTGTGCGTTGCTCCCCCACAAGGGCCACAATACGGCGCATTTCCTCACGCAAGAGGTCACCATAAGCCAGGCGCCCATCCTCATGCCGCATAACGGATGTATTGCATCCGCAAAACCGGCAGAGTTCATCGCAAAAAGGAACATGAAAATAGAGGGAGACAGGTTCATTCTCAGGTAAAGCTTTAAGCCAGCCTGCAACCTGTTGGGAACCGACCGCTTCCGTAAAGCTGGCTGCGGTCGGGTAACTTGTATAGCGCGGCAGATTCCCGCCGTAGCGGGAAATCAGATCAGATACGGATGCCGCGCCCATAATATCTCTTAGAACCGGTAAGCAATACCAGCGGAAACCACTGTCGGATCCAGAGATTCGTGTGCTTTCACCTTCAGGCTTTCTGCTGGGTTTTCAACCCAAGCATGCATGCGCACGAACATCTGCTTGACATCTGCGTTGAAGAACCAGTTGCCGACGATCTGATAATCGAAACCAACATTCACAGAAGGACCACCGGTAAAGCCTGCGTTCAGCTTGGTCAGACCCAGAGCGGAACCACGGTTACCATTCATGTTGTGGAACCACATAGCCGTTGCACCCACACCCACATACGGGTTGAAGCGCTTATGCGGACGGAAATGCCAAGCAAATGTCAGCGTAGGCGGCAGAACCCATGCGCTACCAACATCCAGTTTGCGAGGACCGCCCAGTGCAGGCACATCGCTACCCAGAGCAGCCACTTCATGACGGGTGCTGGTGGCGATCAGGTCAACAGACAGGTTGTCTGTGATGAAGTATTCCACCGTCAGTTCCGGCATGGCCTGATTGGTGGTGGAAAGATGTGTGTTGTTCAGTGGCAGATGGTTCAGACCAAGGCCCGGAGCTGTCAGCCAAGCTTTGCTGTCACGGTCCTGCGGCAGAACGCCGACACCGGACAGGCGGATCATGAAGTCACCACGGCCCAGACCGATCTTGGTGCTGGCGCAGGTTTCAAACAGGCCGCAATGCCCTGCACCCGGCTTTGGTGCATCGGGAATACGCTGCATGACAGGTGCATTCACATATGCAGCGTTAGGGGCTGCTGTCTGAGCCTTGGCGGTGCCGGCCAGAGCGGCAACACCAGCCACCACTGCCGTAAATAGGGAACGGAACTTGACCATGCCTGTGTGTCTTTCCACTGCGCTAGAGAACGATATCTGAAGCGGGAAAAATCATGCGCTCGTTCTTCCAGCCTTGATTTAGATCAAATCCCAGTCATCTCGGCCTCATATGCGACAATACTGTGTCATTTTAACCACAGCGCATTTTAAGGCCTATGGCTAAGGTAAATTGTAACCAATCCACCCCAGACAACCGCGCATTATTGATTTATATCAACAATGACATAATATTTACGCAACATATCTCTTTTCTTTCCGGTCCAGCACGCGCGCCATAATGCTGAAGGTACCGGTTTTCCCGGATTCTGCTCCCATGCCACCTTCTCCTTCCGCTCAGGCACTTCATCCCGCTGGCAAACGTACTGGGCGCGCTGATCCTGACTCCGCGCGATGCTTGATGTGCAAGGTGCGTGAGTACAATCTTTGCAGCAGCATAGAAGATCATGATGTGGCGGTTTTGGCACAGGCTACACGCCAGATTTCCCTGCCACCGGGCACAGCGGTTATTGAGGAAGGCACCCCGGCATCCGCTTTTTTCAACGTGATTAATGGCACAGTTAAACTGTTTAAATCTCTGCCAGATGGACGCCGCCAGATTACCGGGTTTGCCGATGCTGGGCAGTTTGTTGGCCTAAGCAATTCACGCACTTATTCCTTTGGGGCTGAAACTGTAAGCACTGTATTATTGTGCCGTTGCACGCATACGCAGATAGAAAATTTATTGGCAGAATACCCCGGATTCGCCCGTCACCTTCTCTCCGCTGTCACGCACGAGCTGGCTGATGCGCAGGAGCAGATGCTGCTTTTGGGACGCAAAACAGCAAAAGAAAAAGTTGCCAGCTTTCTGCTAGACCGGATCAAGCAATATCATCGCACACATCCGCACGACCCTGATGCAGAAACGACAGCTTCTGTGCCCATGACGCGTGTGGATATTGCAGACTATCTTGGGCTGACAATTGAAACTGTAAGCCGCACCATCAGCGCCCTCCGCCGCGATAAAATTATCTCCGGCACAGAGAATCACTGTATCCGCATCCTTTCCCTGCCCAATCTGCAAGATATCGCTTACGGCCTTAAATCCATTTAAGCCGTAAAAGAAAAGGCTGGCCCATTTCTGAACCAGCCTTTCCAACGATTCGGATAACTTTAACCTTTAGTTATCGTCGTCATCACCACCATCATCAGGTGTCGGGGCGTTATTGCCGCCATCTGGAGAAATCGCGATAAACAGGGACTGATTATCCCGCATAACGCGCAACAGCACAGGTTTTTTGGCAGCTAGTGCTGCCTTCACGCTGGCAACTGCCGCACGTGGGGAATCTACAGCCTGGCTACCAATCGCCTGAATAACGTCTCCTGGCCGAATCCCTGCCTGATCGGCTGGGGAACCAGGGTCAACATCACTCACAACAACGCCACGCACATCTGCCGAAAGCCCCAACTGCTGGCGCACATCGCGAGAAAGAGGAGCCAAGGCAATACCAAGCCGCTGGCCACGTGCAACATCAGAATTGCTGCTGCTACTGCCATCACTGGAAGCGGTTTTCAGGTCTCCGATGGTTACAGTAGCTGTCTGGGCCTTCCCGCCACGCAGATAACCAATGGTCGCCTGCTTACCCGGAGCCATAGACGCCACACGCACTGCCAGATCATGTGGGTTGCTGACCTTCTGCCCGTTGAAATCGGTAATCACATCTTCCGATTTCAGGCCGACTTTTTCAGCCGGGCTACCGGGGCTTACGCTTGCCACCAGCGCCCCAATCGGGGGTGCTCCCGGCGTGGCGGGGGCTGGCAAGCCAAGCGCACGCGCCATAACCGGAGAAATAACCTGTGCGTTTACACCCAGGTACCCCCGCACCACATGGCCGGTTTTACGAAGCTGCTCGACCACATTGCGCACGGTATCCGATGGAATGGCAAACCCAATGCCAATGGAACCCCCGCCAGAGGGAGAAAGGATGGCGGTATTGACCCCAACAACTTTACCATCCTGCGTAAACAGTGGGCCACCGGAGTTCCCGCGGTTAATGGGAGCATCAACCTGAATGAAGTTGTCGTAAGGGCCTTCGTTAATGTCTCGGCCACGGGCAGAAACAATACCTGCGGTAACAGTGCCACCCAGACCATACGGATTGCCAACGGCAATGACCCATTCACCGGGCTGCACATCATCCGATTCGCCCAATTCAATAAAGGGCAGTTTTTCAGATGTTGTGACTTTCAGCAGTGCCAGATCGGTTTTGCCATCACGCCCCACCACCTTGGCGGGCAGCGTTGTGCCGTCATCCAGTGTCACCGTAACCTTGGTGGCACCTTTCACCACATGATTGTTGGTAACCACATAGCCATCGGCTGAAATCAGGAAGCCGGAGCCTCTGGCCTCAATCGTCTGGTGTGATGGCTGGGGCATCATCTGGAAAGGGAACGGGAACGGAAAGGGCATTCCGCCCATACCACCGTTATCACCTTCCACGGCATCTGCCCGGATCATGGATGTAATAGACACCACAGCCGGCTTAACCTGCTTAACCAGACTGACAAAATCTGGAATACGCTGAGAAGTGGGGGTGTTTGGCTTAATAACACTATCAGCTTCTGCACGTGCTGGCGTGCTGCACCATGGAGCGGCGGCCGTTACCAATACACAGCTTGCCAGAAGGGCTGACATCCAATTACGGCGTCTGTTCCGCGCCCAAACTTTTGTCACAGATTTTCCCGACATCACGACTTCGACTGTTCCTTGTTTTATCCCGACAGGACAATTCCCGGACGGTCCAAACACCCAGCTCCGGCAGCCACCACAGATTGCCCAGAGTTTACAGTGCCTTACGCCTACAACGCTAACATGGTTTCTTAACCAAGAAAAAAAAGCTTATCTTTATAATTTCACAAGATGTTATCGGCAGCGCAATTTCTGGAAAAAAGCTTTCAGCATTTCAGCAGCTTCCTGTTCCCTTACCCCGCCTATAACTTCCATACGATGCAGGGTTTCAGGCCGATAAGGCAAACGCGCACCATGCTCCACACCGCCGCCTTTGGGGTCATACGCGCCAAACACCACCCTCCCCAGCCGAAAATGTGCCATAGCCGCCGCACACATCGGGCATGGTTCAAGTGAGACAAATAAAGTGCAATCCGCCAGCTTTTGGCCCTGCCGCTGCAGCACGGCTTCACGCATGACCAACATTTCAGCATGGGCTGATGGATCGTGCAGCTCTTCTACCCGGTTACCTGCCTGCGCCAGCACATTTCCGTTGCTATCCAGCAGCACGGCCCCTACGGGCACTTCTCCATTTTCAGCAGCAAGCTGGGCCTGCTGTAACGCCAGTGCCATGCCGTTCTGTTTAATCATGCTGCGTGCTCACGAAATGTTACTTTCTACAATCCGAAACGTTCAGGTTTTTTTCGCTTTTATATGCTACAAAATATCCAGATTCTTCTTGCAATCATGCATGCTTTTTTGTCATCCTGCCTTAAAGGAGCCTTAATCCGTTCTGTAACAGAGCGTGAGGATGCCTTGTGGGATTGCTTTTTTGCAATCATACCAAACCCGAGCGAGGAGGGTCAGAAACATGCATAGCCTGTCTTTCATTCTGGCTGCTGCGGCCATTGGATTTGGTCTCGCCATCGCAGATGGTGTCAATTACGAACCAGCCACCTTGGCGCCGCCCCCTACCGCTACCAAAACACTCCCTATCAGTATTCCTTCCTTTCTGTCCCGCTAACAAACAGGCTGGAAACGGATTGGCTGCACGGGGTTTTTGTTTCCCGCGCTCATTCTTTGCTACATACGCCCTGAAAGAACGGTCTTTACCTCTCTCCCTCCCCCGTTCTTTCAGGATAGTGGCATATGATGGAAAAACGCCCCGTTATTGGTATTACGCTTGATTTGGAAGATGGCGGCGAAGGCCGTTATTCCCGCTTCAAATGGTATGCCATGCGGGAAAATTATATGTCTGCCGTTTCCACTGCGGGCGGCTTACCTATTGCGCTCCCTTTATTTCCGCAGCTTTGTGCCGATTACATGCACTTGTTGGACGGGTTGATTATAACGGGTGGCGCATTTGACATTGACCCCACTTTGTATGGGGAAACACATGTTCACCCCACCATAAACTTGCGCCCTCGCCGCACGCAGGCAGAAGCAGCTTATCTGGCTGAAGCCCTACAACGTGATATGCCGGTTTTAGGGATATGCGGTGGCATGCAGCTTATAGCTGTGGCGCTGGGTGGCAGCCTGATCCAGCATATTCCGGAAGAATGCCCGACTGCTCTTCCGCATGAGCAGCCAAACCCACGGAATGAGGCCAGCCATAGTGTGACAATATCGCCCGATACCTTATTGGCACGTAGCATGGGCAGCCCTGCACGTATTGGCGTTAATTCCTCGCATCATCAGGCTGTCAAAACACCCGGGCGTGGCATTATTAACGCCGTGGCAGAAGATGGTATTATTGAAGGGATTGAAGATCCCACACATTCTTTCTGCCTTGGGGTGCAATGGCACCCGGAATTTGGCATAGACCCCGCAGACAAAGCACTTTTCAAAGCCTTCATACAGGCAGCAGGAGATTCAGCGTGACGCAGGAAACCCGAGGGGAACGCATAGCAAAATGGCTGGCCCGCAGTGGCGTTGCCAGCCGCCGTGATGCGGAGCGCATGATAGAGGAAAACCGTATTCGCCTGAATGGCCAACCGGTAACACACCCTGCCACCTTTGTAACAAATGGCGATATTGTGCAGGTTGATGGGGAACCCGTTTCTGCCCCGGAGCGCACACGCTTGTGGCGCTACCATAAGCCAGATGGCTTGGTGACAACGCATAAAGACCCGGAAGGCCGGCCAACGGTTTTTGCTTCCCTGCCAGAAGGCATGCCACGCGTTATCAGCGTTGGGCGGCTTGATCTGAACAGTGAAGGGCTACTGCTGCTCACCAATGATGGTGAACTGGCCCGTAGGCTGGAACTCCCCTCCAACGGCTGGCTACGCCGCTACCGTGTGCGCGTATTTGGCGTAGTGGATGAAGAACGTTTGGCAAGTCTGGCTCAGGGCAGCGTGTTTGATGGTGTGCGTTACGGTCCCATTCATGCGGTTCTGGATTCGCGCAAAGGTGACAATGCGTGGCTGACAGTTTCCCTCAAGGAAGGGAAAAACCGTGAAATTCGTAAAGTGATGGCGGGCATGAACCTGCATGTCAGCCGCCTGATACGCACCAGCTACGGGCCTTTCCAGCTTGGTACCCTGCAGCGCCGCGAACTGGAAGAAGTTTCTCCCCGCGTGTTGCGTGATCAGTTGCCCAAGGCAACAGAAAAGGCTCCCCCAGTCCGGCGTGCACCCGCAAAACAGGCAGACTAATGGTTCGGATTATTGCTGGCAGCCGCAAGGGGCGGTTGCTAACAGCCCCAGCGGGACAGGCCACACGCCCCACGGCAGACCGGGTGCGACAAGCCTTGTTTGATATGCTGCTACATGCACCGTGGGGTGGACATGCGCTTATTTCTGAAGCGCATGTGCTGGACGCTTTTGCTGGTACCGGCGCACTAGGGCTGGAAGCTCTTTCTCGCGGGGCAAAGCATGCAACTTTCTTCGAAACGAACCGCCCTGCCCTAGCCGCGCTCCGGGCCAACATTCAGGCCTGCAAATGGGAAAAGAGCTGCACCGTAATTGCGCGGGATGTGACATCACCACCCGCTGGCACTTCCCCGGCTGGGTTGGTGTTTCTGGACCCGCCATATCATCAGAATCTGCCTGAACGCGCACTTAAAGCCCTGCAAAGAAAAGGCTGGATTGCTCCAAATGCCATTGCGGTTATTGAAACCGGGCGTGAAGAAGCATTGCCTTTTTCCAACACGGAAGAAGCACTAGAACCAGCAAACACACCTGCTTTTCTGGCAGAACGCCAACATGGTGCAGCCCGATTCTCCATCTGGCGACTTTAAGCTTTTTACACGTTCTTGCTGGTGCGCTACATAGGCAGAACGAAAACGGATTTTACGCAAATAGAAGGTAACGGCATTTATGGCTGGCAGCGTTAACAAGGTTATTCTGGTCGGCAATCTGGGCAAGGACCCCGAAGTGCGTTCCAGCCAGAGCGGTGCAAAGATTGTTTCCTTCTCTCTGGCCACCAGCGACACATGGAATGACCGCGCATCTGGTGAACGACGTGAACGCACAGAATGGCATCGCGTGGTTATTTTCAACGAACGTCTGGCAGATGTGGCCGAACGCTTCTTGCGCAAAGGCCGCAAGGTTTATCTGGAAGGCTCCCTGCAGACCAGAAAATGGACAGATCAGGGTGGGCAGGAACGCTACACGACGGAAGTGATTATCGACCGTTTCCGTGGTGAACTGGTGCTGCTGGATAGCCGCAATAGTAGCGAAGGCGAAGGTGAAGGCGGCGGCTTTGGTGGCGGAAGCGGCAGCAGCTACGGCGGCTATAACAGTGGTGGCGGCGGTGGTTATGGCGCCCCATCATCCGCACCACGCCAGCAACCAGCACAGCGCAGCGGTGGCAATAACTCCGGCGGCTGGGATGCATCTGGCGGCAACGGAGATCTTGATGACGAAATTCCGTTCTAATCACTCAAACTGATTGGAGGCTGGCTGCAATATCGGGTGGCCAGCCTTATCCATTCCAGACATGCCTCCTGCTGTTTCCTCCCCACTCCGTGTCAAACTGGCTGGATATCTGACAGCAGCAGGCTTGGTGTGTCTAAGCATCTTTCCATTTTTTCTATTCTATAGCCGCGCTCTTTCAGACACCTTTGCTTCTGTTATTGGCGGGTTGTTTCTTCTGCGCTGTTGCCTGTTGAGGCACTGGCAATGGGTTAAACAGCCTTGGCTTAAACTTGCTGCACTATTTTGTGGGCTATGCCTGCTTTCCTCTGTGCATGTTGGTATTACGGGGGCATGGGTGCAAGCGCTATGCCTGCCCCGGCTTTTCCTGTTTTGTGCGGCGCTGCAATGCTGGCTTCTTGCCACTGAGGAACGGCGCTTGTGGCTGGAGCGAATCTGCTTACTGGCGGCCTTGTGGTTGATAAGCCAATGCTGGCAACAGTATCTGACAGGCACGAATCTGATGGGTATGCCGCGCTGGGGTGATGGCAGCCTCACAGGCCCATTCACCAAGCCGCGTGCAGGCTTTACGCTGCTGATGTTGTTCTTTCCCGGCATCATGCCGAGCGTTTTGCGCCTGTTACGCCACAACAAGCTGAAATCTTGGGGGCTTGGCTGTGCACTCCTGCTGTTAGGCGTCACAACCATGGTGCTGATTGGCCAACGCATGAGCTGCGTGCTGCTCTTTTTTGGCCTGTCTCTTACAGCGTTTATTTTCCCCCGTTTTCGCCTGCCCTTTGGCCTCATTCTTGCTTGTGCGGGTGGGTTGATTGCCAGCCTGCCTGTGATCTCTCCGCCCGTTTACGCCAAACTTGTTCTGAAATTTTCAGACCAACTGCATCATTTCGCACAAAGCGATTACGGCAAGCTCTTCCGCTCCGCTATCACGATGGTTGCCCAACATCCCTGGATGGGGCTGGGCATGGATGCCTTTAGGAATTTCTGCCACGTTCCTATTCAAACCCATGCCCTCTCTTTCCTAGGCATAGAAACCCTTACAAATGATACGGATCGGGGCTGTAATATTCATCCCCACAACTATTACCTGCAAATTGCCACAACAGCCGGTTTACCGGGCCTTATGGTATTTCTAGGTCTGGCTTTTCAATGGTTGCGCACTGGGTGGAAGGCACTAGATGTAGAGCATCACCCACAACAGGCCATGCTATTTGTGGCCTGTTGCATTCTGTTGTGGCCCATTACTTCCACCAGTGCTGTTTTTTCTTTCCCCACAGCGGGATGGATTTTTATGTTCGTTGGGTGGCTTATCGCAGCATCCAACTCACAAAAACGTGCATAATTGTGTTAAGAAAGTGTTTATACAGCAGGGAACTTTCTTAAAATATTTTTTCATTACTCATTTTAAATGTAGTCTTTTCTTACTCTTACTTTATCCTTTGTCTCTTTTCTGCGTTTTTGCCCCATAAAATTGTTGGCGGGTGAGCGGGATGCCGCTATAAGCCGCGTCATTCTTTCAAGGCAGGCTGCCTGTCATTGCAAAGGCTGACGACAGACATGATTACCTTACCGCCAGATTATCGCCCCTCTGAAGATGAAGAGTTCATGAATCCCCTTCAGACGGAGTACTTCCGGCAGAAATTGCTTAAATGGCGCGCCGACCTTCTTAAAGAAGCAGGAGATACGCTTGCCAGCCTTTCCGAAGGCGGCATTCATGAAGCTGACATTACTGACCGTGCCAGCGTAGAAACAGACCGTGCACTGGAACTGCGCACGCGAGACCGTGCCCGCAAGCTGATTGGCAAGATCAACCTTGCGTTGCAGCGGGTTGAAAACGGCACATATGGTTACTGTGAAGAAACGGGTGAGCCCATTGGCCTGAAACGGCTGGAAGCACGCCCGATTGCCACACTTTCCATTGAAGCGCAGGAACAACACGAGCGCATGGAAAAAACCCACCGGGACGATTAATTTTTTCGTCTTTTTTACCGCATCTGGTCTTGCGGCGTTCCGCGCGAACAGCTAGAACGCCCGCAGACTATGCTGCTGTAGCTCAGTGGTAGAGCACTCCCTTGGTAAGGGAGAGGTCGACAGTTCAATCCTGTCCAGCAGCACCAGTCTTTCCATTACATTTTGCAAGAATCGCTTTTTCGGGCCGCGTTGTGCAAAGCAGCGCTATGTTTGCCCCTTTACGTGGTCGATTCTGCCTGCTGCCTTTGAGGCATTTTAAATCTGCCTTGCTAGATGCCGAAAGATGGCATCGCCATTTTCAAAAAACTTTTCCTTGCTGAACTTTTCCAACACAAATTGTCTGGCATTCTGGCCAACTCCAGAAAGCCTTTCTGGCTGGGCAAGAACTGCTGCCAATGTATCTGCCAGCATAACTGGGTCTTCGGGTTGCACTTTCCAACCGGTTACGTTTTCCACAATAGACCGATCCATCTCCCCCACATCACTACCAATTACAGGTAAGCCTGCCTGCATGGCCTCATGCATAGCAATGCAGAATCCTTCCCGCCGAGATGGCTGAAGATAAAGATGCTGGGTATGCAAAAAATCCTGAGATGAAGACGCAAAACCTGAAAAACGAATATTCGTCAGCTTTAATTCTTTTACCATCTGCTCAAGGTGGGCGCGTTCTTGCCCCTCACCTGCTACCGTCACTTCAAACGCTGGCAAGGATGTGTAGGCCTGAAGGCGTTTAAGAGCTGTGCATAAAATATCGTATCCCTTGGCAATATGCAGCCGCCCAAGTGAACCTGCGCGAATCACTTCTCCCGGCTTCCAAGGCTCTGCTGGCTGAATATCTGGCAAAGCCTGAAAAACTGGCCAAGACATAACTTTATTTGCAGGAAGGTTAAGACGTTCACGCGTAATCTCTGCCACGCACTCCGAATCACACACCCACAGTTTTGAAAAAGATTTGGCGGCCCGTAAAAGGCGGATATTCCCCGGCTTCAGAAACGCGTTGTGCTGCCAACTGATAACCGGCACCCTCAAACCACGCCCAACCTGCTGCCCGATAAGAGTAGAACGGGTTAAGGATGTCCAAATCTGGGTAGGCTGCCACGCTGCCAGCTTACGGCGCAGCCATAAATAGGCCTGAAGGTGATCACTTTCTCCACCTTCTCTAATGTGTATGTCCAACCCTGCCGCCAGCAGTGCAGGCTCTGCGCGTCTATCCCGCGGGGTCAGCACAAATACGCCAACATCACACCCACGCGCCCGAAAAAAACCGGTAATGGAGGGCACCATGGCGCCCGTGCCACCGCCTTCTAGCGAGTTAATAACATATGCAATTTTTTTAGGGTACAGCACGCCATCAGCCCCTGCGCAGAGAAACAATAAAACCCATCTGTTCAGAACTGATCAGGTAAGCAAAAAACCGTTTCCGGTAAAAAGGCAGCATCCTTCAAACTTTGAAAAATGCCGCCTTGGCAAGATTATCGGTGACCACCGCCACCGGGGCCGCCACCGCCAGGGCCTCCATGACCTCCCGGACCGCCTCCGGGATGACCACCGCCACCAGGACCACCACCAGGCGGACGACCACCACTTCCGCCGCCGGGGCGTGGACCGGGGCTAAAGCCACCGGGGCCACCATGACCACCGGGACGCCCCCCAGGGCCAACACCAGGCCGTGGGCGCGGGCCTCGGCCACCGCCGCCCCAAACGCCATAGCCATAGTAATCATCATATACGGGGCCGTATCCTGAATATCCGTAAGGATAATACAGGCCACCATCACCATAATAGGGGCCACCGCATGCGCTCAAGCTGCACAGCAACCCGAGAGCGGACAGTTTTAACGCCAGTTTTTTCACGGTAGCCTCCTTATCGGTCTATCAGGCTGAAACCCCAACCTTCACCAGAACATGGTGTTTTTTGCCAGCAGAAAGTTTAATGGCGCCATCAACCATATCCTGCTGTGTGATCAGCTTATTTTCGTCCTGTATCACATCATTATTAAGGCGTGCCCCGCCACCACGTACCAAACGCCGAGCTTCTCCATTTGTTTTAACCAGTCCTGCTTCTGCAAACAGGCGAAAAACCGGAATACCAGCAGCCATATCAGCCTCTGCCACTTCATGCACAGGCAGATCTGCCGCAGCTACGCGGCCTTCTTCAAACGTCTGGCGGGCGGCTTCTGCCGCAGCCAGCGCTGCGTTGCGCCCATGGCACAGAGCTGTGGCCTCTGTTGCCAGCACTTTTTTGGCTTCGTTAATTTCCGCGCCCTGTAAAGCTTCCAGACGCGCACATTCTTCCAGCGGAAGTTCAGTAAACAGCCGCAGAAAACGGCCAACATCTGCATCTTCCGTGTTGCGCCAGAACTGCCAGTAATCAAACACCGGCAAGCGTTTTTCAGAAAGCCACACAGCACCATTGGCTGTCTTGCCCATTTTGGCACCAGATGATGTTGTGAGCAGAGGTGTTGTAAGCCCCATAACGCTTTTCTGATCCGTGCGGCGCACCAGCTCCACGCCAGAAATAATGTTGCCCCATTGGTCTGACCCACCAAGCTGCAACACCACATTCATACGGCGGTTTAGTTCACGGAAATCATAGGATTGGAGAATGGAATAGTTGAATTCCAGAAACGTCAGCCCCTGCTCACGTTCTAGGCGATTTTTCACGGAATCAAACGCCAGCATGCGATTGATGGAAAAATGCACGCCCACATCACGCAGCAGGTCAATATAGGCCAGCTTGTCCAGCCAATCTGCGTTATTCACAAGGGCGGCTTCAGATGCACCAGCCCCAAAGGTGAGGAACTGGCGTAGGCAGCCTTCAATACCCGCCAGATTGGTCTGAATGATATCTTCCGTCATCAACCGCCGGGCTTCTTCCCGGAAGGATGGATCACCAATACGGGCTGTGCCACCACCCACCAGCGCTATGGGCCGGTGGCCGTGTTTTTGCAACAACCGCAACATCATAATCTGGATAAGGCTGCCTACGTGCAGGCTATCTGCCGTAGGATCAAACCCAATATAGGCCGCCACGGATTTTTCTGCCATCAGAGCATCCAGCGCATCGGCATCCGTGCACTGGAAAATAAAGCCGCGTGCAGCGGCCTCCCGCATGAAAGAACTCTTAAACCCGTTCTCGACCATTTATCCTGTCCCTTCTCTCCGGCCCCTGTCTGCAGGGCAGAACCAGCAGACAGACGCTCTAACATGAGAGAGCAAAGAACAGAAACACTCAGCCCAACAGCATTTGGCAGAAAAAAGCCTTAAGCTGTACCGCCCACGGTCAGTCCGGTCATTTTAAGGGCAGGCTGCCCCACCCCAACCGGCACGCCCTGCCCTGCTTTACCGCAAGTGCCAATACCGGGGTCTAGTTCCAGATTACCACCAATCATGGAAACCTGCGTCATGGCCTCTGCCCCGCTTCCAATCAGGGTTGCACCTTTTACGGGGGCCGTTACGCGGCCATTTTCGATCAGATAGGCTTCGGATGCCGCAAACACGAACTTACCCGAGGTAATATCCACCTGCCCACCACCAAAGTGCACCGCATACAGGCCGCGCTTTACAGAAGAAATCATTTCCTCTGTGGTAGAAGACCCCGGCTGCATGATTGTGTTGGTCATGCGCGGCAAGGGCATATGTGCGTAAGACTGGCGGCGACCATTGCCTGTAGGCGCCATACCCATAAGGCGAGCATTCAGCCTATCCTGCAGATATCCCTGCAAAATACCATCTTCAATCAACACGGTGCGTCCCGTGGGTGTGCCTTCGTCATCAATGGTCAGGCTCCCACGCCGATCGGGCAGAGACCCATCATCCACCACCGTAACGCCGGGAGACGCCACACGCTTGCCAATACGCCCGGCAAATACAGAGGTGCCTTTGCGGTTGAAATCACCCTCCAGCCCGTGACCAACGGCTTCATGCAGCAAGATGCCGGGCCAACCAGCGCCCAGCACAACTTCCATGGCACCGGCTGGCGCAGGCTGGGCTTCCAGCGCAACCAACGCCTGCCGCAAAGCTTCATCCACAGCGCCCTGCCATGTTTCTTCATTCAGCAGACGGTTGATCTCATACCGGCCACCCAGCCCGTAACTACCGCTTTCACGCTTGCCATCATGTTCCACCACAACAGATACATTCAGCCGCACCAGTGGGCGCAAATCTGCCGCCCGCGTGCCATCGGCCCGCATGATCTGCACCGCCTGCCATTCCCCCGAAAGGGAGGCCATAACCTGCACCACGCGGCTATCTTTGCCACGTGCATAGGCATCTATTTTTGAAAGCAGGCCAGAGCGCGTTGCAAAATCACTATCACCCAGTGGATTGGCATCTGTGTAAAGCCGCTGGTTGGTGGCGCGTGGTGGTGCGGCCATCTGGCCAGAGCGCCCTGCACGCACAGCACTTACGGCATCTACGGCGCGTAGCAAGGAAGAACGGCTGAGTTCATCCGAATGCGCAAAACCCGTTTCTTCCCCCAATACAGCACGCAGGCCAAACCCACTGCTGGTATTAAAGGATGCCGAACGGATAACACCATCATCCAGAGCAATGCCTTCGCTTTCTCTGTATTCCAGAAAAAGCTCACCATCCTCCATTCCGGCCAATGCCGTTTTTGTCAGCTTTTCCGCATCATCTTTATGCAGTTGCGCATCTGGACGATGAAAAAACAGCTGGTCCGTAACGGCGAGAGCACCCGGATGCTGAGAGGAAGAAGACATGCACGACAACCCTTCAGGAAGAAATGGCCATACCGTAATGGCTCATACACAAAACATAGGAAGTTAAACCGCCACGTAAACCCGGCATGGTGGGCTTTTGCGTAGTAAATTTGGCTGGGCCCGGCTTATACGCCGGGCAATTCATTAACCGTTACAACGCGCCAACCCACGTCCAAACGTTCCAGAATGGTCAGCGCCAGATTCTGCACGGAAAAATGAAGTGCTGTTTCCGCATGAATCCGCAAGGCATGGGCCAAAGCCGCACGCACCACGCCACCATGTGTTACTGCTATAATATCTTGCTGTGCATATTGGTCTGCTAGCCTATCCAGCAAGCGGCCCACACGAGCGCAAACATCAATCATGCTTTCGCCTTCGGGCGGGCATTCCGTTGTCCCCACAGCCCAGAACGGATGCGGTGCAAGATTAAGATACTGGGGCAGTTCCTCATAAGGTAGCCCCTGCCATGAGCCCAGATTCTGCTCGATCAGATCTGGCTCCACTGTCAGCTTGGCAGGGCCATACCCCGCTTCCTGCACGGCCTGTGCTGTGCGTTGTGTGCGAGATAACGGGCTTACAAGCCAATGCGCAGGCTTGGGCAATCGTTCTGCCAGTGCCCGATACATTGGACGTTGCGCAATAAGGCTATCCGGGCACAAAGGCACATCCATTGCGCCGTACATGCACATACGAGCATTTTCTTCCACCAATGCGTGGCGGATCAGCCAGAAGCGCGTAATACCCGGCGCCAATTTGGGGCCATCCAGAAAATGATCCTGAGATGAGGGTAAAACTTTGGGAAGGTCTCTTATTTCATTCATAGAGTGTGTTGTGCGGCGAGCTAACCGACGACGCAAGGGCCGAAATCGCTGCCCCTACAATGCAACAGGAAGCAATGCTTCTGCCTCAACATTCACTATATTTTCTGGCTGAGCAGACGCTGCCTTGTCCTCCGCTTTCTGCAAAAACGGCCAATAACGCAGGATCAGGGAAACCTTTTGCAGTGCATCCTGCACATTTTGTATCTCTTGCTCCAGATACGTTTGATACGTCATGCCTTGAGGCATGTCTGAGCCAGAAATATGGCGTGCGCTCACAGAAATTCTTAAAGCGCCCGCCATTTGCCCCTTTACCCGCGCATAGGGCACGGCAACAGGCTGCCCAAGCTGATAACCTCTGGCCATAATCTGGTACGCGGTATCTGGGCAACCAAACGGCAGATCGCCCGAAAGATCCTGTTTTAACCACACATGCAGCTGCCGGCATTCCGCAAGATTTAAAACGGAGGTGATGCCAGTGTTGCCTCCACCATTTACGAGAAAAGAAAAAATGGTTTGCTGCTGATCCCACGCATGGGGCAAAGCATCCCGCTTTACCAAGGTATCTGGCAACAGTTCTATTGTTTCATCCTGTTCCAGAATATGGCGTATTCCACCCAGAAACTGCTCTAAACGGACAGTTTTTTCTGAAGCAGGCACATGAGAAAAACGCTCGATTTCCGCACAAGCGCCAACCCAGCGCAGCAAGAGCCCCAAATTAAACCCATTGTTTAAAGAAGTGGTTGCCTTACAGGCCGGCCACTCTGCCTGATTGAAATAGGCCGCCAAACCCGAAGGCAACACCGCATGGTCCAACCGTTGCCGCCATGTTTCTGGCAATAAAAGCGCCCCACAAAACGCTGGGCCCGTATAAAATTTGGACCCCGTAACCATAACAGCCCAGTCTTGCTGCAAATAGGCTTTTATACGTTCAGGCATCAGGCGCGCCTGACAAGCATCCACCACAACATCAATCTGGCCCGGATATGTATGGCATAGGGCCTGCACCACCTGCATATCGGGAACAAGCTGGCCGGTTTTTGAAGTGTCCAGCAAATAGAGCAGCACACGTTGGCCGGCCTGAACCGCGCTGTGAATCTGCTGCTGGCAGATATGAAAAATATTTTGCCTGGAATTCAGCTCCCCATTTTCGGTGCGCAATGGGGCTGTTACCAGCTGCGTACCTGCAGGAAACCCAGCTATTTTTTCGCTTTTACGAACACGGAACCCCAGCGCAGTTGTGCTGGCAAAATGTCGTCCCTGCGTTGCCAGTGGCACACCGCTGCCTGTTTCTTCCACTCCAGCCAAAACCACACCGACTGCTGGGTTAACGGCCAAAGAAAGAGCTAACGCGGCCAGTACGGAATCTGTGCCTGAGGGTGCTAAAATACAGTTATCGGCTTTTTCAACGCCGTAGTATTGCGCCAAAAAAGCCTTGATATCCGCTTCCAGCGCAAGCAACGGCTTTTCCGGGGGCTGCGCCAGCATGTCCCGCACCAGCTCCAACCTACATTGCTCGACAGCATTAAATGCATGCAAAGATGGGGATGATGCCGTGGAAGAAGAATACTGCCCGCCTGTTACAGAAGGACGATACGTGCACCCGTAACGATTCTGATGGGTTTGAGGGTCAAGACCGAGTCTTTCATCGCCACCTTCTGCCATCAGCACATCGGAAGATCCGAGATAGGGCCATACACGCTGCACCCACTGGCAAAAATCATCATCATTTTCTGTTTGACCAGCAAACCCCTGCTGATCGTTTACTGATGACAATGCAGAAGAGAGGTGTTGTTGGCATACCCTCTGCAACCATTCCATATCAGGCAGCCTATCTGCTGCCAGCATTTCAACCCATGTTTCAGGGCACTTCTCGATAGCTCCGCCAGAAGCCTTCCACCAACGCGCAGCGCTGCGTGCACACGCGACCCAAATACGATTTAAATATTTCTTCACATCATGCGCAGGCAGGCCATTCAGAAGAAAAGCCATTTCCAGCGCCATGCGCCCATAAAAAGAAACCGTCTCTTCATTTTCCAGAAACGGTTTCCCAAACACAGGCGTCCATATTCCATTGTGCTGCTCACAAACAAATGGATTTGATTGCTCTGGTTTTCCAATAACAGGAGAGGAATTAGCCAGAAATGCCAGTTCCGGAACCATATGCACCCACTGCATTGGATCTGTTTGGCGGGTTCCTGTCATTGAATTAAAAACACCCTCATTTATAGAAGTTCTACCTCAATTAGACTGTGTATATTTTTGTCTAACGGGTGAGATATCCTTCTCTTTCCAGATTTGCATAGAAAAAACGTAAGAATGCTGGAGAATTGCTTTCTTCTCCCATATGACTGATAAGCTGTTATCAGGCAATTATATCATTCTGGTCTTGAAGAACGACATAGCATGCGCATCTTATTAACTGGTGGTTGTGGGTTTATCGGATCTGCCGTTATTCGCCACATCATACACAATACCTCACATTCTGTCTTGAATGTTGACTGCATGACCTATGCAGCCTCACCTGAGACAGTTGAAGATGCTCCGGAGAGCGAACGCTATACGTTCTCCCAGACCAACATCACAGATACACCTGCACTGGAAAAGCTGTTCAACAGCTTTAAACCAGATGCAGTTATGCATCTGGCGGCGGAAAGCCATGTTGATCGCTCCATTGATGGGCCGGGCGTCTTTATCCAGACAAATGTGGTGGGCACATACTCCATGCTGGAAGCTGCCCGCAAATATTGGATGGGGTTAGATAAGGAAGCGCAGCAAGCCTTCCGCTTTCACCATATCTCTACGGATGAAGTTTTTGGCGCACTCGGCCCCAACGATCCGCCGTTTACCGAAACAACACCGTATGACCCACGCAGCCCATATTCTGCCAGCAAAGCCTCTTCCGACCATCTGGTTCGGGCTTGGTATCACACTTTTGGGCTGCCTACCTTTGTCACCAACACGACAAATAACTACGGTATCTGGCATTTCCCTGAAAAACTGATCCCGCTGATCACCATCAACGCCATTGAGGGCAAGGAACTGCCCGTATATGGCAAGGGTGACAACGTGCGAGACTGGTTGTTTGTAGAAGACCACGCAGAAGCTCTGGTGAAAGCCGTTGAAAAAGGCAAACCGGGCGAAACCTACGCTATTGGTGCACGCCAACCGCGCACCAATCTGGAAGTTGTGCAGACAATCTGCAGCATTCTGGATGAGCTTTGCCCCGATGCAGCAGGCCCGCGTGAACGGCTGATCCGTTATGTAACAGATCGCCCCGGCCATGATTTCCGTTACGAAATTGATCCTTCTCACGCCGAGCAGGCGTTGGACTGGAAAGCCAAGCATAATTTTGAAACCGGCATCCGCCGCACTGTCCAGTGGTATCTGGACAACCGCACATGGTGGGAAAGCATTCGCGCCCGCCGCTATACTGGCCAGAGATTGGGAACCACTGCTCCATGATTCACAAACCTGCTACTCCTACCCCCATGAAGGGCATTCTGCTGGCTGGCGGATCTGGCACGCGGCTTTACCCCATGACACTGGCAGCCAGCAAACAGTTGCTGCCAGTTTATGACAAACCGATGGTTTATTATCCGCTTTCCACGCTGATGCTGGCAGGTATCAAGGATATTATGATCATCAGCACACCACTGGATCTGCCGCAGTTCAAACGTCTGCTGGGTGATGGTTCGCAGTTTGGTGTGAACTTTGAATACCGTGTTCAGCCTTCGCCCGATGGTATCCCGCAGGCTTTTCTGATTGCTGAAGACTGGCTACAGGATTCACCGTGCGCATTGGCTCTGGGTGATAACCTGATTTTTGCTGATCACCTCAGCGCTTCTCTGCAGAAAGCAGCTGCACGCCCTCAAGGCGCTACTGTTTTTGCTTATCAGGTGCGTGACCCAGAACGTTATGGGGTTGTTTCCTTTGATGAAACAGACCGTGCCCTTGACATTGTGGAAAAACCTACCAACCCACCTTCAAACTGGGCCGTAACTGGCCTGTATTTCTATGATAACCGTGTGCTGGATTTTGCCAAAAAGGTGAAACCTTCTGCCCGTGGTGAACTGGAAATTACAGATCTGAACCGTTTTTACCTAGAAGAAGGTAACCTGCAGGTTGAGCGTCTGGGCCGTGGTTGTGCATGGTTGGATGCGGGTATTCCCGATAGCCTGCTAGAAGCCAGCCAGTTTGTACATACCATTCAGGCACGGCAGGGAATGCTTGTAGGTTCCCCGGCAGAAGTGGCCTTCCGTATGGGGTATATTTCTGCTGATCACCTTAAAGAACATGCCAAGCGCATGGGCAAAACAGAACTGGGGCGGGTGCTGTTTAACCTGGCTTCATCTGAAGGTGCAGGCCACTAAGGCCTGCTTTTTCTTTTTCCCCCATAGCAACGCAGGAGTTTTCCGCGCATGAAATCCGAACGCCTTGCCATTCCCGATGTTATTCTGATTACGCCACCACGCTTTGGTGACAATCGTGGGTTCTTTTCAGAAACCTACAATATCGAACGCATGCGCGAAGCTGGCATTACGGAACCTTTCGTGCAGGATAACCAGAGTCTTTCCCGCCAGAAAGGTGTTATCCGCGGCCTGCATTGTCAGCTTGATCCGTTTGCACAGGGCAAATTAGTGCGCTGCACACGTGGGGCTATCTGGGATGTTGCCGTAGATGCCCGCACAGGCTCCCCTACTTATGGAAAGTGGGTTGCGGCCGAACTGTCCGAAGAAAATTGGTCTCAGCTCTGGATTCCGCCGGGCTTCCTGCACGGCTTCTGCACCCTGACTGAGAATGCAGAAGTGCAATACAAATGCACGGCTCTTTACAGCAAAGCATCTGAACGCGCCGTTATCTGGAACAGTGCGGAACTCGGCATAGATTGGCCCGTTAAGGCCGAGGACGCCGTATTGTCTGAAAAAGACTTGCTGGCACCGGAATTTTCAGCTGCCAAAGGGTGGTTCCAGTATGCAGGGAAAGAAGGCTGAGCATGAGCATTCTGTCTGAAACTGGCGGCCCTGTTCTGGTAACTGGCGGAAAAGGCCAGCTTGCAACATCTTTGGTTAATCTTGGTGGACCACGCATCCGTTGTGTTGGCCGCCCGGATTTTGACTTTGACCGCCCCGAAACACTTAAGACAACGCTAGACGCTATCAAGCCTGTTGCTGTGGTAAATGCTGCAGCATGGACGGCTGTTGATCTGGCAGAAAGTGAACCCGAAGCCGCAGCCCGTGCCAACACCACAGGGCCAGAACTTCTGGCACGCCTGTGTGCAGAACGCGGCATCCCCTTTGTCCATGTTTCCACAGATTACGTATTTGCCGGAGACAAAGGTGCACCTTATGTGGAAACAGATCCTGTTTCCCCCCAGACTGTTTATGGCAGCACCAAAGCTGAAGGTGAACAATGCATTCTGGCAGCTGACCCACGCAGCATTATCCTTCGCACCTCTTGGGTTTATTCAGCGCACGGAAAAAACTTTGTACGCACCATGCTCAATGCTGGCGCCAAAAACCCAGCACTGAAGGTAGTAGGCGATCAGCGTGGTAACCCCACCTGCTCCGATGATCTGGCGCGGGCGATTCTTTCCATTCTGGCCACTATTGAAAAAACCGGCTGGAAAGATGAATACGCAGGCATTTATCACGCCTGCGGCACTGGTGAGACAACATGGCATGGTCTGGCCGAAGCTGCGCTTCAAAAAGCGTCTGAATACGGCCAAGCTAAACCCACCATTACGGCCATACGCACAGAAGATTGGCCCACACCTGCCAAACGTCCGGCTGATTCTCGCATGGATAACAGTAAACTTGCGCGCGTATTTGGCGTTCAGATGCCGCAATGGCAGGAAAGCGTGAACAAGGTGGTACACCACATCTTCACAGCACCTTCCTGACACCTCTCTGGGGGAACAGGCGGCCCCAGAAGGTTATCTCAATCAATACCGCCTGATAGAATGCAGAAGTGAACAGTTAGGTGCAAACACTAAACGTGCAACACGGGATGGATCTTCCCCAACATCAGGAAACTGCTCCTGTTGCCGTTTTACTTTCTGTTTACAATGGCGCTGCATTTTTAAATGACCTGCTAACATCCCTTAAACAGCAAACACATACAAATTGGGTTCTGCTATGGCGGGACGATGGTTCTACTGATGCCAGTATAGATTACATGCATCAGTTTGCGTTGGATGTTGGCACTCAACGTTGCAGACAAATTACGTCATCCCTCGCGCATATGGGGGTTGTACTTTCTTACGCAACACTTCTAAAGGATGTGCCAGAAGGTTATTTTATTGCCTTCTGTGATCAGGATGATGTCTGGTTTCCAGATAAACTGGAACGTGGGCTTAAAGCGCTTACAGTCACCCAAAAGCCCGCGCTTTATTGCTCACGCCAACGCTTAACAGACACCAGGCTACGCCCCATTAGTATTTCGCCGCAGTTACCGCCACACCCGTGCTTTCAAATGGCCTTAACGCAGAATATTGCTACGGGCTGCACCATTATGCTTTCCCCAGCGGGGGTCTCTCTCTTACAAAGCAGTTTCCCCCCGCCCAAACATATTTTGCATGATTGGTGGGCTTATCTGGTTGTTACTGGCGCAGATGGCACCATTATTACGGACAATCAGCCCACATTATTTTACCGTCAGCATGATAATAACGCTGTGGGGGCCCCTGCCTTATTCACGCAACGGGCATTAGCTGCTCTCCGGCGTGGCCCGTGGCAATTTATGTCCATTTTTCGGGGCAATCTGGCCTATCTTGCTCAACAAACCTACCTTTCAGCAGATAACCGCCATTTCGTAGCTGCATTACGTAAAGTGCTGTCACAATCAGGTTTGATAGGAAGATGGCACAGATGGCAGATGCTACAGCGCTCTTCCAAACTGCGTAGATATACTTGGCCGGAACAAATTATTTTCAGGCTATGGTTTCTGTTAGGCTGAATAATATCTGGTACTTTGATCAGCAGGTTTTGCTCTTCTCTGTCATCCACAGTGTGAAAATGAAACATCATGAGCAAGATTATGTGCTCAAGAGCTGGATTTTCTCTGCATATTCCTTAACAAAACCACTTTCCAGTGCTTCTGCTATAAAGCTGTTCACGATAGATTACCGCTACTGTTAAAACCGAATCATTCTCATCAATCACCCGCAAACATTTTTCCAGCATGCTGGAAATGTGTTTCGGCTTCTGGAGTCAGGATCAACACCCTTGGCGCGCATAAGCCCTACGCAATCCGATCAGTATCCCCCATCCTCACACAAAAGCACGTTGCGTTTGCGCCTAGAGGAAGGTGGTGGGCTCGCGCTATGCGTTTTGGCCTGCGCTTTATTAGCTGCACTTGTCAGCTATAATCCCAATGATCCGTCTTTCAACACAGCAACGGGGCAACCGCCAACCAACCTGTTAGGTATGAGCGGCGCCTTTTTTGCCGATACGCTGTTACAGGGCGTGGGGCTGGCGGCCATTCTACCCGCGCTTATTCTGATCGCATGGGGCTGGCGGTTTATGAGCCACCGGCTGCTGGGCCACGAATCATGGCCTGTATTTGCCATGCGTGTTGTAGCCATTTTGTGCCTGTTGCCCGTTTCTGGCGCGCTATTGGCCGCTATTCCTCTGCTCTTTACAGCTTTGCCTACCATTAACTGGCCAACCCAAGCTGGTATTGGCGGGGGCATTGGCCATTCCATCGCTCAAACATCCATTGCAGCTGGCATGGCGGCCATTGGCCCAGCCGGTGGCATGGTGCTGTGGCTGCTTGGGCTGCTACTGGCTTTTCTGCTTATGGCTTTGGCCACGGGCCTACGGCGGGAGGAATGGTTTGCCATCTGGCGCGTAACACTTATGTTGCTCCGCTTGCCGGGCAAACTCGGGGTGCGCTTTGTACGCTACTATGCCAGCCGCAAACCCCAGACAGATACCTACACCACTACCGCAACGGCTGATCCTTATAAAAACCGGCCCCAGGCATCCGCACAGTCCCTCTTTTCCCATGATGAACCAGAGGTAGAGGACATCCCCCACGCGGCACCAATATCTGCGCCTGCATCATCAGGCACCGCTTTGATGCTCCGTGATGAGGAAGACATCAAAAAACCTGCGACTTCTTCTTCCATGGAGCTGGCACATCATACGCCGGATCCAGCGCCCGCTGCCACGCCAGCTCCTGTTGTTACACAAGCTTCCCCTCCGCCGCCACCAACACCAGAAAAACCAGCCAAATCGGGTATTCTGGGGCGTCTGTTTTCTGGAAGCGCAAATCAGGAAAACAACACCGGCCCTACGGTGCGTGCGGGTGCCACTGTACGGAAAGGAGGGTGGGAACTGCCTTCTCTCAGCCTTCTTAAACCGGCTCCGGCCAATACACGCACGGGCCCTTCCCCAGAAGCACTGCATGCAACTGCACGCCTTCTAGAACAGGTGCTGGCTGATTACGGTGTGCAGGGCAAAATTGTGGGCATGAGCGCAGGCCCTGTTGTGACACTCTATGAACTGGAGCCAGCACCGGGTATTCGTTCTGCCCGAATTATTGGCCTTTCAGACGACGTGGCACGCTCTCTTTCCGTGCTGAGTGTGCGTATTGCCACCGTGCCCGGCCGCAACGTGATGGGCATTGAAGTGCCCAACCAAACACGTGAGACGGTTTATCTTTCCGAACTCCTCAATCAGCCCACATGGCGGGATGAGCCAGGCCAGCTTCCTTTGGCTTTGGGTAAAGATATTTCTGGTGAACCGGTGTTTAGTGATCTGGCGCGTATGCCGCACCTGCTGGTAGCCGGCACCACGGGTTCGGGTAAATCCGTTGGTGTTAATGCCATGATTCTTTCGCTGCTTTATCGGCTTTCCCCCGATGAATGCCGCCTGATCATGATTGACCCCAAGGTGCTGGAACTTTCCATCTATGATGGCATTCCGCATCTGCTCACACCGGTGGTGACAGAACCACCAAAAGCCGTAAATGCCCTTAAATGGGTGGTGCGCGAAATGGACCGCCGTTACCGCACCATGGCGCATATGCAGGTGCGTAACATTGCAGGCTATAACGCCCGTGCAGCAGAAGCCCGTGCCGATGGTGAAGTGGTTGTACGCCGTGTGCAGACAGGCTTTGACCCCGAAACCGGTAACCCGGTTTTTGAGGAACAATCTGTTACGCTAGACCCCATGCCCTATATCGTCGTGATTATTGACGAAATGGCTGACCTGATGATGACAGCCGGGAAAGAAATTGATGCCTGCGTGCAGCGTTTGGCCCAAAAAGCCCGTGCAGCTGGTATTCACGTTATTATGGCCACACAGCGCCCTTCTGTGGATGTGATTACCGGCACCATTAAAGCCAACTTTCCCACCCGCATTTCCTTCCAGGTTATCAGTAAATTTGATAGCCGCACCATTTTGGGCGAACAGGGTGCTGAACAGCTTTTGGGCCAAGGTGATATGCTGTTCATGCAAGGTGGCGGTCGCATTACCCGCGTACACGGCCCGTTTGTGGCGGATAGCGAAGTGGAACAGGTTGTTAACTTCCTGAAAGAACAGGGAGAACCTGTTTACGATGACGATGTGCTGGCAGAACCTGTGGATGAAACAGCATCCTCCAACAGTGGTTCTGGCCGTTCTGGAGGCGGTGATAACGGCGAGTCTGAAATGTATGATGAAGCCGTTTCTATTGTGACCACTGAAGGCAAAGCTTCCACCTCTTTCATTCAGCGCAAACTTTCCATTGGCTATAACCGTGCCGCAAAGCTGATTGAGCAGATGGAAAAAGAAGGCATTATCAGCCGGGCAGACCATGTTGGCCGCCGCAAGGTATTGGTTGGCGCCAATAGGGAGGACTAAACATTTCCTCCCCGTTACCCCCTATCCTGTATCAGGATCATCATCTGGTTATCCTGAACAAACCTGCGGGTCTGCCTGTTCATGCAGGCCCAACAGGTGGCCCGAGTGTAGAAGACTGGTTTCCCCTGCTTTCACGCCGCAAGGATGGGCCATGGCTGGCCCACAGGTTGGATACAGATACATCTGGCTGCTTGGCCATTGCCTTACGCAAACAACCTCTTCTGGCTTTGCAGCAGGCGTTTGCCACCAAAACAGCACAGAAAACCTACTGGGCTGTTGTGCAAACAGGGCCGCAAGAAGACACTGGCCGCATAGACCTACCACTTGAAAAACAGTCCTCTAAAAAAGGCTGGCGCATGGTGGCATCTCCTTCTGGCGCAGCAGCAGCTACGCGCTGGAAGGTTCTTGGCCGCAATAAGGATTTATGCTGGCTGGAGCTTACTCTTGAAACCGGGCGCACACATCAGGCCCGTGTGCATTGTGCTGCCATGAACTGGCCTATTCTAGGTGACCCTCTTTACGGCACGCCGCACACTCAGGGATTGCACCTGCTAGCCAGAAGTTTAACCCTACCTTTTTCTCCACCCATCACAGCAATTGCACCACCAAGGATTGGCATGAAAGCAACTTTGCAAGCTTGCGGGTGGACACCTGAAAAGGAAACCAAACTTTAAAAGTATGGCGTTTATTTTCTTTTTTGCGGCCATGCTTTTACAATTTTCTCATGTAAAAGCTGCCGTTTGTTACGGATGATTTCCGCATCAAATTTGCGGGCTTGCTGGGACCCTGCAACAGACATTTGACTGCGTTTTTGCGGATCATTCATGAGATCCCGCAAGATATTTGCCAGAGCAGGAACATCATCCGGGTTAGCATACACCCCGGCAGTTCCAACAACCTCTGGCAAACCACCACGGGGGGAAGCAACGACCGCAGCCCCCATACCCATGGCCTCCAACGCCACCATACCAAAAGGTTCCGGCCAACGGCTGGGTATCACAACAATGGCGGCCTGCCCCATAGCTTCCAGTACTTTATGATGAGGCTGATACCCAGCCATTGCTACGTGGGCTGCCTGCGCTTGCACGCGCAACTGCTTTAAAAAAGGTGTTTGCGGAGAATCCGGGCCAAATCTGTCTGCACCAATAATTTCAGCACGCCATGTGGGGTGAGAAGGCAAAACATCAGCACACGCAGCCACAAAGGAATCCACACCTTTATCCGCTACAACACGGCCTGCAAACAGCAACAGGTTCTCACGCGTTATAGGAACCTCTGGCAGTGCCGAAAAATCCAGACAATTGGGCAGCACATATACATTTTCTGCTGCTGAACTGCTAAAGCGCTTTCGCACCCATTCAGATACAGCAACCACCGCCACCTTGCAGACCAGTGTTTCTCGTTCTGCTGCTGTGCACGCCTTTTTCATGCCGCATGGATCATTATGCAGCACCAAAGAAACGGGAAGATTTGGGAAACGCTTGCCCAGCCCCAATGCAATATCTGGCCGGTTATGAACCTCAACAAGTTCCGGTTGAAGCTGCCGAATTATTCTAGCCACCCCAGCGATATATCGGCCTATCCGCCCTAATGGGTACAAAACGGAAGGCACAGGCTGAAACGCAACACCCTGAAAACTTGGAACAGACAGAGATGACCCTACAACGGTTTCACCTTCTAACGCCGCGCGATGCACTAGCAACGCAATGGCCCCAGCCTGTTGCGGTGCAAATCTTTCCCGGGGGGGTAAAACTGTTAGAACCCGTAAAGCACACATATTTTACCCCTTCGGTATCATACGCTCTGTAATGCACACTGCAGAACGTCACACCGTATCAGGGGATAGATTCATACATATCCAGCTGCCACTCTGCTGGTTCATCCAATGCCTCTTTATACCATTCCTGCATCAGCGGATGCTGGCGTACGGCATCCATATATGCGCGAGAAACATCAGACAGCCCAGTAACACCATAGGATAGAAAGCGGCAGACAATCGGGGCAAACATGGCATCTGCATTCCCAAAAGATACCCCAAACAGATAGGGGCCATCTGCCCCATAACGGGTTCTGGCATCTGTCCAAATCGCATCAATCCGGGAGATATCCTTCAGCACATCTTCTGCCAGATGCTCAACCAATGGGCGGGCATCTCGGCCAAGATTCATAGGTAGAGCAGAACGCACCCCCCGGAAACCGGAATGCATTTCTGCTGATATGGAGCGCGCTATTGCACGTTCACACCGTTCGGATGGCCAAAGAGCAGGCTGATATTCTGCGCAGTATTCCGCGATTGAAAGCGAATCCCACACCACCGCGCCTTCGTGCTCCAGATACGGCACACACCCGTTGGGAGACAGCGTTTTAAGCACCGTGGTTTTGCCACCACCGGCCAATGGCACAACGTCTATATCCACGTTTAGCTGTGCAAGCTTTACCATCAGCCAGCCCCGCAAAGACCACGAAGAATATCGCTGTGTACCAATAACAAGCCGACCATCAGCCATCATTCGTGCCCTTTACTTAAAAACTTATGCTGGAACAGTTTCTTCCATACGGCGGATAAACCCACCACCCAGAATACGCGTGCCCTGATAGAACACACAGGCCTGCCCAGGTGCGGGCATGGCGGGTTCTTCCAGATACACCATGGCGCCATCTGGTGTGGGTACCACGCGGGCAGCCCGAGGCTCCTCACGCGCACGCATCTGCACACGGCAGACCAAGCCTTCTGGTGGCGCATCTACCAGCCAGTTCACATCCCGCACAGAAAGTGCCGTAACAAAAGATTTTTCCCGCGGGCCGATAATAACACGCCTGCGGCCCGGTTCTACACCAACCACCATCTGGCGTTCACCATTTAAGCGCGCAGCATTCCCCAGCCTTTTGCTTTGCCCCACGGTAAAACGCATAACGCCTTCGTGCTGGCCTACAATCTGCCCCTGCTGATCCACAATTTCACCGGGGCCAGCCATTTCAGGATGCATCTTTTCCACCAGATCCACGTAGGAGCCATCGCTTACAAAGCATAGGTCCTGACTGTCCGGCTTGCCTGCAACCACCAGACCAAAGCGCTCGGCTTCTTTTCTGACAGCAGCCTTATCTGGCATATCACCTAGTGGAAAACGCAAAAACTCTAGCTGATCCCGCGTGGTAGCAAACAAGAACCAGCTCTGATCCCGGTCTTCATCACACGGGCGGTGCAGTTCAGCACCATCTGGCCCTTCCACACGGCGAACGTAATGGCCTGTTGCCATGGCATCTGCGCCAATTTCACGCGCAAGGCCCAGCAGATCTGTAAACTTCACGCCCTGATTACACGCCACACAGGGCACTGGCGTTTCACCCGATGCATAGGCATCTGCAAAACGCTCTATGACGCTATCCTTAAAGCGGCGCTCCGCATCAATAACGTAATGCGGAAAGCCCAGAAGGTCCGCCACTGCGCGGGCATCACGAATATCCTGCCCTGCACAGCACGCACCTTTTTTTGCAGCCCCGCGCGAATCGTAAAGCTGCAAGGTAGCACCCACAACTTCATGCCCTTCCTCCAGAAGGCGGGCAGCTACAACAGAGCTATCCACCCCACCAGACATGGCAACAAGTATACGCATGAGCGCTATATCCTTTTAAAAACGGCTTCAGGCCTTGCTGGGCAGGCGTACAACCAAGCCATCCAGCGCATCTGTCATAACGATCTGACAACCCAAGCGAGATGTCTTTTCCAGCCCGAAAGCCAGATCCAGCATATCTTCTTCATCATCCGTAGGGGCTGCCAGCTTGGGTGCCCAAGTTGGGTCTACAATCACATGGCATGTTGCGCAGGCCAAAGAACCTTCACATGCGCCTTCAAGGTCAATGCCGTGCTTATGGGCAATTTCCAGCACGGAAAGGCCAACCGGCGCATCCACTTTGTGTTCTGTTCCGTCCTGTTCAACAAATGTCATCTGGGGCATTGGTTTCCATCCTGCCAAAGGCTGTTTCATTGCGGCATGTGGGGGTATGGCGTTCTGTTGGGCTGCAACCTGGTAACTTACGTTACACTGCGCACCCGCAAGACAGCCTGCGCCAAATTGTCTGCCGCGCGTTCTGCTTCGGCGGCTGAGGTAAAACGTCCGGGAGACAGACGCAAGCTTCTTCCCGCTTCTTCTCTACTCAATCCCATTGCTTCCAGCACATAAGATGGAGCCAGTTCTGCCGAAGAACAGGCTGAACCCAAAGAAACAGCAAGATCAGGCATAACCGCTACAATATCCAGCGCAGAAACGCCTACGGGCAAACGCAGATTAAAAATACCCGGCAAACGTGGTGCCGCTGCTGCGTTAACCTCACACCCCGGCAACGCGGCATCCAGCCTGTTTAGAAAAACGCGCTGCAACATAGATAAATGCTCAAAGCCGATATCCAGCTCCTGCTTTGCAATCTGGCAGGCCTCCCCAAAAGCAGCCACCAGAAAACCGGGGACGGTGCCAGAACGCACACCACGTTCCTGCCCTCCGCCAGAAAACAGCGGCGCCAAACGTACCCTAGGCCGACGCCGCACAAACAATGCCCCTGCACCTTTGGGGCCATACAGCTTGTGGCTGGAAACAGAAGCCAGCGCCAAGCCCCAAGTGTGCACATCTACAGGAATTTTTCCTGCGGTCTGCGCCAGATCGGCATGCAGTAAAGCGCCTGCCTCATTCACCAAGCGGCTCAAAACAGGCATGTCTTGCAGCACGCCTGTTTCATTATTAGCTGCCATAATGGAAACAAGGGCTGTGGGCACTTTTAACGCCTCTTGCAGCACAGATGGATGAAGCAGGCCGTTAACATCCACTGGCAGCACAACAGGTTCAAACCCTTCCTGCGCCAGATCCCGCACGCTTTCCAAAACACATTTGTGCTCTGTTGCTACAGTTATAACGCGTTTGCGTGGGCTACCCTGTGCAGCCAAGTGGCGCACAGCCCCTTTAATGGCTAGGTTGTTGGCTTCTGTAGCACCTGATGTGAAAATAACTTCCTTCGCATCTGCCCCTATCAGGCTGGCCACCTGGTTACGCGCATGTGCTACTCTGTCTGCTGCGCGCATACCCGCTTCGTGCGTTGTGCTGTGCGGATTACCATTTTCATGGTCCAGAACATCCAGCAACACTGCACGTACACGCGGGTCGCACGGTGTGGTGGCTGCATGATCAAAATAAATGGAAGAAGCCATGATCGAAATTACACCACAGAATCCACAAGCCCAATAGCTGCCGGGCTTTGCGCCATACGAGTGTAAGATTCTATAAAGCGGGCAACATCCTGCTCTGTCACATTCCAAGGCAAGGAAACGCGCAAAGCTTGCCCAGCCAAGTCGCCTGCACCCATAGCTTCCAACACGTGTGAAAACGCTACTTTGCCGGAAGAACAAGCAGAGCCAGCCGAAACACAAATACCGTCCAGATCCAGCCGCATGAGCTGTGCCTGAGCGCGCTTGCCCGGCAATGCCAGAGAGGTGGTATTATTTAAACGCGGTACATCTGCCCCAAACACTTTTGCACCTGCGGCCACAGCTACCTGCTCAATACTATTTCGCAACGGGGCCAAGTCTCGCGGTTGTTCCAGCGCTGCGCCCAAGGCTGCGGCCAATCCTGCAATGGCAGGTAGCGGAGGTGTGCCGCCACGGCGGCCCTGTTCCTGCCCGCCACCTTCGAATATTGGCAGCACACGTGCAGGTGCTGGGCCACGCAACAACAAAGCCCCAGCCCCTTTTGGCCCACCCATTTTGTGGCCTGAGCACGCAAGGCTATCGATTCCGCTTTGTTCCACAGAAAGTGGTAGACGCCCTGCTGCCTGCACTGCATCGACGTGCAAATGCGCGCCATACTTCCGGCACAGCAAAACCACATCATCAATCGGGTGCAGCACGCCAGTTTCATTATTGGCCAGCATTAAGCACACAAAGGCAGATGTTTCGTCCTGCGCCAGTGCCTGTTCCAGCTTGTCCAGTTGCACCTGACCGTTGGCATCCACATCCAACCATACCACTTGCGCACCTTCTGGTGCACCTTTGCGCACAGCATCATGCTCTGTACGGCCGATCAGGAATCGGCGTCCTTGGCCGAGTCCCCTCATCGCCAGCACATTGGCTTCTGTGCCACCTGATGTGAAAATACAGTTTAACGGGGCTACATCCAGATAACGTGCAACTGTATTACGGGCTTGTTCCAACAAAGCGCGGGCCTTACGACCAGCCCGATGCACGGATGATGGATTTCCTGTTAAATCAGCAGTTTCCAGCAAGGCTTCCCGCGCTTGGGGGCGCAACGGCTCTGTTGCATTGGCGTCCAGATAAACCATACCTGAACCACTGCTGTTTCTTTCTGTTCTGCTTGTCATGATGCCCCGAATCAGATCGCCTGCCACACAGACATGCCATACCCAAAAGGGCTAAAAACAGCCATTATAACGATTTATGTGGAAATCTTGGCCGCACAGCCGCTATAGAAAGCCGCATGGTCAACACCACGAGGTGCAGCATGCCCCATCACGCTGGGAGAAAAGACTTCCCCCACGCATTACGATCTCCACGGAATCTTGGTGCATGATTATGCCTGTGTCTTCCCCAAGGTCAACGGCAGAAAACATCTTCTGCTATTTTCTCTACACACCAGAGACACCATATACCTGAAGAACCTTTGTTTTCCGTTTTCTCCCCACAAACGGAAAACAAAGGAGTGTTGAACATTTAACTGCGTGGCCTCTGCCCCGCATGGCCTGATTGGAAACGCGGCATCGTTTTTAACCAGACCTGTTTACAGAACCCGGAAACGTCATGCCCACGGACGTTTTCCATGATCAAGCGGAACCCGAATGCCAGAGGTTATGTTTGCCGGCCCTGATGGTCGTCTTGAAGGGCGCTATCACCATTCAAACGAGCCCAACGCCCCGCTTGCCCTCGTGCTGCACCCTCACCCGCTGCACGGCGGCACCATGAACAACCGCATTACCTATGCGCTGTATCGCACATTCGAAAAGATGGGCTTTTCCGTCATGCGTTACAATTCGCGCGGGGTCGGCCGTTCTCAGGGGCGGTTTGATGGCGGTATTGGCGAAATTTCAGATGCCGCCGCAGCGCTAGACTGGATGCAGATGGTTAACCCCAATGCCAGCGGGCTGTGGATTGCCGGTTATTCTTTTGGCGCTTTTGTTGGCATGCAGTTGCTGATGCGCCGCCCGGAAATTACCGGCTGGATCAGTATTGCACCACCTGCCGCGCATTATGATTTCGGCTTTCTGGCACCATGCCCCTGCGGTGGCCTGATGATTGCTGGCGGCAAGGATGATATGGCTCCGGAGCCTGCCATTCATAAACTGGTAGATAAGCTGAATACCCAAAAGGGTGTAACGGTTGATTACCGGGTTTTCCCCGAAGCGGATCATATCTTTGCCAAGCAGGTAGATAAGATCACCAACGCGGTGGAAGACCACGTAACCAAAGCCATGGCACACCACAACATGCCTTTGGCGGCAGACTAAAAAGCCGCTTTACTGCTGCCAGCCGTTTCTTATGGGCTGGCAGCAGATACCTTGCCTTTAAAAAATATCAATCTTTCCGGCGTGGATGTGCCAGTTCCCGCACAACGCCATGTAGCGTGCGCAGTTCCTGCTCAGTGACTTCGCCGCGTGTGAAAAAGTGGCGGAGGTTCCGCACCATACCGGGGCGCTTCTGCTCATTTCGCAGAAAACCGCAGTCATCCAGCTCACGCTCCAGATGTTGCAGAAAATTCTCCAGCTCCCCTTTGGTCGCCACATGAGTCTCATTCGTCATGAGTTCACGCGGGGGCGTCTGATCCTCTGCCATCCACCATTCATACGCCATGATCATGACGGCCTGCGCCAGATTGAGCGACATGAAAGCCGGGTTAAGTGGATAACGAATAAGCGCATCTGCCCGCGCCATATCTTCATTATCCAGGCCAGCACGTTCGGGGCCAAACATCAGGCCTACCTTTAACCCACGCCCTGTTGCCGCACGTAACTCTGCTGCACCACCGCGGGCCGTTAAAACTGGCTTGATGATATGCCGAGGGCGCGGGCATGTTGCATAGACATGGTGCAAGTCTGCCACGGCATCATCTACACTTTCATGCACTGTTGCAGCTTCCAGAATCCGATCTGCCCCGGAAGAGGTACGCCATGCACGCTCTTGCGGCCATCCATCCCGCGGGCTGACAAGCCGCAAATGAAAAAGGCCGCCATTGGCCATGGCGCGCGCCGTGGTGCCAATATTTTCCGCCATTTGCGGGCGTACCAGAATAACAACAGGCGTATTACCTATTGGCTCCAGAGGGGCTCCCCCATCCCGACCGGTCATGCCCGCCTCCAGCTTGTGCCATCTTTGGTATCTTCCAGCACAATGCCCTGAGCCTGAAGCTGATCACGCAGCGCATCTGCTTTTGCAAAATCGCGCGCTTTGCGGGCAGCCAGACGTTCGTTAATCAGGGCTTCAATGGCCGCATCTTCATCAGAGGCATCACCTTTGAACCACTGTTCCGGGTCACCCTGCAAAAGCCCCAGCATGCCTGCACCCGCTTTAAGAGCACCTGCGGCCTGCCTGTCTCCTGCCAGAGCCTGCGCTGCAAGAGCGTGCAGTTCTGCAATAGCTTTAGGTGTGTTCAGATCATCTGCCAGAGCTTGCATCACGCCCTCCGGCACATCCATTTCGGGCACAGGACCTGCAGCAAGGGCACGGTAGAACCGATCCAGCGTTTTACGTGCTTCCTGCAAACCAGCCTGCGTATAATTCAGGGTGGAGCGATAATGTGCTCCCAACAGCAACAGCCGCAGAGCTTCTGCCGGAGCCTGTGCCAGCACATCCCGAATAGTGAGGAAATTGCCCAAAGACTTGGACATTTTCTCACCTTCAACCAGCAGCATGGCATTATGCACCCAGTAATTGGCAAACTTGCCATGAGGAAAGCAGCACAGGCTCTGGGCACGTTCGTTTTCATGATGCGGGAACAGAAGGTCTGATCCACCACCATGAATATCAAAGCTATCTCCCAGATAACGATGAGACATAGCAGAACATTCAATATGCCAGCCCGGTCGGCCACGGCCCCAAGGACTATCCCACCCTGGCTGATCTGCGTCCGATGGTTTCCACAGCACAAAATCACCCGGCGCTTTTTTGTAGGGAGCAACCTCTACACGTGCACCAGCTTCCAGCTCTTCCGGGTTGCGGCCAGAAAGTGCGCCATAGGACGGAAACGAACCAACCGAAAACAGCACGTGCCCCTCGGCCTCATACGCGTGGCCGTTTTCAATCAGCCGCGCGATCATGGCCTGCATTTCACCAATATTATGCGTGGCGCGCGGCTCTATATCCGGCGGCAGCACATTCATGGATGCCAGATCCTGATGGAACTCTTCCGTAGTGCGCTGGGTTAGAGAGCCAATATCCTCCCCATTCGCGCGGGCTCGTGCGGTAATTTTGTCATCAACATCCGTGATGTTCCGCACAAATGTCACGCGCGGATAAACATGCCGCAGCAGGCGCACCAGCACATCTGCCGTAAGCATGGCCCGCAAATTGCCAATATGCGCCAAGTCATACACTGTTGGTCCACAGTAATAGACTTTTACGTGTGCCGGATCGATTGGCGTAAACGGCACCGTGGCACGACTTTGGCTATCGTGCAGGGATAGAACTGGGTGAGGAGGAAGATGAGAGTGCGGCATGCAGCCTAGATGCGCCAGCAGCGGTTTGGATGCAATATCCTGCGAGCCCAAAAAACCTTTCATCAACACAAAAACAGGTCTTGACGAGTGGGGGTGGTTTCAGCTTAATTCTGCCCCTGCGAAATACGCATCAGTGCCCTTATAGCTCAGTGGTAGAGCAACCGCCTTGTAAGCGGTAGGTCGTGGGTTCAAATCCTACTGGGGGCACCACTTTTTCCCATTAAAAATTTGGCTATAAATGGCAGGTAGCCGGTTTTACGCGGCCACCCATCCATCCTGCTTGAGCGCAACACCAGCCAGATACAAGCTGCCACAAATCAGCACTCTTGCATGCTGTTGAGGGTTTTGGGCCACCAGCGCATCCAGCGCATCAACCAGCGTTGGCCCTATCTGAGCCTTTCCGCCAGAAGCTTCCACAATTGCTTCCACCGGCAATGCCAAATGCTGCTGAGGCTCGCAAATAGCCCAAACGCTAGATGCAAATGGCAGCACCGGATTTAAAAAACCTGTGGCATCCTTGGTCTGCTTCATCCCTACCAGCACGTGCAGGGGCTGATCTTTCCAGTGTGCCAGTTCCTGCGCCAGTGCATTGCCTGCCCCGGGGTTATGGCCACCATCCAACCAAAGTTCCCAGCCCTCCGGCAAATGAGAAGCCAACTTGCCGTGGAGTTGCTGCATACGTGCAGGCCAGTTCACGCGGCCAATGCCCTGCCATGCCTGTTCCGGCACATGCAGGCCGGAAACACGCAAGGCTTCTACAGCAAGGCCTACATTTTCAACCTGCCACGCCCCAACCAATGCTGGCTGCGGTAATGTGAGCTCTCCGGCCTTATCTGCAAATCTCAGCTCAGCCGTGCCCGACTCCGCATCATTCTGCGGAGAAATCGACCATTCAGCACCACGCCGATAAAGTGGCGCACCCATCTTATCAGCCTGTGCTTGCAAAACCTTCATAACCGCTTCTGGCTGATTGCCTGTTACGGCAGGCACGCCGGGCTTGAAAATACCGGCTTTTTCTCCGGCAATAGCTTCCAGCGTGTCACCCAGAAACGCCTCATGATCACGCGAGACAGAGGTGACAATACACGCAGCAGGTTTACGCAGCACATTGGTGGCATCACACCGACCACCCAGCCCTACTTCAATAATCGCCAGATCTGCCGGGTGGCGGGAAAAAAGCAGAAAGCCAGCAGCTGTCAGAACTTCAAAGACGGTAATGGGCGCGCCATCATTCACCCGCTCGATCTCTTCCAGCGTGGCAACCAGTTCCGATTCGCTCACCAGCTTGCCGGCGATACGGAACCGCTCCGTCACATCTACCAGATGCGGGGATGTCATCACATGCACACGCCAGCCCGCGGCCTCACCAATAGCGCGTAAAGTCGCGCACGTGCTGCCCTTCCCGTTTGTGCCTGCAACATGGATAACTGGGGGCAGCTTTTCTTCCGGGTGCCCCAGCTTTGCCAGCAGTGCTTCCAGCCGCCCCAAGGAAAGATCAATCAGTGCTGGATACAGGTTATTCAGCCGTTCCAGCACCGCGCCTGTCCGGCCCGTAAATTCTGCTGTGGGGCCGGAAGCTGCTGCTTTTGTCATGGAAGGATCACTCTGCGGCGGCGGGAGCCGGTGCCTGCGGGCGCGGCGGCGGGGCTTTTACATCTGCTGGTGCATGCATCAGCAGCCCGATCACACGGGCCAATGTTGCGGGCACATCCTTACGCTGCACCACCATATCCAGCATACCGTGATCCAGCAGGTATTCGGACCGCTGGAAGCCTTCAGGCAGCTTTTCGCGCACCGTGTCCTGGATAACGCGCGGGCCAGCAAAACCGATCAGCGCATTGGGTTCGGCCATCTGCACATCACCCAACATGGCAAAGGAGGCCGTAACCCCACCTGTGGTCGGGTTGGTCAGCACCACAATATAAGGCAGCCCGGCTTCTTTAAGCATCTCAACAGCTACAGTAGTACGAGGCATCTGCATCAGGCTGATAACGCCTTCCTGCATACGCGCGCCACCAGAAGCGGTGAAGATAACCAAGGGAGCCTTTTGAAGAATAGCCAGACGTGCCGCGGCCACAAAGCGCTCACCAAACGCAGCCCCCATGGTGCCTGCCATGAATTCAAACGCCATTACGCCAACAACAGCCTGATGGCCGCCAATGGTGCCGTGGGCCACAATCAGCGATTCGTCCAGATGGCTTTTTGCGCGCGCATCCTTAAGGCGATCTGTATATTTTTTCTGATCGCGGAACCCTAGCGGATCAACCGGAGCAGAAGGCAGCTCAATACGGGTGAAGTCTCCGTTATCAAACGTCCATTTCAGACGGTCCATAACTGGTGCACGCATGTGGTGCCCACAATGGGGGCACACATTCAATGCCTTGTGCAGCTCTTTGGTCAGAATCATCTGGCTGCATGAGTCACAGGTCGTCCACAGATTATCCGGCACATCCCGACGCAGCAGGCCGCGAATTTTGGGACGAACATATTCGGTGATCCAGCTCATTTTGAACCCTGTGACTGCACAATACAAATTGCAGGGACAAATATATGGCCCAGCACGCGTTGCATTACGCTGGCTGAGCCTATCTGCCAAGTTTTATGAAAACCTACAGGCCAGATGCCCCTGCGAAAAATAAGCCTGAAGCTTGCAGTTTACCTTTAAGCTTCAGGCCATATCGAAGCCCTGATTACAGAGCGCCTTCAACCCATGCCTTCAACTGGCTTTTGGGCAGGGCGCCCACTTTTTTATCTACAACCTTGCCATCACGCACCAGCATAAGCGTAGGAATGCTGCGGACCTGATACGCATTGGGAGTTTCTGGGTTGTCATCAATATTCACTTTGGCAACGGTTACCTTACCGGCAAATTCCTTGCCAATTTCTTCCAGTGCTGGGCCAATCATCTTGCAGGGGCCGCACCATTCTGCCCAGAAATCTACCAGCACAAGGCCAGACGCCTTGAGAACATCTTTATCAAAGCTGGAATCGCTGACAGCAAGCGTGTGTTCACTCATTTTCTGGTTCCTTAAACTCTCCGGCACGCGCCTGCATGCCGTGAACTGCCTTTACCAATACAGGGCAACAAGCTGAAACGGCTTTCTACCCAACTCTTCCTAACACTTAAGGTTGCGCTTGCTGCGGTCAAGATACAGCCGCAGGCAAAATGCCGGGCGCATACTTATCCAGCAACGCATCTGGCAGAACATCTGCACGTGGCATTTCTGTCCAGACCAAAACACAGACTACGGGCCGATCGGGCCATATGCCTTGCAGAAGGGCACGATAAGCTGCCATCTGCCGGAGATATAGAACAGGTGTATCCTCTACCCTACGGGGGGCATGGCGGCCGGTTTTAAAATCACACACCAACACTTTGTTGGGCAGCACACGTAAACGGTCAACCTGCCCCACAATAACCTGCCCGCCCGCCACACCGGCCAAACGCTGTTCCGCCCGTGCAGACGGATCAAACAGATCTACCAGTTCAGGCAGACGCAAAACTGCAATAACCTGTTGTGCAAGTTCGGCAGCTTCATGTGATGACAAACCACTTGCTGGCCGCGCCAACCACTGATGCGCCATGGCAGGTTGCTGCTCTGCCGGACAGGCAGGCAAAAACTGCAACAAAGAATGTACCAGATTACCACGCCGAAAAGCTGCCTCTCGCGCTTTAGCTGGCGTTACGGCAGCAATGTCCAACGGCGAACGTACAGGGGGTAACGGCCCCAACATGGCATCATCTGGTTTACTTGGTGCCAACGGGCGCGCCAGTGGGCTTTCAGCTTCTGGCAAAGTAGGTTTCCACAACGGAGCAGTTCCCATCCATTGCGGTAGCAAGGCTGTATCTTCGCTCTTCTCAACAGAAGTCGGGACAGATTTTTTGGGGTTGGCTTCTTCCTGTGGCGTTTCTTCCAGAAGCAGCATGGAGCCAGACCATCCACCTTCCTGAAAGTCTATTTCTACCGCACCTGCTTTTTCAAAACCAATTCGGCATCTTTCGTACCAACTTTCTGCTGGCACATTGCGTCCCGGCTTCCAGCCACAAACAACCAGCCGATCTGCCGCACGTGTAAGCGCTACGTACAACAGGCGATTATATTCCTCTACCACACTGCTACGCATCACGTCTTTTAGGCTACGGGTTAAGCCAACAGACAAAGCATTGCGCGGCACATACAAAGGCACATCTATATTTTGTTTTTTATCATGCGCCCAAAACAATCTTTCCTCAAAACGTGGGAGACCAACTGTATCTGGCAAAATGACCAGACGGGCCTGTAACCCTTTAGAACCATGAGCTGTCATGATTCTTACAGAATCTCCGCCAGCTTCAGCTTCCCGCTTCACGGTTTCCTCAGAATGACGCATCCAATGCAGAAAACCCTGCAAAGAAGGTGGATGCTGATCCTGATACCTTATTGCTGCAGAAAGTAGTTCATCAATTGGTTCCGCTGCTTCTGGCCCCAATCGGGCAAGAAGCCGTGCACGCGCACCCCCCGGCCCCAATGCAGCAGAAAGAAACTCATAGGGCGTTAAATAATCTACCTGCCTGAACAAACCATTCAGAAAATTCCAAGCCTGTTTCCAATCTGACTGCTCTGCATGACGCTCTCGAAGCGCTGACCACAACGGTTCTCCTTTTTCACGCCCAGCGGCCAAAGCCATCAAGCTGTTGTCCGACACACCACCTAGCGGAGAAGTAAGCACACAAGCTAATGTTAAATCATCTTGTGGCAACAGGAGTGCTGCGCACAAAGAAAGCATGTCCTGCACAGCCAGATGCTCAGCCAACCCTGTACGCACAAGCGTAACTACAGGAATGTTATGGCCTTTCAGGGCACGCACGAGCATCCCGACAAATGGTGAACGACGTGGCACAAGAACCAAAACATCACCCGGTGTTAATGACTTTTGTCCAGATACGGGTTTTTGATTTAACTGCCTGAAAATATACCCCGCTACAGCATCTGCCAATTTCTGGCGTGGGCTCTGCCGCGTTGCATTTCCCTGCGCTGGCTCCCACGGGCTAATAACGTCTTCTTCCTTTTCGGCCTCAACCAACGGCCATAATTCTACACGCCCTCCTTCTCCGGGACGCGCAGTAATATGTTCCATAATTTGACCGGGTTCTTCCACAACCCCTTTAGCTGCCTCTGGATCTGCAAAAACAGCATCAACAAGTTTAAGAACTGGTGCGGTTGATCTGAAAGAAACCGTGAGTTCAGGCTCACGCCATAATAAATGTGCATCCTGAACACGCTTTTTGAACTTCTGACGCCATTCCCGAAAAGAATCAGGATCTGCCCCCTGAAATCCGTAAATGGATTGCTTATAATCCCCTACGGCAAAAATAGTCCGAGGCGGTTCATCTTCACTCCGCCCACCAAGGCCTGCAAAAAATTCTTCTGTCAGATCGCCTGCAATACGCCATTGTTCAGGAGAGGTATCCTGCACCTCATCCAGCAACAAATGGTCTATGCCGCCATCCAGCTTATACATCACCCATGCAGCACCGGGTTCTCGCAAAAGCCCTAATGCACGTTGAATAAGATCATCATACTCAATTTGACCATGACGTGCTTTTTGCGTTGTATAGAGGCCAGAAACAGCCGCTGCCATCTTAAGCAATGCGCTTCCCATTTCGGCCAGTTTTCGAGCGCGCTGCTGTTCCTCCACCTTGGAAATACGTTCAGATTCTTTTTGAATATATAATGAAATATCAGAGTATTTTTCAGAAAGTTTTTTAGAAATCAAACCAACAGAGCGTAGTTTTCCCTCTTTTGTAAGAAAACCATTGCGCCACACAGACCATTGTGCTGCACGTTCTGATGCAGGCAGGGCCAACCAATCCAAAAGAGAAAAAGCATTCCTTTTTATTGCTTCGGATCCCTCCTCAGAAAGAATCTGAAACCCCTCTCTTAAATTTTGTTCTTCTGGAAAGTTCGTGCATGATTTTTCAAGAAATTCAGAAGTGCTTCCATGTAGTATATCGGGCGACAATCCTAGTATCTGGCATAATACAGCCTCAGCCTTATCAAAATCTTCCACAACAAGTTTCAACAAGGAAGATGATCTCTCATCTTTTCTCAAAACAGCTGAAATAAAAATAAAATCTCCCAAAGATATCTGACCAGCCAAGGAAGAGATAACACCTTCTTTCTGCTGACCTAAAATAGCTTCTACACACGCCTGCAAAGCCAAGGAGGCATCTGTTTCTTCCATAACCGTAAAGTGCGGATTCATGGAAGCTTCAAGAGGAAAACGCCGCAACAGAGATTGGCAAAATGCATGGATTGTTCCAATACGCATACCCCCTGGAAGATCAAGCACTTCTGCAAATAATGCCCGTGCACGCCGCCGTGTTTCCTCTGTGCAGGGAACGTACAACTCGGCTAGTTCTTTATCTAATTCTTCATCTGATAATGTTACCCAACGGCCAAGGCGCTTTTGCAGACGAATAGACATTTCTGCTGCGGCCGCCTTGGTAAAAGTCAGACACAAAATACGGGCAGGAGAACTTCCGGGCAGGATAGAACCATCTTCTGCCAAACGCGGCAACATCAGGCGCAAGAGGCGATCAATAAGCAGTTTGGTTTTACCGCTTCCCGCAGAAGCAGAAACAAAAACTGATGCTGAAGGATCCGATGCCAGGGCCTGTTGCGCATTGGCCTGAGAAATAGCTTTTTGTAAAGCCTTCTGTGCAGATATGCTCATTCCTCATCCTCCTTGCGGGCCGAATTCCACTCGGGCACACGTGCCAGACGTGCATAATCGGCAAAGCGTGGTTCTCTACCCGGATGAGGATGAGAAAGGTAAGGCTGATCTGGTTGATCGTATGCTGCTATCCGCAATAGCAAATTTTCCCAAGTTTGTTCGGCCAGGTCTGTAAGGCTGAGTGCTTCACGGGTTTTGACAACAACCTCTTCTCCCGGCTCTGCACCACCAGTTAGACGCCAATAAATAAGATCTGATATTTCTCTTGAATGCTCAGGAACTTCCTTAAAACCACCCCGAATAATCATAGCAGCCTCAAGCGGTAGCTGCGGGCTCCAACCGGCCAAAACATCTTTGGCAGATGGTAACGTGCCAGTTTTGTAATCCTGCACAATCACGTGCCCATCAGCATTTAATTCTATACGGTCTGCTCTACCAACAATGTCAAACTTACCGCCCGGGGCATCCATAATGCTTACACGCCCACGAATTTCTGTAAGAATAGCGCGTGGCACACCGTGTTCGTTCCGCCGCTTTTCTTCAGCCTGCACAACCCACTGGGCAATACGCGTTAACCTAGGGGCCCACCATGCACGCAGTGCTGGACGCAAAACATGTTCCTGTAAACTTTCAGAAAATAAATCGCATAATTTCTTTTCTGCATTATCAGGCCATGTCACACCATACGCTTTCACCCAACGCTCTAACGCTTTATGCACAATCATCCCGTAATCGGATGCATCTGCGGCTTCTTCCAACTCAGGCAAAACTTCAAGGCGTAAAATGTGTTTTGCGTAAATAGCGTATGGATCTCTTATCCAGGTTTCTATTTCTGTCACACTTAAACGACGAGGCCGCAGTGCAACGGGTGGCATAGGCTGCGGCGGTGCAACAGGTATTGCTGGCCCCACTGGCTGATCCAACTTATTCAACCAAAGCAAAGCTGGATGATTAGGAATATGCCCCTTACGGCCAGCCAAGAAAGCATCCAGCCGTGTAAGCCATCTGGCCGGCACAACAGGCGCTCCTTCTCTGCGTCGTGCGCTGGAAAGAATAACTGTACCTGCGGCAGCTGCGCTTGCAAAAAAATCATGGGCCGCCTGTCCGACAGCTTGCTCTGGAGATGGAAGCCCCATTCTTTGTCGCATAGGGCGGCTCATCCACGGGCCAGCATCCACTACGGGCGGCCATACACCTTCGGAAAGGCCACCCAAAATAACTGTTTCTGCCGTTTGCAGGCGCGATTCAAACAAACCCCAGATAAGAACACGTGGATGTAAAGATTTTGGATCTCCACCTCGGCGCATAGCAACGCGTTCAGGAGCCAGAACTGCTGTTAACAAACCATCTAAAACAACAGGAGGTTGAGGCGGCAAAACCTCTGATGCCAACATTAATTCTGTTAATTGGCTGGCAAGCAGATTGCCTTCCTCACCACGCCACAAACGTTCTGATGCACTTTCTTCATCAGTAGCAACCAAGCGCTCTACTGTGGCGATTAATGCTGCCAGCAAATCTGGTACAGGGGCACAATGCTGTTCTAAATCTTGCGCTATCTGCATACCTGCTTCTGCCGCATCCAGTTCCCATCCAAGAACCGGCTCCAGACAAAATTCCAGACGCTCCATGAAAACAGACAATGCAACTGGACCAAAAGGGCGATCAGCCGTAACGCCCCCTTCTAACTTGGCTTTTGCCCTTTCATTCGGGTTTTCTAAAGCACTTTTCACAACCTGACATAAAGCGGCAAAACCAGGAGGAGGGGCTGGACCCCGTAATATAGCACGTTCCAAAAGGCGCGCTGTTGCGCGGCAGACACCTGCTGCAAAACCAGATGCAACCAAAGGATGTTTTAAAACACTTAAAAGAGATACTGGCGAAAACTTGCTATCTACCATTTGCGCAACAAGGCGCAACAGAACAGCCGCTGGTGTATCTACCAAGGATGAACCTGCACTATCATCCGCCAGCACCCCCCATCTCGCCAGCTCTGTGGCGACACGTGCAGCCAACACACGATCGGGTGTTACAAGAGCCACACGATGCGCAGGTTTTTCAATAGCCTCACGCATGATCATACTGATTGCAACAGCTTCTTCCTGCTGATCAGCGGCATCTAGTCTGTAAACATTTTCTAATTCAGCCCCACCTGAATGAGACCAATCGCCCAAAGCTTCGGCCGGAAGAAGAACACGTGCAAGAGTAGCTGCACGCTCAGATCCCGCACCTTCACCTTCCCAAACTTCAACTTTATATCGTGTGATTTCTAAATTTTTTAGTAAAGAACTCAGTCCAGCCTGAGGGTGACTGTCTGGCAAAGAAAGAAAAGTTTCTTCTGCCATCATCATATCTAAGCCAGGCAATATAATCTTACCTGCGGGACACTCCAGAACAGCTTGCAACACTTTTACTGTAGGCTGCATAACGTGCGTAAACCCTGCAGCCCATATAGGTGTAATCTCACCCTGTTGCGCAAGTTTACGCCATAAATCGGCCTGTGCCTCAAGCAATGCCACCTGTCTGGCCACAGGGTTCATCACCCCATTTTCCTTGAGCCATTCAGGCCATGCTTGTGTTACAATTTCGAGAAATCTTAAAATAATTTGCCAATGTTCAGCAAAATTTTCCTGCACAGCTTCTGGCAAACGTTCTGCCAGATTAACGCCAGACCATTCTGCCTCATCCATTAAATCTGCCAGAGCTTTTGCCAGTGGCCATGCCTGATCTAACGTTGGCCGCGTGCCAAATGCTTTATCTGCCTGCAAAACCAGCCGGGCCAACACAGCAAGCCTTGTCATTCCAGCGACAGCAGGAGGCAGATCCAATGCCAGTTCACCACCTATGCCAGCAGACAACCCAAGTTCCGCTTCATCCAACGCACCAATAGGTACAATACGGGGCAGCAATACACTCTGCCCATCCATATGGCGCAAAAAGGCTTCTGTTAATGCACGTGCGGCACGCCTACCGGGCAATACAATAATGCCCTCACCTATAGCTTCTACATTATGATGTGCAGCTTCAATCCAACGTAAGGCAAGCTGGTCCAGAAAAGGAAGATGCGCGGGAATTGTTGCAAGTTTCATATGCCAGCCCCGTAGCCTGCCAAATCTGCCCCTTTCAATCTTTCACCCCACCCCGATAACCTGGCTTGGCGCTGCCCATCTGCCAGAACATGTATTTCGAGATTCAAAGCATCTTCTGGCAACAGATCTTCCAGTTTTTGAGGCCATTCAACAAGCACCACGCCCTCTCGGGCTTCATCCCATCCAAGCTCTTCCAGTTCATCGGGACCACCCAACCGCCATAAGTCAAAATGAGATACGATGCATGAAGGAGCTTCGTAGGATTGCACTAAGGTGTAGGTAGGGCTTGGCACCTCCAAACTGGGCGCATGGCAAAATGCGCGCAAAAAAGCACGTGCAAAAAGGCTCTTCCCAGCCCCAAGCGGCCCAGAAAGTAAAATGGCATCGCCTGCTCGCGCATATTCTGCCAGTTTTGTGGCCAGTTTTATTGTGGCGTCTTCATCTTGCAGAATCATATCTCTGGCCATTTTAGCCTTCTCCATGCATTGCCCAACCATGTATTATAAATCACAATCATGAGAGATTTTTTGTTGCGCCCGCTCCGATATCACAAAAATGTGTATTACAGGCATAACAAACAAATATTCCATATATCCCATTATTTATAAATAACTTTCTCAAAACCCCACCAATAAAAACCTAACATTTTTTATAATTTTCTTAATCTTTCCTCATTATTATATTTCTTTCGATATGCATAAAACGCATGCTTGGTGCGCGCTAAAGAGAAGCCCTGAACGAAATATGGTTTGTTTCTTTTTAAAACACGTATAGGTTTAGAAGTATCAACAAAATGCAACCACAGGATGCATTTCTGATTCTCTGAACCATAATGAGGTTCCACCATGCGTATTTTACTTTTAGAGAATAATTTCACTTCTAGTCGGACCATATTTTCAGCATTAACAAAAGCTTCTTTTTCGGTGGATATAGCTCAGTGTGATCAGGAAGCTATAGAATTACTCAGAAACTATGATTATGGCCTTGCCATTCTACACTTGCAGCAGCCTGATATTCATGGCTACGAGATTCTTAGCACATTACGATCTTTAAAACTTGCAACACCAGTTATTGTTATCTCACCCGTTAACAATCCAGAAGTAAAAACCAAAGCTTTTGCCGCGGGTGCTGACGATTATATATTGGATCCATTTGATGCGACTGAACTTACAGCCCGCATACAAGCTATTTTACGGCGGGTGCACGGCTATGCCCACCCTGTTGCACAGATTGGCGATCTTACAGTTAACTTCAACAGTCATACCGTAACAGTAAATAACCAGCCTGTGCACCTGACCGGAAAAGAATTTGCCATTCTTGAACTCCTTGTATTGCGCAAAGGCATTGCTCAAACCAAGGAAACCTTCCTCAACCATCTTTATGGAGGGCGGGATGAACCGGATATAAAAATTATAGATGTTTTTATCTGTAAACTTCGTAAAAAACTTCAGGCTGCAGGGGCAGGAAATCTTATTTCTACCGTATGGGGCAGAGGTTACATTCTAAATGATCCTCAGGCATCTCAAGCATACGAGTCCATGTCCGCTCTGAGTAAACCTCTTGAAAAATCGCAATCAACCTCAAACAGGCATCCCTCTCGCAAGCACGAGGATCCTTTATCTTTACTCTGAAAAATAAAGTGTGATTATTTTAACATTCTCTAAAACTCATAATGAGAATTCTAGGGAAAAGAATTTCAAAAATTCCTTTCCCTAGAATTTGTTTTACGCAGGAACCTTTACCTGCTCAAGCACATCGCACATCTGGTCAACAACTTCATCAACCAGATTTGCGTCTTCTGCTTCCGCCATAACGCGCACCAAAGGTTCTGTACCGCTTTTGCGCAGCACCAAACGACCACGCCCTGCAAGCTTGCGCTCTACCTCAGCTTGGCGGCTTTTTACTTCAGCCATATCAAGCGGACATGCACCCTTGTATCGAACATTTTTCAGCTTTTGGGGAAACGGCTGAAATAGCTGGCAAACTTCACTAGCCGGACGACCATCCTGCACCAAAACTGCCAGGATCTGCAAAGCTGCAATCAGCCCATCCCCTGTTGTTGCAAAGTCTGTCAGCACCATATGCCCGGATTGCTCACCGCCAATGTTAGCCTGCCGTTCCAGCATGCGCTCTACAACATAGCGATCACCCACCGCCGTACGTTCTAAGCTGAGGCCTAGATTTTCAAGAAACCGTTCCAATCCCATGTTGGACATAACGGTTGCCACAACGGAATTACCCATCAGGCGCCCTTCACGCACCCAAGACTGCGCAATAAGAGCAAGAATCTGATCACCATCAATCAAGCGGCCGGTTTCATCTGCAATCAACACACGGTCTGCATCGCCATCCAGAGCAATGCCCAAATCCGCCTTATGTTTTACAACAGTGGCGCACAGAGCCTCGGGATGTGTTGAACCACATTTTTCATTAATATTTACGCCGTTAGGCTCGCACCCTATTCGGATGACTTCTGCACCCAATTCCCACAATGCTGTGGGTGCAACCCGATAGGCAGAGCCATTGGCACAATCTATAACAATCTTCATGCCATCCAACCGCAATTTGCGCGGGAATGAGGCTTTAGCACTTTCTATATATCGACCTGCAGCATCATTCAGCCGGGATGCCCGACCGATATGTTCTGGCTTTGCAAGATATGCCGTAAGATCTTTCTCCATCAGAGCTTCAATTTCGCTTTCATCCTGATCAGAAAGCTTGAAACCATCTGGGCCAAACAGCTTGATGCCGTTATCCCCAAAAGGGTTGTGAGAGGCAGAAATCATAACGCCCAGATCTGCTCTGAGGGAACGTGTCAGCATAGCAATGGCAGGTGTTGGCAACGGGCCTACCAACGTGACATCCATACCCGCAGAAAGAAAACCCGAAACCATAGCGCTTTCGATCATATATCCAGAAAGCCGCGTATCTTTTCCTAACAGAACGCTATGCCGATGATCCCCCCGCTTAAAATGCAACCCGGCAGCCTGCCCCAGTTTTTGGGCCACTTCCACCGTCATTGGGGCAACGTTAGCGGTGCCACGAATACCGTCTGTTCCGAAAAAACGCTTCATTCTGCTCATTCCATTCTGTCCGCCTCAGACAGAAAAAGCCCATCCTGCACAAAGAACGGAACTGCCTTCTTGCGGTTTTCTTTTATTTCCTAAAACGGTTTTAGGCTGGAAGAAACCTTGTTCAGCCCGGAAACTTACTTTTTTAGATCTGATATATTTCCCGCCACACGTTTACAGCCTGCATCATGCCCGTAACATTATGCACGCGCAAAACCGGGTTACCCAATGCCATAGCAGGAAAGGATGCCGCCTGCGTTCCTGCATCCCGCAAATGCGGTGTGGTTTCACCGGTAAGGTTACCAATCATCCGCTTGCGAGAAACGCCAAATACAACCCGACAGCCCAAGTTGGCCAGTAGCAGAATATGCCGCAATAGCTCCTTATTCTGCTCAAAGTTTTTTGCAAAACCAAATCCCGGATCAACCATAATCCGATGTCTTGCAATGCCACCTTTTACGGCAACTTCAATCCGTTGTGCGAGTTCACGCACCACGTCTACACTTACATCTTCATACACAGCATGCTGCGCCATAGTTTGGGGTGTGCCGCGCATATGCATGAGCACAACACCGCAATCTTGTGGAGCCAGAAGCGGCAAAGCCGCAGCATCATACGCAAGGGCTGTCACATCGTTGATAATATGCGCTCCAGCAGCCAAAGCACGCTGCATGACATAACTGTTTCGCGTATCTACAGAAATAGCCACATTAGGCAGTTCTGCCTTTAGGGCAGCAAGAACCGGGCCAACACGTTGCCATTCTTCTTCTGGTGTTACTGTGGCTGCACCAGGGCGTGTGCTTTCTCCCCCAATATCCAGCACGGTTGCGCCAGCCCGCACCATTTCGTGTGCTTTTAAAAGGGCCTGATCGCTACTTGCCAGTTCGCCACCATCACTAAAACTATCTGGCGTGATATTCAGGATACCCATGATCTGGGCGCCTGTAGGCAAACCCACTTGCGGTGCAGAGCACGTTATCCGCTCAAGCTCCAGAGCCCAGTCCTGCGGCACTTTCTGTACAGGCATTAAACCTGCTGTTTGATAGCCTTCTATCAAACGCACAAACGTAAATGCCGCCGGACCACCACACAAAGGTAAAGCATCACCCTGCTTGATAGCTGCTTGCGCTATGCTGCCATAAACAAGCCCCAAGGGTTCAATCAGCCGCGCATACGTCATTTCATCAGCTCTTCCCAAACGAAAAGAGGCGACATTTCTGCCGCCTCTTTCCACTTTACATCTTTATTTGAAAGTTAGCTTGGCTGAGGCACTGGGGCTGGTCCGCCGGTTCCATTTTCCGGTTTATCCGAACCCTGAACATCCGGCCCACCAACCTGAGGCACAGAAGAACGCCGGTTAACCGGGCCGCTTTCTTCCTCTTCCTTACGTTCAATTGGCTGGCCACGCATGATCTGGCGGATTTCTTCACCACTCAGGGTTTCGTATTCCAGCAGAGCTTCTGCCAGACGGCGTAGTTCATCGATGTGATCATGCAGATAGTTCCGGGCCTGCACATAGGCTTCGTCTACAAGACGGCGAACTTCTTCATCGATCTCACGCGCTGTTTCTTCCGAGAAATTGCGAGAAGCCCCAGCAAAAAAACCACCATTCTGGTCATCATCCGCGTAGGCAATCATGCCCAGCTTGTCGCTCATACCCCATTCAGTCACCATGCTACGGGCCACGCGGGTTGCCATTTTAATGTCACCCATGGCGCCGTTACAGACGTTATCCTTACCGTAGATAACCTCTTCTGCAACACGGCCACCCATAGCCACCACAAGATGCGCGAATGCGTTTTTCTTGCTCATGGACAGGCGATCATCTTCTGGCAGACGCATCACCATACCCAATGCGCGACCACGCGGAACAATGGTTGCCTTATGGATAGGTTCACTTTCAGGAACCAGAACGGCGGTAATAGCATGCCCTGCTTCATGATAAGCTGTGCGCCGTTTTTCATCATCGCTCATAATGAGGGAGCGACGTTCAACACCCATCAGCACCTTATCTTTTGCGTCTTCAAATTCACGCATAGAAACGGTGCGGCGCCCCAGACGTGCGGCAGACAGTGCAGCTTCGTTCACCAAATTGGCAAGATCAGCACCAGAGAAACCGGGGGTGCCACGGGCAATAATGCGTGGGTCCACATCAGATGCCAGCGGCACCTTGCGCATATGCACACGCAGGATTTTTTCGCGGCCAGACACATCCGGGTTTGGCACCACAACCTGACGGTCAAACCGACCAGGGCGCAGCAATGCCGGGTCAAGCACATCTGGACGGTTAGTAGCAGCAATCAGGATCACGCCTTCATTGCTTTCAAAACCGTCCATCTCAACCAGCATCTGGTTCAGGGTCTGCTCGCGTTCATCATTGCCGCCACCCATGCCAGCACCACGATGGCGACCAACGGCATCAATTTCGTCAATAAAGATAATGCAAGGCGCTGCTTTTTTGCCCTGCTCGAACATGTCACGCACACGGGATGCGCCAACACCTACAAACATTTCGACAAAGTCGGAACCAGAAATGGTGAAGAACGGCACGTTGGCTTCACCTGCAATGGCACGTGCCAGCAAAGTTTTACCTGTGCCCGGAGGACCAACAAGCAGCACGCCTTTGGGGATCTTGCCGCCCAAACGCGTGAACTTCTGCGGGTCCTTCAGAAAATCCACGATTTCCTGCAGTTCCCCTTTGGCTTCATCAATACCCGCCACATCATCAAACGTGACGCGACCATGCTTTTCTGTCAGCATCTTGGCGCGGGATTTGCCAAAGCCCATAGCCCGGCCACCAGCACCCTGCATCTGCCGCATCATGAACAGCCATGCGGCCACCAGCAGAATAATGGGCAAGGAATTTAGGAAGTAACGCAGCAGCGGGCTGCCTTCCTGCTCCAGCGGTTTGGCCACAACCTCTACCCCTTTGCCCACCATGCGGGTGACAAGGGAAGGATCAAGCGGCGCATAGGTTTCAAATGCCGTGCCATCAGTCAGCGTGCCGGAAATGTTATGATTTTGCATCACAACAGACCGAACATGCCCTGTATCCACATCGGCAATAAAGTCCGAATATGCCAGCTGCTGTGCAGCGTGCTGCGTGCTCCCCGGCTGGAACATGTTCACAAGCAACAGCAGCAGCAGGATAATGCTGACCCACAGCGCCAGATTGCGGCCTAAATTGTTCATCTTGCCCGTATATCCATACCTAGTGCGAGAATGCCGGAAGAGTCTTTATCTGACCGGCTGCCGCAGAAAAAAGCAACCTCTCCCTTTATTAAATGGGAGGCCACCTGCGTATTCCTAGTCTGCGAGCTGCACATATTTTAAGAATCTTGTGCAACTACACCATACACGCTGCTGCTGGTAACCGAAACCGCCGGGCGAAAAATGAACTCTGCCCCAAGTAAATCGAGCTCATCTTCTGCCACCCAGCCCAAGTGCGGCACAGCAACACGCTTACCTGCGCGCCATAATGCAGGAAGCACAGCACAAAACCTTGCCTGCTGCCCATTACGAATTTTACGCGCCAGCCCATACCCGGCAGCAGCAACCATCAGCCCTACTTTTGAAACCGAGGCAGGAAGGCATAACACAAACCGGTTATCCCACACGGTGCCATTTTCTGCCTGCTGCGCGGGGGCCATTGCTGCTGCTTCGCGCATAAGCACCCATTTCTGTGCATGCCGTATCAGCCGTGTGCCTGCTAACGTGGCTTCTGTTGCCATATCTTTCAAGCGCACCACAGCAGATTGAGCAGGCGGATATTCAGCCCCACCAATACTGCGGATAAGGGCTGCAAGCACATCAACATCTGGCAATTCCGGTCCAAGGGCTACCCAACCTTCCGGGCACATTACAACATGCTGGGCAAGCTGTACGGCACGTTCGCGCTCCTTGCGCATCCGAAGCTGGCCGGATTGCATGCTCAATTTCCAGAAATGCGCACGTTGATCGTTTTCTTGCAGCAGAAAACGCAAACGCACACGCTCCGCCCGCTGGTCCTGATTGGAAGGATCATCCACCCATTCAAGATGCGCTTGCCGTAAAGTGTTCCGCAATGCAGCCCGAGAAAATCCAAGCAAAGGGCGAATAAGCCGGATATCGGGCCGCACAGTTATCCAGCCCATACCTGCCAGCCCTTCTGACCCGCTGCTGGAATTTTGGCGCATCCAGACTGTTTCAGCCAGATCATCCGCCTGATGGCCCAGCAAGAGGTCCGTGCATCCATATTCCTGACAGGCGGCTATCAGGCGTGCATAGCGGGCCTCTCTGGCTCTGTGCGCCATGGCCGAACCTTTTTTAAGGTCTGTAAGCACCAGCAATTGCGCCGGAATATTCATTGCCCGCAAACGCGCAATGGTCTGCTGCGCTTCCTGCCCAGATTCTGGACGCAAGCCGTGATCTACCACCAAAGCCAGCAGGTTTTTCCGCCAGAAAGACGCCAGCCACGCAAGGCACAGGCTATCTCCGCCTCCAGAAACAGCCATAGCAATAGGAGGATAATCTGATTGATCAGGAAAAAATGGCCCTAACTGGGCCATACATTGTGCAAAACAGGCTGGAGAAACGGGCTGATCGGAAAAAACATCACGCCCAAATAATACAGGAGCAGACACCTTTCCCGATACCACGCCAACCGTTATTCGCAGCTGCCCCGTTTGGCATATACTTCTGCCGCATGCGCAACGCGGGTGGAAGGTGTTGGAAATTCTGCTTTCAGCTTGGAAAGTGCTTCACATGATGCCTTTTTATCACCCAATGCCAGCAGGGAAGCAGAAACACCCAACAGCGCATCTGGCGCACGCCCGCTTTTAGGAGCCTGACGGTAAGCATCATAATAGGCCACAGCAGACTGACGATACTGCTTTTGCCCAGCCAAAGACTGCGCCAGCAGAAACTGTGCATCTACCTTAAAAGCACCTTTGGCGTTTTTAAGCGCTGATTCCGCATCAGACTGCGCTTCTGCATAATCTTTCTTCTGCAAAGCCGCTTTGCCGCTGGCAAGCATCCCATCTGGTGTTGTGGGTTTTGCTGCTTCCTTAGGCGTTGTGTCTGTTGAAGCAGCGGCGGCTGTAGAAGCCCCGGCTGCACCAGCGTTTGCCTGAGCCGCAAACTGGTTATCTGCTATCTGTTTGGAAAGAGCGGCTGTTTTTTGTTGCAGTTCATTGGTCAGCTGATCGATTTCACCGCGCATATCACGCTGCTGCTGCTCCAATGTGCTCACACGGTCCAGCAACTGGGCAATCAGATCATTCGTGCCTGAATTTGCAGTATCCCGCGCCCATGCAACTGGCACGCACACACTGCTTATTGCGGTTGCCATTGCCAACGCCGCAAGCCCTGTGCGGACATGCCGCGATGCTTTGAAGCAGACTTTCATCAGGTTCTTACCCTTCCACAACATATAGGCAGCAACATCATACCACTTTTACTGAAAGACAAGTGTTTACAATACAAAACAGGCCGGGCTTTAACACCCGGCCTGTTTCTGCTCTGTCAGCTTTCAGAAAAATCTGAAATCTTATTTAACAGAGGTAATGGCGTTACGGTTCTGAGCCCATGCATCTTCATCATCACCCAGAGCGGTCGGACGGTCCTTACCGTAGGAGATGGTGGAAATGCGGGAAGAAGCTACGCCCTTGGCAACCAGGTAATCACGCGCTGCATTGGCACGGCGCTGGCCCAGAGCAATGTTGTATTCTTCTGTGCCGCGGTCATCGCAGTTACCTGCAACTTCAACGTTAACCTGCGGGTATTTTGCCAGCCAGTCAGCCTGCTTCTGCAGGGTGTCTTTGGCATCATCGCGCAGGCCGCTTTTGTTCAGGTCGTAGAAAACGCGGTCACCCACGTTTGCAACCAGATCAGCTTCACTACCGGGAACGGGGCCGCTAATGGTCGGCTGCGTGGAAGCAGCGCTGTTGGAGGCACCAGTGTTTGCATTGTCGTGGGCGCAGGCTGACAGCAGGGCAACCATACCAAGCGCGGCAACTACTTTTAGTCTCATGTGTCGGATCCTGAGAATTGGTTCCTTGCGGAACTATTCGGGAGAAAAGAGTTCTAACCTTGTATCCCCGCGTCTTCTTCTGCTCCTCTCCGAACCCTTCGAAGAGCCGACGAATTTTGGAGACCAACTTGCCCTAAGCCATAGCTTATTCTGTGGGTCAAGTTGCATCTCTGTATCTCATACCTGCCATACACTGAGTGAGACGAAAAAGACACAGTTCTGCTTATTGCCTGTATCCGCCTTTATTGCGGCCAAATTATGGACAGCAAAAACCCCACATCACATTTTTGTGATGTGGGGTTTTCTTCATAAACAGCCAATTTTTAGCCGTTTAAGGGAGACCATGCCGGGTCTGATGCGGCTTCTGGCGTGGGTAGAACGCGGTCATTAAAGCCCGTAATATCTACCATTCCGATGGTAGAGTTAAAGCCTGCACCACCTGCACCTGCACGGCTCTGGCGACAATAGGCCAACACGCGGCCATTAGGGCAGAAGCTCGGGCTTTCCACCGTAAAGCCCTGTGTCATGATTCGCTCACCTGTGCCGTCCGGCGCCATAACGCCAAGCGAGAACATACCGCCAGCGATACGGGTAAACGCAATCAGATCCCCACGGGGAGACCAGACTGGAGACCCATACGTGCCCTGACCGTACGAAATACGACGCGCACCACCACCAGAAGCCGGCATGATGTAAATTTGCGGGCTACCACCACGATCCGAGTTAAAGACGATCTGAGATCCATCCGGGCTAAAGCACGGGCTGGTATCAATAGCACCAGAAGACGTGATCTGACGGCGAGAGCCAGAGGCCAGATCCACAATATACAGATCAGATCCACCATTGCGGGTAACTGACAGCACAACAGAACGCCCATCTGGGGAGAAGCGCGGTGCGAAGGAAATCCCTTCAAACTCACCCAAAATCTGCTGGCGGCCACTGGTCAGGTCAAACAGGTAAACGCGTGGGCGGTTGTTGGCGTAGGACATGAAGGCAATCTGATCCTTCACCGGGCTAAAGCGCGGTGTCAGGGTCAGCCACTTGCCTGTTGTCAGCATACGGGCATTTGCACCGTCCTGATCCATAACGGCCAGACGTGTGCGCTGGTGGCCACGCGGGCCAGAACGGGAGATAAAGGCAATGCGGGTATCAAAATACCCCTTTTCCCCCAGCATCCGCTCGTAAATAACGTCGCCCACAATATGGGCAATACGCCGCCAGTTTGCTGCTGAAGTTGTGTAGGCCGTACCCTGAATCTGCTGATGGCTCAGCACATCCCACAGGCGCATTTCCACGCGCACAGAAGACCCACCGCCAGAAACAGAACCTGTTACCTGCGCGTGCGCACCCATGCTTTTGGAAGTTGCAAAATCTGGCGTGCCAGATGTTGTGCTGCCCGGCATAACCTTGAACAGGCCTGTATTGTTCAGGTCGTTCGTCAGCACTTCGGCAATTTTCTCGCCCAAGCCGCCACCAAAATTGGGGATGATAATGGGAATAGGCGCCGTGCGGGCCTGATCAACCGTAATTTCAGCTTCTGGGGCACTGGCGGCCGCAAATGCACCAACAGGCATGGCCATAATACCGCCAGCAGCCACACTGGCCCCCAGCAGGCTGCGCCGACGCAGCGTGCCAGCCAGCACATCGGCTTCCTGATCGGAAATAAGGGGGCGGGTACTCATCACCATGTGTTTTCCTCCCTAAGGCCTGCTCAAGGCCTGAATACAAATTTCAGTTGCCGTGGCTGCCCCAGCAGTTCCTTGGGAATTGGCAGCTTGGCACATGTTGGACTTAGAACAGCAGCCCGTGCTCTTTCAGCCAGCGCTCGATACGAAGAATCCGCATTCATGCGGGCCTGTGTTTCTGGCGCAAACTGCACAATGCGGGCTTCACCGGTTCCATCTACCGTAACCACCAAATGCGCCACAAAACTGGCATAATCCTTGGCGGCAGTATCTTCTGTGTAGCAGCGCCTTACCGCAGCCCCGATAGCTTTTTGCTGGCCAGCGCTCAGGCTGCCCGTAATGTTACTGCCCACGGGTGAACCACCACCCTTGGGCGCGCCACCAGCAACCGGATTGGCACGTGCCTTGGGAGCATGCGTCTGCTTCTGATCCGCCCGGAACGTATCTAACGTTTCCAGCAGGGAATGAGACTCTGCCTGGCTTTTCTTCGCCTTGTTTGGCTGCGTGATATGAGACGGAACTGCCGCATCCGGCAGCGTATCCGTGGGCTGCGTAATGGGTGAAGGCAGCGCAACACTATTTGTCGGCTGCACCGGAGATGGTGGAGACGGCGGTGTTTTCACAACCTCAGGAGAAGGCTCTTCCGCCTTGGGGGGCAGAGGCACATCTGGCAGCTTTTCAGATTCTGGCACAGGTGGCGGCGGAACAGGCTGTGGCGGCGGAGGTGGCGGCGGGGCCTCCTCATTCGGCACATCCTTCGGAGGCTCTGGCGTCGGCGGAGCTTCCTTTTCTTCCGGGGCTGGCGGCTTGGGTTCAGCCGCAGCCTTTTCTGCCTTGGCGGCAGGACCGCCCTCTTGTGCGTCCGACTGCTCGAACTGCATTTCAATCGTAGGCTGTGGGGGCTCTTCCGGCGGCTTGGGCGGCGGAAGAGTGATCAGCAGTGCCAGCAGAAGCGCGACATGCGCGCCCCCTGACAGATAAAGCGATCGCCGGAGTATAATCTGATCAGACCGGCGTGGCCTTGCCATGGGCATTGTTCGTACCTCTCCACCCTATCGGATGGCTTAATGCCCACTGCTGGCAGGTTGCTGCGCCAGCAGAGCCACATGCGTAAAGCCGCCTTCCGTAATCTGCCCCATAACCTGCATGACCTGCCCGTAATCAATATGGGCATCACCCCGTACAAAAATACGGTGGGAAGGATCATTGTTGGAGGCAGCCTTCAGTTGGGCCACAAGCTGATCTGCTGTAACGGGGTTATCCCCCAGATACAGCGTGCCATCAGACTTGATGGAAACGGTAATGGGCTTGCTGTCTGAATTAACCGGGCGCGCATCTGTTTTGGGCAGATCAACATTTACGCCGCTGGTCATCATTGGAGATGTCACCATAAAGATGATCAGCAGCACCAACATCACGTCCACCATGGGAGTGACGTTAATTTCGGCCATCGGACGCCTGCGGCGGCGTCCGCTTCCTCCCGACGGCATTGCCATATCTCAGGTCCTCTCTTCGGACTGGCGAGAAAGAATGGCAGCAAACTCGGTGCCAAAACCTTCCAGACGATCCTGGAAAAGGTCCATGCTGTTGCTGATGACGTTATACGCCACATAAGCCGGAATAGCCGTTAGCAGGCCAATGGCCGTTGCAAACAAAGCTTCGGAAATACCGGGGGCCACAACGCTGAGGTTTGTGTTGTGTTCAGCAGCAATGGAGCTGAAGGAATGCATGATCCCCCACACCGTACCAAACAGGCCGACAAAGGGTGCAACAGGTGCAACAGTGGCCAGAAAGATCACCCAGCGGCGCAGGCGATCCATTTCCCGCGTGATGGTAATGCCAATAGCGCGGTCAACACGTTCCTTAACGCCGCCACGCACCAGATCCACACCAGGAATACGGGCTGAACGCCGCCATTCCCCCATGGCCGCACCAAATACGGCAGACATCGGGTTGGTTGGCTTGGCGCCATCGCTTTCATACAGATCATCAAGGCTGCCACCTGACCAGAAGCGATCTTCAAACCCTGTGGCTTCACGATTGATACGACGCAACGTGACAAACTTGTCTAAAATAATTGCCCATACCATTACGCTGCAAATAAGCAGCCCCAGCATGACAATTTTAACAACAAGCGAGGCGTGCATGAACAACGCCCATACTGACAAATCCCCAGCCGCACTTACGCCGAGATTTGCCGCATCAACCGCACGATCCAATAATGCCTCCTGCCTCTGCACCCCTTACGGGCGATCTGTCTCCGACTCGGTCGAGACACATGCTTTGCCCGACGCTTCTGCTTCTTACTTGGTTACTCAAAAAAGCAGAAGAGGCGCTTTCATCCCTTTGGTGCCAATTTCTGCAACAAATCACGCCATAACGGCGGAAATCGGGCAGGACGCCCATCTGATACTTTCACGCAGGCCAGACCAACCTCAACCTGAGCGCATATATCATCACCGCGGGTGCATAGCTGATCCAAGCGGCAACTGGCTGCTCTCAGGTCAATCAAACGGGTGGTAACCGTTACAATATCATCCAGTTTCAGGGGCATTTTGTAGGCAAGGCGGGCATCACGCACCACAAAAACAAGCCCATATTCTTCCTGCAAACTTGATGCTGGCATACCCAAGCTCCGAATCGCCTCGGTACGCGCACGTTCTGCAAACGCCAGATACCGTGCGTGGTACACAATGCCGCCTGCATCTGTATCTTCGTAATAGATTCTAAAATCTATGGAGTGGGTGGTCATTCTTCCCCCTCATCCTCGCCTGCAAGGAAATCCATCTGCTGGTTGCCCCCGGTAGCAGAAGCCGGAGGGGTAAGCCCCAAATGCCGCCAGCCACGTTCACCAAGAACACGACCGCGCGTGGTACGCAAAACCAGACCTTCCTGAATCAGGTAAGGCTCAATCACATCTTCCAATGTATCGCGCGATTCGGCCAGAGCTGCCGCCAGCGTTTCCACCCCAACCGGGCCGCCATGATGATATTCGGCAATCCGCCGCAGGTAACGCCTATCCATGGCATCCAGCCCAAGCGCATCCACCTCTAGCCGCTTGAGTGCAGCATCTGCCACTTCTGCTTCTACCGGCACTCCGGCAGGCACGGTTACAGATGCAAAATCCCGCACCCGACGCAACAGCCGCCCGGCAATACGGGGTGTGCCGCGGGAACGGCGGGCAATTTCCATTGCGCCACCTAGAGTTAGGGCAAAATCCAGCTTTTCTGCACCACGGGCCACAATTTTACACAGCTCTTCTGGTGTATAAAAAACCAGCCGGAGGGGAATACCAAACCTGTCCCGCAACGGTGTGGCCAAAAGCCCTGCCCTCGTGGTGGCAGCCACAAGCGTAAACGGCGGCAGATCTATGCGAACAGACCGTGCAGCAGGACCTTCACCAATGATCAGATCAAGTTGGAAATCTTCCATCGCAGGATAGAGAATTTCCTCAATGGCGGGCTGAAGGCGGTGAATTTCATCAATAAACAGCACATCACGCGGCTGTAGATTGGTAAGAATAGCTGCCAGATCACCCGCACGCTGGATAACGGGGCCAGATGTGGCCCGAAAACCTACACCTAGTTCGCGCGCAACAATCTGGGCCAAGGTTGTTTTCCCCAACCCCGGTGGCCCATGCAGCAAAACATGATCCAAGGCATCACCACGCTGTTTGGCTGCCTTGATAAAGATGGAAAGGTTTTCCCGGCTGGCCTTCTGGCCCGTAAAATCATGCAGAGTTTGCGGGCGAAGTGTGGATTCACCAACATCTTCCTCCCGCCGTGCCGCATCAATTTCCCGATCAGGCGTAAACTCCGCACTCATCGGGCAAGGTCTTTCAGGCTGTCACGAATCACCAAATCCAGTGTGGCAGCCGCCCCATGTGCATCCATGACTTTGCGCACCACAGGCGCTGCTTCTGCCCGGCGGAAACCCAAACCAGCCAGCGCCATAAGCGCATCTGCTTCTATACTGCCAGCAGGTGTTGCCATGGCCGGAATGGTAATACCGCCACCACCACCGGGCATTTTGCCGGCTTTATCACGCAGCTCTGTCAGAATCCGTTCTGCCAACCTACCGCCTACACCCGGCGCACGTGTGAGACTGGCTTTGTCTGATGTCATCAGCGCGGCCACCAATTCTCCCGGTGACAGAGTGGAAAGGATACCAAGAGCAACCTTTGCCCCTACCCCCTGCACGCTTGTTAGCAGCCGGAACCATTCACGCTCTGCACTTTCCATAAAACCGTACAGAAGAATGGCATCTTCGCGCACAACGGTTTCTATCAGAAGCCGAGCTTTTTCTGGTGGGTTCGGCAAAGCCGCCAAAGTGCGTGTAGAGGCTGCAACAAGATAGCCCACACCGTTTACGTCTATAACGCAGCTTCCCAGATCAACCTGAATGACCAATCCGCATAAAAACGCAATCATGCCATTCTTACCCCGGCTGCAATATGGCGTGCACTGGCACGATGATGCGCGTGGCAAATAGCAACCGCCAGCGCATCCGACGCATCTGCACGGATAATTTCTGCTCCGGGCAAAAGCCGCCGCACCATCATTTCCACCTGTTTTTTATCTGCTGATCCGGTGCCAACAACCGATTTTTTAACAGAAAGCGCACCGTATTCCGCCACACTCACCCCAGCCAATGCGGGCACAAGCAACGCCACGCCTCGCGCATAACCCAGCTTAAGAGTGGCCGAACCATTACGGTTTACGTAAGTTTCTTCAACAGCAGATTCTTGTGGCGCCAACCTGTCTATCAGCATCAGCAGGTTATCATGCAGCACCTTTAAGCGGTCTGGCACGCTATCAGCGCTATTGGTTGCAATAACGCCATTTTCAACATGCCGGAGCCGATTGCCCTCGACATCAATCACGCCCCACCCTGTAAATCGCAGGCCGGGATCAATGCCGAGCAGACGTACCATTATGATTTATGCCGAAAGTTTTTCGGCCAGATCATCCGGCAGGTCAAAATTGGCGTACACATTCTGCACATCATCGTGGTCTTCAAGCGTATCAAGCAGCTTGAACAGGGTGCGTGCTTTGTCTTCGTCCAGCGTTACGGTGTTTTCGGGGCGCCAGTCCAGCTTGGCACTTTCCGGCTCACCAAAGCGTGCTTCCAGCGCATCCTTCACTGCAAAAAAGGATTCCACTTCACACGTTACTTCATGTGATGTTTCGGTGGAGACAACGTTTTCTGCACCGGCTTTAATAGCGGCTTCCAGCATTTCATCTTCAGAAGCAACAGAAGCCGGATATGTAATCACACCCAAGCGGCGGAACATGAAGGAAACGGAATTGGTTTCCCCCATAGAGCCCCCGTGCTTGGAAAATGCTGCACGCACGTCTGATGCAGTACGGTTACGGTTATCGGTCAGCCCTTCAACAATAACGGCTACACCGGCAGGGCCGTAACCCTCGTACCGCACTTCCACATAATCATCACCACCCGCTGCGCCAGATGCTTTTTTAATGGCGCGCTCAATGGTGTCTTTGGGCATGTTCACTTCACGCGCGGCAGAAATGGCTGCACGCAGGCGTGGGTTAGCTGCCGGATCAGGCAAGCCCGAACGCGTTGCTACCGTAAGTTCACGAATAACCTTACCGAACTGCTTGGAGCGTTTTGCATCCTGTGCACCCTTACGGTGCATAATGTTCTTAAACTGGGAATGACCAGCCATCTTCCTTACCTTGTCGTCTGCAACAGTGCCGGGCAGGCTTTAGACAAGCCGCCCATGACAATGCTTGTATTTCTGGCCCGAGCCACATGGGCAGGGCGCGTTACGAGGTGTTTCACCCCAGCTTGAAGGATCATCCGGCATAATGGCACTGCCACCGATAGGCGTGGCCATTTCCGGCGATGCACCGGGTGAAAGGCCCGGCCCCGGTTCCGATGCATATCCCTGCACTTCCGGGTCAGCATGAATTTCTGCCGTATCGGCAAACGGATCAGCCGCTGCTGGCGGGGGTGTCACTTCCACCCGTGCCATCAGCCCCACCACACGCTGGCGCATTTCTTCCAACATGAATGTAAAGAGCTGGAAGGCTTCGTGCTTATATTCGTTCAGCGGATCTTTCTGGCCATAAGCACGTAGGCCAATGCCCTGCCGCAACTGATCCAACGCATGCAGATGCTCTTTCCACACGGCGTCATATGTTGTCAGCAGAATCTGCTTTTCAATAAAGCGCATCAGATCCGGGCCAATATTGGCGGCTCGGGCAGCCTGCGCCTGCGTGGCAGCCTGGCTGATCCGGTCAGCCACAGCCTCGGCATCCATACCATCTTCCTTGGCCCAAGCTGCTATAGGCAGATCCAAGCCAAAAGTTTTCTGCACGTCTTCCATCAGCCCGGCCACATCCCACTGTTCCGCAAAGGATTTTTCCGGGATACGGCGCGCAACCATTGCATCAATGACGTCTTCCTGCGCTTCCATCACAATGGAAGAGACATCCTCAGTCGCCATGAATTCACGGCGCTGGGCATACACTTCCTTACGCTGGTCGTTCATCACGTCATCATATTTGAGCGTGTTCTTGCGCATATCGAAGTTGCGGGCTTCGACTTTTCTCTGCGCCCGTTCCAGCGCCTTGCTCAACCATGGATGAACAATGGCCTCGCCTTCTTTCATGCCCATTTTCTGGAACATCCCGCTCATGCGGTCTGACCCGAAAATACGCATCAGGTCATCCTGAAGCGAGATAAAGAATTTGGAATTACCGGGGTCACCCTGACGGCCTGCACGGCCACGCAGCTGGTTATCAATACGGCGGCTTTCATGCCGTTCCGTGCCGACAACGTACAAGCCACCTGCTTGCTGCACGATGTCATGATCCCGCGCAACGCGATCACGAATTTCTTTTTCTGCCGCGTCACGCTCTGGAGACTCTTCCATATCCCCCAAGGTCTGGGAGATCAGCATTTCCACGTTGCCGCCGAGCTTAATATCCGTGCCTCGACCAGCCATGTTGGTGGCAATAGTGATGGCACCCGGTGCACCCGCCTGCGCCACAATCTTTGCTTCCATTTCATGGAAACGCGCGTTCAACACGTTATGTGGAATTGCTTCACGCTTAAGTAGATCTGAAAGCGCTTCACTTTTTTCAATAGACGTGGTGCCCACCAGAATCGGCTGGCCGCGTTCGTGCACATCCCGGATAAGTTTGACAACAGCAGCAAACTTTTCCTGCTCTGTCAGATAGATCTCGTCGTCTTCATCCTTACGGGCAACCGGACGGTTGGTAGGAATGGCCACCACATCCAGATTGTAGATTTCTGCAAACTCATCCGCCTCTGTCATGGCGGTGCCGGTCATGCCGGAAAGCTTGGGATAAAGGCGGAAATAGTTCTGGAAGGTGATGGAAGCTAGCGTCTGGTTTTCCTGCTGAACTTCCACGTGCTCTTTGGCTTCCAGCGCCTGATGCAGACCATCGGAATACCGGCGGCCTTCCATCATGCGCCCGGTGAATTCGTCAATAATCACCACTTTGCCATCACGCACGATGTAATCCACATCCCGCGAGAACAGCGTATGCGCACGCAAGGACTGCTGAACGTGGTGTACCACAGCCACATGCTGCAGATCGTAAAGACCACCCTCATCCAGCACACCTGCCTGACGCAGCAGGTTTTCTACATGGTCAGATCCGGCATCAGTCAGAATAACCGTACGGAACTTTTCATCTTTTTCAAAGGTTGTCGGATCCTGCACAAGCTGAGCAACCACGGCATCCACTGCGCGGTACAGGTCTGAGCTATCTTCTGCCGGGCCGGAGATAATCAGTGGAGTACGAGCTTCGTCAATCAGGATCGAATCCACTTCATCCACAATCGCGTGGTAGAAGGGGCGCTGCACCATTTCGCCCAACTGGTACTTCATATTATCACGCAGATAATCGAAGCCGAATTCGTTGTTCGTGCCGTACGTAATATCAGACGCATAAGCCTGACGGCGCGCATCATCAGGCATGTTGGGCACAATCACGCCCGTTGTCAGGCCCAGAAAACTGTAAAGCCGCCCCATCTCTGCAGCGTCACGTGCTGCAAGATAGTCATTCACAGTAACAACATGCACGCCCTTGCCTGCCAACGCGCTGAGATACACAGCCAGCGTAGCCACCAGGGTTTTACCTTCCCCGGTGCGCATTTCTGCAATGCGGCCAGAATGAAGCACCATGCCGCCAATCAGCTGCACGTCAAAATGCCGCATCCCCAACACCCTGCGTGAGGCCTCACGGCACACAGCAAAAGCTTCGGGCAGCAAATCATCCAGACTTTCGCCCTTGGCGATCCGGTCTCGGAATTCCTGCGTTTTGCCAGAAAGGGCGGTATCATCCAACGCCTGCACCTGTGGTTCAAGCGCGTTGATCTCCGGCACCCGGCGTTGAAATATCTTAAGCGTCCGGTCGTTGGCGGTGCCGAACAGGGCGCGGACAAAGCGTGAAAGCATGAACACCTTTCCGGAACAATGCGGCCCCTTACCCCTGCACTACCCCAAATGGTAATGCAGCAAGGGACACTGGCATGGCTGGCTTGCCGTGCAAAATAGGACCGGGGCGGGTTGCGGTCAACCAACCGTACCGGTGGAAGCAGGATTGAAACAGGGGTTGCCGGGTGGAAAGCCCTCCTTCATACAGGATAAACAGGTTTTAATGGCTTTAAAGGTTTTAATACACATGCGGCTTATTCCCCACGCGTTTGGACTGGCAGCAGCAGCTCTTTTTGCTACTACCACCCTTTGCACGCCCTCTTTTGCAGCAGACCCGGCCCCCGCAGCAGCGGCCGCACCTGCAAAGCCAGCAGACCCCAACGCCGTGGTAGCCACCGTGAATGGTGAAAAAATCACGCTGTCTGATGTGCAGACGGCCATGATCTCTCTGCCGCCGCAGATGCGCCAGCTACCCCCGAACCTGATTTTCCCCATGCTGGTCAACCAGTTGGCAGATCAGAAAGCCATTCTGATTACAGCCCAGAAAGAAGGCTTGGATAAAAAGCCTGAAACCCAGCAGATGATGGTGAACGCATCCAACACCGCATTGCAAAATGCGTGGTTGTCTGAGCAGGTTATGCCGCATCTGACTGATGATGCCGTTAAGCAGTATTATGATCAGAACTACGCAGGCAAGCCGGCTGAAAAAGAAGTGCATGCCCGCCATATTCTGGTGAAAACCGAAGCCGAAGCGAATGATGTAATCAAGAAGCTGAAGGCTGGCGCAGATTTTGGTAAACTGGCTGCTCAAGTTTCTACCGATAAGGGCAGCGCCCAGCAGAACGGTGGTGATCTGGGCTGGTTCAAGAAAACAGACATGATCCCGGCCTTCTCCGATGCCGCCTTCGCCATGAAAAAGGGCGAAATCAGCAGCACTCCGGTGAAAAGCCAGTATGGCTACCATGTCATTCAGGTGCTGGACACACGTACAGACCCGGTTCCCACACTGGACGCAGTGCGTGACAAAATCCGTCAGGCTCTTATCCAGAAATATGTGCGTGAAGCCGTGGATAAAGCCACCAATCAGGTCAAGATCGTACGTTTTGACCCCAACACCGGCAAGCCGCTGGCTGATGCGCCTGCACCTGCCGCTGCACCTCAGAAATAAGACCATTAAACCGCAAACCTCGCCCCTTATTTAGGGCGAGGTTTTTGCTCAGATACCCTTAAGGATACCGCCAGATGGCGCAGACAATCCCCGTTTCCCCCCTGGCCCTGCCAATGCCGGAACTTGGTGTTGTGCGTGGGATTCGCCTTGGCGCTATTGCAGCTGGTATTCGTTATAAGGGCCGCACAGATCTGGTTCTGGCAGAAATGGCCCCCGGCACCACAGTGGCGGGCGTATTTACCAAATCCAAATGCCCCGGCGCACCTGTAGACTGGTGCCGCGCTATTCTACCCAAAGGCGAAGCCCGTGCACTAGTTGTAAACGCCGGGAACGCCAACGTATTTACCGGCCAAGCCGGACGCAAAACATGCGAAGCCACAGCAGAAGCAACTGCCAGACTGGCCGATTGCTCTGCCGAAAATGTTTATTTGGCTTCTACCGGCGTCATTGGGGAAATCCTGCCCGCCGAGCGCATTACCTCTGCCCTCCCCGCGCTGCATACCGCCCTTTCTGAAACCGGATGGGAAGATGCCGCACGCGGAATCATGACTACGGATACCTTCCCTAAAGCTGCTGTCCGTAAAGCCACCATTAAAGGCACGGAAGTTATTATTCAGGGCATTGCCAAAGGTAGTGGCATGATTGCGCCAGACATGGCCACCATGCTTGCCTTTGTGGCAACGGATGCCAAACTACCTGCTCCGGTGCTACAGGCCCTGTTGAGCGCTGGTATCCAGAAAACCTTCAATTGCATTACAGTGGACTCGGATACCTCAACCTCCGACATGGTGCTGCTATTTGCTACCGGAGCGGCGCAGAATCCGGACATTACCGCCACCACAGATGCTCTGGCAGACCCGGAACTGGCTGATTTCCGCACTGCGTTGAACGCCGTTCTGCACGATCTTGCCCTGCTGGTCATTCGGGATGGTGAAGGCATTACCAAGCTGATGAGCATTAAGGTCAGCGGTGCTGTTTCCGATCAATCAGCATGGCGCGTGGCTATGGCTATTGGCAATTCCCCACTGGTGAAAACTGCCGTAGCGGGAGAAGATGCCAATTGGGGCCGTGTTGTTATGGCTGTTGGCAAATGTGGGGAACCCGCAGACCGCGATACGCTTTCTGTTTCTATTGGCGGTGTATGCATTGCCCGTAACGGCACCGTTGTGGATGGGTATGATGAAACCCCTGTGGTGGCGCATATGAAAGGGCAGGAAATCGACATTGCTGTTGATCTCGGCCTTGGCGCAGGCACTGCTCAGGCCTGGAGTTGTGATCTGACCCACGGCTATATTGATATCAACGGGTCTTACCGCAGTTAAACACCACTTTCTGCCCCACTGCTTATTTACTTATCTTTCCTGCGGAGCAGGTTCTTATGTCCAATTCGGCACCGCCTCCCGGCTGGGGGGCACCTTCTGGCGATTTTTATGGAATGCAGCCCGGCACACCCGCTCCTGTATGGATTTATGCTGGCTTCTGGTGGCGGGTATGGGCCTTTCTGATTGATGGCATTATCCTTGGAGCCATAGAAACCGTTCTGGGCTTTTTTGTTGCGCCCAATGTCACTGTAGATTGGCAGGAACTCCCCATTGATGGCTCTGGGCAAAGCATGAATGTGGTGGATGTTGCCTCCTTCGTGCAGCCTGAAAACATCTCGGTTCTTATCCCGCACATTCATACAGGTCCTTGGCCACTTGCCAGCTTGCTGCTCGCTCTTATTCCGGCAATCTATTATGTGTTGTTTGAGGCATCTTCCCTCCGTGGCACCCCCGGTAAACGGGTATGCAGGCTGGAAGTAGTAACACTTTCAGGTGGGCAGATCAGTTTGGCACAGGCTATTCTGCGCTTTGTCATCAAGGCCTTTATCTCTTTCCCGCTGCTATATATCGGCGTCATCATGGTTGCGTTTACGCGGCGCAAGCAGGGGCTGCATGACCTTATAGCCGGCACGTTGGTTATTCGGGCAGAAACGCAGCAAGTTGCACCCTTTCAACCACACCGGTAACTGACCCGCTCCTTCCTGAACAACTGCTATCAGCACGCATCATCTTGATGCCGCCCAATTTGCCTCCTACCCTAGAGGCAGATTGGGCGGCACTTTTTTGCGCGCCCTTATTATCTTACCCGTTCAGCAAAGGATGCAGCGCCCCCATGGCGGCCAATAGCCCGGATCAGAGTCTATCCTTTTCACCCTCTCCGCCTCAGTCGCCTTCTTTGGCTGCATGGCTTTGTCGTCTTTTTTGCCTATTTGCGTTGGGATTGGGTTTTCTTTTCCCTGTTACGCATGCGCGGGCAGATACGGCAGCAGCGGTTCCTCAAACCAATGGTCTGACACAACAGGATGCTCAGCAGTTACTGAACGTTCTGAACGATCCGCAGAAGCGGGAACAGTTTTCCAAAACTCTTTCCCTCATGGCCAAGGGCTTACCTGCTGCACAACCAGCCGCCACACCCAAAGCGGCTCCAGCGCCCGCTGCGGCTAAACCACAAGCCGATAACGCTGTGATAGACAGCGATGTCCATTCAGAACTGGATACGCTGCAAAGCTCTATTCATGGCTACCTAAACAACTTCACCAGCCTTTTCAAAGATTTAAGTGTTGTTGGGCCGTGGTTCAAAAATGAAATCCGCAATCCGGCTTCTCGGCAAACTCTGATTGATGCGTTTAGTCGCGCTCTACTGATTATTGGTCTCGCCCTCGTGTTGGAGCGTGCCACCAGCATTGCAATGCGCAAACCGCTGAACTCTGTAACGCAGCATGCAGAAAACAGGGAAAAACGTCTGGAAGCCTCAGCCGAAACTGCCGCAGCAGCCGATAGCAGCGATGCCGCAGCAGCAAACGATGCGGATACCACGCAAACGCGTGAAAATGACCAGCGGCGCGGCACCGAAGTGCTCCGTTACCTAGTACGGGTGCCATATAATGTACTGCATTTTCTTATCAAGCTGCTGCCCGTTGGGGTGTGCCTGCTTGTCGGCTATCTGGGTGCAGAATTCCTTACCACTACAGCACAAGCCCACACTGTTTCCCTCACCCTTATCAATGCTTATGCCATTGCGCGTGGGCTTTATCTGGTTGTGGAAACAACATTGGCGCCACGTTCCCCTGCTATCCGGCTTATTCCTGCATCGGATGAAACAGCACACTTGCTGACACGGTGGTGGAACGTGCTGGTGGCAGCCCCTTCCATTGTGATCTGTCTTTCCACCTTGGGAAGTGAGTTTGACCTCAGCCCCCGCGGTGTGGACGCCATGCAGCGTGCTGTGGTGCTGATCCAGCATCTGATTATTGCTGCCTTTATCTGGCGCCTGCGCCATATTGTGGCACGGGCACTGCAACCCTCCCCCAACATGCGTAAAAATGCCCTATGGGCTTTTGCTGGTACGCTGGCGCATGTGTGGTGGGTACCCGTGATGTTCCTGGACATGGCGCTGTGGTTTGTATGGGCCGCACATCTTAAAGGCGGGTATCAGTGGATCCTGCGTGGAACACTGCTGACGTTTCTCTGCTTGGTGCTTTCCCGCGTTATTGCCCTATTGGCATATGGCCTGCAGGACAGGCTGTTCCGCATCAGCCCCACGTTGGAAGCCAGTTATCCGGGCATGCAAAAACGAGCGGATTTCTATTATCCGTTCGTGCGCCGGATTATCACCATTGCCATTATTTTCATTACCATTGTCTGCCTTGCTCAAAGCTGGAGCATCCCCAGCTTCCGCTTCTTCTTTGATTCCGCTCTTGGTGGCCGTCTGATTGGCGCAGCTATCTGTCTGCTTATCGGCATGACAGTTGCCGCTGTGGCGTGGGAAGTGGTGAACGGTCTGCTGGAAAAACAGATTACCCGTTACACCTCCAGCGCACAGGCCGCGCGCGCGGCACGTCTGCGTACAGTGCTGCCTATTATCCGCACTGTCCTGCTGGCCGTTATCATCATCTTTGTGGCGGTTACCACGCTCTCCCAAATTGGTATTAACGTCACGCCCTTGCTAACCGGTGCCGGTATTTTGGGTGTTGGTCTTTCCTTTGGTTCTCAGAGCTTGGTTAAAGACGTTATCACCGGCTTCTTCATGCTGGCGGAAGATGCCATTCAGGTTGGGGATTGGGTAACCACCGGAGGGATTGCCGGTATTGTTGAGCATCTTTCCATCCGTACATTGCGCGTGCGCTCTGTGGATGGTGACCTACACATCATTCCCTTCTCGTCCGTAACCTCCATTGCCAATACGGCACGTGGATTTAACCAGGTTATTGTGCATCAGACGGTAGATCTGACCGAAAGCAGCGAACGCGTTGCCAAGATCATGCAGGACACCGTTCAGGAAATGCGCAAGGAAGATGCTTACAAGAACATCATCCTGTCCGATTATGTTGATCTGGGTGTTGATAGTTCCGACGGAAACGGTGCTGTGCTGGTGGGCTCCATCAAAACCGCACCTATGATGAAGTGGAAAGTACAGCGTGAGTTTTACCGCCGTATTGCAAACCGCATGGCAGCGCAGGGTGTAAAATTCTACACGCCAACATCTTACTCCACCACACCGCCCGGCACGCCGGTCCATTTGGCAATGGACACAATGCCGCCGGAACTGCTTGAAAAAATCAACCAACGTGCAGCTCAGGCGCAGGAAGAAGCCAAACCTTCTGCCCCAGAGGCACCGCCTGCAGCAAAAGAACCACCACATGCCTGAAACCGGCCTGAACCTTTCAGGGGGTGCAATATCCCTTGATTGTATTGAAAAACCGCTAGCGCAGGAGGGCTTTGCCTTCCTGCAAGCGGCCAGCATGCGCCCCATTCTGCAAGGTTTTGGGTTAGCTGATTGGGATCAGTTTGCCGCAAGCTGGAATGATCTGGGGTGTGACCGATATATGGCGGATGGCGGACGGTATCGCCGCCGCCGCTACGCCACGTTCTCACTTTCTGATCAGGAAATCCTGCGCAAACCTCATCAGCCCCATTATCAGAGTCGAGATTACAATACACTGAATGGAGGGATTGAACGCTGGTTTCAGCCTGTGCTGCCAGAAATTGGCAATAACCCAGCTTTGTTGTCCATTCTAAAGCTTATGCATCGGCTGGCAGTGGATATGACCCCTGCCAAGCAACGTCCTTCAGCATGGCATGCAGAAATTCATCAGTTCCGCATTGAAGCCAGCAAAGATACTGCCGGGCAGCCTACGCCGGAAGGCCTGCACCGGGATGGAGTGGATTGGGTCTGTGTTGTGATGATCCGCAGAGAAAATATTGCGCGCGGGGAAACATCCATTCACGATCTTAACCGCCAACGCGTGGGTGGGTTTACACTCACCAACCCTCTGGATACCGCATTTGTAAACGATAGCCGCGTGTATCATGGAGTAACGCCTGTGCAGGCTGTAGACCCCGCCTTACCCGCTTATCGTGATGTATTGGTTGTGACACTTCGCCACGAGTAAAAGAAAAAGGCCGGTTTATCCGGCCTTTTTATTAGTATCCCGCATAATAAATAGCGTGCAGGCCTAATGCCAGGCAGGCAAATACAAAAAACATGGCACCTGCCATCTGGCAGCATTCTTTAAAAGAAATGGTATCATAAGCAGAAGCTGCAGAAGCCGGAGAAACTACACTGTTTTGCCGTTCTGCTTCACTCATACCTGTGCCCTTTTCATTTTATGCAATGCTGGTTTGTCTGTGGCACTTATCTGGCTACGATTACCCTTTTCGTCAAGAGCTATGGGTTTGCCCCATGTCCTAAAATGGGTGGACGCCACCCCCGCCGGGGGTTCACATAAGAAGAAATTCATTTGGAGTTTCAGACTTGAAACAGATTGCCTCGGCACTGCTTGCCACCAGCCTCCTTGTCTCTCCCGTGTTCGCCCAAACCCCGGATAAGCCTGCCGCAACAGAAAAAGCTGCGCCGACCCAGCCTTATTCCATTGCAAGTTTTATGGGTAAATGGGCTGTCACAATGGTTATGGAACCCATTACCATTATGGGTAACCGCGCTGTTGGTCCTGCAGCACGTTTATTGGTTGTTGTGCCAGACAATATCAGCAAAGTTGTCAAGCAAAACCACTTTGCCCTAGCGCGTAAATCCAATGCGGTATGGGAAGGACAGCAAGAAGACGTAACCGCTACGCTAACTCGCCTTTCAGAAAATACAGCCCAACTGGTGCTGCTTAAAAAAGACGGACATAAAATGGAAGTTCCTCTTTACCGCGATGACGGTGAATAACTGAAACTCCACGCCTTTCCCCGCCCAAAAGAACTGAGCGGGGAAAGATTTTATCGGCCTGAATTATTTTTCTTCTGCAGGTTTCCAGTTTTTCAGAAACTCCTGCAAAGCGGCATCTGGCTTGCCGATTTTTACTTGCAGCGTCACATACAGATTACCCGCTGGGCGTGATCCATGCGCCTGCACGCCTTTACCGCGTAACCGCAATACGCTGCCTGTATCCGACCCCGCAGGTATGTTCATCTTCACCGTTCCTGTTGGGGTTGGCACCATAATAGCCCCACCAAGCACAGCGGTTTTAAGGTCTACATCCAAATTTTCCCGCAGGTCATTCCCTTCCCGCGTGTATGTAGGGTCAGGCATCACGGTAACGGTAATCAGCGCATCCCCGTCTGGACCGCCTTGCACGCCTGGTGCGCCTTTACCACGCAGGCGCAACACTTTGCCGTCTTCTATCCCCGGAGGGATCGTCACATTAAGTGTGCTGCCTTGGGGCAAGGTAATACGGGATTTACCACCATTCACCGCATCCAGAAAGCTGACCTTGAGCGTATAGGACCGATCTTCCCCCTTGCGAGGGCCAGAACGACGCGCCCGTGCGCCACCGCCAAACATGCCCCCGAAAAGATCACTCAGATCTTCTTCAGTAAAGCCGCTTGCTCCACCAGGGCCGCCACTGTAGCGGAAGCCACCGGCACCACCGCCAAAATCATTAAATCCACCGCCACCACCAAAACCGGGATGGCGCTCCTGCCCGGCGGCATCAATTTCACCCCGGTCAAAACGCGCACGTTTTTCTGGATCTGAGAGCAGATCGTTCGCCTGATTAACGGCTTTGAATTCTTCTTCCGCTTTTTTGTCATTCGGATTCAGGTCCGGATGATATTTTTTGGCTAATTTGCGGTAAGCCTTGCGAATGTCATCTTGGCTGGCACTTTTGGAAATACCCAGCACGTCATATGGATCACGCGCGCTCATGCAGCACCTCCCTGCTTAGCTGGGCTGGAATCGGAAAAATTATCCGTATCCAACAGGCTCATAAGCAGAGCAATCACCACATCACGCGAATACCCGGCCTGTTCTGCCTCTTTCACAAAAGCTTCCAGGCGGGGTTTAAGATATGCCTCCGCCGTTAAATTGTTCATAAATCACTTTCTCCATATCCCTGAAGGCCGCATAAAAAGAGCATGCACGTGCCCTCAGCTTTTTCATTACATTATTTATAATAATGGGAACGCTCGCAGGCGCGGTCAATGGATGCCCGGCACCATATGAATGGCTGATACCCATATATCCCGCAGCCGCTAAAAGTAAGGCGTGGCATCTGACGCTCATACTCTTTATAAAGCCCAGAACGTAAGATATCGGCATAAACACACTTTGCTAACATTTATGCCGCAAACCAGAATGATGGAGAAACCGGTCATGGCTGACAAACCGCGCTTTTTTGATGATCTTGCCGGCGTGGCCGGTGGAGCTTTTTCCGCCCTTACAGGTGTGCGCGAAGAAATCCATGCTATTGTCCGCAGCCGCGTAGATGAAGTGCTGACAGGCTTGCAGGTTGTGCGCCGCGAAGAATTTGAAGTGATGCGTGATCTGGCTGCCCAAGCCCGCATTGGCCAGGAAGAAGCCGAACGCCGCCTTGCTGCGCTGGAAGAACGCGTAACTGCTTTGGAACACAAGCTGGCCCATAACACGCACGAACACGGGCATCAGCATCAGGACTGAAGCACTACTTCCCCTTAATATTCTTTATCTGCCTTTCCGCAGGCACGGAGTAACCCCATGCCAGCATTGACCTCTGAAGCATCATCCATGCTCACCAATCCGCTTGACCTCATGGAGCAGGTGATTGGTGGACATGGGTGGACATTCGAACGCTGCACACCCACAGAAATGGCGGCAGAAGCCCCTTCCCGCTGGTGTGATTACGGATTGTTCTTTTCATGGTCTGCCGAACTGGGCGCTATTCTGTTTACCTGTGCGTTCGATCTTAAGGCAGCACCCACGCAGTATTCTGATCTGTACGAACTGATCGGGTTGGCGAATGAGCAGATCTGGGTTGGGCACTTTAGCCTGGATACAGAAGATGGCGTTTTGCTCTTTCGCCATGCGTTGCTGTTACGCGGCACGCCATCTGTTACCGATGTATTTGAAGACATGATTGATATTGCATTGGCTGAATGCGAACGCTTTTACCCTGCTTTCCGCTTTTTTCTACACGCAGGGTTGGATGCCAAAACAGCACTCGCAACAGCCATGATTGATTGTCAGGGAGAAGCATAATGACAAACACCCCCCTCCTGCCCTCCATTCTTTTGGTTGGTTGCGGTAAAATGGGCGGTGCCATGCTGGAAGGCTGGTTGGCACGCGGGCTAGCCCCTTCTGTAGTTATGGATCGGCACCTTGCGGAGCTTCCTGCTCCTCACCGTGTTGTGCGCTCTCTTGATGCTATTCCAGCTGATTTTAAGCCCGATATTATTCTGGTTGCTGTCAAACCCCAAAAAGCCAATGGCGTTTTGGCAGAGCTGGCCCAGCGCTTCCCTAACGGCACACTGCTTTCCGTTATGGCTGGCCGCACTATTGCCAGCCTGCTGGCAGCTTGCCGGGAAGGAAATGCAGCGGCTTCTCCAATGATCATCAGAAGCATGCCCAATACGCCTTCTGCTCTGGGCGCTGGTATGAGCGGGCTTTATGCACCGCCCGAAGCCTCTGAAAAGCAGAAAAAGCAGTGTGATCAACTCCTCAGCGCTGTGGGTAAAACCGTATGGGTTGAACAGGAAGGGTTGATCGATTCCGTAGCTGCCATTTCCGGTAGCGGACCCGCTTATGTTTTCCTTCTGGCAGAACTGCTGGAACAGGCAGGCGTGGAGCAAGGGTTGGATGCCAAAACAGCCCGTGAGCTCGCGCGCGGCACCATTTATGGAGCGGGGCAAATGTTGCATCAGCTCCCCACCGATGCGGCAGAATTACGCCGGAACGTTACAAGCCCCGGCGGCACAACAGAAGCGGCCCTGAAGGTTCTGATGGCATCTGATGCATGGCCACACGCTGTTTCAAGCGCCATTGCGGCTGCAGTTAAGCGCGCCAAGGAACTTGCATCCTGATTTTTGCCTTTATGACTGTTGATTATATTTTCTCTTTCTTCTCCCGCGGGTTTTTAAATGGACAATGATGATTTTGATGCAGCGCTGGTTTCATCTGCTCTAACGCTTGCTGCAGAGCGTGGCTGGTCTAGCATTTCTGTATTGGATGCCGCGCGTGATGCAGGCCTTTCCCTGCGTGAAGCACGGCAACGCTTTCCGCTTAAGGCGTCCATCCTGCTCCGTCTTGGCCGCATGGCCGATGATGTGGCTTTGGCTGATGACACAGTAAGCGGTAACACGCGTGAACGCCTGTTTGACCTGTTGATGCGGCGGCTGGATGTGTTCCAGCAATATCGCGATGGTCTTGGCTCTGTGCTGCGCAGCCTGCCTATGGATCCTCCCCTAGCTATTATTCTGGGCGGGGCCACGCTTGAAAGCATGCGCTGGATGGCAGATGCCGCAGGCATTAACGCCAACGGGCTGGGTGGCTTTGTGCGCGTGAACATGATTGTGGGCATATGGACCCACACTTTGCGCGCATGGGAAAAAGATGACAGCCCGGATATGGGCAGCACAATGGCAGCTCTGGATCAGGCTTTAGACAAAGCTGCCCGCTTTGGCCTCTTCCCTGCGGGTGATGAAGCGGCTTCTCTGGATGATGGATTACCTGATCTTGAAGCGCTGCCCGATGCAGATTCCAGCTTTGCAGAAGGCCACTAATTCTTTCTTCTGATAAAGATCTGAAAAACAGACTTTACGAGAGCTGCCAGTTTGCCTTAAAAGAGCGGCACTGGCAGCTTAATGCTGATGGGGCGTAGCCAAGCGGTAAGGCAGCGGATTTTGATTCCGCCATGCGGAGGTTCGAATCCTCCCGCCCCAGCCAGAACTGATATCTCCAAAAAATATTCGCATTTCCTGTTTTATACAAAAAAGTGAAACCGTTTAATTTTAAGAATTTTTGTGTTTTATATTTTATTAAACAAGTAAAAAATCACTGCTACATTCAAATTCCCAAACATCTTATCCAGAAAAATAAAACTATTCTGAGCACATTTTCTTATACTCACACTTACTCTTGACGTTACGGGATATTCCTTTCTCTGGTAGAAAACGCCATTAGTGCTTTTTCTGTTGCTCTATCAGACTGCCCCCGTTCTCATGACAAACCCTTCTGCGCCGTCACCTTCACTTTTAAAACAATCAGGTATTCCTGCTGTTCTGGGAGGCAGAACACTTTCTGCCTTTGCATCTCAAGTTCAAGCCGTGGCTGTAGGGTGGCAGGTTTATGCCCTTACGCACAGTGCAGCCGCATTAGGCTTTGTGGGGTTGGCGCAATTTTTACCTATGGTGCTGTTTATATTCCCTGCCGGGCACGCAGCAGACCAGCATAACAGGCAGCGTATTGTTATTTCGTGCCAAGTGATTGAAGCGCTTGCTACGGCATTCATGGCGTATGCATCCTTCTCACATCACCTCACTTCCTTCATGATCTATGGGCTTGTGGTGATATTTGGCATCTGCCGCGCTTTTGAAGCGCCTGCACAACAAACCTTTCTCCCCTCTCTGGTGCCACCTGCACTCTTCCCTCGTGCAGCAGCTCTTTCTTCTTCCCTATTTCAAGTAGCCTGTATCGCAGGGCCATCTTTGGGCGGGTTACTGTATGGTTTGGGTGCCGGAGTATGTTACGCGCTGTGTGCGCTTAGCTTTGCTATTGCAGCGTTTTGTACTTTTTCCATGAAATTACAATTTCCAACACGCGCCAAACAACCTGCAACGCTAGGTGCTGTTTTTGGCGGTATTGCTTTTTTACGCCGCAAACCCACCATGCTGGGCGCTATTTCTCTGGATCTGTTTGCTGTTCTGTTAGGGGGGGCAACAGCCATGCTTCCCATTTTTGCAAATGATATTCTGCATGCCGGCCCTTGGGGGTTAGGTTTGCTGCGTGCGGCTCCCGGTATTGGTGCTTTATTGGTGGCCGCTATTCTGGCGCGTCATCCTTTAGGACGGCATGCAGGATTATGGATGTTTACAGCCGTTGCCATTTTTGGATTTGCCACTATCGCCTTTGGTTTTTCTCGCTCCATTGCCGTTTCAGTTGTCATGTTAGCAATATTGGGCGGAGCTGATGTTATTAGCGTTATGGTGCGTGGCGCATTGGTTCAACTTGGCACACCAGATGAAATGCGTGGCCGCGTTTCTGCCGTGAACATGCTCTTTATCGGTTCGTCCAACCAACTGGGAGAGTTTGAAAGCGGGATGCTGGCCGCTGCTATTGGCCCGGTTCCCGCCGTTGTATTAGGCGGTATTGGCACATTGTGCATTAGCGGAATCTGGATGGCGCTCTTCCCCGGTCTCCGCAAGCTGGACAGGCTGGAAAACATTACTCCCGATCATTCCTGATAAAAAAAGAGCCTTACGAAGCAATGTCCGTAAGGCTCTTTCAAAAGCTTATTCAGCTACACAACTGTGCAGGCTTAAACAGCCTTTTTCAGATTCGGGCTTGCTTTAAAGCGTACCGTTTTGCCAGCTTTGACCTTCACCTGCTCACCTGTGCGGGGGTTCAAAGCCTTACGAGCTTTGGTTTTACGCACTGTAAAAGTACCAAAAGAAGGAAGTGTAAAACCACCTTCGCGCTTCAGTTCTTCTACAATTGCATCAATAAGGTCATTCGCTGCCTGATTGGCGGCAACGCCGGTGCAGTTGATCGAGTCCTGGATCACTGCTGCAATAAAGGCCTTGCTCATGAAGTACTAACTCCCTTTCAGACAGAACTGTATGCACAAGAATTATTTGGCTATCATGCCTATGCTTTAAGGGCTTGTAGTCACATTTTGATGAAAAAACCAACTTAAAAAATGCAGCATCTTTTAAATCCTCCCGATCCTGTCAGCAAAAACGGATCATGTGACTTTTCAGACACAGGTTTACCGCCGGGGTCTGTGTGTCTTTTTGCTGCATTCGCACCAGATGGTATTTTACCAATTTTTACACGGTTTTACCTAAAAAACATTTTGGACTGCGGCTTTATTCTGCATCTGGTTCTTTCTGGTGAAACACCACCAGATGAAGAAACCATTGTTTTCTGTAAAAAAAACAGTATTCACGTTTGGCAACGCCCTAATGGAGGGATGGACTTTGGCGCATGGCGCTTTTTGTTCCAAAAAAACGTTGCATCTCAAGCCCCATACATACTTTTAGCGAACGACAGTGTCTTCGGGCCATTTCGACCACTTGCCGACATGCTGAAACACGCCCGCGCATATACTCTACCCGCTTGGGGGCTTGTTGCCTCACGGCTTGTTACGCCGCACTTACAATCATGGTTTGTTGGGCTTTCACAGCAAACACTCCAAGCCGCACCAGTGCAACGCGTTTTCTCCCTACCCTTTGAACAGATGAGCCGGAATGAAATTATCTGGCATGGAGAATTAGGGTTATCCGTTGCACTGCAAGAGGCTGGTATTCCCCTTCAGGCAGCCTGGAGCGATTTACACTCACCCCTCGCGCGCGTTCTACCTACAAACCCTATGCACACGCACTGGTATACCGTTGCCGCCTCTGGGCAGGTGCCTTTTATCAAGCGAGAACTCTTACGCAACAACAGCTTTGCCATCTCGAACTTGCACCGGTGGCCGGAAGTTATTCCATCAGCCTGTGGGTTTGACCCACAATGGATTACAGACAGCTTTTGCAAAAACGAATCCAGACCCGTGCCAGCTGCCACAACAGCAAAAGGCCGCGCGCTTTATAACCTTATCAGCAAGGCAGATAGCTTACGCTGGAAAGTAGGCTCTCTAAAACGGTCTATGCGTTAACCTGAAACTTGAGCTACTTCGCGCAACCAGTTTCCCAACTCTGCGCTTTGCTGCTCAAACGTGGCAAGGCTGGCTTTGTTAGGGTTCACATAATTCTGCATAAACCCGGGTGTATCCAGAAGGTTTTCTACCGCCATCTGCAAGGTTTCCGGCCTGCCATCTATAGGGATAAGGGTGCCATTCACCCCATCCTCAATATCCTCTGCCTGCCCGCCTGGGGCGGTAGAGATCACCCATACATCGCGCGACAATGCTTCACGCACAGTTAAACCATAGCTTTCCTTCCACTGAGAAGGAAACAGAAGCACATCAATGCTCTTGAAAAACGCGTCTATGGTTTCACGCGTATAGGCTGGAATGGTGGAAACCTGCCCCTGTGTTTTCCATGCCCCTGTGTAAACAGATTTGATACCCAGATTAAGCTTGTTATCAACGATAATCAGTTCCCAATCATCTCGTTTCAGCGCTTCAAAAGCACGCTTTACAAGAGAGTATCCTTTTATTTCTTCCGTTCCCCCAACATAGCCAAACCGCAGCTTCTGGCCAGTTGCTCGTGGTGGATGAGGAGATTTGGGCCACAAAAATCCGTTCCGGTTAATGCGAATTTTGTCTGCTGGAATTCCATTCGCAACAAAAAGCGCACGGTGTTCGGCACTTGGGGTCAGCAAGAGCGCAGCGTGCTGCATAGCCGTTGTCATCAATACCTGACGTTCCGCAAGATGCCGCGCATGCGGCACACAAAGTTGGCACGTATGCAGATTGATTTTTTCCTGAAAGCAATAATGTCCATCGGCTTTGACCATGAACTGCCGTTCACATAGCCACCACGCATCATGCAAAGTAATGACGTAAGGAATATTTTTTTCCATACATACTCTTACACAACCTAATCCCAACCCCTGTGTTGCATGAAAATGCACAACAGAAGGACGAAAGGCCTCTACCCACTTTTTAAAGGCCAACGTGGCATCTGTATTATCCAACCCCGCTACAGAATCATGATCCGGGGGTGTGATAACACCCAGAATATCTGTGCCTTCCATACAATAGCGAATACTCGCCTTGCCTCGCTGCGCTAGAGCAGGACGAGATGTAAACACAGCAACCTTTGTATTTTTCTGCTGCTGGAGCCTACGGGCCATTTCCTCTGCAACAAATGTTGCCCCCCCGAAAGACCGGGGTTCATAATAAATATTGGCACATAATATGCGGAATTCTGCTGGCTGCTGAACGTCCGGCTTTCCAAACGCTGGCAAAACCTGATTTTTCACAATGGCTTCTGGGCTATAATGGCCCAGAACATCTGTACGCGCTTGATCGCCGAGTGTTTTGCGGAATGTGCTATCAGCCGCCAGCTTTAAAATAGCATCGCGCCATTCTGCATCTGTCTGTGCAACAAGACCATTTTTGCCATCCTGTACAATCTGCATAAACGCATCACGCGGTGAACAGATCACTGGCAGGCTTAGAACAGCAGCTTCCAGAAATTTGATATTGCTTTTGGCATCATTGAAAATTGTAGGTTCTAATGGGGCAATCGTAATATCTGCTTGTGCCAATAATTGCATATAAGCAGCGTAATCCAACCCTGTCTGGGTTTGTACACGCTCACCCAACGCATCAAACTCTGATGGTAGGGTGAGATCTCCGATAATATGAAGTGTCAGGCGTGGGTCTGCTTGCATGGCAGCAAGAATGCCTGCTGCTGCCAGCCTGAAATCAGCATCATGTGTGCGTGTGCCTGAACCATAGACAATACGTATCTCGCGTTGCGTATTATGTTGGGGCACACCGTTTTGCCGAATGTCGGCCACCACATCCAAGGTCTGCTGATCCAGCGCGTTTTCTATAACAACGGTATGCTGAATACCGGCTTTCTGCATTGCCTGAGCCAATACGCGCGTAGAGGCGATGGCTTTATCGCAGGACAGCAAACATTTACGAAAAAGCCGAACGCCAAAAAGAAGCTCTTCTTGCTCCTGCTTATCCAATGTAGCCAGATTACCGTTCTGCTTATAATCTTCCGCAGAAAAGATAAGGTCATCTACTTCCCACCAGGGGGAAAGTTCTAAGCGCCGCGCTTCCTTAAGAAGCAATTCAACTGCGGGAAAAGCGGGAACACGGTAAAAAATCACCTCTGTGCATACTTGAAGGGCTGAAAGAGCTTCTTCCGTTTCTCGCCAATCAACAACGTCTACAAGCCAGCCTAAAGACCGTAGTTGCTCTTCTTTCTGCCAAACCCGATATTTGGCACATTGGCGTAAAGATAACTCTGCAATGATGAGTATCCGTGGTGTAAAATCCTTTAAGCGGTCCTGACTTACATACGCGGAATAAACCTGATTTATTTTTTCTTCATGCGTTAAAATATTTGTAGTTTGCTTAGCTCCACCATCAACCGTCGCAACAACTTTGGTGGGTTTGCGTTCAAATAGACGCTCAGCAGCACGACCAATAGATGAACGTGCCAAGCGATGAGAAATACGAAACCGTACCCCTGCAGCACCTTCATCCTGATAAATTTCTTGCAGCCTATGGTAAACGTCTGAGATTTTTCGACCTGTTGGTAACTGCCCCTTACTTAAGTGCCGGACAACCCTCAACGGAGCCGTGAGACGCCAAGATAACGTATGCTGCCAGATGCTAAGCTGATGTTGAGACTGTGAAAGTTCATGCCGAAGGGAAGACGCTTCATGCGCTATGCCATTTATACGCATAGCCTGAATACGCATACTGGCCCGATAACTGGCAGTAAGAGCTTCTTCAGTAGATTGCTGCTTTTCAGGCGCGTTACACGGCAGTTTAGAATACGCCATAAGCTTTAATTCTTTCACAATACTTTAAAAATATCACATTATCTTTTTATACAACCTGTTCCAAAAAGAAAAGCCGGACCATAAGGCCCGGCTTTCCTTTTAAGCAAGAACGTAAATCTGTTCTAAAGACTTACTTCAGGCCAGAGAACTGGCTTTCGTTCAGGCTATCAACATTCACAAACGTAATCTGGCTGTGGTCAGACAGAGTAATTGTGGTGTTGTTACCGCTATGAGTTGCTTTATCCAGAACATCTGCCTGGAAAGAAGCTTTAGTGTAGTCGTAGTCAACCAACAGAACGGAGTTGCCAGCAGCGCTGCCGAAATCCTGAATGGTGTAGTCTGCACCAGCAACGCTGTTACGGAAACCGAACACGTTAGCTGCACCGCTACCACCTTCCAGGGTGGCATTGCCTACACCGGCAACCAGCGTATCGGAAGCCGTGCCACCGATGAAGGTCTGGGTGCCTGTTGTGCCTGCGTTGTTACCGAATGCCTGGAAACCGAATGCAGAAGATGCACCATCCAGCGTTTCGTTACCATCGTTTGCAACGAACAGGTTGTTCGCGCCAGCGCCATCGATGGAGCCCTGCTGGCTTGCACCAACATGGATATCCAGACCGTTGGAACCGAAGATCGTGGCGTGACCAGCCGTAATGGTGGTTTCACCCGTGCCACCAATGAAGGTGAGATCATCGGAAACATTGATCAGTGCAGAATCGGTGTTTTCGGTCTGCAGGTTACCATGAGCAGCGGAAATCGTGCTGTTCTGGCCACCTTCAACAGTGCCTGTTGCACCAGAGAAGTTGATGTAATCCAGAGAACCACCGGTAACGGTAGAAGCACCACCAACCGTGATCTGCTGGCTACCATTAGCATCTACCACCAGAGAGTTGTCAGACAACTGCACTGTGGAGCTGCTGCCGGACAGAGTAACACTCTGACGACCAGAGGTTGCTGTAATGGTGTCCTGGCCGTCGGAATGAACATAGTTCATGCCCGAACCCAGATCGATGGTGTTGTGGCCCAAGCCGGCAGAGATGGTGTTGTTACCAGCGCCACTGTTAACAGTATCATCACCGTTACCGGTCATGATGTTCCAGTTACCAGCGGAAGACAGGCTGTTACCTTCGAACAGGTTATCGCCAGATCCAGCCAGGAACTGGCCGCTCTGATCGCCTGCACGGAAAGCAATACCTGTATTGGTGCCGCCAAGAACGGTCATGCTGGAGGCAGTGCCACCATACGCATTCACGTTCACCCAGCCATCAAGGGCAGTACCCGGCTGGCTGCTGGCATCGGAACCAATGCTCAGATAATCAACATTACCAGCAACGCGGTAAGAACCAGCAGAGGTAATAACCCCATAGCCGGCTTTGTTGCTATCGCTAAAGGTTGTGTCCCCAGCAGAAAGATTCTGTGCATCAAGCGTGCTGATGACTGAGTTCAACTGGTTCGACAGGTCAGTGGCCTGGTTGTACAGGGCCGAATTCTGTGCGCCGTCTACGGTAACCTGAACATTACCAGACGCACCGACAACCGTGATAATCGGCATGTATCCGTCCTTTTTCTTACATTTTGCCGCGCCAGCCAGAAATTCCAACCCGCCTACGGCAATCTAACGCTATTCTTTCCTGCTTCGCAAAATACTGCACGAAACGCAAGCAGATTATAGTGTTATTCCCTCGCTAACGACTGACACTGCAGGGCACTGCCAATCATTAGCACTGTAAGAAATTTCTCTCCTTGATGAAATGAAAAACACCTCATCTATAGTGACAAATATTTATAATTTTCCTGAGAGTTGTATAAACATAGCCCACTAGAGCTGTTTGTTATTTTTCATCATTAAAACTGGACTCGTGCCGGACTCATGCCTGTAGCGCCTTCTTCTCTCTCAGAATCTCTTTCGTCATTGGAAGATTCTCCACTTTTCACCCCTATTGTACTGATACAAAACAGTACATCTGGATGTGAAAATATACCTTTCCTGACATGGATTCTTAAGGAGGCATTTTTTAGCGGATTATTATTGGTTGGGAGCAGTCTTTCTGTTAAAGAAACTTTAAATTTTAGCTCCAATATTCACCCATCACCTTTCAAACTTACTTTCCAATCAGAACTTCCATCCTCAATCATTCGTAAAAATCAGGTTATTTATATAGCTGCCAGAATGTGGCAATCGGCCGAATCTATTCAACAGATTCTCAATACAGCTCCTGAAGGCACTCTCTTTTTATTAGAAAACATAAAGGATTCGCCTCGCGCAGAAGCCTGGGAACACCTTTCTGCTCTCTTCCCATCCTTTGCGCTCATACAAGGAAAAGGCTTGGGCCTTCTGGCCACAACAGAAATTGCCTGCCTGTTTCCCCTGCTCACGCCGGATTCCCGCCTTTCAAATGCGGAAAAAACTACCAAATGCCTGCTGCGTGAACGCTTCGCTTTTACTGGAGACTTCTGGTTTAACAAGGCACTTCTAGCTGCTGCACATACCCAAATAAATACACTCAAACAGGATCTGGTAGAAACGCGCAGTCACATTTTCTCCCAGCAGATGCTGACGCACCATGAGAACGACCAAAGTGCACAGAAAATCGACTCGCTTCAAAAAACCCTTCAGCAAACTCAGAAAAACGAACAGGCGCTTATTCAAGAAAAACAAGAGATTACAGACCGTTTAACTGCCTTTATTGACGCAGTTAAACAGAGAGACCTCCGTTATCAGCAACAAACGGAAGCTCTCAACAACCAGATAACGGCTCTCAATACATATATAGAGTCATTAAAACAGACCTACCTATCCTATACACAGCAGATTCATAACTTGTGGAGTCGGTTCGCTCAGGAGGTTCTTGACCGAACTGAAGCACAAAATGCCCTTAAAACGTATCTCTCAACACCTTCCGGCATTATTCGTTCTATTGCGCGCGCCTTGGTAAAAGGGGTGATTGTTCCATACGTGCCGGACCTACCCCAACCACCTCAAATAGAACCTGTGCCGCAAGCCCCTCCGGCTCCGCAACCTCTTGTGCTTGAATATAGTTTAACTGCACCTCTTGCCTTTCCCGAAGCTCCAGAAACAGCTTCAATTCCCGCTCTTGAACAACCGTCACAGGGTTCTGGGTTTAATGTTCTGTTTGTTGCCGGTGAGCCAGATTCCCCAGGCGTAAATTACCGCTGTATTCGCAATGCAGCCGCCTGCTCCCTTGCCGGTTTTCCTGCACAATGGAAGCGCTGCGCAGATGTTGGCCCCGATGATATCAACTGGGCTGATGTCATGGTTCTATGGCGTGTGGAATTCAGTGGCCATGTAGACATCATGCTGCGGCTGGCACGAGAACAAAACATACCAGTTATTTTTGATACAGATGATCTTACGTTTATTCCTGGCCTTGCACGTATGGATATCATTGATGGCATACGCAGCATTGGCGCCACGGAAGAACGTATTGAAACCGTCTTTACAGATATGCAGCGCACCCTTTTGCGCACAGATATTGGTTTTGCACCAACAGATACCTTGGCAGATGCCATGCGGGTGTATCAGCCCGTTACCTATACTGTACCTAATATATACAATACGGAGTGCTTGGCCCTCAGCCGCAAAGCTTATCGCATGTGCCAGCTTAACCCGGATGAACAGATTATCCGTATTGGCTACGCAACGGGCTCGCGCACACATCAAAAAGACTTTGCACAAGTAAGCCGCGTTCTTGCACGCCTGTTGCAGGAAAAACCCAACCTCCGGCTTGTGCTGTTCCGTGAAACCGGAAACCACCGTCCAGTTTTGCTCATGAACGAGTTTCCTGAATTTGAGCCCGTATATGATCAGATAGAATGGCGAGACATGTGCTCTTTGCCTGCTCTTCCTTCTGAACTAGCCCGTTTTGATATTTCAATTGCACCGCTGGAAACACAGAATCCATTCTGTAACGCCAAAAGTGAATTAAAATTCTTTGAAGCCGCTTTGACTGGCGTGCCGTCCATTGTTTCCCCAACAGCCCCTTTCCGCCAATGCGTGAAAAACGGTCTTACCGGGTTGTTCGCCACCACGCCAGAAGAGTGGGAAACCGCGTTACGCACACTTATTGAGAATCCGGATTTGCGGCACCGTATGGCGCAAAATGCGTATCATGCTGCTTTGTGGCACTTTGGCCCCCAACGCCAGGCCATTCTTTTGGGCACTATTATGGAAAGCCTGAAAGGAGAAAAACAGGCCGCCAAAACCGCTGAAATACAGATTGCACGCGGCAATTATCTGGCACGCAACCTACCGGATATTCCAGATTGCAACGTATTGTTCCTGCATGATGCCCTGCAAGAAGCAAACGTTACCGTTATTATTACATCTTATAACTACGAAAGTTTTATTCTTGAGGCACTAGAATCCGTTCGGCTACAAACCCTTCCAGTCCTTGATCTTGTTGTTGTTGATGATGGGTCTTCAGATGGATCACTCAGCCTGATTAAAGGCTGGATGGAAAAACAGACGGCACGCTTTAATCGCCTCGTTCTACTTCAAACCAATACCAATGCAGGGTTAGGCGGAGCGCGAAACTGTGGCGTTGCCTATGCTGAAACTCCATTCTTCCTGCCCTTAGATGCAGACAATCGACTTTTGCCCCATGCATGCGAAACACTTTTAAATGCTACGGATGCGTTAACGGCCTATGCCTATCCAATTATTCAGCAATTTGGAGATCCTGCCCAACACTCAACATTAGGGCAGGAACCTTTCCAGCCCATGCAGTTGGTAGCTGGAAATTACATTGATGCCATGGCTCTGGTCGCCAAATGGGCATGGTCTGCCGCAGGTGGTTACTATGTAAGCCGGGATGCAATGGGGTGGGAGGATTATGACCTCTGGTGCACCATGGCAGAATATGGTTTGCGAGGCACCCACGTGCCGGAAGTGCTGGCTGAATATCGCGTGCACCAGACATCCATGACCAACAATGTGACCGAAAAGATGGCACACAAACAGCGCGTGGTCTCATTGGTAGAAGCACGGCACCCGTGGATTAGGCTGGTGCAAAAAAGCGCCAAACAGCGTGAGATCACAACAAGCTAAAACCTACGGATAAAATGCTGAGCCCGCAAACAAGCATACTGTTTGTGTGGCTTAGCTTTTGGCTTTTGTGAAATGCGCAAAAAAAAACAGAACCCCATTTCTGGAATTCTGTAAACCGCTCTGATTTTCTTGAGAAAATCTGGAGCGGGCGATGGGATTCGAACCCACGACCCCAACCTTGGCAAGGTTGTGCTCTACCCCTGAGCTACGCCCGCATTGGATGGCCTCCTTTTACGGATGATCGCCCAGATAGGCAAGAGGGAAAATGAAAAAAAATGCCTGAATCTGCATTTTCTTTCTTCCACCCTTTCTCACTTGTGTTGGAAAGGGCTGTTGGTGCTTTTCAGCCTGTGCTGATACTGATGCTCAAACGCTTTTGCGCCGCAAGGAAGGAAAACCGTGTCTGCTTCGATGTTCCGGTCCCTTTATCATCAGGGATTTGCCCGCGTAGCCGCCTGCACCTTGCCTGTAGCGCTGGCAAACCCAGCCATAAACGCACAACGTATTCTGGAATCCGCCAAAACAGCCGCCACAGATGGTGCTATTTTGTGTGTATTTCCTGAACTGGGGCTCTGCGGATATACGCTGGAAGACCTGCTGCAACAGGAAGCCCTTCTGGCAGAAACCAGAAAAACGCTTCTTTCCTTGGCTCAAGCTTCTGCTGCGCTGTGCCCTGTGCTGGTAGTAGGCGCACCGCTGTTATGGAAGAACGCACTTTATAACTGCGCAGTTGTTATACATTCCGGCAAAATTCTGGGGGTGGTGCCTAAAAGCTATATCCCCAATTACCGAGAATTTTACGAGGCACGACATTTTCGCTCCGGCGCAAATATTCGCGGGCAGACAATAGAGATCAATGGCCATACCGTGCCATTTGGGGTGGATCTCCTGTTTGAAGCAGAGGATGTACCCTCGTTCTGCCTGAGTGTAGAAATCTGTGAAGATATGTGGGTGCCTATCCCACCTTCGGCACATGCTGCACTGGCTGGTGCCACAATTATTGCCAACCTTTCAGCTAGCGACATTACGGTTGGCAAAGCAGAAACCCGGAATATGCTGTGCCAATCGCTTTCTGCCCGTAATATTGCCGCATACCTTTATGCCGCAGCAGGGGAAGGCGAATCCACCACAGATCTGGCATGGGATGGCCAAACTGCCATTTTTGAAAATGGCACCTTACTTGCCGCCAGCGAACGCTTTCCCTCCGGCGCAACCACTGTAATTGCCGATGTGGATCTGACACTTTTACGGCAAGAGCGCCTGCGCATGGGCAGCTTTGCTGATGCAGCACATCAAGCAGATACAGATGCATGGCGGCACATTCGCTTTATCTTAGCGCCTCCCTCTGTAAATATTGGGCTCAAACGCCCCCTCTCCCGCTTTCCTTTTGTGCCCGCTGCTCCAGAACGTCTGGCGCAGGATTGCTTTGAGGCCTTTACCATTCAGGTATCCGCTCTCAAGCAGCGTCTTAAAACAAGCGGCGTTAAAACCATGGTTATCGGTATTTCCGGTGGGCTGGATTCTACGCACGCCCTGTTGGTGGCTGTACGTGCAGCGGATGAGTTAGGTTGGCCGCGCAGTGCTGTGCGCGGTTATACAATGCCCGGCTTTGGCACCACGGATAAAACCCTTGCCAGCGCCAATGCACTGATGGCCCAACTGAACATCACGCAAGAAACGTTGGATATCCGCCCGGCTGCGGAACTGATGCTACACACCATGCGGCACCCTTATGCAGATGGGCAGCCCGTGCATGACATTACATTTGAAAATGTTCAGGCAGGCTTGCGCACGGATTTCCTGTTCAGGCTCGCCAACCAGCATCATGGCATTGTTATTGGCACAGGAGATCTCTCCGAACTGGCACTGGGATGGTGCACCTATGGTGTGGGAGACCAAATGGCGCATTACAATGTAAATGCAGGTTTACCTAAAACACTTATCCAGCACCTCATCCGCTGGTGCATTGCTTCGGGCCATTTTGCCCCTGCGGTTGGCAAGGTGCTGACAGACGTTCTGGCCACAGAAATTTCCCCCGAACTCATACCCGTTGGTGAAAATGGCCCACAAAGCACGGAAAGCATTATAGGCCCTTACGCTTTGCATGATTTCGCGCTGTTTTATATCCTGCGCTACGGTTTCAGCCCATCACGCGTGGCCTTTCTGGCAGAACAGGCTTGGCAGGATGCCTCAACTGGCCAATGGCCCCCGGGTTTTCCTGCATCCGAGCAAAAAAGCTACGACCTGCCTACCATTCGCCGCTGGCTGGAAACATTTGTGCGGCGCTTTTTTGCAACCAGCCAGTTCAAACGCTCGGCCATGCCAAATGGCCCTAAGGTCATGCCCGGCGGTAGCCTTTCTCCCCGCGGAGACTGGCGCGCACCCTCCGATGGCAATGCTCGCCTCTGGCTGGATGATCTGAAGCAGAATGTGCCCGAAGCCTGAGCCACAAAGAAGGGTTTCTGCTTACCGCTGCCCAGATAGCGTTACGCCCCATCTTGGGCTATACTGGCCAACATTATGAAAGCATCGCGCCAAGCCACCATCCATCGCGTTACAAGCGAAACCGATATCGCCATTACCCTTGATCTGGATGGATCCGGGCAGGCCAATATTCAAACCGGACTCGGTTTTTTCGATCATATGCTTACGGCATTAGCCAAGCATGCCCTGTTTGATCTGAAAGTAACCGTGAAGGGTGACCTCTATATTGATGGTCATCACAGTGTTGAAGATACAGGTATTGCCCTTGGCATGGCCCTAAAGCAGGCCTTGGGGGACAAACGTGGCGTGCGCCGTTTTGGCCATGCCCTTGTACCGCTGGATGAAGCTTTGTGCGAAGCCGTAGTTGATCTTTCCGGTCGGCCGTTTCTGACATTTGAAGCCACGTTTACCCGTGATCGCATTGGGGACTTAGACACCGAACTGGTGGAAGAATTTTTCCGGGCTTTTGCCATGTCCGCCATGCTGACGCTGCACCTGAGAGAAAAAGCGGGCAAAAATTGCCACCATATTGCCGAAGCCGCGTTCAAGGCACTTGCGCGGGCGTTGCGCATGGCTGTGGAACCAGACCCACGAGCGCAAGGCAGCATTCCTTCCACCAAAGGCGTGCTATAATTTTTTATACGGGTTATTAACCCAGCTCTGCCCGACACATCTGTTCTGCAGCGCTGGGCACAACCGAGAAGAACGCAAACCTGTCTGGGCTGCGCCTGATATGGCTACAGGATTCAGACAGGGTCACCAGCAACAAGAGGGTTCCATGACCCAGCCTCTTTCCATCGCCGTTGTTGATTATGAAGGCGGCAATCTGGCGTCCGCTGCCCGTGCTGCCCTGCGGGCTGCTGAGCTTTCGGGCATTGCAGCCGATGTTGTTATTACCAACGAGCCCACGGCTGTTTTGCAAGCAGACCGTATCATCCTGCCCGGGCAAGGCGCATTTGCAGATTGTGCCCGTGGGTTGGAAGCCATTCCCGGCCTAAAAGATTCCATCCTGAACGCTACAGCCAAAGGCACACCCTTTTTGGGCATTTGCGTAGGTATGCAGCTTATGGCTGAACGCGGGCGAGAACATGGAGTAACAGAAGGCTTTGGGTGGATTCCGGGGGAAATCACTCTCATGGAAGCCACAGGTCTTCGCCTTCCTCAAATGGGCTGGAACGAGTTGGAACTGCATACGCAGCACCCCCTCACCCAAGGCTTGGGCGCTGCTCCACACGGTTACTTTGTGCATTCCTACGCCCTGCAGAATACCGCTACCAATGTTCTACTTGCCACTACGGATTACGGTGGCAGCGTGCCTGCCATAGTGTGTAAGGGGAATGTTGCTGGCACACAGTTTCATGTTGAAAAAAGCCAGACAGTTGGCCTCAAGATTCTCGCCAATTTTCTAAGGTGGGATCCGAAAGTGCTCGTATAATGACCCGGAATAAACGTGTTCAACGCATTCTTAACCTAGAAGAAGATGACCTTCAGGCCTTATGTGAAGCCGTAGACGCTTCCATTCTGGATGGTGGTGGCTTTGGCTGGCTTCAGCCACAAGGGCGGCAGGTGCTGGAGCGCTACTTCAGGGGTCTGTTGCTTGTGCCTGAACGCATGCTGTTTGTTATCCGGCATAACGGCGTGATTGTAGGATGTGCACAGCTTGTGCGCAGTGCCCGTAATAATGAGCTGCAAGCCATGTGCGTTACTCTGGCGCATTTGTTTATTGCACCATATGCGCAGCGTCAGGGCTTAGGCACGGCCTTATTGCACGAAGTGGAAAATGCCGCCCGCAGCATGGGCTTTCGGATTATGAATACCGAAGTGCCTGAAACGCAGGAAGGGGCCATTGCCCTTTTCCGTAAGGCTGGTTTTCTGCATTGGGGCACACATCCACTTTATACCCGCTTGGGCGACACTTACCTGCGCGGTCTGTACTTCACCAAATCATTGGATACAGACCAGCCTTTCCTTCCTTCTTCCTTTCAGCAAACGCGGCCTGAAAACATGACAGCATCTTCTTCCACGCACCCTCTGACCCTTTACCCCGCCATTGACCTTAAGGATGGCGCCTGCGTACGTTTACGCCGCGGGGAAATGGATGATGCCACCGTGTATTCAGATAACCCCGGTGCACAGGCGCTGGCGTGGGAAGCCGCCGGCTTTAAATGGCTGCACGTAGTGGATTTGAACGGTGCCTTTGCCGGACAATCTGAAAATGCAGATGCGGTACGCTCCATTGTGGAATCAACAGATATTCCCGTGCAACTTGGCGGTGGCCTGCGTGATATGAAGGCCATTGAAGCATGGCTGGAAGCCGGAATCAGCCGCGTTATTTTGGGATCTGTTGCCGTAAAAAATCCTGCTCTTGTGCGTGAAGCTTGCCGCGCCTACCCGGGCCGCATTGTTGCGGGCATTGATGCCCGATCTGGCCGCGTAGCAACCGAAGGCTGGGCCGAAGTTTCTGACATGCAGGCAACCGAACTAGCCCTGCGTATGCAAGAAGCTGGTGTAGCCTCCATCATCTTCACGGAAATCAGCCGTGATGGCATGCTGGAAGGGCTGGATGTGGAACAAACTGTTACTCTGGCCAATACGGTTTCCATTCCCATTATCGCCAGCGGTGGCGTTGGCAGCATTGAACATCTGATCGCCCTGCGGGAAGCCACACAGGAAGCTCCAGGTATTGAAGGCGTGATTGTAGGCCGCGCATTGTATGATGGGCGTGTAACCCCGGCTGAAGCCCTGAAGGTCTTAAGCTGATGCTCAAACTACGTGTTATTCCTTGCCTGGATGTTAAAAACGGCAGAGTGGTCAAAGGCGTTAACTTCGTTTCTCTACGCGATGCGGGGGACCCGGTTGAACAGGCCGCAGTGTACGATGCTGCCGGGGCTGATGAACTGACCTTTCTGGACATCACCGCCAGCCATGAAAACCGTGATACGATTTTAGAAGTTGTAAGCAAAACAGCGGAAAAAATCTTTCTGCCTCTCACAGTCGGAGGTGGTGTGCGTACAACGGATGATATGCGCCGCCTTCTTTTGGCTGGGGCAGACAAATGTGCCATGAACTCGGCGGCGGTTAACCGTCCTGAACTGGTAAATGAAGCCGCCAACAAATTTGGCAGCCAATGCGTTGTGGTGGCTATAGATGCACGCCAGACTGCACCAGGAAAATGGGAAGTGTTTACCCACGGTGGCCGCACCCCTACCGGAATAGATGCCATAGACTGGTGCCGGGAGGTTGCAGAACGTGGTGCCGGAGAAATCCTTCTCACATCCATGGATCGGGATGGCACAGGAACAGGGTTTGATCTGGAACTTCTTAAAGCTGCAACACAGGTCATAAGGCTTCCGATTGTTGTATCTGGCGGCGTAGGCAAGTTGGAACACTTTGTAGAAGGTGCCAAAGCTGGCGCCACAGGCCTTCTGGCAGCAAGTGTTTTCCATTTTGGCCAGTTCACCATTCCTCAGGTTAAAGCGGCATTGTCAGAAGCAGGCTTGCCGGTTCGCCCTTCCCCCGCTCCTTTTGCAGGTTAATCCGTATCATGACGAAAAAAGCACCTTCTAAAACAGAAGCAAAAACAGATACAAAATCTAAAAAAAACAAAGAGGCTCTAACGCTTCCTGAAATTTCAGAAGCAGATATTTCCGTTCTAAACCGCCTTTACGATGTTGTGCAGAGCCGCAAGGGCACAGACCCATCCGTAAGCCATTCAGCGCGCCTGCTTTCCCGCGGCACTTACAAGATTGCCCAGAAGTTTGGGGAAGAAGCTGTAGAATGTCTGATTGAAGCCGTAGCTGGCCGAAAAGACCTTATGATTGGTGAAAGTGCTGATGTGCTCTACCACCTTATTGTTTTGTGGGTAGACGCTGGCATTACTCCAGATCAGGTTTGGGCTGAACTTCAGCGCCGTGAAGGTACAAGTGGCATTGCAGAAAAAGCATCCCGTTCCAAAACCACAAAATCTGTAAAGGAATAATCAGAAATGGCTGTAACAGGTAGAGGGCCATATGACCCGCAAAACGTTTTTGCAAAAATCCTTCGCGGAGAAATTCCCTGCAAGGCTATTTTTGAAAACGAATGGGTTCTGGCATTTTATGATATTGCGCCCAAAGCCCCTGTTCATGTTCTGATCATTCCCAAAAATCCTTATGTTTCTTTTATGGATTTCAGCCAGACTGCACCAGCAGAGGAAATTGCAGGCGTTATGCGCGCTGCGGGCCAGATTGCTCTTGACCTTGGGCTGGAAGAAAACGGCTACAGGTTGATTACGAATGCGGGCCTCCATAGTGGGCAAGAGGTTCCCCATTTTCATATCCATCTTCTGGGCGGAAAAGCATTGCCAGCCTTCCCGGCCTGATCTTTTGTTTCTTATCCAGACGGACATATCCTTATGACACCCATGGACATGCTTTTATCCCGTGCATCTACGGATCACCTTAAGGCTCCGGCACCATCTGAGGCGCAAATGGCAGAGGTTCTGGCGGCTGCCATGCGGGCTCCAGATCATGGAAAACTGCGTCCATGGCGTTATGTTATTGTAAAAGATGATGCACGCCCCCTACTGGCTGAACGTATTGTTGCCAGTATGGTTCGGCTTGACCCTGAAGTGCCTGAATTTAAAAAAGAAAAGCGCTTTAATAGATTTTCCACAATACCCATGACACTCGTTCTGGGCATGCACTTGCGGCCAGAACATAAAATCCCGTTATGGGAACAGGAAATGACTGTAGCCGCAGGTGCCATGAATATCCTGAATGCACTGCACGCATTAGGGTTTGGTGCTGTTTGGGTTTCTGGTGATGTTGTGAACGATCAGGTTCTTGCTGAAGAACTCGGTTTTCCTGCACCGCATAAATTGGCAGGGTTTTTATTTATCGGCACGCCAGACGCGCCGCTTCCTACACCCAAACGCCCAGATCCAGCTCAGTTCACGGCAACTTGGCAAGGCCAGCCAGTAAGTTTTGCAGCTGATGGAAAAACACCATGACACATATAACAGATGCTGTTGTTATTGGTGGTGGCCCCGTTGGATTGGCAACAGCTCTTTCCTTAGAAAAAGCTGGTCTTTCTGTAACCGTGCTGGAACGTTCTTCACTGCCAGCATGGGAAGAACCTTCCTTTGATGGGCGGGAAATAGCCCTTACGCATTATTCCAAGCGTATCCTTAAAGAATGCGAAGCATGGGACCATATCCCGCAAAGCGTTATCTGCCCTTTGCGCGAAGCCCATGTTGAAACAGGAAGTTTTCGTCACCCGCTTACATTTGATACAAATGGGCGCGGAGAAGAAGCTCTGGGCTGGCTGGTTTCCAATAACCACATTCGGCGCGCCCTGTTTGCCGCAGCAAGTGAAAAAGAGCGCATTCACCTACAGCCACACACCAGCGTAGAAACGGTAAGACAAGGCCAAGATTATGCCGCCGTCCATCATTCCGGCGGACAGATCAAGGCGCGTCTTGTTGTGGGAGCTGATGGCCGCTTTTCTCCTACACGCAGACGCGCAGGTATTGGCGCCATTGTGCATGATTTCCACAAATCCATGCTGGTGTGCCGCATGGCGCATGAATCACCGCATCATAACATCGCCCTACAATGGTTTGATGAAGGGCAGACAATCGCTTTGCTGCCTGTAAACGGTATGGCCTCCTCTTTGGTTCTCACACTCCCAGCAGACGAAATCCAGCGTCTGCTCGCAACACCACGTGATGAATTCAATGCAGAAATTACCCGACGGGTTGGAGCCAGACTGGGGCAAATGCGCCTGGTAAGCACACGGCATGCTTATCCGCTTAAAGGGGTGTATGCACATCGCTTCACAGGCCGGCGTTTAGCTTTGGTTGGCGATGCTGCTGTGGGGATGCATCCCATTACGGCGCATGGTTTCAACCTAGGGTTGAAGGGGCAAGAAACACTGGCGCAGTGTATTGGCAAAGCCTTTAACATTCAGGCCGATGCCGGAAACGCACAGGCCTTGCGGCAGTATGAACGGCAACACAGACGGGCAACTGCTTTGTTATTTGCAGGCACAAACGGCATAGCCTCGCTTTACACGCATGATGCACTGCCATTTAAGCCCATTCGGCAAGCCTGCATCCGTCTGGCAGACAGGTTTACACCCTTCAAACAGGCCGTTACCACGCTTTTGATGGATAAAAAAACGACTGCTTGATGACAAAATAAGGCAGCCTGATTAGGGGCTGCCTTTTTTATTTTCACGTTCTAGTTCACGCTCTAACCAACCAATAATAACAGCAAGCACATAAGCCTGCTGTGCTAAGGAAAGAGGCTGGTGTTTTACAAAACCATGCCATTTTTCCAGGCAGGATCTGCAACACGTTCCTGTAGCATGTTGTGCCACAAAAACAGGATGTCCTTTCCACGGTGTTTGTTTGCCATCTTTTTTCGGATTGGCAGGAGCAAGACGCCGAGCAATAAAATCTCGCCCATGCTCCATAACAACGGGCAAACCTTTTTCTGTCAGATACGTCATATCCTGACAGTTTAAATGAAACCTACTCCGAAAAGATGATCTTGTAAGCCGTGCCCACAAGGTATCTGACACCGGAGGAAGTGTTTGCTCCTGCGGGAAAAGATCACCCTGCTGCACTGTTATGATGTTCCTGAAAAGCAAAATACAACATCATAATAATGTGGTTATCACTCATCTGTTTTTACAGGGGGAACAGGAGCCTGTGCAACAAGTTCACCCTTACCCGTTGCCACACGGATATCCTGTTCACGGATGAGCCAGTACACAACGCCCAAGGCCAAAACAGCCGCAGAAAATGCTAGCATTTCAGCTGGCCTCACTTCGTGCAGATCCAGAATAATAAATTTGCGAGAAACAGCCAAAAGCGCAATGAGCACAATTGTGCGCACTCGTACAACATCCCGACTATGCGACAAGCTGATCCGCAGCGAACTTTTGAACTCCAACGCAATAATCACCGTAAAAATATTACCAAACACCTCCTGAAAAGCAGGCATGTTTGAAGCATCTATTTGCGATGACATCACCAGATACCAAACTTCTTTGGTAAGGTGCCATGTTGCAATGGTTGTAATAACCATGATCAAGCCGGTAAGAACCAGCATAATCAGAAGTTCAAATCCTTCATAAAGATTCATCTCGAAAAAACTTTTCCGCAACCGCGTTGCTTCACGAGAAAAAGGATCTTGGGACATCTGATTATGGTCTGGACTGCTCATGTTTCTCTATACATTTGGTAAAAAGGGCACTGTAATTTTTAGCAGAATATTCTGAAAAAGTTTTGCTTAATTCGGCAAAATACATTCGTTCCATAATAAACTAGAGAGGCTTTCTGTCGCCCTGTAAACGGACGACCTTTCACTATAGGTCCTTCCTAATTGCCCAATAAAGCAAGCTGGGTTTTGTCCATTTGAGCCGCGATCAAACAGATAATCAATGTTATGACGCAGCCCTACTGCTTTCTGCTGTTGCATAAGCATACGCTCCTCCCCGGTGTAGGGTACGCTGATAGGCTGGACGATTATGAATACGATGTAGGAACGCTTCCACCTGAGGTCTATTCTTGGTTGCTCTAGCGCGTTCAGCTGCTACTTCAAGTGGAAAGCTCATCTGAATATCCGCAGCGGTAAAGTCATTTCCGGCAAACCATTCATTCTCAGACAAACTATGTTCCCAATAATCCATGTGCAGTTTTACCTGCGGATTGATGAGCTGTGTTTGCGCGCCTTTTGCAATCAAAAATGCAAAAGGCCGAATAGGCAAAGGAACCTGCTTCGGCAGCATCCCAAATATCAGCTTGAGCAATAATGGCGGCATGGCAGAACCTTCTGCGTAATGGAGCCAGTATATGAAACGGACGTATTCGGGCGTGTCACACGCTGGTGCCAGTCGGCCATTACCGTATGTATTGATAATGTATTCGATGATCGCTCCGCTTTCTGCCAGCGTCACGTTTCCATTTGTATCCGTTATGATGGGAGCCTTGCCTAACGGGTGAATGGCTCGCAAACTTTTTGGGGCCATCATGGTTTTGGGATCACGTTTGTAGAACTGGATATCATAAGGAAGCTCCAGTTCTTCCAGTAACCACAGGATCCGTTGTGAACGAGAGTTATCCAGATGATGCACGGTAATCATAAGGTACGGCCCTTCTTTCAACAGGCATAAAAACCCCGTCCGGCCCCTTTCCCACCGCAACAGACAAGTTGTGGCATATGAGCTCCATACGAAGCCTAGTTACTAGCTAAAAGAAATATTCACGGGCTTGGTTCCATATGTCCGGCAAACGCGATAGCAGGCTCTGCGCTGTCCCCCCCCCCAAAAAAACCGCTGCCATATTGCCCTGCGCATTCACCAGCGCAGACAAGAACGCCCATCCTGCGCTTTTCCACTGCCGTAAAATGCTTGAAAGCTCGGCTAATATAACAGCGAAAAAATACGCAGATATGTAGAGAAGGACTGAAGAATGGTGGCAACTGGTAGGGATTCTATCTGTAAAAAACAGAAGGCTGGACTTACTTGCCAGCCTAACATCTGAAAACCACCAAAATTTAGAAAAGGTTTGGTGGGCGCACAAGGGCTCGAACCTTGGACCCGCTGATTAAGAGTCAGCTGCTCTACCAACTGAGCTATGCGCCCTTACAGCATATAACTGCTGAAGTGAGGCAGTTTTTACCACCTCTAAATCATTAAGACAAGCCTGAAAATTTACGTTTTTAACATAGCCAACACGGCATCGAGCTGATCCAGACTTTTATAATGGATTTGCAAAGAGCCTCCTTTGCGTCCATCAAAATGAACCTGAACCTTAAGCCCTAAGCGTGTTCCCAAATCTCGCTCTAGTGCAGAAATTTCCGGATCCTTCATAACTTTAGGTTCTTTGGGCTCAACTTTTGTATTTTTTGCCTGCTCAAGGGCTTTCTGAACTAAAGCCTCCGTTTGGCGGACAGATAACCCTTTAGAAATAACCTCTGCGGCTGCCTGGATAGGGTCTGGATGCGCCAGCAACGCACGTGCATGCCCAGCAGAAAGAGTTCCCTTTTTAAGCTCTTGCCGCACGACATCGGGCAAACGCAACAAACGCAGCGTATTGGCTACATGCGGGCGAGACTTGCCTATAGCTTTTGCCAGTTCATCCTGGGTTAAGCTATATTCTTCCATCAACCGGCTAAAACCTTCAGCTTCTTCAACCGGGTTCAGGTCTGCACGCTGAAGGTTTTCAACCAGAGCAGCTGCCATGGCATCTGCTTCTGACAGGTTCCTTACATGCACTGGCACTTCATGGCACTGCGCCAACTGCGCAGCACGCCAGCGGCGTTCCCCCGCAATAATCTGGTAATGCCCGGCTTTATCTGGATCAGGCCGCACCAGAATAGGCTGAAGGATACCCCGTTCCCGAATGGATTCAGCAAGCTCCTGTAAAGCTTCTGGTTCCATATCCTGACGCGGCTGAAATGGGCTTGGCGCCAACACTTCAACGGGTAATGAACTGGCTGTAGGTGCAGCCTTGCTAGCAGATTTATTGGGAGAAGATGCAGGCTCATCTACAGGAGCAGCATCACCCAACAGAGCAGCCAATCCACGCCCAAGTTTGGGGCGTGCGGAGGATTTGCGCGATGACTGACCACTCATGATGCCGATGTCCTCTTCATGACTTCTGCTGCCAATGCCTGATAAGCGGTTGTTCCGCTTGCTCTGGAATCATACAACATAACAGGCTGACCGTGGCTCTGGGCTTCTGAAATACGGATATTACGCGGGATAACCGTTTCCAGAACATCTTTACCAAAGAAGCTTCGTGCATCCGCAGCCACAAGCTCAGACAGATTATTCCGCCTGTCATACATGGTCAGCACAATGCCAGCCATTTTCAGATCTGGGTTCAGATTTTTCTGCACACGCCCGATAGTCTTCACTAGATGGCCCAAGCCTTCCAAGGCAAAGAACTCACACTGCAGTGGAGCCAGCACACCATCTGCGGCCACAAAAGAATTCAATGTCAGCAACCCCAAACTTGGGGGGCAATCTATAATCACAAAGTCTACGGTCTCACGCAAAGGCTCTAGTGCCGTACGCAATCTGGTTTCACGGTGCTCCGCATCCACCAGCTCAATTTCAGCCCCTACCAGCTCTGTATTGGCTGCAATGACTGAAAGATTATCAATTTCGGTAGGCTGCAAAAGGTCATCTGCAGCTTTTTCATGCATGAGAAGCGCGTAAGAACCACCTTTGCGGGAATCATAATCGACCCCCAAACCCGTTGAAGCATTCCCCTGAGGGTCCATATCCAGAAGCACAACTTTAGCACCATCAGCCGCCAGAGATGCTGCCAGATTAATGGCCGTAGTAGTTTTGCCTACGCCCCCTTTCTGGTTTGCAACAGCAAAAACGTGGCAGGCTTTCCCGCTTTTCTTAACCTTAGACACGATTAAAATTTCTCACTTCCAGAATCATACCATCAGAACTTGTCTGGCTTGGATATGTTCGAACATCCATTTTCCAAACCCGCTCCGCTTCTTGGATTTCCTGCACAGCCTGTTGCCCTTTAAGGAAAACAGCTTTCCCTTCCGGCTGTAACAGCGGGTGCGCCCACTCCAACAGTTTCACCAACGGGGCTAGGGCCCGCGCCGTTACTACAGGTGCGGGCTGAACTTTTACACTTTCAAGCCTGCATGGCAAAACTTCCAAATGCGTTTGGGTAAGCCGTGCAGCCTCACGCAAAAAAGCCGCCTTTCTTTGGTCCGATTCAATCAAAACCCCGGGTATGCCTGTTGCAATCCCCACCACAACAGCAGGAAAGCCTCCCCCGGAACCCATATCAATGAATCGGTTTTGGCCTTGTATCAAAGGAACAAGTTGAAGACTATCCAGAACATGTCGGCTCCAGACATTCTCAATATCCTTGGAAGAAACAAGATTGATACGAGGGTTCCACTTCTCCAGAAGGCTCACAAAGGCAGAAAGCTTTTCTTCTGTTTCACGTGAAACATGAACACCCTCAGGCCACTTGTGCATGGTGCTGCCCTTTTTTGAGATACGCCAGAACAGCCATAAGGGCAGAAGGTGTTATGCCTGGTATACGTTGTGCTGCACCAAAGCTTTCAGGCCGTGCCTGCTCTAGCCTTTCCTGCATTTCAGCGCTCAAGCCACCTATTTTCCTGAAGTCCATATTCTGAGGAAAACGGATTTCTGTTTCCGCCTCAAGCTGTTTGATCTCACGCTTTTGCCGAACCAGATAACCGCTATAGCGTGCCTCTGTTCTCACATAGCTACGCGCACGCTCAGAATACTCCTGCACCCAAGGCGCTAAAGTTTCTATGGTATCCTCATGCACCGCCTGCCCCATGACCTCCAGAAGGTTTCGGCGGCGGCCATCCTGAGCTACTTTAATACCAACCTGAGCAAGCGCCTGTGGGGGCCAACTTTCTGATTCTGCTTTTTGGGTCAGTTGGTCTATCTCTTGCATATCCCGATCAAAGACTGCACGCCTTTCAGCACCTATGCAGCCCCACTTCAACCCTATCGGGGTTAAACGCACATCCGCATTATCGGCCCGCAACGTCAGACGATATTCAGCACGAGATGTAAACATACGATAAGGTTCGCTTACCCCTTGCGTTGTCAGATCATCAATCATAACGCCCAAATAAGCTTTTCCACGGTCTAGGCTAACTGCTTTCTGCCCACCTGCCCTTCTTGCCGCGTTTACACCCGCCAGAAGGCCTTGAGCCCCAGCCTCCTCATAACCGGTGGTGCCATTAATCTGGCCAGCCAAGAATAAATTAGGGCACTTTTTAAGTTCTAAAGAAACCGTCAGTTCACGTGGGTCAACATAATCATATTCTACAGCGTAGCCGTATTGCGCAATAACAGCCTTCTCCAAACCAGGAATAGAATGGATCATAGCATCCTGCACATCCGCCGGTAGGCTGGTAGAAATACCATTAGGGTAAACCAGATCTCCCCCTTCGTGTTCAGGAAGCGCTTCAGGTTCCAGAAAAATCTGGTGCCCTGTTTTTTCCGAAAACCGTACAACCTTATCTTCAATAGAAGGGCAATACCTTGGACCTCGGCCCGAAATAGCCCCGCCATACACGGCTGAAAGATGTAAATGTTCTCTGATAATATCGTGGGTTTTTGAAACTGTTGCCGTTACGCCACATACCATTTGCGGGTTTGTGATGGATTTCGTGAGTCGGCTGAATGGCTCGGGGGATGTATCCCCCCTATCAACAGCAAGTGATGCCCAATCAATCGTATCGCGCTTGAGGCGTGCAGGCGTTCCTGTTTTCAACCGCGCAATCCGCAGACCCAGATTTTTTAACCGCGATGCCAATGCAACCGAGGGTTGTTCTCCGATCCTTCCTGCTGGTTGGCTTTTATGCCCAATATGAATAACTCCATCCAGGAACGTGCCTGTAGTTAACACAACAGCGCCAGCAGCCCATTGGCGCCCGTCTTCACAAGCAACGCCAGCAACACAATTTTGATCATCACAAATCAAATCCGTTACAGCACCTTCCTCAATATCAAGCCCTTCTGTGTTTGCCAGAATATCCTGCACAGCCTGACGATATAAAAGACGATCCGCCTGAGCCCTTGGCCCCTGCACCGCTGGCCCCTTAGACCGATTGAGTAATTTGAAATGAATACCAGCTCTATCTGCAGCACGCGCCATAACGCCATCCAGCGCATCAATTTCACGCACCAGATGCCCTTTTCCTATCCCGCCTATGGCAGGGTTACAGGACATAGCGCCAACTGTATTTTTATGGTGCGTCAACAAAAGCGTTTTGGCACCACAACGCGCAGCAGCAGCAGCAGCCTCGCACCCAGCGTGGCCGCCTCCCACCACAATAACATCGTAAGCCTTGTTCATTGCCTGCCCTTCCTGCACACCTTACTTTCCAATACAAAACTGGCCGAATATCGTATCCAGCAGATCTTCTACACCAACATGCCCCGTTAGCCGCCCCAATGACCGCATAGCTAATCGCAACTCTTCGCCACGCAGTTCTGGCCAGTCTTGCTGCAATGCCGCCTGCAGGCATTGTATAGCCTCCTGCACACCGGCCTTATGCCGTGCACGCGTAAGAAGCGGCGCACCGGATGTAGAGGCTGCTGTGAGCTCCTCAACTTTCCTTTTCAGGAAAGCATACAATTCAGGTAGCCCATTTCCTGTTTTCAAACTGATAGCAAGAACAGGCTTACCCTGAATGGTTTTTGGAATTTCTCCAATATCTGCCTTATTGCCTATCAAAACAGCACCAGGAAACACATCATCTGGAGGTTCATTCGCCGGGAACATTTGCAATACACAATCTGCCTGTTTCACGTGAAACAATGCGCGCCGCACACCTTCTGCCTCAATTTCATCATCCGTTTCTCGCAGGCCGGCCGTATCAACAAACGTCACCTTTATACCCGCAAGAATGCAAGCAACCTCCAAGGCATCACGCGTTGTACCTGCTTTGGAAGACACAATAGCTGTATCCCTACCCGTAAGCCAATTTAACAAGCTGCTTTTGCCTGCGTTTGGTGGGCCTGTAATAGCAAATACAACTCCTTGCCGTATCCGCTCACCATGCTCACCATCGGCAATATGCTGTTGCATTTCAGACTGCAGTTTTTGGATTTCCTGATTGATACCTTCTTCCACTTCAGGCGGTAAATCTTCATCGGGAAAATCTATAAGGGCTTCCTGAAAAGCAAGAATCTTTTTTAGGCGCTCAGACCAACCTGAATATAAGTGGCTTAATGCGCCATCAGCTTGAGCCAAGGCCAGCTTTCTTTGCCCGTCAGTCTCAGCTGCAACCAGATCGGCAATGCCTTCGGCTTCAACCAGATCCATGCGGCCATTTACAAACGCACGTCGTGTGAATTCACCTGGCTCTGCCGGTCGCGCACCCGCATTCACCAACGCTTCGGAAACAGCACGAATAATAGCAGGTCCTGCATGCAGATGCAGTTCAAAACCATCTTCACCTGTATAACTTCGCGGACCGGGAAACCAGAGAAGCAGTGCCTCATCCAGCAAGTCATCTTGAGTAGAAGCATTGTTCCAGATTTTGCGAAGAACAGCCTTGCGCGCGTCTGGCTCCTTGCCACAAACTTGCAAAAGGATGTCTCGGCTGCCTGCTCCGCTTACACGCAAAACGGCAATTGCCGCACGCTCTATTCCTGTTGAAAGCGCAAAGATTGTATCTTCAGCCTGATACCCCAACGCGGCCATCCTTCCCGTTATCGTATGCCTGTTTCTTCCTGCTGCTTCTAATGCAGTTTTTCATGCAAACGTAGGGTTAAAAAATGATAGCCTCCCCCTTGCCCTTGTGATGAAGCACATTCCGGTTACACAACACCAAAAGATTTTGAACAAAAGTAAGGTTATCTTTTCATGCCCCAACTCTCGCTGCACTCCCCTTTAGGGCCAATTACTTTATCTGAGGAAGACGGAAAAATTATCTCTTTGGATTGGGGATGGGGCCGAGATCAAACCGAAACGCCCCTGCTCTGCCAAGCGCGTGAATGGTTGGATAATTGGTTTGATGACCCTCAGGCCGTAGGCTCTTTCCCGTTTCCGCTAGATCCTTATGGAACAGCTTATCAGAAAAAAATTTGGACGGCATTGCAGGAAATCCCTGTAGGCGAAACAATCACATACGGAGAACTCGCCAAAAAAATTGGTGGCAGCCCTCAGTCTGTTGGGCAGGCTGTCGGGAGAAACCCAATTCCTATTCTCATCCCCTGCCATCGCGTCGTGGGAACTTCCAACCTTGGAGGGTATTCTGGCGATGGTGGTGTGGATGATAAGGCGTGGCTGCTCCGCTTAGAGGGCGCCACATTTCCACACCACGCCTAAACTATTTTGATACGGATTCTCGCGTTACAAGACCAACCTTCTGTTGCTTATTTTGTGTCACAACTTTCTGTGCGGGTATTAAAAAATTTCCCGGCACTGCATCTGACCACAGAAGATAAATCCGTATCATTCCCATAACTTGTGGGCGGTGGATAAGAAGGTGCGCTGCCTCCCTGTTGGGCGCCATTATAATAATAGGATGGGGGTGCATAGATACTCTGCTGCGGCGCCGAATTATATTCGGATGCAGCGGCACTTCCTATCGCCAGACCAAGCACCGAACCGAACATAAATGGTGCTCCCCAGCCCCAGCCGCCACCCCAGTAAGGGTAGCCCCACGGTCCACCATAACCCCACCCATAATATGGGTAACCCCATCCCCATGGGCCGCCACCCCATCCACCGGGGCCTCCACGTGGGCCGCCAAATCCCCCATGAGGGAAGCCTCCTCCAGGACCACCGAAACCACCGCCTGGGCCACCATGAGCAAAGCCACCACCGGGCCCGCCAAAGCCACCGTGACCAAAACCTCCTCCAGGACCGCCGAAACCGCCGCCTGGACCACCGTGGCCAAAGCCGCCCCCTCCACCAAAGCCACCACCGCCTGGCCCAGGGTGAGCATGTGCTGAAAATACAGGAACGCTAAGCCCGCATACCAAAAGGGCCGCCAGCCCTATTTTTTTGGATATTGCAGTCCACATAACATCGGTGCCCTTTGCACTTAACTTTGGATACTGCTTACACGGTATAATACCGTAATATGTCTTTCTTCTAACTATTACATGGGCATTAAAAGACAGTTTGCCACTGCTTTTTTGCCCGATCAGGTAGGATAAAAGATCAGATTCATGTTGCGTTTTTTGCATTCCTGATATACATTTTAATCATTGGAGGAAGCGGAGAAGACTCATCTTCAGCTTTGCCCCCTAACACCCCAAATTAGGAGGCCGGACTCATGGCATGGAAAAAAGCAACTTTTGTTTCCCTGTGGCTTGCTGCCCTTAGCCTGGCCATCTGCTCCACTTTTATTTTTATTGCATGTGGGCTTAAGTTTTCCATTTTTCATTCTGGTCTCACAGTAAACCAGGCTGATTTTGTAGATAACACGCCCTTTTCTGTATATCTGTGGCAGATGTTGCCTGAGACAGCACGTTGGAATGATTATGTGTTTTCTGGCCCAGGCTTGATTGGTCTAGCAGCTTTTTTGACTAGCATTGGTTTAGGGTCTTATGCCGCCATTAAGCTGGAAGAAATCAACCACGCGGCTCTTGCTGCTAAAAAGACAGAAATGCACCGCTGGGATTCTCTGCTTATTGGGCCTTCTCTGGAAGACACATTGCAGAACTTTCAGCATACAAATACACCAGATGTACAGTCTTATGCTGTTAAAAGTGCCTGATAACACAATATAATTTACAAGAAATGCTTCTGTTTGGAATCCTATTCTGAGCAGAAGCTTTTTTTATGCAATACGCATATCATGCGCATTATGCTGCATAATAACATTTTAAGGGAAAGTCTGGTCGGAGTGAGAAGATTCGAACTTCCGGCCCCTGCGTCCCGAACACAGTGCTCTACCAGGCTGAGCTACACTCCGATTACACGCTGCCTATACAGCGCTCTGGCCAAAGAGGCAAGAGTAGAAATGATCCTTCCTACCCTTGCCCGTCTGGTTTTACATTACATCCATGCCCAGTGCTTCGGCAGGCTCCGTAACACGGGTGCATTCCAAAGCCGCAGCAGCATTCGGTACAACACTCAACAGAGACCTTGCGTCTACTGAGGCAAAACCCTGTTTCACAGCCTCATCAAGCATGGCTACAACCTTATCACCCCACCCATCTACGTTAATAAGGACAATAGGCTTATCGTGGCGCTTAAGTTGCTTCCATGTCAGAATTTCGAGAAGCTCCTCAAACGTTCCGAAGCCACCAGGCAAAACCCAGAAGGCATCAGCTCGTGAGAACATGATCTGCTTACGGGTATGCATAGAATCCGTAACAATCAGTTCGGAAACTTCTTCATTCATCTTTTCACGGGTTTTCAGAAATTCAGGAATAACCCCCGTAACACTGCCACCAGCCTGAATAACAGCATGGGCCACAACGCCCATCAGGCCATTTGCACCACCACCATATACCAGCCGGATTCCTGCCTGGGCCAACTCTTTTCCCGTTTCCTGGGCTGCCTGCTGATAAACGGGCTTTGCCCCCATACGAGAACCACAGAATACGGCGACTGCACGCACATCAATTGTCATTCTTTATGTTCCTCCCAATCGGTTTCTAAAGTTTTAAGTATCTGTTTCTTACGGTGAAATGGATGATCCATTTTCCTTACGATAAACCAAAGCACATATTCCGACACCTATAAGGCTCATAAGTGCCGTTGTTAAAAACAATCCCTGATAGCCCCAAAACGGAATAATAAACCCTAAAATGGGTCCAGATAGGCCAAGAGCTATATCAAGAAAAACAGAAAATGCGCCTACTGCAATCCCTTTATTTTCTGGCTTTGTGCGGGCTACAGCCCCTACCCCCAAAGCTGGAAACAAAAGTGAAAAACCGGCACCCGTTAGTGCTGCCCCAATATTTGCCCAAATGGGTGAATGCCCCATAGCCAATACACATAAGCCCAAACTTTCTACGAGTAAGGAAACTAATGCAACAATTGTGCCACCACGCTTTGTTATTTGAGTGGTAAAACCAAAACGTGTCAAAACAAAAACACACCCAAAAATGGATAATGCCGTTGCAGCCCCATTCCAGTTCTGATCAGCAAAATACAATGTGAGCAAAGATGAAATAGCGCCAAACCCGATAGAACCCGCAGCCAAAGCCATGCCATACGGCGCAACCTGACCGAAAACTGTCATAAAAGAATGGCGCTTACCTGTAGCAGGAGAAAGCGGTTTTACGGCTACCTGCCGCCACGCCCACGGCACCCCTAAAAGCAGCATAAGCATACAGCACAGGCCTATGCCCCAAAAACCACCTAATGCAGCATGAGACTGGTAAATCATCATGGCAATAGGTGCTCCTAGCGCAATACCACCATAAGAGCACACACCATTCCAGGATATAACGCGGGCAGTTCCGGCGGCTCCTACCCTCTGGATGTTCCAGACGATCACACCAGTAGCCACCCAGCTTTCAGACACACCTAAAAAAATGCGGCCCAGCAGAACAACTAACAAAGCTCCTACAGGCCATGCTGCTACAGAAGGCGCAAGCATGATCAGCAAACCTGAAAGCGCACCCAGACAAAGCCCTGCAATAACAACTTTTTTAGGCCCACGCGTATCAATCCGACGCCCTGCTCCAATACGGGATACAAATGTGGCCAGATACTGAACAGAAACAGCAAACCCTGCGAGTGCAGAGCTAAATCCTAACTGTTCTTTTACAAACAATGGCACAACTGCCATTTGCAAACCGATTTCTATATAACAAAGCAAAGTAAAAACCACGATGGTAAAGATAGACCACAGTGTTTTTCCTGCTGCATCTGATGCTACTTCAATATCATTATCTCCGTTCATTACATTCCTTCATGGTAATGGTGTGACATAATCAGAATCCGTACCAATTTGCTCGCATATGCTAGGCTAATGCAAAGCAAAACTTAGGAATCCAGCATGAATATGTCTTCACCTGATGATGAAGGTTACATTACCGTTTCCACCCGCATTGCTTATGAAAATCCATGGACCCGTATGCGGGAAGATATTATCCGCCTACCAAATGGTAAGGATGGGCTCTACGGTATTGTAGAAAGAGGCGAATTTGTTGTTATCCTGCCTTTAGGTACCTCTGCGGATGGCCACCCAACTGTCACTCTGGTTAATCAATACCGTTATCCCATTAAAAAACGACTGTGGGAATTGCCAATGGGTATGTGGGAAGCACGACCAGATGCCAAAATGGAAGACGTTGCCGCAGGTGAACTACGGGAAGAAACAGGCTTACGTGCTCAAACACTGCAACATGCAGGCATTGTTTATCAGGGAGCTGGATATTCTACGCAAAAAGGGCATGTATATTTGGCAACCGGATTAACCCAAGGTGTACGCCAGTTGGAAGATACAGAACAAGGCATGACGTGCCATACTTTCCCTCTTTCGGAAGTAGAAGACATGATACGTCGAAATGAAATAACTTGTATGGTCAGCCTGGCTGCATTTGGTCTTTTACGCATTAAAAACATAATTTAGAAATAAAAAAGCCCCTGATATGCAGGGACTTTTTTCAAAATGGCCTTACAACAACCATAATAACAATAACCATCATCAAGATGGTCGGTACTTCATTGGCAATCCGATAAAACTTTTCTGAATGGCCGTTATGGTCAGCCGCAAAATCTTTACACCAACGTGAACAGCATCCATGAAAAGCAAACATACAGAATACAGAAGTAAGTTTTGTATGCCACCACCCAGCATGCCAATCTACGCCCCCTGGTGTAAGCACAAGAAGCACGCCAAAAAATAGGCTGGCACACATAGCTGGTGTCATGATTGCTTTAAGAAGCCGGCGTTCCATAATTTTGAAACGCTGACTTTCCTGAGATCCAACCGCAACCTGGCAATGGTAAACAAATAACCGTGGCAGATAAAATAACCCTGCCATCCATGCCATAACAGACATGATGTGAAACGCTATCAGCCAACGCAACCACGGCAAAAGGGCATCTATAACCATTATCAGCGCCCTTGCAGTTGCAAAGCTTTTTGAACCAATGGTGCAAATTGTGAAAGGCTGTTAATTCTTAAAATGTTTTCCCATTCAGGAATGGATTTTTCATCTGCCCTTAGCATAACGCAAGTCATGCCAGCATTAACGGCTGCACGTGCGCCTGTGTCACTGTCTTCAAGCACCAGACATTCTGAAGGAGAAACGCCTTCTTCTTCTGCAGCTTTTAAATACACATCGGGCTTAGGCTTTGGGATTCCCATATCCCGTGCAGAATGAATACGGTTTTCAAAAAAGTGTTCAAGATTGGTAATAGAAAACTTTGCATCCATTTCTTCTTGAGATGAGTTGGATGCAACCCTTACAGGAACACCAAGTTTTCGAATATCGTTGAGCATATCATAAACACCTTCAATAGGCTCAACACCACTTTTCATGGCAGACACAAAGCGTTTTTGCATCATGCTAGCCCAGTCTTTTCCTAACTGGGCACCCGTTTCCTTTTCAATCATGTGTTGTATTCCCGGCAATGCCATGCCGGAAAATACTTTTACTGCTTGATCGTCTGGCACATGCATACCGACGCGCCGGGCTTCTTCCGCACTGATGCGACAACATGTTTCTTCGCTATCCACCAGGACACCATCGCAATCAAAAATAATCAATTTGAGATGTCCTTGAGGGGAAAGAACCAATGGTTGTTCTGCCATCATGCAGTTTCCCTTATCGTGCTAACCAATTCTGCAACATGTTCAACAGGCGTTTGCGGTAAAACACCATGACCTAAATTGAAAACATGCGCACGCCCTCGCCCAGCTTCACGAATAGCCAAAGCCTCACGCTTCATGGCCTCTCCGCCGGCCAAGACTGCAACCGGATCGAGATTGCCTTGAATACCGATATGTTCGGGCACCATGGAACGCACAATTTTTATATCTGCGCCCGTATCCAGTGCTACAACATCTACACCCGTTTCCCGTGCGTATTCAGCAACCAATACACCACTTAAACGCGGAAACCCGATAATACGTGTAGAAGGATGGCGGGCTTTAATGGTCTGAACAATTTGACGAGATGGCGCAATAACGTGTTTGCGAAATTCTGATGGAGATAACAGGCCAGCCCATGAATCAAACAGCATGACGGCTTCCGCACCAGCTTCAATCTGTTTGCAAAGATATTCGGCTGTTGTTTGGGTCAATAAATCCATTAACCGATCAAACAAAACCGGTTCTGCGTAAGCCATCTGTCGGGTAACGGCAAACTCGCGAGAGCCATGCCCTTCAACCATGTAACAAGCAACTGTAAAGGGTGCCCCCGTAAAACCCAGCAGAGTGGTTGCCCCAGGCTGGGCAATACCAATTTTATCTGGGCCATTCAATTCTTTACGCAAGCGTGTCAGCGTTTCCAAAACAGGCGCTGTTACCTCGGCAATACGTGCAGGATCCAACTTAGCCAGATCCTGTTCAGAGCGAATAGCACCCAATACGGGACCTTTGCCTTCTACAAACTCCAGGGATTGTCCCATTGCCCAAGGCAAAATCAAAATATCGGAAAATAGAATAGCGCCGTCCATTCCAAAGCGTTTGATCGGCTGCAATGTCAATTCTGTTGCAATATCCGGCGTCATGCAACGTGTCAGAAAGTCGGCCTTGGCACGCATGGCCCGGAATTCTGGCAGAAAGCGACCAGCCTGACGCATCAGCCACATTGGAGGCGGCCACAGGGCTTCACCATTGAGTGTTCTTAAAAGCCGTTTGGCGGAGGGAATATGTTGGTCTGTCATCATGCTTCGATGTCCTGCCACGTCTTTGTTCACGCTGTCCACGCCCCTCTTCCTATAAAAAAAGAAAGAAATAGGTTTGTAGTTGTTTAAAAGTACTGTGAATGGTGGGGTACCCGGTATTCCAAAAATGTACCCCAGCTTTCCCACACTGTGTACAGATTTTAGGGTATTGGAAAACAAGGACTTTTTAAAGTTATCCAGAAAGTACCCGTACGGGGCTGTGTACAACTCACCGGTTTATCGTTTTAGAGGGTTGTGCCCGGTACTCGGTACGTCGCAGTTATGAGTTCCGTACAATCCACATGTACCCCGGTACTCAGGTGAGTACTCACAGGCCATTTTTTTACGAGTACCTGAACGGGACTCGAATTGATGCAGGATTTAGTACTAATGCCGACTCCATTACAGAACAGAGATTCGAAACTGCTTTTGGCGAGTGGTTCTTTTTCTAGGCGCAAAATGCTTGAGGAGGTGGGGCTGGATTTTGAAGTCCGGGTTGGAGATGTAAACGAAGACATCCTCAAAGCAGCTGGCAAACGTGAAGGCTGGAAGCCGGAAGCCGTGGCACTTGGCTTGGCAGAGGCCAAGGCGCTTTCTATCCAGCAGCCAGATGCTTTTATTATTGGCGCTGACCAGATGCTGTCCTGCGATTCCATATGGTATGATAAACCCAAGGATCTGGCGCAGGCCCGTGAGCAGCTTTTGGCGTTAAGGGGAAATACCCATATCCTGCACACGGCGGTTGTGCTGTGCCGGAATGGTCAGGTGGTATGGCAGCATGTTGACCAGCCCCGTTTGACCATGCGTTTGTTTTCAGAACCTTTTCTGGATGCCTATCTGCAAACAGAAGGCCCTGCATGTCTGGCTTCTGTGGGCGCATACAGGCTGGAAGGACCGGGCCTGCAGCTTTTTGCGCATATCGAAGGGGATGCTTTTTCCATTCAGGGGTTACCTCTCCTGCCGCTTCTTGAAGCGTTGAGAGAGATGAAGGTGATTTTTTACTGAAAATAGGGGCTTGCCTGTTAAGGGCAGACCATGTAAGAGGCTGGGCACACACCGCATCTTAAGTAGGTGCTGCTGTGTGCAAGAACAGTGTGGGGCCATAGCTCAGTTGGGAGAGCGCCTGAATGGCATTCAGGAGGTCGTCGGTTCGATTCCGATTGGCTCCACCAGTTCTCACAAAAATATCCAATAAAATAAATTAATAATCGTCTGCCATAAGGCAGTTTGGATTATGGATATTCTTGCTCAAACGCTATTTAAGGTGTTCATTCTCTTGGAAATGTCAGTGGGCGTAGGCGGGGCTTTTGTGCCTTAATAACCAGCGTATCAAGAGCGGAAAGAAAGCGGGAGCGATCTGCTTTTCCAAATGCACTTCCGCCCGGCGTCATCAGTCCAGCAGAACGTAAATCGGTCATCAGATTCCGTACTGCCAACGCCATGCCAATGGCATCGCCATCCAGAATCCGCCCCTTGGGCTCAAGAACATATGCCCCTTTTTCAACACACCGTGCAGCTAGCGGAATATCTGCCGTAATCACGATGTCTCCGTCCGATACGCGTTCAGCAATCCAATCATCTGCTACGTCTGGTCCAGCCTCCACTACGACCCGCTCAATGAGAGGTGACTGTGGCACCAGAAGCATACTGTTTGAAACAATGAAAACGTGCAGATTGTAACGGCTGGCGACACGATACACCTCGTTTTTTACGGGGCATGCGTCAGAATCAACAAAAATACGGGTCATGCAGTCAATTTGCAGCAGGATGGCTGTGATCGCAAACGACGGCTTTTATTGTTGATGCTATTCTTCCTCTCTGTAAGGCGCACATAGGTTTGACGCTTAATTTTTACCCATAAGCAAAAGCAGGACATTTTTCTTTTAAAGTTATGCCTTTTTTCAGACACAAGCCTTTGTCATTAGTCAGAAAGCAGACAAGGTGTTTATGCACTTTGTTACGGTAAAGATTTTATAAGGCGAATCTGATGAAAAAAGTTTTGATGGCCACAGCGCTGACGCTGGGAATGATGACATCAGCAGTTTCTTTTGCACATGCTCAGGAAGCAACTCCGGCTGTTGGCGCCCCTCCGCCGGGTGGCCCGGGCTGTGGTCCGATGCATCATCACGGTATGGGTGGCCCGATCCTGAAGCTGGATGGCGTTAAGCTGACCTCCGCCCAGAAGAAAAAGCTGAAAGCTATTTTTGACGCAAACAAGCCTTCAGACCCGAAAGCGGACATGGAACAGATTCACAGCCTGCACCAGCAGGAACGTGAAGTGCTGACAACACCGGGTCCGGTTGATCAGGCTAAGCTGCAGCAGATCGAACAGCAGATCAGCACCATGCAGACCGAACGCGCAACGCAGCGTCTGCAGGTTGAAACGCAGGTTCATGATATCCTGACCAAGAAACAGCTGAAGCAGATTGCTGATCGCCCCGAACCCCAGATGCCGCCAATGTGCGGAAATGGTGCTCCTCCGGCTCCGCCGCCGGCAGCAACCGAAAGCAAGTAAGCTTCTACAAAAAAGCTGCCAGACAATCTGGCAGCTTTTTTTATATCTAAAGCATTGATGCGTTGTGTCTGCATTCATAGACAAATGATGCAGATCAAGAGAAAGAACAGATTGTTCTTTTTCGGTGCCTGATATCATGACAACATCTTCCTCTCCCCCTGCCCTTTTTAAAAATGGGCTGCCGCTACGGCTTATTCTGCTTTTGGGGCTTGTTACGGCAATTGGCCCGCTTGCTACAGATATGTACCTTCCGGCTTTTCCTGATGTTGAGCGGGATTTGGGTGGTGGCGCAGGTTCTGCTCAGTTTACATTGGGAGCATGGTTTTTAGGGCTGGCTTTTGGCCAATTCTCTCAAGGCCCACTGTCAGACAGGTTTGGGCGCAAGGTTCCTCTGGTTATAGGGCTTGCCGTCTTTGCTGTCGCATCTGCCATGTGCGCTGTGGTGCGGGACTATCACCTGTTCTGTATCATGCGGTTTATTGGTGCTTTTGGTGGGTCTGCCAGCGCAGTTATTCCGCGGGCCATTGTAAGAGATGTGGCGACTGGCAAAAAAGGTGCGCATATTATGGCGCAGCTTACACTGGTGTTTGGTGTCATGCCTGTGTTGGCTCCCAGCATGGGGAGCCTCGTGCTGGAATTTGGGAACTGGCGGTGGATATTCTGGAGTGGCACTCTATATGCCGTTCTGGGCATGATTGGCATTATATGTATGCTGCCGGATACGCTCTCCCCCGCATATCGGATGAGATTGGCACCCTTTGAAATTTTTACGCGGTATCGCACTATCCTGCGAGAGCCCGTTTTTCTTTCCAATGCGCTTATCACAACATTTTCTACTTTTGTGATGTTCGCTTATTTGGGAAGTGCGCCTGTGCTGTTTGAACAGGTGCTTCATTTTTCTCCCACTGCTTTTGGTATGTTTTTTGGTGTGAATGCCGCCGCCTTTATTTTGGGAACACAAATTAACGGCAGGCTTGTGCATAAATTTGCCATGCCAGCTTTGCTGCAGGCGGCCATTCTCTGGGCCTTGATTATGGGCGGAATTTTTGTGGTGGTAGCGTGTTCGGGTTTGGCGGGCCTTGCCCATCCGTGGCTGACATGTGGGCTAATTACCTGCATTACTGGCGCATTGGGGTTTATCGGGCCCAACGGCACCGTTATGGCATTTTCACGTCACGCACATCAGGCGGGCAGTGCTTCTGCCTTGCTGGGTACAATGCAATTTAGCCTTGGCTCTTTGAGCAGCGTTCTTGTGGGTGTTTTGCCTGGAGGGGGCGCCATTCCAACGGCTATTGGTATGATGACCGGTGTGATCGGCATGGTGTGTGCCAATATCCTGCGCCGTAGGCATACAGACCAAGCGGAGCATGAACATGAGGGATAATAAGCGCGGCAAGAACCTCCGGCGTTAATGGCCCGAAGATCTGTCCGCCGGTTTGCCGTAAATTGCTTGGGTTTGTGGGGTAACGGTATGCCCGTCTTCTGTTTCCATTGACCCCGCAGCGCCAGAGCCTGCATCGGGCAGTGTTTCGTAACGTTCTTCGGGTTTGGGCGGCTGAGTTTGTTCTGACTTGCCCTCACGCGCGGCTTGGGCTTCGCGCAGGCTTTCTTCCTGTTCTGCCGCCTTGGCTTCTGCCGGAGCAGCTTCGGGCAAAAAGCGCCCTGGCCGCTCAGGGGGCACATCAATGTTGTCCCCTTCAATAGGCCCGTGACATGCCACCAGCAGTGGAGAGACCAACAGAAGGTTTCCGATCAGGGTGCCTGTTTTTTTCGCCAGAAGCATGGACGGGTTCATTGTAAAGGAGAAAGAGAGAAAGCTGTGAGATCAGCTTTCCAGGCGGCGTGCTTCATCTGGCAGCATGATGGGAATGCCATCACGGATAGGAAAGGCAAGACCAGCCTTTTTGCTGATCAGTTCATTAGTTTCTGCATTGTAAGTCAGAGGCCCTTTGGTGACAGGGCACACAAGCACCGAAAGAAGCCGGGAATCAAGCGGAGGTGTGTCAGACATCAGTTCTCTGTTCCTCAGTAAAAGGTTCAGGAAGGCGGGCCTTCCTGTTCCGGACCAGACAGGTCTAGCAGTGTTTGCAGCACCCGCACACGGTCAGTTAGATCTTCGGCATCAAGCAATGCCTGTTTTTCTGCCGGAGGGAAAGGACAGATCATGGGCAATGTGACCAGCAGGATATCATCATCCATCTGTTCCAGCAGAGACCAACGGGCCTGTAGTCCTTTTTTCTGGAAGTAACGCCGCATGGAGCCGAGAAGCTTTTCCCGGTCAAACGGAGCTGACGGAATTTCGTTCAGATCCCCCGCAAAGGTGGAAACATCTATCCGGGCCTGCCGATACCCGCGTGTTTCTTCTGTTTCACGCAGGAGCCGAAAACGCGTAAGACCAGCAAGCGTAATGGCATAAGTCCCATCGGCGCGTTCAGTAAAAGAAACAATCCGGCCAAGGCACCCTATGGGGTACAATGGCGGAGCACTGTTGGCTTCATCTTCCTCTTCCCGCCAACGTGGCTGAATCATGCCTATCAGGCGCTGCGTTGCCAGTGCGTCTTCCACCAAAGCGATATAGCGCGGTTCAAACACGTTAAGCGGCAGTCTTCCGCGAGGCAGAAGAACCACGCCGCTTAACGGAAACAAGCCAATTTCCGGAGGGATATCGGCTAAAGTGACATCCCCCAGCTTGGGAACACGCCGGGGAATGTCATCTTCATCTTGAAAAAATACGGCAGCCAAAAAGTTTTACATCCTCATGAAAACAGCATGGAAGACAGACGGCGGCGCGCAATTGCAGTTGCGGGCTCTTCATTTCCCCATGCTTCAAAAAAACGTAGCAGCTGCTGTTTGGCTGCGCCGTCTTTCCAGTTCCGGTCTACTTTGATGATATGCAGCAGTTCGTTTGCGGCATCTTCCCGCTTTCCGGCTGCATTCAAGGCTGTTGCCAGTTCGCAGCGTGCTTCAAAATCTTCCGGGTTGGCAGCAAGGCGAGCACGAATGCTTTCCATTTCCTCTGCGGCCTTGCGCCCTTCCTTTTTCAGGTCCAGCGCAGCACGTGCGCCAGCCACTTCCGGGCTATCGGTAATTTTGGCGGGTACGTCTGCTAGAGCGGCAACGGCGGCATCTTCATCATCCAGTGCCAACATGGCGCGGATAAGACCTGCCCATGCACGTGGGTTTTCTGGCTCTTCCCCAATAACGGAGGAATATAGCTCTGCCGCACGCGCTGGCATTTCAGTTTCCAGCGCCACATCTGCTTCACGCAGTTGTTCTGTTGCGGGCAGAATGCCACCACCGCTGCTTTTTAGAATGTTTTCGACAAACTTCTTGATTTCGCTTTCCGGCAAAGCACCCTGGAACAGATCCAGAATCTGTCCTTTCCAGAAGGCAGCAACCAGAGGAATGGACTGTAACGGCAAGCCAACCTGTGCAAGCTGCCCTGCCAGAGCACGGTTTGCTTCGATATCAATTTTAACCAAGCGCACTTTGCCGCGTGCTGCCGTCACCACCTTTTCCAGCACAGGGGCAAGTTGCTTGCAGGGGCTGCACCAGTCTGCCCAGAAATCAACAAGAACAGGAACAGAACGGCTTGCTTCAATCACATCCTGCATGAATGTGGCCTGAGATCCGTCTGTAATGACAGGTGCCGTGTTCTGAGGTGCTATGGTGCCGTTTTGTGTATCAGACTGCGGCTGGCCGAGAAGGTGTTCCATATGTTCCTGTATCCTTAATCCAATGCTGCGGTCAGTATGGATAATATCCTTCTGGCCGACTTTTATCTGTTTATATGTTCTAGATGGTCAATCAGAGCATGATGCGCAATGGCAATTAGGGCATGGCTTGCCCATATCAGATTAAAGACAATGGCTGCCGTCGCCTTATCACGCATTGCATGAAGGTGGCCTTAGGCGGCATACTAGGACAAAACAGGAACGGCGGCAGATTTCTTACATGAAAAAATCAGATTTTTCCGGTCAGCAAAGCATCCGGGTGCGTGGCGCGCGAGTTCATAATCTTAAAAACGTGGATATTGATATTCCGCGGGATAAGCTGACAGTCATGACAGGGCTTTCCGGGTCCGGCAAATCTTCTTTGGCGTTTGATACAATCTACGCTGAAGGGCAACGCCGCTATGTGGAAAGCCTTTCCGCCTATGCACGCCAGTTTCTGGAGTTGATGGGCAAGCCGGATGTAGATTCCATAGAGGGTCTTTCTCCAGCTATTTCTATTGAGCAAAAAACAACATCCAAAAACCCGCGTTCTACCGTTGGGACTGTTACGGAAATTTACGATTACATGCGGCTGCTATGGGCACGGGCGGGTGTTCCATATTCTCCCGCTACCGGGTTGCCGATTGAAGCGCAAACAGTCACCCAGATGGTTGATCGTATTATGGCGTTGCCGGAGGGCACGCGCCTAATGCTTCTTTCCCCTGTTATTCGTGACAGAAAGGGAGAATACCGGAAGGAACTGGCTGAGCTTCAGCGTAAAGGTTTTACACGTGTAAAAGTGGATGGAACACTTTATGAAATTGATGATGTTCCAAGCCTAAACAGAAAGTTACGCCATACTGTAGAAGTTGTGGTGGACCGTGTTGTGGTGAAGGAAGGGCTTGAAACACGCCTTGCTGATAGCCTTGAAACAGCATTGGAACTTTCTGATGGCATTGTGTATGCAGAAGAGGTTTCTAAAGATGAAAGCAAGGAGAACGAAAAACTTGTTTTCTCATCATATTTCTCCTGCCCAGTAAGTGGGTTTACACTGGAAGAAATTGAGCCTCGTCTGTTTTCCTTCAACGCGCCACAAGGGGCCTGTCCGGCATGTGATGGTATTGGTGTAGAAACCTACTTCAACCCGCATCTTATTGTTTCGGATGAAAGTCTTAGTCTTGCAAAAGGTGCTATAGCGCCATGGAAAGATGCAAAATCTCCACTACTGGAACAAACGCTTGAAAGTTTGGCACAGCATTTTTCTGTAAGCATGGACACACCATGGAAAGATATTCCAGAAAATGTGCAAAACGGTATTCTCTACGGCACTCCAGAAAATGTAGATTTTACCTATAAAGATGGCAGGAAAAGCTACGTTGTTTCCAAACCATTTGAAGGCGTGATTAAAAGCCTGGAAAAACGCCTCCGTACCACAGAAAGCATGTGGGTTAAAGAAGAGCTTTCCAAATATCAGTCTGAAAAAGCGTGTCATGTGTGTGAGGGGGCGCGGTTGCGGCCAGAGGCTCTTTCTGTGCGCGTGGCCGGGAAAAATATTGCGCAAGCCACAGATTTACCAATAGGACAAGCTTTGGACTGGTTTGATACAGTTCTGCCAACGCTTACGCCGCAAAGAGCCGAAATTGCACGCCGTATTCTGCGTGAGATTCTGGAACGTTTGAAGTTTCTTGATGATGTGGGATTGGAATATCTGACACTTTCAAGAAGTTCAGCAACACTTTCTGGGGGGGAAAGTCAGCGTATTCGCCTTGCCAGCCAGATTGGTTCCGGGCTGACAGGTGTTTTGTATGTTCTGGATGAACCTTCTATTGGCCTCCATCAGCGTGATAATGAGCGTTTACTTGGCACATTGCAGCGTTTGAAAAACCTTGGAAATACGCTGATTGTTGTTGAACATGATGAAGATGCTATCAGAAGCGCAGACTGGCTGGTAGATATGGGGCCGGGTGCTGGTGTAAATGGGGGCACTGTTGTTGCCCAAGGTACGCCAGCGCAGGTTGCCAAATCTCCCGATAGTTTGACAGGGGCTTATCTATCCGGCCGTAAAAAGATTGATGTTCCTGCTGAACGACGGAAAATAAATAAAAAGAAAATTCTAACAGTTGAAGGTGCTACAGGGCATAATCTGAAAAATGTAACGGCTCGTTTCCCGCTTGGTACGTTCACTTGTGTAACAGGCGTATCTGGTAGCGGAAAGTCCACTTTGGTTATTGATACACTTTATAAGGCGCTTTCTCGCCAGTTGATGGGAGCAGGCACATCGCCAGAGCCTTATAAGCGCATCAAAGGGATGGAGCTGTTAGACAAGATTATTGATATTGACCAATCCCCTATCGGGCGCACACCACGTTCTAACCCTGCAACCTATACAGATCTCTTTACGCCCATAAGAGACTGGTTTGCGGAACTGCCTGAAAGTAAAGCAAGAGGTTACAAACCTGGTCGCTTTTCCTTCAATGTTAAGGGCGGGCGTTGTGAAGCATGTCAGGGTGATGGTGTTATCAAAATTGAAATGCACTTTCTGCCAGATGTGTTTGTAACGTGTGATGCCTGTAAAGGGCAGCGCTATAATCGTGAAACATTGGATATCAAGTTCCGTGGCAAGTCCATTGCAGATGTACTGGCCATGAGTGTGGATGAAGCCCTACCCTATTTCTCGGCTCAGTCTCGTATTCGCGATAGGTTGGCCATTCTGCAAAAAGTTGGTTTGGGATACGTTGCTTTGGGCCAGCAGGCGACGACTCTTTCTGGTGGTGAAGCGCAGCGCGTTAAACTTTCCAAGGAACTGGCACGTAGGGCAACGGGGCGTACCCTGTATATTCTGGATGAACCAACAACCGGCCTGCATACAGAAGATGTAAGAAAGCTTCTGGAAGTTTTGCATGCCCTTGTTGATCAGGGAAACACAGTTGTTGTGATTGAGCATAACCTTGAAGTTATCAAAACGGCAGACTGGATTATAGATGTTGGCCCCGAGGGTGGTGATGGCGGTGGGCAGATTGTTGCCGAAGGTACGCCAGAAGATATTGCGGCATGTCCGGAAAGTTACACAGGCCGGTTTCTTGCCCCGATGTTAGTGAAGAAATAATGAAAAAGCAGTTTTTAGCTTTAGCTGGTGTTGGGTTTTCTGCTCTGTTTGCAAACGGAGCAGAAACTTATAGCGCAGTGGCAGAAACATCGTGTTCTGCCCTTCCCTCTTCTGTGCTCTTTGAAAAACAGACATGGACAGAAATCCAGTCTGATATTTCCTGTGGAATAACGACTCTTATTATTCCTATTGGTGGAACAGAGCAGAGTGGTCCTTACATAGCTGTTGGCAAACATAACACGCGTGTTATGGAAATAGCGCAAAGAATAGCCGAAAAATCCGGAAAAACCCTTGTGGCACCAGTTGTTGCATATGTTCCTGAAGGCAGTACATCACCCCGTACTTCGCATATGAAGTTTCCGGGAACCATTACTATTCCGACAGATGTTTTTGAAAAACTAATAGCATCTGCGGCAAAAAGTTTTCAGGTTCAGGGCTTCCGTCTGATCGTTTTTATTGGCGATCATGGCGGGTATCAGAAATCTTTGGATAAAGTTGCCACGCAACTTAATAAGGAATGGGCAGGCACATCGGCGCAGGCTCTTTATGTAAAGCAATATTATAGCGTTATACCACATCAGTATGTTCAATGGCTTAGCCAGCATGGATATGCAAAAGATGTAGGTATGCACGCAGATATAAGTGACACATCGTTAATGCTGGCTATTGATCCAATAATGGTAAGGCTGGATGCATTACAAAAATCAGGTAATCCATCAAGCGCACAAGGAATTTATGGAGGGGATCCGCGTAAAGCATCGGCAAATTTGGGGCAAGTAGGTATCAATATGCAGATAACTGCAGCAGTTTCTGCCATTAACGATGCACGAAATAAATAAGTGTAAGTTATTTTACAGAATAGAACATAGGTTCTCTACTTAAAAAAGATTAGAATAGACCTTATTAAGGCACCATGATAAATCGAACCTGATATAATAGATAAATCATGGTGCCAGAGATAATGAGGTATAGTGTAATGGCTTCCAAAGCCTATTTGATAGCGGCAACGGCTTTAGCTGCGGTGATGAGCGCTGGAACAGCGGCATTTGCCCAAGATGCTACGCAACCAGCCCCATCGGCGCAACAGCCAGTAGCAGAGGTTCCTGCACCTGCAACGGCACCAGTTTCTACGCCTGTTCCGCAAAACACAGCAACTTCAGCTACAAAAATTGAAACAATTCCGGGTATGCCCCCCGTTATTGATCCGAATAACCTTTATAGTGAAACACGGGCGGGTAATATTGCACGGGAAGTGGCGCAAGATCCGGCTCGTGTTTATGTGCCAAACCTGCGCTCCAATGATGTTTCGGTTATTGATCCGGCCACATCAAAAGTCGTGGATCGTTTTCCTGTTGGTAAAAGCCCGCAACACGTTGTTCCTTCGTGGGATTTGCGGACATTATGGGTCACTAACAATGCCGAAGGCACTACAAACGGCAGCTTGACGCCCATAGATCCTCGTACAGCCAAGCCCGGCCCTGCTGTGCAGGTGGATGATCCTTACAACATGTATTTTACGCCAGATGGCAAATCAGCCATTGTGGTGGCAGAAGCCCGCAAGCGGTTGGATTTTCGTGATCCGCATACAATGGCTTTGCAGGAATCTGTTGAAGTTCCGCAATGTAAGGGTGTGAACCATGCGGATTTCTCGATTGATGGACGCTATGCCATTTTTACATGTGAATTTGGTGGTCACCTTGTAAAAGTTGACACGGTAAACAAAAAAGTTCTGGGCTATCTTGCTCTTTCCAGTGGAGGCATGCCGCAGGATATTCTGATCTCTCCAAACGGGAAAACCTTTTACGTTGCCGATATGATGGCAGATGGTGTTTTCCTTGTAGATGGCGATACATTTAAGGAAACAGGTTTTATTCATACAGGTGTTGGCACGCACGGTTTGTACCCCAGCCGCGATGGTACAAAAATGTATGTTGCCAACCGTGGTTCTCATAAAATTCATGGTAAACCGCACAGCAAGGCGGGTGGTGTTACAGTTATTGATTTTGCAACCAATAAGATTGTAGCTGATTGGCCTATTCCCGGTGGCGGTAGCCCAGATATGGGGAATGTAAGCGCAGACGGTAAAAGCCTATGGCTTTCAGGCCGGTTTGATGATGTTGTTTACAAAATCAATACCGATGATGGTTCTATGATTAAAATTCCGGTTGGTGCGGAACCTCATGGCCTTACCGTATGGCCACAGCCTGGCCGGTATTGCATCGGACATACTGGTATCCTGCGTTAAGGATCGAAATCTAAGACTGTTTTTGAAAAAAGCCTTTCTTGTTTTCAAGAAAGGCTTTTTTTTATGGGGTTAGGAAAACATGATGTCTCATTTTCAGAATGAAAATATTGAAAATAATAATGCAAAAAAGAAACTATCTCCCTTTCAAAAATTATCTTCTGCACAGGAAGCGCTAAAAAAAGATATTCTTGAGTTTTGTAAGGCCCACCAAAAAGATGAACACGCTATTTTTGTTATTGAAGGTGATGCCGGAACAGGAAAAAGTCTTGTTATAAATTCTATATTTAATGATTTGCAGCACATGGCCAGAAGCGGCCAGGATGAAGACTGTTTTTCTGGAAAGGAAAACAACCTTATTGTGAATCATCCTGAAATGATGAAGCTATATACAAATATATCAGAAGACTTTCCGTATATCAGGAAAAAGGATTTTGAGCGTCCAACAACATTTATAAACAAAATGAATAAATTAGGAAAAAGAGCAGATATTGTGCTGATTGATGAAGCGCATCTTCTTTTAACACGTTCTGATAAATACAATAGATTTAACCAAAACAATCACCTTGAAGAGATTATAAAGCTTGCTCGGATTGTTATCCTTGTTTTTGATGAAAAACAGGTTTTGAAGTTTAAAAGTTACTGGAATAAAAATACGCTTTCAGAAATTCTAAATGGATTCCCAGTAGAAACATTTTATCTGACAGATCAATTTCGCATGCATGCAAACGCAGATGTTTTGGAATGGATAAAAAATTTCTGCTCAAAAAAAGTGACAACTTTCCCAAAAAAGCAGAATTTTGATTTCAGATGTTTTGATGATGCTCAAGAAATGTACGCGTTAATCAAACAGAAAAATAGCCAGTGTGGATTGTCACGCATCGTTGCGACTTATGATTATCCTTACAGATTGGATGGCAAAGAGCACTTTATTGATGAAGGACGTTTCCACCTGCGGTGGGATCTGTCAAAGCCAGATGAAAAACTGCCTTGGGCAGAACGACCCGATACGATCAATGAAGTTGGATCTGTTTATACCGTGCAGGGGTTTGATCTGAATTATGTAGGACTCATTCTGGGGTCATCTGTTACGTATGATGCACAAGCAGATTGCTTGCGCCTGGACCCCACACGTTATGAAGATGGTGCCGCTTTTGCTGGTAAGGATGGCTTGGCCCAACCAGAGCAGGTGAAGGAGCAGATCATGCTCAACGCCATCAATGTGCTTATGACAAGGGCAGTCAAAGGTCTGTATCTTTATGCCCATGATCCTGCGTTAAGAGAGAAGCTGCTGCAGGAGCAATCATTACGCAGTTAAGGTCTGCTTTAATTGGGTTACTTTCTGCTTCGTAATTGCATGGCAGATTTGCCAAAGAGCAAGGCAAACATTCTGCCATGTAAAATTAAGGAAAGTTGATTATTCAAAGCGAATTCCCCTAAGAAGAACCGTTTTTCTTTGAATACAGGACTTGTTTCGTACGCATTCTAATGCCAACTGAAAGATAACAAGTTCTCTTTCCTCATTACTCAGGCTCAACTGGTCATGTTTATAGAAACCGAAGGCACACCCAATCCTGCTACGCTCAAATTCCTGCCTGGGCAGGCAGTTATGGGCGATGCTGGCACCATTGATTTTATTGATGCTGATGCCGTAGCTGGCCGCTCTTCTTTGGCGGAAGCATTGTTTGCCCTTCCCGGTGTTTCTCGCGTGTTTTTGGGGAACGACTTTGTTTCTGTAACAAAAGCAGATTCTGAAGATTGGGAAGAACTACGGCCTCAAATTCTGTCCACTCTGATGGATCATTTTGTGGCTGGGCATCCTGTCGTGGCAGAAGGCGTAGCTGTTACAGAAGATGCCATTGCTCCCGAAGATGAAGAAATTGTAACGCAGATTAAGGAACTGCTGGATACGCGTGTGCGCCCAGCAGTGGCTGGTGATGGCGGGGATATTGTTTTCCGTGGTTATCGGAATGGCATCGTGCGCTTGACCATGCAGGGTGCGTGTTCAGGGTGCCCATCTTCCCGCGCAACGCTTAAGCATGGTGTAGAAAACATGCTGCGTCATTACGTGCCAGAAGTGGTCTCTGTCGAGCAGGTAGACTAAGTGCTGCACCTGTCTGCTTTTGTCGCGCACCAAAGCGTGGCATAGAAAGCAGGCAGGTGTTTTTTATGCCTGCCCTTTCAATGATAGACGCAAGACAGGGCAAGATACATATGCTGGATGAAAACGGGCTGGATCTCCTTTTCAGAAAGGCGCGTACGCCCCTCCGCTGGACAACCAGCACAGTCGAAGAAGATGTGCTGCGTCAGTTGTATGATCTCACAAAAATGGGGCCTACATCCGGCAATTGCAGCCCAGCCCGGTTTGTTTTTATTACCGGTTCAGATGGGCGTGAGCGGTTGCGTCCGGCTTTGTCTGAGGGCAACGTCAATCGGGTAATGGGTGCGCCGGTTATTGCCATTGTTGCGCATGATCCGTTATTTTTTGAGCAGTTGCCGCGTTTGTGCCCGCAAGAAAACCTACGCTCATGGTTTGCATCAGACGTTGGGTTAGCAGAGGAAACCGCCTTTCGGAACGGCACGCTGCAAGGGGCTTACATGATTATGGCAGCTCGTGCCCTTGGGCTTGATGCTTTGCCAATTTCCGGGTTTGATCAGGCTTTAGTGGAAGACGCTTTTCTGGCGGAACAGGGTTGGCGTGCAAACTTTCTGCTGTGCCTGGGGTATGGAGATTTTGAAAATCAGCTCCCACGTGCCCCGCGTCTGGCGTTTGAAGAAGCCTGCTGCGTGGTTTCATGATGGTGCAGCGTATTCTGGTTCTGGATGGTAGCCCAGCAGGAGAGTCTGCTTGCGGGATGGCCGCTTGCGTTCTGGCCGAGGGTGATAAACTTTCTATGCTGAATGCCGAGATGGTGGCGGGTAAGCAGGCGGCAGAGGGCATTAACCTTCTTGCCGATACGGTTTTACAAAAAACAGGATGGGGCGCAGAAACTGGCATACAGCCAGATCTTGTTGCTGTGGTTGTCGGGCCGGGGTCTTTTACTGGCCTGCGTGCATCTTGCGCTGTGGCTGCCGGTTTTGCACTGGGGGCTGGCTGCCCATTGGTGGGCGTAACACGCGCTGAAGCTCTGGCACCTGCATTGGATGCAGAATTACAGCGGCATCCAGAATTAAAAGGATGGTTGGTGGTTACACCGGCGCGTCGTGGCCGGGTGTTTGTTGAAGATGCTCAGCATGTTCGTGCAGTCATGATAGCCCATTGGCAGGCTCCTGAAGGAAATTGGCTGGTGGCGGGTGATGCTAGTGAGGCTCTTTCTTTCTCACATGCTATTCACAGCCCATTACGCACGCCAACCCCAGAGCAAATTGCAGATGCAGCACTTAAACGCCAAATGGGAAAGCTTCCTCCGTTAGACCCTGTTCCGCTGTATGTAGATCCGCCAGAAGCTAAATTGCCGGCAGATGGCTTACGGGCCCAACCAGTTTGACCGTGCATATGCAGGAGGCAAGTATTGCACATGCACAGCTATTAGCCAGCATGCATGCGCAATGCTTCAATACAGGTGCTCGGTGGGATCAAACAGCCATAACGGCTTTGCTGTCATCTCCGGGTGTGCATGCAGGTATTGTTATGGAGGAAGATCAACCCGCCGGTTTTATCATGTTACGCACTGTGGTGGATGAAGCAGAAATTTTAACGGTCTGCGTATTGCCAGAGTATAGAAAACGCGGTTTGGCCCAACAGTTGCTGGCATGGGGTGCTCAGGTTGCGCAACATAAGGGGGCGCAAAACCTGTTTTTGGAAGTTTCGGTAAACAATCAATCCGCCAGAACCCTGTATGAAAAACAGGGTTTTGAAAAACTCGGTTTACGCAAAAAGTATTATGAAGATGGCTCAGACGCCTTGGTTTTGGGCCGAGCCTGCCAAACAGCAAGCCCTTAACCAAACAGAAACGGGTCTGTATGGCTAAGGGCTGTTATTTAAAGCTGATTAAAGGGCGCGGTTACCAATATCTGTGCGCCATGTAGCACCATCCCATGAAATGGCTTTAACACCTTCGTAAGCGCGTTCCTGCGCCTGTTTCACGGTGTCTCCCAATGCGCAAACAACCAGTACGCGCCCTCCGGCCACAACAAGTTCTCCTGCCGCATTCAGCTTGGTACCAGCTTGAAAGACCTGCACATCAGGTAGTTTGTTGGCATCTTCAACGCCGGAAATAACGGCACCTTTTTCAGGTGAACCAGGATAGCCCCGCGCAGCCATGACAACGCAAACAGATGCTTGATCGGAAAATGTGACAGGTGTGGTATCCAGCCGATCCTCTGCAAGAGCCTTAAGAGCAGGAAGAAGGTCAGAAGTAAGCCGAGGCAGCAGTGCTTCGGCTTCCGGGTCACCAAATCTTACGTTGTATTCTATCAGTTGCGGGCCACTATCTGTCAGCATCAGGCCAGCAAAAATAACACCCCGGAAAGGTGTGCCACGGCGCACCATTTCCTTCAGCATGGGGCGTACCAGCAGATCAAGCGCGGCTTCCTGTTCTGCCTGACCAAAACCTTTTGGAGGGGAAACAGCTCCCATTCCGCCGGTATTGGGGCCGGTATCTCCATCTCCAATGCGTTTGTGATCTTGGGCGGCACCAATCAGCGTTGCTGTTTCACCTGCACAGAATGCAAAAAGAGAGACCTCTTCACCGACAAGGCAATCTTCAATCACCACACAGCGGCCTGCATCACCAAGTGATCCATCAGCCATCATGTCCTGCACAGCGCTTTCGGCTTCGGCCAATGTGGTGGCAACCACAACGCCTTTTCCGGCTGCCAGGCCATCGGCCTTGATAACAATGGGTGCACCTTTTTCACGCACGTAGGTCAAGGCGGCGTTTACGTCTGTAAACCGTTCGGCCTGTGCTGTGGGAATGTTGGCGGCGTAGCAGATTTCCTTGGTAAAGCTTTTGCTGCCTTCAAGCCGGGCAGCAGCCTGCGTGGGGCCTGCACAGGCCAGCTTGGCGCGGGCACAGGCATCGGCCAGCCCTGCCACCAATGGGGCTTCCGGGCCGGGAATAACCAGATCGACTTTTTGTTCCAGAGCAAACTGCACAAGTGCAGGAACATCTTGCGCACCAATGGGCACATTTACGCCAAGTTCCGCTGTGCCGGGGTTGCCGGGCGCGATAAACAGGGCTGAAAGTTCCGGAGAACGGGCAAGTGTTGCGGCCAGCGCATGCTCCCTGCCGCCAGATCCAACCAGAAGTACCCGCATTGTTTTCTCCTGCATCTTGATGTTCTGCTCTTTTCAGGGCGAGCGTCTGTAGCATAGGTTAGCCGCATGACCGAACAGTTTGACATTCCATCGGCCAGCAACAATGTGCCGGAATTTACCGTTTCAGAAATTTCGGGTGCTATCCGGCGCACGCTGGAGGGCACATTCAGCCGCGTGCGCGTGCGTGGCGAAATTACGGAACTTAAACGCTACCCCTCCGGCCATGTGTATTTTTCGCTCAAGGATGAGCGGGGCAAAATTTCTGGTGTGGTATGGCGTGGTTCGGTTTCTCGCCTTGGTCTGGCGCCAGAAAACGGGGTGGAGATTATCGCCACCGGTAAGATCTCGGCTTATGGTGAGCGTTCCAGCTATCAGCTTGTTGTAGAGCGGATGGAATATGCGGGCGAAGGCGCTTTGCTGGCCCGTATTGAACGCTTACGCATCAGGCTAGCGGAAGAAGGGCTGTTTGATACAGCCCGCAAAAAAGCCATTCCGCTTTTGCCGCGCGTGATCGGGGTGGTGACATCACCTCAAGGTGCTGTGCTGCATGATATCTGCACAACCTTGCAAAGGCGTTTCCCGCGGCCTGTTATTGTCTGGCCCGTGCCTGTGCAGGGGGAAGGAGCTGCGGCGCGCATTGCTACGGCGATTGATGGTTTTTCCCAGCTTGATGGCCAAGGTGCAGTGCCCAGGCCAGATGTGCTGATTGTGGCGCGTGGTGGTGGATCACTCGAAGACCTGATGGCTTTTAATGATGAAGCCGTGGTACGAGCTGCTGCTGCATGCACAATCCCGCTGATTTCTGCCGTAGGGCACGAAACAGATACAACCCTGATTGATTTTGCATCAGACAGGCGCGCGCCAACACCCACAGCCGCGGCAGAAATGGCCGTGCCAGTGCGCACGGAACTTCTGGCAGATATAGAGCACAGAAACGCGCGTGCATTGGGCGCGCTTTCTCGCCAGCTACAAACCGCACGCTTAAGGCTGGATCGTGCATCTTCTGCCATGCCGGATCTGCCAAGCCTGTTGCAGACAGCGCGTATGCAGTTGGATGACAGAGGCCGTAGATTAGATGTTGCCCTGCCCGCTTTGGTGCAGCGGCGGAAAGCCGATCTGGTTGCTATTGAACGCCATATGCCTGCGGTTGAAACCTTATTGGCAGGGCGGCGCACCCGTTTGGCGGTGCTGGCAAACATGTTGCAGGCCAGCATGGCGCATACTTTCCAAAAGCAGGATGCCCGGTTGGGTCGTCTACGGATATCTCCCGCCCCATTGCAGGCATTGGTGCGGGAAAGACGGACAGCTCTTGCAGGTATTGCCGGGCAGTTGGAAGCTGTTTCTCCCCGCGCTGTGTTGGCCCGTGGGTATGCACTTGTTACGGCGGAGGGGCGGCCAGTTACCAGTGCTGAACAATTACGTGATGGCGAACGTGTAGAACTAACATTCGGTGATGGTGCCCGCCCGGCTGTGATTGGCGATGGCACGCGCCAACCCAAGCAAGGCGTGCTGGAACTGTAACACGCCGAGTTGAGCTACAACGCCAATCAGGTTTATGATCTGCCAAATATAAACCACGCGGGCGGAGGGGCCCGCGCTGTCAGGAAAGAAGAAAGCGCATGTCCATCCGTTTTTCTGTTGGTGTTGTCAGCCTGTGTCTGGCGGGAGGGCTGCTGGCAGGGTGTGCGCCTCAGCAGGGACATCGTATTCCCCCGCAAAGCTTTGCTCCGGGCCTGACAACCGAGCCATCTGCAACGAATGACAGCCATTTGATAAATGACCCTTCCGCACCGCTGAACACACCACTGTGCGGAACCGCTGCGCGTGAAAATATGGCGATGGGTGTGCAAAATTACCCGCAGCCGCTTTCTTCTGGCAATTCTTGCGTGCAAAATGCATGCTTTGATACCCAGACAGGCACCTATATTGCCTCTGACGGTACAAAAAGAGTGTGCCGATAAAGCATGCATGCCTCTTTTCCCGGCGGCAATTTGCTGATAGGAAAAGGGCCACGCTGCGAGAGTGACGGAATTGGTAGACGTAGTCGACTCAAAATCGACCGCCCGAAAGGGCTTAGGGGTTCGAGTCCCCTCTCTCGCACCAGATTTCTTCTCCCCCTATTCTGGCCAAGGTTATGACAGCCGCTTCCTTATCCGTTCTTCCTCGTCCGGCCAGCCGTCCCCTTAATCCATGCTTTTCTTCTGGCCCGTGCGCAAAGCGGCCGGGTTGGAATGTATCGGCGCTGGCAAATGCGTTGGTGGGGCGCTCGCATCGCTCAGCAGAAGGGCGTGCACGGCTGAAAGAAGTTATTGACCGTTCCTGCGCCATTTTGGGTGTACCAGAAGGTTGGCGCGTAGGTATCGTGCCTGCTTCCGATACCGGTGCGGTGGAAATGGCCTTGTGGTCCATGTTGGGGGAACGCCCGGTAGATGTGCTGGCGTTTGAAAGTTTCTCAGCACTATGGGCGCAGGATATTGTCACCCAGCTTAAGCTGGAAAACACACGGGTTCTGAAAGCCGAATACGGCAGCCTGCCAGATATGGCGCAGGTTGATTGGAACCATGATGTGGTGCTGGCATGGAATGGCACCACCTCTGGCGTGCGTATTCCCTCAGCAGATGCCATTCCAGAGCAGCATGAGGGGCTGGTAATCTGTGATGCCACCTCTGCTGCGTTTGCAATGGATCTGCCGTGGGATCGGCTGGATGTGGTGACATGGTCTTGGCAGAAAGCTTTGGGGGGTGAAGCCGCCCACGGCATGATCGCCCTTTCTCCCAAGGCTGTGCAGCGGTTGGAAAGTTTTCAGGCGCCACGTCCTCTGCCTAAAATCTTCCGCATGACCAACAAGGGTGCTTTGATTGAAGGTATCTTCCGGGGAGATACCATTAACACGCCTTCCATGCTGTGCGTGGAAGATGCGCTGGATAGCCTGAAATGGGCTGAAGGTGCTGGCGGTTTGGAAGGGCTGAAAGCGCGCAGCCAAGCCAATCTGGCTGAAGTAACCATGTGGGTGGAAAAAACGGACTGGGTAGAGTTTCTGGCTCAGAAGCGTGAAGAACGTTCCTCTACAGCTATTTGTCTGCGTATTGTGGCCCCGTGGTTCTTGGCCCTTGAGCGTGAAGATCAGACCAAAACAGTCAAGAAGATGCTGGCCATTCTGGCAGAAGAAGGCATTGGGTTTGATCTGGCCAGTTACCGTGATGCCCCTGCGGGCCTGCGTATCTGGGGTGGTGCTACGGTAGAAGCAGCAGATGTGCGCGCCTTACTGCCTTGGCTGGATTGGGCTTTTGCGCAGGTCGTACCGCAGTAATTAAAAATTTTTACCGTTACACGGTATAAAAAAGGCGGAGGGAAATTTCCCTCCGCCTTTTTTGTTGGATTGAGCCGCGCCTATTAGAACGGTGCGTCAATGTCCACAATGTCGATCAACTTGGTGTTGACGAATTCTTTCAGACCAAGGTCAATCAGTTCGCGGCCAAAGCCAGAACGCTTCACACCACCAAACGGCAGGTCAGCTTTCACCATTGTTGGGTGGTTGATGTACACCATGCCGGTGTCCATCTTGCGGGCCAGTTCAGCAGCTTTTTCTTCGTTCTGAGAGAAGATGGAACCACCCAGGCCGTATGGGGAATCATTGGCGATTTCTACAGCATGGTCTGCGTCTTTCGCGCGGAACAGCATGGTAACCGGGCCAAAGAATTCCCAACGGCGTGCCGGGTTGCTTTCATCCAGATCTGTCAGAATAACAGGGCGGAAGAAACAGCCTTTGTTGGGCATTTCCAGCGGAACTTCTTCTGCTTTTGCTCCGTGTGCCACAGCTTCAGAAACCTGCTTTTTCAGGTCTTCCACAGCCCCGCGGGAAGAAAGAGGCGGCATGGTGGTGTTGGGGTCCATCGGATCACCCATACGCAGGGCGCTTACGCCTTTGCGGTACAGCTCTACAAACTTGTCGTAAACACCGTCTTCCACAATCATGCGCTTGGCGTTAACGCACACCTGCCCGCCGTTCCAGTGGCGGCCAAAAACAGCCCATTTGGCGGCTTTTTCAATGTCTGCATCGTTCAGCACGATCAGCGCATCGGAGCCACCCAGTTCCATGATGCACTTTTTAAGTGCGCCACCGGCTGTAGCAGCAATTTTGGCACCTGCGCCTTCAGAGCCCGTAAGGGCAACACCGCGTACGCGTGGGTCCTGAATAACCGTGGCAAGCTGTGAGTGGGACGGATACAGGTTGATAAAGCCACCTTCTGGCAGCCCGGCGTCCAGCATCAGTTTTTCCATGGCGGCAGCACACTGCGGCACGTTGGAGGCGTGCTTTAGAATAACCGTGTTACCAGCGGAAAGCTGAGGAGAGATAATGCGGGCAACCTGATAGAACGGGAAGTTCCAAGGTTCGATCGCAACAATGATCCCCTGCGGTTCATACACCAGTTTGGCGCGACCTTCCTGTGGGTCTGCTACGGGCAGATCCTGCGGCTGCAGCAGCTTTTCAGCGTTCTTGGCGTAGTATTCGAAAATAGCAGCGGACAGTTCCGTTTCTGCCTGAGCTTCAGCAAAGCGCTTGCCCATTTCAAGGGTCAGCAGCTTGGAATACTCATCCAGATTTTCGCGCAGCAAATCAGCTGCTTTCTGCAGAATGCGTGCACGATCCGCATGGGAGAAGTTTTTCCATTTCTGGAAAGCGGCATCAGCCTTGCCAACCGCTGTTTCAATTTCCGCATCTGTGGCGGTGGGGAATGTCTTCACCTGCTCTTCGGTGAAGGGATTGATTGTTGCATAAGCCATCAGAATAACCCTTCTTTTGTTTCTGAGATTAGGAGTTGCTCAGTTGCGGAAGTCCAGAACCACGCGGCCTTCCACCCGACCGTTTTTGAGTGCATCAAAAATTGCGTTGATGTTATCAATCCGATCCGTTGTGGTGACAGATGTTACCTTCCCTTCCGCAAAGAAGGAAAGAGCTTCAATCATGTCCAGCCGTGTGCCTACTATGGAGCCGCGAATGGTAATGGCATTCATGACCATGTCAAAGATAGAAATTGGGAAATCACCCGGCGGCAGCCCATTTAGCACCAAAGTGCCCCCTGCCCGCACATAACCCATAGCCTGAGAAAATGCTTTGGTGGAAACAGCGGTGATCAATCCACCGTGTACGCCACCAACTTTTTCCTGCATAAATGCTGCTGGATTTGTATTTCTGGCGTTAACAGTGTACGTTGCACCAAGCTTTTTGGCGGTTGCCAGTTTTTCATCATCAATATCTACCGCCACAACATTCAGCCCCATTGCTACGGCGTACTGCACAGCCATCTGGCCTAACCCCCCAACGCCGGAAATGGCAACCCAGTTCCCTGCCCGCGTGTCTGTCATTTTCAGGCCTTTATAAACGGTCAGGCCAGCGCACAGTACGGGAGCAACTTTTACGGGGTCTACGCCTTTGGGAAGATGAGCAATGTAGTTAGGGTCTGCTACCACGTATTCGGCAAAGCAGCCGTTTACGGAATAGCCAGTTTCTTCTTGCTTCGCACAAAGCGTTTCCCACCCAGCCAGACAATGCTCGCAATGGCCACAGGCAGAATAGAGCCAAGGCACGCCAACAACGTCACCTTCCTTTACCCAATCTACTTCGCTGCCAACCTGCACAACCGTGCCAACTCCTTCGTGGCCGGGAATAAACGGCAGATGTGGTTTTTTGGGCCAATCCCCGCTGGCAGCATGCAAATCTGTATGGCACACGCCGCAGGCAATCATTTTAACCAAAATCTGGGTAGGTTTAATGGTGGGAATGTCCAGCTCTTCAATGGTTAGTGGTTTGCCAAATTCATGAACCACAGCGGCTTTCATTTTTCCGGACATGATATGCTTCCTTTATTTTACAAACAGATATGGAAAATAAAAAAGGGCGAGGGATAAGCCTCGCCCTTGTCATGCTCAGGAGCCGCCAAGACTTTTGACAGCTTCAACCATTTTGGAAAGCACGGCCTGTGCATCTCCAAATACCATTGTGCAGTTCTTCTGGAAGAAGAGCGGATTCTGCACGCCAGAATATCCAACGCCCGTACCACGTTTAATGACAAAGACCTGATGCGCCTTGTAAGCATTCAAAATAGGCATGCCATAAATGGGGGAAGATTTATCGGTCAGGGCTTCCGGGTTCACCACATCGTTGGCGCCAATAACCAGCGCAACATCCGTTGTAGCGAAACTATCATTTATGTCATCCATGTCATAAATCATGTCATATGGCACGCCAGCTTCGGCCAGCAGAACGTTCATATGTCCAGGCATACGGCCAGCAACGGGGTGGATGGCAAACTTAACATCTACACCATCGGCAACAAGAATTTTGACAAATTCGTAAAGTTTCTGTTGTGCCTGTGCCACGGCCAGCCCGTAACCGGGAATAATGATCACGCTAGATGCATAACGCATGGTGGTGGCAGCATCTGCAGGATCAACAGAATGCATTTCACCTTGCGGGCCTTTGGCGCTGCTGGTGCTATCACCAAAGTTGCTAAACAACACGTTGGTGAGTGAGCGGTTCATGGCCTTGGCCATCAACACAGTGAGCAATGTACCGGCAGACCCTACAACCATGCCTGCAATCATCAGGGCAGGGTTGTTCATCACATACCCTTCAAGCCCAACAGCCAGCCCGGTAAATGCGTTGTAGAGCGAAATAACAACCGGCATATCGGCACCACCGATAGGCAGTGTCATGCACACGCCAAACAGCAAAGCCGCTAGGAAGAACAGATCCCGCGGGAGTTCCCCCATCGGTGTGGCATACTGCATGACCGTAAGTGCGCCCAACACCAGAGCAATAAGAAACACCCCGGCATTGAAAATACGCTGACCACCAAAGCGAACAGGCTTTTTCATTCGCCCGTCCAGCTTGGCCCATGCGATAATGGAACCGGTAAGTGAAATACACCCGATAAGCGCACCCAAAACGGTAATGGTGAGGTGTAGGGGGGATGTTGGATCATCGCTTAAAAGTTCTACAGCTGCCAAGCAAGCAGCAGAACCACCGCCCATACCGTTAAAAATTGCAACCATCTGCGGCATGGCTGTCATTTGCACAGTACGGCCACGCCAACCAGCCCATGCGCAACCCAGAACCAGAGCCAATACAGCCAACACCACATTTACCAGAAGGTGCGGTTTTGCGGCTTCTGTTACGTTAAATAAATTCAGAAAAGTTGCTGAAATAACAAAGATCATACCGTAACCAGCTGTAACAATACCAGATACAGCCGTAACGGGGGAGGACATGGCTTTCAGCCCGTAAATAAACAGGCCGGCAGCAATAAGGCCACTTAGGCCTACAATGTATTCAATAAACATTTATTGCTGTTCCTTCTTGGCGGGGGCCGGTTTTTGGCTGGGCCGGAACATGGCAAGCATACGGTCTGTTACCACATAGCCACCCATTACGTTGCCTGCGCCTAGAAAAACCCCAATAAAACCAATAATCTGTCCGGAAATGCTGGTTGCGTTAAACAACGCATCCAAAGCACCAACAACCACAATCCCATGGATAAAGTTGGAGCCAGACATCAGGGGCGTATGCAGAATGGATGGCACGCGGCTGATCACCACATACCCGGTAAAGGCCGCCAGCATGAAAATGTATAAAGCGATAATAAAGGTCATGGATGTTGCGGTAATCATGATGCTTTCTCCACCGGAGCGCTTTCGATAAACTGTTTGATGGCATCATTGGTTATTGCGCCATCATGCGTAAGGGTGGTGCCTTTAATGACATCATCCGTAAAATCAGGTTTTAGCGTGCCGTCATGCAAAACCTGTTCTAAAAGGTTGTAAATATTTTTGGCATAAAGCTCACTCGCCTGTGCAGCCAGGCAGGAAGGAAGATTGGTTGGTCCCACCAATGTTACCGGCCCAACTTTAATAATTTCTCCGGCTTTTGTGCCTTCGCAGTTTCCGCCATTGGGGGCGCCCATATCTACCACAACAGAGCCTTCCTTCATGGCGGCCAACTGGTCTGCATCAATCAGGCGTGGTGCATGTTTGCCGGGAACGGCTGCTGTGGTGATAATCAGATCAGCCTGTGCAATATGTTGGCTGAGTGCAGCACGCACTTTTGTTTTTTCTTCAGGTGTCAGTTCACGGGCGTAGCCGCCAGCGCCTCGGGCATCCACGCCGGTATCTACAAAGCGTGCACCAACGGATTCCGCTTCTTCCTTGGTTTCGGGGCGCACATCATAGCCTTCGCACACAGCGCCAAGCCGATGCGCTGTTGCCAAAGCCTGCAACCCGGCAACACCCAACCCCATTACCAACACACGTGCAGCCCGGAGCGAGCCAACGGCAGTTGTCATCATGGGCAGAATTTTCTGCATGTGCACGCAGCCTAGCAGAGGTGCGTAATACCCGGCCAAGGCTGCTTGGCTGGAAAGCGCATCCATGGCCTGTGCCCGGCTGATGCGTGGAATAAGCTCCATGGCAAATGTGGTAATCTTGCCATCGCGCAAAGCCTTGACCAGATCGGGCTGTGTTTTGGCGTAAATGAAAGATACCAGCAGGCTGCCGGGCTTCATTTTTTTCACCGTATCCACGCTGGGTGGCTGCACAGCCAACACAATATCTGCATCTCCCAGAAGTTTCTGCTGATCCGCTTCTGTGGTGATACCAGCCTGGGTGTATGCTGCATCCGTATAGGTTGCAGCGGCCCCTCCGCCCTGTTCCAGAACCAGTGAGGCTCCAAGTTTGGCAATGCGTTGGGCGACTGATGGAATCATGGCAACCCGTCTTTCATCGGCTGCCGTTTCCTTCAGAATTGCAATTTTAAGTGTCACGGTCTGTTCCAAACTCTGTTGTAAAAGTTGGGCAAAGGTCAGAACAGGTTTTGCATCCTGCCTGAGGCACAAAAGTCATGACACTACGGCGCGCAGGGAGGCTGCAATGATGTGTATCAAAAAATATAGTCATAGTGTTCAAGTAATTTATTGTATTTTTGTTTAGCGCTGGCCTGCCCCTTGTTCCGTATGTCGTGCGCTTAAACGGCTCACCATGGCAGTGGGTTTCTGTTTCGGGTGGGTATCAATGTTTTGGAGTGTGCAGAAAAAAGCCGCGGGGCGTGCAATCACCGGGGCAGCTGCCCGTGGCAGGCAATTCCATTTGGTTGCGTAATGGTCTAGGGTCTGCCGCCATCAGGCCATATATATGGCCGACATATATACAAGATCAAAAGCAGGTGGATTATGGGATATCGGGTTGCTGTTGTAGGCGCGACTGGAGCCGTGGGGCGTGAAATCCTCAAAACACTGGCGGAGCGGGAATTTCCGGTTGATGAAATTGTGGCTCTGGCCTCGCCGCGTTCTGCCGGGCGGGAAGTTTCGTTCGGAGATCAGGTTCTGAAAGTGCAGAACCTTGAAACATTTGATTTCACCGGATGGGACGTTGGACTGTTTTCTCCCGGTGGCTCTGTGTCTGCAAAATATGCACCCATTGCAGCCAAGGCAGGCTGCGTGGTGATCGACAACACCTCTCACTTCCGTATGGATCCGGATGTGCCGCTGGTGGTGCCAGAAGTAAACCCGAACGCCCTTAAGCAGATCAAGCGCAACATTATTGCCAACCCCAACTGCTCTACCATTCAGATGGTAGTGGCACTTAAGCCGCTGCATGATCTGTTCACCCTCAAGCGGGTTGTGGTGTCCACCTACCAGGCTGTTTCCGGTGCAGGTAAGGACGGCATGGATGAACTGTTCGCCCAGACACGCGGCACCTTTGTGAATGACCCACCCAAGATAGAGCAGTTCCAGAAGCAGATCGCCTTCAACTGCATTCCGCAGATCGATGTGTTTATGGATGATGGCGCGACCAAAGAAGAATGGAAGATGCGAGTCGAGACAAAGAAAATTCTCGACCCGGATGTAGACGTGATTGCCACCTGTGTGCGTGTGCCCGTGTTTATTGGTCACTCTGAATCTGTTGTGGCTGAGTTTGAAGAACCCGTTGACATCAAGCGTGCCTACGAAGCCCTGCGTGAAGCAGAAGGCATTGTGGTGCTGGATAAGCGTGAAGATGGTGGCTACGTGACTCCGATTGACTCGGTGGGTGAAGATGCAACCTACGTTTCACGCCTTCGTGTCGATCCAACAGTTCCCAATGGTCTCGCATTTTGGTGTGTGTCCGATAATCTGCGGAAAGGTGCGGCTTTGAACGCGGTGCAGATTGCCGAAACCATGATTGCTCTCGATCTCCTGCCCAGACACGGTTGAGTGAGAATCCCACCCCTCTCGGCCTCGTGTTGGTCTGTTGAATTGACCGGCCAGAGGGGTGGGGCGTAGGACAAAAACGATGCAAACGCCGGATCCAGCCGGCGCTACGGGATAGAGACGGGGTACGAGGCAGACAATGCAGGATATCCGCAAGGCCCTCTATGTAGGGAGCCGAAGTGACGGCAGACTTATTCAGCGGCCCATGTCGCCGCATTTACAGGTCTACCGTTATCGCCTTTCCATGGTTCTTTCCATTATGAACCGTATTACGGGCGTTATCGCAACAGCAGGTGCAACACTGGGTGTGTTCTGGCTTGGGGCTGCGGCCAAAGGGCCAAAAGCCTTTGCTACAGCGCGTAAGGTTACGGGCAACCCGCTTGGGCAGCTTGTGCTACTTGGTTGGCTGGCATCTGTTATTTACCACACGGTTGGCGGTATTCGCCATCTGATCTGGGATAGCGGTTACCGGTACGATAAAAAGGAAGTTAACAAGGATGGCCCGGTAGCCGTGGGTGTTACCGCTGGTGTCAGCACTGTTCTGGCGGCTGGCCTTCTGGCTGTTTCCATTTGTCGCAAACGCAGCCGCGCCAAAGCAGGAAAGGTGTCCTGACATGAATGCTTCTGCTCCTCATATTGAAGTCATGCGCTCCCAGCTTGGGCGGGCACGCGGGCTTGGGGCCGGGCATTCCGGTGTAGGCCATTGGTGGGCCGAACGTGTAACGGCAGCTTCTCTGCTTCCACTTTCAACGTGGTTTGTGGTGCAGATGTTCCGCCTTGGCGGCGCAGATCATGCAGAAGTGGTGAAGTGGGGCGGCAAGCCCGTAAACGCGACCATGCTGATTGCCCTGATCATCACCACTTTCTACCATGCTCAGCTTGGGCTGCAGGTCATTGTGGATGATTACGTGCATGGCAAGGCGCATCTGCCTACCCGGCTGCTTGTTAAAATCGGCACCTCCTTGTTGGGGCTGCTGGGCGTAATTGCCGTTATCAAGCTGTTTGTGCGCGGTAGCACTGCCAAATAAGCCGGGCACCGCCTTATAGAATCAAGAGCCTGTGCCGCCAGCGCCCCAAAGCCTGAAGCGCTGTGGCACGAACCTGAAAAGACTGACAGGCCGAACGCAATGGGAGCGCCGTCACGATGAACGCCAATACCTCTCCGTCACGGGGAGCTTACCGAATTGTTGATCACGCTTATGATGTTGTGGTTGTGGGAGCAGGTGGTTCGGGCCTGCGTGCAACGTTGGGAATGGGCGCCGCAGGGCTAAGCACCGCATGCGTTACCAAGGTTTTCCCAACACGTAGCCATACTGTGGCTGCACAGGGGGGCATCGGGGCTTCTCTGGGTAACATGGCCGAAGATAACTGGCGCTGGCACATGTATGACACCGTAAAGGGGTCTGACTGGCTGGGCGATCAGGACGCCATTGAATTTATGTGCCGTGAGGCCGTGCCTGCTGTGCGCGAACTGGAACACTTTGGTGTGCCGTTTTCCCGCACGGAAGATGGCAAGATTTATCAGCGCCCCTTTGGTGGGCATATGAGCGATTATGGCAAGGCGCCTGTGCCACGTGCCTGTGCTGCGGCTGACCGTACCGGCCATGCCATTTTGCACACGCTGTATCAGCAGTGCCTCAAGCACAATGTTGAATTTTTTGTCGAATATTTTGCCATTGATCTCATCATGGATGAGGAAGGTGAATGCCGTGGCGTGATGGCCTGGTGCCAGGATGATGGCACAATCCATCGTTTCAACGCCAAGATGGTTGTGCTGGCTACCGGCGGTTATGGCCGTGCGTACCAGTCCTGCACCTCTGCCCATACCTGTACGGGTGATGGTAACGGTATGGCCATGCGTGCGGGTATTCCTACGCAGGATATGGAATTTGTGCAGTTCCACCCCACCGGCATCTATCCAGCAGGCTGCCTGCTGACAGAAGGCTGCCGTGGTGAAGGTGGTTATCTGACCAACTCCGAAGGCGAACGCTTTATGGAGCGTTATGCGCCAACAGCCAAGGATCTGGCCTCGCGCGATGTGGTTTCTCGCGCCATGACAATCGAGATCAAGGAAGGCCGTGGCTGTGGTCCGAAAAAAGACCACATCATGATGCACCTTGAGCACCTTGGGTCTGATCTTCTGCACCAGCGTTTGCCGGGTATTATTGAAACGGCACGCATCTTTGCCGGTGTGGACGTGACCAAGGAGCCCGTGCCGGTTCTGCCAACCGTGCATTATAATATGGGTGGTATTCCCACCAATATTCATGGTGAAGTGGTGCGCCCAACTCCGGATAACCCGGATGCAGTTGTGCCGGGCCTGATGGCTGTGGGTGAAGCGGCTTGTGTTTCCGTGCATGGTGCAAACCGTCTGGGCACAAACTCTCTGCTGGATCTTATCGTGTTTGGCCGTGCTGCCTCCCGTCGTGCTGCGGAAGTGGTGAAGCCAACAGACTTCACCCGTCCGCTACCTGCTGGTGCTGGTGAAGCTGCGCTGGATCGGCTGGACCGGCTGCGTTACGCCAAGGGTGGCACCAAGGTTTCTGCTCTGCGTGAGCGCTTGCAGCGTGATATGCAAACACATGCTGCTGTGTTCCGTACGCAGGAAAGCCTGCAGGAAGGCGTGGACAAGATTCGCGATATCTGGACCGGTGTGAGCGATATCTCTGTGGCAGATTCCTCCCTGATCTGGAACAGCGATCTGATGGAAGCGCTGGAGTTTGAAAACCTGCTGGCAAACGCCACTGTCACGCTGGAAAGCGGCCTTGCACGGCATGAAAGCCGTGGGGCACACGCGCGGGATGATTATCCTGACCGTGATGACAAGGAATGGCTCAAGCATTCCGTATCGTGGCTGGATGACAAGGGCGGCGTGAAGCTGACCTACCGTCCGGTGCATATGAAGACCCTGACCGATGATGTGCAGGTCTTCCCACCCAAAAAGCGCGTTTACTGAGTTATCGGAACGAACGGGCGATAAAGGGAGGCGAACATGGTTGAACTCAGACTGCCGCGCAACAGCACGATCGGGAAAGGTAAAACCTTTCCCGCACCAGCCGGTGCAAAAAATGTCAGAACATTCCGGATTTATCGTTGGACCCCGGATGATGACAAAAACCCGGTTATTGATAGCTACGAACTTGATCTGGATACCATCGGGCCAATGGTGCTGGATGCCATCATCCACATCAAGAACGAAATAGACCCCACACTGACATTCCGGCGCTCCTGCCGTGAAGGGATTTGTGGGTCCTGCGCTATGAACATTGATGGGGAAAACACGCTTGCGTGCCTAAAACCCATCAAGGACATCAAAGGCGATGTGCGCATCTATCCGCTGCCGCATATGCCAATTGTAAAAGATCTGGTGTCCAATCTGGATGGTGCTTATGCGCAGTTGCGCTCCATCCAGCCTTGGATGCAGGCAGACAGTGCTCCTCCGCCAGATTCCGAACGGAAGCAGAGCATTGAGGAACGTGCCAAGCTGGATGGGATGTGGGAATGCATTCTGTGCTTCTGCTGCACGACATCCTGCCCATCCTATTGGTGGAATGGGGACAAGTATCTAGGCCCAGCCGTTCTTCTGGCAGCGTATCGGTGGATTGCCGATAGCCGCGATGAACATACGGGTGACCGTCTGGATGGGTTGGAAGATACCTTCAAACTGTATGCGTGCCGTACCATCATGAACTGCACCCAGACATGCCCGAAGGGTCTGAACCCGGCTAAGGCCATTGGGCGTATCAAGGAACTGCAACTGGAACGGAAAGTCTGATTTTTCGTCTTTCCAGTCAGTAGATTTATAAAAACCCGGTATGGCTTTGCCCTGCCGGGTTTTTTGTAACTCAAGCGAAGATACCTCATCTTCCTGCCCTTCTGCATTGACGGCAGCAAAGGAAGGTGGAACATGAAACCTGCTAGAAGACGATCTGTTTGGTAGTGAGGTTTTTCGTGTTTGACGGCCATCTTTCTTCATCATCTGGCCGTGCGCGGGCCTGGACTGACAGCCTGTTTGTAGATCACGCCATTTTCCGCCTGATGTGGACGAACTTCCACGCGGTTATTCCGGGCAAAGTATATCGGTGTAACCACCCCACCCCAGCGCGCTTGAAAAGAGCCATGGAACGGTTGGGCTTGCGTACGCTGGTGAACTTACGTGGGCATAGAAAATGCGGGTCTGATGCCCTCTCTCGCAATGCTGCACGCGGCCTTGGTTTGCACCATGTAGATATGGCGTTTGAAAGCCGTGGTGCGCCCCATAAGGATAGAATTCTGCGTTTTGCGGATATGTACCAGAAGCTGGATTTTCCAATGCTGATGCATTGTAAATCGGGCGCAGATCGCGCCGGTTTGGCGTCTGGCTTGGTGGTGCTGTTTGAAGGTGGATCTGCCCAACAGGCGCTTAAGGAACTGTCTTGGAAATACGGGCATTTCCGGAGTTCTCGCACAGGTATTCTGGATGCATTTTTCCTGCATTATCAGGCGGAGGGAGAAGGTCGCATGCCTTTTCTTGAATGGGTGCGAAATGAATATGATGAGCATGCGCTAAAAGAAGAGTTTGTGGCAAATAAGCTTTCTTCTTTTCTGACAGATCAGGTTTTGCGGCGCGAATAGGTGCGGAAAAAAGATCACGGTTTCCATGATCCTTTTTAATTGCAGGGCCTGATACTGAATGGTTCCTCATAAACCTGTGCCTGTTCTGGCCGTTGTGGCTGCATTGCTTTCTTGGGCATGTGCATATCCAGTTGTGCGGCTGGCACTTCCTTTTTTTGCGCCTGTTCCGTTAGCTGCGGCCCGTTATATGGTGGCTGCGTGCCTTGTTGTGTGCTGGTTGTGTGTAAAGCGCCCAGCATTACCGCGACTAAAAGATATTCCACGCTTTTTAGCATGTGGCGGCATTGGCATTGCGCTTTACAATATTCTTTTCAATACGGGTGAACAGACAGTTTCTGCTGGCGCAGCCAGTCTGTTGTTGAATACAGCCCCTTTTTTAGCCGCTATTGCTGCCGTTCTGTTCTTGAACGAACGACTGACTGTGTGGGGGTGGCTAGGCTCCCTTATCAGCTTTACCGGTGTGGTGATTATTGGGAGCGGCCAACCCGGCGGGTTAGGTTTCGGTTCTGGCACCACAGTTATGCTGGCAGCAGCTTTATGCTCTGCAACATACTATCTGCTCCAACGGCCTTTGGTAACGCGCTACGGAGCGTTGGTGACTACGGCTTATATTTTGCTAATTGGCGCAGGTCTGCTTCTGCCATGGCTTCCCAGTGCCATAAACACGCATAATGGTTGGCCAGCTTGGGCGTTGGTTGGGGTGCTGGGGGTGTTCCCGTCTATTCTGGGGTATGGCGCTTGGGCGCATGTGGTAGGGCAGGTGGGTGTCGCTCGTTCTTCCGGCTTGTTATATTTGCTTTCTCCCACAACGCTTCTGCTGGCGTTTGTGTTGGTGAGAGAAGTGCCAAATGCGCGCACCCTTATTGGTGGGTGTATTGTTATGGCGGGTGTTGGGTTGATGCAAATGTACGGGCATCCACGCCCGCAGTTGAAAGCTGAAAAGACAGCATAAAAAAAACCACTCCAGACACAAGGTCTGGAGTGGTTTTGCAAGAATAGAACTTTAAAACCGTGCTTAGATTGGCAGGGTTTTTTCCAGTGTTGTGCTGATAGCTGTCAGGCCGGGAAGCACCTTGCCCTCCAGCCATTCCAGAAAAGCCCCGCCTGCGGTGGAAACATAAGACATCTTATGCAGCACACCCGCATGCCGCAGGGCGGAAACAGTATCTCCACCACCGGCTACGGTTTTCAGTTTACCTTCCTGCGTCAGCTGGGCAGCAGCCTGAGCAACAGCATTTGTGCCTTCATCAAACGGAGGCAGTTCAAACACGCCCAAAGGCCCGTTCCAGACCAGCGTTTTCAAACCAGCAAGTTTGCTTTGCAGCAGCTTTACGGTTTCTGGTCCAACGTCTAGTGCCATCCAGCCATCAGGAATAGCCATTACAGGCACAACCTGTGTGGGTGCTCCTGCAATAAAGTCTTCCGAAATCACAACATCTACCGGAAGGATCAGATCGCAGTTTTTGGCTTTGGCCTGTTCCATAATCGTGCGTGCTGTATCCAGCATGTCTTTTTCGATCAGGGATTTGCCAACCTGTAGGCCCTTGGCAGCCAAAAACGTGTTGGCCATGGCGCCACCAATAGCCAGCATGTCCACCTTTGCCAGCATGTTTTCAAGAAGCTGAAGTTTGGTGGAAATTTTTGCGCCGCCCACAATAGCCCCAACAGGCCGTTCCGGGTTTTCCAGCGCAGCATATAGGGCTTCCAGCTCTGCCTGCATCAATCGGCCACCATAAGATGGCAGATGGGCTGCAACGCCAGCGGTAGAAGCATGTGCACGGTGCGCGGCAGAAAAGGCATCGTTCACATACACATCGCCAAGGCTGGCGAGGGCTGCGGACAAGCCTGCATCGTTCTTTTCTTCACCCGGCTGAAAGCGCGTGTTTTCCAGCAGCAGGATGTCTCCATCCTGCATGGAGCGCGCAGCGGCTTCGGCATCCGGGCCAATGCAATCATGCGCAAAGCTGACAGGCCGCCCCAAAGCTGTGGCCAGAGCCGTAGCAATGGGCTGGAGCGACATATCCGGCACCACCTTGCCTTTTGGCCGGTCAAAATGGCTGAGCAGAATAACCCGCCCGCCTTTTTCAGCCAGTTCGCGAATGGTGGGCACAACACGTTCAATACGTGTTTCGTCTGTAACCTTCCCGTCCTTCATGGGCACGTTCAGGTCCACACGCAGCAGAATACGTTTGCCCTTGGGGTCAAGCGTATCCAGCGTGCTGAAAGGAAGTTCTGCCATTACAGGCTTCCGAACAGGGCTGCTGTATCAGACATGCGGTTGGAGAAGCCCCATTCGTTATCGTACCAGGAGCAGACACGAACAAGTTTGCCGCCATCTACCAATGCGGTCTGTGTTGCATCGAATGTTGAAGATGCCAGTGCATGGTTGAAATCAGAACTGACGAGCGGTGCATCAGAATACGCCAGAGCGTTTTTCATCTTGCCGGAGTCGACAACGGCTTTGATGGCGTTGTTGACGTCTTCAACTGAAGCCGGTGCGTTTTTAGGCACAAAGTCCAGAGAAACGATGGAAACATTGGCGGTAGGAACGCGAATGGCGGTGCCATCCAGCTTGCCTTTAAGCTGTGGCAGAACCAGACCAACAGCGCGGGCGGCACCTGTGGAGGTCGGGATCATGTTCAGGCCAGCAGCGCGGGCGCGGCGCAGATCCTTGTGCAGCGTGTCTACCGTGCGCTGATCACCCGTGTAGGAATGAATGGTAACCATGTAGCCACGTTCAATCCCGAACGCATCTTCCAGCACCTTGGCCATTGGGGCCAGACAGTTGGTGGTGCAGGATGCATTGGAAATCACGGTCATGTCCGATGTCAGCACATCCTGGTTTACACCGTAAACAATGGTGGCATCCACATCTGTAGCAGGTGCGGAAATAATCACCTTACGTGCGCCGGCTGTAAGCAGCGGCTGCGCTTTTTCCTTGGAGGTAAACAGGCCGGTGCATTCCATGGCCACGTCAACGCCCTGAAAAGGAACCTTGGAGGGATCACGTTCCGCAGAAACGGTAATGGGGTCCCATGTGCGACCGTTGGCGGTGACAATAATTTTGTTGCCATCCACCCGGATATCAGCAGGCAGGCGACCATGCACGCTGTCATAGCTTAACAGATGGGCATTGGCTTCTACGCTGCCCAGATCATTGATAGCTACCGGCACAACATCGGTGCGTCCGCTTTCAATAATGCCGCGCAGCACAAGGCGGCCGATGCGTCCGAAGCCATTGATAGCGATTTTGACTGCCATGGTTTTCTTTCTCCGTTCTGTCGTTCTGTGATCTTGTGCGATCTTCTTATTGTTACAACGGCTCCCGCTCTTGCTGGCAGGAGGTAGGTGATGGCGCCTGAAGGAACCTTTCTTCTATGGCGCCGGATGTACGCAAGTGTTTTAAAACCCGCGCACAAATCGCTCCGGCAGTAATGCCAAAACGTTCATACACCGCGTTGGCAGGTGCGGATACGCCAAAATCATCCATACCAACGAAAAATCCTTGGCTGCCTAGCCAGCGTTCCCATCCAAAGCCAGAGGCAGCTTCAATTCCCACACGCAGCACATCTGTGCCCAGAATTGCAGTTTTGTAAGCTTCTGGTTGGTTGGAAAACACTTCCCAGCAGGGAATGGAAACAACAGCGGCCTGCACGCCATGTTGCCGCAAGAGTTGCTCCGTCTCCAATGCAATGCTCACTTCTGGGCCAGAAGCCATAAGGGTGACATGCCGCGTAGCACTGCCGTGCAGAATGTATCCTCCGCGTGCGGCAGATCCCTGCATGGGCATAGCATAGGAATGTTCGGGCGGGTTGGGGCAGAGCATGATAACAGCCGGGCCTGATTGCCAGCGGATGGCTGCCTTCCAGCAGGCAAAGGCTTCCTGTGCGTTTGCGGGCCGAAAAACGGCCAGATGCGGCATGGCGCGCAGGCTGGCAAGTTGTTCCACTGGTTGCCAGCTTGCACCATCATGGCTGAGGGCCAGCCCATCATCTGTTAAAAGATAGATAATTTTCTGGCGCATCAGCGCAGCCATACGGAGTGCGGCGCGCATACGGTCCACCGTAATCATACTGGCAATGCCGCAGGGTAAAATGCCGCCATGTAAGGACATGCCATTTAACATTCCGGCCATGCCATGTTCCTGAATATTACATGGCCAGTCTGGTTGAATGTGCGCTGCCGCAGAGGTGCGTGGCAATGCAGATGTTGCGGTTAAAACTGTAAGCTCTGGCAAAAGGGCAGAAAGCGTATGCAGGCTGGTTATGGCGGCTTGCTGGGTGGAGGCCTGATGTGTGGGCTGCATGGCGCGGCGGCACAGCCGGCTCCAGTCCTCCATGAGCAAGCTTGGTAAGGTGTTAGCAGTTTCACGCTCAAAAGCTGTGCGCAGGCGATGTCTGGCCAACCGTTTAAGCCATGAACGGTATGCTGTGGCGCCGCGTCGGGCTGTTGGGCTCCACGGGCCTGTCAGTTCCTCTTCTGGAGATAGGCATGGTTGAGGACGAAAGGTTTGCGGGCTTTCAGGCGGCATGCAGGCAATAAGTGTTGGTTTTTTAGCCCGCAAGGTGGCCGCTAGAGCACCGTTGATGGCGCTTAACTGTGATGCATCTACTTTACGGATGCTCCACCCTGATGCGCTAAAACGCGCCAGAGAGTTTGAGAACTCGGTTCTATCTGCTCCTGGCGTGGGGCTGACGAGAACAGCAAGTTGGGTCAGGCCAAAACGACCGGCAAGCTGCGCGGCTTCCATGGCAACGCCAGTGGCCAAATCTCCATCGCGCGCCAGCACCCATGTCCGGTGGTTGACCAATGAGCGCCCATAGCGTTTTGCCAGCAGGTGTTCTGCAAGTGCCATACCAGCCGCAGCTGCAATGCCTTGCCCAGCAGGGCCAGGGGCGGTTTCTACGCCCGGATGCATGCCATATTCCAAAGGGGACTCGGAAAACGCGTAAGTGCCGCTAAGGTGCAGCATGGCCTGCAATAAAGGATGCAGGGTGGCGGAGGGCACAACAAATCTGTCCCGGTCCGGCCAGTCGGGGTGCGCTGGATCAAAACGCAGCACGCGGCACCATAGTGCCGTAACAGGCAGGCAAAGTGTTTGCAGTAACGCCAGATGCGCAGAATTTCTGGCTTTCCCTAAAAGCAGGCGAGCCGCCGCACATAGGCGCAGCACAACTGTATCCTGCGCAGGCAGGGCTGCCGCAGGGGAGGTAAATGGATGCTCTATGAGTGTGGCCTGTGCCATTGGAAAGAGAGTGTGGAACGAAATTTTGCTGCTGAAAAGGGTAAGAAAAGGCCCAAAGGACTTGCACACGGTGCAGGAGAGCGCGAAAGAAACAGAAATGGCTTTGTAAAGCCATGTTGAATTGCCATTACACGTTCTGGTGGAGAACTGTCCTGTTATGCTGCCCGTTTCCCGAGTGATAGAAAAAGGGTCTTTTCTCCGTGTTGTTGTTGCGGGGTGCGTGCTGGTTGGCATGACAGGCTGCAAGCTGGTTGATCAAAAAACCTTCAACCCGAACGCAGGTGTGGCACCCAAGCCGTATATTCCGCCGCCGCCGCCGGGTCCGCCGCCTGTGCCGCCGTTGATTGAGCTGGCAGCAGGTACCCCTGCATCGCAGTGGGAAGGACCGGTTGATCAGATCACGCGTCTTGCCCTTAGCCGCAAACCTGATGTTCTGTTTGTTGTCAGATGTCTGGTGCCGCCACAGGCCAATGCAGATGCGGAACAATCTTCCCTGATGAACTTGGTGCAGGGTGATGGCCGCGCCGTGTTGCAGGAAATGATTAACGCCGGAGCATCGGAAGCGCAGGTGGAAATGTCCGCTATGCCGGATTCTTCCGTGACGAAACCGGTTGTGCGGGTGTATGTGCGGTAAAGCAGCACTATATACACAAACGTGTGAACACACAGGCCAGACGGCCGATGGGTACGCGCCATGCCCCGACCGTTTCTGACGAGAAGCGAGGAGAAAGTTAGCGTGGGAGCGATAAAAAACGCCCGCCATCCTTTTTATGATCACTGCCATCAGGCGCTGGATCAGATCAAACATCAGGGGCGTTACAGAACCTTTACGCCATTGGCTCGTCAGGCAGAGCGCTTTCCTTTGTATGAAGAGGCCGTGCGTGATCTGCCGCAAGGGCGTGAAGTTATTGTATGGTCAACCAATGACTATCTGGGCATGGGCGTTGTGCCGGAGGTGCAGGACGCTGCTATCGCCGCCATTCGGGAACACGGGGCTGGCGCAGGTGGTACGCGTAATATTGCAGGCACAAGCCCGCTGCATACGCAGTTGGAAGCAGAACTGGCCTCCTTGCACGGTAAGGAAGCTGGGCTACTGTTTATTTCTGGCTATGTTTCCAACCAGGCCAGCCTGCAAACTATTCTGACATCCATGCCAGGTTGGATCTGTTTTTCAGACCGGCTGAATCATGCATCCATGATTGCAGGCATCAAAGGTGCTCGCGGGTCTCAGACAGTCATTTACGAACATAATGACCTGAAAGATCTGGAAGAAAAATTGGCGGCAGCACCAAAAGATGCTCCCAAGCTGATCGCGTTTGAGAGCGTTTATTCCATGGACGGTGATATTTCCGATATCGCCGGAACCTGTGCGCTTGCCCGTAAATATAATGCGCTGACCTATCTGGATGAAGTACATGCCGTGGGCCTGTACGGTCAGGAAGGCGGCGGTGTTTCCCAGCGCGATGGTGTGGCCGATCAGGTTGATATTATCGAAGGCACACTGGCCAAGGGCTTTGGTGTGCATGGCGGTTACATTACAGCTTCTGCTGAGATTGTAGATTTTCTGCGCTCTACAGCTTCCGGGTTTATCTTCACTACTGCACTGCCGCCACCAGTTGTGGCAGGGGCGCTTGCCAGTGTGCGCAAGGTGCGTGCGGAAAACTGGCGCCGTGAATCCATTTTTGAGCGCGTGAATACGTTCCGCCACCGCCTGCGGGCTGCCGGTGTGCCGTTTACCATGACACCCAGCCATATTGTGCCTATTCCCATTGGCGATGCAGAGCGTTGCAAGCGCATCTGCCGCCGTTTGCTGACAGAGTATGGGCACTACGCAACACCCATCAATTATCCGACTGTGCCGCAGGGCACGGAGCGTCTGCGCCTTACGCCGGGGCCGTTCCACACGGATGAGATGATGGATGACTTGATTAATGCGCTGGGTGTTCTGCTGCGTGAAGAAGGCATTATGCCAGCACGTCAGGCAGCCTGCTCGGCCGCGTAAAAAGCATTTCTGGTGGGTGCGGGTTTTAACGCACCCACCAAACAGGATTAGTGGCTGCTTTTCAGCTTATCCACGGCAGCTTTAAGTTCAGATAAAGAAACCGCACCGGGGATAATGGCCTGATCCCCAATAATGAAGGTAGGCGTTCCTTCCAGATTGATGGAGCGGGCCAGAGCAACATTTTTTGCCAGCGCTGTGGTGACGGCTGAGCTTTTCATGTCCTTCACCAGCTTATCCACATCCAGCCCGGCCTGACGTGCTGCATTCCGGATTCGATCCATCCCAGGGGCAGAAGAATCCGCCATCAGGATTTTCTGGAACGGAATGTATTTGCCCTGCAAGCCAGCAGCCATAATGGCCTGTGCATCCAGCGTGCTGTTTGGCCCCAGAACAGGAATAACTTTTTCCACCAGTCTTAGGTCTGGTTCTGCGGCAACAAGTGCATCCAGATCATCCAGCACCTTACGGCAGTAAGGGCAGCGTGGGTCATAAAACTCCACTACATTCAGGGTACCCTGCGGGTTCCCCAACACCACATCAGTAGAGCTGCCACCAAAAAGCGCTTTGTTATGGCGAACCAGGTCGAGCGCAGAGGCACTTTTCTGCGCTGCGGCCTGATTTTGCAGGGAGGCAATCGCATCCGACAGAATGGAGGGGTCGGTTTTCAGGGCGTTGCGCATGATGTTGACGATTTCGGCGCGCTGGGCAGGTGTAAAGCTGCTATCTGCTGCACGTACTGGCGCGGAGTCCGCACAAAACAGAGCGGCAGCCAGTGCCCCAGCGCCCGCTGTAAGGCGGAAGAAAGATTTCAGATTCTGCATGGTGTCCTTGTCCATAAACTGGAATGGTATGGCACGTGCGGTCATTACGGCAAGGTTGGGCTGTTGCTGCCCGCCGTAAAGCAGGTTAATCCAGAGAGATACCATCCAGACGACTGCCCGCCGGACGGGCCCAGTAGTGGAGAAAGCAAGGCGTGGCCGCCCGTTCTATTATTCCCCGTTTTACGCGGTTTAAAACCGTGCTTTCTGGTTCTCGCAAGCGTGCGGGGGCTTTGGCTCTTGCTCTTACCTCTGTTCTGCCAGCCTGTAGTTCTGGCAGCCATATCGCACAGCCGGTGGAAACCGGGTTTGTGGGGGAAGTGGTGGCGGATGAACCGCAGGCCGTTTTGGTGGGGCGCGATGTTCTGGCCAAAGGGGGCAATGCGGCCGATGCTGCGGCAGCCCTTGGGCTCGCTCTTTCTGTTACGCTGCCTTCCCGCGCATCTTTGGGTGGCGGTGGTGCCTGTCTGGCATGGAAGCCGGGTGATAGTGCTGGGCAAGCTTTTGTGTTTCTGCCCAGAGCCGGGTTGAATGATGCCGGGGCAGATCGCCCTGCTTCTGTACCCATGCTGGCCCGTGGCCTGTATTTGATGCAGCTGCGTTATGGTAGTGTGGATTTTGCTGATCTGCTGTTGCCGGCCCGTAATCTGGCTTCCCGCGGGGTGCCGGTAGGCGGATTGTTGGCCTCTGACCTTGCGGCTGTTCAGGCACCCTTGCTGGCAGATGAAAAAACCCGTGCCATTTTTGGTAATGCCAACGGTAACGTGCTGGTGGCGGATGACGTGATGGTGCAAACACGTTTGGCAGGTGCGCTGGAGCGGATGCGCATTGCTGGTGTGGGCGATCTTTATGCTGGTGCCTTGGGCCAGACATTTGCAGATGCCGCGCGTGTTGCAGGTGCCGGGTTGACAACGCTGGATTTGCGTGCGGCTGTTCCCGTGGCGGCCCAACCGCTTACAGCGCGTGTTGATGGTGTTGATATCAGCTTTCTGCCACCGCCTGCAGATGGCGGGTTTGGTATGGCTGCCGCGTATCTTTCCAATGTGGGGCAGAATGGCGGTCGTGTAAGGGCTGAAACGGCAGTATCTGGTTGGCGTGCCCGGCAAGGCGCAAAAGGGGCTGCTACCAGTATTGCAGATGCACAGGCCCTCCTGAACTCCGGCCATATTCCTGCTGGTTCTGTTCTGCCGGCCTTGCCTGCTTCTACATCTTTTGTGGTGACAGATAGGCAAGGGGAATCTGTTGGCTGTGCATTCACCATGAACAATCTGTTTGGTACTGGGCGTATTGCTGGTTCCACAGGCATTATGCTGGGGGCTTCTCCGGTGCGGAAACCCCTGCCGCTTCTGCCTGTTGCCATTGCGCACCGCGGTAATAACCAGTTTCAGGCTGCGGCTACCGCATCTGGGCAGAATGTAGCGGCAGATACGGCGGCCGTTGCGTTGCAGGCTGCAATAGCGGGCAGTCGGCCACAGGTTACCAACGGTGTAGGCCGTGCCAATTTTGTGTCCTGCCCAGCCGGTTTGCCGGGCGATGGCAGCAAATGCTTTGGTTGGACTGACCCCAGAGGGTTCGGGCTAGCTCTTTCTTCCGATCATGGGAAAAAGAGCTGATAATTTTCAGAATCTTAAAAGATGGCAGCTTAATCTCACGCTGCCATCTTGAAAAGTTGCCAATTTGTTCTTAATAGAACAGGGAGAGATGGCAACAGCAGCAAAAAATTTTCATAAAGCGGTTACCCGGTACATTCGTTGCTGCCGCAGGGGCTTTATGGCAGGAATCAAACGCATAATCTTTCGTGCATGGTGCGTTATGCACATTCAAGGGCCTTACATACATCTGGCAGTCCGGCCCACAGGAAGGGAATGGTAAAAATGGATAAGGCAAAGGCTCTCGAAGGCGCGCTGGGGCAGATTGAACGTGCTTTTGGCAAGGGTTCTGTCATGCGCTTGGGGCAGCGGCCCAAAGTAGAGGCAGATGTTATTCCTACTGGTTCCCTTGGGCTGGATATTGCGCTCGGAATTGGTGGGTTGCCTCGTGGGCGTGTGGTGGAAATTTACGGGCCAGAAAGCTCTGGTAAAACCACGCTTGCGCTCCATGCTATTGCAGAAGCGCAAAAACGCGGCGGCACATGTGCTTTTATTGATGCCGAACATGCGCTGGACCCCAGTTATGCCAAAAAGCTGGGTGTGGACGTAGATAACCTGCTGATCAGCCAGCCAGATACGGGTGAACAGGCGCTGGAAATTGCAGATACACTTGTGCGATCCGGCGCGATTGATGTTCTGGTGGTGGATAGTGTTGCCGCATTGGTGCCACGTGCAGAACTGGAAGGGGATATGGGCGATAGCCATGTTGGCCTTCATGCACGTTTGATGAGCCAGGCGCTGCGTAAGCTTACGGGCACGGTGGCACGCTCCAATACCCTGATGATCTTTCTGAACCAGATCCGCCTGAAAATTGGTGTAATGTTTGGGAACCCGGAAACAACCACGGGTGGTAACGCCCTGAAGTTCTATTCTTCCGTGCGTATGGATATTCGCCGTATCGGGTCCATTAAGGACAAGGATGAGGTTACTGGTAACCAAACGCGCGTAAAGGTTGTTAAAAACAAAATGGCGCCACCTTTCCGTCAGGTAGAGTTTGATATCATGTACGGTGAAGGTATCAGCAAGGTGGGTGAGCTGATTGACCTTGGCGTAAAAGCTGGTGTTGTCGAAAAATCCGGGGCTTGGTTTTCATACGATAGTCAGCGCATTGGGCAGGGGCGTGAAAACGCCAAACAGTTCCTGCGTGATCATCCAGAAATGGCCGCAGATATCGAACGCCGTGTGCGTGAACACGCCGGTGTTGTTGCCGAGGCCATGATGGTGGCGCCAGAACACCAAGAAGGTGACTGAACTTCTTTAATTTATAGCGCGGTAAAGCAGGCGGGCTTGTGCATCGTAAGATGCCAGCGCCGCCTGTTCTGTTTTATTGGTGGGCGCATCCGTAAACCCTGCTTTTTGCCAAAAGCCAATGGCGTGGCAGGTGGACGTTAAGAGAAGAGTGTGCAGATTATGCCTGCGGGCTGTTTGTTCTGCCAATACTAAAGCCTGTTGTGCAAACCCTTGCCCTCTTACTGTGGGGGAAAGGGCAAGGTCATGAATATACCAACTGTCTGCCTGATCAGGCAGAGTATGCAGCAAAGTGTTTAATGGCGGGGAAACAAGGCCTTGCCATGGGTGGCTTATCAGATAGCCAAGCACTTCTTTATCTCGTACAAGAGAAAAGCAGCCACTGGGTGCAAGTTTCAGGCGTTCTTCAAAAACAGCCAGATCTTCCATGTAATCAGGATGAACACGGGCAGCTAATGTCATAACACCGGTAAGATCATCTGGTGTCATGGCACGCCAAGTGGTATCTGCGCTGGGAGTCATATAGAATTTCCGTTTTTTCCTTATACAGTTATTCAACTCAAAGGCTGATAACTGGAAAAGTGGGTAGGCATGACGGCACGAGTAAGACTGACATTGCGGCTAGATGCAGATGGTAAGCCTGCGTTGGGGCACGGCAAGATACATCTTCTGGAAAAGTTGGAAGAAACGGGCTCCATTTCAGCGGCAGGGCGTGCCATGGGCATGTCTTATCGTCGTACATGGCTGTTGGTAGATAATCTGAACCAGCTTTTTAAGGAACCTCTGGTTATCACGCGTCCCGGTGGGGGCGGTGGGGCTTTCCTTACGCCCACAGGTAAAGCGGTTGTCACCCTGTATCGTCAGATCGAAGATAAGGCTGCTCAGGCAGCCAGTTCCGATATGGCGGAACTGGAAAGTTTATTGTCTGTGTGCCCACAAAAAACCTCACCAGAATGAGATGGGTCTCTTCAGAGCAATGAAAAAACCATCCCATAAAATTTACCAAGAGAACGGGAGACAGACGTGTCAGCAAATGTGCAGCGACGTGATGTAATCAAGGCAGGGGCGGGTGCTACTCTGGCTTCGCTGGTAGGGGGTGCCATTGGGCGGGCGCACGCCGAAGGGCTGGTAAGTGCCACAGGCGCATTTGATGATAACACAGTTGCGCAGATTGCTCGCAGGCTGGCAAACGGGGCTTACAAGGCGCCAGACCAGACGTTACCAAAGGCACTTTCCAACCTGAATTTTGATCAGTTCCGGAGCATTGCCTATCGCCCGGACCGTGCTTTGTGGGCTGGTGATAATCTGGGTTTTGATGTGGAATTTTATCCGCGTGGTTTTTTATACAAGCCGCGGATCGAAATTTACGAAGTGCAAAACGGGCAGGCTGCGGCTGTCCCTTACTCTCCAGACTTGTTTACATATGCAGATTCTTCTTTGCGGGTAGATGATAATCTGGGTTTTGCTGGTTTGCGCCTGCGTGCTCCAATTAACACCCCCGGAGTGATGGAAGAGTTCTGTGTTTTTCTGGGGGCATCGTATTTCCGTGCAGTCGGTAAAGATCAGATTTACGGGCTTTCTGCGCGCGGTTTTGCCGATGGTACGGGGGACCCTAAAGGTGAGGAATTTGCGCTTTTCCGTGCTTTCTGGTTGGAAAAACCTCAGCCTGGCGTGCAGTCTGTTGTCATTCATGCGCTGCTAGATAGCCCATCTCTTACAGGGGCTTTTCGTTTTACTATCCGCCCAGGTGAGAGCACGGTGTTTGATGTGCAATCCACATTATTCCCACGCACCAAAATAGAACAATCTGGTATCGCGCCGCTGACGGGCATGTTCTATTTTGACGGGAACGATCGCAACCACATTGATGACTGGCGCCCCGCTGCGCATGATAGCGAAGCCCTGCAAATGTGGACAGGTGCAGACCAACAGCTTTATCGGCCATTGCGTAATCCGCTTGATCTCCAGTTTTCAACATTCTCCGATACCTCTCCGCGCGGTTTCGGGTTAATGCAGCGTCGGCGCTCTTTTCATGATTATGAAGATCTGGCCTTGCATTATGAAAAGCGTCCTTCCCTATGGATTGAGCCTATTGGAGATTGGGGTTCGGGTTGGGTAGATCTGGTGGAAATTCCCACGCCTAATGAAGTGAACGATAATATTGTTGCCTTCTGGCGGCCTAAGGAACCCCTGCAGGCAGGCAAGGAATACAGCTTTACCTATCGCATGTACTGGGGGTGGGATGCGCCTTTCCCCACTCCACTGGCGCGTATTGGAGCCACACGTGTTGGCGCTGTGGTGGATGATAAAACTGCCCGCTTCTTTGCTATAGATTTTGTGGGAGCACCTTTCGAGCATTTGCCGAAGGACACGCATTTTCACGTTTCTCCTCAAGCATCTGCCGGCACAATTCGTAATGTTGTTGTAGAGCCAAATCCGGAAATCAACGGGTGGCGCACAACATTTGAGTTTGTGCCGGGTGATGCCAAGGTGGCAGATCTAAGCTGCGCGTTGGAAACGGATGCAGGGCCAGTATCTGAACAGTGGTTGTACCGATGGACGCCGTAAACATGCCGGATTCTACACAAATGTTTCGTGCTCTCCCTTCAGAATCTCCGTTGGATATGCCGGTGCAGGATTTTCATGCTGCACCTAACATGGCAGGGCGTGGCCGCACGCCTATTACCTCTCCGCGGAATATTGTGCTGCGTCGGCTGGCTGTTATTGGGTCTGCCTTGCTGCTAACGGCCTATGGGGCATGGCGCACACATAAAGTGATGGATGAAGCAGGTGTTTCCACCTTGGGTGTGATCATGCTGCTGCTGTTTATTGCTTTGTTTATGTGGATTGCACTGGCATTCACATCTTCGGTTGCCGGGTTCTGTTCTTTAGTTGCGCATGGGGGGCTTGGACTGGGGATTAGCAAGTCTGGCCCTTTGCCCCAGCTTGCGCGGCGTAACGCTGTTTTGCTGCCCACGTATAATGAGCCTCCTCGCCGCGTTATGGCGGGGCTGAAAGCCATTTACGATAGTTTGCAGGAAACGGGAGAACTGGCTGCGTTCGATTTCTTTATTTTATCGGACACTACAAACCCGGATGTGTGGGTAGAGGAAGAAGCTGCATTTCTGGCGCTGCGTGAAGAAACTGGCGGATATGATCATATCTTTTACCGTCGCCGCCATAACAATGTGGAGCGTAAGGCAGGTAACCTAGGGGAATGGGTACGCCGCTTTGGCGGAGCGTATGACCACATGGTTACGCTGGATGCAGACTCCGTTATGTCTGGCGCTACGTTGGTGCGTATGGCCGCAGCAATGGAACGTAATCCCGGTGTAGGGCTGATACAGACACTTCCGGTTATTACTGGCGGCACAACACTGTTTGCACGTTTGCAGCAGTTTGCAGGCCGTGTGTATGGGCCAGTTATTGCATACGGTATTGCATGGTGGCATGGCTCAGAAGGAAATTACTGGGGCCATAATGCCATTATCCGCACACGCGCTTTTGCAGAGCAGGCGGGTATGCCGCATGTGCCGGGAAAGCCACCTTTTGGTGGGCATATTCTAAGCCACGACTTTGTAGAAGCTGCCCTGATGCGCCGTGGGGGCTGGGCCATTCATATGGTACCAGCGCTTGATGGTTCTTATGAGGAAAGCCCTCCATCTCTTACCGATGTTGCCATTCGTGATAGGCGTTGGTGCCAAGGCAACCTTCAGCACGTCAAGGTTCTGCCAACAAAGGGGCTGCATTGGGTTAGCCGGATGCACATGATTGTTGGCATCGGGGCTTATGTAACATCCCCCTTGTGGCTGGTATTTTTGCTAACAGGTATTCTCATTTCCTTGCAGGCTCATTTTGAGCGGCCTGAATATTTTGGTGAAACAAAGCTTCTTTATCCACACTGGCCACATGTTGATCCAGTGCAGGCGAAGTACGTGTTTATTGGCACCATGATTGTGTTGTTGGCACCAAAACTTCTCGCTTATATCGCCCTCTTGCTGGATAGAGAAAATTGCAAAGGGTGTGGTGGTGCCATACGTGCGGCAGGTTCCATATTGGTGGAAACGCTGATTGGTGGCTTGATTGCTCCAATAGCCATGCTGATTCAAACGCTCGGCGTATTTTCTATTCTCACAGGCCATGATTCCGGCTGGAATGCACAGCGGCGAGATGACGGCGGCGTACCGTTTATGGATATTGTGCGCCAATATGGGCGTTTTACCATTTTTGGTTTGTTGTTGGGTGCTGGGGCATGGGTTGTTTCTCCATCACTGTTTTTCTGGATGACACCTGTTTTGTTGGGTCTGGTTTTTTCCATTCCTCTGGTAGCGTTTACCAGCAGCCGTAATGTGGGCTTGGATTTTCGTAAAGCTGGCCTACTTCTGGTGCCAGAAGAAACCAACATGCCGGATGTTCTTAAAAAGGTAGAGCAAGACCGGGAAAGTGATGAGGCGCCAGATCTTCCGGAAGATGCTTTGCGCGCTTTGCGGGCAGATGTAGGGCTGGCGCAGGCACATATGGCTATGCTGCCACCAGAACGCAAAGCTGGCGATCCTATTAATGCAGATCAGTTGGTGGGTTTGGTGAAGCTTTCAGAATCTCACACGGTTTCTGAAGTTGAACACAAGCTTACAGTCAAAGAAAAAGCTGCGGTGCTTGGCACGCGCAAAGGCGTGGAAAGCGTTCTGCAGCTTTCAGAGTAAATCTGACGTATTATGACGGGAAGCAAACAAAAACTCTTCCCGTCATTTTTAATGAATACGCTGGCCGCCTACCCATACTTCCTGCACGTGCAGGTTAGAATCCATCACAACAAAATCAGCACGTTTTCCGGTTTCCAGTGTGCCGCGGTCATGCAGCCCCAGATAGTTTGCCGGATTGCGCGTTAAAAGCGCTACAGCTTCGTGCAGCGGTGTTCCGGTATTTATGGCATTACGCAGGGCGACATCCAGTGTCAGCACACTTCCTGCAAGGCTACCATTTGGTAAGCGTGCCGTACCATTTTCTACAATCACGTCCTGCCCACCAAGCTGACTTGGGCCATCCGGCAAGCCAGCAGCACGCATGGCATCGGTTACAAAAACAAGCCGCTCCGGCATAACGCGTTGCGCCAATTGGAATGTTGCTGGATGAATATGGTGTGTATCAAAAATCATCTCGGCATAGGCGTCACTGCACATCAAGGCTGTAACAGGGCCAGGGCGTCGGCTTTCAATAGGGGGCATGGCGTTAAAAAGATGCGTACCGCCAGCCACACCACCAGCTTTACAAATATGGCAAATAGCCTGATGGGCTTGTTCATAACTGGCAACGGTGTGGCCAAGGCTTACGCACACGCCAGCTTTGGCAAAACTTTCCATGGCGGTTTGTGCGTGGGGTAGCTCTGGTGCCAATGTCACTACACGCACGCAGTTTGTGGCAAGAACTTCTGAAACCTTATCTGGGGTTGGTGGGATATTAAAAGGGGGCTGGGCACCAAGTTTATGGGGGCTTACAAAAGGCCCTTCCAGATGTGCGCCGTGTATCATGGGGCCATCGGGAATTTGTTGCCCGGTAACTTCAGCAATAGCCTGCAATGTGTTGATAACATCCGGCCAAGGGCTGGTGATTGTTGTGGGTAGTAATGTTGTTGTGCCATGCCGGGCATGAAACCTGCTGAGTGTATGAATGGCTTCTACACCATCCATAGTATCTGCCCCATCGCCACCGTGGATATGTCCGTCAATAAATCCCGGAAGAATATAGCGGTTCATTTCATGTTTGGTGGGTGCAATGTTCTGGATTGTGGTTTCGAAATTTATCTTTCCACTTACAACTGTATTGGGAAGAACAAGGTTTCCGGAAAGTTCTGTCATGTTATTTAGCCGTTAGAAGTTTGTGGTGTAGTTTTTTTTGAAAAACACAAAATAAATAAAGAAATTACAAAATAGCATATGCAGGACAGTGTAGAAAATGCTGCCTGAAACCCTATAATGGATTTTAACCACACAAAGCATTGCGGCAAAATGCCGCCTCCACAATATGCCATAACCAGCAATGCAGATACAAAAGAAGTTTTATTTTGAGTAGAATTCAAAACAGTTGGAAAAAGAGATGGGAATATCATGGAGTTTGAAAATCCAAGAAGTGCAATGCATGCAACGGATAGGTAGCCATGCGTCATGTATGCCAAAAGGCTTAGGGCAGAACCTGTAAAACAGGAAAGCACAAGGGCGCGCTCTTGAGAAAAAATGCGGGGTACACATATCAACCCCGTCAGATATCCACAAAGCATACAAACAAGGGTAGCTGATGTAAAAAGGCTGGAGATATTTAATGGAATGTGGAACCCAGATGCATAAGTGCCAATTGCGTCTCCTGCCAGAACTTCTACGCCAACGTAAAGAAACATGGCCATAACGCCAAACCACAGGGTTGGGTTGAATTTCATTGGGGCGTTAATTTCTTTGTTGTCTGAAAATGGTGTTTTTATATCAGGCAAACTTGAAAATTTTATATACAAAGTGGTTAAAGCTAAAAGTACAGCCATTCCTATATATGGCCAGTAAATTGTGGAAATGAATTGTTTTTGCAAAAGAGAATTTCTTTGCACCAAAGGCAAGTCGCCAACATGCGGCATGGCAAATGCCGCCAAAGCAACAGGCGCTAAAATTCCTCCAACTTTGTTGCAAATGCCCATAATTGCAATGCGCTGTGCAGCGCGGTCAACGGGGCCTAAAAAACTTATGTAAGGGTTTACGGCAACCTGTAGAAGCGCCAACCCACTTCCCAGAATTAAAAATCCGCATAATGTGCCGGGGTAGGAGGGCACTTTCATAAACTGGCCTGTAACAATCATGCCTGCTGTCATAATGCTTAGGGCATATATCAGGCTTTGCCGTAGGCCTTGTTTTGTTACAATTCTGCCCGCCGGAATGGCGAATAAAAAGTAGGAAATATAAAAAACAAAAGGAACTAAAAATGCACTGATATCATCGAGAGAAAATGCAATTTTCACAAAGGATATCAGGGGGCCGTTCAACCAGGTTACAAAGCCGATTATAAAAAATAATATTGCAACCAGAATAAGTGGTGGCCAGCCATAAGGCCCCGCCGGGCAGGAAACTGCACGCCAGAAGGTGCGATTGTGCATGCCGGGCCAAGCCTTTCTGGATTTTAAAGAAAAATCAGTTTGCAGAATCCGGCAGACTGTCAATTTTCTCACAGGTATGTGCCAACTCAGCAGAAGGGTTGGGTGCTTCGCACAAGCGCTGCACATCTGGGGCGCACATTTCTATGGAATTTTCAAAATCAGATTCCAGCACATCTTCCGCAATAGCGAGATCCTGATCATGGGATCGAGCTTCTTCGGCTTTGAGCATATCCTGTGTTTTGTGCAGTTCTTTCAGGGCATCAATACAGGCCGGGCTGGCTGCTTCTGGTTTAAAATGTAGAACGGCCAGCTCTTTTTGCAGTTGCGCATTGGGCACGTTTGTACGGGGTGGCGGATCATCATCTGCGCGCGCCACTGCTGATGCAGCAAGAGAGCCCATAAAAAAGAGGGATGCCAAAGCAAATGGCCGAAAAAGCGGAGTGGAAGGGCGGAATAAAAACACGCGCAAAACTCTCTTAATACACAGGTCTGTGCTTCTGGGGTGCTCTGTTTTTAGCCTGTTCATGGCCAGAAGGTAAAGCAACGGGCTTTGGCGGCTACTACACAGGGTTGGCATGCGCACCCATTTAGTGTTATGTAAAAAGCGGAAAGTCGGCAGTGGACGGATACCTTGCCAACCCGGTCAGATCCGGAAGGAAGCAGCCATGGTAAGTTTCGTCCGGGTCATTGTTCGGCTTTCCACCCGTTATTTTCCGCCAATGCGGCACGTGTTTCGCATATAAAACAAGGCGTGAACTTTTTCTTCGGGCAAGGCATGAGCGACAACACAGACGCGCAGCTTCCTCAGGATGAGGGACTCCCCAATCCTGAAATGGAAGGCCCCGGTCTGTTTGGTGATGAGCCCGCCCAACAGGTACCAGAACAGCTTCCCGCAACGCAGCAGGATCAGGCCGCATCGCCATACAGGGTGCTGGCCCGTAAATATCGCCCTACCACTTTTGATGATCTGATTGGCCAGGAAGCCATGGTGCGCACGCTGCGTAATGCGTTTGCACTAGGGCGGGTGGCGCATGCGTTTATGCTTACAGGTGTGCGTGGTGTGGGCAAAACCACTACGGCCCGTATTATTGCGCGTGCCCTTAACTGTATCGGGCCAGATGGAAAAGGTGGCCCAACGGCAGATCCCTGCGGTGTGTGTGCAAACTGCGTAGCCATCCTGAATGACCGGCACCCGGATGTGCTGGAAATGGATGCCGCCTCCCGCACGGGCGTGGATGATGTGCGCGAGATAATAGAGGCCACGCGTTTCCGCCCCATGCAGGGGCGCATGAAGGTTTTTATTATTGACGAAGTGCATATGCTTTCTCGCAATGCCTTTAATGCGCTGCTCAAAACGCTGGAAGAGCCGCCAGCACAAGTTACGTTTATTTTTGCCACCACAGAACTGCGGAAAGTGCCGGTAACGGTGCTTTCACGCTGCCAGCGGTTTGATTTGCGTCGTGTTCCGCAATCTGAACTGGTTGGGCTGTTTTCCCGCATTGCAGAAAAAGAACATGTGCGTCTGTCACCAGATGCATTGGCATTGGTTGCACGAGCTGCCGATGGCTCAGTGCGTGATGGGCTTTCCTTGCTGGATCAGGCCATAGCGCAGGGCACGGGGCAGACTGATGCAGATGGCGTTATTGGCGCCACGGTTATCAGTGACATGCTGGGTTTGGCGGATCGGGAAGTGGTGTTCGATCTGCTGGAAGCCGTGATGACTGGTAAGCCAGAGCAGGCTTTGGCGTTGCTGGATGCAGCATACGCACGTGGCGCAGATCCCGGCCTTGTGTTGGGGGATATGCTGGAACTGGTGCACACGGTTTCCCGCTTGCGCGCTGTGCCCAGCCTGCGCGATTCGGCAGATATGCCAGAAGCCGAGCGTGTGCGCGGCACGCATATGGCGGATACCTTTACGGTGCCGGTGTTTATGCGGGCGTGGCAGATGTTGGTAAAGGGGATGCAGGAAGTAGAAGCTGCATCTGATAGACGCGCTGCCGCAGATATGGTGCTCATTCGCCTATGCTACGTGGCGGATATGCCATCTCCAGAAGATTTAATAAAACGTCTTTCTGGGGCGGAAGGTTCTGTAGGGCAGGGAGGAACTGCGCCAAGTGAGGGTGCAAGTTCTGGAGCGCCTGCTGCTGGGGCAACTTCTGCTGTGCCAACCTCATCTGTTTCTGCAGGGCATCAGCCACCGCCGTTGCGTATGGTCAGTGGTGGTGGGCAAAGTGTTTCTGCTGCCGTGCCGGTAGCGGCACCGGTGCCTATGCCATCTGTTGAGCCGCAAGCTCTACCTCATCCGCGCACATGGCGAGAAGCCGTGGCTTTGGTGAAGGATCAGAAAGAAGCCATCCTGCATGGGCAGCTTCGGCATGCAGCGCATCTGGTGTCCTTTGCGCCCGGGCATATTGTGTTGCGGTTTGAGCAGCACGTGCCCGCTGGTGCCGCGCAAGAGCTTCGCAAAGTGTTGGACCGCGCCACGGGTATGTCTTGGCGGGTCGGTCTTTCGGAAGAAGAAGGTGAGCCTACGCTGGATGCGCAAGGTGCTGAGATTATTCAGTTTCGGCGTAAGGAAGCTGAAGCGCACCCGCTGGTGAAGGCCATTCTCAAGTTTTTCCCGGATGCAGAACTGGGAGAAGTGCGCGATCACGGTTTGGATGATTACGGCCTGCCGCCAGAAGAACCTGTGCCAGAGCTGCTTTTTGCGCCGCTGGATGCAGAGTTTCTGGATGATGATGAACGGCCCTATGATCCGGGCATGTCTCCAGACTGACTCCGGTGAGCAGGTAATGCACGCCCCTCAGGCTGTGTGGTGTGACATATAGCAACAGGCTGCCAGTAACCCGGCAGTTTGAGAATAAAGGGATAGTTGATGAAAAATCTTGCCTCATTGATGAAGCAGGCCACGCAGATGCAGTCCAAAATGGAAGCAATGCAGAGCACGCTGGAAGCCATGAACATTGAAGGTTCAGCTGGCGCAGGCATGGTGCAGGTTGTGCTGAGTGGTAAAGGGGACATGCGCTCCATTAAAATTGATCCCAAACTGGCAGATCCGGAAGAAATGGAAATGCTGCAGGATCTGATCGTGGCTGCCTGTGCAGATGCCCGCAAAAAGCTGGATGAAAAAGCCGCAGAAGAAATGCAGAAAGTCACCGGTGGCCTCAACCTGCCGCCCGGCATGAAACTGCCGTTCTGATATAGCGGAGCGAGTAACAGAATTGTCCGGTATGGGTGGGCAGGAAATAGAGCAGCTTATCCGGCTTTTGGGCCGGTTGCCGGGGTTTGGCCCGCGTTCTGCGCGCAGGGTTGCGCTGTATTTGCTGAAAGAACCGCAAACCCGGCTTGCGCCTTTGGCGCACGCAATGGAGCGGGCAGGCAATGCCATAAAAACCTGCTCATCCTGCGGTAATCTGGATACGATAGATCCATGCCATATCTGCTCTGATCCTTTGCGAGATCAGGGTTTGATCTGTGTTGTGGAAACGGTGGGTGATCTGTGGGCGCTGGAGCGTGCTGGTGTGCACCGGGGTGTGTATCAGGTTCTAGGCGGCACACTCTCTCCATTGGCGGGTATTGGGCCGGAAGATCTGGATGTAGCCCCGCTGTTTGAAAAGCTGAACAAAGGCACAGTGCGCGAAATTATTCTGGCATTAGGCGCAACAGTAGAAGGTGCCACCACCATGCATTGGCTGATGGATCAGCTTGCGCCTTATGGTGGTGTAACCGTCAGCCGTGTTGCGCAAGGCGTGCCCATGGGTGGGGCGCTGGATGTGCTGGATGATGGCACTCTGGCCGCAGCACTGGGCGCACGGCGCCCTGCATGACGATAAAGGAGGCTGATACGATGCCACTGGATGGTTTTCCCATTTCGGCGGCCATTCCCCGTCGTGCGTTGGTAACGGGCGGAGGGGCACGGCTTGGGCGTGCCATAGCTTTGGGGTTGGCACAGGCTGGCTTTGATGTGGCAATTCACTATCGCTCAGGTCAGGAAGATGCGCAGGAAACGGCAGCCGCTATTAACGCGTGTGGGCAGAAAAGCTGCTTGTTGCAAGCAGATTTGGCGCGCGAAGAAGGGGTGGAACCTCTGGTCGAACAGGCGTCAGTTGCCTTGGGTGGGCCGCTAGGTGTGCTGGTCAACAATGCCTCTACGTTTGAGCGGGATGAATGGCACAATGCCACGCGTGAAAGCTGGATGGCGCACCTAAAACCCAACCTGCGTGCCCCATTTGTGCTGATGCAGCATTTTGCCAAGGCGCTGCCAGAAACGGCGCAAGGCATGATATTGAATATGCTGGATGAGCGTGTGTGGTCTCTTACGCCGCATTTTGTCAGCTATACGGTGTCTAAAAGTGCTTTGTGGACGTTAACACAAACAATGGCGCTGGCTCTGGCCCCTAAGGGCATACGTGTGAATGCCATAGGCCCCGGGCCAGCACTGCCAAGTACGCGGCAGACAGAAGAACAGTTTGCCCGGCAATGTGCCTCTGTGCCTTTGGGGCATGGCACATCGCCGCAAGAAGTTGCGCGCGCCGCACTGGTGCTGTTGGCTTTACCCTCTGTAACAGGGCAGATGCTGGCGCTGGATGGTGGGCAGCATTTACAATGGTCTCCGGCGTTGCCTGCCGGTGCTGTATTGGAAGAATAGAAAATGGCTGTTTTTGCTCCATGGGCGGATCAGCCGCCTTTGCGCCGCCTGTTTATCCGCAACATGATTCTGGATGCCAATATCGGTGTTTTTCCGCACGAACAGGGGGTATCGCAGCGTATTCGCGTATCCGTTTCGTTCGGGGTGGATGATCGCACAGATCTGGAAATCGGTGCGGATGATCTAAGCCGCACAGTTTCCTACGAGCAGGTGGTTGTGCTGGTACGTCAGATTGTGGCGGAGGGGCATGTCAGGCTGGTAGAAACGCTGGCAGAACGTATTGCGGCCGGTGTGCTGGCAGATAACCGCGTGAAGGTGGTGCGGGTACGGATTGAAAAGCTGGATGTTTTTGAAGAAATCGAAGCCGTTGGTGTGGAAATAGAAAGACGTTCAACACCTGCGTAAAAATTTGATGAGATCTTCATAAAAAAGCCCGCCAAAAGGCGGGCTTTTTCTTTGCCGTGTTTATGGCAGCAGATCAGGAGTCGTGTTCGTCCGAATCGGTGCTGACATCAATATCAGAGCTGATGTCATCATCATCATCGTCATCCAGATCGGCGGTATCTTCCAGCACGTCATCGGCATCTGTATCCGCATCTGTATCCAGATCGATATCATCTTCACTGGGTTTCTTGGCGGGGGCCGCTGTTGCCGGGGTGTTGGACAGGGTATCAGAATTCCGGCGCAAACGGGGCACCAGTGGGGGCTGTTCCGTGCCACATTTGGGGCATACGGCAGGAGTGCGGTTTAGATCATAAAAATGGGCACCGCAGGAGACGCAGACGCGTTTGGTGCCGAGATCGGGCTGAGACATCTTGCTACCTGTCGATCCTGAGCAGTCAGATTGGGGGGCACAGATGCCCCGGAAAGAAGGCCGATACCTTCCCGCAACGCGAGGTGGAATCGAACCAGACTATAAGGCGACGCCAAATGCCATTGTGTTTTGTGTCCTGTCAAACCCGACTTGCAGAACAAATGCATTTTCTGGCAGCAGAAAGCAGTTTTTATGGTTTCTGGCGGATTGACTTGCCGCCCCACACGCCGGAATGAACAAGGTATGACACAGCAGACCACATCTTCCACCCGCCCGTTACGGGTTTCTCGCGCTCAAGCTCCTCTTTCCGGCTCCATCCGGGTGCCGGGAGATAAGTCTATCAGCCATCGTGCCCTCATGTTTGCATCCCTTGCCAAGGGAACCACGCATATTTCTGGCCTGTTGGAAGGTGAGGATGTGTTGTGCACGGCTGCAGCCATGCGTGCTTTGGGGGCAGATGCCGTGCAGGAAGGGCCGGGCCAGTGGCGTGTAAGCGGGCCAGGTGTTGGCCAGTTGAAAGAGCCAGATAACGTGCTGGATATGGGCAATTCTGGCACGGCCGCCCGCTTGCTTTCCGGCATTTTGGCCAGCCACGGCATGACATCCGTAATGACGGGGGATGCCAGCCTTCGCCGCAGGCCCATGAAGCGCGTTATGGACCCGCTGGCCGGAACAGGTGCCACATTCCTTGCGCGTGAGGGCGGTCGTTTACCCATGGCCATTCGTGGTCTGGCAGACCCCAAGCCGCTGGATTATCGCCTTCCCGTTGCTTCTGCGCAGGTTAAGTCTGCCGTATTGCTGGCCGGGTTGAATGCGGTGGGTGAAACACGCGTAGAAGAGCCAGTTGCCACGCGTGACCATACTGAAAACATGCTGCGCCATTTTGGGGCAGAAGTTTCCGTAGAAAAAACGCCTGATGGCGGCCGGATTATTCGTTTGCAGGGGCGGCCCAACCTTGTGGCGCGTGATGTTGCCGTGCCGGGTGATCCCTCATCCGCTGCTTTCCCGCTTGTTGCGGCGCTGCTGGTGGCTGGGTCGGACATCACCATTTTTGGGGTGGGGCTCAATCCATTGCGTACCGGATTGTTTACCACATTGGAGGAAATGGGTGCCCAGCTTGAAATTTTGAATGCACGCACAGAAGGCGGAGAACCCGTAGGGGATTTGCGTGTGCGCGCCTCCGCCCTCAAAGGTGTGGAAGTGCCACCAGAACGTGCACCTTCCATGATTGATGAATATCCGGTGCTGGCCGTTGCTGCGGCTTATGCATCAGGCGTTTCGCGCTTTTGCGGAGTTGAAGAACTGCGGGTGAAAGAGAGCGATCGGTTGGCCGCAACCGTAGCGCTGCTGGAAAACAATGGTGTCCGCACCGCTGTGGAAGGAAACGACATGGTTGTGTACGGCACGGCTGGTCATATCCCCGGCGGCGGGAAGGTTGAAACTCACATGGATCACCGTCTGGCCATGAGCGCTTCTGTTATGGGGCTTGTGGCTGAAAAGCCTGTGGAAATTGATGATACCTCTTTTATCGAAACCAGCTTTCCACAGTATCTGGATCTGATGAACAGCATTGGCGCGGGGTTTGTAGCATGACACGAGGCGGCCCAGTTATCGCAGTGGATGGCCCTGCCGCCGCAGGTAAAGGCACATTGGCGCGCAGGTTGGCAGAAGCTTTGCATCTACCGTATCTGGATACAGGTTTGCTCTACCGTGCAGTTGGGCGCTTGGCCTTGGATGCGGGGCAGGACCCGGCTTCTCCCGCGCAGGAATTTGCCTCACAGTTGTTGCCAGCCGATTTAGAAAGACCAGATTTACGCACACCCCTAGTGGCGCAGGCTGCCAGTAAAGTGGCGGCACAGCCAGAAGTGCGCGCGGCTTTGGTGGAAACACAGCGCCGGTTTGCGCAGGCAAAAGGTGCCGTACTGGATGGGCGCGATATTGGCACTGCCATTTTTCCGGATGCAGACGTAAAGCTGTTTATTACGGCATCTCCCAGCACACGGGCTTTGCGCCGCTTTTTGCAACTTGGTGGTGACCGGAATGCTCCTGATGCCCCAACGCGTATAGCAGAACTGGAAGATTCTCTACGCGCGCGGGATGAGGCAGATGCCGGGCGTGCCTCCGCCCCCATGCTTGTAGCGGATGACGCATATGTGATCGAAACAGATGCGCTTGAAGCAGATGCTGTTTTGGCAAAAGCATTGCAGATTGTAAGAGAACGACTCGCTGGAATCTCAGAATAAAAATTCTGCGGAATTGTGTTAGACTGGTAACGTAATGCCGTTTTTCTGGCGGTTTTCAGGCTGTGCACGGGTGGTTTGTATTGACAAGCGGCCTGTACACAGTGTCTGTGCATGATCAAACACTGCGTACCTTGCAGGTTTGTTTTTATTTTGATTTGAGGCTTGGCAAAAAGGCTACAGGGGATGGCCCCTACAGACATGCCAGGTAAGCCGTGCCGCATGATGCGGGGCGCAGGAATAGCTTGCTTGCCCATTGCAGGCAGGCCCAAGGTTAACAGTTACACATGGCTTCAGCCACAACCCAAACTGCGGATCACTTCCGCGGTGAAGATTTTGCCTCCCTTCTGGACGAAACCCTTGGCCGTGATACGGGCTTTGATGGCTCCGTTGTTCGTGGCCGCGTTGTTCGTCTGACCGATGATTACGCTATTGTTGATGTCGGCCTGAAAAGCGAAGGCCGCGTTGCTCTGCGTGAATTTGCACCTCAGGGTGTAAAGCCGGAAGTTAAGCCTGGCGATATCGTTGAACTGTATGTTGAACGGTATGAAGATCGCGATGGCAGCATTGTCCTTTCCCGTGAAAAAGCACGTCGTGAAGAAGCTTGGACAAGCCTGGAAAAGGCTTTTGAAGCCAATCACCGCGTCAACGGCACCATTTATGGCCGTGTGAAGGGTGGCTTCACGGTTGATCTGGGTGGCGCTATGGCGTTCCTGCCCGGCAGCCAGGTAGATATCCGCCCCGTGCGTGATGTCAGCCCGCTGATGGGTGTGCCCCAGCCGTTCCAGATCCTGAAAATGGATCGCGCTCGTGGCAACATCGTTGTGTCTCGCCGTGCCGTTCTGGAAGAAACGCGTGCTGAACAGCGCAGCGAACTGATCCAGGGCCTGACGGAAGGCATGATTCTGGATGGCGTGGTCAAGAACATCACCGATTACGGTGCGTTCGTTGATCTGGGCGGCGTTGACGGCCTGCTGCATGTGACCGACATTGCATGGAAGCGCATCAACCATCCGTCCGAAGCTCTGCAGATCGGCCAGCCGGTGCGCGTGCAGGTTATCCGCTTCAACCCGGAAACACAGCGTATCTCCCTTGGCATGAAGCAGCTTGAAGCTGATCCGTGGGAAAATGTTGCCCTGAAGTACCCGCCGGGTGCACGCTTCACGGGCCGCGTGACCAACATCACCGATTACGGCGCATTTGTTGAGCTGGAACCGGGCGTTGAAGGTCTGGTGCACGTGTCCGAAATGTCCTGGACGAAAAAGAACGTCCATCCGGGCAAGATCGTCGCAACTTCTCAGGAAGTGGACGTGATGGTTCTGGATGTGGACAGCGCCAAGCGCCGCATTTCTCTGGGCCTCAAGCAGGTTCAGCGCAACCCGTGGGAGCAGTTCGCGGAAGAGCACAAAGTTGGCTCCACCGTAGAAGGCGAAATCCGCAACATCACCGAGTTCGGCCTGTTCATCGGTCTGTCTGCAGACATCGACGGCATGGTTCACATGTCCGACCTGTCTTGGGACGAACCGGGCGAAGAAGCCATGAAGCACTACGAAAAGGGCCAGGTTGTCAAAGCCAAGGTTCTGGACGTGGATGTGGAAAAAGAACGTATCTCTCTGGGCATCAAGCAGCTTCAGGAAGATCCGGCAGCCGATGCGCTTGCCAGCGTTCAGAAGGGCTCCATCGTAACCTGCACCGTGACCGCTGTTCAGACGAACGGTATCGAAGTGAAGGTTGATGATGTTCTGACCGGCTTCATCCGTCGCGCTGAACTGGCCCGTGATAAGGCAGAACAGCGTCCGGAACGCTTTGCAGTTGGCGAACGCGTGGATGCGAAGATCATCTCTGTTGATCGTGCAGCCCGCAAGCTGGCCCTGACCATCAAGGGCCGTGAAGTGGAAGAAGACAAGCAGGCCATCAACGAATACGGCTCTGCTGATAGCGGTGCTTCCCTGGGTGATATCCTGGGTGCAGCTATCCGTCGTCGTAACACAGACGGCGAAGACTAATTGTTCAGCCATAAAGGAGCGGTCTGACTGCTCCTTTATGTTTTTTGAGCATTACGTTTTAAGAAAATGGCGTCGGTTTCCGGCGCCATTTTTTTTGTGTTGCGCTGTGTTGTGATGGAAGGGCTGGGCAGAAAACGCCCGGATACCTGCCAATCTGTGGCACACTGTGTTTCAGATTCACCAAAGAACTGGAGACACAACGGAATGGTGCGCCGGAACATAATGCTGAATCAGAAACCACTTAGCCCTGCAATCAGACCAAAGTTGGCGCGTCGGCATCTGCTTGTGGCTGGTGGTGCGAGCTTAGGTCTGGTGCTCACCAAATCTGTGCGTGCTGCACCAAGCGCCATTGTGCAAACCGGGATGCATGGAGATCAGGGGTACGAATCTGCCGGATCATTCGAGATTGTGGCAGAGTTTTATGGGCCGGGGCCATCGGGCATTGTGGTGGCGGATAATGGCCGTGTTTTTGTAGGCTTTCCGCGGCATGCCATTAACCATAAAGGGGCCACGTTGGCGGAGTTGGTGAATGGCCATCTTGTCCCTTGGCCAAGTGCCGCGTTGAGCATGCCATCAAATGCCCCTCCGGCAGACCGCCTCCTTTCCATTCACGGTATGACACAGGACACGCGCGGTTTTATCTGGGCGATTGATGATGGCAAATTGGCCGGATTACCTTTGCAGCCGGGTGCCGCAAAAATTGTCTGCTTTGATCCTGCTGCCAATAAGTTGGTGCGTTCTATTGTTCTAAAAGCTCCAGCTTTGTTGCCTGACAGCCATATGAATGATTTGCGGGTGGACCTTACACATGGGGCGGAAGGAACCGTGTATGTGGCCGATAGCTCCTTCGGCCACAGTCCGGCTTTGGTGGTGGTAGATATCGCCACAGGTCAGCAACGGCGTGTGTTGGGGAAACATCCCTCCATACAGGCAGAAACAGGTTTTATGGCCGTGGTGGAAGGGATACCGCTTAAATATGATCCCGCGCAAAAACCCAAATTTGTTACCGGCGGGGTGGATGGCATTACCTTAAGCCCAGATTCCAGCCGCGTTTTTTATTCACCTCTTACCAGTCGTCGCTTGTACAGCCTGCCCACAGCTTTGCTGTCAGATATGTCTGCAACAGAAAGTGCGTTGGCGGCTGCCGTAAAGGATGAGGGGGAAAAAGGTGTGGCGGATGGTCTGGCAACAGATGCTCAAGGGCGCATTTACACTACCAATTTTGAGCATGATGCCATTTTCCGCCGCAATACGGATGGTTCCATGGAACTCATGGTGCATGATCCGCGGATTCTTTCACCAGACGGTATTTTTTGCACGCAAACCCATGTGTATTGCACGTTGGGGCAGTGGAACAGGCTCGCTGGTTTTCATGATGGTAAAGATGAACGCCAACCACCCTATTTGCTGATTCGCTTCCCCATTCAGGGGCCACCTGTCAGCTCCGCAGAACCGGCAGGTGGCTAGTTTGTAGGTAGTTAGGCGTTAGCTCAGGCACGCGCTTTTAAAGGTGTCAAAGGCACGGGCGCGGTGGCTGATGGCATTTTTTTCCGCATCAGCCATTTCAGCAAATGTGCGGGTTTCGCCGTCAGGGGCAAAAATCGGATCATATCCGTGCCCTTGCGTGCCACGAGGGGGCCAGACAATCTGCCCATCTATGCGGCCTTCAAAGCTTTCCGTGCGGCCATCAGGCAGAGCCAGACACAGTACGCAAATAAACCATGCGTTGCGTTCGCCTTGCCCAATTTCTTTTTCAATACGCGCCATGGCACCGGCAAAATCTTTGTTCGGGCCAGCCCAGCGCGCAGAATAAATGCCGGGTGCGCCATCCAGTGCGGCCACGCATAGCCCAGAATCATCGGCTAGTGCGGGCAGGTTGGCGGCTTTGGCGGCGGCTAATGCCTTAATGGCGGCATTGCCTGCAAAGGTGGTGGCCGTTTCTTCTGGCTCTGGCAGGTTTAGCTCACCAGCAGAAACAACCTTGATGCCAAAATCAGCCAGTAGCGTGGCAAATTCTGCCAGCTTGCCAGCATTGTGCGTGGCAAGCACAAGGGTGCTGCCACGTTCCAGTTTTATGGAGTTCATGCGCGCTTTTTTTCCGCAGCTTCCACGGCAGCCATCTGGGCTTCAAACAGCTCGGTTACACCCTTGCGTGCCAGTGCGAACAGGTTGTCAAACGCATCTTCCGTAAACGGTGCGCTTTCTGCAGTGCCCTGAATTTCCACAATGCGACGGTCTGCTGTCAGCACAAAGTTGGTGTCGGCAGAAGCAGAGCTATCTTCTACGTAATCCAGATCCAGCACAGCGCCTTCAGTTGTCAGCCCGCAGGAAACAGCAGCAACCTGCCCACGCAGCGGCAGCCGTGGCAGCACATTGGTGGCAACCAGTTTGCCAAGTGCCAGACGCAACGCCACCCATGCGCCCGTAATGGAAGCGCAGCGCGTGCCGCCATCAGCATTCAGCACGTCACAATCCAGCGTAATGCTCATTTCACCCAGAGCGTCCAGATCTGTGACGGCGCGGAGGGAACGGCCAATAAGGCGCTGGATTTCCTGCGTGCGGCCCGACTGCTTGCCCTTTGCAGCTTCACGGTTGCCGCGTGTGTGGGTGGCGCGGGGCAGCATGCCGTATTCTGCCGTAACCCAGCCTGTACCCTTACCACGCAAAAAAGGTGGCACGCGGTTTTCTATGCTGGCAGTGCACAGTACTTCCGTACCACCAACGCGAATAAGGGCAGAGCCTTCAGCGTGGTGGGCAAAGCCTGTTTCAATGGTAATGGGGCGCATCTGGTCTGGCTGGCGGCCTGAAGGGCGCATGGAAAGCTCCTTGGTAAAATAAGATGTCGGGCGCGTATGGTGCGCTTTTGTCGGCAGTAAAACTGCACGAATAGGGTATATAAAGGCTATCCGGGATTTATGGATATGCGAAGGAGCCCTTGTGTCATGAAGCGTGGTTTGCTGCCAGTAAAAGCTGCTCTGCCTCCGGGGCTGAATGCGCGGTCTGCGGCTATTCTGCGTGAAGTGGTGGAAGAATATGTAGCGAGTGGGGAACCTGTTGGCTCCCGCACTGTGTCTCACAGGCTTGGGCTGCCGCTTTCTCCGGCCACAATACGCAATATCATGGCATCCCTTACAGAAGCAGGTTTGCTGTTTTCTCCCCATACATCTGCTGGGCGGTTGCCTACAGAAAAAGGGTTGCGGCTGTTTGTAGATGGCCTGTTGCAGTTTGGCGCGCTCTCGGAAGAAGACCAGCGGGTCATCGGTCAATCGCTGGAGGCCAAAGGGCGCTCACTGCAAGATACGCTTACAGAGGCATCTTCACTTTTGGCGGGTATGTCCGATGCAGCCGGGCTGGTTGTAGCCCCCAAGGGGGATGGTGGCATCAAGCATATTGAGTTTGTGGCGTTAGGCAGCAATCGCGCACTGGTTATTCTGGTGGGCGCAGATGGGCATGTTGAAAACCGGGTTATTGAAACACCACCGGGTATGCCGCCTTCTGCTTTGGTGGAGGCGGCAAACTATCTGAACGCACGGGCCATGGGGGCTTCTTTGCCAGATTTACGCACGCGCGTGAGTTCTGAAATGACGGAAGACCGAAGTATTCTGAATGGTCTCACGGCGGAGGTGGTAGAAAGTGGCCTTGCCATTTGGGATGGCGGCGGAGACGGGCTGGGGGGCACCCTGATTGTGCGCGGGCAATCCCGTTTATTGGCTGATGTAGATGGGCAGGACAGGTTACTGGCCATTCAAACGCTGTTTGACCGACTGGAAGCGCAGGAAACCATGTTGCGTTTGCTGGAGTTGGTAGAAAACTCAGAAGGCGTACGCATTTTTATTGGCGCAGAAAGCGGGTTGTTTGGGGCTACGGGCATGTCTGTTGTCATGGCACCGGCCCGCAATGAGGCTAACCGGATAGTAGGGGCTATTGGCGTTATTGGCCCCACCCGTATCAATTACGGGCGTATTGTACCGGTGGTGGATTATACAGCCCGCCTGCTGGGTGACATGTTGGGTTAGCACTGTTTGTAGATGTGGTCGGAATTCGGCCATGATTTTTATTACAATGCGCAAACAGGGCAGACGATTATGTGTGAGAATGGTAAAGGGCCTGTATGACAAGCGCTCCGTCTTCTGGTGATCCGGGTTCATCTTCCAGCCATTCTCAGGGCAGGTCTCCGCAAAATCGCAGGCCCGATCTGCGCCGCCCGCGTTTTCGCCAATGGCGGAAGGTGCTTGGTGCAACGGCTGCGTTGGCGTTGGTTGGCACCACGGGTGCTGTAGTTCTGTTGTGGTCCCAATACGAAGGGATTGTGGCGGATCTGCCTACGGTAGAGGGCTTGCGCTCCTACCAGCCGCCAGTCATGAGCCGCCTTTATGCTGGAGATGATCAGCTTATTGCCGAACTGGCGAATGAGCGGCGTATTTTTGTGCCCATCAGTGCTGTGCCCGATAAGGTTAAAAATGCCTTTGTTGCGGCAGAAGACCAGAAGTTCTGGACGCATAAAGGGGTGGACCCCGTTGCCATTGCGCGCGCTGGCCTTACGGATTTAACGCGCGGCAAAGGCAAGCGGCCTATTGGGGCGTCCACCATCACGCAGCAGGTGGCGCGTATCATGCTGCTGGGCAGCAACGCGGTGTCTTTCCGGCGTAAGGCTAAGGAAGCCTTTTTGGCCATGCGGGTGGAGCAGGTTCTGCCCAAAGACAAGATTCTGGAAATCTATCTGAACGAAATTTATCTGGGCAGTGGCGCATATGGTATTGCCGCAGCATCTCAGACCTATTTCAACAAGCCGCTTGATCAGCTGGATGATGCAGAAGCCGCGTTTTTGGCGGCGCTGCCTAAATCTCCCACCAATTATAACCCCGTACGCTTCCCCGATGCAGCCAGAGGGCGCCGAAACTGGGTGTTGGAGCGTATGGCCGATATTGGGGCTATTACGCATGATGCTGCGCGTGTAGCGGAAGCCCAGCCGTTGACCACCCGCAGCTTTACGCGCCCAGGCCCGGCACCGGGGGCCGAATGGTTTGCAGAAGAAGTGCGGCGCGAACTGATGGAGCGTTACGGCCAAGACGTGACCATGCAGGGCGGGCTGGATGTTCATACCAGTTTGGATCTGCCGCTTCAGCGCAATGCACAGGATATTCTGCGCCAGGGTCTGATGGCGTATGATCGCGCACATCGTGGTTGGCGTGGGCCAGTGCATCATCTTTCCGATATCGGGTCATCCACTTCCACAGCAGAATGGGTGCAAGCTTTACAGGGCGTTCCTGTGCCTGCGGGTATGCTTGACCAATGGCGTTTGGCTGTTGTGCTGGATGCAAAGGGGCAGGTGGGCTGGCTTGAAGGCAGCGTTGTGCGGCGGAACAACGCATCCCAAAGCGGAGGCGAGCCCCGTACAGGTGTGGTGCAGGCCAAGGATATGGCATGGGCACGACGCTTTAAGCCATTGCGCGCCGGCGATGTAGTGATGGTGCAACCGCAGGCCGAAGGGGGCCATGTTGCCCTTATGCAGGTGCCTGTGGTGGAAGGCGCCATTGTAACCATGAATGCACGCACGGGTCGGGTTCTGGCTCTTGTGGGCGGATGGTCTTTTCAGGCTTCGCAGTTTGATCGCGCAACACAGGCGCTGCGTCAGCCGGGGTCTTCCTTCAAGCCATTTGTTTATCTGGATGCCATGGAACAGGGGATTTCCCCTTCCCAGAAGTTTGATGACTCTCCCGTTTCTTACGGAGCATGGCACCCCAATAACTATGAAAAAGATTTCTGGGGCCCCACCACTCTGCATGATGCCCTGCGTGAATCGCGCAATCTGGTTACCATTCGCTTGGCGGCCCATCTGGGCATGAAAACCGTGGCGGATATGGCAACCAACCTTGGGTTGGTGGATTCTATGCCGCACGTACTCCCCGCGGCACTTGGGGCAGTGGAAACCACAGTGCTGAAGGAAGCCGGGGCCTATGCCTCGCTCGCAGCAGGTGGGCGTAAGGTAACGCCAACACTGGTGGACGATGTGCAGGACCGTGAAGGTCACGTTATCTGGCGGCCGGAGGGGCTGGCGTTGACCACAGCTTCCGTGCAGCCAAATGCGGAAGGTAATGGCGGGCAAGGGGCAGAGCAGCCCGCGGCGGATGCTGTGTTCCCGGATGCACCATCGGATCAGAAATCTGGGGATGCAGGAAAAGCTGCGTCTGCAGCCGCTCCTGTAGAGCAGCCTATTGTCATGCCTGGGCAAAATGATCTGCCTGCCTTGCATGATAGCCGGCAGCAGGTGGCATCTGCCCAAAGTGCGTTCCAGATTACCACCATGTTGCAGGATGTTATCCGGCGCGGCACGGGCATGCGGGCTGGAACGGGCATAGATGTGCCTATCGCGGGTAAAACCGGCACCAGCCAGAACTTTAATGATGCATGGTTTGCTGGATACACTCCGGATATCGTAACCGTTGTGTGGATCGGGTTTGATACACCTCAGTCCCTCGGTAAAAACGAAACTGGTGGTGCTATTGCTGGCCCCTTGTGGAACAAGGTGATGAAAACCGCCTTGGATGGGTATCCACGGCAGGATTTTGTGCCACCCGCAGGCATTACACTCGTGCAGTATGATACGGGCAGAGGCGTGGCCATAGATGCCTTTAAGGAAGGGCAGGTGCCAGGGTTGAGCGCAAACCTTTCAAGCAACGTCAACCCGCAGGAACTCACAGCCGCAGATACAGGTGCTGAAAACATGCCTGATTCTGAAAGTGATATGGCTGCTGAAGGTTCTGGAGGCGGCCAATCAGGAGAACACGCACCTTCCGGCAATGGTGGTTCGTCAGGTTCTGCGGCGCCTTCTGCACCAGCCGGGGGTGACATTGGTATGGGTGGCCTTTATTGAGGGCCAACACCACATTGTCTTTTTTGACATGATAGAAAAATATGGAGAATCGGCCTGATGTCTGCCGAGACTGAAGCCCTTAATGACCAGATCAAGCAGTCAGTGGCACTGCTGAGGAGGCATCTTTAACTGGGATGTCGCCCAGGAAAGACTCGCTGAACTGAATAATCGGGCAGAAGACCCCGATCTGTGGAATGATTCAGACGCTGCGCAAAAAATGATGCGTGAGCGCACCCTTCTGGCCAATCAGATTGAAGGTGTGGAAGCGCTTGAAACCAACGTGCGTGACACCAGTGAACTGATTGAGCTGGCTGAAGCCGAAGGGGATGCAGATTTGGTGGCCGAAGGTATGGCCACCCTGCGTGATCTAGCGGAAGAAGCCAAACGGCGGGAAACAGAAAGTCTGCTTTCTGGGGAAGCAGACAGCAATGACTGCTATCTGGAAGTGAACGCAGGTGCCGGAGGTACGGAAGCGCAGGATTGGACAGAAATGCTGCTGCGTATGTACACCCGCTGGGCAGAGGCGCATGGCTACAAGGTTACGCTGATGGAAAGCTCGGAAGGGGAACAGGCGGGCCTGAAATCTGCCACCATTCTCGTTTCCGGCCCCAATGCCTATGGCTGGCTGAAAACAGAAGCAGGTGTGCACCGTCTGGTGCGTATTTCACCGTTTGATGCCGCAGCACGCCGCCAGACATCCTTTGCGTCTGTTTGGGTGTATCCCGTTATTGATGATTCCATTGAAATCGAGATCAATGACGCAGACCTGAAAGTAGATACCTTTAGGGCATCTGGCGCTGGTGGGCAGCACGTTAACAAAACGGATTCCGCTATCCGTATCACGCATATGCCCACAGGCATTGTTGTGGCCTGCCAGACAGACCGTTCCCAGCACCGCAACCGTGCAACGGCTATGCAGATGCTGCGTGCGCGTTTGTATGAAGCAGAGTTGCAGAAGCGCGAAGCCGAGGCCGCAGCAGCAGAAGCTGCTAAAACGGATATCGGCTGGGGGCATCAGATCCGCTCTTACGTGCTTGCACCTTACCAGATGGTAAAGGATTTGCGCACAGGGGTAGAAACCGGCAACCCGGATGCGGTGTTGGATGGTGATCTGGATGCCTTTATGGCAGCAGCACTTGCCATGCGGGTAGGAGCAACGCGATCAGAGGCCAGTGCTTCAGCCCAGTAAGGATTTATTCTTAAATCGAAACAAAAATACAAAAAAGCAGGCTCCATTTTGGGCCTGCTTTTTTGTTAGGAAAAGAGCCAAGGGGGAACAGGAAAAACACTGGTGAAGCTGAGAAAACTCAGCATGAGAGCGATTTTGTTCCTGCGCCAGAACAGATTGTCTTTATGAAAGAAAATGTGAAATTAGCAGAACATTCTTGACAGAAAGCCTATCTAATTGCCCAATCGAAAGTCGGGAAAGGTTACCTGTATGGCAGAACAGCAATCTGTTATTGTCATACCAAGGTAAACAGGCTCCGGTAACGCCCTGTGTATCAAGGGTAAGATAATAGCATCTGTCGCGATGCAGGGTGACAAAGGAGGACGTGCAAATATGAATGACTACGAGCAACAGCCGGGCTCGGTGAAATATACGTTCCGGGTAGGGGCTGTTGTCAGTGTTGTTGCCCTGTTGGTGGTTGTCGCGCTGCATCTTATGGGCGTGCTGGGGCTGATGTACGGTATGGGAACCACGGCAAGTGTTCCTGTTACACATCCGCCTATCAAAACAGTTATGTTGCCACCCCCGCCGCCTCCGCCACCCCCGCCTCCGCCACCACCCCCACCTCCGGTTATGGCTGTGCCGCCGCCGCCATACATTCCGCCGCCGAAAATCAAGGTGCCACCGCCGCCCAAGCCGCCCATCAAGCACGTGGCCAAGGCGCCGCCTAAGCACCCAACACCGCCGCAAACCAAAACGGCTGCTGCGCCTCCAGCAACATCTGCACCCAGTAGTGCAGCCGCTGCAGGAGATGGCACAACAGACGCACCAGATACGTCTGCTGGTTCTGCGCCCTTAAACAATGTGCAGCCGGTCTATCCGCCAGAAATGGAGGAAGACAACATTGAAGGCCGTGTGACGTTGATTTGTGATGTGGAAGCTTCTGGCATGACCAGCAACTGCCATGTGCAGTCGGTCTCTGGCGGTCAGGCCTTTGCTCAGTCAGCGTTGGATTACGTGCACAAGGCCCGCTATCGCCCGGCCACACGTAATGGCGCACCGGTGAAGGAACTGCACAAGGTCTACGTCATCCGCTTCAGGCTGGATGACTAAAACGGGGTCAGTTTTTCATGCTGGCCAGTAATACAAATACGGATTGCCCGATCTGTTTACATGACAGGGAAGCGGATCGGGCCCTGATGATGAGGATTATGAGGAAGATGACCAGACTGCCCCGTTCTTTTGTGTCAGGTCTTGCGGCTCCGGCTCTGGCGCTGCTGATGAGCACTGCAGCCCCAGTGGCAGCCTTTGCCCAGGATGCGGCCCCCGCAGCGCCTGCGGCCACGGCACCGGCTCCTGATGCGGCGCCATCTTCCGCACCGGCACCTGCCGCCACACCGGATGTAGCCCCTGCGGCTCCAGCACCCGCTGCCAGCGCTCCGGCCGAACAGGCCCCACCTGCAGCAGACACCAAGGAAGAAGCCAACCCCTACGGTCTGGGTGCTTTGTGGTCCAATGGGGATATCATTGCCCGCGGCGTGCTGCTGATCATGCTCACCATGTCCCTGGGCACATGGTATATCATGATCACCAAGTTCATCGAGCAGGCCCGCCTGTTTGCGGCCGCCAAGGAAGCCACCAAAAGCTTCTGGACCAAGCACAGCATTCAGGAAGGGGCTTCCGCTCTGACCTCCACATCCCCGTTCCGCTACATCGCCGATACCGGTATTGTGGCTGCCGAACACCATGAAGGCACGATGCAGGAAAGCATTGACCTGCATAGCTGGACGGGCATGTCCATCCAGCGCGCGGTGAACAACATCCAGAACAGCCTGCAAAAGGGTCTGGCGTTTCTGGGCACCGTGGGCTCCACCTCTCCGTTCATCGGTCTGTTCGGCACGGTGTGGGGGATCTACCACGCGCTGACAGCCATCGGCATTGCCGGTCAGGCCTCCATCGACAAGGTGGCTGGTCCGGTGGGTGAATCCCTGATCATGACGGCTATTGGTCTGGCCACCGCTGTGCCGGCCGTTCTGGGCTACAACCTGCTGGTGCGCCGCAACAAGACCGCCATGGATCTGGTGCGCGACTTTGCTTCTGACCTGCAGTCCATCCTCATCGGGGGTGTGCGTCATGGCGCTGCGGTAGACCAGATTGTGGTGCGCCCGGACAACTCCCCCACCACGGCCACGGTGTCCAACCGCGTCGGGTAATCAACGGGTCAGGTCAAGGCAAGGAGAACGCTTATGGGCATGCAGGTTGGCGATAGCGGCGGGGAAGACGACGTCGTCTCCGCCATCAACACCACACCGCTTGTGGATGTGATGCTGGTGCTGCTGATCATCTTTCTGATCACCATTCCGGTGGCGACACATACCGTGAAGGTGCAGCTGCCCAAGGACATGAACCAGCCCACCCAGACCAAGCTGAGCAATGTGGTTCTGGCAGTCACGGCGGATGGTCAGACCTTCTGGGATGAAACGCCGATCAAGGACCGGGCCGATCTATTGGCCCGGCTGGAGAAGGCGGCGGTGCAAAAGCCGCAGCCGCAGATCCAGATCCGCGGGGATGTGACCACACGCTATGAGAGTGTGGGCCGTCTGGTGGCGACGTGTCAGGAAGCGGGCATCAGCCATATCGATTTCATTACGGAAAAGCCGAAATAGGCAGGGGCGGGTGGCGCAGCACGCCACCCCATCCTGTGGGGGAGAGCACAGGCCATGGGCATGAATGTTGGCTCGGAGAGCACAACGGAAGATGAAGGCATTGTCGACATCAACACCACGCCGCTGATTGACGTGATGCTGGTGTTGCTGATCATGCTGATCATCACCATCCCGTTGCAGACGCAGGCGGTCTCGATTGATCTGCCGCAGGGCAACCCGCCGCCCAGCACGGAAGAAACACCTGTGGTGACGCTGGTTGTGGACTTTGACAACTCGCTGACCTGGAATGGCCAGCCCATCAATGGCGAGGCCGATCTGCAGGCGCATCTGCGTGAGATCGCCAGCGGGCCAGAGGCCTCCCGCCCGGAGTTCCACCTCCAGCCCAACCGTCTGGCTGACTACAAAACCGTCATCCACGTCATGGCCGACGCACAGCGCCTCGGCGTCACAAAACTCGGAATCGTCGGACAGGAACAGTTCGCTGACGGTAAGTGAGGATTTTTGAGAATGGCTTCTCGTTTTTTACGTACCCTTTTTTGTGCAACAACAGCTTGGGTTGTTATGCAGCCTGTTGCACATGCGGCAGATGAACTCGGCCAACAGGTTGGGACAGAACTGGAAGCCGCGCAGTCTGCTCTGGCAGCACATAATTATGCCAAGGCAATGGATGCAGTAAACGCTGCGGATGCCGTAAAAGGCAAAACAGATTACGAAGATTATACCATTGCGCAGATGCGTGCAGCTGTGGCCACACAGGCAGGTAATCTTTCTGCCGCAACAGCAGCTTATGATAAGCTGATTGCTTCCCCCCGCACGCCGCAGGCCATGAAAAATCAGATGCTGAAGTCTGAAGCAACCATGGCTTACACTGCCAAGGATTACCCCAAAGCTGTTGCCAATATTCAGCGATATCTGAAGGCCGCTGGCTCTGATCCCCAGATGGAAACATTGCTTGCGCAATCTTACTATCTGCAGAAGGATTACCCCAATACCATCAAGGTGGTGAAGCAGCAGGCAGATGCCGCTATAAAGGCTGGCAAAGCTCCCACGGAATCTGAGCTGCAAATGCTCGCAGCAAGTGCGACGGCTCTAAAAGATTCTGCAGCGACCACGCATGCTTATGTTCTATTGGCGACTTATTACCCCAAAAAGGAATACTGGGCGCTTTTGCTGCATGAACTGGTTGTAAACACCAAAATTCCGGCATCCTTGCAGTTGGATGTTTATCGTATCCGTTTGGCTGTTGGGGATGTTTCCCAAGCGCGTGACTTTATGGATATGACGGAAATTGCAGTACAGCAGAATACGCCGCAACTGGCGCTAGACCTGATGAACCAGGGCTATCAATCAGGCGTGTTGGGGCAAGGGGCAGAAGCTCCGCGTCAGGCCCGTTTGAAGGCTATGGTTGAAAAGGCTGTCGCTTCCAAAAAGGCTTCTATTGCAGCAGATGAGCAGGCAGCTGCTTCTGCCAGCAATGGAGATGATTTGCTAACGGTTGGGTACAATTACGTTACATTCGGGCAGGCTGATAAAGGTCTGCAACTGATGCAGCAGGCTATCAGCAAGGGCGTAAGCGATGTGAATATCGCACGCCTGCATTTGGGGCTGGCAGAGCTTTATGCTGGCCATAAGGATCAGGCTCTGGCTGCTTTGCGCAGTGTTGAAGGAGACAACGGTGCGCATGATATCGCGCAGCTTTGGATCTTGCGTGTAACGCAGCCCTCTGGCGCCAAATAATTATTAAGACTGCAAAATTATAAAAAAGGCCGCTCTGATATTGAGAGCGGCCTTTTTCATAAGCAATGAACCTGCGGTAATGGAAGCATCAGATAAGATCTTTGTTGGCGTCTTCTTCGTCTTCATCGTCAACAGAATCACGATGAACCCATGTTGAAAGCAGCAACCCAAACCCCAGCATAACATTCAGCATGGCCGAGCCACCGTAAGAGACCAATGGCAAAGGTACCCCCCCTACAGGGATAGCGCCCATCACCATGGAAAGATTAACCAGGCAGTAAAAAAAGAAGTTCATGCTGATGCCAAGGGCAATAAGGCGCCCAAAGCGGTTACGGCAACGAATAGCCATAATCATGCCGCCCAGAATGATCATGAGCAGCAGGCCAATAACAGCGGCAGCGCCAACAAACCCCCATTCTTCGGCAATCATTGTGAAAATGAAGTCTGTCTGTTTTTCGGGCAGGAAGTTTAATTGCCCTTGTGATCCATGCAGGTAACCCTGCCCCCACATGCCGCCAGAACCCAGTGCAATTTTGGACTGGATGATATTGTAGCCTGCCCCTAGCGGATCATTTTCCGGGTGCAAAAAGGTGGTTATGCGTGCGCGCTGGTAATCATGCAGATGGTTGTATGCAAACTTGATAAGCGACGGCACGGGAAGCAAAAGCAGCACAATTTGCCAAAGCCGCATCCCGGCAGCAAAAAATAGCGATGCTCCAATGCCGCCAATAATGACAGCAGTGCCAAGGTTAGGTTCCTTGAGTACAAGGCCAACAGGCACAAGCACGATAAGGGCTGGCGGTATTAACCACAAAGGGTTGCCCATTCGGGCATAGCTTATGCGAGAAAACCACGCAGAAAGTGCCAAAACCAGCGCAATTTTGGCGAATTCCGAGGGTTGAACCTGTAACCCACCTATAATCAGCCAACGTTCTGCGCCTTTGCCCACATGGCCCATGCGTAACACGGCTACAAGCAGTATAAGTGAGAGCACGTACATGGGTGCTGCTGCGTGTATAAGCATGCGTGGCGGCAACATGGCGATGGTAATCATCATCACCAAACCCACAGCAAAGCGTGCAGCCTGCGGGGCGGCAAAGGGGTAGGGCGTACCCCCTCCGGCAGAATAGAGCGTAACGTAGCCAACGCCAGCCAATGTGCAGATCAGCAGAATGTAAAGCCAACTGATACGCCATAGCTTGGACATCAGGCGGAAACTGGGTTCTGCTCTGAGCAGCCGTTTATGAAACTTCATGGATCACTTACCAGGCTGCTTGCATCAGCTACACTTTCTGGCGGCGGCGTGGTGTGTGTTACCGGGTCCCGCAGCAAAGTATCGCGCATGATGGTACGGGCCAGAGGGGCTGCGGCATCTGCACCTGCGTTTCCGTGTTCGATTACCACAGAAACGGCATAACGCGGGGAATCATACGGGGCGAAGCAGATAAACAACGCATGCGGCCGATACTCCCAAGGCAGATTGGCAGAGTTAAAATGTCCGCTTTCACGCAATGCGCGTGAAACACGCCGCACCTGTGCCGAGCCCGTTTTGCCAGCCATGGTAATGCCGGGCAGATCTAGCCGCGCTTTGGGGGCTGTTCCGTGGAGTTCGTTAATAACGGCAAACATGCCAGAGCGTAGGGCCGCCAGATATCTGTCTGGCATATCAAGGGTGGGCCAATGGTCTGGTTGTACTTGCTTGCCAATTTCCCCGTTAATGGCACGCACAAGATGGGGCTGTACGGCCCGACCAGAGGCAATGCGGGCTGTATAGGTAGCCAGTTGCAGTGGCGTAACCTGTACAAACCCCTGCCCAATGCCGCTTACAATTGTATCCCCACCGTTCCAATGGTGGTGGTGAGCCTGCCGCCATGCCGGAGTAGGAATCAGGCCGGTGCGCGTGTGGGGAAGTTCAATATCCAACTGCGTGCCAAGGCCGAATTTATGTGCTGTGGCAGCAATGCGTTCCATGCCGATACGGCGTGCGACTTCATAAAAATAAACGTCGCAGGAATATTTAAGCGCCAGATGCAGATCAACAGATCCATGCCCCCATCGAGACCAGCAGTGAAAGCGTGTGCCACCTACATCCAAGTGGCCAGGGCAGAAAAAACGATCCGTGGGGGAAACAAGACCCGATTCCAGAGCCGCCATTGCCACAGCAGGTTTGAAAGTGGAGCCCGGTGGATACACCCCCGCGACAGCTTTGTTGATAAGGGGCGTGCGCTGGTTGTTTGTCCACTCAATCCACTGTGCATGACTGACGCCGCTATCAAACAATGAGGGATCAAACGAGGGCGTGCTGACCATGGCAAGTACTTCACCATTCTGGCAGTCCATCACCACGGCAGAGGCTGTTTGATCTCCTATAGCGTTCAGCACTTTTTGCTGGAGCGCGCGATCTATAGTCAGGCTAATTTCTTCACCCGGCACGCCTTCTTCGCGGTTCAGTTCAGACATCACACGCCCAACGGCGTTGACCTCCATTTCCACAGATCCAGCCGTGCCGCGTAGATTGTCATCCTGACTTTGCTCAATACCCGCGCGGCCTACGCGCATCCCCGGCAGAGCCAGCAAGGCAGAGCGGGCCACATCTTTTTCATTGGGCGGTGCTACGTAACCGATAATGTGGGCGAGCAATTCGCCTTCCGGGTAAACGCGGCGTGTGCCTACATCAATCAACACACCGGGGAGAGAGGGCGCGTTGAGTTCAATGCGCGCCATTTCATCCCATGAGAGAAAATCTCGCAGCATGACAGGCACAAAGCGTCGCTGATGCCGCATTTCACGCGCGATTCGTGTACGGTCGCGTTCATCTAGCGGGATAATGCTGGAAAACCGTTCAATCGTGCCCGTCACATCCGTGGTTTCTTCGGGCATCAAAAGGGCGCGCCAGTTTTCCTTGTTATTGGCAAGGGCAACGCCGTAGCGGTCTACAATACGCCCGCGCGGCGGGGCCAGAAGGCGCTTGCTGATACGGTTTTTGGCAGCCATGCGGGCATAATGGTCGCCATCTTCTATCTGGATTTTATACAGGCGGCGGCCAAGTTCCCCCAAGGCCACAGTCTGAACAGCCATAAACAGCAGCGCCCGGCGTGTAAAAACGCCGCGTGCAGGGTCTTTCTGTTCACGAACAGGTAGAAAACGCCGGTTTTCTTTCTTGCGCCGCTTTAGCCACATAAGAAGCTTTCATGCCTGTTCATGCGGATTCCTTTTCATCCAGAATATGCAGGAACCATGAGAAGGTGGCGGAAAGCAACGGATAAACCCCTATGCACAGTAGTGCTTCAAAAAAGGCAGGCGCCGGATCAAGACCGTGCAGCCGAAACAGACATGCCAACGCCCATTGCAGGAAAGAAGCGGCTCCACCTATCAGACCATAAAGGAACCATACTACTAAAAAATTCATGCGCATGAGCCCAAACCGGGCATAGGTGCTGATTCCGTAAACCAGAAGCAGAATAAATGAGCTGACGCCCAAAGGTGTAAAGCCAACCAGATCCATAAACAGGCCAAGCAGGAACGGTGCCAGCGCAGGCATGCCCGTAGGCCGCCAGACAGACCAGAAAAACACCGAGCCAATAACAATGGCAGAAAGCAGTTCGGCAGAACCGGGAATGGCGAGGGGTGCCGAAAAAAAGATAATAACCAGAACAATAAAAGCCGATGGCAGCAGATGGCGCGCTGTGCGGTCCAGCTTCTGGCCAAGCGTTAGACGCGGTTCAAGATCTGGGTCCCATGATGGGGGTGAGGGATCGGACATCAGGTTTACCCTTCCTGCCCTTGTCCCAGAAGTGTTTTGAATGGCAGTGCTAACGGACGATGCGGGCGCGTAAGTGGCACATGCCCCGGTGCATCAGGCGGTTCAATTTCAGATTGTCCAAAATCAAACACGCGTAGCATGGTCAGTTTATCCAGTTGCACAAAGGGCTGCACAACCGGTTGTCCGGGGTGCAGGTAATGCACTGTGCCAATGGGCAACCCCATGGGGAAGGCCCCTGCCTGATCGCTGGTCACAACACGCTCCCCTTCAATGGGGCGTGAATCCTGCGGGTAATACATCAACCTTGGCATGGGGGAGTTGTCACCTGCCATTATGGCCGTGGCATGGCTGGATTCCAGTTCAATGGGCAGGCGGCTGGCAATATCGGTTATGAGCAACACACGGGCTGCATGAGGGCCCACTTCGGTAACCCGCCCTGCTAAGCCATTTGTGGCCAATGCCACATTGCCTACGTGTACCCCGCTGGTTGTGCCAGCTACAAGCAATACAGCGCGGGCATACATGCCGCCACTATCTGCCACTACCCGGCCTGTTACAAAGGCAGGGGTAGGTTCTGGCACCCAGTGCAGCTCTGTTTTCAGGTTATCATTTTCCCGCGCAAGAGAAACGGCCACATCATACCAGCGGCGTAGCTTGGCATTTTCTGTTTGGAGCTTGGTGTTCTCTTCGGCCAAATGCCGGGCGTCTTTTACGCCCTGCACAAGGTGGCTAACATCTGTTTGCGTATGGGCAATAAGCCCCCACAAAGGGGCCAGAGCATCTGCCACGTACATACGGGCTGTATCAGCCAGCCGTCTATCAGCTTGCCCTGCAATAATAATCCCAACAGACAATAGCAGCAGCACTGGCAAAACCAGTTTGCCAAGAGCTTGTCTTACCTGGATGGAAACCGGGATCATGAAAGCCGGGAACCCCTATCTGAGGGAAGGAAAGCGGAAGGCATGCCCGTTTGCATTCTGGCGCCGGATTACAGCCAGATAGCTGGTGCCTTGAGTTAATACATGGTTGTCAGCACGTTGCGCAGACGCTTCATTTCTTCCAGTGCACGGCCTGTGCCCAAAGCTACGCAGGAAAGTGCATCTTCAGCTACTGTAACTGGCAGACCCGTTGCAAGGCGCAGTACATCACTCAGCCGGTAGAGCAGTGCACCACCGCCGGTAAGAACAATGCCTTTATCAACAATATCGGCAGCAAGTTCAGGTGGGGTGTTTTCCAGCGCGGTTGTTACGGCATCCACAATCTGGCTTACGGGTTCCATAAGGCTTTCTGCAATTTGCGCTTGTGAAACCTGTACTTCGCGCGGGACACCGTTAATCAGATCGCGCCCTTTAACGTCTTGCCACGGGCCGTTTTCATAAGGTTCATCCGGCATCATGGCGGAGCCAAGGCTGATCTTGATACGTTCTGCCGAGCTTTCCCCAATCAACAGGCTGTGGGTGCGGCGAATATAGGAGATAATGGCTTCATCCATTTTATCTCCGCCCACGCGCACAGAACGTGCGTACACAATACCGCCGAGGGAGATAACGGCCACTTCTGTTGTGCCGCCACCAATATCTACAATCATGCTGCCAGAAGGCTCTGTAACCGGCAGGCCAGCACCTATGGCAGCAGCCATGGGTTCTTCAATCAGAAATACACGGCGTGCACCGGCGCTTTCTGCGCTTTCCTGAATGGCGCGGCGTTCTACTGCGGTGGAGCCGGAGGGCACGCACACAATAATCTGGGGGCTGGCAAAAGCGCGGCGATTATGAACCTTGCGGATGAAATGTTTGATCATTTCTTCCGCCACTTCAAAATCAGCAATCACGCCATCACGCATGGGGCGAATGGCCGTAATATTACCCGGTGTACGGCCAACCATCTGCTTGGCTTCTTCGCCCACGGCAAGAAGCTGCTTTTTTCCTCGTATATCTGCAATAGCCACAACAGACGGTTCGTTCAGAACGATACCCCGTCCTTTTACGTAAACAAGGGTGTTGGCAGTACCCAGGTCAATAGCCATGTCGGCAGACATGAGACCGAGCAGACGAGAAAACATCCAGGACTCCTGGTTGAAGCGGGCACCATACAACAGAGGACGAGAAAGCCGGGCACGCTAACCTGCCCCTGCTGCTTTGGAAATATGTGAGCAGGAATTACCGGTGCGTAACGAGGCAGACAAGACCTTCCGTCAAGAAACTGACATATAATCTCAAGGTAAGGTCTGTCTGCCCGGTTTTGCAGGAGGGCCTGAAAAGTTTTTTCAGGCTGTCAGGGCTTCTGGTTCTGTCCGAGCCCGTTTAACCAGCAGCTTGTTCAGTGCATGTACATAAGCGCGTACGGCAGAAACAACCGTATCTGCATCTGCGCCCTGGCCATCTACCATTTTGCCGGCTTCTTCCAGACGCACGGTTGTGCGGGCCTGTGCATCCGTACCTTCTGTTACGGCACCAACAGAGAACAGGGCCAGACGTGCTTCATGTGGGAAGGCCTTGCGCAGCGCATTAAAGGCAGCATCCACAGGGCCATTGCCTGTGGCTTTGGCTTCAATCGCCTTGCCATCCACGCTCAGTTCCAGATCAACTTCGGAAGGCTGGCCAGAAATGGATTTCAGGCTCAGTGCACCAAAGCGGATGCGGTCATGGTCGCGGGCTTCATCATCCACCAGCGCGATGATGTCATCATCGTACACAACCTTTTTACGGTCAGCCAGATCCTTAAAGCGGGTGAAGGCTTCGTTCAGGCGTGTTTCATCCATGCCTTCGTAACCCAGCACCTTCAGCTTATCGCGGAAGGCCGCGCGCCCGGAATGCTTGCCCATAACCAGGGAAGAACGTGTCCAACCCACGCTTTCTGGGGTCATGATTTCATAGGTGGCAGCGTTTTTCAGCACGCCATCCTGATGGATGCCACTTTCATGCGCAAAGGCGTTACGGCCCACAATGGCCTTGTTAGGCTGCACATCAAAGCTGGTGATGGTGGCCAGCATACGAGAAACCTTCAGCAGGCCTTCTGTATGGATGCCGGTGGTGAAGGGGTATTGGTCATGGCGCGTGCGCAGTGCCATCACAATTTCTTCCAACGCGGCATTCCCTGCGCGTTCGCCAATACCATTGATGGTGCATTCCACCTGCCGCGCACCACCACGGATAGAAGCCAGCGTATTGGCAACAGCCAGCCCCAGATCGTTATGGTTATGGGCAGAGAAGATTACCTGATCTGCACCCGGCACGCGTTGGCGCAGCATGGAAAAGATTTTTTCCATGTCTTCTGGTGTAGCGTAACCAACGGTATCGGGAATGTTGATGGTGGTGGCGCCAGCCTTAATGGCGGCTTCCACGCAGCGGCACAGAAAATCCGGTTCTGTGCGGGAGCCATCTTCAGCAGACCATTCCACGTCATCTGTCAGATTGCGGGCTGCGGCATTGCCAGATGTAATCAGTTCCAGAACAGTTTCCGGTTCCATCCGCAGCTTGTATTTCATGTGCAGCGGAGAGGTGGAAATAAAGTTGTGGATACGTTTGCGTTCTGCCGGGGCCAGTGCCTCACCCGCAGCCGCAATATCCTTGGCGCCACCGCTACGCGCCAGTGCACAGATAACAGAACCCTTGGTGTTTTTGGCAATTTCGTTAACGGATTCGAAATCACCTTTGGAAGCAACAGGAAAGCCTGCTTCAATCACGTCCACGCCCAGGTTGGCCAGCGCTTCCGCCATGCGGAGCTTTTCTGCCAGGTTCATGGAAAAACCGGGAGATTGCTCGCCATCACGCAGGGTGGTGTCAAACACAATCACGCGGTCTGGCGTCATGCGGCCAAAGGACGGATGATTGAAGCTGGTGGTATCAGCAGACATGGAATTCTTCCTGAATAAAGTCTGGTCTGGAACAAGAATAGAGGGGCTGTGCCATATTCTGCCCGTTTATGCACGGGCGCTCTTTTCGTTCTCCCCTGGGCGTGGCAGCGCTTGGCCACCTGGCTCGCTCAGGGGCAGATTAGTCGAAGGAGAAGATCCAGACGGAGGGCCACGCCGCCCGCACCCGCTAATTTGCGGGTCTGCAGGGAATCGGACGTGAACCACTCGGAATTCATGCGCAGCACCATACCGTCCAGTTTTTCAAACGCAACATTAAAACGTTCTCAAATGCTCTTTCAGGCCACAGCCTTGGTGCCGCGCAGGCAATGCAGCACATACAGCATAACGCCAAGCAACACGGCGGCGAAGGTTTGGTGCACAGCACCAGCCCATACAGGCACCACCAACAGCAGGGTGGTTACGCCAAGCGCGTACTGAATAACCACAGCCCACCCTAAAAGGATAAAGGCGTTGTGGGCTTTGGCCCCCAGATCCGTTGCTTTTAGGCCAACAAGAAGCACAGCGCCAATGCTCAGGGCTGTAAGAGTAGCCAGCAGGCGATGGTCAAACTGCACAGCCGCTTTGTTGATGAACCAGTTCATCCAGAAAGGGGAAAGCTGGGCATAATCAGTCGGGATCAAATGCCCGTCCATCAGCGGGAAGGTGTTGAACAGGAACCCCGCATGTGTGCCAGCCGTAAACCCACCGGCAATAATGGTGGTGCACAGCAGCACGATGGTGAAGCAAGCCAGCCGCTTGGCCAAACGTGCAGCGGAAGATGAACCATGGCTTTCTGGTGTGGGCCAGCGGATAGAAAATGCTGTCCACAAAATAGCGCCATAAAGCAGCAGGGCCGCACTCAGATGCAGTACCAGACGTACAGGTTCCACAGCCGTGCTGTTGGGGCGGAAGCCAGAGGCCACCATAAACCACCCAATGGCACCCTGTAGCGCACCCAGAATGAAAAAGATGAACAAGCGCAGGGCCAACCGGCGCGTAATCATGCCTCTCACAACAAACCAGATCAGGGGCAGCAGAAGCACCAGCCCCATCAGACGGCCCCAAAAGCGGTGAATCCATTCCGCCCAGAAAATTTTCTGGAACCCTTCCAGCCCAAATCCTTCATGCTGAAGGTGATATTGTGGAATGGTTTGATAAAGTGCGAACAACCTTTCCCACTCAGCGTGGGAAAGGGGCGGGATAAAGCCGCTTACTGGCTGCCAGTCCATAATGGAAAGGCCCGAACCCGTCAGGCGCGTTACGCCGCCAATGGCGATCATGCCCAGCAGCATGAAGCAAAGCAGAAACAGCCAGCCTGAAATGAGTTTGCGGTGGGCGGGTGTCATGTCTGTCTGGGGGGATGATGAGGTGGGCATGGCAGCCTTTGACGCTGTGGGTTAAATTTCTGTATCGGGTTTACAGCCAGCTTGCGGGCTGCTGCAAGAAGATGGTACCGCTTGGCTGGATGGAACAGCATATTCGTCCTCCTTCTCGGTCTTCTGTATCGCTTTTGCGTCCACTGCTCATGTTGCTTGTATTGGTGGTGGGGGCAGTTGGGTTGCGGCATGTGCCCGCACTCCACAGCATGCTGCATGGTACGGATGTACTACGCCAAGGCGTATGGGGCCGCATGGTGTTTCTATCTGGTGCTGTTTTGTGGTGCGGGTTTGGGCTGCCACGCCAGGTGGCCGGATTTGCCGCCGGATTGGCTTATGGATTGTGGGAAGGCCTTGCACTTATCACTATAGCCTCCACATTGGGGTGCTTGGCCGGTTTTTTCTGGGCCAGATGGGGCGGGCGTGCATGGGCACGGCAGAAATTGGGGCAACGTTTTGCCCAAATGGACGCATTTCTGACACGTCAGCCGTTTTCTAGTATTCTCACCTTGCGACTGTTGCCCGTAGGGTCCGCATTACTGCTGAACCTTTTGGGGGGTATTTCAGGTATGGATGTGCTGCCGTTTTTTACAGCAACCCTTCTGGGCGGTATACCGCAGAACCTTGTTGCCGTTTTGTTGGGGGCGGGGGTTCAGGTAGGTACTTTTTGGCAGTATGCAGCCGGTGGTGCATTGTTTGTGCTTTCTGGCGCCATTGGGGTGTGGTTATGGCGGCATGCACGTATAGCCCGGCAGGTTTCCTGATCCGTATATGGTCTGGCTGTTTCTGAGGTGTCAGGAACTAAGGGCTCATTCTAACCCTCTTGTAAAATAGTAAGGCGCTGGCCCGCAGAGCTGTTGGCGCTGTTTTTGCCAGACATTTTTCTTTTCCTTCTGTTTTTGTTTGTTTTTGGAGTGCTGCTTATGGCTTCTCCCTCTGCTGTGCGGGATGCCGGAACGTCTTTTATTGGTGGGCGCATCCCCATGTGGGTACCTGTGCTTTTAGGGTTCCTGACAGCCGTTGGACCTATTTCGACAGATATTTATCTGCCTGCTTTTCCGGCCATGGAGCAGACCTTCCATACAAGTGCTGGCAATGTGCAGTTTACGCTGTCCATCTGGTTTGTAGGGTTGGCTATCGGGCAGATTACGGTTGGCCCTTTATCAGATAGATTTGGGCGCCGTAGCCCCATGCTTATAGGCAACGCCCTGTATGCCGTGGCTTCTGCCGTTTGCGCATTTGCGCCAGATATCACCACGTTTTCTATTGCGCGGTTTGTGGCATCTGTTGGGGCATCGGCCAGTCTGGTTATTCCCACGGCCTGTGTGCGTGATATGGTGCCAGACCGTAATGCTGGGGCACGCATGATGTCTCAGTTGGTTATGGTCATGGGTGTTGTACCCATTTTAGCGCCTATGCTGGGTGGTCTAGTTGTAGAGTTTGTGTCCTGGCGGATTATCTTTTGGGCTTCTGCGGCCTATGGCGCGATATGTGTGGCACTGATTCTGTTCGTACTGCCAGAAACCCTGCCGTATGATCGGCGGGTCGCACTCTCTCCCTTCACGCTGGTAACGCGGTACGTCACCCTGATTCGGGATCGGGCTTTTGCCAGTCATGCGCTGATAACAGCTTTTTCCACCTTCATGTCCTTCAGCTATCTTACGGCAGCTCCGTTTGTGTTTGTGCAGCTGTTTCATTTCTCACCGCTGCATTTTTCCATGCTGTTCGGCTTTTTTGCTGTGTTCATGATCGGGGCATCCCAAGTGAACGGGCTGCTGGTGGGGCGTATTGATTCCGGAAAGCTGCTTATGGGTGCGATCTGCCTTTCCGTTACCGGAGGGATTCTGCTGGTGGCAGTGAGTTTGTGGAGTGCGTGGTACGCACCTCCGGCATGGCAGCCATATGAGGTGTGGTTGGTGATTGCGGCCATGCTGCTGGCTCTTGCACCTACGGGTATTATTTTTCCCAATGCCATGATGGGGGCTTTGGCAGACCATCCCTCTCTTGCCGGGGCGGCCTCTGCTCTGGCGGGCACGCTGCAATATGTGCTTGGGGCCGTGGCCGGTGTTGTGGTTGGGCAATTTCCGGCTGTGTCTGCAATTCCTATGGCAGGATGCATGTGTTGTGGTGCTATTCTGATGTTCCTGATGGGCTTGGTGCGACCTAATCGACAGAATGTGAACTAAAAACTGTACAAAAAGCGGTTATGCCCGCTCTGCTCTTGACGGCGACAGGGCTGCGGCCCAGTCCAGATGAAAAGATGGGGTTAGGGAAGGGAGCGTGCATAACATGCCACGGCATCCAGCAAGACGGGCCCACGTTCTGGCGCTTATTGGCGCCGGGCTGCTGATTGTAACTTTTGGCACAATGGGGATTGAGCTGGGCAATGAAATGGCCCGGCATGGTAATTTGGACCGTCAGAGCACAGCGGCAGGCAATTACTTGCGCGGGTTGCATCACGCCACCAGTGATGCCCGTATATGCCATTATGCATGGATGGCCGAGCATAAGCCCCAGGATGGCAGTTGTTATGTGCAGGCCATTCAGCAGCTTTCTGATGCCCGGCGTGGGTTCGAATCCTTTCGTGTGGTGCAACTGCGTGAAGGCGGTGGCCGCGTAGAACCGCTGCAAAGTGTGTGGCAGCAGCTTGAAACCATAAGTGCATGGCCCCATTCACCAGAGGGCACGCCCGCCGGAGGGGCGCAACTTCTGGCGGATCTGGATCAGAACCTTTCCATTCTCAGCCGGGCCAGCACGCTGGATCAGGCAGACCGCGTTGCCAACATGCTGCGTAACACAAGCTGGCAGCGGCGCTTGGCGTTGTTGGGGATTCTGACCGGTGTTTTCAGCCTTGTTTCTGCAGGCTGGGTGCTAGATCGTTCTTCCTTGGCGGCAGCGCGAGCCGAGGCTTCATCGCGTGATCTGGCGTTACGTTTGCGGGCAACGTTGGACAGTCTGAGCCTTGGTGTGGCCGTGTTTGGTGCCGATGGTCATTTGTGGCACTGGAATGAGCAACTGGCCGTGGCTCTTGGTTTGGAAAAGAGTTTTTTCAAACCCGGCCTGTCTTACAATGATTTAAGCGCAGTGCTGGTGGTAGATGGTGTGCCGCTGCTTGAACCATTGGAACACGTTGAAACCAGCTTGGCCAAAGGGCAGCCAGCACCGCCAGTGGTGGTGGAATGCAAGGGTATTAACGGCGCAGATCTGGAATTGTGCCGCACATTGTTTTTTGCCCCAGATGGCGCGGCAGAACGGCGTGGGTTTGTGTTAACAGCCGCAGATATCACCATGCGTTTGCGCAGCGAGCGCGCCTTGGGTGAAGCGCAAAAGCTGCGTGCGCTGGGGCAGTTTACCGCAGGTATTGCTCACGATTTCAAAAATCTTCTGACCGTCATTTTGGGGAATCTGGAGCTTGCAGCAGAGCATGACTTGCCAGATCAGGTAGAGCAGCGGCAGGAATATCTTTCTGCCGCCACACATGCGGGCCATAGGTCTGAAGCTCTTACAAGCCAGCTTCTTTCCTTTATGCGCAGGCAGCAGACAGGCGTGCCAGACTGCTTTGATCTGGCCAATCTGTTTTCCTTGCTCGATGGGCTGTTGGCGCGTGTGATCGGCCCCAGAATTGTAGTGGAATGTGCTGATGTGTCTGGCGTATGGCCTGTGCGTGCAGACCCGGCACAGCTTGAAAGCGCGGTGCTTAATCTTGCTATCAATGCGCGAGATGCCATGCCCTCTGGTGGGCGGCTGCGCATTGCTGCTCGCAATGTAACATTTTCCGTCAATGCAGATCTGATGAGCCTTCCTGTTGAGGAAGGCCGCAACATGCGCGTGGTGTCCGACCCGACTCCGCTGCCTGCGGGAGATTGGGTGCGGTTGGATGTGATTGACAGCGGCAGCGGTATGACGCGTGAGGTGTTGGACCATCTGTTTGAACCGTTTTTCACCACCAAACGTGAAGGTGCAGGTACAGGGCTGGGTATGGCCATGGTTCTGGCTTTTTCCCAGCAGGTTAAGGGGCGCGTTGTGGTGGCAACAGGCAGCGGCAGCGGAACAGAGGTTTCCTTGTGGTTGCCCAAGGCGGCTGCTCTTTCCGCCGCGCAGGTTTTACAGCCAGCCGTGCTGCCTAAAATAAACAAGCCAGCGCCATCACAGACTTTGCAGGTACTGGTGGTGGAAGATGATGCAGCTATCCGCGATATTGTTGTGACCATTCTGAGTATGGCAGGTCATCGCGTGTTGGAAGCAGGAGATGGCGAGCAGGCGTTTGATGTGGCAGCAGCTGCGGAAGGGCCTCTTGATCTGCTGGTAACAGATATTCAACTGCCCGGCCCGCTGGATGGGCTAACCCTCTCACGCGTATTGGTGGAACGGTATCCTGAACTGGCTGTGGTTTATATGTCGGGGGATCTCACAGCGGATTCCAAACTGCCTGAAGGTGGCGTGGCAAATGCACGGCTATTGGCCAAACCTTTCCGTCGGGATGGCTTGATGGAAGTGGTAACAGCAGCACTGAGCGCACGTACCGGGGCATAAGTAGACCATAAGGGAAAAGCCGCCATACCTTGCAGAACCGGCGCATGCAGGATAGAGCGGGCGCCGGATTGCCCGAACGTGTTCTTCTTTTTGGCAGGATACAAGGCAGAAGTAACAGAGGGTCAGCATTGGGCTGGCACGCAGGAAGGATTATTAAGGCCATGACGGCACATGAGGAAATCGACCTCAAGCGCTTTATCCGGCACGTTCCCGATTTTCCTAAACCGGGCATTCTATTTTACGATATTTCCACCCTTATGCGGAATCCGGATGCGTGGCAGTTGGCCATGGGGCGTTTGGCACGGCAGGTGGCACCGCTTAAGCCGGATCTGCTGGCAGCCGTTGAATCCCGCGGGTTTTTAACAGCTGCACCGCTGGCAGATCGCTTGGGTTGCGGGCTGCTGATGCTGCGTAAGTGTGGCAAACTGCCGGGTGAAACCATTTCCCACACCTACGATCTGGAATATGGCAGCGATACGCTGGAAATTCAGGCAGATGCCATTCAGCCCGGCCAGCGCGTTGTGGTTATGGATGATCTGCTGGCAACCGGTGGTACCTTGGCTGCTTCTGTAGCGCTGCTGCGCAAGGCGGGTGCTAACGTGGTAGGCGCTTCTGTTATGGTAGAGCTAACCAGCCTGGGTGGCCGTAATAAAGTGGATGCACCTGTTTCCACTTTATTAACTTACAAAGAATAAGCACTTTTCAATATTCATATGTTCTGTTTGCACATCTGGGTGCAGAACAGAACATATGAGGTGTGAATACGCTTTTCTGCCATGTTGGGGTAAGAGAAGATGTATGGCACGTTGTTTCCCCATTAGCACCTCAGGTTTGGCCGCGTGAAAAGCATGACGCTTTCCTTGGGGCAGCTTTGGCGGTCGGTCTCTATTATTGTCCGGCAGGCGCTTGTTGGCGGCGGTCCACCGCGCAAGCTTGACCACTTGCGCTGGCTGTTTGCGCCCAATCTGCTTTCGTTTGGGTATGCGCTTCGTACCACCATTTCATCCCTAATCGCTCTTGGTATTGCCTTGTGGTGGGAATTGGGGAGCCCGCAATGGGCTGCTCTTACCGTATGGATGGTGGCGCAAGGCACGCGTGGTAAATCCATTGCCAAGGCGCGCTGGCATATGTTTGGCATGGTGGTGGGCACAATATGCGCCATCGTGCTGGTGGCCAGTATGCCGCAATCACCACTGCTCTATATCTTTTTTGTGGCTGTGGGGATTGGCACTTTCTGTTTTATAGGCACGTTGTTGCCCGGCCCTGCGGCCATGACCAATTACCGTATCCATGGTATGCGGGCTTCCGGTTTTACATACGTTATTATTGCACTGGACGGCATAGTAGCGCCCGATCATATTTTCCAGATCGCAATGGCGCGTGCCACATACATTACGCTTGGTATTGTGGTGGAAACCACAATTTCATCTCTGTTTCAGTATCAGTTGGGGCTGCGGGCCAGAACGCGGCTGGCAACCAATTTTGTGCAGGCTCTTAAAGGCGCGGTACCCGCCATTTTGCGTTTGTTACAGGGCGATAGACGCGCTGTGGCAAATTCGCCCGGTGTGTTCTCCACCCTTATTGCACTGAGCGATCAGGTTGAATTTGCCGAAATTGAAATGGGGAAACACCAGCACGAAGGTGACCACGCCAGAGCGGCTTTGGCAGCCATTACAGTGTTGCTGTCACGCGGGTTGGATTTGGGCGCACTGCTGGAGGTGCCGCATAGTCAGGGCGTGGAGTATCAGGATACAGCCCGGCAGGTGAGTAGTTTTTTACAAGCTCTGCCAGACCGGCTGGATAATGATCAGCCTATTGAGCCGGTTTTGCGGGACCTGACATCTTTACGGGCAACCTGCCGACAACTTGCCGCAAGTTGCCTGGAAAAAGAAATGGAAGCCGCCACACATCCCCCAATGGATGTGAATCAGGAGGAAGTGCTCACCCGCCAAGGGCAATTGCTACATAAGCTGGATACCATGCTGGAAGAGCTGTATCTGGCCATTGAGCAGTTTGAAATGAGCCGCAACCCGCAGCCGCATGATCATTTCCGCTATCCCATGAAGTCTTATCGAGACTGGCGGATGGCGTTTACCAATAGCTTGCGGGCGTCCGTCACCATCTTTTTGGCTGGTGTTATATGGATTACCACCGCGTGGCCTGATGGCCTCACATTCATCATGTTTGTGGGTATTGTGTGTGCGCTGTTCTCCACTTTGGAGCAGCCTGCTCTTGCCACACAGGCGTTCTTGCATGGCACTGTGTGTGTCATTGGCATGAGCGCATTGCTTGATTTGTGGGTCATGGCCCAGCCGACTATTTATGAAATGATGGCCATGTGTCTGGCTGTGCCCATGTTGATTGGCGGGTTGGCTTTTGCGTGGCCTCCGCTGGTGCTTGCGGCTGTGGCCTATAATCTGTTTCTGCCTATTTTGGTGGGGCCGATCAATCAGGGGCGGATGGATGAAATCATGTATTTCAACACCGCCATGCCGCTGTTGTTAGCCATGATGTTCTGCATGTGGATGTACCGTGTGTTTCTGCCGTACGATCCAGATGGTTTGCGGTGGGATATGCGAGTGAACATTCTGCGTGGCTTGCGCCGTTTGGCAGGGCAGCGCAGGCCTCCTGCGGTAACGGAAATTATTGGGCGCAGTGTAGACGGGTTTGTGCGCCTTTCCACCATGGCAACGGATGATGGCAATACCTATGTGCTGGAGCGGTATTTAAGTGGCGTGCTGTCCAGCATGACCATTGCGCTGAACGTAATGCGATTACGTACTGTTCTGGCAAAGAATATTCTGCCGCCAGAAGCGCAGAAAGCCGTGGAAGTGATGATGGAACGCATGCAGCATTTTACAGGCCGATATGGCGGGCAATATGGCCGGACTGCGCGGGCAACACATATAGCTGTAGAGTATTTGTTAAACTGCGAAGAAACTGAGGCAAATCTTTCTGTCCGTGAAGAAATGCTTCGGGCATTAGCCAGCCTGCGCGTGATAGAAACAGAGCTGGCAGAGAACCGTGCGTTCTTTGATGCGTCTTCTCCATATCTGGATAAAGCATTTACCTAAACCAGATAGATCATAAACGTGCTCTGATATTAAAGTAGAGCATTGTAGGAGAGCGTTGCGTTGGTGCAGTCAGATATCAAAATCGAACAGAATAAACAGGCCAGTACCCTGTTGCGCAGCATGTTTGATGCAGCAGTTGCCGCAGCAGATCCTTTTAAGGTGCTGGCAAAATATTTGCCGGAAAAACCTAAAGGCCGCTGTATAGTTGTAGGTGCTGGCAAGGCTTCTGCCGCTATGGCCGCTGCGTTAGAGGCTGCATGGCCAGATGTACCTTTGCAGGGTATTGTGGTTACGCGGGATGAGCATGCTGTTCCAACGCGCCATATTACGATTCTGGAAGCATCGCACCCTGTACCAGATGCGCGGAGCGAACAGGCTGCGCATGATATCTTGCAATCCGTAAAAGGGTTGGGGCCAGATGATCTTGTTATTGCCCTGATATCTGGTGGAGGGTCTGCGCTGCTGGCTTTGCCGGCAGAGGGCATTACTCTGGCAGAAAAGCAGAATATTGGCCGTCAGCTTTTGCATTCTGGCGCAGCAATTTCTGAAATGAACACAGTGCGTAAGCACTTATCTGCCATTAAAGGTGGCAAGCTGGCTTTGGCAGCAGCACCTGCACAAGTGGTGACGCTTGTTATTAGTGATGTACCCGGAGATGACCCGGCAATTATTGCAAGTGGCCCCACTGTGCCGGATTCAACAACACCTCAAGATGCTTTGCGTATTCTTGATAAATACAATTTAGACGTTCCCGATACAGTCCGTCATGTTTTGGAGAAAAACACTGCGGCATCTTCTGCCAAGCATTCTGTTAACGCAGACAACCGGGTTGAAATGATAGCAACCCCTTTTATGGCGTTACAAGCAGCGGCAGAGGTAGCGCGCGCAGCAGGTGTAACGCCTTTAATTTTAGGAGATGCGCTGGAAGGTGAAAGCAGCGTAATGGGCGTGATGATGAGTGGCATTGCTCGCTCTGTTCAGGAGCATGCTGTGCCCGTGCGCGCTCCGGCTGTTTTGCTAAGTGGTGGTGAAACAACAGTAAGTATTCGCGCAGGCACAAAGCCGGGAAAGGGCGGCCGGAATACAGAGTTTCTGCTTTCCTGCGCACTGGCCTTAAATGGTCAGGCAGGTATATGGGGTTTGGCGGGAGATACAGATGGCATTGATGGTACGGAAGATGCCGCTGGCGCCATATTTACCCCGGATACATTAGCCCGAGGCCTGCAAAATGGTGTGGCTGCTGAGGAATTTCTAAAACAGCATGATAGCTACAGTTTTTTTGAAAAACTGGATGACCTTATCAAAACAGGACCAACGCTAACGAATGTGAATGACGTGCGCCTGCTTTTGGTGCTCTAGTTCTGTTTAATCTGCAAGCGCACGAGCAACCTCGCGCCGCAGGGCCGGAATGATTTTTTCCTGAAACATGGGGGTTTTACGCTCCCATGCCCCTGTGCGCCATGATGGGTGTGGCAAAGGGAAGTATTGCGGAAGAAAATCCTGAAAATGCTCTGTTCGCTCGTATACTTTGCCTTTTCCCAAAACGTAATTCTGGGCATATGATCCAACCAGAAGGGTTAGGTGCAGGTTAGGCAGTAACGCCAGAATACGTTCTCGCCATAAGCTGGCGCATTCCGGCGGAGGTGGGCGGTCACCACCTTTAGGCAACACACCCGGATAACAAAGCGCCATAGGTAAAATGGCGACACGGTTGGAATCATAAAAAACATCTCGGCTCATACCAAGCCAACCCCGTAGGCGATCTCCTGATGCATCGTTAAAAGATACCCCGGTTTCATGCACACGTGTGCCTGGTGCCTGTCCGGCAATAAGTAAACGTGCATGGGGGGAAACATGCAAAACAGGCCGTGGGCCTAATGGCAGCTTATGTGCACAAGCTGTGCATTTCCTGATTTCCTGCACCAAACAGTTAAGTTGTGTTTCCACATTACTGATTTTTGCAGAACTTGGCGTGCACCATTCTAATTTTGTCTGGGTCTGCTTCATGTTGTTCAAACATGTGGGGATGATCTGCTCACTCACAATGCAAACAACATAAAAAAAGCGCTGTAGTGTTGCCACTACAGCGCTTTGTAACCAGCCCCATAAAAGAGGCTAGTTATTTAGGTAGAAGCTTTACTGTGCTTCATCCACACCAGCATGTGTCTGCGGTGCGAAGGTCCAGCCAGCGCCGTAAGGCTGCGGCATGAAGAGGCCCCATGTAGCGGATTCTTCAGTTGCATTAGCCCAACCCGGTGTCGGCAGCGGCGTATGATCCAGACGGAGTTTCTGGATATCTGCTGCTGTTGTGTTAGCCGGCGCGCGGTTACCCCATGCAGAACGGATGAAATTTACAACATCTGCAATCTGCTGGTCAGACAGGATGTTTTTGTAATCCGGCATGGCCACTGCAGAAGGTGCCCAGTTGGTGGGAGGCAGAACGCCACCATCAACAACAATATGGGCAACAGATGTCGGGTTGTCGGAAACAACAACCGGGTTACCAGCCAGCGGCGGGAACATACGGGCTACACCACCACCATCGTTACGATGGCAGATTGCGCACTGTTCCACATATGTTTTTGCACCAGCATTGCCGGAGAAGTTGTTGGAATCCAGCATCTGAGCCGTAGAGGCATCGTAGCTGTAATCACCACGTGCAGGCGGAACCGGCGGCAGAGATTTAATGTATTTCACCATGGCGTGCAGGTCTGCATCGGTGAAGTACTGGGTGCTCCAGCCAACCACGTCTGCCATGCCACCAAAGGCTGCGGAGTGATCGGTACGACCGGATTTCAGGAACAGGAACAGGTCTTCATCAGACCAGCGGCCAAGGCCCAGAACCGGATCGTTACGCAGGCTTGGGGCAATCCAGTTGTCGATCACGCCACCGCCGCCAAGGAAGTCTGGCCCGCCAGATGCATCCAGAGCTTTTTCCTGCATACCGAAGCCGCGCGGTGTATGACATGCACCACAGTGGCCAGGGCCAGTTACAAGGTATTCACCACGTGCAATTTCAGCATCCGTGCCGGGGGCTGGTGTGAAATCCTTGGGAGCCGGAGCAAATACAGAGCGCCAGATGGACAGCGGCCAACGCATGGACATCGGCCAGGAAATATCAGTTGGATGATTTTTCTGCGCAATCGGCTGCACGCCATGCATGAAGTATGCGTACAGAGCCTTCATGTCATCCTGCGTCATGCGGGCGAAGGATGGGTAGGGCATTGCTGGATACAGCGTAGCACCATCCTTACGCACGCCATGGCGCACGGCTTCATCAAACTCTTTAAATGTGTAGGTGCCAATCCCGTACGTGGGGTCTGGCGTGATGTTGGTGGAGTAAATTGTGCCGATGGGGGTCTTAATAGAAAGACCACCAGCATATTTCTGACCGTTCAGGGATGTGTGGCAAGCCACACAGTCCCCTAGGCGTGCAACGTACTCGCCCTTCTTGATCAGATCTTCATCAGCGTTCTGTGCATGCGCCAGGGACGTTCCCGCAAGAAGCCCGACAGCGACTGCCCCCAGGGCAGCTTTTAGCCTGTTAATCATCATTTTTACCACTTATCGCCTGTGTGCTGAATGACGTCGTAACTCTGCCGAGGCATTAGGGGTTAATGCCAAGTGTCGGGTTTTCGGGAATATTCTTGTCATTCTTCCGAGCATCCACTTCACGCTGATACGTGTCGTTTGCCCGTTTGATCAGATACTGACGGATTGCTTCAATTTCATCCGGCGTCATGCTGGTGTCAAAGCGATCCATCCCGTAAGCCGTCAGCGCACCGCGACCAACTACATTGTAGAAGGCATCCTGGTGGCGGATAGCACCGGCCCAACGCAGATCAGGCAGCATGCCTGCACCTTCGCCGTTATCACCATGGCAGGTCTGGCAGTAGGTCTGATACTGGAAGTAACCGTTATCAACGACCTTCTGGTCATACTGTGCAGGTGGTTTTACGGGCAGGAAGCCGCGGTTGTTCAGAGCCGGCAGCTTGGCTTTGCCATCCAGAGAGAACGCAGCAATGTAGGAGTGGTTAACTGTCCAGCCAGAAGTACGGCCTACACCACCCATGGAAATTGGGTAGATGCCGCCCCAGCCCACTTCAACAGCAACATACTGCTTGCCGTTGACGCTATAGGTCATAGGCGGAGCGATAATGCCGCTCTGTGCGTCAAACTTGTAAAGGTCGCTACCGTTCGTGGCGTCATAGGCGTGGAATTCACCATTGGCCAAGCCCTGGAACAGAAGATCACCGCCGGTGGCCAGGATGCCGCCGTTCCACGGACCTTTGTGGTCAATCTTCCAGACCGTTTCCATCTTGACCGGATCCCATGCCAGCAGCCAGCCGTGCAGATCCTTGATGTAAGCGGTACGGGCTTCTGGGGTATCAGGCAGACCGTTCTTGGTCATGTCCAGACCAACGTTCCAGGAATCCGCATGCGGCTTAAAGCCACCAACCTGGTTTTTATAACCAAACGGAATCTGGTGAGCCGGGATATAGACCAGGTGCGTTTTGGGGCTGTAGGCCATGGCCATAAAGTTATGAGCACCCAGTGGGCCGGGGATACCGTACCAGAACTTGCCGTTCAGGGTATACAGACCATCCGGGTTGTAGATCGGGCGACCTGTCAGAGGGTCCAGACCATTGGCCCAGTTCTGGTAAACGTAGTTTTTGCCGGACAGGAATTCACCGGTCTTGGCATCCAGAACGTAGAAGAAGCCGTTTTTAGGGGCATGCACGATCACGTGGCGCATTTCGCCATTCACTGGCATATCCAGTGTCATGATCTGCTGAACCGAGGTGTAATCCCACTGATCCATCGGGGTTGCCTGGAAGTGCCAGACATATTCACCGGTTTCAGGCTTCAGTGCGACAATGCTGCCCAGGAACAGGTTGGAACCAATGCCTTCGGAACGATACTTATAGTTCCAGGGAGACCCGTTACCAACAGCCAGATAGATCAGGTCACTGACCGGATCATAAACCAGAGAATCCCATACGGTGCCACCGCCACCCTGGCGTACCCAAGCGCCTTTGGGGCCCCAGGTTTTGTAGGCTTTGTTCATCAGAATATTATCTGATGCGGCGTGGTCGGGTTCGTTCTTGTTGTTCGGAACGGTGTAGAAGCGCCATTTCAGCTTGCCGGTTTCGGCATCAAAAGCGGAAACAAAGCCACGGGCACCAAATTCGGCACCACCGTTACCAATCAGCACCAGGCCCTTCGCTACGCGTACCGCGCCATCCACTGTGTAGGAGCGCTGCTTGCCCAGAGAGGCATCGGCTGGGATGGTGTTAACTTCCCACACCTTTTTACCGGTTTTTGCATCGGCAGCGACCAGACGGCCATCAAACGTGCCCCAGAAAACCTTGCCGTTCCAATAGCCTGCACCACGGTTAACCGTATCACAGCAGCCTTTGTCAGCAATGTTGCCTGGCACTTTGGGGTCATACTGCCAAAGCAGCTTACCTGTGGCAGCGTCCAGCGCTTCCATTTTGGACCAGTTGGTTGTGGCATACATAATGCCATCAACAACCAGCGGAGTTGCTTCCTGACCGCGGTTGGTATCCAGCGTATAGTACCAAGCCAGCTTAAGATCACCCACGTTGGAGCGGTTGATCTGATCTAGGGGGCTATAGCGCTGTTCGCTGTAAGTGCGACCATAAGAAAGCCAGTTTTCGGGGTGATCATCTGCATGGATGATAGCTTCCCCCGTATTACCCTGACCGTCAGCGCGGGCAGGGACTGCCGCGTAAGGCAAAGCAGCGGCACAGATTGTTCCGGCCGCGAGAATTCCTAGCAGTGAACGTCTCTTGGCGGAGGCGGGGCGGGTCATGCGTTCATGTCCTCGACTATTATATACGGTGAGGAAAAAGATAGCCGGCAGGCCGGTTTCTCACACAACAGCCAAGGGGAACGCTGTCTGTCAATCACGGGGAAGGAATAGCAGCTTCCATTCTGCGGGATAATTTCCCGTGCTTACAGGCCTGTAGAGCAGGAAATTATGCTCACAATCAGGTTATGAAAGGCGCTTACAATTCTTGTTATAACAAGGATGAAGGCGCTATGCAACTCGGTGTAAACGCATAATCAGCCAGAAGTTCCATATCTGTCGTTTCACGATTTTTCCAAGAACTGAACAGGGTGAATTCATAAACCTCTGCTTCTGGTGCACGCAGGCTGTGGTGGATGCGCAACCAGTTATGAACGTCTTCTGGTGGAACGGTTGAGATCGTAGCGAGTGGCACGCTGAGTGGATGGCAGGTGCGCTTCACCTTCAGGCCTGCATGCTGAGCCTGACGCCTGATTTTCACGGAAAGGTGATCGCACACAGCCGACAGAATCTTGGCTGTGAGAATGATTCGTTCACCTTGCTGCACAACGTCTAACCCGGAGTGCACAAGTGTTGCCGGTGTAGGTGTCTGGATAGAGAGCAATCCCGCATCCAGATTCTCCATGACGTCTGGATCAGAGGTTTCTCCCACGATTACCAAAGGAAGAAACAGGAAGGGTTCGGGCTCCCATTCCCGGTTGGGAAAGAAGGTCTGAATTTGCTGGAAGAACTCCAGCATGGGGGCGGGAAGACGGATCCCGGTAATCAAAAACATACTGGTACTTTATTCCTTGGCTTGTAAGAGCCGATTTGTGGGGGAATGCGTTATAGTAAGAGGTAAAATCAGGTGGGAATAAAGCGCCCTGTTTTTGACCTGATTCTTTGTAACCCTTGACGACAGGGCAGGGCAGCCACAAGTATTAAGCAAAGCCGGCCTGTCCGGACAAGGAGAGTTAAACACCATGTCGTTTAGTCACGACTACCGATCCCCCGCTACGCCCACAGATTGGAATGCTCAGGCTGCCAATCTGGATGCTGGGCTGCGGGCCTATATGCTGCGCGTTTATAACTGGATGGCATCTGGCCTGCTGCTTACCGGTATAGTGGCATATGTTATTGCCAACACAAGTCTGAGCCATCTGTTTTTTCAGGTGGTACAGGTACCGGGTGGTTTGGTGCCGCGTCCAACATTGTTGGGTGACGTTGCCATGCTTTCGCCATTGGCATTTGTGCTGGTGATGTCTTTTGGGCTGAACAGGCTTTCCCTACAGGGTGCGCAAGCACTGTTTTGGGCGTTCTGTGCCGCCATGGGCGCCAGTATGGCCAATATCTTTGTTATTTATACAGATACATCCATTGTCCGAGTGTTTCTGGTAACGGCCTGTATGTTCGCTGCAACATCTCTGTGGGGATACGTTACTAAAGCCAACCTGTTGCGCTTCAGCTCTTTCCTGATGATGGGTCTGTTTGGGCTGCTGATTGCTGGCCTGGTAAACCTGTTCCTGAAGAGCCCGGCTTTGTACTATGTGTACAGCATTGTGGGCGTCTTCATCTTCACGGCGTTCAGTGCGTTTGATGCGCAGCGTATTCGGGTTACCTACCCGCAGCTTGCTGCATATGAAGGCCCGGAAATGACAGCCAAGCGCAGCGTATATGATGCGTTGAGCCTGTACCTGAACTTCATCAACCTTTTCCAGTTTCTTCTCCAGTTTATGGGCGCAAGAAACTCTAACGATTAATTCTATAGGAGTCGGAATGGGCTATAGGCCCTGTTGGCATCCTGAAAAAGAAAACCCAGCCTCTCAGAGGGCTGGGTTTTTTTGTATGGGAAGGTATGCCCTGAATGAATGGCGGTATGTTTGTCTGGAATGCGTACCAAAACAGGCCGTTATCTTGATTCAAGATTCTGTAACGAAAACGTGAGATAAAATTTTTTCGCGTAACGGCATGAAATCGAAAGCGAAATTTGACTTCCCGGGAAAATATTGAAACATTATGAAATATTTCGTGAAGTTGTTTGCCTCTGTTTTTATCGCACCAGAGTACCCATGCCGCACCGCCATATCAGCTAACCTGATTATGACGAAAGGCTGATGGAACTTTTCCGACATTTGAGAATCTGCGCTTTAGGAATAAAGTGTCCGCAAGGTGTTTTCGCGCTCCGTTCATTCTGCCACCAGCATGATGTGCCATGTTCCTCCTGATTATGAAGGAAACAACGCTCAGGCATGTGTTTGTGGTAGGTGGGGAATGTTGAAACGCGGTTTTTCTTGCTGTTGTCAGGCTTCTATGGCAGCAGAACAAAGAGTCTTAGTGAGGCTAATTTGATGTCAGAACCAAGAGGCGTGCGATGAAAAACAAGTTACTGGCGAGAGTGGCGCGATTGGGCGGCCTATCGTCAGCATTGCTGCTTGCCGGGTGTGAACTTGATGTTCTCGACCCGAAAGGCCCGGTTGGTGAAGGGGTTAAAACCCTAATTGCCACCTCCACAGTCGCAATGCTGATTGTTGTGATTCCGACCATCCTGCTGACGCTTCTGTTTGCCTGGCAGTATCGCCAGTCTAACACGAGCGCCGAGTATCTGCCGAAGTGGTGCCACTCCAATAAAATTGAAGTGATTATTTGGGGCGTGCCTTCCCTAATTATCCTCTTCCTGGCAGTGATTACCTATCAGACCTGTCATTCTCTGGACCCGTACAAGCCACTTGAAGCAGAAGCTAATACCAAGCCTCTGCACGTTGAAGTGGTGGCTCTGGACTGGAAATGGCTGTTCATCTACCCAGAACAGGGTATTGCAACGGTCAATCAGCTGGCCATTCCGGTCAACACTCCGATTGACTTCAACATCACCTCTGATTCCGTGATGAACTCCTTCTTCATCCCGCGTCTTGGTTCCATGATCTATGCAATGGCAGGCATGCAGACCCAGCTTCATCTGCTGGCGAGCGAACCAGGCGACTATCTGGGTGAATCTGCCAACTACAGTGGCCGTGGCTTTTCTGACATGAAATTCCATACGCTTGCTGTAAGCGGTGATGAATTCAATGCCTGGGTTGAAAAGGTGAAGTCTTCTTCTGAGCAGCTGGATAGCCAGACCTATCCGAAACTTGCTGCACCAAGCGAAGCGAACCCCGTCGAGTATTTCGCGCATGTTGAACCCGGCATGTTCAACACGATCGTTGCCAAGTACAACAATGGCATGGTCATGGACAAAAGCACTGGCAAGATGATCCAGGTGCAGCAGTCTGCGATGTCCGACATGAATATGAAGGAATAGGATCTATGCTAGGGAGACTATCGCTCTCGGCCATCCCGTTGGATGTGCCGATCCTGGTAGGGACGTTCATCGGCGTTGTCATTGTCGGTGTCGCGGTACTGGGACTTATTACGTATTACGGTAAGTGGGGCTACCTCTGGAAAGAGTGGTTCACTTCTGTCGATCATAAGCGTCTAGCCGTGATGTATATCATCCTGGCACTGGTCGCTCTTTTCCGTGGTTTTGCTGACGCTATCATGATGCGTACTCAGCTCGCGCTGGCGTATGCAGGTAACCCAGGCTATCTACCACCACACCATTACGATCAGATCTTCTCCGCTCACGGAACGATCATGATCTTCTTCCTGGCCATGGCGTTCATGACCGGTCTGTTCAACTTCATCGTGCCTCTGCAAATTGGTGCGCGTGACGTTGCCTTCCCGTTCCTGAACAACCTGAGCTTCTGGATGACGGCTGTTGCGTTTATCCTGGTGAACGTTTCTCTGTTCATCGGTGAATTCTCGCAGTGCGGCTGGCTGGCATATCCGCCTCTGTCCGAAAATCAGTTCAGCCCTGGCGTTGGTGTTGATTACTACATCTGGGCCGTTCAGATTTCCGGTGTTGGCACGCTGCTGACCGGTGTGAACTTCTTTGTAACCATCGTGAAGATGCGCGCTCCGGGCATGACCTGGATGAAAATGCCTGTTTTCACCTGGACAGCTTTCTGTGCTTCCATCCTGATCATGGTGGCCTTCCCTGTTCTGACGGTTGCAGTTGCTCTGCTGGGTCTGGATCGTTACTTCGGGATGCACTTCTTCACCAATGATGGTGGGGGCAACCAGATGTTGTACCTGAACCTGATTTGGGCTTGGGGCCATCCGGAAGTTTACATTCTTGTTATCCCTGCCTTCGGTGTGTTTTCGGAAGTTGTTCCTGCATTTTCCGGCAAGCCACTGTTTGGTTACAGCACCATGGTTTACGCAACCTGCTCCATCATGGTTCTGTCCTTCCTTGTGTGGGTTCACCACTTCTTCACAATGGGCGCTGGTCCGGACGTGAATGCCTTCTTCGGTATCGCGACCATGATCATCTCCATTCCTACCGGTGTTAAGCTGTTTAACTGGCTGTTCACCATGTATAAGGGCCGCATCCAGTTCCATGCCTGCATGTACTGGGCTGTTGGCTTCATGATCACCTTCACCATCGGTGGTATGACCGGCGTTATGCTGGCTATCCCGGGTGCTGACTTCGTTCTGCATAACTCCCTGTTCCTGATTGCTCACTTCCATAATACCATTATTGGTGGTGTGTATTTCGGTTACATCTGTGGCATGAACTTCTGGTTCCCGAAGGTGATGGGCTTCAAGCTGGACGAAACCTGGGGCAAGCGCGCTTTCTGGTTCTGGTTTGTTGGTTTCTATTGCGCATTCGTACCGCTCTACATTGTCGGTTTCGAAGGCATGACCCGTCGTCTGAACCACTACGACAATCCGGCATGGCATCCGTGGCTGCTGGTTGCTGAAGTTGGTGCAGTGCTGGTTATGCTTGGTATCGCTTGCCAGCTTACACAGCTGTATGTTTCCATCCGTGACCGTAACCTGCCGCAGAACCGCGACGTGACCGGTGACCCATGGAATGGCCGTACGCTGGAATGGTCCACGTCTTCCCCGCCGCCGGTCTACAACTTTGCTATCGTTCCTCATGTGCACGAACTCGATGCGTTCATGCATGATAAGGAAAATGGTATTGATACCCGTCAGGCTGGTGCTCAGTACGAAGCAATCCACATGCCCAAGAATACCTCTCTGGGTCTGGCTTGTGGTATCTTTGCCCTGATCTTCGGTTTTGCTGCGGTTTGGTACATCTGGTGGCTGGCTGCTATTGGCCTTGTTGGTGTTATCGGTTCGGTAATTGCCCGCAGCGCTGATAAGGATATTGATTACTATATCCCTGCCGAAGAGGTTGCCCGGATTGAAAACGAGCACACCCGTAAACTGATGGCACAGGCAGCTGAATAACATGGCACAGAACACAACTGTTCAGACCGCAGGCCACGACGAACATCACCACGAATCTCCGGTGGTGTTCGGGTTCTGGGTCTATCTGATGACGGACTGCATCATCTTCGGTACGCTTTTTGCCGTGTTTGCAGTTCTGCGTAACCAGTTTAACGGTGGCCCAACCGGCCACGAACTGTTCGAATTCGGTGGGCTTGGGCTGGAAACAGCCCTCCTGCTGGTTTCGTCCATCACTTATGGGTTCGGCATGATTGCCGCCCATAAGAGCCAGGTTTCCAAGGTTATCCTTTGGCTTGGTGTTACCTTCCTGCTTGGCCTTGGCTTTGTGGGGCTGGAACTGCGTGAATTTGCGCACATGATCGCAGAAGGCGCCGGTCCGGATCGCAGTGCATTCCTGTCTGCGTTCTTTACGCTGGTGTCTACTCACGGTCTGCATGTCACGTGTGGTCTGATCTGGATTGTTACCCTGATCGCTCAGCTGATGGGTACGACTGAAATTCCGGAACGTATGATGAATAAGCTCACCTGCCTGAGCCTGTTCTGGCACTTCCTGGATATCGTCTGGATCTGCGTTTTCACCTATGTCTATCTGGCGAGCATGATCTGATGAGCAATCCGCATACATCCTCCTCAGGCGAGAGCCACGGTAGCGTATCTTCTTACATTATCGGGTTTGTTCTTGCCGTTGTCCTGACGGTCCTGTCGTTTGGCGTGGTGATGAGCCATAGCCTTTCGCCAGCCGGCACTCTGGCTGCTGTTTCAGCTCTCGCTCTGGTTCAGGTTCTGGTGCATCTGCACTACTTCCTGCACATGGGCGGAGACTCCGAACAGCGCTGGAACAACATGTGCTTTGTTTTCACCGTTGCTTTCGTGGCCATCCTGATTGTTGGTTCGGTGTTCATTATGAACAACACCGCGCTGCATATGATGTCCCGCTAATATGGTGAGGTTTCTACCGCCGCGTTAAGTGGCGGTGGGAAAGCAAGCTGAAAAAAGCCCCTGTAGCTATAATGGCTACAGGGGCTTTTTTATTGATCATGTCTTTCTGACAGATCTGTGCAGGGTATCTGGTATCTACGGCTACCCGCCGCCATACGGGGCTTTGGATGAAGCATGGAACATCCAAGCTTAAGCGTGCATTAGGTTCTGGGCACAAAAAAAATGGTGCCAGCCTAAGGCCGACACCATTTCTCCAAACCCAAGTAAATAAGGGCTCTCAGTCTTTCTGCGGATTGGGGGAAAGCAGCTCTGTTTTGTTAGGCTTGTCTTTCCATTCTTCCGCATCGGCCGGGGGCGTGCCCTTGCGTGTAATGTTTGGCCACTGGGTGGCGTATTTTGCGTTGATTTCTGCCCACGCTGCTGCACGGTCGTCGCTATCAGGGAAAATGGCTTCGGCGGGGCATTCAGGCTCACACACGCCGCAGTCAATGCATTCATCTGGGTTGATGACCAGAAAGTTTTCACCAGCGTAGAAGCAGTCAACGGGGCAGACTTCCACACAGTCCATGAATTTGCAGCGGATGCAGTTTTCAGTGACCACGTAGGTCATTGCCATCTCCGAAAATATCTGGCGGTGGAGGAGGGGCTCTCACCGCGTGGGGTCAGATGGCAGTACCGTTATATAGAAGCCTGCCACCAAGGATGGCGCAGATATGAGGCGCTTTTGGCCTAATGGCAACCCGCCTGTGTAAGGAGGGCAGCTTTCTTTTTATAACAGAGCTAGGGTTGGTGGTGTTGCCGAAGCGTTGCCAGCACAGCAAAGGGGCTGTTGTGGTTATATTTTTCTGGCTGAACCCTACCTGTACGCTTTTTTGAGTGTTTCCGATTTTTTACAGTTTTCTGGGGGATAATCAGAAAAGGAGCGGGTGGTCCTGCGTGTGTATCCGGTAAAATCTGGGGTTTTTGGACATGTAACCCAAGGCTGCGCAAAATGCCCGGAAGAATAGCCTTTTTCACACCCAACCGAGAGGCAAAGAAATTCGGAATCTGCCGTGATCCGTGTGAAATCAGGGAAACAGATTCCGCATACAGAGCAGCAGCAATATCGAGTCGGATTAAAGTACCTTCAGAAATAATCCACCCAAGCTGCATGAGAAGAGATTTCTGAGGCGCTGTGAGCAAAGCAGGCACAGGGGCAGAAACGGCACCCGTGCGTGGCAGCTCTGGCAAAACAATACCGGAGTGTAAACTTAACAAAAGTGCACGCAAAGCCATGGAGCCAGGGCGCATCATTTTACTACAAAACACAGTATTTTTCTGTTGGGTGATGTGAAGGCGCTTCAGTATGTGTCGGGCAGATGCAGGCAGGGAGGAAAGGTGCGGTACCTCCGCTACGCCACCATTTTCTACCAGCATATGCACCATGCCGCGGAGTAACGGTTGATCTGCAACTGCTTTTTCAGCCCGAAAGAGTGGTGCCAGCTCTTTGTGGATGTATGCCTTAACAAAGGCAGCCAGCCGTTGCCGGATTTTTTCTTTCTGACCGGGTTCCAGAAATTCTGCTTCGCGCACTTCTATAACTGGGTGCAGCACGTCAGCCCCGGCTTGCAAACGCGCAATCGTATCTTCCTGCCAGTTGAGTGCACCATTTTGCAGGTTCAGCGTTATTTCCGTGTCTGGCGCTTGCAGGAACTGGGAAACCCGATAGGGAATCTGGTTACGGGCTGCTCTGCGGGCTGCTTTGAGAATAAGTTTCTGGTCAGACTGTGCAGCTTCAGGGTCTGGGGTAAAGCTGAAACCCCGCATATGGCCCACAGCATGCCCTTCCACGCTTACTTCACCCGTGCGGGTAATGGCGGAAAGCAAAGGGGTGGTGTCTGCTTCTTCCAAGCGCCGTGCCAAGCTTGCTGCACGTTTATCTACAAAGCGCGTTGTCAGGCGTTCATGTAATACGTCGGAAAGAGCATCTTCCAGCCTTAGGGTATGGTTACGCCAATGTGCAGCGTTTTCTACCCAATCCGGTCTGGCGGAAACGTAGGACCACGTGCGGATGCCCATAAGGCGCTGCATCAGAACATCAATATCTCCCTCCAACTGTTCCAGATTGGCAAGGCGAGATTTCATCCAGGCAGAAGGTAGGTGCCCTTTTTGGGCAAGCAGAGTGAAAATTTGCTCACACAGCCGAATATGGCTGTCTTCTCCCAGTTTGCGAAAATCTGGAATCTGGCACACTTCCCACAATAGCTGGGTGCGCGCAGGTGTATGGGCCAGTTTTTGCACCGTGGCATTTTGCATGAGAGCAGAGAGGGCCAATAAATCAGATGCAGGGGCCGCAGATTTCAGGCAGCGGTCAGGGGGCTTTTGGCACAAGCTGGCATAAAGTGTGCTGGGAGACGTAAAATTGAGCTTGCTGTTGCGCCACCACAAAAAAGGTAGCGGTTCAAAATGGTGGGTTTCAATGGCCTCCACCATCCCTTCGGGAAAGGCAGGACATTCCCCGGTTGTGCCAAAAGTACCGTCCTGCGTACCTCGGCCAGCGCGGCCCGCAATCTGTGCGGCTTCTGCTGGGGTAAGCAGCCGGTTTCTGTAACCATCAAACTTGCAGATATTGGCAAAAGCAATGTGCCGGATATCCATATTCAACCCCATGCCAATGGCATCGGTTGCTACCAGATAATCCACCTCTCGGTTTTGGTAGAGGGCTACCTGCGCATTGCGGGTGCGGGGTGAAAGTTGGCCCATTACCACAGCACAGCCCCCGCGCTTGCGGCGTATAAGTTCTGCAATGGCGTAAACTTCGGCCATGGAAAAAGCCACAATGGCCGTACGCGCAGGCAGACGCGATAGGCGCATATGCCCTGTATATGTCAGGTTGGAAAGGCGCGGGCGTGTGTCTATTTCTATGTCGCGGATCAGGGTTTTCAGCAGCGGCGCAATGGTTTCTGCGCCCAAAAAAAGCGTTTCAGACCGCCCGCGTGCATTTAAAAGCCGATCCGTAAAAACATGGCCGCGCTCGGGGTCCGCACATAGCTGAATTTCATCTACGGCAACAAATTCCACCTTACGGTCAGATGGCATGGCCTCCACTGTGCAGGAAAACCAGCGGGCCTGTGGTGGGATGATTTTTTCTTCACCTGTAATCAACCCCACAGAGCGCACGCCCTTCAGCTTGACCATGCGTTCGTAGTTTTCACGCGCCAGCAGCCGCAGCGGAAAGCCGATCATGCCAGAGGAATGGGCCAGCATCCGTTCCAGCGCCAGATGTGTTTTTCCGGTGTTTGTGGGGCCCAGAATGGCCCGCACGGGAGCATCGTCCTGCATAGATGCGTGATGAGCGGCAGCAGCCATACGGCGGGAAGAAACCATCATGCAAACATCGTCGGCTGCCGCGTGTGGAAAAGCAAGCCATCAGATGCCATTATCCTTACAGACGAAAATATGCTGGCAGGCAGTTTGCCTGAAAGCGAAGGGAGAAATGTTATGCCTGTTCGTGAAGCCGATTGTCTGGTTGTGTCCCGCCGAGGAAGCAAGGTGCGCACTGTTCATGCTGTTCGCCCTTCGGATCAAGCGGTTTTGGGCTCATGGATAGGGGAACAGGCAGCGGCTTTTGCAGAAAACTGCGGCTTTAAGGCGCGTCCGGGCCAGCTGGTAATGGTTCCAGATACAAATGGTGTGCCAACAGCACTGTTTGGGGTGCCCGAAAAAGATGTAGTGGACCCATTTGTTTTTGGGGCTTTGGCACAAGATCTGCCAGCAGGAGACTGGCGGGTGGAAGCACCGGATGACATTGCGCGGTATGATGTCATTTTGGGTTTCTGCCTTGGGGCGTATCAGTATGGGCTGAAATCTGCATCTGCCAAAAAACCCACAACACGGTTGGTGGTCACGGCGCAGGAACGTGCAAGCGTGGCATCGGAAATGGCGCGTTCCATCTGGCTTGCGCGTGATCTGATCAATACGCCCGCCAATTTGTTGGGGCCCTCAGATTTGGCACGAGCAGCCAAAACGGTGCTCAAGGAATTTGGTGCCCATGTAGACGTTATAAAAGGTGCTGCGCTGGATAAAGCCTACCCTTTGCTGGCGCATGTAGGGAATGGATCAGACCGCGGCCCTCGCGTGGTGGTGGCGCAGTGGCAGGGCAGCACGGCAGATAAAAAAGCACCGCTGATTTCTTTGGTGGGTAAGGGCGTGTGCTTTGATAGCGGGGGGTACGATCTCAAACCCTCCAGCGGCATGCTACGCATGAAAAAGGATATGGGCGGGGCAGCAACAGTTCTGGCACTTGCTCGCCTGATTATGACACAGAATCTACCCGTAAGGTTGGAAGTGCGGCTGGGGTGTGTGGAAAACAGTGTCTCCGGCCATGCCATGCGCCCGTTGGATGTGGTGCGCAGCCGTTCTGGCCTTACGGTGGAAATTGGCAACACAGATGCAGAAGGCCGTCTGGTTTTGTGTGACCTGCTGCACGAAGCCGGGGAACAGAAACCAGACCTGTTGTTGGATGTTGCAACCCTAACAGGGGCTGCGCGTGTGGCGCTGGGGCCAGATTTGCCTGCCCTGCTGTGTAATGATGAAGCTGTTTCTAAGGCATTTCTGGATGCTGGGCAGCAGGAAGCAGACCCCATGTGGCGCTTGCCTTTGTGGCAAGGATACCGCGAATGGTTGGGAAGTTCTGTTGCAGACCTCAGTAATATTTCATCAAGACCTATGGCAGGCGCGATTACTGCCGGTTTATTTCTTGAACGATTTGTAAATCCAGATCAGCGCTGGGTGCATATCGACAGTTATGCCTGGAATGACAGTTCTCGCCCAGGACGGCCAAAAGGTGGGGATTCTCCTGGGGTTCGGGCCATTTTCAAAGCTATTACGAAGCTTTTTTGTGAAGAACAAAATACCGATGCCACAAAGGTGTCATAAAAGAAGAGGTAATATGTTTTTATTAATACTTTAAAAGAGTCGTTTCGCCTCCTATATGAAATCTCAAGGGGATTCGTTCCGTAACAGGAAGCGGGAATATGTCGCTTTATCTTGAGAGATCAGGAAAAGCGTGCAGCAAAAGGAAAGTGAAGCTTATGCCTCAGGCAGCAGAAAAAACAGAGGATCTGGCTAAAACCCTGCGGGACACCATTGTGTCTTTGGTGCGTGGAGATGCTCCAGATCTGTCCGCTCGCCAATTGGCTGTGTTTTTGACATGCTATCTGGATGAAACTGGCCATACCGTACGTGGTTTGGCTGCCAGCCTGAATGTTTCCAAGCCAGCTATTACGCGCGCTCTGGACCGGCTGAGTGAGCTTGATCTGGCACGCCGTAAGGTAGATCCGCTGGACCGTCGTTCCGTGCTGGTGCAGCGTACGCCTAAAGGCGCTGCTTACCTGAAGGAAATTCGCACCATTATGGGTGAAACTGTAGAAAACGCGGCCCGCAAGGCCCAGCGTTCTGCAGAGCGTGAACCCGCTGCCCGCCGTGTGCGCCGTGTGATGGCTGCCTGAGTTTTAGCTGCTGCGTCCAGCTTGAAACTTTTACAGGTAGGAAACGTTTTTTCTTCACGGTTTTCTGAAAAGCCTGCTGCTTTATATTAAAGTAGCAGGCTGATTTTTCAGCCTAACCAACAAGAAGAAAGGAACGTTTCATGCGATTTTCTTCATTTTTTGCCGCAGCAGCGCTTGCGGCATCAGCCAGTTTTATTCCTGTTGCCCATGCTGAAGATGCCATGGGCTCACCCACTGCTACGGTTACCATTACGGCAAGATCAGCCGATATTGGCGTAGGCTATACATGGGGTGGTGGCAGGCTGCGTTACGGCGGAAAAACGTATAAGTTTTCCATTACCGGCGGCACAATTGCTGCCGTTGGCTATTCAAAAATTGAAGGCAAAGGTACCGTTTATAATCTGCATCGTCTGTCAGATTTTAATGGGACTTATGGTGCTGCTCATGGTGAAGCAACGCTGGGCCAAGGTTTGGGTGGTGCCGTTCTGGAAAACAAGAATGGCGTACGTATTAAAATCGAAACCATTTCCCAAGGTGCTCGGCTTGCCGGTTCTGCACAGGGTCTGACCCTGACGTTGGAAAAATAAAAGTGGTCTTTACCACGCGCCAACAGGGTGTTGGCGCGTGCGTAAAACGGCAAAGCCTGTCCATACAAGCTGGGGCACGCACACAAGTATAAAAGCCGTTATACTTCCCGCCATAATCGGCATTGGGGCTACAAAACAGCTCACCATCATACCCCAAAGTGTGAAGGTCCATTCCATAAGAGAAATGGCAGGGGCGTATATGCCGCTCCGGTGTAACACCTGGTACAAATGCCCACGATGCGCCTGCACCAAGGAATGTCCGGCCAATTTGCGGCGGATGAGCGTAAAAATCACATCATAAATCAACGGGAACAGCAGTGCAGGCCCAACAACCCATCCAGAGGGTAGTGGAGAATGTGCTGCGGTATACAGAGCTGCGGCTCCAGCCAGTAACCCACATCCTTGGCTTCCTACATCACCTAGAAAAATACGTGCGTTTGGGAAATTGAAAGGCAGAAAACCTGCCAGACAAAAAACCATGAGCAATGCAGGCCAGCGTAAGGCGGGTACTCCCAAGTAAGTGGCTGCTGCGGCCATGCATAATGCTGCAACACATAAACAGCCAGAAATCAGCCCGTTTAACCCATCCATAAAGTTGACGGCATTGGTGATAAATATCAGCCACAATACAGAAAGAACGGCCCCAATAAACGGCGTAGGCCAAGGCAGAGCAATGCCTCCAGCTACAATTATGCAGGCAGCGGCACATTGTGCTGCAAATTTAATGGCGGGGGACCACTGATAAATATCATCCAGCCATGAAACGGCACACAATAACAAAGTTGCAGCGGCCAACGCGCAGGCTGAGAAAGAAAAAAGTGGCTGGCCAGTAACATACATAAGAACCGGCAAAACACCTGCAAAAGCAAGCATTACGCCTATGCCGCCCCCTTTGGGTGTGGGCGTATCATGGGCGCTGCGGTGGCCCGGCGTATCCATAACGGCAAGCCCGATCATGCCTCGCACAAGGCAGGCAGAAAGAACACAGGCACCTAAAAGGCAAAAAATTGCCACACAGGAAAAAGAAAAAGACATGAAAAGACAGTCGTCCGGTTGAGCCGCTTCTAGGATGGCAGGTGCTACGCTATAGGTGCAAGATAATGGCATCACAACACTCTCAGCCCCTGCACCGTAATCCGCGCCTGCGCCCTGTAAACAGGATAGCCGTAAATATCCTGCTGGATGGCGTATTGGCAGCACTTGCCGCACCTCTGGCGCGGTGGCTGGCGGCCCCGCAAGATGGATTGCTGCACCCACTCTGGTTTCTGGCCGGGGGGGCTATCACGCTGCTTGTCAGTGGGTTGCCGTTCCGTATGCCGCAGCAGTACTGGCGGTTTTCCGGTGTTTCAGATCTTCTGGGCATTGCCGGGGCCTCTATTGCCAGTTCGGTGCTGTTTTCGTGCGGGCTTGTGGCGGTGGGCTTTCCGTTACCTAGTCTGACCTTTCCCATTATTTATGCGCTGGTTCTGCTGGTGATGTTGGGCGGGCTGCGTGTGGGGTATCGTCTGGCACATAGAATAGCCCTCCGCCGCGCCAATTTGCGGCGCGTGGTGCTGATAGGGGCAGATACGGTTGCAGATCTGTATTTGCGTGCGCTGGAGCGTAACCCGGAAGCTGGGATTCGTGTTGTAGGGCTTGTGGCCTTGGGCACACATCAAGCAGGCCGACGCATCCATAACGTGCCCATTTTGGGGCATGTGGAAGATATCGGAGCTATTTTAGACCGGCTGGCAAAAAACAATGTGCTGCCCGAATCCTTGGTGGTGACTGATCCTTCTTTCCGTGGTCGAGCCCTGACAAATGTGCTGGATGCTGCGGCGGTGCACGGTATCTCGGTATTGCGCACGCCTGCTTTAACAGATCTTACTCCAGCCGAACGTGTGCAGTTGCGGCCCGTCCCGCTGGAAGACCTTCTCAATCGCCCGCAGGTGCCATTGGACCGGGAAGGCATGGAACGGCTTGTTGGTAACCGCACCGTTCTGGTTACGGGTGCCGGTGGCACCATTGGTTCAGAACTGGTGCGGCAGATTGCTCTGTTAAGCCCTGAACGCCTTATCCTGCTCGATCATGGCGAGTTCGAACTCTGGCAGATAGACGTGGAACTGGCAGATTGTGCTCCTTATGTGCCGCGTGAAGTGGTGGTGGCCGATGTGCGGGATGAAGCGCGGCTGGATGAGGTGATGGCCCGTTTCCGGCCGGAACTGGTGTTTCATGCTGCAGCCCTGAAGCATGTGCCTATTGTGGAGGCAAACCCGGCAGAAGGGTTGCTGACCAATGTGCATGGTACGCGCGTTGTGGCGGATACCGCATCTCGTCATGGGGCGCAGGCCATGGTTGTGATTTCAACAGACAAGGCGGTAAATCCTTCCAGCCTGATGGGGGCATCCAAGCGTGCGGCAGAAATGTACTGTCAGGCATTGGATGTGCGTGCCCGTGCATCAGGTAAGCCGAATGCCATGCGGTGCGTTACCGTGCGCTTTGGCAATGTACTGGGGTCCACGGGTTCTGTTGTGCCTCTGTTCCGCCGGCAGCTAGAACGAGGCGGCCCGCTGACAGTTACACATCCGGAAATGCGCCGGTATTTCATGACAGTGCCAGAAGCCGTGGGGCTTGTGCTGCAAGCCAGCGTGCGGGGCATGCGCCACACCGATGGGTCTGGCACTGATGATCTGCTGCGGCACGGTGGTATTTTTGTGCTGGATATGGGCGAACCCGTTCGTATTGTAGATTTGGCCCGGCAGATGATCCGTATGGCCGGTTTGCGCCCTGATGAAGATGTAACCATCCGTTTTACGGGCCTAAGGCCTGGTGAAAAACTGTATGAGGAACTGTTTCACGGTCGAGAAGCCCCTGTGCCAACCGATGAACCCGGTTTGCTTATGGCCACCCCTCGGTTGGTTGATCTGGAGCAGATACGCCAGGCGGTGGACCAGATTACGGCCTATGCGCGAGAAGGTGATGTGCAGGCTGCTTTGCGTACTCTGGCATTGCTGGTGCCGGAATTCGATCATAACCCAGCAGGAGAGGTGCGTGCCCTGGCGCCGGAATCTGCGGCGTCTGGTGCTATGGCTGCGGGTGTTGTACACAGCGGACAGGCGCAGGCCGATGGCAATGAGCAGGTGGCATTATGAACGGTTCACAAAACAGGCCTATCGCTTTTCTTGATCTCGCAGCCCAGCAAAAACGGCTGGAACCCGCATTGCGGCAGCGGCTGGAGGCTGTTCTGGCGCATTGTCGCTTTGTAATGGGGCCAGAAGTTCTGGAGCTGGAACAGCGTTTGGCCCAGTGGTGCGGTGCGCGGGAATGCGTGGGTGTTTCCTCCGGCACAGATGCCTTGCAGATTGTGATGATGGGGGAACAGATTGGCCGGGGCGATGCTGTGTTCCTGCCAGCGTTTACCTATACCGCCACGGCAGAAGTGCCTTTAGTGCTGGGTGCCACGCCTGTTTTTGTGGATGTTGACCCAAACACTTTCCAGATTGACCCAGAGCATCTGCGTAGCCGTATTCGTGCTGTGCGAGAAGCAGGTAAACTGAAGCCACGTGCCATTGTTGGGGTGGATCTGTTCGGCCAACCTGCACCGTGGGCAGATTTACGCGCCATTGCGCAGGAAGAAGACCTTTTTCTGTTGGCAGATTGCGCACAGTCTTTTGGGGCAAAGTTGAACGGTGCGCCGTTGGGGCGGGAAGCCACAGCAACCACGCTCTCCTTCTTTCCGTCCAAGCCCTTGGGTGGGTACGGAGATGGCGGCGCTATTCTCACGGATGACCCGGAACGCGCAGCTCTCTACCGCTCCCTACGCACGCATGGCGAAGGCACAACCCGGTATGAGGTTTTGCGCACCGGCATGAACGGGCGTTTGGATACCCTGCAAGCCGCTGTGCTGCTGGCCAAGCTGGATGATTTTGCACGAGAGCTGACGCGGCGTGAGGAAATTGCCTGCCAGTACGATGCAGGCCTGAAAGATGTGGTACAGGTGCCTGCGCGTGTGCCAGACAGCCAGAGCGCATGGGCCATTTATTCCGTATTGCTGAAAAACAGTGCCGAGCGTGAGCAGATGCAGGCCCGCCTGAAAGAGCAAGGTGTGCCTTCAGCCATTTATTATCCGCTGCCGCTGCATAAACAGCCAGCTTACCGTGATCATCATGACGGTACGGCGTTGCCTGTTTCTGAAGATCTGGCACAGCGGATTTTGGCACTGCCAATCCACCCGGAACTGACTGATGAAGAAGTGGCCCGCGTTATTGCAGCGGTGCGCGGGTAAGAGAAAGATACAGATAATGCGGAAAGAGACGGCTTTTATTATTGGCTTTTTTATTTTTACGCTCAGTACGGCAGCGCTGATCTGGAAAGTGGCTCTGCCTAACCTGAAGCCGGTTTCCTTTCCGCAAGTGGCCAGCGGCACTTTGGATGTTGGCCCAATGCACCGCACGCGCGCTCTAAGCCAGGATGAAGTAAAAGCGGTGAATGACTGGTTTAAGGATAACAAAGGTGGCTGGGGGCCGTTAACACGTACGCCGCCATCATCGGGCGATGCCCGCATGGTGCTGAACGATGCCCAAGGCAAGGAAGCTCTGGTGCTTACGCTTTGGACAGGTATCAGTGCCGCAGATTGGAACTCTACCGTATTTGTTGAAAACCCGGATGGATCTCAGGTCCATTACAGGTCATTTTCCAATAAGGAGTTTGCGCCTTTGCGGATGATGGTTGACCGTTACCCCTATAAACGGTCCAGCTTTCCCTGATTTTTAAAAGCGTATAGCGCCATAAAAACAAAACCCCTTCCATCAATACGGTGGAAGGGGTTTTGCTATGCGCTGAATGGCTGCGCCGGAGGTTTAGCCTACAGGCCTGTCTGTGGCATCAAAACGGAAAGGTTCGCCAATGGCTTTGTCTGCCAATGTACCTTCCCACATTACCTGATTACCGCGGATAATGGTGCCAACAGGGCGGCCAGTAATGGTGTTTCCTGTAAAGGGAGACCACCCGCAACGTGAGGCCAACCATTCTTCCTTGATCGTCCACTGGGCTTTCAGATCCACAATCGTGAAGTCAGCATCATACCCAACGGCAATGCGGCCTTTACGCACCAAGCCAAACAGACGCTGCGGGCCAGCGGATGTTAAATCCACCAAGCGGCGCAGTGTGAGCCGGTGGTGCGCAACATGGTTGAGCATCAGGGGCAGAAGCGTTTGCACGCCCGGCATACCGGAGGGCGAGGCCGGATAGGTGCGGGCCTTGGCTTCCTTGCTATGGGGTGCGTGGTCAGACCCAATCACATCTGGCAAGCCTTGGGATACCCAATGCCACAGACCATCACGGTGCGCGCCAGAACGGATAGGCGGGTTCATCTGTGCGAAGGTGCCTAGGCGAGGGTAGGCTTCTTCCCCTGCTAGTGTCAGATGTTGAGGGGTGAGTTCACAGCTTGCCACATCGCGGTGCTGTGCAATCAGGGCCAGTTCTGCAGGAGTGGTGATGTGCAGCACATGCACGCGCCGCCCGGTTTTGCGGGCCAGATGCAGCACACGCGTGGTGGCGCGCAGGGCTGTTTCATCATCCCGCCAAACAGGGTGGGAGGATGGATCACCCTCAATCCGTTCTCCCATCCGTTCTTTCAGGCGGGTTTCATCTTCAGCATGAATGGCCACGCGGCGCTGGCCAGATTTCAGTACGCGCTCCAGCATACTGTCTTCCGAAACCAGCAGACTGCCGGTGGAAGAGCCCATAAACACCTTGATACCAGCGGTACCCGGTAGTTTTTCCAGTTCACCGCATTGGTCGGCGTTATCAACCGTGGCGCCTACATAAAAGGCGTGTTCGCACCACATGCGGCCTTTTGCGCGGGCCAGCTTGTCTGCCACCGCTTCTGGCGTAGAGGTGGTGGGTTTGGTGTTGGGCATTTCAAACACGCCCGTTACCCCACCCAGCACTGCAGCACGACTGCCGGATTCGAGGTTTTCGTTTTCCTCGGCACCCGGTTCGCGGAAATGAACCTGCGTATCTATAACACCCGGCAGAATGGTCAGGCCCGTGCAGTCTATGGTGCGGGCGGCATCAGCCTGCCCACCAATAGCGGCAATGGTGCCATCTTTCACGTAAACCGTGGTTTCCACTGTGCCATCAGGCAGCACAACGGAACCACCTTTCAGTGCCAGATCAAAGGGGCCGTGCTGGTCGCCAATAAAAGGGGCAGAAGGTGCCATAGGGAATTATCCTTCAGCTTTTGGGGTTTCCCGCGTGCGGGTACGCATGGTCACCAGCTCTTCAGCCGATGTGGGGTGAATACCGATTGTGCGGTCAAAATCTGCTTTTGTCAGTTCAGCCGTTACGGCAATGGCCACACCTTGCAGCATTTCTGGTGCGTCATCCCCCAGAATATGCACGCCCACAACCTTCTGGCTTTTTTGGTCAACAACCAGCTTCATCACCGTTTTACGAGTGCGGCCGGTTAGCGTGTGCCGCATGGGGGTAAAGCGTGTGAAATAAATATCCACCACACCATTCCGGGCGGCTTCTTCCTCTGTCAGTCCGACGGTTGCTAACGGAGGGGAGAAGAAAACAGCCTTGGGAGTTGTAGCGTAGCACCATTGGCGGGCAGGCCCTTTGCCAAACAGGCGGTCAGCCAGATTATGGCCTTCCGCAATGGCAACGGGGGTAAGGTTGATACGGTCTGTAACATCCCCAATGGCGTAAACGCCTGGCTGGGCTGTTTCACTATTCATATCCACCTTGATGCGCCCATTATCTGCGGTGGTAATGGCTGTGTTTTCCAGCCCCAAGGCGTCAATTTTGGGGCGTCGGCCTGTTGCCATAAACACGCAATCTGTGTGCAGGCGCTGTCCATTATCCAGCGCTACCACAAGGTCTGTGCCTTCTTTGGTAATGGCGGTGGAACAGGCGTGGCGATGCTGGGTAATGCCGCGTGCATCAATGGCTTCAGCCATGGCGCTGCGCATTTCTTCATCAAAACCGCGCAAGGGCAAATCGCGCCGGTAAACCAGATCTACCTTGGAGCCCAAGCCTGCAAAAATACCGGCAAATTCCAGCCCGATATATCCGCTGCCAATAATAACCACCCGTTCTGGCCGTTGCGGCAGGTGGAAGGCTTCGTCTGATGTAATGGCCAGTTCTGCTCCCGGGATATCAGGCTTTACGGGTGTGGAACCGGTGGCAATAACAATACGTTCTGCCGTAATGGTGCGGGGGGCTTCATCCGGCGCAAGGGGGGAAGGTTCAATGCGGATGCTATGTCCATCTACAAACCGGGCATGGCCGGTTAGGAGCGTAATACCGGTTTTTTCCAGCATGGAGACATAAATGCCGTTCAGGCGGGTAATTTCCCGATCCTTGGCGGCCATTAGCTTGCTCCAGTCATGCGTACCGCGAGTAGAGGTCCAGCCAAAGCCGTGGCTGTCATCTACTATATCGCCGTATTCACTGGCTTGTACCATAAGCTTTTTGGGCACACAGCCCAAATTCACACAGGTACCGCCCCAGTGTCGGCTTTCTGCAATGGCAACGCGCGCACCGTGGCTGGCCGCAATGCGTGCGCACCGTACGCCGCCGGAGCCCGCCCCAATAACCAGAAGATCAAAATCATAGCTCATGGGGCGTGCTCCTTTTAATAATGTGTCTTAAGCGGCGGTGTTGGGCTTAAAAACGCGTGCCTTATCGTTCGGCAAACGCTTTTTCCACCACGTATGCACCCGGGGTGGACATGTTGCCTTCATCAAACCCACGCGCACGCAGCAGGGCTTCCGTATCAGCCAGCATTTCCGGGGAACCACAGATCATGACGCGGTCATGTTCTGGATCAAGCTCAGGAATGTTCAGATCCTTGAAGATCTTGCCCGATTCAATCAGCTTGGTGATGCGTTCTGTTACGGCAAAGTCTTCACGCGTAACGGCTGGGTAGTACAGCAGCTTTTCCTTGATTTCTTCACCAAGGAATTCGTGTTCGGGCAGTTCGTGGCGGATGTGGTTGGAATATGCCAGTTCGCCAGACAGACGCACGGTGTGTGTCAGAATAACGTGGTCATACCGTTCATAGCATTCCGGATCCTTGATCAGGCTCATGAACGGGGCCAGCCCTGTGCCGGTGGACAGGAAATACAGGTTACGGCCGGGGCGCAGGTTATCCAGCAGCAATGTGCCGGTTGGTTTGCGGCCGATCAGCACCGTATCACCCACTTTTACGTGGCGCAGGCGGGATGTCAGCGGGCCGTTGGGCACAGCAATGGAAAGAAATTCCATTTCATCTGCATAGTTGGGGGATGCAATGGAATAGGCACGCAGCAGGGGCTTGCCGTCTACTTCAATCCCGATCATGGCAAACTGGCCGTTTTCAAAGCGCAGGCCGGGGTCACGGGTGGTGGTGAAGCTGAACAGGCGGTCCGTCCAGTGATGAACGGTCAGAACCTTGGCAGGGTAAAGGTGCCCGTATTCCTTGGTAGGCGAGGCCAGATGCCACACGCCTTCCTGTCCATCAACAGGCAGCAGGCCGCTGGGCACTTCAGAGGCAGACATCCGTGGCAGGATATCGTTTTCAAGCATGGTTTCAGACATGGACCGCTATGTACTCCGCTTGTAGCAGATCAGAACAATGTGCCTTTGCGTAGTAGATACAAAAGCACCGTGAATTTCTTGCTGGCGGCGTTTTTAGAAGGGTGAGGCGTCTAATGCCAGTGTAAATTCATCACACAACGTGTTCGCGCAACACGTAACTGGCTGAAAACCGCCCGCCGCTTCTGTCTGCTGGGTAGGTTGGGGGCGCCACAATGGCCAAATCGGGCCGTGGGGGCAAGGCAGGTTTCTGATTTATTTTGCATGAAGTATGCCGCCAAGGCATTGTTCCGGCCCGCAGGATGACGCAAGAGAGAAAGCATGACGTCAGACAGCTCTGCTTCTCCAGCCCGTCAGGCTCTTGCCTGCGCTGTAGCCCGCACCACCATTGCCCCAGAGGCCAAGGAAGAACACGAAGTTCTCCGCCGCCTTGCCCGTAATCTTGAACCCGGCGCACATGAGGTGCCGGATGAAACCTACCTTCAGGTTTTGTGCCAGGTGCGGCGCAAGCGCTGGATTTCCCGCCTGCTGGATAAAACACGCCGCAGCGGGCGTATCTGGATCAGCCGGGAAGAAATAGAAGAAGCCGTTTCCGGCATTACAGATCCGCAGGCCGGAGATCAGGAACTGGAGCGCGCGCTGGCACCTGTGGCCGAGTCTCGCTTGCGTGGGTATGCTGCAACGCCTCGGGCCGTGTTTGAAACAGTGCAGGCTGACCTGGTGGATACAGGGCGTGTGCTTTCCCCCGATCAGACAGATCTGCTGCTTATGGCCATTGCCGTAGCGTTTGGTCTGCCTGAGGGAGACCCGTTTCTTGAAACAGCCCGGCGGGAAGAGGCCCGCAGGCAGCAGACCGCCAGCAAAATAGAACAGACCGCCCGCCAGAAGCGCGACAAGGAAGAAGCGCAACTGCGGGAATGGGAAGAAAGTCTTGTTCCGTTTGCTGAAGTGCCGCGCCTGCTACGTTGCTCCCAACGTGAGGCTTTGCGCTGGATTGCAGAGAATCGTCTGCCAGTGGCCAGAAAGGTGCGCGAATCCGGCGGGCGCGAGAAGTGGGAGTTTGACCCCGCCGCATTGGTAGCCTTGCGTGGCAAGCTGGGAGAATGGCGGAAAGATAATGGCCGCGGGACAGAATTTGGTGGCCCTAAAACGGCACCAGATATGGGCCGCAAGGTTGCCAATTCCGTTATTGCCCGTGTGGCGGCCCTAGACCGATATGCTGCGCATTTTCGTACTGCTCGCGCGCTTAACAGGCAGATTACCCTTGTTACGGGGCCAACCAATAGCGGCAAATCCTATACGGCTCTGAACGCACTGGCGCAGGCTGAAAGTGGTTTGGCTCTGGCTCCGTTGCGGTTGCTGGCGCACGAATTTCGTGAAGCACTGGCTTCCAGAGGAGTCGAGGCCTCTCTTTCTACGGGTGAAGAACGGATTGTGGTGCCGGGCAGCAAGCATCTGGCAGCAACAGTGGAAATGTGCCCGTTTTACAGCCCTGTGGATGTAGCGGTTATTGATGAAGCCCAGATGCTGTTCGATACAGACCGTGGCGCCGCATGGACAGCCGCCATTATGGGGGCACCTGCACGGCATTTGTATGTATTAGGCGCGCCAGATTGTATTCCCATGGTGCGGCGTATTGCCGAACTGTGTGGTGATCCACTGGATGAAATTTCTCTGGAACGCAAAAGCCCGCTGCGGGCGGCATCGCATCCTGTGCGGTTGGCAGATCTGGGGGCAGGGGATGCGCTGATTGCGTTTTCTCGCCGTGAGGTTCTGGATTTGCGTGCTGCTCTGCTTCAGCACGGCAAGCGTGTAGCCGTGGTGTATGGGGCGTTAAGCCCGGAGGTGCGGCGTGCAGAAGCCCAGCGTTTTAATGATGGAGAAGCCGATATTCTGGTGGCCACAGATGCCATTGGCATGGGGCTTAACCTTTCCATCAAGCGCGTGGTGTTTGCGGCCCTGAAAAAATATGATGGCCGCCAGACGCGTGATCTGACCGTGCAGGAAGTAAAGCAGATTGGCGGGCGTGCAGGCCGTTTTGGTAAGCATGAAACTGGCGTTGTTGCGGTTCTTGCTGGTGCGGGCAGCCCAACCTTTATTCGTCGGCAGTTGGAAGCAGACCCTGAACAGCCTGATGATCTGCGGCCATATGTGCAGCCTGATGCCGATATCGTAAAAGCTGTAGCTGCGGAAATTGGCTCCCAGAGCCTGTATGGTGTTCTTTCACGTATTCACCGTGCCGTGCTGCGTAAGGATGACCCGAATTATCGGTTGTCAGATATGGAGCAGGCTTTCGCCATTGCCTCTGCTCTGGAAGGGGTGGAAGGGCTGGATCTGACAACGCGCTGGTCTTACGCCATGTGTCCGGTCGATGACCGAGATAATGGCATCCGTCGTCTGGTAGGTTGGGCCGCAGACCATGCAGCAGGGCGGCGCGTGCTTCCGCCGGGAACGGGCCGCTTGCCCCCGAGTGAGCGGGCTGGGCGTGAAGAACTGGAACGTGCTGAAAAACGGCACAAGCGATTGGTGGCATGGCGCTGGCTGGCGCTACGCTTCCCCGAAATCTACCCGGATCGGGAAGAAGCAGAAGATACCACACGCAGACTGAATGACTGGATTGAAAGCGTATTACGGCAGCAGAGCCGTACACGCCGTTCCACTCGTTTCTGAACATAGAAAGGGGGCGTCGTCCTGTTTGTGAGACGACGCCCCCTTTTTTAAATTTTTACCAGCTTGTGCCGGTCAGCCTTTCAGAAACATCCCATAGGCGTGCGGCAGTACTGCCCTTGCGCGCAGTAGGGGGAATATGGGCTGGCCCCGGTGGGCCACGCCTTTCCTGATGCCCTTGTGGGCCGTAGTAATCCCCATCCCGTGCGGAGGGGGAAAGTGCTGCGTATAAAATAGGTTCAGCCCCATGCGCAGCAGATTGCCCCATAACGCGCAAAACCATACCACCCAAAAACTGCTCAATACGCCCTAGCGGAGCAGGTAGACTAGCCGCTTGCCCATTGGCAATAATGGATGTGCTGGCCCAGCCGGGATGTGCGGCGCGTGCGTGTACATTCCACCCCTGTTCACCGGCCCGGCGCGCCAATTCCATGGCAAAAAGCAGGTTGGCCAGCTTGCTTTGCTGATATGCCCCAAAAGGGCTGTAGCGATAGCGGGATTGCAGATCATCAAACTGAATATGGCCCTTGCAGGCTGCCAAACTGGCAACACTTACCACCACACCGCCGCCCGGAGCATTTTCCAGCAAATGCCGCAAATGGGCTGTTAGGGCAAAATGCCCGAGATGATTCACGCCAAACTGAAGCTCAAAACCGTTTTTGGTTTCCTTGCGGCGTGTTGGGGCCATAACGCCCGCGTTGTTGACCAGTAGATTCAGCCGGTCTGTGTATTTTGTAGCAGCCGCTGCGCATTCCGCGACAGACTGGAGTGAAGAAAGGTCTAGCGGCAAAGGAATAATCTGTGCCGTTGGGCATTCCGCTTTGATGCGGGAGATAGCTTCACGCCCACGTTCTGCATGCCTTACAGGCAACAATAAACGTGCACCTCTGTGTGCAAGCCCCAACGCAACCTGAAAGCCCAACCCACTGTTGCCACCGGTTACAAGGGCAACTTGCCCTTTCAGATCAGGCTGGTTGTGGTTAACGCGCCATGCTCTGCGCCCTGTCATGAGGGAAGAACTTTCAGGCGTTCATCCTGCTCGGCTGCTTTCATGGCTTCCTCCGTCAGACGTTTTTCATTGCGCTTGATGAATATGAACAAAGACCCGATGACAATACAGGCCACCGCCCCAAAGGCGATAGCCAGCGGCCCGGAAAGGCGAAGGATCTCGTTCCCCAGCAGGTAGGCAACAAGTGTGTAACCCCCAGCCCAGAATATGCCGCCAAGCGCGTTATGAAACAAAAACGTATGCCACGGCATATGGTTCGCTCCGGCCAGCAGGGCTACAAACATACGCAGCACGGCAATAAACCGGCCAAAAAACACAACCGGGCCACCGTGTTTGAGAAAAACGTAGCGCCCCAGCAAAAGGCGCTGAGATGTTAGGCCAATTTTGGGGCCATATTTTTGCAGCATACGTAGCCCAACAAGATGGCCAATCAGATAGCCAAAATTGTCGCCCATAATGGCACCCAGCACGCCGGCCAGTGCTACGCCCTCAATGTGCAGCTTGTGCGTTGTGGCACAAAACAGCGCTCCGGTAATAAGCAGGCTTTCTGCTGGCAGCGGAAAGCCCATGCTTTCTAGCATTACCACAACCCCTACCACCCCATAACCGTATTGGGCGAAAAGGCTGCTCAGGTAATCTACCGAAAAGAAATTGTGCAAAGAGTGTAACAGAACAGAACATCCAATTTAGACAGAGCACGAGACTGCTCACGGCAGAAACCGTTCAGGTCCTGTTGTGTCAAGCATTCTGCGTAAGAGCGTATGCAGCAATGCTTAACACGTGCGGTGTCTGGGTGCATGTTTTTCTGGATGCAACTGCCGGAATGGTAAAAAATACCAGCATGAATAACACACCCTCTCTTTCTTCTTCTGTCACGCCAATGCCGTGTGGCACATGGCCTTCCCCTGTTACGCCGGATCTGGTGGCGGGAAAGACACTGTCATTTTCCGAGGTACGGGCTGTAGAAAATACTGTTTTCTGGCTGGAACGGCGGCCGGCAGAGGCTGGCCGTTCTGTGCTGATGCGTTGGACACAGGCAGAAGGTGCCTGTGAGGCACTGGAACCAGATACAGATGTGGCAACCCGTGTGCATGAGTATGGCGGTGGCGCCTATGCCGTGAAAAGCGGGGGTATTGCCTATTCCGATAAACGTACAGGAAGCGTGTGGCTGCGTAGAGAAGCAGAAACTTCGGCTGTTTTTATGGCTGGAGAGATAGGGCTTCGGTTTGCTGATCTGCGGTTTGACGTAAGTTCTGAAACAGTGCTTGCCGTGCGGGAAGATCACCGAGAAGCAGGGGAAGCCAAAACTGCACTGGTGGCGTTGCATGCTCAGGGCAACAAAGCGGGCACGGTGCTGAAGGTTGGAGCAGATTTTTATGCGGCTCCGGCTTTGTCACCAGATGGAACATTGTTGGCGTGGGTTGAGTGGGATCACCCCAACATGCCGTGGGATGCCACACGCCTGTGCCTTGCCCGTGTTCAGCGTAATGCTTCGGGGGACATCTGCGGTATTGAAGATGCACGTGTGCTGGTGGGTAAACAGACAAGCGAATCGCTTATAGAGCCGCGTTGGACATCTGATGGACAGCTGCTTGTTTTGTCTGATCGTTCAGGAAGCTGGACGATATGGAACGTCAATTGGCAGGAAAGTAGCCCAACCTTATCCCGCTATCCTGCTCCAGAAGGGGAAGTAGGGCAGCCAGCGTGGGTATTTGGGCAGAGTAGCTATCAACTGCTCAAAAATGAGGGCTGTCTGGTTTTGGCCGTTACGCAGGGCCAAGCAACATGCTGGATAAAACCGGATGGTGTATCTGAATATCGCATCTTCCATGCCAAGCCGGACCAATGCCCTGTTCCCCTGGCAGATGGCCGTTTTGCTTGGTTGCAAGCTCCGCCAGATGCTTTGCCTTCTGTTGTAGTGGGCACGCCCGAGAAGGGGGCAGAGGTTATTTTGCAGCGTTCATCGGCAGAACAACTGGATGTTGCAGATATTTCCATACCCGAATCGATTCGCTTTTCAGTGGATGGGGAAGATGGTTTGAAGGGGCACGCCTTCTTTTATCCTCCAACCAACCGCCATGCTTGTGTGCCAAAGGGTGAGCGCCCCCCCATGATTGTACAAGTGCATGGAGGACCAACTGCGCGGGCGCAGGAAGGATTATCCTTTAAAATCCAGTGGTGGACGTCTCGCGGGTTTGCTGTGCTGGATGTGAATTATGGTGGGTCTACCGGATTCGGGCGCGCGTGGCGGAATCGTCTAAAAGGTCAGTGGGGTGTGGTGGATGTGGCAGATTGTCTGTCTGCCTGCCGTGCCGTTGTAGAATCGGGGCGGGTAGACCCGAATCGTATCGCCATCCGTGGTTCCAGTGCAGGCGGCATGACTGTGCTGGTGGCGTTAGCTGTTTCAGACATATTTGCGGCGGGTGTGAGCCTATATGGCGTAACCGACCTGCGTGCCTTGGCGCAGGAAACCCATAAATTTGAAGCACGCTATTTGGATGGTCTAATTGGCCCGTGGCCAGAAGCTGAGGCACTATATCTACAGCGCTCTCCAATTTCTGTTGCCGATCAGATTCGTGCGCCTGTGCTGCTGTTGCAGGGAATGGACGATAAAGTTGTGCCGCCAGAACAGGCATATTCCATGGCAAATGCTTTGAAAGCCGTTGGAACGCCGGTGACTTTACGAGAATTTGAAGGGGAAGGGCATGGCTTCCGCAAGGAAGCGACTATTCGCGCTGCCTTTGTAGAAGAATTGGCTTTTTATGCCAAGGTGTTTGGATTTGCTGCGCAGAACTAAGCGTGGAAATAAAAAATGGCTGAAGGAGCAAGTATCCCTCAGCCATTTTTTAAGGGTTTAGTCTGTATAGCGTGGCTTGTAAGTCAGATTTTCAATCCACGCCCGAATGTCTTTGGGGCGTTCCACCGTTGCGGCGTTTTTATCAAAAATAAACTCAGCAATGCGTGTGGCGGAGGTGATAGACACTTCCAGAATATCGCTTTGTGGCGGGAATAGCCGACCCCGCTCACGCGCTGCCGGATCTACCTGATCTGCCAGAGCCTGTGCGGCTTCAATCACCATTTCATCTGTAATCAGCTTGGGGCAGGTGGCATACACAGCCAGACCGAGAGCAGGGAAGATGTAGAAGTTATTGGCCTGCCCCGGATAGAACGTACGATCATTATACGTCACTTCTGGGTACTGTAAGCCTGCAGCAAAGAGTGCGCGGCCTTTAGACCATTCATAGGCCTGCTCAGCCGTGCATTCCCCATTTTTCTGCGGCAGAGAAAGCGGGAAAATAATGGGGCGTTCGTTCAGCTTGCTCATTTCTTCCACCACTTCTTGGGTGAAAGAACCGCCAGCAGTGGAAACACCAATCAGCACTGTGGGTTTAACAGTTTTGATCATGCCCAGCAGATCACGTGATGGTGGAAGATCCTTGGCGAACCGTTCCTGTTCGGGCAGCAGATCAGTGCGTGAGGTTTCTAAAAGACCGTTCACATCCATTAACGTAATGCGGTCAATGGCTTCCTGTTCAGATAGCCCTTCCTGTTTCAAGGCGGAAACCAGCATATCGGCAGTACCAATGCCGGAGGAGCCCGCCCCCAAGAACAAGAAGCGTTGCTGGGTTAGCGATTCGTTCTTGATTTTCAGTGCCGTAATCAGGCCGGCCAAAGTTACAGCCGCTGTGCCTTGAATATCATCGTTATAGCACAGCACACGGTCATGATATTTTTTGAGGTAGCGTAGGGCATCCGTGCCCTTCCAATCCTCAAAATGGATACAGCTTTGCGGGAAGACTTCCTGCACGGCCTCAATAAATTCTTCTACAAAAGAATCGAGTTCTTCTATCGGGGGTGGTTCACGCCGCAGGCCCAGATACAGAGGATCAGCTCTTAAGGCGCTGTTTGTGGTGCCAATATCAAGCTGCACGGGCAAAAGCGAATCGGGGGGTACTGCGCCGCAGGCTGTATAAAGGTCCAGCTTGCCAATGGGGATACCCATGCCGTTTACGCCAATATCACCAAGCCCAAGAATGCGACCGCCTGTGGTCACACACATGAAGCGCACATTATCCATAGGCCAGTTTTGCAGCACATCCTTAATACGGCCACGCATATCCAGGCTGATATACATGCCGCGTGGGCGGCGATAGATGTGGCTGAATTGCTGGCATACGGCCGCCAGCGTGGGCGCGTACACAATGGGCACGAATCGGGCGGGGTTAGACATCAAAACCTTGTAAAACAGGGTTTCGTTCTGGTCGCGCAAGCCGCTCAGATAGATATAGCGTTCAAGATTGCTGGGTTTGGCCTCAAGATGGCGGTGGATACGTTCTACCTGCCTATCTAGGTTTTCAACCTGTGTGGGTAATAGTCCTTCCAGCCCATAAAGGCGGCGCTCTTCCTCGGTAAACGCCGTGCCCTTGTTCAGGTGCGCATTATTAAGAAGGGCCATTCCTCGCAGTTGGGGCGTGGAAGCAGAGGGCATGATAACTCCATGAGTTGTGAGGCCAAGGGCGGGATTACAGCGGTTTTTTATGCAGAGGGGAAGAGTGCAAACAGCAAGTCTGGGTTAAGGCAATAAAAAAGGCGGCACCAAGGCCGCCTTGAGTTCTTTCAGATAAAAAAGCTGATTTTACAGCTTTTCCACCTGATTGTATTCCAGATCCACTGGGGTGGAACGTCCGAAAATGGAGACGCTGACTTTCAAGCGACCTTTTTCTTCGTCTACTTCCTCAATCACACCGTTAAAGGATGTGAACGGACCATCTGCCACGCGAATCTGTTCGCCCACTTCGAACGAAACGGCAGAACGAGGATGCTGCACACCTTCTTCTGTCTGCTTGATAATGCGTTCGGCTTCAGCAGCAGAAATAGGGGTAGGGCGGTTTCTGGTTCCCAGAAAACCCGTAACCTTTGGGGTGTCCTTGACCAGATGCCATGTTTCGTCTGTCATTTCCATTTTGACGAGCACGTAACCGGGGAAGAACTTGCGTTCCGTATTCACCTTCTGGCCACGACGCACTTCAATGACTTCTTCAGAAGGCACCAAAATTTCATCAATATGGTCGCTCAGGCCCTTTTGTTCCGCTTCTTCACGGATGTGCTGGGCAATTTTCTTTTCGAAGCCCGAATAGACGTGAACCACATACCAGCGCTTGGCCATGTCGTTAGCCTCCCAGCCCGAAAAGTTGACGCACACCGAGACCGATCAGCTGGTCAACAAAAAAGAAGAAGATGGATGCCATGCCTGCCATGGCCAGAACGGCGCCCGTGGTTACCAAGGTAGCACGGCGGGTGGGCCATGTGACCCGTTCCGCCTCGGCACGCACATCATGCAGGAACTTACCGGGACTGAACGACACGAACCACCCTTTCTACACTGCACGAAAACCGGATGTTTCCCGGCGGCAGTCCTGAATACACCACACATTCCGCACAGGATTTCCGCGTTGAAACTTAGAAAAACAAAGCGGAAACTACGGCGCAGAACCTGCAATCTTGAACCTGGCAGGGGTGGAGGGTCTCGAACCCACAACCTCCGGTTTTGGAGACCGGCGCTCTAGCCAATTGAGCTACACCCCTACAGCCTGTCTGCCGTAGCTGGATCAATGCTATAACGGATAACCGTCAGCCTGACCAGCCACTTAACAGCAGCCTTTGCAGGTGGCGGAAGAAAATATGTTGTGGGCTTAAAGTCAAGAGGCAAACAACAAATGTCTGCCCTTTTTTGGTGTGTGGTTAAATTTTTTCTCTTCAAACTTGCAAAATGTCGTCTTTGCAGTTAGTGGCAGAAACATATGGAGTATGCGGGCATAGCATAGTGGTAATGCAGTAGCCTTCCAAGCTACTGAGGAGGGTTCGATTCCCTCTGTCCGCTCCATCTTCCTTTTCCCAAAAATTTTAAGCAGACCAAAATCCTTCATCCTATCAGTGGATGCTGAGGGTGAGTTTTTTATTACGTGTCTGGCGTCTTTTTGTGTTTCGTGGTTTGTGGTGATTTATGGCCTGTTTTTGCGCGCTTTTGGTGGCACAAATGGGTGTGGAATTAAAAATGGCGCGTCAGGGATGTTGCGTGGGGCTGATGAGCATGCTAGAGGCCGCGCCGATGGTTGCGTGCTGTAAGACGTTTAACGGATAAGCCGCGGCACCGTCAGAGTTTGTTAGTGTGGAATGCCGGCGCGCACAGAAGGAAAGAACCAAAAGAGTGGTGGCCTCGGGCGTAACGACAGCACAACCGGTTGCTTTTGCTTCCAATGGTCTTGAAGGCCGTTATGCAACGGCGCTTTATGATCTTGCAGCCGAACAGCGCCAGTTGGATGCAGTGCTTGATGAAGGTGCCGCTCTTGCGCGCCTGATTGATGAAAGTGCGCCTTTGCGCACGGTCCTGGAAGACAGGCGTCTTGATATCCTTGTATCTCGCAAAGCCGTTTTGGCTGTGCTTGAGGCGCAGGGGTTCGGGCAAACTCTTCGTAATTTTGTGGGTGTTGTGGCTGATAACCGCCGCCTGCCTGTTTTGCGCCGGATTCTGGCTGCGCTAGATGCGCTGGCTGTTTCCCGCCGGGGTGAAGTGGTGGCAGAAGTTGCCAGCGCTTATCCGCTTACGCCTGAGCAGCGTGCCCAAGTGCAGGCACGGCTGGCGGAAGCCGGATACTCCCGTATCAATATTCGCGAGCGTGTCGATTCCTCCCTCCTCGGCGGTTTGGTCGTGCGGGTGGGGGCAAAGCTTTATGACGCCAGCCTTAAGACTCGCCTGTTTCGTTTGCATTACGCCATGAAGGGAGCCGCGTGATGGAAATCCGTCCCGCAGAGATTTCGGATATCCTCAAGCAGCAGATTGCCTCGTTCGATAAGGAATCTGATGTTGTCGAAACCGGCACGGTTCTGTCTGTCGGAGACGGTATTGCCCGTGTGTTCGGCCTGCAGAATGTAATGTCAGGCGAACTGGTGGACTTTCCGACCGCCGGTCAGAAGGGCATGGCCCTGAACCTGGAAAGCGATAACGTCGGTATCGTTATTTTCGGTGATGACACCAACATCCGTGAAGGTGACACTGTTACCCGTTCCGGCATGGTGGTGAGCGTTCCCGTTGGTAAGGGGCTGCTTGGCCGCGTTGTTGACGGTCTGGGTAACCCGATTGACGGTAAAGGCCCGCTGACAGACGTTGAGCTGCGCCGCGCTGAAGTGAAAGCGCCTGGCATTATGCCGCGTCAGTCCGTGCATGAACCGATGCAGACAGGCATTAAAGCCATTGACGCCCTTGTGCCGGTTGGCCGTGGTCAGCGTGAATTGGTGATTGGTGACCGTCAGACCGGTAAAACCACCATTCTGACAGATACTATTCTTGCCCAGAAAACCGTGAATGATGAAGGTGACGACAAGAAGTCACTTTACTGCATTTACGTTGCTATCGGCCAGAAGCGTTCCACGGTTGCACAGCTTGTGCGTCTGCTGGAAGAAAAAGGCGCGATGAAATATTCCATCGTCGTTGCCGCCACCGCATCTGATCCGGCTCCGCTGCAGTATCTGGCGCCTTATGCCGCTTGCGCGATGGGTGAATACTTCCGCGACAACGGTATGCATGCCCTGATCTGCTACGATGACCTTTCCAAGCAGGCTGTGGCTTACCGTCAGATGTCCCTGCTGCTGCGTCGTCCGCCAGGCCGTGAAGCTTATCCGGGTGACGTGTTCTTCCTGCATTCCCGTTTGCTGGAACGCGCTGCGAAGATGTCTGATGAATATGGCGCAGGTTCGCTCACGGCTCTGCCTGTTATTGAAACGCAGGCTGGTGACGTTTCCGCCTATATTCCGACGAACGTTATTTCCATTACAGATGGTCAGATCTTCCTTGAAACCGACCTGTTCTATCGCGGTATTCGTCCTGCGGTGAACGTGGGTGGTTCTGTGTCTCGTGTGGGTTCTGCTGCACAGATCAAAGCCATGAAGCAGGTTGCAGGTAAGATTAAGCTGGAACTGGCGCAGTATCGTGAAATGGCTGCGTTCTCTCAGTTTGCATCTGACCTTGATCCGGCAACCCAGAAGATGCTGGCACGTGGTGCCCGTCTGGTTGAGTTGCTGAAACAGAGCCAGTCTTCTCCGCTTACCGTTGAAGAACAGGTTGTTGTGCTCTTTGCCGGCACCCGTGGTTTTGTTGATGGTATTGCTGTCGATAAGGTTGTGAGTTGGGAACGTGCGCTGCTGAACGATGTGCGCAGCGCAGGTAAAGATATTCTGGATACCATTAAAAAGGAAAAGGCCATTTCCAAAGATCTGGAAGCGCGCCTGACAGAATATCTGACAACCTTCAACCGCAACTTTGCCGGCTAAGAGGGTAGAATCGTCCAATGGCTTCCCTGAAGGAACTCCGCGCGCGTATCGGAAGTATCAAATCGACACGGAAGATCACGAGCGCCATGAAAATGGTGGCGGCTGCCAAGCTGCGGCGGGCTCAGGCCAGTGCGGAAGCCGCACGTCCCTATGCAGCGGCCATGCGCCGCATGCTAGGTGAGCTTGCTGCTGCCACAAAAGGTGAGGACGGTGGTCCACGCCTTTTGGCAGGCACAGGTCAGGATAAGGTGCATCTGTTGGTGCCCTTGACCAGTGACCGTGGGCTTTGTGGCGGTTTTAACTCCAATGTGCATCGCTTGACAGTGCAGACAATCCGCCGCCTTCAGTCTGAAGGTAAAACGGTAAAGTTGCTGCCTGTTGGCCGCCGTGCATTCAACTTCTTTTCTCGTGATTACGCTGATCTTATCATTGATAAGGTTATTGGCGTTAGCGGTAAGGAAGTACCTTTTTCTGCTGCCAGCAATCTGGGTGAAAAAATCAACACCTTGCTGGAAGCAGGAGAAATTGATGTCTGCTCCCTTGTGTTCAACAAGTTTAAAAACGCGATGACACAGGTGCCGACATGTCAGCAGCTGGTGCCCATGGTTATGGATGAGGCAGAAGAAAAACCTGCTGCGGCATCTAATGATGTGGCTCTGTATGAATTTGAACCAGATGAAGCAACGCTGCTGGAAATGCTGCTGCCGCGTAATCTGCAGGTTCAGATTTATGCTTCGCTGCTTGAAACCGCAGCGGGCGAGAACGGTGCCCGTATGACGGCAATGGATAACGCTACGCGTAATGCTGGCCGTTCCATTGATAGTCTGAGCAAGGTTTATAACAGAACCCGCCAGACAAACATTACTAACGAATTGATCGAAATCATTTCGGGCGCACAGGCTGTCTGAGCCCGCTCGTTTGCCCCGCAGGAGCTGACCCATGTCGGATACCACAACCCAGACCCAGGCCCCTGCGGCCACGAAGACCAATGCAGTTGGCCGCATTACCGAGATTAAGGGCCCGGTTGTTGACGTGCAGTTCGAAGGTGAACTGCCTAAAATTCTGAATGCCTTGCACGTCAAGCTGGGTGATCAGACACTGGTGCTTGAAGTTGCCCAGGAAATTGGTGAGCACGAAGTGCGCTGTATTGCCATGGACAGCACAGACGGTTTGGTCCGTGGTGCAGAAGTGGCTGATACAGGCGCACAGATCACTGTGCCGGTTGGCCCGGAAACACTTGGCCGTATCCTGAACGTTATTGGTGAGCCGATTGACGAAAAAGGTCCGATCCCGACCTCTCGTCGCGCTCCTATTCACCGTCAGGCCCCTGCTTTTGAAGATCAGGCAGCCGCATCAGAAATTCTGATGACCGGTATTAAGGTTGTTGATCTGCTCTGCCCCTACCTTAAGGGTGGTAAGATCGGCCTGTTCGGTGGTGCAGGTGTAGGCAAAACCGTTATTATTCAGGAACTGATCAACAACATCGCAAAGGCGCACGGTGGTGTGTCTGTGTTTGCTGGTGTTGGTGAACGTACCCGTGAAGGGAACGACCTGTATTACGAAATGCAGGACGCTGGCGTTATCAAACTGGGTGAAAACGGTTCTACCGAAGGCTCTAAAGTGGCGCTTGTGTTCGGGCAGATGAACGAACCGCCGGGTGCACGTGCTCGTGTTGCTCTGACGGGTCTGACACTGGCTGAATATTTCCGTGACGAAGAAAATCAGGACGTTCTGTTCTTCGTTGATAACATTTTCCGCTTTACGCAGGCTGGTTCGGAAGTGTCCGCTCTGCTGGGTCGTATTCCTTCTGCCGTGGGTTATCAGCCTACACTGGCTACGGAAATGGGCGCCCTGCAGGAACGTATTACGTCCACCAAAAAGGGCTCTATTACATCTGTGCAGGCCGTGTACGTGCCAGCCGATGACTTGACTGACCCTGCTCCAGCCGCAACCTTTGCTCACTTGGATGCAACTACGGTTCTTAACCGTTCAATTGCAGAAATGGGTATTTACCCGGCAGTGGATCCGCTGGATTCCACATCTCGTGCTCTGGACCCGCAGATCGTTGGTCAGGAACATTACGATGTGGCTTGTGAAGTGCAGCGTATTCTGCAGACCTACAAATCCCTGCAGGACATTATTGCCATTTTGGGTATGGATGAACTGTCTGAAGACGATAAGCTGATCGTGGCACGTGCCCGTCGTATCCAGCGCTTCCTGTCTCAGCCGTTCCATGTGGCAGAAGTGTTTACAGGTGCACCGGGTAAGCTGGTGTCCGTGGCTGATACCGTGCGTTCCTTTAAAGCCATCTGCGCTGGTGAATATGACGATCTGCCAGAAGCTGCCTTCTACATGGTGGGTTCTATCGAAGACGTTGTTGCCAAAGCAGAAAAAATGAGAGAGTCGGTTTAATAGCCGACTTCGGGAAGGAGCGCGTTCATGCCGATCCAGATTGAGATAATCAGTCCTGAAAAGGTTCTGGTGTCGCGTGAAGTAGATATGGCTGTTCTGCCTGGTATGGAAGGTGATATTGCCGCCATGCCAGAACGGGCACCCATGATGCTTCTTCTGCGTGGTGGTGTTGTCGCCCTGTATGACGGGGATACAGTGAAGGATCGCTACTTTGTTGGCGGTGGCTTTGCAGACATTACTCCCACACGTTGCACCGTATTGGCTGACAAGGCTGTGCCGGTAAGCGAAATTTCTATCGATAATGCAACAGCTCAGCTGGAAGCGTTGTCTGAAGCTTGGGATCAGGCAGATAAAACGGATACAACCCGTTTGAGCGTGCTGCAGGATCAGATTCAGGCTGTACGTGCTGAAATCGAGGCTGGTTCTCCCACCAGCTAAGGTTGTTAGAAGTGTTATAAAAAAAGCCACCTATACGGTGGCTTTTTTTATGCCTCATTAGCCGCGGCCACGGTAGGTGGGTACATCTTGCGCGGGCACCCATACGCCTGCGGGTGGTTCTCCTGTTTGCCAGAATACATCAATAGGAATACCGCCGCGGGGGTACCAATAAGCACCTATTCTCAACCAGCGTGGAGCTAACCTTTCAACAAGGGTGTTCGCAATCTGGATGGAGCAGGCTTCATGGAAAGCACCGTGGTTACGGAAGCTCGTTAGATACAGCTTCAGTGATTTGCTCTCTACAATCCATTTATCCGGCACATAATCAATAACAATATGGGCAAAGTCCGGCTGGCCGGTAATGGGGCAAAGCGATGTAAATTCTGGTGCAGTAAAGCGCACTAGATAGTGTTTGTCTGGATAGGGGGCTGGCACACGCTCCAGAATAGCTTCTTCTGGGCTTTGTGGTGCAGCAACCTGCTTTCCAAGCTGGGTTAACTGGTCACGGCCATCATCGGCTGGGGTCATTTTGTGCTCCTGCACATGTGGTTTTTTGCAGATGTTCCGTGCCTTGGCTCTTTCGTCAAGTTTCACGTGTAACGTTTGGTCACTTCTTTTTCTAACGGTCTGGATGTAAGAAGAAAAACATGGCCAGATCAGCAACCCCTGAATTCCCTCCCGCGCGTCTTATTTCCTCTACTCAGGAGTTAGAGGCGGCTCTTGCACCCTTTCATAACGAAAGCTTCGTAACGGTTGATACGGAGTTTATGCGGGAGCAAACATACTGGCCGGAGCTCTGTCTGGTTCAGATTGGCGCGACCAATGATGTCGTGCTGATAGATGCGCTGGCAGAAGGTATTGATCTTACTCCGCTAAAAAATCTTTTTGCGGATACGGCTGTGCTCAAGGTGTTTCACGCTGCCCGGCAGGATCTGGAAATTTTTCTGCACCTGTTTGATGCCTTGCCGACTCCCCTTTTTGATACGCAAGTTGCAGCGATGGTTGCTGGGTTTGGGGATCAGGTAGGGTATGACAGCCTGGTTGGTTCCTTAACCGGGCATATGATTGATAAAAGCCATCGCTTTACAGATTGGTCTGTGCGGCCATTGTCTCCTGCCCAACTGACATATGCTGCGGGCGATGTAACGTGGTTGCGGCTTGTTTATGAGCGGCTTGTTAAAAAGCTGGAGCAGGAACAGCGTTTGGATTGGGTTGCGGCTGAAATGGCCGAATTGGAAGCCCCCGCCACATTTCGCCCGGACCCGGAAAAACAGTGGGAACGTTTGCGCGCACGCACCAACAACCGGCGTATGCTTGCTGTTTTGCGTGCCATTGCAGCCTTACGTGAGCGTGAAGCCCAGCGCGTGAATGTTCCGCGCCAACGACTGGTGAAAGACGAAAGCCTCCTGGAAATTGCGGCAACGACTCCAGCAACAACCGAAGCTTTAACCCGTGTGCGTGGTGTTTCTCGTGGGTTGGCAGAAGGGCGTACGGGACAGGCCTTGTTGCAGGCTATTAAACAGGCACAGGCTTTGCCAGATTCGGAGCTACCACGTTCTCCCCGCAGCAAGAGCAAAGATACACCAAGGCCTTCAGCATCGCTGGTGGCATTGTTGAAGGTGCTTTTAACATCTTGCTGTGAAAAGCATGATGTTGCCCCGCGCTTGGTGGCATCTGCTGATGATCTGGATGCCTTGGCGCTTGATCCTTCTCAGCCTCATGCTGTGCTGGCTGGATGGCGGCGCAAGGTGTTTGGTGAAACAGCACAGGCTTTGTGCGAAGGGAAAATAGCTCTTTGCGTAAAGTCTGGCCGCGTTGTGGCTATTCCGCAGAATACGGATGTAGCTTCTGCTTAAATAGAAAGCAGAAGCTACAAAATCGTTAGGCTTAAAAGCCCATTTCTTCCCAGAGGTTGGAAAGTGGGCGTGCGCCGTAGTGTGAGATAATTTCAGAAGCTGCAACGGAAGCTAGACGGCCACATTCTGGCAATGTGCGGCCAGATGTCAGGCCCGCCATAAAGCCGGCTGCGTAGGCATCCCCAGCGCCAGTTGTATCCACAACCTGAGTTGGCACGGGGGCAACCTTGGTCATCTGTCCATCATGCAGCACAACGCTCCCCAAACCGGAGCGTGTGAGCGCTGCAAAGGTTGTGTCCTGCGCGGTATGGCGTGCCGCAACGTCAAAGTTTTCTGTTTCATACAGAGCGCAGATTTCATCTTCATTTGCGAAGAGGATGTCCACATGGCCTTTCACCAGATCCAAAAAGGCCTGACGGTGGCGGCCAACGCAGAATGGGTCTGAAAGGGAAAGGGCCACTTTACGCCCTGCTGCGTGCGCCAAAGCTGCTGCGCGGCGGAATGCTTCCTGCGCATGCGGTGGGTCAAACAGATAGCCTTCCAGATATACAATGCTGGAGTCTGCAATCATGTCTGGCAGTACGTCTTCTGGTGTAAAGCAGGTGCATGCGCCCAGATAGGTTGCCATTGTGCGCTGCCCGTCTGGTGTTACCATAACAATGCAACGTGCTGTTGGCAGATTATCAAAAACCTGCGTGTTCAGCGGTGCAGATGGAAAGGTAATGCCATTGCCGCGCATATCTTCGGTAAACTGCTTGCCAGCATCATCACGCGCAACTTTGCCCAAATAAGCAACACGTGCGCCAAACTGAGCCGCCACAACGCAGCTATTTGCCACAGAACCGCCACCCATAATCTGTTCTGGAGCCAGAAGGGCCTGCAATGTGTTGGCCCGGTCTGCATCAATCAGCGTCATGCTGCCAGGGGTCAGGCCTTGTTTTTGCAGAAACGCAGGTTCCACACGGGCAAGAATATCCGTAATGGCATTACCAATGCCGAGGATGTCATATTTTACATCTGAAACAGTCATGATAACGGAAGATTTTCCTGAAAAATTTCATATACCAACTGTTTCGCTACAGTGCTGCCATAAAAAGGGCAACACTAGGGCTTATGGAGTGCTTGCCGCAGAACCGCCTGGCTGTATAAGAAAATAAGCACATGGCGAGACGGTTTGATGCGGACAGGTGCCTGAGCAGTGGGGCCTGTCCAAGAGTGAACAGCCAGCAAGGCGGGGGATTTTCTTGTTTAAAAGACGTAAGCCCGAAGATAATCGGCCATCTGAGCAGTCTGGTTCCGCCAGTCAGGCGGGCGCGCAGCGTTCCGCTGGCGGGTTTGGTTCCATTTTTTCTTCTAATCCAGCGGGAACGCCAGCAAAACCTGCGCCCCGCCCTGAGACAGATACAGTAAAGGAGACCTCATCCATGGGTCGTGCGCCTCTTCCTTCCGGTTCCCCCCTTCCTTCCGGTGCGGGCATGCCGCCATTTCCTGGTGCGGCAGCTGCGCGTGGTATGCCGCAGCAATCTCAGCAGCCTAAAAAGGATGAGCCGGAACAGCGCACTTTGGTGGTTGGGCGTGGCATTAGCGTGCAGGGCACCGTGCAGGACGCAGAACGCCTTGTGGTTGAAGGCACTGTTGAATCCAGCATGATTACAGCTAAGGAACTGGTGGTTAAGCCCGGTGGCCTGTTCCGCGGTGGTGTGGAAGTGGAAAATGCCGAAATTGCTGGCACCGTTGATGGCACGCTGACGGCACGTGGTAGCCTGACACTGCAGGGCAGTGGCCGCTTGCTTGGCAAGGCTGCTTGTCATCGTCTGAAAGTTGAAGATGGCGGCCAGATTACAGGTCAGCTGGAAATGCTGAGCGGTGATTCTGCTTCCAAGTCTTCTTCAGCCACGCCGGCACCAGAAAAGCCAGCAGCAGCCGAAGGCTGATTGTAACGCCCCTGACTTGCCCCTGAAGGCCGACTTTATAAGGCCCTCAGGGGATGGGGTTTATATTATTTTAGAATAATAATTTAGGCGACGTTATCGCGCCTATCGCGCAGCCTGACATAGGCAATCTGCGCATGTTCCTCACAATATGGTTTACCCGGTATTGGGGTGGCACCACAAAAGTGGAAGCCCGGTGTGCCAGGGTCTCCGATTGGCCAGCAGCAAGATGGGCCGCGGCGTTTTTGTGGTTCCGGGTCAGAAATGCTGCGTAAAGGTGCCTTGGGCTTGCTTTTGCTTGAAGCTGCAGGTTTTTCCTTTTTCGCGGGTTTTTCTTCTGCCACAGGGGCAGCCGCAGTTGCGGCCGGGGGGGTAGAACGTGCAGGAGCAGGCGGTGTAGGTTGCTGTTTTTCCGTTTCACCTGTAGGGGCGGCTTCGGCCTGTTTTGCAGGTTGGGCAGGAGTTGCCGTTTGTGCCATAGCAGGAGTGGCCGTTGAGGGTGCTTCGGCTTTTTCTGCTGTTTTGGGCTTGGCATTACGCCGAATGGGAGATGGCCGTGCAGGCAACCCCAAGCGATGCGCCTTTCCGACAACCGCATTTTTGGTGATGGAAAGACGCCTACCAATTTCTGCCGTTGAAAGACCTTCCGCCCATAATGCCTTGAGCTGGGCGATAATTTCTTCGGTCCACTCCATTTACGGCCACCTTACTATAAATATTGCATCGTTCGCGGGGAAAATACCACGCTTTCAGTCGCGGATATATTACGGTGATGCCCGTTTCATCTCAAGAAGAAAGCCTGCAGGACAGGATGCACCATAAGAATAAGTTAGGTATGGCGGTTAGTCCTGCTTGTTTGGCGTGTTCTCTGTTCCCAGCAAATCATCTGTCAGCGTGATGGAAGATTGGGTGGGAGGAACAAGGTGCAGAGGTTTGTGGCTAAAGGTTTTCCAGCCAACAAACAGAATGATAGCCAGAATGGGAATACAGGCCACAGAGAATGATCCTGTTGGGTAATCAAACGCCATAAGCACAATAATGCTGCAAAAGAACAAAATGGTTGCCCAAGATGTAAATGGCGCACCTGGCATGGCAAATCCGGTAGGGGCAATGCGGCCTGCGTTGATGGCTTGGCGCAGTTTGATCTGACTGAGCAGGATAAAGCACCAAGTGCTGATAATTCCCAGAGAAGCCAGATTGAGAACAATTTCAAAGATTTGCGAAGGCAGCAAATAGTTCAGAAAAACGCCAACAAGGTAGATGCCAACGGTTGTGAGAATGGCAGCAGAAGGAACGGACTGCTTGCTCATATGTGTCAGATAGCGCGGGGCGGAGCCATTTAGCGCCAGTGCGCGTAAAACACGGCCTGTAGAATATAAACCAGAGTTCAGGCTGGAGAGTGCTGCCGTAAGCACCACGATGTTCATAATGGAATCTACGCCCGATATACCCAGATGGGAGAAGAACGTCACAAATGGGCTGGTGCCAGCCTGATAGGCAGACCAAGGCAGAAGAAGAACCAGCAGAGTAACTGTGCCAACATAAAAAATGGCAATGCGCCACATCACGTTATTGATGGCCGTGGGCAGAACGGTGCGCACATCCTGACATTCACCAGCAGCAGTGCCGATCATTTCTATGCCTGAATAGGCAAAAATCACCCCTTGTGTGAGGGCCAATGCAGGCAGAATGCCATGAGGAAACAGGCCGCCATGCTGTGTAATCAGGCTAAAACCGGTTGTGTTATGATCTACAGGCACACGTAGGCCCAAAATGGCGCTTCCGATAATAAGAAAGAGAACCAACGCGACAATCTTGATAAGGGAAAACCAGAACTCCATTTCCCCAAACCATTTCACGCCAATCAGGTTCATGCCGGTTATGAGCAAGAGCGCCAGCATGGCAAATACCCATTGGGGCATGTGCGCAAAAGTGCCCCAGAAATGCATGTAAAGTGCTACGGCGGTGATATCGACAATGCCTGTCATGGCCCAGTTAAAGAAAGACATGGCGCCAGCAATGTAAGATGCCTTGGGGCCTAGAAATTCCAGGGTGTAGGAAACAAAGCTGCCGCTGGTGGGGCGATACATCACCAACTCACCCAAAGCGCGCAGCATGAGAAAACAGAAAATCCCGCATACCAGATAGATCAGGGCTAACGAGGGCCCCACGGCTTGCAAGCGTCCACCCGCGCCTAAAAACAAACCAGTGCCAATAGCGCCACCAATGGAGATCATCTGGATCTGCCGTTTATTGAGGGCGCGATGATAACCTTCTGCTGTATGTGATGGCGTTGTGTGCGGAGTGGAGGTTTTATCAGGCATACAAACATTCCATGCAGATAGAAATTCTGTATTTTCACAATAAATTGAAAATACAGAATCAATTTATACAGAAATGCAAAAGGTTATCTAAGTTCTTGCATATCAACCGTTATTTTAACGCAACATATAAAATGTGTGCTGTCAATCCGGCTTATAGGCAGGGCTTTATCCTACGGAAGATTTGTGAAAATTTTGCCGTGTGAAATATCCAGCCCGAATTGTTCACCTTCGGAAATTTCGGTTGGCATTGGTGTTGTAATATCAAGCGCCCTTTGCGTGGTTTGTACAGCATAATGATACAGCCCATTAGGGTTGCGGCTGCGAGAAAGAATATGAGCCGCCCCTTTGCCGCTTATAAATTGCACATCGCAAGGGCGGATAAATACGGTTGTTTTTCCGTTCTTTTGACTTACTGGAAATGGCAGGGCATCAGTATCTTCAGGAATAAACTGCCCATCCTGTATTTTCCCCGCAAATTCGAGTGTCTCACCCAAAAACTGCATAACAAACGGTGTTTGTGGAGATGTGTTGAGCGTCGTGGCATCAGCATCCTGCACAATGCGGCCATCCTGCATGACCACCAGCCTGTCAGCAATATCCAGAGCTTCTTCATGGTCATGCGTAACCAGAATGGTTGTAAGGCCCAACTTGTCATGCAGTTCTCGCAACCAGCGGCGGATGGTGCGGCGTACAATCGGGTCCAACGCTCCAAATGGTTCATCCAACAAAAGCAGTTTTGGTTCTGTGGCAAGGGCACGGGCCAGAGCAACGCGTTGCCGTTGGCCTCCAGAAAGCTGATCTGGACGAGCATCTGCCAAATGGGGAAGCTGAATAAGTTCAAGCAGATCCTGCACGCGGGCTGCAATAGTTGCGCGATCTGGGCGCTGCTTGCGTGGCAAAACATCAAGCCCAAAGGAAATATTGCGCGCTACACTCATATGCCTGAACAGCGCATAGTTCTGGAATACAAAGCCGGTTTTGCGTTTTGGAAGATCAGAATGACCAATCGGCAGGTCATCAATCAGCAGTTGTCCTTCATATACCGGGGAGAGGCCACCAATGGCACGCAGCAAAGATGTTTTGCCTGCACCAGAGGGGCCAACCAACGCAATAAAGGCACCGTCTTCAACTGTCAGATTGATATTGTCCAAAATCTTGCGGGAGGAACCAGGAGCATATTGTGTAAAAGAGTGCAGGTTAACGCTCATGAAGGCTGTTTCCTAAAAGAATGCTCAAATAGTGTGCGAAGCAGAACTGTGCTCATGGCACATAGGGCAAGAAGTGCGGCCATGCTGAAGGCGGCTACTGTTTGGTATCCATTGTAAAGTGTTTCGATATGCAGCGGCATAGTTTCTGTCACACCTGGGATATGGCCTGAAACAACAGAAACAGCGCCAAATTCACCAATAGCGCGGGCAGTGGTAAGCAGAATGCCAGAAAGTAGCGCCCAGCGGGCATCTGGCAGAGTGACCTGCCATAAGGTTTGCCAGAAATTCGCACCCAGCAAAAATGCTGCTTCTTCTGCATCGCGGCCCTGCTGTTCCATATAGGGCATAAGAGTGCGCGTGACGTAAGGAAACGTTACAAACAGGGTGGCCAGCACAATGCCGGGCACGGCAAAGGCAATTTGCATGTTATGGGCTGCTAACCAGTTGCCCCACCAGCCTTCCTGCCCAAACAGTAAAAGCCATATCAGGCCGGCAATTACGGGAGATACGCTGATAGGCAGTTCTATCAGCATGATCAAAAAGCGTTTGCCTACAAAAGAATATTTTGTCAGGCACCATGCCGCAGCAATACCGCCAAGAGTGTTTGTAACGGTAACAATTACAGTAACAAACGCGGTTAAGCGAATGGCAGCAAGAGCATCCGGTTCCAGTAATGCAGATACGGCAGCAGATAACCCTTGCCTCAGCGCTTCTGTAAAAATGAGCACAAGAGGCAGCAAAAGCATAAGCAGCACAACAGCGTAACTGCATCCGCACAGAATAAAGCGGCTTATGGAAAAGCGTGCGGTTGTCATTTTGTCTCTTCCATAATCAGCCCGCGTGAAGCGCGCAGGCGCAAGAAGCTTACACCCCCAAGGCAGAGCAAGGCGGTAAGCAGCAGCATGACAGCAATGGTGGTTGCGCCAGAATAATCGAATTCCTGCAGGCGCATGACAATGAGCAGAGGCGCAATTTCACTGCGGAAAGGTTGATTGCCTGCAATAAAGATAACAGAGCCATATTCACCAATGCAGCGCGCAAAGGCTAACCCAAAACCGCTTAATGTTGCTGGCAGAATGGCAGGAAGAATGACGCGGTAAAATTTTTGAAAAGGCGTTGCCCCTAGCAAGAAAGCGGCTTCTTCCACTTCAGATGGAAAGTTTTGCAATACAGGTTCAATGGTACGCACAAGAAACGGAAGGCCCACAAACATGAGGGCAATGACAATACCGGTTGGCGTAAAGGCTACTTGTAAACCGGCATGTGCCAGCAGTTTTCCCATCCAGCCATTGGGGCCGTACAAAGTGGCCAGCGTAATACCTGTGACAGCTGTGGGGATAGCAAAAGGCAGATCAATGCATGCATTGATAATTTTGTAACCCGGTGGACGCAGCCGCACCAATGTCCACGCCAACAGAATGCCTAAAGGCAGATCAAGCAAAGCCGCAAACAGTGCACAACCAAAGCTAACCCGAAAGGCCGCAAATACCCGGGGATCATGCAAGGTTTGTAAAATGGCAGCCGTACCATCCTGCCAAGGGCGTAAGAGAAGAGCCAGCAAGGGTAGAATAACAAGCAATCCTACCCATAAAAGCGTAATGCCAAAGGTAAGCGGAAAGCCGGGCAGAGTATGGCGGCGCAGAAAAAACATAGGCAAGCAGATAAATCCATCGTGGCGGCACGTTATACGTATGATTTGTTTTGAAAATGGAATATGCCCTGGGGCATACTCTGCAGGTCAAACCATGTTGGGTCTTCAGAGCCTTTCCTTACGCTGAATGTTATTAAAACCTATCCTATCGCTGGAAATAACAAAATACGAAAAATATACGTGCTAAAAATTTTCTGCGATTCTCAGGGGCAGTGTCTGCCGAGGCAAAAATTTTTCCGAACAGAGAATTTTTGTTAATGCATTGATTAAAAAACAAAAATCAACATGCGTAAATTTTTGTTGTTAAAAAAAACAACCATTTTTAATAGTTTATTATTGCGCGGTTGTGTGTTTGCCCATAATGTCTTTCAAGTCACAACGCAGCAGAATCACAAAGGGTGATGTGCATGTATCCGGTTTGTTTACGAATGTGCTGCGCGGCTCGATGTCGTGCTGCTAAGGCGTTTGAATATACGCCTGTATTCTTTTTCTGATCTGGCCGGATAATCAGTTTGCCGGCTGGGTGTGTTCTTTATCCAGAGGCATTAAAATGCTGGAATCTCAGATTATCGAAGTGAATGGTACTTTTTTGGGTACTGTTATTTTGGAAGCAGACCGTTCCACGCGTCGTTTCTATGCGGCGCATGAAAGCGTAAAATCTTTACATAACAGCAGATTTACGCAGACAGATAACCCAATCCTGTCTGTTACATGCGTGTTCCGTCGTGGGAACCAAGGGCGGGGTGGAATGCGCACCTAAAAAACAGGTTTTTCGTGTATTGAAACAACCTGATTGATCTATTGGGCGCATGCAGAAATAAAAGCCTTTCCAAACAGTGTTTTATGTTTTGACAGGAAGGGCTTCTGCAAGCTAAATAGTTCTCGGTTCGAAATAATATACGTAAAATCGTATTCAAGTAAAACAACAAGTATTTCCTATGTGGGTTAAAAACAACCAATGTGGTTGTTGGGGGCGCTTAATGACTGGTTCCGTTCGCTCTGGTTTTTTGCTGACAACAGCCATATCAGGTCTGTTTTTTCCGTGCGTATTACATGCAGAAACATCAGAAGCTGAAGTTGCGGCTCTGCGGCGTGAAATAGCCATGATGCGGCGTGACATGCAGGGTGAAATCCACCGCCTGCAAATGCGCGTTTCACGATATGAGCATGTTGCACAAAGTAAGGGCAACAATGCCAAGGTTGCATCCCGCACCACGCATCCGCATCTTGTGGCCGCTGGAGCGGAGGAGCCTCAGCCTGTGTTTGCAGAAGAACCTTCAAATCCTGTGCATCATGGCCCCCGCACCGGTTCGGAAGGGCACCCGGCTTTGCCTGAAGGTCCTGTTGCTTCATGGGCGGAATTTAAAGCTGCTTCAGCAAAGGAAGAAACAGTCCATATTGGTGGCATTCAGGTTGGTTTTCCTAAAGGACGTCCAACCATTGCTTCGGATGATAAAGCCTACGCATTTTCTATTGGTTTGCTGGCTCAGGAAGATGTGGGGGGATTTTTTGGAATGTCCCCACGCAATGGGGAGGCCAAAGGCAATTTCAATTCACTCACACAAAATGCACGTCGCCTACGGCTCTATCTTTCATGGCGGTATAAAGATTGGGTTGTGAACGTTACACCAGATTTTGGATCCAGCAGTGTTGATGGAACGGTAGGCCTGTTTGAAGCAAACCTGAACTATACAGGATTGCGAAATACAACGCTGACAGTTGGGTACTTCCAGCCGCGTATGGAAGAAGAAAGTGCGGAACGTTCAGGGGCTTTCGAGTTTCTGGAACGTCCAACCATTGTGGATCTGGTGCGTAACCTTGCTGGTGGCGTGGCACGCTTTAGTGTTGGTGGTGAGCATTACGAAAAACGCTGGCTTGTTTCAGGGTATTTTACGGGCCAAAAGTTTGGGGACCGTTCCAAGGATACTACGATAGTTGATAGCCAGACAGGTGCAGTTATTCGCGCGGCTGGTCGTCCTTATGTTTCAAAAGATATCGATGTGCATGTGGGTGCCGGGGCAACTTCTGTATTCAAAGTTAATGAAAATAGCAGTGGCCGCCAGTTGAAATTGTCAGACAACATGGAAGTGCCGCTGGGGGAAACCAGCCTGCTTACCTCCGGAGCGCTTACAGATGTTGCGCAAATCTGGGCTGCTGGGCCCCAGCTGGCATTGCGATGGAAGCGCTTTTTGCTGAAAGGCGAATACTACCATATTGGCGTGCAGCGTGACCATCAGGCGCAAACTGTGCATCTGCCCTCTCTTGGGTTTGATGGTTGGTATGTGGCAGCAAACTATACACTTTTGGGAACTCCCCGCGTGTATAGTGAGAAAACGGCAGCGTTTACTACACCCGGTGTAACGTATGACTTCGACCCAGCAACCGGCCACTGGGGTGCGTTGGAAGTAAGCGGACGCTGGAGTGTGACAGACTTGTACGGCACGGAAAATCAGGGTGGAGAAGGCGTTAACGGCAACCAGCAAACGGTGTGGCAGGGCGGGTTTAACTGGTATCCTAACCGGCATATCAAGGTGATGTTGGATTACGCACACTTTATTGTCACGCGTTCCAAAGGGGTATCAGGTGGCGTTAATCTGTTTGGGCGCGATGGAAATGCAGTTGTCGGCCGCGTGCAGGCGGCATTCTGAAAAACTGTTTTGAAGGCCTCATAATTATGAAAAACAAAGACTTCTCGCTTTCTCGTCGTCGCCTGCTGGTTGGGGCTGCAGCTTTGGGTGGCGGAGCCTTCTTCGGTGTGCATGCTGGGCAGGCACAGGCAGCCTCTTTCAATCTTTTGAATGTCTCCTATGATCCCACGCGTGAGTTGTATGCTGACGTAGACAAAGCTTTTGCAAATGTCTGGCATCAGGCACATCCAGAAGACAGTGTGACTGTCAAAACAGCGCATGGGGGCTCTGGTGCACAGGCGCGTTCAGTTCTGGAAGGTGTGCCAGCAGATGTGGTTACATTAGGCTTGGCTTATGATATTGATTTGCTCGCGCAGAAAGGTTTAATTGCACCAGATTGGCAAACACGCCTACCGCACAACTCTACGCCATACACAAGCACAATTGTTTTTCTTGTGCGCAAGGGAAATCCGAAAAACATCAAGGATTGGCCAGATCTTGTGCGTGATGGTGTGCAGGTTATTACACCTAACCCCAAAACATCTGGTGGTGCCCGTTGGAATTATCTGGCGGCATGGGGATGGGCATTGCATCAGAATAATGGCTCAGAAGATGCAGCAAAAACGTATTTGAAAAGCTTATTCAAGCATGTTCCTGTTTTAGATACAGGAGCACGCGGAGCAACAAACAGTTTTGTACAACGCCATCTGGGTGATGTTTTGCTGGCATGGGAAGATGAAGCATTGATGGCTGCCCGTGATATCGGGCCAGATCAGTTTGATATTGTCGTGCCCTCACAAACTATTCTTGCAGAACCTCCCGTTTCTTTGGTGGATAAAAATGTAAAGGCGCATGGCACAGAAGCTGTTGCCAAAGCATATCTGGAGTTTTTGTTTAGCCCGGAAGGGCAAAAGATTGGTGCCAAACATTATTTCCGTCCGGTAGATCCGGCAGTGTTGGCAGAATATGGGCAGGTGTTTCCAAAGGTAGAAACATTTGATGTTGCCAGCCTGGGTGGGTGGACAAAGCTGCAAAAAGACCATTTCTCAAATGGCGGAATTTTTGACAGCATTTATAGATAATTCCTAAGTTATAAAAGGAATTTTGATATTAGATGAAAGGTGGCGCCGGCATGTATTGCTGGCGCCATGTGCGTGGGGAAACACTGCTCCATTTGCGGAATGCTCTACTGAACGCGCTGGTTTCAGAATACCCCAATAATCTGGCAATCTGGCTGATGTCATGCTCTGGTTGTTGTAGAAAAACACATGCCTGTTTGTAGCGCGTGGTTTCCACTAAATCAGAATAAGATATTCCAAGGTCTGCCAGCCGTCTTTGCAAGGTCCAAACCGGCATATTCATGCGGGCAGCTAATAGGGTGAGGTGCCCACCTTCTGGCAAAATTTCTTTAAGTGCTAATAAAACCTGCTCTTTAAAAGAAACATGCGGATGAGGGACACTGTGTCCGTTGCGGGCGAGTGAGATAAGAGACGCTTTTACAATTTCCAGCGTATGGGGCTGTGCATCCGGCATTGCGTGTTCCAAACCAATATCGCGGAAAATAAGCGCATTGGTAGGGCGGCCAAAGCGGACATCTGCCTGAAAGGCTTCTCGGTGCTCCTGTGCCTGTTCGGGTTGCGCATGTGCAAAATGCACCTCTTCTGGCTGCCATGCAGGGCCTAAAGCATAGCGCAGCACATTGCAGAACATGCCGAGCGTGAGTTCTGCATCTTGCCGGCGTTCTGTAATGGTTGGGTCTGTAATGGCGTATTCAAGCCGCAATAGGTTGCCCTGCCGTACAAGGCGCGTGTGCGTGCAGCTTTGATGATAAATAAAGTGCGTTGCAAGATTATGAATGGCGTCTTTTACAGTGGGGGAAAGAAGCGCCACAAACCCGATCAACCCCAATGTTTGGGGTTGAAACTGCTGCCCAAACCATAGGCCCAAATTGCCGTGCTGGGTTTCCTTTGCCGCTTCCGTAAACAGACGACAATATGCGTTCAGGTTCAGCATATCTGTGGGTAGGGCCAGTTTACCTGGAGCCAACCCTGCGCGGCCGGAAATGCGGTCAATATCGCCACCATGGCTTGTAATAAAGCCTTCTGCGCCAGAAGCGGCGGCGGCCATAACGCCAGAGGCAGAAAAGGCGGGCAGGGGAGACATTGCAATCCTTTGTCTGAAGCGAGTGTGTAAGCTGCAGCCGTCTTTGTCATGAAATGTTAAAAATATGTAGCGCGCAGTCAAGTCGCAAATCATTTCCCTATGATATCATTCCGAAATAGATATGATTGTAATGCATGCAGAAAGCGAACCATATCTCTTTCGCGCGCAGCTAAGGAGTTCCTTCAATGGTGTATCGGTGCACTCTGGGGGGTGAGACATACAGCTTCGATGATCTGAAAACGTTGCTGGCAGTTGCATCGTCCGAACGCTCGGGAGACCAATTGGCTGGTGTTGCGGCACAGTCAGATGTGCAACGGATTGCAGCACGCTATGCCTTGGCCGATCTTCCGTTGCAGACCTTTTTGGATGTTGCGCTCGTTCCGTATGAGGCAGACGAGGTAACGCGCCTTATTATGGATACGCATGATAAGGTTGCCTTTGCACCGCTAGCACATATGACAGTCGGGCAGTTTCGGGATTGGTTGCTCTCGCACGAAGCTGATACCGCAACACTGGCGGCTGTTGCTCCGGGCATTACGCCAGAAATGGCTGCGGCGGTTAGCAAGCTCATGCGTAATCAGGACTTAATGAGTGTTGCACGCAAAATTCGTGTGATCACGGGTTTTAGAAATACCATTGGTTTGGAAGGGTGTTTGTCTTCCCGCTTGCAACCCAATCATCCTACAGATGATCTAAAAGGAATCGCTGCTTCAACGCTGGATGGTTTGCTGTACGGTATGGGGGATGCTGTTATCGGTATTAACCCGGCTACAGATAGTGTGGCAAATGGCATGGCCTTATTGGATATGTTGGATCATGCCCGTCAGTGCTATGATATCCCTACCCAGACCTGTGTGCTTACGCATGTGACCAATACATTGGAAATTATGAATAAGGGTGGGGCGGTAGATCTGGTTTTTCAATCTATTGCTGGTACACAAAAGGCGAATGAAGGGTTTGGCATCAATCTTTCCATTCTGGCAGAAGCGCAAGATGCGGCGGTAGGGCTTAAGCGTGGCACGGTTGGCCAGAATGTCATGTATTTTGAAACAGGGCAGGGTGCAGCTCTTTCAGCCAACGCGCATCATGGTATGGATCAGCAAACGGCAGAAGCACGCGCCTATGCCGTTGCCCGTGCGTATAATCCCTTACTGGTAAACACAGTTGTTGGCTTTATTGGTCCTGAATATCTGTATGATGGAAAGCAGATTATCCGTGCCGGCTTGGAAGACCATTTCTGTGCCAAGCTGCTAGGTGTGCCAATGGGGTGTGATGCCTGTTACACCAACCATGCTGAGGCCGATCAGGATGATATGGATAACCTGATGGTGCTTCTTGGCACAGCGGGCATTACCTTTCTGATAGGTGTGCCGGGGGCTGATGATGTGATGCTGAATTATCAAAGCCTTTCGTTCCATGACATTCTGACATTGCGCAATTTGTTAGGTCTAAAACCTGCTCCAGAATTTGCGGCATGGCTGGAGAAAATGGAACTGTACGATAGCCAGCACAACCGCATGCGAGAAATTGCACCGGGGCAAACCCGACTAGGGCAGTTGGTAGGTGCAGCATGACGGATAAAAAGCTACTGGCTACAGGTTCAACGCTTCCAGAAAAACGTGATGACTGGCAGGGTTTGCGGCAGTTTACACGGGCTCGTATTGGTTTGAGTCGTTCTGGAAATGCACAATGCACAAAAGATGTTTTAGCGTTTCAGGAATCTCATTCTAAAGCGCGGGATGCTGTGCATATTCCTTTGGATGTTGCGCATTTACAGGCAGAAATGGGAGATGCGTCTGTTATCTTCGTTTCCAGCCAGGCGCAAGATAGGCAAACGTATTTGCGCCGTCCAGATCTGGGGCGCAGGCTCAATACTGCATCACTTGAGGCTTTGCCTCATGGGCAATGGGATGTGGTGTTTGTTGCAGCGGATGGATTGTCTTCTATCGCAACACAAAAGGAAGCTCTGCCGCTGTATCGGGCCATGTGCAAGCGGTTGGTCGGGTGGCGTATTGCACCTTTGGTTGTGGCAACACAAAGCCGGGTAGCATTGGGTGATGAAATTGCCCAGAAAATGGGTGCGAAAATTGTTGTCATGATGATTGGGGAGCGCCCCGGCTTAAGTGTTGCCGACAGCATGGGAGTGTATCTGACATACGCGCCTTATGTAGGCTGTCCAGATTCTTCCAGAAACTGTCTCTCAAATATTCATACATATGGTCTTTCCACGTCTGCTGCGGCCGATAAACTTGCCTGGTTGATGCAGGAAGCCATGCGTTTGAAAGAAACAGGAATTGGTTTGAAAGATTCTTCCCCAGAGAATGGAATAATCGAAAATACACCGAAAATTTCTTGATAATTCTCTGACACAAAAGGATGTACTGAAGCATGGGCGAGGGTTCAACGCATCTCAACAAATCTCTCAGCACGTTCCATCTATGGGGTATTGCTGTTGGTCTGGTTATTTCCGGAGAGTATTTTGGCTGGAGCTATGGCTGGGGCACGGCTGGAACTTTAGGGTTTTTGGTAGCCACAGTTTTTGTGGCCATTATGTACACGGCTTTTATCTTCAGTTTTACAGAACTTACTTGTGCCATCCCGCATGCAGGTGGCCCGTTTGCCTATAGTTTTCGGGCATTAGGGCGCTGGGGCGGTTTGTTGGCAGGGCTTGCCACGCTGGTGGAGTTTATTTTTGCACCACCAGCTATTGCTTTGGCTATTGGTGCATATCTGAATGTGCAGTTTCCACATCTTTCCCCTAAAGTTGCGGCATTGGGGGCATATTTGGTGTTCATGACACTAAATATTGTGGGGGTGCATATTGCTGCAACATTTGAGCTGTTTGTAACAATTGCAGCTATTATCGAACTTCTTGTGTTTATGGGGGTCGTGGCACCCGCATTTTCATGGCACAATTTCCTTCAGAACGGTTGGGGTGTTGCGCCGCATTTTGGCTGGGAAGCTATGGGCGGTATTTTTGCAGCCGTTCCATTTGCAATCTGGTTCTTTCTGGCCATTGAAGGCGTTGCCATGGCGGCAGAGGAAGCAAAAGATCCGCGCCGTTCTATCCCTATCGCATATATTGCGGGTGTGCTTACGCTTGTTTCATTGGCGTTTGGTGTCATGCTGTTTGCTGGCGGTGTGGGGGATTGGCATACTCTTGCCAACCTGAATGACCCTTTGCCGCAAGCCATGAAGGCTGTAGTGGGCAGCAATAGCGGATGGTTGCACATGCTGGTGTGGCTGGGGCTGTTTGGTCTGGTTGCCTCCTTGCATGGCATTATCATGGGGTATGGTCGGCAGATCTTTGCATTGGCTCGCGCAGGGTTCTTGCCTGCTGTGTTGGGTAAACTGCATCCACGTTTCAAAACGCCTTATACGGCCACGTTGGCTGGTGGCAGCATCGGAATTGCAGCTATCTTTTCGGATGACATTATCTCTATCAATGGGCAGTCTCTCACGGCCACATTGGTTACAATGTCTGTTTTTGGGGCTCTGACCATGTATCTGCTGAGCATGGTCAGCCTGTTTCGCTTGCGCCTGAAAGAACCAGCTTTGTCTCGTCCCTATCGGGCACCATTGTACCCGGTTCTGCCAGCTATTGCGTTGCTGGGTGCTGTTGTTTCACTTGTAGCGGTAATCTACTATAATCTTACGATATTTTTCATATATGTTGGGTTTATTGCGCTTATTACGTGCCTTTTCATGGCGTTTTCGCGCAAACCACAATCAGACCTTTAACGCTGTTAGAGATTATACAGTTAAAGCGTTTCTAGATTAGATTTTATTGGTTATGTACTGCTGTGTTATAACGTTTGGATATATTCAGGCGTTATAACACATTTTATTTTTAACCACTTTATTCCTGCGTAAATGAGAATGTAAATGCATCTCAAGCCTTGCATGTACTGTCATGCAAAGGCATATAATCACGCAAAAGTGATCATGACACGACAAGATGCAGACTGCTATGCCGGAAGTTCCTAGGGCCCGGTAGGATTGTTGCGTTTCAGGCAAGCCAGATATGAATATAGTGTTTGACAAGGCGCAGGTTTATGCAAGAAACAGGACTAAAATGATCTTGTTTATGCGGCTTTGAATTGTATTTTGAATGGTTTGCATTGTTCAGGTAAAACATGTGGTTTTTTGCAGGTACAGGGTGAGTAAGATGTTATTTTAAAACAGTATCTGCAAATGTTGGAGCAACGATTATTTCAAAATTTCTTAAAAGGATTCCCTAATGAAGCGGGAAGTCGGTAGTTTAACCCATGCTGCTGTTGTGGGTGTGCTCATAGGGCTGTCAGGATGCGATCAGAAGGCATCTACCCCTGAAATGCCGCCGCAAAGTGTGCAGATTCAGGTTATGAAAAAGCAGTCTGTTGCGGTGCATACCACTCTTCCCGGTCGTACGGATGCTTTTGAAATTGCACAGGTTCGCCCACAGGTTACAGGTGTTATTGAAAAACGGCTGTTCCGCGAAGGCGCGGATGTTGTTGTTGGCCAGCAGCTGTACCAGATTGATCCTTCACGTTACAAAGCCGTGTATGACACAGCACGTGGGCAACTGGCAGAAGCTCAGGCTGCCGAGGTTACAGCACGTGCCAAGCTGAACCGTTATCGTGGGCTTGTTCAGTCTCATGCCATTAGCCAGCAGGATTACGATGATGCCGTGGCAGCGGAAAAGGAAGCCCAAGGGCGTATCCTGAACGCACAGGGGCAGGTAGAAAGCGCACAGGTGAATCTGGGCTATACAAAAATGTATGCGCCCATTTCCGGCCGGATCAGCCGTACGCTGATAACCGTTGGTGCGTTGGTAACAGCAAACCAGACAGACAATACGGCCATTATCACGCGGCTGGACCCTATATATGTTGACGTCAATCTGCCTGCCATCACGCTGCTACGCCTTAAGCGTGAACTGGCAGAAGGACGGATTCAACGGCAGGAAGATGGCAAGGTTCCGGTAACGGTTACGCTGGAAGATGGCTCTGTATATGAACATACAGGCCAGATGGCGCTTTCTGAAGTGAATGTGGATACCGCTACAGCCACTGTTATTGTACGTGCCATCATGCCGAACCCGGATAAGCTGTTGCTGCCTGGTATGTATGTACATGCCCAGTTGGATGAGGGTGTGGACCCCACAGCGCTTGTTGTGCCGCAGGATGCCGTAACACGTAATACACATGGTGACCCGCAGGTGTGGGTGGTGAAGCCCGATAACACGGTTGATCTACGCCAGATCACCACCGGGCAAACCGTTGGTGCCAGTTGGATTGTGACATCCGGGCTGAAGGAAGGCGAGCGCATTGTTGTGGAAGGGCTGCAAAAAGTAACGCCCGGCGCCAAGGTTGATCCGCACGAAGAGGCCTCACAACCAGCAGCCAATGCCGCCAGCCCCGTAGATCAGAATTCTCAAAAGAGCCAGTAACCAGCATGAGCCTTTCACGCTTCTTTATTGATCGGCCAATTTTTGCGTGGGTGATCAGTCTTATTATTATGCTGGTTGGGGGGCTGTCCATTTTCCGGCTGCCTATTTCCCAGTATCCCAGTATTGCGCCGCCGCAAATTGCCATCAGTGTCACGTATCCGGGTGCTTCGGCTGATACGGTGAACGATACTGTTGTGCGCCCGATCTTGCAGCAGATGTTCGGGCTGGACCATCTGGAATATATTTCGGCGCAGTCCTACGCATCTGGTCAGATGGAAATTGATCTGACCTTTGCGCAGGGAACAGACCCCGACATTGCGCAGGTGCAGGTGCAAAACAAGCTCCAGCTTGCGCAGCCCAAACTGCCAACGGAAGTTACTGCTCAGGGTTTGAGCATTACCAAGGCCGTTAAGAACTTCATGCTGGTGGTGGCCTTTATTTCCACCGATGGTAGCATGAATGGCGGCGATATTGCTGATTATGTGGCATCTAACATTTCAGATCCGCTGAGCCGTGTTTCCGGCGTAGGTGACCATACGCTGTTTGGTTCTGAATACTCCATGCGTATCTGGATGGATCCGGCCAAGCTGTTCAATTACGGCCTGACTGTAAGAGATGTTGAAACAGCTATTCAGACCCAGAATATCCAGCTTTCATCGGGTGAACTTGGTGGTTTGCCTGCAACCAAAGGTATTCGGCTGGATGCCACCATTATTGGCCCGCAGCGTCTGACTTCTCCGGAAGAATTTCAAAGAATTCTGCTGAAAGTGCAGCCTGATGGTTCTCAGGTACGTATTCGGGACATTGCCAAGGTCGAGCTTGGCCCGCAGACGTACAATACCAATTCCTACTATAATAATATGCCAGCTTCCGGCATGGCGCTTAAACTTGCACCGGGTGCAAACCAGATTGCAACCGAAGCCGCAGTGCGTGCCCAGTTGCATGAACTGGAACAGTTTTTTCCACCGGGTTTGAAAACCGTTTATCCGCTGGATACTGAACCCTTTATTACGCTTTCTATTGGGGAAGTGGTTGAAACACTGCTGGAAGCCATTGGCTTGGTCTTTTTGGTCATGCTGGTATTTTTGCAGAACTTCCGCGCCACGCTTATTCCCACTATTGCCGTGCCCGTTGTGCTGCTGGGTACGTTCGGGCTGCTGAATCTTTTGGGCTATTCCATCAACACCCTTACCATGCTGGCTATGGTGCTGGCTGTTGGCCTGCTGGTGGATGATGCCATTGTGGTGGTGGAAAACGTTGAACGTGTGATGACGGAAAAGCAGCTTTCCCCGCGTGAGGCTGCCCGTGTTTCCATGGATGAAATTTCGGGCGCACTCGTGGGTATCGTACTGGTTCTGTCCGCTGTGTTTTTGCCTATGGCAGCATTTTCTGGGTCTGTCGGGGTTATTTACCGGCAGTTCTCCATCACCATTGTTTCGGCCATGTGGCTTTCCGTGCTGGTGGCTATGGTGCTTACGCCTGCTTTGTGCGCTACAATGCTCAAGCCGGGGCAGCATGAAAAAACCAAAGGTCTGGCTGGGTGGTTTAATCGCAACTTTACACGGTTAACCAACGGGTATCTTGGCGGTGTAAACTATCTTCTGCGGCATTTTGTGCTGGCAATGGGGGCTTTTGTTCTTATTACAGCCGTTGTGGTTGTTTTGTTCCTGCGGGTTCCGGGTGGCTTTTTGCCAGATGAAGATCAGGGGCTGATTTTTGGGCAGATCACCATGCCGCCCAATGCTCCGATGGAAAAGACAGCCGAGATTAACCACGCTGTTGCAGACTATATTCTCAAGACAGAAGCTGATTCTGTTGAATCCGTTTATTCTGTAAATGGATTTAACTTTGCAGGGCAGGGCCAGAACTCTGGCGCATTCTTTATCCGTTTGAAGGATTGGTCTGTCCGCCCCAAAGCGTCACAATCTTCTGCTGCCATTGCCATGCGGATTATGATGCATTTCTGGGGGAGCCCAAAAGCACAGATTCTGGCCTTTAACCCGCCAGCCGTTCTGGAACTGGGTAACGCAACGGGTTTTGACCTTGAGCTGGAAGACCGTGCGCATCTGGGGCATGAAAAACTTCTGGAAGCCCGCAACATGGTGCTAGGTATGGCGGCACAAGACCCAAGCCTGCTGGCTGTGCGCCCGAACGGTATGGAAGATGCTGGGCAGTACCATCTGGATATTGACCGGGAAAAAGCAAACGCCCTTGGTGTCACAATTGATGATATCAATACCACTATTGAAGGGGCGCTGGGGTCTATTTACGTTAACCAGTTTACGCGTAATGACCGTGTGAAGCAGGTATATATTCAGGGTGTTGCCAGTTCCCGCATGCAGCCGCAGGATCTGGATAAATGGTATATTCGGAACTTTACGAACACATTGGTGCCGCTGAATACCTTTGTGAGCGCCCACTGGATTTCTGGCCCGCAGAAGGTTGAAAACTATAACAGCTTCAACGCCTTTGAAATTCTGGGGCAACCGGCGGAGGGCTATAGTTCCGGGCAGGCATTGGCGACAATTACCAATATTCTGAAAAAACTACCTGCTGGTATTGGGTATGAATGGACAGGCCTGTCTTTCGAGCAGAATGCGTCTGGTTCCTCTACTGGGCCGCTTTATGCTTTGGCCATGATTGTTATTCTGCTGTGTCTGGCAGCGTTGTACGAAAGTTGGGCTATTCCGCTGGCGGTTCTGCTGGTTATTCCGCTGGGGGTTGTTGGTGCAATTATTGCAACGTTGATGCGTGGCTTGGCGAACGATGTCTATTTCCAGGTCGGGCTGCTTACAACAGTTGGGCTGGCGGTTAAGAACGCCATTCTGATTGTTGAATTTGCCAAAATGGGTTTTGAACAAGGCAAAACCTTGGAAGAGTCCGTTCTAACAGCCGCGCGTGAACGTCTGCGCCCAATTTTGATGACATCTATTGCCTTTGTGGTGGGGGTATTTCCGCTCGCTATTGCATCTGGTGCTGGGTCTGCCGCGCGTGTTGCCATCGGCACGGCTGTGGTGGGTGGTATGGCATCAGCAACGTTGCTGGCTGTCTATTTTGTGCCTGTGTTCTTTGTGGTTGTTCTTCGCCTTTTCAAGGTGAAGCGCATAAGCGAACGCACAGACCCGCATGCCCAGATTATGAATTCTGACGGACACGAGTAAAATAATGACGCATTTTTCCGCATCACGTCAGTCGCGCTTGTATCGTCAGGTTGCATGTTTCGCAGTATCTGTCGGGCTTTTGGGTGGCTGCACCATGATACCCAAATACAAGCGGCCACAACCACCACTTGCCCAAACATGGGCAGATTATCAGCACACAGATAATGTCATGCTGCAAAAGGCAGCATCCGATATTGGCTGGAGAGACTTCTTTATAGATCCGCGTTTGCAGCAGCTGATTACCATTGCCCTGCGTGAAAATAGAGATATCCGGCAAGCTGCGGCCAGCATTGTAGAAGCCCAGGGGCGGTATGATATTCAGCATGCGGGTTTGTTCCCCAGTATTGGGGCGACAGGTGGGCCAATGTACCAGGCCCCATCCGATGCTGCGGGGTTAAGCTTTGCCCCGGGTTTGGATAGCGCTCAAACAGGTACGGGCATGGCGCGTAATCCGTTCCGTTTCTATCAGGGGGGGATTGGATTTTCGGCTTACGAAATTGATATTTTTGGCCGTATCCGTTCCCTTAGCCGAGAAGCCGCAGAAGAAACACTGGCCCAGCAGGAAAACTTTAGGGGGGTGACCATCAGCATTATTGCGCAGGTTGCCAACGCCTATATTGCGTGGCTGGGTGATAGACAGGCTGTGGTGCTTGCACAGAATACGTTGAGCAGCCAGCAAAGCACTTTGCAGCTAATCCAAGATAAATATAACCACGGAGAAGCAGATCTGCTAACTGTTCGGCAGGCAGAAACGCAGGTTGCACAAAGTGCTGGTTTGCTGGCTGATTCTCAAAGAAGAGTGGAGCAGGATGAAAACCTTATCAGCCTGCTGATAGGCGCACCTATTCCCGCAAACTTGCCGCCTCCTGCTAATTTGGGCCAGCAAACTGTTCTGGCGGATGTACCTGCAGGCTTGCCATCGGATCTGCTTAATCGTCGGCCAGATATTGTGCAGGCTGAACATGATCTGTTGTCTGCGCAGGCAGATATTGGTGCCGCGCGTGCCGCGTTTTTCCCGCGTATTACCCTTACGGCCAGTGATGGTATTTCCAGCTTGCAGTTTCATAAGCTGTTTACATCTGCGGCCACTACATGGGGTGTTAACCCGAACATTCAGATTCCTTTGTGGACATGGGGGCAAAATTCAGGAAACCTGAAAGCCTCCAAGGCGCGCCGGGATAGCAAAATTACGACTTACGAAAAAACAGTGCAGACAGCATTCCGGGAAGTTGCAGATGCACTGGCGGGCAGAAAGGCGTATCTGGATGAGCAGAAAGAAGTGGATGCTTTGGTAAACGCTTCTGGAGATGCTTATCGTCTTGCAAAGATGCGTTATGAAGCAGGGATAGATTCCTATTTAACAACATTGGAATCACAGCGCGCCTATTTGCAGGCACAGCAAAACCAAATTTCGGTAGATGTATCCAGATATCAAAATCTGGTCACGCTTTATCGTTCACTGGGCGGTGGCTGGAAAGAAAAAGGGTAAGGGGATATTTGAAAAAACGGCAAATAAAAAGCCGCCCCAAAGGGCGGCTTTTTACAGCATCATATGCAGCTTAAAGCGATTAGATTGCTTTAATGCTTACTGCAGATGTCTTGCCGTTACGGCCAGCTTCGAGCTCGTAAGAGACCTGCTGACCTTCGGTAAGGGTATGCATACCGGCGCGCTCAAGCTCAGAGATATGAACGAACGCGTCCTGTCCCCCATTGTCCGGCTGAATGAAACCAAAACCCTTTGTAGGGTTAAACCATTTTACGGTGCCTGTTGCCATAACAAGGCTCCTTTTTTACAACAGCGGTCGTGTACAAAATACACACGAAATCATAACTTTTAAGGAGAAAAACTGACGCAACATGCGCCGATGACTCAGATAAAAGCATCCGCTTGCGCTATCAATGTGCGCAAAACAAAAGGAATGCAAGGATAAACTGAAGGCTGCCTAAAATTAAATCATTATTTCCAGGCCAACGGGCTGTATAATAACGTTTTTTAGTATTTTTATTTTTGAATTTATAAAGTTAAATAAAGCACATGCATAAAATTTAATCTGATACTATTTATGCGTCAGGATGGTGAGTGGGGCAGACGGTCATTCCTGATATAGACGGAAGATCCCGCAGGCATTTGCGTATAATCTGTGTGCAGAATATCCACCACGCAGGACATGAACTTTTTTGGGTCATGCACACCCCAGATAACCCAGCTATCAAAATAAATGGCTGGAGGTTTATCTTTGGGTAAATCAACGCATAAATCTCGATCATACCCATGCCACGGGTGGGCTGCGTAATCGGCTTCCCATGGAAGATAAGCATGATATTTTTTAATGGGTAAACGGTGGGCCAGAAGATACACATCAGGGCTATACGGAACAGCCAAGATCCGTTCATTCGGTTGTGTATAGGTGCGTATGGTTCTGGCAAAATCGACAGTGTCATCCTGTGTCAGATGCCATCCTGCGGCACGTCTTTGCGCCAGTGTCTGCCCCCAAGGGGAGGAGAGGGCATGTTGGGAGAACAGAAATACTCCCCCAACGCTACCGAATGCTAAGAGCGCTAAAATATTTGGGAAATTTTTCAAACAGGTTGTAGCCATCAAGCTTGCCAGCGCAAAAGCAGCCATAAGAAAAGCCCCGTTTTGAAAGCTATTCATGCCCCGTATCTGAAGTGTCATTAGGCCGCAAATAGCCAGCAGGGCAGAGAGCTTAAAGGTGCTTTTCCAAACAAGAAGAAAACTACCCAACCCTAAGGCGATAACAGCCAGTGTTTCTATAATGCGATCGGGCGCAAAGGAAAGCGCCATGCCGTGCAGAAAGGCATCTACGCCAAAGGGAATATAATGCGCATACCATTTTTGGTTGGCAATGATATGGAACGCAATCATGCCACCAATATCACCATAGAGAGCCAGCCATAATGTCATAACTAAACAGGCACAGAAGCACCCCAGCGTAATCTCTTTTATGGTTCCTCTATAAGTTGCGCGACGAAACAACCAAATCAGGCAAGGAATGGCGTAAAAGAAAACGGCGAGTGGACCAAACGCATAGGCCGCGAAAGGTAAAAGCGCTGTAGCAAAACCTCCACAAAACGCCTGAGGCATAGATACAGGTTTATTAAGGCACATTGGCATTACAAAAGTGGCCAAGCTGATAACCGTTAATGCACCGCCGATGGGCCAATAACTATCTAGATTAAGGCCTTGTACAGTCCAAACAGACGCAATACTTCCCAGCCACATGGCAATGGCCAGATAACGTTGCCAATTAAAAGTAAAAAGAGATGTATAAAAAATGGCCAGCCCGGCAAGGCTGGCCATAAGGGTAGAAACAAACCGAAAAACCCAGAGGTGTGAAGCACCTGCAATAGGGCCAAGTATCCATGAGAGCATGAAAACAAGAGGCCCATGCGCATCAATATAGTCCCGATAAAGCCGATCACCATGCTGCATGGCGAGAACACCTAAAAAGTGCCCGGATTCATCACTGAAAGGCAGGCTGCCAAAGCCTTCTATATTTCTGAATATGAAAAAACTTGTGCATACGAAAAATAGAACCAGTGGAGTTATCAACCTATTGGTAACGCGCATGTTGGCTCTATTTTCCGTGCGTTTGATTATGCGGAAAAGAGTATCAGAACTCCGCAGAGAAAGTGAAGTGATAAACACGTGGCAAACCAGCATACAGGCTGGATGCAGCGCCAGATGTGCCACTTGGTGCGCCTGTGTAAACAGAGGCCCAGTAGCGCTCATTCGTAGCGTTGCTCACCCCAAAACGCACAACCCACGGAAACTGTGCCACATGGAAGGCATAGCGCGTGCCCAGATCCAGCGTGGTGTAGGACCCGGTATGGAGTGTGTTGGTAACGTTAGCTGCACGGTTGCCCATGTAATGCACATTGGCATTAAAAGCCCAGCCAGATGCAAAAGACCCCATGGAAGCAGGCAGGCGATAATCCAGCAGCATGTTGGCCTGCAAAGGTGCCGCGCCAACAATTTCCTTATTGTTGAGGGAAGAAGATGCTGCATGCACCAGTTCTGCATCCAGCCAGGTCATGCCAGCAAGTACGGAAAGGTTAGGCAGCACCTCGCCAGAAATCTGGGCCTCCACACCGTAGTTGCGCTGCGTGCCGCCATATTGATAGGTCTGGCAATTGGTCATGGCTGCGCAGCCTGCATCCGGGTTCTTTGCGGCCACATACATTGCGTAAGGTGATGTCATACGGAAACCGGCAACGTTAAACTGCATTGTTTTGTAACGCAGTTTATAGCCCACTTCATATTCTTCAGAATGTGCGATGGGCAGCGCCATGTTTGTATTGGTGTAGCTTGCGCTGTTAGGGGTCACAGGCCCAGCTTCAACAGAGCGACCATAGGTGAAATAGATGGTCTGGTTATCTGTTGGTTTGTACATCACGCTAGCCGTTGGGCTGAAAGCGGCTGATGTATCAAAGGTTTTTCTGAGTGGGCTTTTGGAGTTAAGCGCACTTTCTTGATTGATCCAGCTCCAGGCAAGGGTGCCCATAACAGACCAATGCTTGTTGATGCGCATGGTGTCACCCACAATAAAAGACTGGCTGGTGACACTGCTGGATTTATAACGCCCGTGATAATAAGGCTGTGTGCCGCTGGAAGGGGAGGCACCGGAAAGGTTATATACCCCCAAGTTCTGTGCGCTTGTTACAGCCCCTGTGGGGTTATAATTGCCCATCATGTAGCCGTTGGTGCCAATTACCAGATCATGCTGCAAGGGGCCGGTGTGAACACGCCCGTTAAAATAGGCCATGTTACTACCTACACGGAAATCATTTGCCGTGGTTGTGGCTGTTGCTTTGGAACTAAACCAGCCATCGCTGCCAGTTAGGCCGCCACAGGTTTTGCTGCCATCGCACAACGTATCAGCTACGCCAAAGGATTGTCTGGCGGCATCCTGATACAGGCCGCCAAGTGTGAAGCTCCAATCTTTGTTGATCTGGTGCTTGATTTTGGCAAGAAATGTATTGGTTTCCATATTGTAGCCGCTCCATTCAGGAGCGAGCCGCTTGCTCAGATCCGGTGCTTCAGGCAGTTTATCTCCACCTACGCCTGTTGCCAGAATGCCAAAGCCGGGTGCAGTGCCGCGCTGGTCAAAAGTATAGTGGCTGGCATCAATTTCAATAACCGTCTTGTCATCAAGGTGGATATCAAAATCACCGCTAACCATTTCGCGGCGGACCATACTGCCTTGCGTATATGCTGTGCCGTTGGCGTGCAACATGTTCAGGCGGTAACCAAACCAGCCATTACGACCTATACGTCCAGAAATATCGCCATTAACGGTTGGTGTGCCGATGGAGTCGACACCAACGGAAAGGCGCTCAGTACGTCTATCTGTCGGGCGTTTGAGGGTATATTCAAAAACACCAGCCGGGTTTTCTGGCCCATACATTGCGCCTGCCAAGCCGTTCAGAACCTGCAGGTTGTCTACCCATTCTGCCGCATAAGGCGTGGTGGCAACAACGTTCAGGCCATCAAGGCGAGAGTTGGAGATCACATCAGCTTCAAACCCGCGGGACTGTGGGCGAGATGTGTTTGGGTCACCACGCACTTCCAGCTGCACGGAAGGGAGATATTGCGCCATATCATTGAGGTTGCGGATCTGCTGGTTCACCACAACATCGTGCGGAACCCCCATGACGGAATAGGGTGTATCCAGAGTATCTCGGTTACCCAATGGGCCCAGGTAAACAATTTTGTTCATATATTTGGCAGCCGTGCCATCGGCTGCATGGTGGCCGTGAACATTCACAGTTTCACCATTGGAGCCATCGAGTATCCCTGCAATAGGGGCTGCGGTAGCTTGTTTCTTAGGGGCAGATGTTTTGATAGCGGCTGGTTTAGTGCCCGTATGCGGCTTTGTAGAAACAGGCGTTGCAGCCAGTGCTGAGGTAGTCAGCAAAAGGGCGCCAAACGTTCCGGCGGCGCAAAAAGTATGGAAACGATCGTGCATAGATCTGGCAGGTCCGGGTTTAAAGTAAAGAATAAGGGGTGAGCCTCTTTTGCCGGGCCTGATGTCAGTTTGTCTATATATATTGGTACATAAATCTGTATATGCATAAATATGGATGGAGAGTGATGCCAAAATAATACAGTTATGATGAAGGGGCCGCGCAGAGATAAGAGGCGCTGTTGTTTATTGGAGATTTTGCTTTTGCATGCTGCCTCAGATTTTTTGAGCAGGATGAATGTGCACACGATGGTTATGAAGTAATAAAAAACAGGCTCTACATATTAGAGTAGAGCCTGCATGAAAGATAATGATGACTTCAGTTTATCAGGCAGACTGTTTGGCATCAGCCTTGTTCTGATGATTGACCAGAAAAGGCCCTGCTGCGCGAAGAGTTATGGATAGAATGCCTATGTTAGTGCAGGAGAGATGCTCTTCCAAAGGCAGCAAAGCGTTACCATTGGTCCATGCGCAATCAGTCCACTCCGTATTATGCCAACCGTCTGGTTTTTCGGCCTGAAGGTGAGGCGTGATTTGATACTGCTGTTTGGCAGAAAGAAGCCGTATATCTCCCACAGCAACACCCATCAGGCGACGGTCATCTACAAATGGTCCGATGACGTCTGTTGGACGGTTGGCGCGGGAAATAATGCGCACATATTTGGTGTTGGTTGGCAGCATGAAGCTATAGTGCTGTCCATCCTGCCGTAGAGGGCGAAGTGTGGCCCCGCTTTCTGTGATGAGGCGCAGGTCAGGATCATGTATGAGTGCAGCAGATATTGCTTTGCTGGTAGAACAGCTATTTCGTGCTGCCAGCTTGTGGAACAGGGGTTCAACAAAAGCACGATCTACGCACAATGGCGCTCCGGCATCATCTTCCCAATTGTTGCGAGCATTACGTAGCCGAATAACGGCACCTTCCTGATGGAAAGCACGGCGGTTGCCTGTATCCAGGTAGCTTTCGGTGAGCATGCCATCGGCGGTAATAACGGAATGCTGATCTGTTTCTACATGATAGTAATCATAGGAAGTGATGGATTTATCGTAAAAAATCGAAATCCCGTTCACCAGCATACGCACGGGTACAAATTTGCTATCAAAAAACAGGCAGTGCTCAGCGGTAATCAGCATATCCTTGTAAAGCACGCCATCTGCAATGGCATTTTTACACACCCGTACAGGATATCCGGCTTCGTCATCTGGTAGATCTGGGCGAACGCTGCATTGAGCTTTGCCTATCCATACAACTGGCCGTGTGATTTCCTGTTTGGTGTGCCAGTCATAGGTAATAACGTCATCACCAGTAACAAGGTTTTCGACAGCAACATCTCCATCAGGCGTGCGGATCATACTTCCGCGCAAGAAGCAGACCTCGTAAATCAGGTTGCCATCATCCCCAACAACCAGGGCATTACCGTACTTCGATACACCATCAATAGTTAAACCTATGGAGTGGCCATTTTTCAGGTTAATCCATACTTTATTAGTATCATTGGCATCATAGGATACGTCTTGGACATCTCCCTCTTTTATTCCGTCCAGCACAATGCCATCTGAATCTCCACCAGATGTGCCGTTAAAACCAGAAATAACAGTGCTGACAATGCCGCCTTCTGTCAGTCCGGAAATAACCAGACCGGTATTTGTAGTATCACCATCCATAACAATGGTGCCGCCAGCATCGGAATAAATGGCTGCTGTGCCACCATTTTGCAAAGTTACGCTGCCGCTTAGCTGCCCGCCGCTTTCAATGCTTAATGATGCGCCGTTCTGAATGGTCGCGTTACTTAAAACACCTTGGCTGTGAATGGTAATTGCTCCGCCACTTTCAGCAGTCGGATTGATAATTGTTGCACCAGCATTGGCATATTCATTGCCACTATCACTTATAATGGCGTTAATAGAGCTTCCACCCGCAGAAACAGCTTCAAAGGCGTTTGTGCCGCTTACAACAGTGTTGTTTGTTGTGGCGCCATCATAAACAACTAAATTGCCATTTGCGTTAATTGTCGTGCTTGTTAAAGTTGCATTAGAAGCAAAACCATAACCATTGCTATTAAACGTAACGTTTTGAATTGTGCCACCAGTGGCGCTTAAAGTGCTTCCATCCTGAAAAGATGCGCCTGTAAGTGTGCCACCAAAAACATTTACACCACCATTACCATCGGAAAGATTGCTTCCGCTTCCCGTAATGTCCGTAGCAGAACCACCATTATAAAGATTAATGAAGCTGCCTGTGTTGATATGCAGGGCAGAAACATTGCCGCCAGAAACATCAAAACCGCCGCCATTATCAGCATTTATATTGGCAACACGTCCACCAGAAACGGTTATGATTCCACTTTGTATGGAGCCATTAACCATTGTCCCATTATCATAAACTGTTGCATAACCACTGATAATTTTAGCATCGGTGGCAAAACCACCGCTTGATACAATGATATTGGCGTTTGAAGTTAAAATTTGGGCAGAAATACTGCTGCCGCCGTTGTCTACATACTCTGTGCCGCTGCTTGAAACGATATCAGAAGTTGCAGTGCCGCCAGCAGAGATATGCACATATCCTCCGCTTGCTAACATTGCAGAGGTTAAACGGCCACCCTCATTAACAATGATGCCACCACTACCATGAGTGGCGTTTACAATAGTAGCACTGCCGCCAGATAGATTGATAATGCCACTTTGAACAGTTGTATTGGTGAGTGCACCACTTGTATAAACATTTACAGCACCAGCAGAAAGAAGTGTGTCTGATGCGTTGCCACCGGAAAGATTAAGTGTGGCATCAGGTTCTTTCAGGGTGGCAGATATGCTGGTGCCACCACTGTAAACATCCATATTGCCGTTTGAGCCAATAAAGCTTTGTTGCGCTGTGCCACCACCAGAAACTTGAATACTTCCGCCAGATATGGCGCTGGTAACAGAAACTGTTACACCGCTTTCAATCTGGAGAATCCCGCCATTTGTGGCTGTAGCGCTGGTGACTTGCCCGCCCAGAACATCAACGAAAGTACCTGAATCGGTGACTTCAATGCCAGTTAATGTGGCACCATCATATATGCCGACCCAGCCACCATCTTCATTGGTCCAATTTGTACCGCTTCCGCCTGAACTTAGATAAGCGTGAGCACCACTTCCTGAAAGGGTAAGATTATTGGCTGTTCCCCAAACAGTTTCCTGCCCATTTACACCAATAATATCATTATCACTTATGCCTCCGGAGGAAACGAGGATATTCCCGCCTGCGGTTGCTGATGTAAATGAAATCTCTCCAACAGTTTCAAGTGTACCGCCAGATATTAATGAACTGATGGCAGACCCGTTATCATAAACATGTATGTATCCCCCAGCCTCAGCAGTTACACCGCTGGCTGTGCCGCCTGAGCTCACAAAAAGCCCAACGTTATTTATAACGGTTCCGCCATTTTGTTCGGTGCTGCTACTGTCACCACCGATTGTGGTGTTTTGAGAAATATCCGGCATATTCGTTATCTTTTATGAACAAGAGGTTTTATTGTTGCAATGACTTGCTGGGCCGTAATAAGGCGCGTGCATTCAAACTGGCGCGGTGTATTGGCATGCCGTGGGCACCACAGAAAATCATGGTGGTCAAACCGTTCTTTCGGATCATTCCAGCAGGAGTTACAGGTATGCCAGTTGATGATACGGAAAGGTGTTTCAAATTCGGTTGTCGGGTGGCTAAAGCCTGCAATCATCACCACAGGGGTTCCGGTAGACCATGCCAGCCAGGACAGGCCAGAGCCAAGCCCGATGAAAAACGCAGCATGCTTTAACCAGCGTGCCCGTTCTGTCAGAGGGCGGCTGCCTGTTTGGTCTTCTGCGCCATATGGAATGTGATTCCAGACAATACCAGTGCCATGCACAGTTTTCTGGTCGATACAGATTACTCGGTATCCTTGGGCTTTCAGCCATTTAATGACTTCATCCCAGCCTGTTGGATTGTTCCAGTATTTGCACTGGGACGATGCCTGGGCCGCAATGCAGACATAAGGCTCCTCAATAGGGCGTCCTTCGTCTGGAAAACTGATTTTTGCAGGTTCTTCCTTTGTGCTGACACCTAAAATATATGCTGCTGTCTTATGCAATCCTACCAAGCGGAAGTCGGAAGGTTGCCAGTCACAAGCGGCATCATCAAAAAAGAGGCCAAGGTAATAGGTTGCGTAAGCTTGTTCGGTGAGTTTGTTTGTTCGCACATCATCATGAGTGACAAAATTGATGTGTGGGTAGGCGTTCTGAAATAATGGAATCAGAAGTTCAGACATGGCACATGTTACCTGTGCTTGTCGCACTTCTGCAAAACGTGCCGCATAGGGCACCCATGCTAAGGTATCCCCTAATGTTCCGACAGGGAATATAATGAGAATCTGCTTATCTTTTGAATCATAAGCGTGGGAAAAAACCTGTGTACTGGTAACTTTTCCGTCTTCTGCTGTATGATCCTGCCAGACTGTAATGCCAAAGCGCACGTACCAGCGTTTGGATGAGCGCACGAGTGCTTGGCTCAGCCCTGCCTGAGCAAACAAGATATTTCCGGTATCCAAATCTGTGAGCTCAATACGCCAGGTCCCTTCAGTTTCTTCCAGTAAGGGTAGGTGAACCCGGCACCCTTCGTTAAAATCAAACCGAATATTTTTGGGGGCTTGCTGCGTGGGCAGTGCTGCCGCTGTGGGATATGGGGGCGTTTGTGCTGGTTTGGACTGATTGGCTTGAGTGTTTGTTACTGTTGTCTGCTCAGTCATGCTTTATACCACCACATAGAGAATTTTTGACTATCTTTGGCTTGGAAATACACGCGCGTTGCCATTTTCTTAACAGATAAATTGCGCAAGGATAAATCTCTGCCTGATGAGTTGTTAACTAATTACAGCAGAAACTTACAACATTTAATGATGTTAGTGCAATTGAAACATAAATATTCATAAAAATTTGCGCAATTGAAGCACGCTAACCAGAGAATCCTCATGTATGATTGGTATCTAGGACTATTGGAAATTAGGTTGCCTGTAACGGATTCAACTTTGAATATTTAAATGCATTTTAGCCATATTGTACAAATTTAAGCAGGCTGTTTCTGATGATACAGCCTGCTTAGAAACTGATTTTTGTATCGTTTTTTTGCATATTTTATCGTTTAGATCGCAGAACTGAGATGACACGGCAAATGTGTCATAGTGTATTTTTATTTACTCAGTTCCTCGCACTTGATCATCAAGGATTGTGGTGCGTTTTTGAAAAGAAGTTCCTGCTTCTGGGCATACCTTGCGCTGCTCTACGCTGCGGATGGACGAGAGGCGTGTTTGTAAAGCATCTAACCCCATCTCCGTGGAATCTTCTCGTAGAGGCTTTCCTGCTGGGGTAAGGATCATAGCTTTCGTCACACCTATGCCTGGTATTGGGTCAAGTTTTACAAAAAAGCCTTTATCTTCTTCTGCTTTTCCAGCCTCTATATCAGAAGATTCTTTCCGCTGTAGAGTTTCGATTTTGTCAGAAATTTCCACGTCTTCTACAAAAAGATGTCGGCAATCAAGGTTCTCCAGTGGTGTTTTTTCTGCCCATGCAGTGTTTCCAACCACGCTGCAGGCTAGAATGGCAACAGCACCTACCATGCGTTGCTTTAAGGTTAGCATCGTCTGTCTCCCAGCGGCCGTTTCTGAGCCGTCTATTACATAGTTGGGTTTATTGTGTGCATTCATCAGTACTGAAATTGCATACCCAGCAAGAAGGCATTGGAAGCTTTTGTACCCGTTGGTTTGTACCTTACATAATCAAAGGTAAACCGCAGGTTATGGCCGTCCAATACATAGTTTGCACCAGCGTCAAACTGGGTGGTTTTAGGGTGGCCAGGGCCATAGAGGTCTTTTTTGTAACGAAACTGCTGGTAACGTACTAAAGGCTGAAGTCGCCCCCATCCTAGTGTGTAAGGGATCAGATATGCCGTGCTCGCCAAAAAGGCTGTACCGTTGTTAATGCCACCAACATTTCCATAATCTGCTGAACGTTGATGATAGCCGGCTGCAATATCTTTTACGCCATCGGTGTAATACTGGTAGTAAGCACCTTCCAAAGTATAAACGCCATAGCGTGCTCCGGGTCCAATTCGTTTTTCAAAAAGACCATCAATATTCCAGGCTTTGTAATCACCCTTTTGTTGTGCTGTGCCTACGCCATCTGTTTCGTACTGGCCTGCAAGACCAATTGCCAGAATATCTGCTTTTCCATAATAAGTGCTGGCCGTATAATAGGCAGGTGAGGGTTCGGGATCGAGAAAATTGTATTCCAAGCGGCCAGCAAACAAAGGATGCTCCCCTGTATTGGAAGCCCCCCTCTGCCAGTTATGGCCACGATAGACGCCAGCCACATAGCGGAAATGATCTTTCAGTAGTCTCCCCCAGACAGCAAGCCCATCATCACGTCCAGACCACGCCCCAGGGTATTGAGCTACAATGGGGAACGCATATGTACTCAGGAAATATGGACCATCAAGGTTGGAGCGATCACTTGGGGTCAGCATGCGGCCGCCCCAAACATTAAAAGCTTTCCATGGTTCAATTTGCAAAATGCCATCAAGGACATTCCAGTTTCCATCACGCAAACGTTCAAGATTCAATGTGGTCTTAACGTATTTATGAAACTGTGCTCCCATATAAATACGCAAATTACTTGCGCTGGCAGCACTTGAGTTACTAGGCGTTGCCGCTGGATCTTTTGAAAGGTATTGGGCTTTAACCCCAACACCAATTGTAAAAAACTGATCTTTTCCAAAATTCACTGTCACGGCTGCGCGCGCATATTGTGAAGTTATTGTTCCCAAAATGAAGCAGGTAGAAAGGATGCGACTATAGCGAGAAAGATGTGTTGTGAGTTTTCCCGAAAATCTTGGACTGACCGGAATCATATGTTCCCTCCTGTATCCGAGGTTCATTGTTGGGTGGCAGTCATAACATTACGATATCGAATCTAAATGTGCGCATGCGTGAAATGACTTATTTCAAGGAAATAAAGAGTTGTTTGGATATTCTTCTATATATTGAAACATATATAATAAACAAAAACTCATTTTTTAGACAACAAAAAACAAATTCACATAGTATAATGTGTGGGGTGGATCGGGATTTTGCGTAAAAGTTATATTCTTATTATCTGTAAAGAATAAATGTCATTTTTCGTACGTCAAACAACGTATGGGCCTCTCACCATATTATGTCGGACGATCATATAGCGGGTTTAAGAAATATATATTTCTAAACCACATATTAACGAACCAGAAATAGGTTCTCGACATGAGATATGGGAGAGATTCATGGGAAGCACCGGCAGTGTAAGTGCGTGGGAAGAAGCCCTTCTTGTTGCATTGATTCAGTACCCCGTCCCGGTCATTAAAGGGCCTGAAGATATTCAGACACAGGTTGACCAAATCTGTCGTGCGGTTGATTCTACCAAAGCCGGATATCCGGATCTCGATCTTATTGTTTTTCCGGAATATTCAACGCAAGGTCTGAATACAGCAATCTGGACTTATGACGAGATGCTATTGACTCTCGAAAGTGAGGAGATTTCGCGTTTTAAGGAGGCTTGCCGCAGGAATGCAGTTTGGGGTGTGTTTTCTCTAATGGAGAAGAACGAAGACCCCTCATTACCTCCTTTTAACACAGCTATTATTATTAATGCAGATGGCGAAATTGCCTTGCACTATCGGAAATTACAGCCTTGGGTGCCAATTGAGCCTTGGTCTCCGGGTAATTTGGGTATGCCAGTTTGTGAGGGGCCCAAAGGATCACGTCTGGCTGTGTGTATTTGCCATGATGGTATGTTCCCAGAACTGGCGCGTGAGGCGGCCTATAAAGGGGCTAATGTTTATATACGGATTTCTGGATATTCAACACAGGTTAATGACCAGTGGATTTGGACGAACAAGACAAATGCCTGGCAGAATCTAATGTATACAATGTCTGTTAATCTAGCTGGTTATGACAATGTATTTTACTATTTTGGTGAAGGAACAATCTGCAATTATGATGGAAATGTGATCCAACAGGGCCATCGTAATCCATGGGAAATTGTTACAGCGGAATTGTTCCCTCGTTTGGTTGATAAAGCACGTGAAAACTGGGCTTTGGAAAACAATATATTTAATCTTGGATGTCGCGCTTATGTTGGAAAACCTGGTGGCGAAAAAGAAAACTACCTTACATGGGTAAAAGATCTTGCCGCTGGAGAATATAAGCTTCCTTGGGATAATAAAGTGAGAATTCGAGATGGTTGGAAATATTATCCAGATGGCGTAAAACTGGGGCCAATGCCAAAGTAATTTTTGCAAAAACCATCAATCTTAAATGATTGATGGTTTTTTTATTTTAAATAAACAAGGCCTGGAGAACGCGTGCAGTTGCAGCGGCACGGTTTTCAACACCTATTTTTATGTAAGATTGCTCAAGGTGTTTATTAACCGTTCTATGGCTGATGGAAAGTATTTCAGCAATATCACGATTGGTTTTGCCTTTTGCAATCCAGAATAAAACCTCTGCTTCCCGTGCTGTGAGATTAAGGCGTTTTTGTAAGGAAATAATTTTATCATCGTCTTTTTCAATGGTCAGACGAAGAAGAAATTCTCCAGCATCAGGTTGTCCCATATAGGCCAAATTCACATTGAAATTCTGATTTTTATTCGTGTATTTGTAATATGGTTCAACTGTTATGGGTTCTGTTACACAACGCTGATACCAGCGTACAATATCTTCTGGAAGAGATGAACTTCCAACAGCAAGTGTGTAATCAAGCATGCAGGGAACTTGTGGTGTAAACCACAGAATTTTTCCATGTTCATCCATGGCAAGAAAATGACGTCCTGAAAAATCAATTGCTCTATATACAGCGCGTGTGGTGCGAGCATTCTTAAGGTGTGTTTGAACACGAGCTAGAAGTTCGGCCGGTTGTATAGGTTTGATGATATAATCAACGCTGCCCACGTTAAAAGCTTGCACAATATCTTTTTGTTCAGAAAGTCCAGTCATAAATATAACTGGGATATCATGATATTTGGGCATTTTCTTCATTTCTGTGCACATTTGAAAGCCATCTATTTCTGGCATAAGTGCATCTAGAAGAACCAAATCAACATCTACTTCTAAAAGTATGGAAAGAGCATGTTCGGCTGATTGAGAAAGTAATGTAGTAAATCGGCCATTTTCTAATATATTCATTACAAGAGAAAGGTTTTCAGGGCTGTCATCTACGACAAGAACGATACCATTCATGATCTTTCCTCATAACTATCCAGAAAATTTTGTAGTTTGTGTATTTGAGATTGGTTCGCCATATCACGGATAAGTTGTATATCTTCTGAATCAGAGTCATCTATTTTATCAAGCAGGCGCACTATACCAGCAACATGTCCAATCCTAGATAAACGACGTAATTCAGAAAGATCTTTTTCATGTAAAGTTTTATGTAAAACATGTGATTTTTTATAAGAATTTTGAGTAAGCGTTAGATTGTTAAGTGTTTGACCTATTAGAAGCAGAAGGTCTGGTATGGAAACAGGTTTGGATAGAATGCTATTACATAATCCTTCACGGTTATTTCCTAAAGAGGTTTGTTCAGCAGCGGAAATTACAAGTATAGTGGAATTATGATTTATGCTTTTACGTAGATGACGTGCCAGTTCCCATCCGTTCATACCCGGCATATTGATATCTATAAGAAAAATATCGATCTGCATATGTTGTGCAATTTCAAGGCATTCCTGGCCACTTCCTGCAGAATATATAAGGAAGCCAAAAGGTTCTAGAATATCATTTATCATTCCGCGATGGACACTGTCATCATCAACTACAAATACAGTTGGGCGCCTGCTTCCTTCATGTACAAGAATATTGCATGTAGACGGCGGATTTTCTTTTGATTCTGTTTGTGAAAGCATAAGACGTACACGACAGGTTGTGCCTTGTCCGACTGTACTTTTGATGGTGAATTCACCCCCCAATATCTGAACAAGAAGGCGTGTTATTGTCAGACCTAGACCGGTTCCTTGAATTCGGTGGGAGTCTGGGTGTGAACTTCTTTGAAAAGGTTCTTGAATCCGTTCTATATCGGAATCTGGTATTCCTATTCCTGTATCCCTAATTTCAAAAGTTGCAATTTCCATGTTCCATCGAACAGAAAATGATACGGATCCACTAGGGGTAAATTTTATGGCGTTTGACAGAAGATTAATGAGAATTTGTCGTAGTCTCCTTTGGTCTGTCATAACATATTCTGGAAGATTTTCTGGTATGTCTTCAATAAAAACAAGTTTTTTATTATTTACCTGGAACCGTAGCATTCCGGTTAGATGTTTTAAAAATTCTTGAAAATTTATTTTGTCGTGTAGAATATCGAGACGACCAGCTTCTATTTTAGAAATATCAAATAAACCTTCAATCAGGCCGCTTAAGTGTTCTGCACTTCGTTGAATAACTTTTAAGCCTTCATTCTGCTTTTCTGGAGCAAGCATTTTATTTTCTAAAAGGTAAGCATATCCCATAATAGAATTAAGAGGTGTACGAATTTCGTGACTAACACCTACCATAAAACGACTTTTTGAGAGATTAGCTGCTTCTGCACGTTCTTTAGCTTTTTTCAGTTCTTGGTCTGTGCGTTTATGCGCCAGTATTTCTTTCATAAGAAGCTGGGTCTGAAACCTGTTTTCATTTTCTGCTGCACGATAACTACGTTGGCTGAGGACTAAAAACCATGCAATCACAGTTAAAGGTGCACTGAGAAGAAAAAATGTTTTCCAGAAAATAATCGAAAGCTGGTAGGATGAAATATGCGGAAACTTTACAATATTCTGGTAAAGAGCATATAAAATAATACCTGCACAAAAAAGAAGTGCAGAAAAAATAAGAAAATAACGGCCGATAACACCAGATACATGGAAAGCGAGAGATCGAGGTAGAAAGCTGTATGCTACTTTTTTGATTTGTCCTGTTAGGCGTGTTGTTTCCGGTTTGCAGGCATCATGGCAACGAGAGTCTAGTGTACAGCATAATGAGCAAATAAAACCTGTATAGACAGGGCAGAAAGCGATATCTTCTTGTTCGAAGGTATTTTGACAGACTACGCAAACACAATGTTTTTTTTCGTTTTGAAGGGAAAGTGGAGCGCGAGCTAGATAATAACGTCCTTCAGTAAGCCATCCGATCAGAGGCACCAGCAAAAAGGATGTTGTTAAGCCCATAAAAGGTGAAAATGCGGATACTGTGCTACCAAATACCCCTGTGTAACTTGCTGCGGCTATAAGAAGACCGCCTGTCATGCTGCCCATGCCTACGGGGTTAATATCGTAAAGATAGGCGCGGCGAAATTCGATGCCTTTTGGGCTGAACCCAAGCGGTTTATTAATAATCAGATCAGATGTAAGTGCTCCTATCCATGAAGCAGCAATTGTTGAGTGTAGAAAAAGCATGTGTACTATCGTGCTATAAACATCCATCTCCATTAAAAGCAAACCGAGCCCAACATTGAATATAACCCATACAATGCGCCCAGGGTGACTGTGTGTCATGCGGGAGAAAAAATTGGACCATGCAATAGATCCTGCATAAGCATTTGTTATATTGATTTTTAACTGCGACAGCACGATGAAAATGATCGCGAGTGCAAAAGCAAAACCATGAATAGATGTTACCTGCTGGAAGGCGAGGAGATACATGTTTGTGGGTTGCTGTGCTTCTGTGGGTGGCACACCGTGAATGATGGCTATCCATGCTAAAAACATGCCTGCAAGAATTTTTAACCCACCGGGAAAAATCCAGCCGGCCCCACATACAAGCAGAACGGCCCACCATGTCCATTTTTGTCGTGGTTGTTGAGGTAACGGAAGAAAGCGAAGAAAATCTGCCTGTTCCCCAATTTGGGTAATAACAGAAAAGATAATTGAGAGAGCCCCGCCAATTCCAGCTAACTCCAGAACAGGAAGCTCATGATAGCCAGCGTAATGCATCCAGTTGGTTACAGGGGCAGGGTGTTTCCATGCAATAACCAGAAAAGGAAGTAACTGTAGGATAAGCCATGGCGCAACCGTCCATCTCTGAAAACGGCTTATTAAAGTAAAACCTTTGGCAACAATAGGAATGATAACAAGCGCAGAAAATATATAGCCGAGCCAGAGAGGAATACCCAGACACATCTTGAGTATATCGGAAAGAATCGCACCTTCTATGGCAAAGAATATGAAGGTGAATGATGCATAGATAAGAGAGGTGAGGGTTGAGCCAATGTAACCAAAGCCAGCACCACGTGTCAGCAGATCCAGATCTATACCAAAACGTGAAGAATAATAGCTGATGGGAAGGCTCAGCAGAAAGATGAGCACAACACCTAATAGCAACGCCAAGCAGGCATTGGGGAAACCATATTTTAAAAAGACGATGCCGCCAATCATTTCAAGGGCGAGAAAGGACACGCCGCCGAAAGCCGTATTCGCAACGCTGAGGGGAGACCATCGCCGAGCAGCTGCGGGTGTAAAGCGCAGGGCATAGTCTTCCATTGTTTCATCTGCGACCCACCGATTATAAGTGCGGCGCGATCTGATAATTCGTTGATGTGGGAACATGCGTCTCCCCACGACACTATGAACGCTTCCAGCTAAGCTTGGACCAGAAATGGGTTGGATGTATAGTAAATAACGATTCCGAAATGAAAAGAGTTTTTTCAAGACACCTTTGTACGTCAATCGACGTATGGTGAACACATGCCTACTTTCCGACAGTCACGCTATTGCCATGGAGTGTATCGGCACTCGCAGCCAAAGGTAGTAGCTCTTATGCCTGACAAAAAAACTCATCTTTTAAAATTGCAAGCTAGCCGTCGTCAGATGCTTACTGGCCTTTCGGCGCTTTCTCTCAGTCCTTTCCTGTCTCGTGTTGCATATGCAGATGCTCCATCGACCGCTGCGGTCAATACGACGGGACTGGCAGTTACAGATGATACTGTTACCGTTGGAATCCTGCATTCCATTACAGGCACTATGGCGCTGAGTGAGATAGGATCGGTTGAAGCTGAGAAGTTGGCCATTGCACAGATTAATGAAAGTGGTGGCGTTCTGGGTCGGAAAATCAAGTTTATTCAGGAAGATGGTGCAAGCGACTGGCCAACTTTTGCAGAGAAGGCACGTAAACTTCTTGAAAATGACAAGTGCGCATCTGTTTTTGGTTGTTGGACGTCTGCATCCCGCAAAGCTGTTTTGCCCGTATTCGAGCAGTATAATGGATTGCTTTACTACCCGACTTTTTATGAAGGGCTCGAACAGTCACGTAACGTGATCTACACTGGACAGGAAGCTACGCAGCAAATTCTTGCTGGTCTTGACTGGATCAGTAAGGAAAAGAACGCAAAAACATATTACCTTTTGGGATCTGATTATATCTGGCCTCGAACAGCCAACAAGATCGCTCGAAAACATATTGAGAATCACCTTAAGGGATCCCGTGTTGTAGGTGAAGAATATTTCCCACTAGGAGATTCTCAATTCAATTCCGTCATCAATAAAATCAAACTCATGAAGCCCGATGTGATTTATGCGATCATTGTAGGTGGATCGAATGTAGCTTTTTACAAGCAGCTCAAGGCCGCTGGGTTGGATTTATCAAAGCACAATCTAATGACTATTTCTGTTACTGAAGATGAAATTCTCGGTATCGGCGGTGAAAATATTGCGGGAGCCTATGCTTGTATGAAGTATTTTCAAAGTATTGATACACCTGATAACAAAAAATTTGTTGCGGCTTTCAAGAAAATGTGGGGCGAAAAAAGTGTGATTGGAGATGTTACACAGGCAGCTTATTTAGGACCATGGTTATGGAAACTTGCTGTTGAAAAAGCGGGAACTTTCGATATCAGCAAGGTTATTGATGCTTCTCCTGGGGTGGAGTTCAAAAATGCTCCAGAAGGTTACGTACGTATTCATAAAAATCATCATCTATGGAGTAAAACACTGGTTGGGCGTGCACGTACAGATGGCCAGTTTGATGTGATTTATGAAACGCCAGAGCTGATGGAGCCTAATCCGTTCCCTGTTGGGTATCAGTAAGCTGCATCGTACAGTGTTTGTTCATTTTCTCCCCTCATCAGGAGATTCTTGATTATGCTTTCGGGATACTCATTTAATGATCTGGCATCTATCTTTGTTATGCAAAGTTTTGCTGGACTCATATTATTTTCAGTTTTTCTCCTGATGGCATTGGGTCTGGCCATCGTTTTTGGCCAGATGGGTGTGATCAATATGGCCCATGGGGAGTTTATGATCCTTGGTGCTTATACCACGTATGTCTGTTCCTATATTTTTGCGCAGTGGATGCCAGCTCTTTTTGGCCTGTATTTTTTTATTGCAGTTATTTTGGCCTTTATCGTTGCAGGTGCTGTAGGCATGTTTCTGGAATGGTCATTAATACGTTTTCTCTATAAAAGGCCATTGGATACACTTCTTGCAACGTGGGGAGTGAGTTTAATCTTGCAGCAGATTTTTCGTTCAACTTTTGGGGCACGCGAAGTCGGGGTAACGCTTCCTGATTGGATGATGGGATCATGGAACCTTAGTGAGACTATTCAGATTCCTATCAATGGCATGATTGTGATTGCTATTACATTGCTCATTACCATTGTAATTTACGGTCTTCTTTACAAATCTGGATGGGGTAAGCAGGTGCGGGCTGTCATGCAGAACCGAACCATGGCTGGTGATGTGGGAATCAATACGGAGCGGGTTGATCGTTTTACATTTGGCTTAGGTTGCGGTGTGGCGGGCGTAGCTGGCGCGGCTTTCACCATGATTGGTTCCACAAGCCCTACGGCTGGTCAGCAATATATTGTGGATACATTTCTTGTAGTTGCATTTGGTGGCACAGAAAGTCTGGGTGGCACAATTGCATCTGCATTCAGTATCTCTCAAGCACGCTCTATACTTGAATTTTTCCTAAGTGGCTCCATGGCGCAAGTTCTGGTTTTGCTCACTGTCATCGGTATTCTCATGCTGCGCCCACAGGGTTTGTTTGCCCTCAAAGTTCGTCGTTAGGAGAAGGAAACATGCTCTCGCTTCAGAACCGCAAGGATATTCTTTTTCTTTCAATTCTGGCTGCCATTCTCCTAATTGTATTGCCAATGGGGTTGGATGCGTTCCGCCTTAATCTTATTGGCAAATATCTTACTTATGCTTTTGTCACGATAGGTTTGGTTGCATGCTGGGGTGATTCAGGAATTCTTAGTCTTGGTCAGGGAATATTCTTTGGGCTTGGTGGGTACTGTATGGCCATGTTCCTGAAGCTTCAGGCTTCTACGTTGGAGGCTACGAAGAACCAGTCTACACCGGGTATTCCAGACTTTATGGATTGGAACCAGATTACGGCGTTGCCATGGTTCTGGAAGCCATTTCATAGTCTATCTTTTTCGCTTATTGCAATGATGGTAGTTCCAGCAGTTCTTGCTGTTGTTATTGGCGCAGCAATGTTCAAACGTCGTGTTGGTGGAACATATTTTGCAATTATTACGCAAGCAATTGCATCTGTTTTAACTATCCTTATTGTTGGGCAGCAAGGATATACTGGAGGTGTAAATGGTATTACGGACCTTCGTACGCTGGATGGATGGGATATTCGTACAGACCATGCAAAATATATTCTATACTATGCAGGTGTTGTTTTGCTTTTAGCTTGCCTGCTGTTGTTACGTTTTGTACGCAAAAGTAAACTTGGCCGTATTCTGCGTGCAATGCGAGATCAGGAGGATCGTGTAAGATTTTCTGGTTATAATGTTGCAAATTTTAAAATATTTATTTTTGCATTGGCCGCCGCTATGGCTGGGATTGGTGGAGCTCTCTTCACGCTGGAAGTTGGGTTTATGTCCCCAACATTTGTTGGCATTGTGCCTTCTATTGAAATGGTTATTTACTGTGCTGTGGGTGGTCGCAATTCATTGGTTGGCGCCGTGTATGGTACGCTTTTGGTAAACTGGGCGCGGACAAGTTTTTCAGAGTCATTTCCTGAAATATGGACATTTGCAATGGGAGGTTTGTTTATTGCAATTGTTCTTTTTTTGCCTGGTGGGTTAGCTAGTCTTTATCAGAATTATATTGATCCATATGTCTGCCGTATTCTAAGGGGGAATGGTAGGCAAACCCCTCATACTGTAGATAAAGCAATATAAGGGGATGTGCGATGACTATACAGAATGATCCTCTACTTTCTGTTGAAAACCTCAGTGTATCTTTTGATGGTTTTAAAGCCGTTGATGACCTCTCCTTTCAGCTAGAAAAAGGAGAAATTCGGGTCATAATCGGCCCAAATGGTGCAGGAAAGACAACAGTTCTGGATTTGATTTGTGGGCGGACGAAAGCTACATCAGGATCAATCCAGTTCGAAGGGCGTGAACTCACCAGGTTGAAAGAATACGATATTGTTAGGGCCGGGGTGGGGCGTAAATTTCAAACGCCATCTGTCTATGAAGATCTTACAGTTTTTGAAAATCTTGAAATATCCTATCCCTCAGGGCGAAGTGTTTTTGAGGCACTGTTTTTTAGACGAAATAAGGAAATAATATATAGAATAAAAGAAATTTCGGAAATGATTTTTCTTGATAGACAGTTAGATAGAAAAGCTGCGGATCTGAGTCATGGTCAGAAGCAGTGGCTAGAAATAGGAATGTTATTGATTCAAGATCCTGCACTCTTGATGTTGGATGAGCCTGTTGCAGGTATGACCGTAAGCGAACGTGTGCGCACGGCAGAACTTCTTCAGCGTATTATTCAATCGCGGTCAGTTCTTGTCATTGAACATGATATGGGGTTTGTCGAAAAAATAGCCCATCGTGTTACGGTTCTTCATCAGGGACGTATTATTTCAGATGGCTCCATGGAGCATGTAAAAAATGACCCAAAAGTTGTGGAGGTGTATCTTGGACACTAAATCAGACAATGATGTCATGAATATACCAGCGCTAGGTACTCCACTTTTGGATGTACGGGGTTTACATGTGGCTTATGGGGCCAGTGAAGTTTTACATGGCGTTGATCTAAAGATTGGGCATGGTGAGATTGTGGTTCTTATGGGGCGTAATGGCATGGGAAAAACAACTCTCATGAAATCGCTTATTGGCAATCTTCCTATTCGTGAAGGTAGTATTTTTCTTGATGGTAAGCAGATTACCTACCTACCTGCTTATAAGCGTGTTGAAGTCGGCTTGGCCTATGTTCCTCAAGGGCGCATGATATTCCCTACCATGACGGTAAAGGAAAATATTGAAACAGGATTATTTGTTCGTGGGGAAAAGTCTGTTCCTGAAAATTTGTATGATATTTTCCCAGTTTTGAGAGAAATGGGATCACGAAGAGGGGGTAATCTTTCAGGTGGGCAACAACAGCAACTTGCAATTGCGCGTGCTTTAGCAACTCGCCCCAAGGTTCTTTTGCTGGATGAACCAACAGAAGGCATACAACCTTCTATCATTCTGGAGATGGCGCATACTTTGAAAAAAATTCGTGATAATAGTGGGCTGAGCATTATGGTGTCAGAGCAAGTTCTGAGTTTTGCCCTTGATATTGCAGATCGTATTTTGGTTATTGAAGGTGGAAATATTGTACATCAGACAACAAAAGCGAATGTTGATGTTGATTTGCTTACTCGGTTTTTGTCTGTTTAGAAAATTTTTAATATTTTTCCGTAAAGTAAACCAAGATGAAACGTCTGCCTTTATTTAGGCAGACGTTTGTTTTGTATCTTCTTAGTTGTGTCATAGATAAGAACATAATCGGTACCGATGAGGTGTCTTTTCAGCGTAATGTTGTTTGAGGGAGAAAACTATTGAATATTCTTATTGTTTTTTCCATGCTGTGCAGAAATTTATTTTTCTATATTTGAATTTTGAGGTGTTCCATAATTTTTTCGGTAATTCCATGCTGAATAAGCCGCATCCACGGGTAGAGAGAGTCGCCTAGAGTGATTCACCATGCTCTTGCAAGTAAGTGTCGGCCAGTAAAAGATTTTCTTCTGAGTTGTGAAGGTCATGTCGGCGGAACATCTGCCGATAACCGTCTGTTTATGGGAGCGGTTCTGTATCGTTACCGTGCCAGCATTCCCTGGCGTGACCTGCCTGTCCATTTTGGTGACAGGAAAAACGTCCACTGGCGACTGTGTCTCTGATGCGAAAGTGCCGTGATCGAACAGATTCTTCGGCATCTGAGGATGAACATGAAAGCAGGGAACTACCTCTATCACTTCTATGTCTTGATGTCTGAGGTTGCAGATTTCGCCTAACCGCATGCCCGTGAACATGCCTATTGTGACAATGCCAGCCCAAGTCCGATGTGAGACTGCAGCATCAGAACACTGTGTGCTTGCAAGTCAAAGCCAATTCTCTATTAGTCCATCCTCTGCGTACAATATTTTTGGTAACGTTGAAGTCCCAGTCTGCCGATAGGTTTTTATCTACAAGATCACGCTGAGCAAGATGGCTTCAAAGTGAGGACATGCGCGAGAAATGGTTCTTCACTGTTTTGCCACTAACAGTTTCCAGCCCCTGCTCTTTGGCCTGAGCAATCACCATGCGCAGAGGGAGAACAGTTTTTCCTTTGCCATGTGTGGCGGGCAGAGATGCCAGAAGGTCGAAGAACTCACCGGCCACTGTGTCAGCATAGATGAATTTTTCCGCCATCACCGACAGGCGAGGGGAGGACGATTTAACAGGAACAGGCTTTTCTTCTGCGCCCACCTCCTTCAAGAGGAGCTGAAGACGATGCCGGAAGGTTTCCGGCCTGTTGTGCCAGTGTCTGATTTCTGCGAATATCCACAATCATGGCCGCCAGCCAGTTTGCCTCTCCTCGAAGCTTCTGGGTTTCCCATTCTGGGAAGACAAACGGGAAAATCCCGCAGACCTGTCAAATTCTCATTTTACTGTTATATTTTAAGTGCTTAGCAGTGCGAACTGCGGGACTCGAACCCTGAGAAGAGGGTGAGTTACGTTCGAAACCTTCATGATTTCATCAAGAAAAACGCTAAAAGGCGTCCTTCCCGGTAACGATTTATGAGAAGAACTTTGGAGAAGAAATAAGGTCTCGTCAAGAGACTTCCCAAAACGTTCAAAACGGTGAAGGGGTGGAAGAGAGCTTTCGGTTTAACTGCGGGTTCGGTGCGGGTTTTTGCCAGGTTGTGGCTTCTGTTTCGGGCCTGAAAAACTCCTTTCTGGGGTGGGTTGTTTTATAGGGCTGCGTTCTGAGAATCATGAGAGCCTGTTCAAGCTCCCCGGCATGTTGAGCCCGGAAGAAGGCTTTTCGTGTGGCCTCATCAAGGTCTTTGTGCTGGCCAGGCAGTTGCTTGAGCTGGCGTAAGCGGTTGTGAGCGGCTTCGAGGGTTGGCTTATAGGCAGTTTCAGCCTTGCTTTGCTCTTCTTGCCGTCGGGTCATGGATTTCCGGTAAAGGACGCGGAGCAGGTCAAGTCTTCTCTCTTTATCGAGAAGCACCGCCACGTATGTTCTTTCCTGTTTGTAATAGTTTTTTAACGAGCGTTCCCGTTCTGTCGGCACCGGCAAGGTGAGGGGCGGGGGTGGTTCTGCCCGCAGGCCGAACAGATAGAGCAGGGTCTCAATCAGATGGAAGAGGATTTCAGCAAGGACAAGCATGGCCTTTTCAAAAGCCTCATCTGCCCTGTTCCGTCGTTCGGTCAGGCCCCCGAACAGGGACGCATAGGCTGCCTTGCGTTCCTGATGCGCCAGGTCGAGAGTTTCCTTGGCGCTTTTAAGCTGTAAGCGGAGTTTCCTTGTTTCTTTAAGGACGTTTTGGAAGACCTGGTCGCGTGTTGGCACAGGCCCATAAACGGACAGAGGGTTCTGGCGGATAATCTGTTCACAGCGCGCCACCTCTTTTTTCCAGTCTGCCAGGTAGTGGGCAAAGCCCGGGTTAAGGTGGTGTGTCTGGTTGAGTGAGGTCACTGTAGGACGATGCCTCTGCCTTGTACGCAATGGCATAATCATCGCTTCCGGTGGAAGGGCGAGGGGCGGTCTGGCGCTAAGCGGGCTTAACCGGCAGGCACGGGCGGCAACAGGGCGCACACGGCGGGGTTCTTCTGCTGGCAAGGCTTCCTGCATCAGAAGCGCACGGAAGTCTTTCATGCGTGTTTTTGTCAGCCGGGTAAAAGAGCCAATCAGGGTGCCGTCTGCTGTCTCGATAATATGCGCCCCTGGTCTGGTGGCCTGTCTCTCGCCTTCACGCATGACCAGCCCCTGCTCCCGTAACAGACGGCGGAAGGCCGGGAGCTTCTCGCCAGAACGCTGCCAGAGGGCGGTAATCTCTTTCTTCAAAGCCGGTAAATCCACAGCCTGCCGTTCTGTCATGCGGCGTGCCTGTGAGGTGTATGCTGCACGGGGGAGGGAGGTATCCTCTGGTATGAGGGCTTCCACCAGTTCGGCTTCGCTCTGTTTACCCTCTTTGCGCAAGGCCTTGGCAATAGCTGCGTCATGACGCCCTGCTATTAAAGGGTGTCCCAGCCTGATTTCTTCTAACCGGGCGACCTTCTCCAGTCGCATATAGGAGAAGCAGCTACTCAGCACATGGTTGTGCTGCCATTCCGGCAGAATAAGATGCCCGTGCCTCTTGCCGTCTTTCTGGTGAATGATAAGGGTGCGAGAGGCTTTATTCGCTCCAAGTTCCTCACAAAGCCGGTCAGCAAAACCTGACAGTTCAGTGTCTGTCATGACCTGTTCGGGATTGAAGGCAATATGGCGGAGGCCATAGGTCAGGCCTTCACGGCGTGCTTCCCTGACCCAGTCTTTAAGCCAGTATTCGCTGCCTTCACGCACCAGAATGGCTTCGTTTTTCTCCCCCCGTAAGACATGGGCGGCAAGGGCTTTATGGCCGCTGCCCGTCTTGATGCGGGTTTCCTTGACAATCATGGCCACACATCTGTGAGGGCAAGGTCAATGTATCGTCTGCCGGGATGCAGGACGGATACGACGCAACAGCCTGTCAGTTCTCTCTTTCAGGGCGTCGATGTCGTCCAGGGTGGCGGCACAGGCGACCGCTTCGCCACGGTTGGCGGCATGTGCTAACTGGTTGAGGTTGTTGCCAATGCGGGCAAGGTCGCCCCGTAGGCCTCTGAGTTCAGCAAGGAGCAGGTCGCCTTCCTGGCCTGCGAACTCGGCATCACGCAACAAAGCGCGTATCCACGCGGCGGTGGTGTGGTGCCCGGCCCGTCGTGCGACGACTTGCCATCGGTCGAGTTCGTCAGGTCTGGCCCTGACGGAGAGGCGGGACGTTCGGATTTCAGGCATGGTTTCAGTCTCCCTATTTGTGGGGGTCAACGGGGGAGGCACTCCCCCTTGCCAGCTTGTCCAGGGCACCCAACGGGTAGCCATTGGACACTGCTGGCTCCTGACACAAACCCCATGGAGACTAAGGTAATCTATTTCCCCGCAAGGAACGAAAAAAGAACAAATTTCTCATGAACCGGTTCCCAATCTGAATAAGAGGCTTAAGGATACCGTAAGCCGACATCGACGGACAGATTTCTGCGCGGCGACATTTCGGGAACTGAACTCACAACAGGGCAGATGGAGAGTCCAGACGCTACCTGCTGACGCTAAACGTCACATCGTTATGATGCGATCATCATCCAGTAATGAACGCCAGGATATCTGCATTGATGACGCCTGCATGTGTCGTGTGCATGCCGTGCGGATAACCGGGATAGATTTTCAGCGTGCTGTTCCGAAGCAGCCTGTCCTGAAGGACCGCCGCGTTCTGGTAAGGCACGACCTGATCATCATCACCCTGCAGCACGAGCACCGGTACTGTGATGGCCTTCAGATCCTCGGTCTGATCCGTTTCGGAGAATGCTTTGATGCCCTCGTAATGGGCCTTGGCGCTGCCCATCATGCCCTGACGCCACCAGTTGCGGATCGTGCCTTCCGAAACTTCAGCTCCCGGGCGGTTGAAGCCGTAGAACGGCCCGCTGGCCACATCGAGAAAGAACTGCGCGCGATTGGCCGCAAGCCCCGCACGCAGTCCGTTCAGGACAGCGATCGGTGCGCCTTCAGGGCTGCGGTCCGTCTGAACCATCAGGGGCGGCACGGAACTGATGAGCACGGCCTTGGCAACACGTCCCTGAGGCTGACCATATTTCGCGACATAGCGGGCAACCTGGCCCCCGCCGGTCGAATGTCCGACATGGATGGCATTTTTCAGGTCGAGATGTTCGACAACGGCCGATGTATCCGCCGCATAATGATCCATGTCGTGCCCGTCGCTCACCTGTGCCGAGCGACCATGACCACGACGGTCATGCGCGATCACGCGAAATCCCTTGCTCAGGAAAAACAGCATCTGCGTGTCCCAGTCATCGGCGCTGAGCGGCCAGCCATGATGGAAGACGATCGGCTGGGCACCCTTCGGTCCCCAGTCCTTGTAGAAAATTTCCGTGCCGTCGGACGTCGTTACGAATGACATGATACATCTCCTGAACAATTCAGAGCTTGATATTGCCCAGACGCTAACGTTGAACATAAGTTCAACGTCAAGATGAATTTAGAATGGGAAACCGGACATGAGGATTGGGGAACTGGCCCAGAAAAGTGGTCTTACGACCTCCAAAATCCGGTTCTATGAGCGCATTGGACTGCTAAAAGCGGTTGACCGTCGGTCCAACGGATACCGAACCTATTCATCTCAGACCGTGACCATTCTGGGTCTTATCACAACGGCGCAGAGAGCCGGGTTTACCCTGGACGAAATCCGCGCCCTGCTGCCCTCTGATCTGACGCGTTGGGACCATGCTACATTGATGGATGCCCTGACACGCAAGATTGCAGATATCGAAGCGCTGCAGGCACGCCTGACGCAGAGCAGGGTGCATCTGCTCCGCCTGATCGAGGATATTCAGGCACGCCCTGACGACATGGACTGTGCGGCCAACGCGCATCGTGTCCTGACGAACATGCTTGCGGAACATCCCGAAGCCCTCGACGTCACGTCGGACGATATCCGCCTTCTGGATGCGACGGACCGCCGTCAGTCAGTAAGCTCTGGCCGCCGTAAAAAGACGGCCTCCCGTTAAGCCTTATTCAGAAGCGCCACCACTTTTCTTGCCGTCGCTCTGGCGGAAAAGGGGTTCTGTCCCGTCACCAGCCGTCCATCCGTCACGATATGGGACATGAACGGAAGCAACGCCTTTTCATAAAACGCGCCCCGTGCCTTCATCTGGGCTTCCGCATTGTAGGGAATTTCTCGTGTGACACCTGCCAGCCTCTCCTCGGTCCACGAAAACCCGGTGATTTTCCGACCCCGGACCAGAAAGGAACCGTCTGCAAGCCGGGTGTTCAACAGTCCGCAATATCCATGACAGACAGCGGAGACCACACCGCCCTTTTCCCATAGCGCGCGGGTGATGGTTTGAAGGCCCTCATTGTCTGGAAAATCCCACATCACGCCATGACCGCCGGTGAAGTAGATCGCATCGTAATCACCCGGATTGATGTCTGCGGGGCAATATGTTGAAGACAGCAGGGCCATTTTTGCCGGATCGGCCTGCCAGGCCCTGGCGGAGGCATCGCGCATCGGCCATTTCAATGAGCGCGGATCAAGCGGAACCCTGCCGCCTTTTGGGCTGACAATGCGTTGTTCATGACCGCTGGCGGCAAATACGTCCCACGCATGCGTCAGTTCCGACAGCCATAATCCGGTCGGATGCGCGGAATTGCCGAAATGAGCGGTGTTGGTAACAACGTGAAGGATACGACGGTTCATGGCTGGCCCCTCCCATGCGGCAGCGTTTCTGACCACTGCCCTGTAACGTTCAAGCCCGGTTGAAGGTCAATCTGTGGTTTGACATTAAATCTGACTTCAAGGTTAATGGTGTAAAGGCAAACCTACCTGACATCATGGAGGCAGCCTCACATGCAGACGATACTGGGTGCAAATGGCCAGATCGCCACGGAACTGGCGCGGACATTGCATCAGCATCATACCGGGGAGTTGCGGCTTGTGAGTCGCAATCCTCGCAAGGTCAACGAAGACGATACGCTCATGGCGGCGAACCTGCTGGATGCAGAGCAGACGACACAGGCAGTAAAAGGCAGCCGGATCGTCTACTTTACGGCCGGCCTGCCCCCTGACAGCAAACTTTGGGAAGAACGGTTTCCCGTCATGCTGAGGAATGCCTTGCAGGCGTGCCGGGCGGCGGGGGCCAGCTTTGCCTATTTCGACAATACCTACATGTATCCGCAGAACAGCCAGATCCAGACGGAGGAAACGCGCTTTGCGCCAGTTGGCCGGAAAGGACGGGTGCGCGCGGCAATGGCCACCATGGTGCTGCAGGAAATGGCACGCGGAGACATTCCCGTGCTCATTGCCCGCGCACCGGAATTCTATGGCCCGGGGAAAACCCAGAGCTTCACCAACGCCCTGATCATTGACAGGCTGAAAGCAGGTAAAAGGCCCCTAGTTCCTGTCCGTGACGACACCCGCCGGACCCTCATCTGGACGCCGGATGCGAGCCGCGCGCTCGCAACGCTGGGCAATACACCGGGAGCTTTCGGGCAGACCTGGCATCTGCCGTGCTGTGACGAGCGGCCGACTTACAAGACATTTGTTACCATGGCGAGCAGGATTTTCGATCGATCCCCCGCTTATTCGGTCATTGGAAAATGGTCACTGATCATCGCAGGCATTTTCTCAAAAAAGGTGCGGGAGATCAGGGAATTACTGCCCCGTTATGAGCAGGACAATCTCTTCGACTCAACCAAATTCAAATATCATTTTCCCGAGTTTTCCGTGACGACATATGAAGAGGGTCTGGAACTGATCAGGAAGGAATAGAGAGGCGGATACCGCCTCATTTCGGACATCTGTGTGTGGTTAACAATTTTACAAAACCGGACATTGCTGGAATCCAGTCGACCTGTTTTCCATCTGGTATCCACGCGCAGTTTTTACTACATATTTAATACAGTTCGGATAGTGATATTCACTCATCCAGACTTTCCCACAAAATTATGATCCACTCCAAAAACGCCATGGCATAGCCACGGTGCGGATCACCCGTGTGACACGTAAAGCCCGCCCTCACCGGCGGGCTTTTTTTGTGTCTGCGTTTTCAGGACACGCCATGTCGAATACCAACCAACATCCCGCTCTGACATTTGTCATGAGCGAACATCAGCTTGTCAGCATCGTCAGACGCTACCTGCCGAGCCAGCAAACTTTCAACCGAGCCGAAGGTCTGGCCACAATCGGTTTCGGGGCGGCTGAAATGGCCGGGGCCACTGGCCTTCTGGTCGCCCCTGAACCGTTGCTCAGCAAAGTGGGCGGCCTTGCGCTCGCAGCCCACGGCGTTGATATGATGACCGCCGGACGACGTGCGTGGAATACTGGCGCACCACCACAAACGCGGACCGAACGTGCGGTCCGCGCCGCAGCCCTGAAGGCGCATGCGTCTCCCACTGTTGCGGGTCTGGCAGGTGCGGCCGCAGACGCACTGATCCCCGGAGGCCTGCTGCATGCGGCAGGACATTTTGCGGCAACTCGGGTCATTCGCGTCGCATCGGCGGATGCAAGCCGACTGACCTTCCGGCATGCCGATATCACGGCGGAGCACTTCCACCGACCTTCCCCCTATGCCTCTCAACCGACAAGAACGCCTACCAACCAGAACCTTCTCTCACCCCATCGACAGAAACGGCTCGATCTCAAACACCATGAGGCACCGCCACATAATCGCAAGGCAGGGGGTCATGTCCTGCTAAAGCACGTCGATCCAAGCGACGAATATATCGAACGCCGGTTTACGAAGGAAAAACGCCCTGTCGTTTCATTCTTCACTTCGAAGGAAGAGGCTGAACGTGCTATTCACCGGGTTCTCAAAGCTAACTCCCATAAGATTGATGCCTGGCTCAAGAGCGCCGCAAATGGAAGTTCAGTCGACGTCGAAGGATATCTCGTGGGAAAGGGAGCTATCGTGATCGAGAGTGCTAATCGACAACGCAAAGCCGCACACCGCCTCCTTGTTACAATTACCAAAAAAGAACACAATGGATGAATTATTATGTCCATACTGTCCGCCTGTACTAAATATGACATTCTTGACAAGTTTCCGTGCCTGACTAGTCTGGGGGCCAACTGTTTGGGTGAAGATGCCGATATGTTTGGAAACACGCTAGCGGAAGCTATCCAATGGGGACCTCGCACATATAATCTGCCATTCAAAACGCAAACGATCGACGAATTAACGACGTTACTGGCCTATGGCGATGCGGACATCGATCGCGTCAGTTGGGCCGTACTCGGTATTAATCCCACTGCGGATGTTGAAGAACCACCTAATTGGGGCAGTTTTCCAAGCCTGAGGGCGTTCTGGTCCTCTGTTCTGCACGCTTTTGAAAATGACCCCGAGGTACAGGCGGGAAGAGAGATTGCCCCCGAGGTGTAGGGACAAGGCGTGCGCAACACTGAGTATATAGATGTCGGCTTTCATGTGTTGGCGTTTCAGAAGCAGACTTTCCGCTTGCCCTCCTAAGAAGCCATAGATTCCGTCTTAAACAGAGTGTCGGATAGCTTATAGCTTCCACGGTCTGCTTGAGATTTTCCGTTGCAATGCCGGAGAGATAGGTCGTGGCACCCTGGCTCTTATGGCTGGCTTCATGACCAAGCAGGGCATCAATCCAGAGTTCTCTGAGGTCTCCAGCCTGATTACGGAGACGGGTAGACACCGTGTGCCGGAAACTATGGAACGTAATGGCGGCAGGCAGGCCAATCGTTGTTTTGAACTTCGAGAAATTCCGACCAAAGTCAGTGCCACGCGGGCCACTTTTGGGTGTTTTCAGCTCCGGGAACAGGAATTTCTCGCCGTTTTTCCTGAAATCCAGAATATCCCAGTCCAGCAAGGCACTATGGATGGGCACGTTACGGGTGCCCGCTTCCGTCTTGGGAGCCCACTTGTCTTCGGGGTGAGGGCCGATAAGGAAACAGGGGATACCGTCAACCTCCTGAACATCCTCATTGCGCAGGTTGCAGATTTCTCCCAGCCTCATACCGCTATAGGCGGCAACCAGTGTGATGCCTGCAAAGGTGGCTTGCGAGATGGTGCTACAGGTCCATGCTGAAGAGGACAGCAGGGCCAGTTCGTCATCAGTCCATGCCCTGCGGGGATTGCGCTTGGTCAGGTCAAAGTCCCAGTTGCTCCACGGGTTCTTGTCTGCAATCTCGCGGCGGAGTAGCTGGTTCCAGAGGGCTGAGAGGCGCATGAAGTGGTTCTTCACGCTCTTGCCACTGAGGGTCGGCAGGTCAAGCTCCTGTGCCCGCTCGACCTCGGCGTTTAAATTCCTCTCCTGCTTGCCCTTGGCGTAGGAAGTTGGGAGGGAGAAAAGCAGATCTCGAAACTCCCCAGCTACCCGTCCGGTAATTTCTTTAACCGGCTTATCGCCAAAAACCTGCACAAACAGTGCCACCGTGCGGGCAGTTTCTTTCTTGGTGGCGTCACTCTTCTGGCTATCCGCCAGCAAGGCAAGGTGGAGGGCTTCTGTCAGGCGGGGAGAGGGCGGGGCAGTCGGCGTTGGGGTAGGCGAGGCTAACTGGTGGGACGGCGGCACAGCGCCGGGGGCCTGAGACAAAGCCGGGCCAGTCTGGAACAGTTTGACCAGGGTCGCATGAAGCCGGTCTATTTCTTCGGTCTTGCGGGCAAGGCTGGTCTTGTCCTGCGCTGTGCCCGTTATCATGTCCTGTCGCAGCCTGGTCATGTTCTGATTGAGCTGTTCCAGGGCCTCTGAGGAATAGGTGATGAAGGCTCTTGTCTTGAGAAGGTCTTCATAGCGGGTCATGCTGGCGCGGTAGCGCTCAAGTTTGAGCTGTTCTGCGGCATGCCGCTCGTTGGTCTCTATGACCTCTTTCTGCTTTTTGATGATGTCTTGATACAGCGCCAGAAGGTCGTCTTTGGTGATGGGTTTCTTCTGGGCTGGGTCAGTCATAAGGCGGGCCGTCCTGAAAAGCGCGCTGGTCTGGGCATGAAGAGCCATGGCCGAGAGGCGGGCTTCTGATTTGCTTCCCGTTTTGAGGGAAATCCAGAATTCAGTTTTGCCGAAGAGGGGGCGCAAGGCAACGGGGACGACGCGGCGGAAATGGTAGTGGGTGCCCACGAGAGCCAGCATTGAGAACTTCTCCATTTTGGAGAAGGACTGTGGAGAAGCGGGTTTACACTTCACCGCTTTCAGATTTTCTCAATGAAATCAACGCCTTAAGGTATGCGAACTGCGGGACTCGAACCCGCACGCCCTTTACGGACTGGAGATTTTAAGTCTCCTGCGTCTACCATTCCGCCAAGTTCGCGCAGATGCCATGGTGCATCTATGGTGGTTGAAAGCGTTTTAGCATGGTCGGAGATAACTGCAACAGCATGTTTATCGAACAGCTTGTAAAACAGGTCCAAAATGTTGCAGCCAGCTTTCTGCTTGCTGTCTGTGAGGGGTTAATGTGTCGACCATTTTCCAGAATTGGATACTATGATTCATGTGTTGTAGATGGCTTAATTCATGGGCAATCAAATAATGGCGTACAAAAAATGGTGCCATTATTAGGCGCCAAGACAACATTATACGCCCCGAAGATGAACAACTGCCCCAGCGGCTGGATGTATCGCGCACATCTAAACGTTTAGGGGTAAGCCCAACAGTGTGGGCGAGATGGTGCATTTCTTGAGCAAGAACTTTGGTTGCATGTTGTTTGAGAAAGTCTTCTACGCGGCGCGCAAGAAAAGAGGGATCTCCACTTACAAAAAGACACTCATTTTCTAGCCATGCACCTCCTCTGCGGTCTGGTGCATGGCAAATTGTATAGTTCTTATCTTGAATAGGGATATTGGAGCCGATAGCAAAGCGCGGTGTTTGTACTAATTTTTCAAGGCGCGTTGTAATCCATTGCGTCTGTTTTTGCACAAATGCCAAGGCCTGTGTGTAGGGAAAACCTTTGGGTAAAGTAACAAGAATAGCCTGTTCTTTTGCAGAAATCCGTATGATGCAGCGTTTGGCTTTGGCTGAAATGCGCCAAATTATTTTGGCAGCACCATACCCTTCCAACATAATCGTATCTGGCCAAGAGGGATTTTCTTTAAAATTCAAGAAAACATCTTTCTGGGCAAAGATTTTTAATGAGATTCCTCAGCAGGAAGGCCAGGCCAACTGACGATGTAATCTTCCAATGCACCTGCGCGTCTTTCACTTATGCAACGTCCGGCAGCAGATTCACCAGAAGAAATAACAGATTCAGCTGTATGCGTTAGCAATGGGTGCCACTGTGGCAGACCGCGCCCTTCTGAAAGGCGGCGATACGCACAGTCTGGTGGCAACCAATCAAGTTCAGGAATCATCTTTGGTGTCAGAGTAATGCAATCCTGCACTTTGCGGTGGCGTTGTGCGTAATCTGTGCACTGGCAGGTTTTAACATCCAGAAGACGGCACGCGACAGATGTGTAATGCAGTTCTTCTGTGTCATCATCACGCAGTTTGTGCAAACAGCAGCGACCGCATCCATCGCACAAACTTTCCCATTGCTCTGTAGTCATTTCTGTAAGTGGGGTTGTTTCCCAAAAAGGTGCTGTCATTGTGTGATGCCAAAAAAGAGGGAAAGAAAGCAGCTTGCTATTAAAGGTTTTTTAAGAAGGGGCCAGATAATAAGCTGTAGGCATGTGCTTCTGTTGGCTCCCAATTCACGTGCTGTCGCGCTCCATGCTTCTGGTAGGGTTTCGAGTTTGGCCAGCGGCCAAAGGGCAAGCAGGGGCAGGCTTAAAGCGCCCTGTAAAAAAGGAGTATAAGGTGCGTTAAGAACAACAGGCAGAAAAATACCAAGAACTGTTGTGGGAATAAACAACATAAAGAATGAAATATAAAAAATGCGCCCTGCATGTGTGGCAAATGCCAGCATGAGCAGAACAAACATAAGAAACATGCTGGTCATGCTTATGCAGGTAAATCCCCATAAAAAGGAATAAGGCAATGGGATATGCATCAGAGAAGGGATCACTTGCGGAGCGCCCATTGTTCAAAATGTTCTGCAATGATGTTTAAGTGATTTATCCAGAAGATATCATCAACAACAAGTGGCGCAGCCAGATGGCGTAAGTTGTTATCCACCGTCATGTCTTTCATGGATGGTAAAGACGGCCACGCGTTGGAAAATGCTTGCTGCTGCTGTGCCTGATCAAGCCATGATACAAAACTAAGTGCGGCAGCCGTGGAGGCAGAACTATGCGGCACACCCCATCCGTAACGTATTTGCAGGCGTTGCTGCCAACAAATGCCAAACCGTTTGGTATCACCCGCGGTTGTGTTCAGCATTTCCCCTGTAGGAGCAAGCCCCATAAGAGCGCCGCCGCTTTTTAAAATCTGTGCGGCTTCTTCTGGGGTGGACCACCACACAATATAAGGCCGTAACTGATCCAGTTTGCGGAAGGCGCGCATTAGCCCGTCTTGGGTGTTGAGTGTGCGGTACACCATTTCAGATGGCACGCCATCAGCAAGCAGGGCAATTTCTAATGTGGTGCGGGGGTCGCGTCGCAGGCTGCGCCGTCCCGGGTGGCGGGCAACATCCCAAAAATCAGCCCAGTTGGGGGGCGTATCAAAACGCGAGCTATCCCACGCAATGGCATAATCAATGCTGGTTGAATAATTGGGTTGTGCTGCATCTTCAGGCAGGGGGGCAAGCAAGCCTGCGCTGCCACCTAGCGCCAGACTGCTGTTTTCCATCATGATCGCAGCCCAATGTTTGGGGTTGGTTTTTTCCTGCTGTTGAAGGGCGGTCAGAGAACCGTCCCATCCAGAGGTGATGATGCGGTGATGTGTCTGGCGCGTATATCCGGCAAAAAGGATTTTTTTCTGTATCTCACAAATCCTGCCTGAAAATGTCAGCACCCTTAAGGCAGTGTCTGTATGTGCAACCGTATGTCTGCGCACAGGGCGCGCCTGAACTATTTGAGGGGCAAGAGAGATTACGCCGCCGCCCAACCCAGCCAGAAGGGCTTTCCGTCGGGAGATGGTCCCGGCAGAAGGCTCTTGTTTCCGAGGATGGGGTGACGGTGTCCCGCTGGAGCGACCGTGCAGGAAAGAAAAAGAAAACAGGGTAACCTCGCGCATAAAGTGCAGCCAGATAAAGGCAGATGAGTTTAGCCTTATTTTGCATCCATCGGAAAGGCGATAGCGTTCTGTGGTTGCCAGGCCAATATGGCCTTGTTGCCAGGGCGGAGTTCACGCGGCAAATGGACTAACGGCCGATGTGCTATAATTTCTGTTCCATCCAAGGTGCGAAAGCGCATGGCAATGGCGTGGCCAATGTGGTGAGCCGAAACAAGGGTGCAGACAATATCTGTTTTATCTTCGATTTCCATAACGCCAGAACGAGGAAATAGAACAGAAAGACGGTCAGGCAGGATGCAAATGCTGGCAAGGTCATTTTCTTCCAGATTGTAATCGGCCACGGCTTCCACCGTTTCGCCCGATGGTAGGCGCAATTCGGCAATGTCATCTTCTATAAGAAGTACCTTGCCGCTGATAACATTGGCATCGCCAAACTGTTCCGCCACGCTCAGGCAAGCCGGGCGGTTTAGAAGGGTGGTAACATCTCCTATCTGTAACAGGGTGCCGTTTTGCATAACGCCAATCTGGTCTGCCGCCATCATGCAATCCTGCTTCTGCCGTGAAAGCAGTAGAATACTCAAGCCTATGGCGTGGCGTAACCGGTCCAAAAACGTGATTGCACGCCGGATGGTGGGCTGATCCATTTTTTCGAAAGGCTGGTTCAGAACCACAACCTCAGGCTGTGTAATCAGGGCACGGGCGAGCTGGGTCCGAAATATCTGTTCTGCATTAAGTGTGCGTGCCGGTTGGGCACGCAGGGCTTCCAACCCTGTTAGGGCCAGTATTTCAGCTCCGCGATGTGAGACCTCAGCTTTATGGAGTGTGCCACTGGCGCGGAGGGGCAGGAGAATGTTGTCCAAAACGGAAATATGCGGAAACAAGGGCGCGTGCGGGCCTATTGTTGCCAGTTTTTTATGGCCAGATGTGCCTAAGTTATATGGTGTGCCGTTAATTTCTATCTGCTCAACCGTACAGGGGCGTCTGCCGGCCAATGTTTCTGCCAGACAGGTCAGATCTTCATTGTCCTGCCCGATTCCCAGTATGGCTGTGCAGCTTCCCGCCGGTAGAGAAAGCGTGAGCGGTTGTGCGTTATGAAAGAACGCCAGATTGTGAACCGCCAGTGCTGTGGATGAGCCATGCGTGGTATGCATGCAACTATGTCCCTTTCCGTGGGTTAGAAGTAAAGTGCACTATATTTCAGGCAGGTAAACGGAGGTTTCTTTCATGTCTTCAGATAAAATCAAAGAAGTAAAAGCAGCAGGCGAAGCCGCAGCCGACACGGCACGGGACGAATTGGAAGCCGTAAAAGCACATCTTGAACGCCTTGTGACCCAGCATCTGGTGCCAGCACTGGGCCGTGCAGGGGATAAAGCCGGCACGCTGAAGGAGCAGGCGGTTGCCAATGCGCGCGAACTGGCCGATCATGCACAAAGCGATCTTGCTAAGCGTAATCGTGGTCAGTCTTCCTGGTTGTCCATTGCCATTTCCGGCGTGGTGGGCTTTATCCTTGGGCGTCTGTCACGCTGACGCTTGTGCGTCATCTGAACAAAGGTAGCCTCGGAGCCCATGCGTATCTTTGATCTTGGTAAATCCGCCCTGAATGCTCAGTCCAACCTGATGCAACAGATGGCCATACGATACGGCAAGCAGGCCGTATTGTTGGCAATGGCGGCAGTATTTGGACTATTTGCCCTGATTACAGGGCATGGGCTCCTTTGGGTGCTTTTGGTTTTTGTAGGCCATTTTGGCCCAGTGGGTGCGGCCTTTACAGTATTCGGTCTGGATCTCTTTGTAGCTCTGGTTTGCGTACTGTTTGGCCGCCGCTCTTACCTGACAGTTCAGGAAGTGGAAGCCCGCATTGCCCGTGACCGCAACATCACCATGATGCGCGACTCCATGACCATGGCAGCTGTAACGGCAACCGTTGCAACAGCCATGGGCCGCGGCGGATCTCGCAAAGTGTGGGACGTTGTACGGCGGAAAAAGGACTGAAATCGTCCACTCTGGACGAAACCATAGGTTCCATTCCAAATTTGCATTGGCGCGCAGGATTTTTTCTGTAAATGATGGCGCTGTCTTTCGTGAGTGTGCAAATTGTTTGCACGCTCACTAGTGTGGGTAGGGAATGGAACCGAATCATCATCCCGTTATGGCCAATGAGCCCCGCCGTTTCTTTGGATACCGGCTGGCGCGTCTTGCTGCTGTGTGGCGGCGGGAGATTGATGCCGATCTGCGGGCCTTTGGCCTGACAGACGCCACATGGCGGCCCATTTATTATCTTAACTTCTCCAAAACACCCATGCGCCAGACAGATCTGGCCCGCTCCCTGTCCTTGGAAGCCCCTTCACTGGTGCGGCTTCTGGATGTGCTGGAAAAGCGCGGCTACGTGGTGCGTGAAACGGATGAAGAAGATCGCCGCTCCAAACTGGTAAGTATTACGGAAGAAGGGCGCAGTGTTGCGGCTCTTGTCAGCCGTGTGGCTGATGAAGTGACAGCCCGCCTGACTGAAGATGTTTCCACCGAAGAGCTGGAAGAATGCTGCGGCGTTCTTGACCGGGTTGAGCAAGCCGCCCAAAACCACCGAGATACCGTTGGTGGTGATAAAAGAGGCATGCGGTAATGCCAGTTTCCAGAACAGTGCCATGCTAGCTGAATTCAATATTTTTGGTGTTTTTATTGCACCTATTGTCGTGTACGCCCTAGCGGCGCTGCCGATTACAATGTTTGTTCGCTTCGTGTTGTGGTGGAGCGGCCTTCTGGGCTGGTTCTGGCATATCGCGTTGTTTGAAGTATCGTTATACGTCAGTATCCTTTGCCTGCTGATCCTCTACGTCTGACCCGAAAAGGCTTTTGAGTCTCCGCAATGCCCCTTCTGCGCACCCTGATACGAGTTGTTCTGACCCTTGCGGTCGTCTCACTGGCCATCGTTCTGGGGATTACCCTGTGGAACGTGTATATGATTGCACCTTGGACCCGAGATGGCCGTGTGCGTGTGTACGTTGTAGACGTGGCGCCTGAAGTTTCCGGCACCGTGGTGCAGATTCCCATCGTGGATAACCAGTTCGTGCATAAGGGCGACCCCCTGTTTGTGCTCGATCCGGTGCGTTTCCGTCTTGCTATCCGTGAGGCACAGGCCCGGCTTGATGGCGCATTGGAAGATTTGAAGCTGAAACGCAACGATGCCCGCCGCCGTATGGGCTTGGGTGGCATTGTGTCGGCCGAAGAACAGGAAGTCTTTAACTCCAATGTGGCTACGCAGATTGCATCTGTTGATGCAGCACGCGCTGCTCTGGATGTGGCTAAACTGAACCTGCAGCGTTCGGTTCTGTATTCTCCGGTCAACGGCTACATTACCAACCTGAACCTGCGAGTCGGTGATTACGCCTCTGCCGGGCAGGCCCGTATGGCTGTTATCGATTCCGACTCCTACTGGGTTTACGGGTATTTCGAAGAAACAAAGATGTGGGGCGTACACGTGGGTGATGAAGCCCGCGTTAAGCTGATGGGCTATAAGCCGATCCTTACAGGCCACGTTGTCAGCATCGCACGTGGTATTAACGATACCAACGGCACACCGGATAAGCTTGGGCTACAGGATGTAAACCCGATCTTCACCTGGGTACGTCTGGCACAGCGTATTCCCGTACGTATTCACATTGACCACGTGCCCGATAGTGTCACGCTGGCAGCAGGTATGACGGCAACTGTGAGCGTAGGCCCTGAACCCAGAGGCCGCCGCGGAAAGTTGACGACCTGGCTTCAAGATCATCTGTAAGCGCAGGACATGAGACAGAACATGAAGGGTCGTCGTCGCCTTGGGCTGTTTCTGGCAACATCCATGTTGTTGTCAGCCTGTACCGTAGGGCCAAATTATCAGCCAGACCGCATGAAGGTTCCGGCAGCGTTCAAGGAGACGGAGGAAGAGGAGCATCCGGCTACACCTGAAGAGATCGAACGCACCAATAAGGAAATGACGGAATGGTGGTCTTTGTTCAAAGACCCCATTCTGACCCGGTTGGTAGAGGATGCCATTAAGGGCAACTACGATCTGCAGATTGCCGGGCAGCGTATTCTGGCCGAACGGGCTATTCGTGATCGGTCTGCCGCGCAGTGGTATCCGCAAATGGATGCTAATATGGGCGGTGGTGATGTGCGCTATTCCATCAACATCGATAACTGGCCAATCCGCCCCGGTAATCCCCAGAATCGGCCAGAAGCCTCCATGCTTACCTATGGTGTCATGGCATCGTGGGAGCTGGATATGTTCGGGCGTATCCGCCGTGATGTGGAAGCGCATGAACATCAGGTTGAAGCCAATATTGAAGGCCGCCGCGCATTGCTGATGGGGCTGCTGTCCGAACTTGCGTCCGACTATATGTTGCTGCGCGTAACACAGCTTCAGATCAAGATCGCCACAGATAACATTCGCGTTGCCAAGGATGCGCTGGACCTGACTAACAAGCTGTATCTGGAAGGTGTGGGCAACACCTTGCAGATTGCACAGGCTCAGGCAGAAATGGATGCGCAGATTGCTGCGCGTGAGCCGCTTAAAACACGTGTTTCACAAGTAACGCATGCCATTGCCGTGTTGCTGGGCAAAATGCCGGGTGAGCTGGAAGAGGAGCTGAAGATACCGCGGCCTCTGCCAATTGTGCCGGAATTTCCTGCCACACTGCCATCCATTGTTATTGCCAACCGCCCGGATATCCGTATGGCAGAACGGCAATACGCTGTAGCCACGGCTCAGATTGGCGTGGCTGTTGCCAACCTGTATCCGCACTTTGTGGTGCCGCTCACCTTTAACCCCAATGCATCCGCCATGTATCAGGCGTTTCAGGCAAATGCCATGAGCTGGCAGTTCCTGCTGATGGCCAGCATGCCATTGATGCACGGCGGCAAGATGACGGCAGAAGTTCGTGCAGCACAGGCTGCGGCAGAAGCCGCGCGTCTGACATATCGTCAGACAGTGTTGCAGGGCTTTAAGGAAGTTGAAGATGCCATGGCTGCATGGCATGATGACATTGAATATGCCGAACAACTGCATAAAGCCGCAGAAGATAGTGCAACTGCCAGTGAGCGCGCGCGTAAACTCTATGGTGCTGGTCTGGTAGGATTTTTGGAAGTGCTGACAACCGAACGCACAACCTTGAACGCGCAAAACATGGAAGCTCTCGCCAAGCTGGAACGTCTGCGTGATGCGGTAAATCTGTACACGGCTCTTGGGGCTGGGTGGAAAGGTGTTGCTCTTACCAACACCACTTTGCCCGTATCACTTGAAACGCAGAACTTCCTTGCCCGTGCCTTCAAACAGTAATCCAAATCAGAAAAGCGCCTTGGCGTCACCTTACGTCAGGCGCATTCTGCTCATTGCTTTGTTAGTGGGTGGTGGCTTTACGCTGATGTGCTTTACCGGCTGGATGGCGGTAGCATATAGCCATCCGCAAGATAGCTGGGCCATGCTGGCTTTCCGATGGGTGTTCCCTGTTTCAGGCGCTATCATGGTAGCGGCCGGGTTTGTGTTTCTCAATCGCCCGGTCCCACAGAATGTCTGGGAAAGTTTTGAAGCGTCCTCCGATGATGAGGACGCAGATGAAATTGTATCCAATATGGACGGACGCTAAGCGAATTAGCTGCCAGCAAGCCGTTTGAAAGCTGGCATTTGTGCCTGTGCCGTTAGAAACGAGATCATGGCCTTACGTGCCAAAGCGGCATCTTGCCCAAGGTGAATAAGCCCACCAATCTGTGTTGGGTGGCGCACGACATCACATATCAATTTGCCGATTTGCAGCCCCCCTTCAGGAGAAAGAACAGATCCTGCAATGGGAGGTAGGGAGCGGTCTGCCGGATCGCACACAACCCGCAGTACCGCAAAAGGCAGACCAGCGTCTTCTGCTGCCTTGGCGAGGAAACCACTTTCCATATCCAATGCCGGGCAATGAGACTGCGCAAAAAGCTGTGCCTTATGGGCGGCGTCCATCACAACAGTATCACTATGCAGCAGCGTACCACCCTGTACACCAGCCTGATCTCCCCCCAGAATATGGCGTAAGGTGGCATCACACACGGCATCTGTACCCCAGCAGGAAACCTTTTCAGGAATAACAATGGTGCCAGCAGATAACGCTGGGTTTAGCCCCGCTGCCAAGCCAAAGGAGAGCAGGCAATCAGCCCCGCTGGCCACCAATCTGGCTGCTTCCCGCTTTGCCCCTGCATGTGTGGCACCACTGGCAGCAATGGCAGCATGAGGGAAAATAGTGCGGATAAGGCGTGCTTCCGCTTTTAACCCCACCAGAATACCGGGGCGAGATGGGGAAGGCTGGGCGGAAGCTGATGTCATTGATTTAGAACCCAAAGGAAACGCGGCGCGTATTGCTGCTTTCAAGGTTGCGATAGCGCGCTAATGCCATAAGCGGGAAGAACTGCTTATAGCCGTGGTAACGCAGGTAAAACACTTTGGGGAAGCCAACAGCATTATAGGGGTCTTCATGTCATTCCCCGTTCGCATCCTGCTGGTCTGCCAACCATGCAATACCGCGTGTTACGGCTGGATCATCCCGCCGCCCTGCGGCCATCAGCCCCAGCACAGCCCATGCAGTTTGCGAGGGCAGGCTTTCGCCATATGTGCCGTGCGGGCCACCTTCATAAGATTCGCAACCTTCACCCCAGCCACCATCTGCACGCTGGACGGAGCGTAGCCATTCCACAGCTTTCACCACGGCAGGATCATCGTGGGAAACGCCAGCAGCATTCAGGGCGCACAGGGCAGACCATGTGCCGTAAATGTAGTTTGTGCCCCAGCGCCCAAACCAGGAGCCATCTTTTTCCTGCTCTTTGCGCAGATACTCCAGCCCGCGTTGAATAACGGGTTCATCTTCCGGGTTCCGCAATTGGGCCAGAAAGGAGATGCAGCGGGCAGTAACATCGGCAGTAGGTGGGTCTAGTAAGGCGCCGTGATCGGCAAAGGGAATGTGGTTGAGCACATCCTTGTTGTTGTCGATATCAAAAGCACCCCAGCCACCATCTGTGCTTTGCATGCCCACAATCCATGTGCGTGCGCGCTCAATGGCTTCAGCATTTGCGGGGTCGCCTTCACGGTGCAGCAACATGCCTACTACGGCTGTATCATCCACATCCGGGTAATAGTCGTTTCCGTATTGGAAAGCCCACCCACCGGGAGCCAGATTGGGGTTACGAACAGCCCAATCTCCCTTCACGTTCAGGATCTGCTTGCTGCGGAGCCATGCAGAGGCTTTTTTCAGCTCAGCAACAGTTTTTTCTGGTGCGATTCCATTGGGGCCGGAGGCTGCCTCAATCATGGCATGGCCAGAAAGGCCGGTGTCCCAAATGGGGGAAACGCAGGGCTGGCAGTAAGCTTCATCATCTTTTTCAACGATGAGGGCCTGCACGGCTTCCCATGCCGTTTTTGCACGTGGGTCTTCATCCGGCACGCCCATGGCCCGATACATCATCACCACATTGGCCATGGCGGGGTAAATAGCCCCCAATCCATCTTTGCCGTTCAGGCGAGGCTCGATAAAATCAAGGGCGGCTTGAATAGCCTTTTTATGTGTTTTTTCGGGAATAAACGGCACGACCGGCCGTAAAACGCTATCCAGCCCTTTAAAAACATACCCCCATGCAGAGCGATAAGGACCGCGGATCCAGTCCTGCACTTTTTCTGGTGGCGTTACAAACAGCTCGCGGACATGAACTTGCCGCGGGTTTGCCGCCACAGGGCGCAGGGCTGCCAGCACCAGAAGCGGGGCAATAACCGTGCGAGACCAGTAAGACATATTCCATACGGAAAAGAATGCCTTGGCAGGCAGAAGCATTAACTCTACCGGCATAACCGGGGTTGCGCGCCACGGCACTTCCCCAAACAGAGCAAGCTGAGAGCGTGTGAATACGTTCGAGCGTTCTGCGCCGCCGTGATCCAGAATGGCTTCTCGCGCACGTTGCATATGGGGGGCGTTAATATCATCCCCCACAGCTTTCAGCGCGAAATAGGCTTTTACAGTGGCTGAAAGGTCAAACTTGCCATTGTGGTAAAGGGGCCAGCCGCCGTGTTCTTCGCTTTGGATGCGGCGCAGGTAGATGGCAATTTTCTGCTCCAGCGCATCATCAATCCTGTCCATAAAATGTTCGAGCAGGATATATTCAGCAGGAATGGTGGCATCGGCTTCCAGTTCATAAACCCAATGCCCATCATCTTGCTGGGCCTGACTGAGCGCCGTATGCGCACTAAGGACCGCACGATCCAGAGCCTCTGAAGAAAGGCGTGATTCGGAAAGAGCACTCCCATCGGCGGCCATGTCAGAAAATCCTTTCTGCTTGCAAGCGTAAAGCTGTTTAGAGCGGAGTGTGTTTTAAAGGGTTATTACCGTGGGTGTTTGATGCCCAAAGTATGAACAGCCTGCACGCCAGACCGCATGGCCCCTTCAAGGGTTGCGGGCAGGCCGGTGTTTGTCCAGTCTCCGGCTAGAGCCAGATTTACCAAAGGTGTGGCTGGGCCGCAGCGCAGGCGGTTTTGTTCTGGCGTGGCGGCAAAGGTTGCGCGTTTTTCCCACACAACGCGTTGGGCTGCCGGTGCGGCCGGGAGGGGTTGCTCCAGCACGGCATCACAAGCGCGGCAAACTTCCTGCCAGATGGTGCGGGCCAGATCATCCTGATTCTGGTCTGCATAGCGGTTGGCAGCACTTACGGTAACGGACAGGATGTTCTCACGCAGGAAAACCCATTCCGTTACACCGCCAATAACGCCCATAAATCCACATTGCGCAAAAGAGCCTTGTGGAATGGGGCGTTCATCCAGCCGGAAATGCAGGTTCAGAATGCTTTCAAATTCTGTTGGAACGGTTATGCCTGCAATCTTGTTGGCCAGCAGTGTGTGCGCCACAGGGGCGGGCACAGCCATGATGATGGAATCATCAGGCCCCAAGGCAATGTCTTCTTCGGGCGTATGCAGGGTTGTAATGCGTCCGCGCGCTTCTTCCACACCGGTAATGCGGCTTTGAGTGCGCACTTCTACATTCATATCCTGTAGGTGCTTGAGGGCCGGATCTACCAAGGTTTCGGAAAGACCGTCCTTGGCAAACCACGGAATACAGGCAGTACCACCCAAGGAAAGGGATTCACGAATAACAGCGCCCAGCAATGCGGCACTTCCGGTATCGGTAAGTGTATTGAGGGCAGAAATAGCAAACGGTTCTAACAGCCGCCGTGCCAAGGCACCGGGTAGCAGGCAATCAGCAACGGTTTCGTTTTCGCCAGCATTCATCAGACGGTACAGGCTGCGCAAATCTGGCAGACGCATATCCGGCACACGCCGATGCGGCTGAAACACCCACCACGGCATACGCCCGCGGGAGAGGTTTAATGTCCAGCGGGCATCTTCGGCTAGATCCACAAAGGGGAAAAGCGGCGCGTGGGGGCCTGTTAAGGTATCCAGCGCGCCAGTAAGCCCCAGATAACGGAAAACGGTTTTGTTTGCAGAAAGCAGCAGATGGTTGCCGTTATCAATCCGGCAACCAAGCTGACGGTCCATATAAGAGCGCGCACGCCCACCGCAGGCGCGGCCAGCTTCGTGCACGATAATACGTGGGCCGGAGCCTGCGGCTTCCACTGCAGCAGCCAAACCGGCCATGCCCGCGCCAATAATATGCAGAGTGCCTGTCATCACCGTTTCCTTATCGTGCGATCAGGGGAGATAAGAGCAGGCGAGCGCGTAAACCTTGCCCACGGTGGAGCTTTCAGGCAGCTGACGCAGCACATCAGGGCCCCAGCCACGTTTGCGCAGGTTTTTCAGCACCGTTTCATAGCTGGCGCCCATAATGCGAGCTGGCAGCATGGTGCGCGGGCGGCAGAGCTTCATGGTGGCAAAAGCCGTGGTGAAGTGATCCTGCGCACGGGCGGCAATGATTTTGGTAACTTCCTGTAGGCCGGGTGCCGTAAGCGCCTTTACCGGATCATGCGGCACATTAAACCGGTCCAGTAGATCGGAAGGCAGATACAGGCGGCCGCGTGCGGCATCTTCGGGCAGATCGCGCAGGATGTTGGTCAACTGCAGGGCACGGCCCAGATGATAGGCTACTTTATTGCCTTCATCAGAGCATTCACCAAAGATACGCACAGACAAACGGCCTACGGCAGCGGCAACGCGGTCACAGTAAAGGTCCAGCGTTTTTTCATCCGGCGCCACAATCGGGCTGGCCGTATCCATCAGCATGCCATCAATAATGGCATCAAAATCTGCCTGTTGCAGGGCAAAGAACGGAATGGCAGCCAGTAAAACGCGCTCCAGCGGCTCATGTGGGGTTTCAAGCCGGTCCTGATACAGGTGGGCAATCTTTTTGTGCCATTCTTCCAACGCCTGCGTGCGTTCTGCCAGCGGGGTAAGCCCATCGGCAATATCGTCCACCACACGGCAGAAAGCGTAAATGGCATACATGCCGTAACGGCGCATGGGGGGCAGGATGCGCATACCAGCGGCAAAGGAAGTTCCTGCCTGTTTGACCGTGCTTTCCACCCAGGCAAGATCAGCAGGATCACACCCAAGGGGGGTCGGCTCGTCATGCATCTGGATGTCTGGGGTTGTCACGCGCTTCTCACTTGTTGTTCGATTGTCAAAGTTATTTGGTCAGGCTCTTTTTACAGAAGTTCTGCCATTCGGAAAGGTCATGCCCATGCCCGCAGGGCCGCAATGGCTGCATGCATGCCGTCTGCCCGGCGCAAAGCCACACGTCCTGCCAGAGGGTCTTCACGCCGCAAACGGCGGGTGAGGCAGTGTGCCAAGTCTACAATGGCAGCACATTCCATACGGAACCGGCGGTCACGGATATGGGCGGCCAAGGCGGATGCCTGTTGGTTCAGGGCATCCACGCCATCCAGCATGGTGTTGAAAACGCGCCGCATGGCAGGAGAGGTGCTGCCTGCCAGCAGATCATCTTGCGATGTGCCGCAGCGTTGCATCATGTCTGCCGGGATATAGCAGCGTTTCAGGCGTTTGAGATCCCCCGCGCAATCCTGAAGGTGGTTCAGGATCTGCAGTGATGTGCAAAGTGCATCGGAAGGAGCAAAAGCCGCGGAAGATTCTTCGTGCAGGCCGATCAGGTAACGACCCACAGGGTTGGCGGAATACCGGCAGTATTGCAGCAGATCATTCCATGTTTGATAGACATGCCCGCGCGAATCGTCACGGAACGCAATCAGCAGATCGGTTGCTGTTTCAAACGGCACATGTGTTTGCAGCAAAGACTGGCGCAGCGTGGCCGCACTTTGGGCATCGGGCCGGTTGATAGGTTCGCGCTTGCCCAGCAGAACCTCTTCCATTGCATTCAGGCGTGTAATCTTGTCATCGGGGGCAAGCGTTTCGCTGTCTGCAATGTCATCAATAACACGCGCGTAATCATAATAGGCATGCACGTGCGGGCGCAGCCTTTTGCTGATTAGCAGGGAACCGACGGGAAAGTTTTCATCCGAAGCTCCCTTGCCGGATGAAACGTCTGCTGTTCCCCATACGCTGGTTGTGTTGGTCATGCCTGGCTCAATATGATTGCGCGGTAAGGGCAGCCCCGTGATTTACATGAGGCTGCTGGGAATGCCTATCCCTTAACTGCGGCCCTGCCCAGAGGGAGGCCTTAAGATATATTTTAGGCGCGCCGGCTTTTTTGCTCCAGTGCGCGCCCATCATTGGGGATGGCTTCGGTGTAGGCGCGGTCTTTCCAGACCACACCTTTGCCCCGGTGATGGTTAAGGGCAGACCCGATTGTGGCGGCTGTATAAAACAGCGCGATAAACGGCAACGCCAATGCCCATAAGGGCGAAAGGCGAAAGCGCCGCAATGTGGGGATAAAGGAGCAAAGAGAGGCCACCAATGTGGCTGCTCCTACCCATTGTGCAGGCCCGTGTGCCAGAAAAGCAAGTGCTGCAGGGGCAAGCCATACGATCATCATGGCCAATACTGTCAGCACCAGTAGCGTAGGGGAAAAGCGCAACTGCACATAAGCTGTACGTGCAATCATACGCCAGATATCACCAGCCGTTGGATAGGGACGTACAGATTTTGCCAGGCAGGAATGCCCCAGATACAAGTGGCCGCCTGCCTGTTTAACGCAGCTTGCCAATGTGCAGTCATCTATCAAGGCGCCACGCAGGGCTTCAATGCCACCAATTTGGCGGAGCATATCACGCCGCAGCAAAATGGTGCCACCTGCGGCCCCGGCTGTTTTATCCTTGGGGTTGTTCACTTTGGCAAACGGATAAAGCAGGGCAAAAAAGAACACGAAAGCTGGCACCAAGGCGCGCTCGGCAAGGCTTTCGCACTGGAGTTCCACCATTTCGGAAACCATGTGCAGGCGGTCTGTTTGTGCCTTGGCCACCAAGGTGGAAACATGCGCAGGTGCATGAAGAATATCTGCATCTGTAAACAGCATGTAACCGCTGCCATCTGCACATTGACGTTCGGCTTCTGCCACACCTTGGGCAACGGCCCATAGTTTGCCGCTCCACCCGGCAGAAGGGTCTGCCCCATCTACAACTGTCAGCCGGTTATGGGGGTCTGGCAGGGCACGAGCCAATGCACCGGTATTATCCGTGCTGCGATCATTTACCAAAATAACGGAAAGGCGGCCCACGTAATCCTGCGCCAGCAGAGAGGAAAGGGCGGGCTGGATGGAATCAGCTTCATCTCGGGCAGGCACAACCACCGTAACATCCGGCGCAATGTCCATATGCGTTCGGCCTGCCTCTGCGGGGCGCAGAGTGGGGCCAGCCTGCCAGAACTTTCCATGAAAAAATATCAGCCCGATCCAGATAATGGCGCATAAAATAGCCAGAGCCAGTATCACCGCTGCGCTCCTATTTCAGCATGCCGTTATTGCGGAACCAGGTAATGGCATCTTCTACTGCCTTGCGGGCTGGGCGCGGGTTATACCCCAGCTCACGCTTGGCTTTATCGGACGAGAAGAACATTTTCTTGCGCGACATGGCCAGCATCTCACGCGTAACGCGTGGGTTGATGCCAAAGGAGCGGGAAAGCCATTCGGATACAATAGCTACAGGCCAGATCACTTCCTGCGGCAGCCGGATTTTTGGTGGCGGCACGTGGGCAATTTCTGAAACCATGGCGAACAGATCGCCCAGCAGGTAATTTTCTCCACCCAGAATATATTTTTCGCCAATTGTGCCGCGTTCCAGCGCCAGCGCATGGCCTTCTGCCACGTCATCTACATGCACAATGTTCACGCCTGTATCTACATAGGCGGGCATGCGACCGGCGGCGCAATCCAGAATCATCTGCCCGGTGGGGGTAGGCTTGATGTCTCGCGGGCCAACAGGGGTGGAGGGGTTAACGATAACAGCCGGCAGCCCTTGATCACGCACCAGTTGCAGCACTTCCTGCTCGGCCCGGTATTTGGAGCGCTTGTAAATGCCAATAACGGCATGTTCCTGCACAGGCGTGTTTTCATCGGCAATGGAGCCATCACCAATCAGGCCCAATGCCGCGACAGAGGAACAATACACAATTTTTTCAACACCAGCCGCTTGTGCAGCAAGCATAAGCTGGCGCGTGCCCTCTACGTTTGCCGTCATCATAGGGCCGGGGTCTGGCACCCACAGGCGGTAATCAGCCGCAACGTGAAACACGTAGCGGCAGCCTTCTACCGCACGGGCAAAGGTTTCGGGGCGAGAAAGGTCACCGTCCACCAGATCGGCAGGAATGTCAGCAATATTGCGTCTGTCGCTGCCATCGCGCACCATTAGCCGCAGGGAATGCCCCCGTTCCAGCAAAGTGCGGGCTACGGCGGAACCAACAAAGCCTGTTGCGCCGGTTACGAGGGTATGGGCAGTCATGAGAATATACGCTCCCCCAGAGGTACGATACGTAAATAAAAAGTGGTAAGGACGTTAATCCCGAACGGCAGGTCTGTTTCTTTATCCTGCTGTCCGAGGTGGCGCCAGACCCCGTGGTGGTGTAAGGGGACGGACCAATCACACACACACACTGATGCGTCTTTTGCTTTTTACCACATGGCAAAGGGCCTTGGGTGTGCTGGACAGACAGAGCTGGGGCCTTGAAGAAGCTTACGGTTTTTCTTACTTTTCTCGGGCTTGTGGCCGTTACGGCAGCAATGGCATGGAGCGGTTTCGATTCCGTTTTGCATGCTGTTATGCGTATAGGTCTGGGCGGCTTTCTTGTAATGGTATGCTGCCAGTTGCTGGTAGATGGCGTTCTGGGGCTGGCTTGGCATGCGGCTTTTCCCGAACTGGGCTATTTCAGGCTGTTGTCTGCCCGTATGGTGCGTGACGCCGCAGCAACATGTCTGCCTTTTTCTCAGCTTGGTGGCATTGTTATCGGCATTCGGGCCACGTGCTCATCGCATGGGTTTTATAAAGGCGATAAGCGGGAAGTAGCGTTGCCAGAGGCCGCTTGCGCCAATCTGGTAGATATCACCACGGAAGTGATGGGGCAGGTGGCGTTTGTGCTGCTGGCTGTTGCCTTTCTGGTGGCGCATCAGCGTTCCAGCCCGTTTGTTGTGCCCGTGGTGTGTGGCGCGGTGTTCCTGATTGCAGGTACGGCCGGGTTTATCTGGACCCAGCGGCATGGTGGTAATCTGTTCCGTAAATTTGGTGGCACATTTACCCGCAGCCTTGCCTCCCAATGGCATGAAAACCTCACACAAGGCGCGGATGATCTGCAAGAGCGGATGGAAGCTGCATGGAGCCGTCCGTGGCATATCTGCCGTTCGGCGCTGTACCATTTTGTGGGATGGCTGGGCAGCGCGGCCATGCTTTGGCTGACGGCACGTTTTTTGGGGGCGCATCTTTCCTTCCCCAATGCCGTTGCCGTGGAAGGTGTCACCTGCGCCATCATGTCTTTGGGCTTTCTGGTGCCCGGTAGTCTGGGTGTGCAGGAAGGGGCCTATATGGCGCTGGGCCATGCTTTTGGTATTGATCCTTCTGTCTCGCTCGGGCTTTCCCTGCTGCGCCGCGGGCGTGAGATCATTATTGGCATTCCTGTTCTGCTGGCGTGGCAGTTCATGGAAATGCACGGTTTGCGGGGTAATGATAAAACGGATGAGGACAAGGCTGCTTATCCCCCACCTTCTTCAGTGGTGAAGGATTCCCACCTTGGCTGAGAATACTGTGCCTGTTTTTGATACGCTGGCTGTTATTGGGCCGGGGCTTATCGGGTCTTCCGTACTGCGGCGCGCACAGGCGGAGGGAAATCTGGCCCGCAAGCTTATAGCGGTGGATCAGAGCCCAGATGTATGCGCCCGTGTGGCGGAATTGGGTATTGCGGATGAAGTGACAACAGATGCCGCAGCCGCAGCCGCACAGGCGGATTGCGTGATGTTATGCGTGCCAGTTGGCGCTATGGGGCCTGTGGCCGCACAAGTTGTTCCGGCCATGAAGCCCGGCGCGATATTGACGGATGTTGGCTCTACCAAAGTATCGGTGATTGAGGCTATTAGCCCTTCACTTCGGGCAGATGTGCCTTACGTGCCTACGCACCCCATGGCAGGCACAGAATTTTCTGGCCCAGATGCTGGGCTGGCAGATTTGTTCGAGAATCGCTGGTGCCTGATTACGCCGTTAGACTGCACGACCGCAGAGGCACTGCAAAAAGTGCGCACCCTGTGGGAGCGTTGCGGTGCCCGTTTGCGGGAAATGACACCCGCACATCATGATCGTGTTTGCGCCATTGTAAGCCATCTGCCGCATTTGCTGGCTTTCACCATTTGCGGCACAGCAGATGATCTGGCGAGCGAAACGCGCTCCGAAGTGTTGGATTTTGCTGCATCCGGTTTTCGGGATTTTACGCGCATTGCGGCATCAGATCCCATCATGTGGCGGGATATCTTCCTGTCTAATCGCGAAGCGCTGCTGGAAATGCTGGGCCGGTTTATGGAAGATGCGCAGGCCATGGCGCGTGCTATCCGGTGGGAAGATTCTGATTATATTGTGGATCGGATTGAGCGGGGCCGTAAAATTCGCAAAAGCCTGATAGAGAACAAGCAGGCCTAAAGGCCCGATTCCCTATCAGGTAGGTTGCCCGTAGGCTTTAATGTGCAGTGCATCCAGCCGCTTGTGGTTGCGGTCTGTCATGGGGCTGAGTTCCAGCACCTTTTGCCATGCTTTCAGGGCAGCTTTGCCATCGTTGCGATGTTCTTCAACACTGGCCAGAAGGCTCCAGCTTTCCACATCCAGCGGATCACGCTGCAAAGCCTCACCAATGTCGGTGATGGCCCCTTTTAGGTCTCCAGCCACAAGGCGCATTTGGGCGCGTGTGCGCCACAGAATGGCTTGGTCGTGTTGCAGGGCTAGGGCATCGCCTATGTCTTCTACCGCATCATCTGGCTTATCAGTTGTCAGGTCTTTTTCAGCCCGACGGACCAAAAGCTGTGTGGTGGGGGAGAGTTTGGCGGAGCGGAGGGCTTCCAGCTTTTCTTGCAGACCATGAGCTTCTTCTGGCGTTTTGGCATGAGCCAATGCCGTAGAGAGCTGTTTTATCTGCTCAGCAACGCTGCTGGGATGTTGCGTAGCCGTATTTGCCTGTAAAGGCGCGGAGGGGGCTATCGGCGTATTGGCCTGTGCCCACACCGTAGCAGGAAGGCCAGCATATATTGCGCAGAGGCCGACAAACAAAAACCCGTTTCTCCGGCAAGCGGAAAAACGGGTTTTACGCATGACATGCGTGTTCAGCCAGCCAAAGAGGGCCGGATGACGCATGAAATTAGCCCTGACGAGCTTTCATGCGAGGGTTCTTCTTGTTGATAACATAAACCCGGCCGCGACGACGCACTACACGGCAGTCTTTATCGCGCACTTTGGCCGACTTCAGGCTGTTTCTGATTTTCATGGCCCGTTTTCTCCGCCGATGCTGATGGACGTACAAAATAAGTTGGCTCGGCACATACCGGGTGCGTGCGTTAGAGTCAATATTTCTCGCAGTTTCGGGCGCATTTTCTTATAATTTAACGGCTTTATTTGCTTTGTGCGGGGTGGATACAGGTGGAGCCAAGGCCGCAAAGGTTGTGGCAAGTGTCTGAAAATCGGCTGCACGAGGAGATCTCGGCCGCCATGCCAGCCCAATGGTGCGCCGTGCCAGATCACTGGTGAGGGGGCGTGCAATAAGGTTGCGCCCATGCAGAATGCCCGCATGGATGGCCAGTTCCGGCATGATGGCAATGCCCAACCCCAGTTCCACCATTTCGGCCATGGAGTGAAGAGACATGGCGGTAAAGGTGGAGTCGCTTTCGCCTTCAGATCCGCTGCGGCTTGGGCTTTGGCGGCAGATGGCCAGAGTTTGATCGCGCAGGCAGTGGCCATCTTCCATCATGATCATGCTGTGTTCGGATAACTGAGAAGCCGGCACGGCAGGTAAGGCAGAAAATGGGTGGTCAGGCGGCATAATCACCCGGAAGGGGTCTTGCCATAATGGGTGCGTTTCGGTGCCATCACACAGGCAGGGCATGGCCAGCACCAGTATATCCAATTGGCCGAGTGAAAGCTTTTCAAGCAGATGTTCGGTGGTGTCTTCCGTAATGGAGAGCAAAAGGCGCGGGAAATGTTCACGCAGGTTACGCACAAGCTGCGGAATCAGAAATGGCCCGATGGTGGGAATAATGCCGACTCGTAATGGCCCTGTCAGTGGTGTGCGGGCTGCGGCTGCCAGTTGTGGCACGGCTTCCAGCGCGGCTAGTGCCTGCCGGGCCTTGAGCGCAATTTCGTGCCCCAAAGGGGTGAACACCACTTTTTTGCCCACGGTGCGGTCCAGCAAAGGGGCATCAAGCTGGCGTTCCAGCGCCATAATGCCAGCGGAAAGGGTGGATTGCGTAACAGCGCAAGCGGCGGCGGCCCGCCCGAAATGGCGCAGTTCTGAAAGGGTGATCAGATAGCGTAATTGCTGGGCAGAAGGCAGCGGCAGCACGGCGTGATTTCCTGATGCAATGTATCTGAGAGGCAAATGTTCGGCATTTCATCGAATACTTCAATGATTTTGATATAAAATATTCATTGGCTTAAATGAAAAAGCCGCGCCATACAGGACAACACAGCCGGTGGCACGTTGGTGCTGCATGGCGTGTGCCAAGCTATAAGGAGCAAGATTATGCTGACAGTTGGCGATAAATTCCCAAGCTTTGATCTGACCGCCGTTCCTGGTGGCCCGGAAGGCCTGAAGGGCGACTTCGTTCAGATTTCTGACAAGAGCGATGCTGGTAAGTGGAAGATCGTATTCTTCTGGCCGATGGACTTCACGTTCGTCTGCCCGACAGAAATCGTTGCTTTCGGTAAGCTGGCCAAAGACTTCGCTGATCGTGATGCCGTTGTGTACGGTGTGTCCATCGACAGCCAGTTCGTGCACCTTAACTGGCGCCTGCATCATGATGACCTGAAGGATCTGCCGATCCCGATGCTGGCTGACGTCAAGCGTGAGCTGACAGAAGGCACAGGCGTTCTGGCTAAAGAAGCTGGCGTTGCCCTGCGCGCTACCTTTGTTGTGGACCCGCATGGCGTGATTCGCCACGTGTCCGTCAACGATCTGTCCGTTGGTCGTAACCCACAGGAAATCCTGCGTATTCTGGATGGCCTGCAGAGCGACGAACTGTGCCCATGTAACTGGAAGAAGGGTGACGACTTTATTAAAGTCTGAGCCTGAAAATTTCATCCGGCCTGCGGGGCGGATGAGGCGGTGCGGGTGGCATATGCCACCCGTTGCCTTCTTCCATAAAGGGGGAGGCGGTGGCCCTGATGTGGTTACCATCTGTGCCAAACAGTGGTGCAGCTTACGCGGCAAAAACCGTGCTGGCGCTATGCGTCTGATTTTTCCCGAATAACCTGAAAACTGGAAAACGCTATGTCCATTGATGCAATCAAGGATCGTATTCCCGATTATGCCAAGGATCTGCGGCTTAATCTCAGCTCTCTGGCTAACGATGTTACGCTGACACCGCAGCAGCTTGCAGGCACATTTGTGGCATCTGCACTGGCAGCCCGGAATGATGAAGTAACATCAGCCATTGTGGCGCAGTTTGCTTCAACACTGTCACCCGAAGCACTGACGGCAGCTAAATCAGCCAATGCCATTATGGCCATGAACAATATTTACTATCGCTTTGTGCACATGGCAGGTGGTGAATATTCCAAAATGCCTGCACAGCTGCGCATGAGCGTGATTGCGAAGCCCGGCGTAGAAAAAGCTGATTTTGAGCTGTGGTGTCTGGCTGTTTCTGTGATCAACGGGTGTGATCTGTGCGTGACCAGCCATGAAAAGATCGTGCGTGAAGCATTGGGGGCATCTGCCGTGCAAACAGCTGCGCGTATTGCTGCCACAGTGCATGCCGTTGCAGTTATTCTGCAGGGTGCCAGCGCTTTAGGTGATTGAAGCTGAAAAGCCTTGCTTCCGGCTGCCTGGCAGCCGGACAAAAGCAGGCCGCACCACTTTTGTGTTCCTAAAGAAAATAATTTTTTAAGGAAATAAAGTGGCGCGAGTGACGGGGCTCGAACCCGCGACCTCCGGCGTGACAGGCCGGCGCTCTAACCAACTGAGCTACACCCGCAGTTTCAACGCGCTTTCGTGCGTTGGTATGTCGCGCTTTATAGCGATGTTTTCGCGTTTGGCAACAGGGTTTTCATAAAAAAATTCATTTCAGGAAAATTTTCTCTCGCTACACCCAGAAAAACGGCAATTTCTTTTGAATGGAATGGCTTATTTTGCCTTTTCAAACGCCCCAGCAATGGAAAGCTCTACTTTGTCTGCCACCATAGGCACATAGGTTTTTATGCCATAGGCACTGCGTTTGAGCTCCCCCGTGGCCTGAAAGCCCACAGTATAGGTTTTGTTCATGGGGTTTTGCCCAGCACCTATAAAGCGTGCATGCAGGGTAAGTGGCTGTGTAATGCCATGTAGCGTGAATTGCCCTTCAATATCGGCGGTGTCTGTGCCGGTTTGTGTGATTTTGGAGGAAACAAATTCAGCCTTGGGGTAGTGGGCCACATCAAACCACTCAGATGTTTTCAGCTCTTCTGTCAGCTTGGTGCTGGGTGTCAGAATGCTGCCAACAGGGATGGAAACGCTCAGCCGGGATTCGGCTGGCTGGGCAGGATCAAGTGCAAGCGTGCCCGATGCGTTTGAGAAAAAGCCGCTATAATTGGTAAAGCCCAGATGGAGCACATAAAACACCACCTGTGTGTGGTTGGGATCTACGGCGTAGTTTCCCTGTTCAACAGCGGAAAAGGCTGGAGCAGCTTGAGCTGTTGAGAGAACAAAGGTTAATCCCACAAGTGTCAGGAAAGGGCGCGGGAAAAGAGTGCTCATAAGCTGTTCCTTCAAAAACGAGAGCTTTGAGAGGGATAGCTCCTGAGCAAACAGAAAGTTTCCGGTAAGTTTTTTCCGCCTCTAACCGAAGCGGAATCCAGATAGCGCTTTACCTAAAACTGTATCGCTATACGTGCGTATGCCTTCATCCTGCCCAGCGGCACCTGCGGCCACCATAAGTGGCAGTAAATGTTCCTCGCGCGGGTGGCAGACACGTGCGCCGGGTGCAGAGGCCCAGTGTAAAAGCTGGGTATTGCGCTCAACTGGTGGGGCAGTCACCGCTTTTACCAACCATGTATCAAATTCTTGTGCAGCCTGATTGGTCGCGGGGGAACCGTTCATAAAGTGGCGTAGGTTATGATAGGTCATGCCCGTGCCAACAATCAGCACATTCTGGGCGCGCAGAGGCTCCAGAGCAGCCCCAAGGGCAATATGGGCTGCAGGATCCATGCTTTTAAGCAGGGATATCTCTACAATCGGAATATCGGCGTTTTCAAACGCCAGCATGAAAGGGATGAAAACGCCGTGGTCGAACCCGCGCTCTTCGTCTGTGGCACATGGCATGCCAGCTTCATGCAAAAGGTTACAAACAGTGCTCGCCAGCGCCGGGCTGCCCGGTGCCGGGTATTGTAGCTGATAGGTATGTGGCGGAAAGCCATAGTAATCATAAATGAGCGGTGGATTGGGCGCAGCCGTAACGGTGGGGATGTCTTCCTCCCAATGGCCGGAAACCACCAGAATGGCATCAGGTTTACGGGGCAGGGTGCTTTGTGTGCTGCGGAGATATTCCGCCATCCGGTCCCACGTCTCGGGCCAGTCCATAAAAAAGCAGGGGCCACCCCCATGAGGGAGAAAGAGAACGGGCTGGCGTGAGGGAAGGGAAGACCCCGGAATGGGCATGCTGGTTTTCTCCAATATCCGCGTGCTTCATATTGGAGGGCAAGGGCGCGCTTGATAAGCCGTTTTCTGGGAGAGCTCTTTTTACGCAGGGTATGAGGCAAGAAAAAAGCTGCGGAGCAGAAGCTACCGCAGCTTTTTGTAAGCAGAGTGCAAAGGCGGCTTATTTGCCTTTTGCAGCTTCCAGAGCTTTTACAATGAACTCGCCTGCTTCTTCCTTCGTGCCCCAACCGGTCACTTTCACCCATTTGCCTTTTTCGAGGTCTTTATAGCGGGTGAAGAAGTGCTCAATGGCCTGCACGGTAATTTCCGGCAGATCGCTCACGCTTTCCACTTTGGTGAACTGCGGGTGCACCTTGTCGTGCGGTACGCAGATGATTTTTTCGTCCTGACCGGATTCGTCTTCCATCTTCAGAACGCCAATCGGGCGGGCGCGAATCACGCAGCCGGGCACAACATTGTGCGGGGTCAGCACCAGGGCATCCGTCGGGTCGCCATCAGCGGCCAGCGTGTTGGGGATAAAGCCGTAAGCGGTGGGGTAAGCCATGGGCGTAAACAGAAAACGGTCCACAACAAGGGCGCCGCTTTCTTTGTCGATTTCGTATTTGACAGAAGAACCCTGCGGAATTTCGATCACGACGTTAATATCAAACGGCACATCTTTGCCGGGGGAAAGTTTTGAAACGTCCATTGAAGACTGCTCCAGAGCTGAAAAATTAAAGGCGGCAAACCCTATCTGGCAGATGCCCGCTTGCCAAGAGTAATGCGTTTTTCATGCCAGGTGGCAGTTTTCAGCACAGAAACCCTTGCCAAATCGCTCAGGTTGCGTAATCAGGAACCCGCCTGCGCGCCCGTAGCTCAATTGGTTAGAGCGGGCCGCTCATAACGGCTTGGTTGCGGGTTCAAGTCCTGCCGGGCGCAGGCGATAACAGCTTGCTGCGCCGATGAGGTCGCACCCGCCCTTTTATCTTACCCATCCGCATTACGGGAGTTCATTATCATGGCATCCTATCAATACGTTTATGTCATGAAGGATCTGACAAAGTCCTATCCCGGCGGGCGTGAAGTGTTCAAAGGCATCACGCTGTCCTTCATGCCGGGTGCCAAAATCGGCATTCTGGGTGTGAACGGTGCTGGTAAGTCTACCCTGCTGAAAATTATGGCCGGCATCGATAAGGAATTCGGTGGTGAGGCATGGGCCGCAGAAGGTGTGCGTGTTGGCTATCTGGAGCAGGAACCGCAGCTAGATCCCAAGCTGACCGTGGGTGAAAACGTGGCTCTGGGCTTTGGTGATCTCAAAAAGGCCGTAGATCGGTTTAACGAGATTTCCGCCCGCTTTGCCGAGCCCATGGAAGATGAAGAAATGAACGCCCTGCTGGCCGAACAGGCCGAATTGCAGGAAAAGATTGATGCCGGTGATGGCTGGGAGCTGGACCGCAAGCTGGATATTGCGCTGGATGCCCTGCGCTGCCCGCCCGCAGATAGCCCGGTAGATAAGCTTTCTGGTGGTGAGCGCCGCCGCGTGGCCCTGTGCCGCCTGTTGCTGGAAAAGCCCGACCTGCTGCTGTTGGACGAACCAACCAACCATTTGGATGCTGAAAGCGTTGCGTGGCTTGAACGCACGCTGAAGGATTACGATGGCACTGTGATGGTCATTACCCATGACCGTTACTTCCTGGACAACGTGACCAACTGGATTCTGGAAATCGAGCGTGGCCGCGGCATTCCGTTTGAAGGCAACTATTCCTCCTGGCTGGAACAGAAGCGCAAGCGCCTGGCACAGGAAGAAAAAGAAGAAAGTTCCCGCCAGCGTGCATTGGCTGCGGAACAGGAATGGATTAATGCCAGCCCCAAAGCTCGGCAGACCAAAAGCAAGGCCCGTATTACCAAATATGAGGAAATGCTGGCTGCCAGTGCTGAAAAAGTTAGCGGCGTTGCAGACATTGTTATTCCGCCCGGCCCCCGCCTTGGTGGCACTGTTATTGAAGCCGAAAACCTGACCAAGGGCTTTGGTGAACGCCTGCTGATTGATAACCTCAATTTCAAGCTGCCGCCGGGTGGTATTGTGGGGGTTATCGGCCCGAACGGTGCTGGTAAATCCACCCTGTTCAAAATGATTATCGGGCAGGAAAAGCCAGATGCGGGTGATCTGAAGATTGGTGAAACCGTAAAGCTTGGCTACGTTGATCAGTCTCGTGATGATCTCGATGCAGACAAAACCGTGTGGGAAGAAATTTCCGGCGGCACGGATGTCATCTATCTGGGTAAGCGGGCTGTGCCTTCACGCGCCTATGTTGGGGCCTTTAACTTTAAAGGGTCTGACCAGCAGAAGAAGGTCGGCGTGCTTTCTGGTGGTGAGCGTAACCGCGTGCATCTGGCCAAGATGCTGCGGCAGGAAAGCAACGTGATCCTGTTGGACGAACCGACCAACGATTTGGATGTGGATACCCTGCGTGCGTTGGAAGATGCGCTGGCAGAATTCCCCGGTTGCGCTGTGGTGATCTCGCATGACCGCTGGTTCCTGGATCGTCTGGCTACGCATATTCTGGCCTTTGAAGGCGATTCCCATGTGGAATGGTTTGAAGGGAACTTCCAGGCATATGAAGAAGACAAGCGCCGCCGTTTGGGGCCAGAGGCTACAGAACCTGGCCGCATCCAGTACAAACCTCTTGCTCGTTAAGTAAGGTTTATAGGAGCCCATGTTTATTGGGCTCCTATCTTGATGAAGACACCATGTATTACCGGCAGCAAGTGCAATTAAAGGAAGGGTATCTACCTTTTCTTTGCTGCAAGGCGTGAATTGTGGATTCGCGTTCAGTCAGAACTCCGCGCCTGCTGCTTAAGCCCGTAACCTGGCGGGATATGGAAGATATGGTGCGCCTGAAAGCCGATGGCGGTGCCTTTGGCCGTATGCTTGGTGGTGTGCGCAGCCGCCAGCAGGCGGAACTGGAAATGGCGGATGATATCGCTTTCTGGGCCTGCCACCGGGTAGGTATTTTCACTATTCATGAACAAGGCCGTTTTGTAGGCATGACCGGTATTCATGACCGGCCAGATGGGCGTGGCTTTGCCTTGCGCTTTGCGCTTTTTCCGTGGGCTAGTGGCCGCGGTATTGCACGAGAGGCTGCAAGTGCAGCCCTTAACTTTGCGCATGATGCCGGGATTAATAAAGTGATAGCCGTTGCGGCAGAAAGCAATGTGGCATCCCGCACTATTCTGGGCGGTATTGGGATGCGAGTGGAAGAAACGTTTGAGAGAGATGGCCAGACAATGCTGGTTTATGAAAGCGTTTGGCCCAAGCTATAAAAAAGGGGGTGTTCCATATGGAACACCCCCTTTTTAAATTGGAATATGTGCGCGTTAGTTAGCCGGTGCGTTGTGGTGGCTCAACTGGCGCTGCAGAGCATCCAGCAGGGCACCTACGTTACCGCCATTGCGTGCGATGTAGGAGGAATAGTCATTCCGCTGTGTCAGGCGCAGGCTTGCACCTTCACCAATAACATCCACCACTTTTGGGCTGCCAGAGGCTTCGCTTACAATCCACTGCATGGCAGCAGCAGGCTGCTGTGGGCGTACCAGCGTGCTGTCCACGGCATATTCACCTGCGCCAGTGCTGGTGACATTACCCAGCGTAAAGTTTACGCCACGGTATTCACCCAGCTTGTCCGTAATGGCGTTAACCAGAACCTGATGGAACAGGCCCAGATAACGCTGCTGCTGGTCTGGAGAAGCAGTTTTCCAGTAACGGCCCAGGCAGTAACGGCCGATTCCATCAATATCGACGTTTTTCTGCACCAAAGGCAGAACTTTTTCTTTCTTTTCAGCCAACGGAATTGGGCTGTTGACGATGGCAACAAGCTGGTTGCCAAACACCTGAATAAACTGTTTTGCGTTTTCCGCAGCGCGCGCAGGAGCGGAAAAAAGGCCACCAGCGCAAAGCAGGGCAAAGGCACCCAGAACAACACGGCGGCTTGAAAGAAATTTCATGTCTGTGTACCCTTTTGGCTGTTTTTCTTAATGGTACCAGTCTGGCACGGTCGCACGGTTATCATTCTTGATGGCTTCGGCCTGCGCCCGGCGCTGTTGCTGATAGGCACTGCGGATGGTGGCATAGGGATCCAGCGCATCACGTTCCAGCGCATCAAGCTCATCCAGATGCTCAGAACGGGCATGAACCACCCCAAACAGGTTATACGCCCAGTTGAAGCTGACCAACCCGTATCCGCGGGGAACATAGTCCCATGGAGAAAGGCCTTGGTCAATGGCGTAGCCAATACCATCACGGATAGAAGATGGACCCATGGGCAGGAACAGATAAGGCCCTGCGGGAATACCCCAGTTGGCCAATGTCATGCCGGCATCGTTATCGTGGTGTGGGAAGCCAGCCATTTTGGCCACGTCAATCAAGCCGCCCAAACCTACTGTCATGTTCACGCACCAGCGCACAAACATATCGCCTGCGCGGCGTGGTTTGCCGGCCCCGACATCGTTAAAGAACACGGAGGGTTCGTTCATGGTTCTGACAAGATTGCCCAGAGAATTACGCACCGGGCGCGGTACGGCCCATACGTAAGCCTTGGCCATGGGGCGAAGGGCCCATTTATCGAACTTCATGGTCATGTTGAACATCTTGCGGTTCAACGGTTCGTAGGGATCGTTCGCGGCCTTGTATTCAGCCAGAGCATCCGGGTCTTTGGGCACGGGGGCCTTAATGGCGCTGCATCCTGCTGTGCTCAGCAAAGTGGCGGCCAGGCAGAATGTGCCCAGACGAAAACGGCGCTGTGCCGAGGAACCTTCCCGCGTCTGACTTTTTTTTGCCTGCGCGCGAGGGCGGAGCCTTGAGCCGTTCCGTCCTGAAATCATTGCCACCTTTACCTTTGCTCTGTGACGACCGTCTGGCCCATGCTGTATGCAGGCCAATTGCTGTCGCTTTCTCTACCACGAGAAACCAGCGGCGCAATGGCAGGGCTTACTTGCATAACAAACAGGGGCGTAAAATAGACCTGTGGGCGCGATCTTTGACAGCAGTGTGAAAGATTTTTGTACAACCTGTTGCCAGAAAGTCGCACTTCTTATCTTGCTTCAAAAAGAAAAGAGAATCCTGAAGTTAAAGACCACGATCCCGCTTGATGATATCCCATGCAGCATTAATGCGTGAAATCTTGACGGATGCGGCTTCAATTTCAACGGCGCTGGCATTTCGGGCCAGAAGGATATCCGGGTGATATTGCCGCACCAGCTTTTTCCATAGGGCACGCAGTTCTTCATTTGAAAGATCTGGCGAGGCGCCCATAACAGCATAGGCATCATCTTCAGCCATCGCTGGGGTAGACCGCCCATGGGCTGCACGTTCCCAAGCGCCACGGCTCAGGCCAAACAAGGCATGCACGCGTTTAAGAAAGCGCTCTTCCTCTGGGGCTAGCGGCTCATCCGCTGCCAGATCAGCCCGCGCAATCGTAAATAGAATCCCCATCAGGTCTTCCAATGGGCGTTTGTCTGTTGCGTAAACCTGCCCCAGTTCGCGCGCAAAGGCTTCGTAGTCATCCGTGCGTTGGCGCGCCATATCAAACAGACGACCAACTTCACGCATGTTTTCATCAGGCACGCGAAAACGAGATTTAAAGGCGTTGATTTCACGCCGGTTAACCGGCGCATCGCACTTGGCCAGCTTGGCGCTCAGAATAACGCAGGAGAGCCCATAAAGCTGTTCCTTCTTGCCAAGGGCGGCAGCCAGCTTGGCGGCCACAAAGGTAGCTGCTCCATTAGGGTCTGGCCTTGCGCGCGCAGCCCATTTATCGCTCCAACCGCCTGTTGGGGGCTGAAGAATCGCACCTGTATCTGCTGCGTGGCCCAGTGCTGTGCCAACCGCTGCGCCAACCGGGCCGCCTACGGCAAAACCGGCTACGCCACCAAAAATTTTACCCCAGATCGCCATGAAAGCAGTTTATCACGTTCTGGCAGCCTGCCCAAACAACCTGATGCTTTAAGCTGGCACAGCAGTTCTGCGTTGTTCTCAGGTGCAGGGAGTCGCGCTGATGGAAAGCTGTTGTTTCAGCCATTCCAGCGCATAAACCCGTAAGGCAGAGGCCAGTGATTGCTCGGGGGAACGTGCGGCATCCACTTTTGTAACCAGTTGCGGCAGCGTTTGCTTTTGCTGGTTTGCTATATCTTCCAGCGTGTTCCAGAAGGCCGATTCTAGCGCTACGCTGGTATCATGGCCTGCCAGAATCAGGCTGCGTTTGCGTAAATGGCGGCTCAAGCTGCATCTCCCGTCAGGCATTGCATGGCCCAATCTGCCGCTTCCGCCACCACAGAATCCGGGTCTTGCCGCAAGGCATGTGCGTAAGGCAGCAGCTCCGGGTTGCCAGAGTTGCCAATAGCTATCAGCACATTCCGTATAAACCGGTTGCGCCCAATGCGTTTGATGGGAGAGCCAGAAAACATGGTGCGGAAAGCGGCATCGTCCAATTGGCTGAGTGCTGCCAGCTCTGGCGCTATCAAATCTGGTCGCGGTTGTAGCTTGATATGGCGGGATGTTTGGGCAAAGCGGTTCCACGGACATACGGCCAGACAATCATCGCAACCATAAATATGTGTGCCAATGGCTTTACGCAGTGGGTGCGGAATAGGCCCTGCATGTTCAATAGTCAGGTAAGAAATGCACTTGCGTGCATCCATTTGATAAGGTGCTGGAAAAGCCTGCGTGGGGCATGCGTTCAGGCAGCGGGTACAGCTGCCACAACTGCCTCCAGACTCGGCAGATGCTGGCAGCTCCAGCGTGGTGTAGATTTCACCCAGAAAGAGCCAGCTTCCATGTTGGCGGGAAACCAGATTGGTGTGTTTACCTTGCCAGCCTAACCCGGCCTGCGCGGCCAAAGGCTTTTCTGCCACGGGGGCTGTATCAACAAATACTTTTACATCCGCGGGTGTATCCAGCACCATGCGGGCTTCACGCACGACAAACTGGGCCAGATGCTTGAGCATGCCCTTAACAACATCGTGATAATCACGGTGGCGCGCATAAACGGAAATATTGCCGCATGTGCGATTCTGGAGTGCGCTTAACGGATTCTCTGCCGGTGCGTAGTTCAGGCCCAACGCAATAACACTGCGGGCTTCTGGCCATAGGGCAGTAGGTTGGCTGCGTTGTTCGGTGCGGTCGGCCAACCAGCCCATTTCACCATGATACCCTTCAGCCAGAAAATCTTTCAGCCGCGCGCGCACTTCTGGTCCCAGATGGGCCGGGCAGAAGCCAATGGCATCAAACCCCAGTTCCAGCGCTTTTATGCGTATTTTTTCCGCCAGTTTTGCCGCTGGTGCGGCAGGTTGAGGCGGATGCGCGGAAGGTGCAGTCATGGAAGCACTTGGTCAGGGAACGGGCGGAATGGTGGGTTGTGGCATTTCATCTTCCGTCCAATCCTCTGCTGCCCATTCTGCACGCAAAGTGGTGGCCAAGGCATCCAGCCGTTTTTCAACAATAGCCTGCCGGATCTGGCGCATCAGGCGCTGATAATAGGCAATATTATGCCATGTCAGCAGCATGGGGCCGAGAATTTCATTGGCGCGGAACAAATGGTGCAGATAGGCGCGGCTATGTCGTGAACAGGCCAGACAGTCACAGTGCGGAGAAATGGGGCGTGCATCTGTGGCATGGCGTGCATTACGCAGGTTGAGCGTGCCGCGCTCGGTATAGGCGCGGGCAGTGCGGCCTGCGCGTGTGGGCATCACGCAGTCAAACATATCCACACCGCGTTGCACGCTACCCAGTAGATCATCTGGCGTGCCTACACCCATAAGATAGCGCGGCTTGTCCTGCGGCATAATAGGGGTAGTGGTGTCCAACGTGGCGAACATCAGTTCCTGCCCTTCGCCTACCGCCAGACCGCCAATGGCGTAGCCTTCAAACCCGATATCGGTGAGCGCCTTTACACTTTCGGCCCGCAGTTCAGGTTCCGTGCCGCCTTGCACAATACCAAATTGACCATATCCTTCGCGCTGTACATAGGCTTGGCGAGAACGTGCCGCCCAGCGCATGGAAAGCCGCATGGAAGCCGCAATGGCTTCTGGCGGTGCGGGCAGGGCCGGGCATTCATCAAAACACATGGTGATGGTGGCATCCAGCGCGTGCTGGATATCTGTTGAACTTTCAGGCGTAAGCCGATGTTCAGAGCCATCAATATGGGAGCGGAAGGTCACGCCGTCCTGATCCAGCCGCCGCAGCGCACCAAGGGACATCACCTGAAAGCCGCCGGAATCTGTCAGAATCGGTCCAGACCAATCCATAAATTTATGGAGGCCACCCAGCGCACGTATGCGTTCTGCCCCCGGCCGCAGCATAAGGTGATAGGTATTGCCCAGAACAATGCCCGCGCCGGTGGAGCGCACGGCATCCATGGTCATGGCTTTTACCGTGCCAACTGTGCCAACCGGCATAAAGGTTGGGGTGGCCACAGGGCCGTGGGCTGTGTGCAGCATGCCAGCGCGTGCTGCGCCATCTGTGCTTTCACAAGTCCAGTTAAAGCGGGTCATTCTACTGTTCCAAGGTGGTGGGCATGGATGGAGTGGGCGCAGTGCAGCAGGCAGGCATCGCCGTAGGAATAAAAGCGGTAACCGCTGGCAACAGCATGGGCATAAATCTGCCGGGCACGTTCTACGCCTGCAAAGGCGGAAACCAGCATGAACAGCGTAGAGCGTGGCAGGTGGAAATTGGTAAGCAGCATATCTACAGCGCGGAATTGATAGCCGGGCCGAATGAAAATGGAGGTTGTGCCATCAAACGGATGCACAATGCCATTTTCATCGGTTGCAGTTTCCAAAAGGCGCAGGCTTGTGGTGCCAATGGCAATAATGCGTCCGCCAGCCTTACGGGTGGCGTTGATGCGCTCTGCTGTTTCCGGGGTGATGATGCCGCGTTCTGAATGCATTTTGTGTTCAGAAATTTCGGCTTCCCGCACAGGCAAAAAGGTACCGGCCCCTACATGCAAGGTGAGCGTGCAGCGCTGGGCGCCTGCGGCATCTATGGCTTTCAACAGCGCGGGCGTAAAATGCAGCCCGGCAGTGGGTGCGGCCACGGCCCCTTTGTTACGCTCAAAAATGGTGGCGTAATCACTGGTATCCTGCGCCGTTGGACCTTCCGGGCGATGAATATAGGGCGGTAGTGCCAATGCGCCTGCTTTTTGCAGAAACGCATCAAAAGCATCTCCCTCCGCACTGAACCGAAGCACCGCACCCCCGCCGGGTTCCAACGCCTGTACGCGGGCTGTGTCCTGCACACCGGGGAACGCAATAGTATCGCCCACCTTGAGCCTGCGCGCATTGCGCACCAACACATGCCAACTGCCATCTGGCTGAATCTGGTCCAGCGTAATGCCAATTTTGGCTTCTCCGCGCAGGCCATGAAGTTGGGCACGAATAACGGCCGTATTGTTTGCAACCAGCAAATCTCCCCGCTTCAGAAGCGAGGGCAGATCACGGATATGCCTATCAGCAAACATGTCGGGCTGTGTGGCATCCAGAAGGCGCGCGGCTTCTCGCGGGCGGGCGGGTTCCTGCGCGATCAGGCTTTCTGGGAGGTGAAAATCAAAATCTTCGGTGCGGTCACTGCTCATGATGGCACCGTTTACGCAATAGGCTGGGCCAAGGCCAGAGGCAAAGGCGCAGTTCTGCAGGTGGCATGCAGCCTGTAGGGGTTGAAGAGAGGGCGCTTAGGGGCCAGATTCCCCTTTCAGTAACGCCGGAAGGTATTCCGGTGCATAGATATTTTAAAGGATGACACTTTATGTCTTACGCTCTTCTGGATGCAGCACGTGTTGCCAAAGCCGCTGAAGTTTCTTTGGGTGTGCTGAAAACCAGCGATGAAACCACAGAAGCGCATCAGCGTAAGGTTATTATGATTGAACGGATTGAGGCTCTGGCCAAAGCAGCAGCAGAATCCAAAGCAGGCGTTACGCTGACATCCGAAGAATTCTGGTTGATCAGCCGCAACTGGTAACAGTACGGGAACCGCTCTTATGGCATTTGTTCTTACAAGCCCTGCCTTTGTAAATGGTGATACACTGCCACAGGCACAGGTTTACAATGGTATGGGCCAGCATGGGCAGAATCTCTCCCCCGCGTTGGAATGGAAAGATGCTCCCGCAGGCACCAAAAGCTTTGTGGTAACGGTGTATGACCCGGATGCCCCAACCGGTTCGGGTTGGTGGCATTGGGTGGTGGTGAACATTCCCGCCACTATTACAGCACTGCCAGAAGGTGCCGGTTCGGCCGGGGACAAGCTGCCAAAAGGTGCCATGCAGGTGCGCACAGATTTTGGTGTGCCCGGTTATGGTGGGGCTGCACCTCCGCCGGGGCGCGTGCACCGTTATGTCTTTACGGTTTACGCGTTGGATGTGCCCACGTTGGATGTGCAGGAAGATTCCAGCCCGGCATTGGTGGGTTTCATGGTCAACCACCACAAGTTGGCTTCTGCCAGCCTGACAGCCCTATATGGTAGCGGCTCCCGCGATTGAGCTTTGATTTCCCCTGAACCTTATAAAAAGGTTCAGGGGAATAGCCGTAGCGATGGCTGAAATGGCTTTAACGTGTATAGGCTTTAAGATCGTTTAAAACATCATCTGGTGTCACAAGCCCAGTTTGCCCATGTTGCGGCATAACCAACAGGGGCGGACCATCATTTAAAAACCGGATGGAAAGTTGCGCCCAGCGAGACCTTACAAAGCGACGAAAGACCTGCGCCAATGCGCAGCGGTCCATATCTGTATGATACGGATTGCCGGGTGAGCAGACTGTATTCAGATAATCGCTCATAAAGGCGGCAATAGCGGGCACAAGTTCAGCTTCGCCAAAATAGGCCAAAGCCGTATTCATGCTCCACGGTGTGCCATATTGCTGCTGCCCGTTGTCATCAAACTGGGTCAGATCAAAGCCATATGTTGCATGGGCTTTCATATCCCGCAGCAGGCTTACAAAATTGGCAGGGAAATAACCTGCGCAATCTCCTATCAACACAGGCACCCTAAACTGGGCGGCAATATCGGGCAGGATCAGATAGCGTAATGCGGGTTCCAGCATGGTGGCATCTGATCTGGTTTCTCCGTGTCCAAAACTGAGCCGCAATGTTGTGGCATGGTTTTCCAACCATTCTGAAACAGTGGAGAGAAAGGTAAGCTGATCCACTGTTGGGTTGGCAACACCAAGGCAAAGCTGGATTTTGCCAGCAGAACGATCTTCCCGGCACGCATGAATAAGGGAAAGCACAAGCCCGGGAACCAGATCAAACTGTTGCCCCGTGCAGGCAAAAGCCAAGCAGGTGGAAGGTTGTTCTTCTGGCATGCTGAAGTGCCATTGCCAGTTTGCTACACCCGTTACATCCGGTATGGCGCGGCTGGCCAAGCGCCCACATTCCTGCGTGCTGAGCCATGAAAACACCCCTTGATCATACGGGGCTGGAGCCATATTTTCCTGCACGGCCAGTTTGCGGGCAATGGCATAATGTTCATCCGCTTCGGCCTGTAGGCCAGCTAGCCAGCTTGTATGGCCCAAACCCAGTTCTTCCCACCAGCTCAGGCCATTTAACCGGGCTTCTGCCGTTAACAGGCGCAGGCGGTTTTCTGTATCCAGTTTCTGGAAGGCCTGCTCAAACAGAGAGCTATAGATGCGGCGGATATCCGGACCGTTTTTGGATGCAAGGCGCATAGGCACCAACAGCGTATCAAACGGTGTTTCAAAAGCCGGAAGGCCGACGCTGCTTAAAGCACCAGGTACCAGCAAAAGAGCACTTTCGCCCGCCTTTTGCCGCGCTACCAATGGGGCAAGCAGTGTGCCTATATCCCGATCAGGATAACGGGTGGTAAGGGCCTGCTCCATTAATGTGGCAGCGGTATCGTAATTTTTGGTGCGCAAGGCCAGAACGGCGGCCATCCATTGTAGTTCGGGCCGTGTATCGTGTTGGCGGGCTGTGGTTAAAAAACCATCTGCCAGTTCCCATTGCCCAAAAAGAGCGCACAAGCGTGCCAGTTGCACGCATGTGCCTGTATCACGCGGGATAACACTTAAGCGCAGAATCTGTTCGCGCAGATCATCCAATGTGGCCCACGGCGTTGTGGCAGGGCGCAATGTGTTTGTTTGTAAAAGATGCAGCACATCTTCCATCAGCCCAGACAGAACGCGGGAAGGGCACACAGTAAAGGTGACCTTTTCTGGTGTGGCTTCACTCCACAGCGTTATGGTGTCTTTTGTGCGTTCGGCTTGCAGTTGTTCTGTTGGCCATTTGTGCCCACCAAGTTGCAGATGATGTTCTGCACAGGTGGCACGACCAACAAAGCGCGTGCCCTGATACCATTCCTGTTCTGTAAGATCGCGCAGGATAGGAAGTAGCTCTGGCGGCAGAAGCAGAAACCGCTCCCACGTAGCGCAAAGCGGCACAACATCGAACACATTCTGGTCTCGGCTGGAAAGATAGCCTTTACCTGCCCGGATAGATACAAGCGGGCGGCCTGCAAAGTTTTCGACGGCTTCTGCTTTGGTAAATGCCCCACCGGGGTTTAATACCCCAGATTGCTCATCCAGCGTGGCGGGGGTTGTGCCACGCATAAAGGACTGCGCAAAGGAAACCGGATGCAAGCGTAGCCCCGTATAACCTGCCAGTGCACCATGCCAAGAGAGAAGATAGAACGGCATGGGCTGATCCTATAAAACGATCGGATAGGTGGAAATTATACAGGCAGATTGCACGGCTTGTTATGCCACGGCATCCTGCAGAGCGGGAAGATATTGCTCCAGCTTGATGCGCACCGGCATCAGGTAGGCTTTGCCTTTTTCCTGCGCCAGTTCTTTAAGAACCGTTTGTGCAAACTGGATATTGGCATCCAGCGTAGGAGAAAAATCACGCGGGAAAACAATGTGGTTTGTCGTTTCCCAATAAGAGCGTGATTTGGGGCCAATAACGGGGGAAAGCCCCCAGAATACGCATTCGCCCTGCATCCATTCCCGGCACAGGTCAAACAGCTTCAGGTCAAATACGGGCTGTGTGAAAAAACCAATGGCTCCGGCTTCTTTCTTGCGGGCCACATCTTCCAGTTCTTTCCACGGAGCACGGCGGTAAGGATCAAACGCTGCATAGATTTTGAGATGCGGCGCTTCACGCCGATAGCGGCGGATAATGCTTTCCGTGCTGTTGGGGTATGTACGGTGGCTAAGATCTGCTGGTGGATCACCATGCACTACCAGAATTTCTTCCAACCCCGGTTGGTCTGCCCCGGGCAGAGGGGCATCGGGCGCAATATCTATGGCCCGGATATGCGGAATAACATTTCCAAACTGAGGGCGTACAAGTGCTGCGGCATCCCAACTGCGGAGGGGAAAGCGCATCAGGTCAGGAATATTCAGCGTATCTGCGGCAGGGAATGTGGCTTTAACCGTAGCTACATCTGCGGCCAGAGCCTCAGCAGAACGCGGAATTAGCTCAACCGAAAGGCGAGAAAGGCTCATTCCGCACTCCCCTCAAGCTGCAATTTGGCTGCGGTTAGCGTGTTTTTCAGCAGGCAGGCAATGGTCATTGGGCCAACGCCACCGGGAACCGGCGTAATGCGGCCTGCCACTTTAACAGCTTCATCAAACGCAACGTCACCTACAAGGCGGGTTTTGCCATCATCGGTTTTGATACGGGTGATGCCAACGTCAATCACGGTCGCACCAGGTTTAATCCAGTCCCCGCGCACCAGCTCACGGCAACCGGTGGCCACCACGAGAATATCGGCTTGCCGCGCAAGTGCTGCCGTATCGCGCGTGTGAATATGTGCAATAGAAACCGTGCAACCTTCTGCCAGCAGCAGCAGAGCCATAGGTTTGCCCACAAGGTTGGAAGCCCCGATAACCACGGCGTGCTGGCCTTTCATATCCCCCAACTGGTCACGTAGCAGCAGCAGGCAGCCCAGCGGCGTGCAGGGAATGAGCGAAGGCAGGCCAACAGCCAGACGCCCAGCGTTAATTTCGCCCAGACCATCCACATCTTTTTCAGGCAGAATGGCGTTGGTTACGCGGCGTCCATCCAGCCCGTTGGGCAGGGGAAGCTGCACCAGAATGCCATGAATTTCGGGGTCTTTGTTCAGGCGTTCTATCAGCGCCAGCAGTTCAGCTTCCGATGTGTTTTCGGGCAGCATATGCATGAAGGAGCGCATGCCAGCGTGATGGGTCTGCACAGCCTTGTTGCGCACATACACTTCGCTGGCAGGATCATTCCCAACCAGAATAACGGCCAGACCGGGCGTTACGCCATGTTTCTCGTGAAACGCCAGAACATCCTCACGGATATGCTGGCGCATTTTGGCGGCAAAGCCTTTGCCATCAATCAGAGAAGCCTGATGATCGGAGGGAAGGGAGGATGAAGATGCGTTGGTCATGGAGCTGCCAGTTGATCATGCAGAAGCGTGTGGAGTTTCAAGCTGGGGCATACGCAAAAAAACGCCAAACGACAACGTTTTCACCCGTATATGCCCGGTATGCATAAGAAATTTCAGGTCATGTTTCACCCTGCCGATAGGGCGAAAGCACGTTAAGGGCCTCGGCTTCCGCCAATATAGCGGGGCGTTCTGCCTGAAGGAAAGCCCCAACACCATTGCGGAGTGAAGGGTTTTCCAGCCAATGGGCAGAATGTGTAAGAGCAGGCAAATAGCCGCGCTGGATTTTATGTTCACCCTGCGCTCCGGCTTCTACCCGCTTGAGGCCGTGGGCAATGGCAAAATCTATGGCGCGATAATAGCACAGCTCAAAATGCAAAAACGGCCAGTTGCCAACACACCCCCAGTTGCGGCCATACAATGTATCGCTTCCTAAAAGGTTCAGGGCTGCGGCAACGGGTGCGCCCTCATGCCGTGCTATCATCAGCACAACACGGTCTTGCAAGCGTTCGGAAAGTAATGGGAAGAAATCGGGTGTCAGGTAGGCGTTGCCCCATTTCTTATCAATTGTGTTCTGGTAAAACGTATAAAACGCTTGCCAGTCTTCCGGCGTAATGTCTGATCCGCGCAGGGTATGAAAGCTCAGGCCAGCGGCATTGGCATCACGCCGCTCGCGCCGGATGGCTTTGCGCTTGCGTGATGAAAGTGTTTCCAGAAAATCATCAAAACAGGCGTAATTCTGATTGTGCCAGTGATACTGTAAGCCAAGGCGCGGGAGCCATCCGCGCTCTGCCAACACATGACTTTCCTGCTTGGTGCAGAATGTTACATGGGCGGAGGAAAGCCCTGTATCATGGCAGATCTGGCGGAGGGCATCCGCCATAACTTGTTGGGTTTCTGCCGGGGCATTGGGGTGCGTTAAAAGGCGTGGGCCGGGTGCCGGGGTAAAGGGAACGGCAATTTGCAGTTTGGGGTAATAACGCCCACCAGCGGCTTCAAACGCACGTGCCCAACCTTGGTCGAACACATACTCACCCCATGAATGGCCTTTAATATAGGCAGGGCAAGTGGCGGCCAATTGCCCATCTGGCGCATGCAGGCTGACATACTGTGGCAGCCAGCCTGTTTCTTTGCGTACGGAACCGCTGTCTTCCAATGCAGAAAGAAAAGCATGGCTGACAAATGGGTTGTCCGCCCCAGCACAGGCATCCCACTCCGTTGCCGGAATGGCGTGGATACTGTTGTGCAGAGATACGGACCAGTCAGCCATGTCTGTCTTTCCTGCAAGCTCAGCCGATTTCGAACAGCCCTTCTACTTCAACCGGGGCATCCAGCGGCAGGGAAGGTACGCCAACGGTGGAGCGGGCATGGCGTCCGGCATCACCAAATACGGCAACGGCCAGATCAGATGCACCATTCATGGCAGCCGCGTGCGAGGTGAACTCTGGCGTGCAGGCAATAAAGCCACCCAGACGCACCACGCGTTTCACGCGGGAAAGGTCGCCCACAGCAGCGCGCACCTGTGCAATTACGTTGATCATGCTGTAACGCGCAGCTTCAACCGCTGTTTCAACAGAAACGGCATCACCCAGCTTGCCGGTAGCAAACAGCTTACCATCTTTAAGAGGCAACTGGCCGGAAACCACCAGAAGAGAACCTGTTTGAACGCAGGCTACATAGTTGGCAACAGGTGCGGCAGGTGTAGGAAGTTCGATACCAAGTTCAGCCAGACGGGATTCAGGAGTGCTCATCACGCTGTATTCCTTGTGTTAAAAAGCTGGGCAAGAAGCAGAAACTTGCCTCTTGCCCAGCAGAATGGACCGTATGCCTTTAGCAGACAAGCCGCAGATTACGGCGCTTGCGCCCGGTGGGGGGCGTATCATCTGCTTCTGGCAGATCTAGCGGCAGAAGTGGGTCCGGGTCAGATTGCGCATCCTGATGCGGGCCATCTGGCAGCCGCACGCCCAGATATGTGTCTGATAAGGCGCGGAAGGCATAGTCCAACATGGATGTGGCGTAGGAGGCAACCGGGTCTCCCTCCACCGTGCCAGCCGGGCCAAAACAGGTGTAGGCAAAGTTTTCCACAAAGGCTTCCAGCGGGGCACCGTATTGCAGGCCAATGCTCACGGCTTCACCCAGGCTTTCCATCAGCCCGCGCACCATGCCGCTTTCCCGCGTGGGGGTGAGGGCGAGCTCACCCAGCGTGCCATCTTCATATTCCCCTGTGCGCAGGAACAGGCGGTGGCCGCCAATGGTGGTTTTTTGCGTAAAGCCACCATGCCGTGGGGGCAGAGTGCGGCGTATGCCCCGTTCCAGCTTGTTGCGGATTGGCTGATTCTGCACTTCTGGCCGTGCGGGCATGCGGTCCACAAAACCAGTCAGGGCACGATACATGGCTAAATGTGCGTTGGGGCCGGGTTGAGGTAAAACAGTTTCACCCGCCAGTGCGGCAGCCAAAGCTGTTTCAACCGTAAAGCCACGGGCTTCCAGCCGCAGTAAGGCGCTTCTGGAAAGTTTGCCATCTGGCCGCAACATGGAAAAAGCCGGAGCCAGCCCACAGGCTTCCACACCCAAAAGCCCGTCTATCGGGTTGGAGGAAGAAAAGCCGGTTTCAATCGGGGCCAGAGGCGTTTCTGTTTCCACTGCCGCTTCGTTCCAGACAGCACGCAGGGTTTCTCCCAATCCGGGCAGAACGGTGCGCACCGGTGGCAGCGGGAGAGATTCTGGCCCCCGACCAGCATGGGCAGTGAGTGTGGCCAGCGCAGCTATGGCGCACGCGGCGGCGCGGCCATCTTCGCTATCGTAATCCAGCCCAACGCCCGCAAGGCATGCGTCCAGATTGGTCAGCAGAATATCACCAGCCAAGGGGGTAGGGGCAAGTGTATCTGCTGGTGCGGTGGGGGCTGCTTCTGTTTGTTCTGGTGCAAATAAATCTGGCAGCGGCAGTTCCCCATTGCGCTGGCTGGCCAGTGTGCTGGCAGCATGGCGTAATACGGAACAGATCAGCCGCAGAGCCGCAACAAACGTGCGCGCAGCAAACCCTTCACCGGGGGAAACAAAGGCCGCCAGATTAACAATAAAGCCCGGCGGGCGGTCAAAACGACAATGCCATACGGCTTCCGTTGGGGCGGCTTGCCGCGTAAGCAGCATCCACACCAAAGATCGGGCCGTGGCATCATCTGGTGCCAGCGCATCAATCCAGCGGGAGGCAAGGCTGGGCAGATCCAGCGCTTCATCTCCTGGTACAAGCTGGGCCAATGCCGTTGCGGCATCTGTATCCCATTCTGCGGGCAGCGTAACGGAGCGAAGGGGAGCGTCCGGGTCTGCTGCGGCCTCTAGCGTGCTCATCAGCACGCCATTCCAGTGGCGTCTGGCTGTTGCGTTCATGCGGGCAGTTTATCGTTTCCGCCTATCGCGTCGGAACCCGGAATCGTGCCGCCAAAAGGCAGTTAACACTCTGCATAATGAGGATATGGGGGATAACTTTTTGTGAAGTTGCGTTTCCCGCCCAAATACCGCTTGCTCGAGCGCAGTTGATCGAAAGCGCGTGCATATTTCATGGACCGGGCATGGCGCGGAGTCCTATCATCCACAACATGGCAAACTTTGGAACATGGCTGCATACGCGCCGGAAGGGGCGGCTGGTTGGCAAGGATGCCGATGGCCGCTGCTATTACGAATCAACAGGCCCGGCCCGTCAGGGTGGTGGGGTGGAACGGCCCGAACGCTGGGTGATCTACCTGAAAGGGGAGGACCCTTCTGCCGTGCCGCCTGAATGGTGGGGGTGGCTGCACCACACGCTGGATGCACCTATTCCGGTAGAAGAACGCAAGCCGTGGCAGCTTCCGCATAAGCCAAATATGACAGGCACGGCACAAGCTTACAGGCCAGCGGGAAGCCTGTATTCTACCGGCAAGCATCCTCCCGCAACGGGAGATTACGAAGCATGGACACCTGATGCGTGATCTGCTGCGCATTTCCTGCTAAACCGAACAGGCAATACAGGGAGTGCGATGCGGCTTATGGCTTCAGCAATGGCAGAAAAATCTCGGCGTAGTCTTACAGAACTGCTTACAGGCACTTTTGTGTTGGTGGCTATCGGCGGCATGCTGGTGGCTGCCGTGGTGGGCGAAGGCCGCAAGACAGACACAACCGGTTACCAGCTTAATGCTGATTTCACGCACATAGATGGGCTGGATATTGGCTCTGACGTGCGGCTGGCTGGGGTAACAGTCGGGCAGGTGGTGCGTGAAACGGTAGACCCACACACCTTTAAGGCGCATGTCACTTTCACTGTGCGACCCGATATTCATCTTTCAGATGATACGGCAGCCATTATCACCAGTGATAGCCTGCTGGGCGGCAAGTATATTGCCCTCTCCCCCGGAGGGGATGACAAAACCCTCAAACCCGGTGAGACAGTTGGGCAGACACAGGGCTCCATCAGTCTGGAGCAGTTGCTCAGCAAATTCATTTTCTCGGTTACGGATACCCTCACACGTGCCAACAAGGCAGCACCTGCAAATGGTGGTGGCACGGGCGGGAATGATCTGCCCTGAAACAGACATAAAAATCCGTTAATTCAAGATTGAAGCCGGGAAACAACAGCATGGAAAAGCCACGCGTCTGGCCGCAGGATGATGGAGACCCCATAACCTGCCATGAAAAACTGCGTGTTTTGGAAGAAAACTGGCAGGAAGTGCAGGATATTATGCGCGATGCATTTGAGGATGCCATGCTGATGGGGGTGAGTGAACAGTTTATGCGGGCGCGTTTGAAAGATATGGTTGATAGCCTTGCCTCTCCTAAAAACGGAGGGCAGGTGGCATGAAGCGCGCAACTTCTAAAGCTGTAGCCTGCGGGGCCATTCTGGCCGCAATGCCTTTGCTGGCACATGCTGCGGGTACCGCTTTGGCACCTCCGGCAGTGTATGCGCCAGATACGTGGCAAGGTAAAAATACGGCTGTAGTGCGTGTGCTGGACAAGCTGGATGCCCATGTAGAGGTTCTTTCTGTGCCAGTCGGCACAACCGCACATTATAAAAGTTTGGACATTACGCCATCACGTTGTTTGCAACGTCCGCCAACACTTTCTCCCGATGCTGCTGCATGGCTGGCTTTGCAGGATAAACACCCCAACGGAGCCATCTTTCAGGGCTGGATGCTAGCGGCAGAACCTACATTGGGCGTATTTGAAAGCCCGGTTTACGACGTGCGTATGGTGCGGTGTGAGGGCGAGGACACACAGCCTATGTTGCCCCCATTGCCTAAACCGGTTGCACCTGCTGCGCCGCCGACATCTGGTTCGGATACAACTCCGGCCCCTGCGGGGGATAATTCATCTTCCAACCATGCAGGCAATCCCGATATTCCCGATGCCATACCAGACAAGCAAGAAACCGGTGGCGTTTATTAGCGTTGGGTAAGGAACCGTTTCAGTTTTGTGCCGGTTCCGCGCGGCAGGTCTGTAAGATCGGTGGTTGTCGAAGCAGGGGGTGTTCGGCAACGTGTTAAAATATCGTGGTCTGGCTGCAAGTGCCTAGCAGTCTTGTCATCAGGGCCAGCCATCACAACAAGAATTGAGGTGCAAACGTGCTAGGTTCTCTCGGTGCGCAGGATTTCCGTTTTCATCTACCCCCGTTGAATGAAACTGCCTTTCTGCTCGATTTTGACGGTACTCTGGTTGATATTGCTCCCACACCAGAATCTGTTGTGGTGCCAAATGGGCTTCTTGATAGCCTGCGCCGCCTGCGTGAAGCATGTGGGGATGCTTTGGCCGTTGTTTCTGGCCGCCCGATTGATCAGATCGATCATTTTCTGGGTGATGTGCCTTTTGCCGTTGCGGGTGAGCACGGCGTGGCTATCCGGCATCGCCCCGGTGGCCCTATTGAACGCGCAGCATTGCCTACCCTCCCGCCTGAATGGTTGGCTCAAGCGCGGGATCTGCTGGCAACACTGCCGGGCACACGCTTAGAGCATAAAGAAGGCGGTTTTGTTCTGCATTATCGTGCCGCACCAGAAGCTGCGGAAACGTTGCGTCAGGCAGCGGATGAATGGGTTAAGCAATCTCAAGGCGCATTCTTGCTTTTGCCAGCCAAAATGGCGTGGGAAATTCGCCCGGCCGGAATTGATAAAGGCTATGCGGTCTCCCTGTTAATGGAAAGTCCTCCCTTTACGGGCAGAAAGCCTGTGTTTGTAGGGGATGACGTAACGGATGAAGATGCCATAGCTGCCGTACGCAGAATGGGTGGCGTGGGGTTACGTATTCCAACTGATTTTCCAACCCCTTCCATTTTTCGGGCTTGGTTGGCCTCTCTTACAGGCGGGAGCCGGTAAGGGATGGGGCGTCTTGTTATTGTTTCCAATCGCGTTCCGGCTGTGCGCGATCGTGCTCAACCTGCTGGAGGGTTGGCTGTTGCTCTGCGTGATGCCGTGCAAGGGCAGGAATGCCTGTGGTTTGGATGGTCTGGGCAACAAATTCCAGATGATGAAGGGGAAGATCGGCGCGTTAGCATAGACACGGTGGATAATGTAACCTACGCCACCGTGGATCTAACCAAATCCGAGTATAATGGATTTTACGAAGGATATTCCAACGGAATCCTCTGGCCTCTCTGCCATTATCGCGCCGGGTTAATGAATTATAGTCGGCAGGATAGGCACATATACCATGCCGTAAACACCATGTTTGCGCAGAAACTTGCCCCCTTATTGAAATCTGATGATTTGATATGGGTGCATGATTACCATCTATTCCCACTTGGGCTTGCGCTGCGTGAGTTGGGCATAAAATGCCGTATCGGCTTTTTCCTGCACATTCCGTTCCCACCATGGAGCTTGATGCGGGCCTTGCCGGGGGCAGAAAAACTCATGCGGTCTTTGCGTGCCTATGATGTGATGGGTGTGCAGACAGAAGACGATGCACGAAATGTCAACGAAGGTTTCTCCGTTGTAGGTGTGCCTGCGCAGGCACGTGTGTTCCCTATTGGAATAGATCCCGAAAGTTTTCAGCAGCAGGCTTCTTCTGGTTTAGATAACCCGGAGGTGCAGAAACTTGAAAAAAGCCTGCGGGGCTTGCCGTTGATTATCGGCGTAGACCGTATGGATTATTCCAAGGGACTGCCGGAGCGTTTTCGGGCTTACGAAGTGTTCTTGCGTAAATATCCGGAATATCGCGGTAAGGTTATTTATCTGCAAATTACCCCGGTTTCTCGCGGCAGTGTGCCAGAATACAAGGTGCTGCGCGAAGAACTGGATGGCGTGGTTGGCCATATTAACGGCACGTACGGAGATTTTGACTGGGTTCCTATCCGTTACCTTACGCACCCTGTCCCGCGTGAACTGCTGGCTCCGTTTTTCCGCCTTTCTCGCGCAGCGTTGGTAACACCCTTGCGGGATGGGATGAATCTGGTTGCTAAGGAATACGTGGCAGCCCAGGATAAAGAAGACCCTGGCGTGCTTATTCTTTCCCGTTTTGCTGGTGCTGCGCCAGAAATGGAAGATGCGCTTTTGGTAAACCCGCATGATGCAGATGAAGTGGCGGATGCCTTGCATAAATCACTCAGCATGTCTCTTTCAGAAAGACAGGTAAGGTGGAAGCGGCTGCAGCCAGATGTCTGGCGCGTTACGGCTGGCAGTTGGGCGCGTTCCTTTATTACGGCATTGGCAGAGGTACGGTCTGAATGAAGGGGAGCCACCCATCTCGGCCGTTGGCGCTATTTTTGGCAGGTGCAGCGTTATTGGCGCTGGGCGTGGTGTGGTACACCCAGCATGTTTTGCAAATTATGCCGTGCGAATTGTGCCTGTGGGAGCGGTGGCCGTGGCGCTTGCTGTTGGGTACAGCCATTGTGGCTGCTGTGCTGCCAGATAAGGTGGCACGCCAGCTTTTGTGGTTAACGGTGCCTTTTATGGTGGCAGATATTGGGCTTGCCATCTGCCATGTAGGGGTGGAGTGGCAATGGTGGCCAAGCCCGCTGCCAGCGTGCCATGCGCCCCATATATCCGGGCATACCATGGCAGAACGTCTGGCCTCCATGCCGCTGTTGCCTTCCAAACCCTGTGATGCTGGTACGTATCTGGTGCCGGGGGTTCCGCTTTCCATGGCGGCAATGGGCGGCCTGTATGCGGCTGCTGTGTTGTGGGTGTTTATGGTTTGGCGTAAAAAACTGGAACGTGTGACGCGCCGTATTTTCCATTAAATATTACAGTTTGAGTGTTAGGTTTTTATTGTTGAAGGCGTAGTCACTTCGTTGCCGTATTGTAGCGGTTGAAGCACTGCGTATAAATCTTATACTGTGTGCCTGAATGAAATGTCAGGATATCTTTATGTCTTTAAGCGGTCATATTAAAAAAATCGATTGGAGCGTATTTGACGCAACATGGTACGCAGAAAAATATGGGGATGTTCTGAATTTTCTGGGTATTGCGGGCACAGAAGCATTAGAAGAATTTTATAGGGAAAAGGGGCCAGCGCTCCGTCATTCACCCAACCCGTATTTTGATGAAGATTGGTATCTGCAGCGTTATCCTGCGGTTGCCAATGCTGTGGAAAAAGGCGAATGGAAATCCGGGTTTGACCATTATTGCCAAACGGGATTTTCTTCTCATAATCCGCATTGGCTTTTTGATCGTGAATTTTATTTCAAGCAGCATCCCAATCTTCAACCTAATGTATTGGAAGAAGCAGGATTCCGGAATTTCTATGATCATTACCTCAATGTAGGTGATGAGCAGTTTTTAACGGGATCATGGTTTTTTAACCCCACAGCGTATCTTAAAAGTGGCCATGCACGGATTGAAGGTTTGGGCGCATTTGCGCAATGCGTAAGTAACGTGCAGTCTGAGCAGGGATATGGTCAGCGCCTGTCTTGGTATTTTGATCCTGAATGGTACCTCCAAACCTATCCGCATGTCAGGAAGGAACTGGATTCAGGGCGCTGGCTCTCGGCTTTGCACCATTATCTGTGTAATGCCACACCAACAGATTACAACCCGAACGCGTATTTCTCGGAAGAGTTTTACGGCAGCGTGAATCATGACGTAAGCGGTGCGGTTGAAAGCGGAAACTTCCGTAATTTTTATGAACATTTTCTGCGCTATGGTGTGCATGAACTGCGCAAACCGAGTGCCAATGTTGATCTTGAATCCTATTATCGTAATGCAGTTGTGCAAAAGGAAGTCAGCCGTGGTGATTTCCCGGATGCATTCGCGCATTATCTTGCGCATGGCGGCAGGTTAGAAGATGATGTGGAAGGGCTTAAGGAAAGTGAAGCTCTTTCCAAAAAACTCTACCATGAAATGTGTCAGATCCGGTTGCCGGTTCTTTTGAACCAGACACTGGATTTTACATATGATGTGCCAGATTTAAGCGTTATTATTGTAGCACATAATCTGTTTGCGATGACCATGAGCGCATTGGCATCGTTACGTGCCAATTATAATGGCCAAATGCAGGTTATTGTGGTGGATTCCGGCTCTACCGATAGTGTGCGCCATATTGAACGTTATGTGCGCGGGTTGGATGTTGTGCGTTTTCCCGGCAATGTTGGGTTCCTGCTGGGTTGTAATGCTGCATTGGAAAAAGTGCGTGGGCCGTTCACGCTTTATCTGAACAATGATACAGAACTGATGCCCGAAGCTGTTGGCAATGCTTTGGCACGGTTACGGCATGAAATAAAAACAGGAGCCGTAGGTGGCAAGCTTGTGCGCACCAATGGCCTCTTGCAAGAAGCGGGTAGCATTGTCTGGCGTGATGGATCGGTATGCGGTTATCTGCGCGATCAGCGCCCGGATGTGCCAGAAGCCAATTTTGTAAGATCTGTAGATTATTGTGCCGGTGCATTCCTGATGGTGCGCACATCTTTGCTCCGCAAGTTGGGCGGATTTGATACAGATTATGCCCCAGCGTATTTTGAAGAAACAGATCTGTGCGTGCGTATTCATGAAGCCGGGTTTGATGTGGTGTATGATCCCTCGGTGGTGGTCGTGCATTATGAGTATGGAACATCCAGCTTCATGAGTGGTGGCTCCATGATAGCGCGCAATCAGGATGTGTTCCGCCGCAAGCACACGGCATATTTGCGCCAGAAAAGCCTGAACAACCCAAGAATGCTGACAAAGGCGCGTTTTAGTAAGCAGGATCAGAAACGCATTTTATTTATTGAAGACAGATTGCCTTATCGGTTTTTGGGGTCTGGCTTTACACGTTCGAACGATATCGTGCGCAGCATGATTGCGGCCGGATGCCAGGTAACGGTGTACCCGGTATTCAGGCCAACAGAATCTCAGGAAGATATCTGCATGGCTTTTCCCGATCGGGCAGAAGTGATTTGGGATCGGGAACTGCCAGAACTGGAAGATTTTATTAAGTCCCGCGCTGGGTATTATGATGCTATCTGGATTGCACGTACGCATAATGCAGACCGTCTAGCCCCGGTGCTGATGGATTGTGCAGATGCCCTAACAGGCACAATGGTGATTATAGATACCGAAGCTGTATCAGCACCGCGTGAGCACCGTAAAATGGAATTGCGTGGGCAGACGCCAGAAAAAACGGTGGATGATCTTCTGAAGCATGAATTCAGACATCTGTTTATGGCTGAAAAAATCATTGCAGTGAACAGCAAGGATTCCAAAGTTCTTAATGCGCATGGTTTTTCGAATGTTCATGTTCTTGGCCATTTGCAAAATGTCTCAACGCGGTCTCCCGGGTGGGAAGATCGTCGGAATATTCTCTTTTTAGGGGCCATGCATGATCAGGATTCTCCTAATGTGGATTCCCTTGCATGGTTTAGTGGAGAAGTGCTGCCATTACTGGATGGCCGTTTGCCAGAAGACGTTAAATTTACAGTATGTGGTTATGTAAACCCGCGTGTTGATCTGACACCCCTCATTAATAACCCACGTATTGTGGTAACGGGGCGGGTAGAGGATGTAACGCCTGTTTATAACAGCCACCGGGTATTTGTGGCACCAACCCGGTATGCGGGGGGGATACCCTACAAACTGCACGAAGCCGCAGCACATGGCATTCCTATTGTAGCAACGGATATCTTGTGCGAGCAGGTTGGATGGGTGCCGGGTGAAGATATGCTGTGCGCCAGTGTCTCAGACGCACAAGGTTTTGCAGATGCCATTGTCCGTTTGTATGAGGACAAGGAACTGTGGGAAAAAGTGCATGTGCGTGAACTCAAGCGGATTTCTACAGAAAACACGCAAGAGAATTATGTGAAGACAATAAAGGAAATTTTAGAAATTTCCTAAAATACTATCTGCACGTCAGATAAGGTGAGTGGGATCTTCCATTTTCAGAATCTGACGTGCCAAACTATGCAGCCGAGCGCTGGCACGCGCCCCCAATGTGCTGATTTCCTGGTAGGAAAACCAGCGTGCCTCCAAGGCATCATCACCAGCCTGTACCGGGTTCTGGGTGTGTTCGTGCTCTTCACATCTTACAGCAAGGATAATGTAATGGAACGTCAGCTTTCCATTGGTGTCATGATGTAAGCTGTCAAAAGCATCTATTACAGAAGTTGCTTTTGCAGGTAAGGATGTTTCTTCTAACAGTTCACGTTCTGCAGCATGAAAAATTGTTTCTCCCGGTTCAATCCGTCCTCCCGGAAAACCCCATAGCCCGGCATCTGGCGCATTGGCACGGCGGACAAGCAAAAAATTATTTTGCCTGCGTACAATAGCAAGAACACCGGAGCGGGGGAGGCAGGAATGGCATGATGTTTTCATGATCGGGAAGTGTAGAAGGTCATGAATACTGGTCAACCCTTATCTGCGTAAAAGGGATTTGGTTGTTTTTTCCCTTTGCCCCAATGCAGAAAATGCGTGTTAAATAAAGCCATAACCGTGTGGATGTTGCGCACGGAAAATACAAACCAGCTATCAAGGAGCGCATCTTATGTCGGCAGATACAATTGCCATTCCGGGTATAGCCAAACCTGCTTCCCGCATTGCGCTAGGCACGTGGGCCATTGGTGGTTCCATGTGGGGCGGCGCAGATGATGCAAACGCCAGCAAGACGATAGATGAAGCTCTGGAGCTTGGTATCAACATGATTGATACAGCACCAGTCTATGGATTTGGGCATTCTGAAGAAGTTATTGGCAAGGCGTTGGAAGGCCGGCGTGGCCGCGTTATTCTGGCTACCAAGGTTGGGCTGAACTGGCAGGATGGCAAGGTTTTTAGAGATAGTCGGCCAGCACGGATTGAAGAAGAAGTTGAAAAGTCTTTAAGCCGTCTGCGCACAGATTATATTGATCTGTATCAGGTGCATTGGCCCGATACGCGTACGCCGTTTGAAGAAACAGCCCGTGCTCTGGAAAATCTGGTAAAAAGCGGCAAGGTTAAAGCCTTGGGGTTGAGCAACTTCTCACCCGCACAGATGGATGAATTCCGCAAGTTTGCCCCTGTTTCTGCCGTGCAGCCGCCATACAACCTGTTTGAGCGTGAAATTGAGCGCGATGTGCTGCCGTATGCAGAAAAGAACAATCTGGTTGTGCTGGCTTATGGCCCGCTGTGCCGTGGCCTGCTTTCTGGCCGTATGACGGCAGACCGGAAGTTTGAAGGGGATGATCTGCGCAAAACAGACCCCAAATTTCAGCAACCGCGTTTTGGCCAGTATTTGCAGGCGGTGGAAGATCTTAAAGCCATTGCCAACAAGTATGGCAAAAGCATGTTGGCGCTGGCTATTCGCTGGGTGCTGGACCGTGGCCCGACAATTGCGTTGTGGGGTGCGCGTAAGCCAGAACAGATTGCAGGCGTGGATGATGCTTTTGGCTGGAAGCTGGATGCAGAAGACATGAAAGCTATTGATGCCATCTTGGCCAAGGATATCAAGGATCCGGTGGGACCCGAGTTTATGGCACCGCCATTGCGGGCCTAATCCCCTAACAGGCGCAGGGCTGGCTTTTCCAGCCCTGTTCTTGCCGCAAGGCTGGCGGTGGCCCATACGCATTGACTCAGATGCGGCTTTTTTCGCACTCTGTTACGTTATGAAAGAGCCGCATCCCCCTTATCAGGCTGAACCTGAGCAGGCGGCAGTCTGTATGTTTCCGCTCCAACAGTTGTTGGGGCGTGCAGAGGCTGCGGAATATTTGGGTATTCCGGCCCGAAGGCTCAGATTTCTCGAAATATTTGGGGGTGGGCCTAAAAAGGTTTCCCATCGGGGTGGAGCTATCCAGTTTCGTAAAGAAGATCTGGATCAGTACAGTGCCCAGCAGTTTAGCCGTGCTGGGTTAGGGGTAGATGCGCTCTCCCGCTATCGCAGCATGCGGGCGTTGGCTGATTATAAAGGGCTTGATCCGTTTATGGATATGGCCAGCCGGGATGAGCTTTCTCAGGCATGCACCTATATTGGCGGGCGTGTCGGCATCGGGCTAGGGTTGGTGGTGATTGTGCTTTCCCATACCCCGCTGTCCCGCATCCTGTTTCATGTGGTGCGTTAGGGCTGTTTTGTCGCGGTCTGTACGCTTTCATATCTTGCGCAAGGGGCTGTGGCAGCCCATGTTTGGGCAATGGCTTCCAAAACTTCTTCTTCTGCGGCACGTGGCAAAAAGCGCCCTTCATTAAGCGAGCGTGCAGCCAGTCTCCCCCCAGTTCTGTTCGAGCCGGAAAAGCAGGCTCCGCGTCCACGCCTCAAGCGTATGGAAGTGGTGTCCGAATACGAACCAGCAGGTGATCAGCCGCAAGCTATCAGTGAACTGGTGGCAGGCGTGGAAGCTGGAGAACGCGATCAGGTTCTGCTGGGGGTTACGGGTTCTGGTAAAACCTTTTCCATGGCCAAGATTATTGAGGCCACGCAAAAGCCAACACTTATTTTGGCACCCAACAAAACATTGGCAGCCCAGCTTTATGGGGAAATGAAGCAGTTTTTTCCCAATAATGCTGTGGAATACTTTGTCAGTTATTACGATTACTATCAGCCAGAAGCCTATGTGCCACGTTCTGATACGTATATTGAAAAAGACAGCCAGATAAACGAACAGATCGACCGTATGCGCCATGCCGCCACACAGGCCCTGCTGGAGCGGAACGATGTGATTATCGTGGCTTCTGTGTCCTGCATTTACGGTATCGGGTCTGTAGAAACCTATTCCCGTATGGTGGTGAAGCTGGAACTGGGCGGAGAGATTGACCGGGATAAGCTGATAAAAAGCCTTGTTGAACTCCAGTACCGTCGGAACGATGCTGCGTTTGCGCGTGGCACCTTCCGTGTCCGGGGTGAAACAATAGATATTTTTCCTGTGCAGAATGAGGACAGAGCCTGGCGTGTTTCCCTGTTCGGGGATGAGGTTGACGGGCTTATAGAGTTTGACCCGCTAACGGGTGAAAAAACGGCTGATCTGCAAGAAATTACTGTTTACGCAAACAGCCATTACGTGACCCCACGCCCTACGTTGAATCAGGCCATCAAAGGCATCAAGCAGGAGCTGCGCGAGCAGCTTGATGTGTTTACAAAGGCTGGCAAGCTGCTGGAAGCAGAACGGCTGGACCAACGTACCACCTTTGATCTGGAAATGCTGGAAACAACAGGTGTGTGTAAGGGGATCGAAAACTATTCCCGCTATCTTTCCGGCCGCAAACCGGGTGACCCACCACCAACCCTGTTTGAATACCTGCCAGAAGATGCGCTATTGATTGTAGATGAAAGCCACGTAACCGTGCCGCAGATTGGTGGTATGGAACGAGGAGACCACGCGCGCAAATCTGTGTTGGCGGAGTTTGGCTTTCGGCTTCCTTCCTGTCTGGATAACCGGCCTTTAAATTTTGCGGAGTGGGATAAATTTCGCCCTCAAAGCCTTTTTGTAAGTGCTACGCCTGGCCCGTGGGAAATGGAACGCACAGGCGGTGTGTTTGCTGAACAGGTTATTCGCCCAACCGGGTTGGTGGACCCGATCACCATTATTCGGCCTGTTGAGCATCAGGTAGATGACCTGCTGGCAGAATGCCGCACCACCATTGGCAAGGGTGGGCGTGTGTTGGTGACAACGCTGACCAAACGCATGGCGGAAGATTTAACTGATTACATGAACGAAGCCGGTATTCGGGTAAGATATCTGCATTCCGATGTAGATACACTGGAACGCATAGAAATTATCCGAGACCTGCGCATGGGCGCGTTTGATGTGCTCATTGGCATTAACCTGTTACGAGAAGGTTTGGATATTCCAGAATGTTCGCTGGTAGCTATTCTGGATGCAGATAAGGAAGGCTTCCTGCGTTCGCGCACATCTCTTATCCAGACCATTGGCCGTGCGGCCCGAAATGTAGAGGGTCGGGTTCTGCTTTATGCAGATAAAATGACGGATTCTCTGACATACGCCGTAGAGGAAACAGCTCGCAGGCGTGAAAAACAGATAGCGTGGAACACAGAGCACGGTATTACGCCGCAAAGCGTGCGCAAGAATATCAGCGATATTGTATCTTCTGTGTTCGAGCAGGATTACGTTACCATCGCGCCGGATGAAGATACCGGTGTTGCTGAGTTTGTGGGGCAGGATCTGGGGGCAGCCATTGCCGGGTTGGAAAAGCGCATGCGTTCTGCCGCAGCGGAACTGGAGTTTGAAACGGCTGCCCGTCTGCGGGATGAAATTCAGAGGCTGGAAGCCTTGCAGCTTGGGTTGGAACCGCCACCGGTAGCGGCTTCAACCGCAGGAAAGGCGCAAACAAGTGGGCGTAAACCCAAAAAGGATAAGGTGCCACGGCCATTAGGCCCAGGTGGTGGCGGATATGACCCGGCTGCCAGACGGAAAAAGAGGTAATCTGAAGGCAATACGGTAGGTATCGGCCAAAAATACAGCGAAAAAGCAGAGAAACACGGTGTGCGTTCTGGCAGGCCTTGTTTCTGCCGCTTATCCCTTCTACCGTCCGCAGAGCAAACCCTCATTTGTGCGGACATTACGGCATGACAACGTCAGATACTTTTATCCAGCCGGATTATACAGCACTGGAGCAGGCTTCTGTTGCGCCTGATCCTTTCCCGCATGTGGTGGTGCCGCATTTTATCCGTTCAGAAGATCTGGGGCGTTTGTTTGCGCATCGGCCGCATATTGTGTCTGGGGGGTCTTTCCCGCCAGAGTCCTTGCAGCTTTCTCCCCTTATGGAACATCTGGTGGAAGAACTGGAAGGGCCACGGCTAAAGGCGATTGTAGCGGAAAAATTTCATCTCAATCTTGAACACGCGCCGTCCATGCTCACCATTCGTGGGCGCACGCGTGAAAAAGATGGGCGTATCCATACAGATTCATTAGCCAAACGCGTAACCATTTTGCTGTACCTCAATCCATCAGGGGTGGGTGAAGCATGGGAGCGGCAGGAAGGGTGTTTGCGCCTTTTGCGCGGCCCGCATGATATTGAGGATTACGCCAAGGAAGTGCCGCCTGTAGATGGCACTTTGCTGATTTTCCCCAACGGCCCAACCACATGGCATGGGCATAAGCAGTTTGTGGGGCAGCGCTACACCATCCAGTTAAATTACATGACAGAAGATGCACGTGCCCGGTCTGAACTTCGGCGGCATAAACTTTCTGCCTTGGTTAAAAAGTTGCCTTTGCCTGCTTTGGGGCAGTAACTTCCCTTTTTTGATCTGTTTCTGCATGAACAGGAAGCCTGAATGATTTTCCGCAAGCCTTCTGCTGCCCGTACACGCTTTTCACTGCTGGCCATAACGCTGGCCCTGTTGGGGGGAACGGCTCTTTCCCCCACATTGGCGCATGCTCAGGATGCTGCGCCGGGTATGCCATCTGCGCTTGTGCCCCCCAGCCTGAGCAGTGCGCAGGTTGTGCGTGCAACGCTTCCGAATGGCCTCAAGGTTGTAATTGTCCCTAACAGGTTGGCACCGGTTGTCACCACGGAAATCAACTATCTGGTTGGCTCGGCAGAAGTGCCAGAAGGCTTTCCCGGCACGGCACATGCGCTGGAACACATGATGTTCCGTGGCAGCAAGGGTTTGGATAAGGATCAGCTTGCAGCTATCGGTACGCGCTTGGGCGGCAGTTATAATGCAGATACAACAGAAGATGTAACGCAGTATTTCTATACAGCACAGGCGCAGGATTTGCCTGTTTTGCTGAAAATTGAAGCCCTACGCATGAACGGCTTAACCCTGTCTGAAGCAGATTGGGAAAAAGAGCGCGGCGCGATTGAGCAGGAAGTTGCGCGTGATCTTTCCAGCCCGGCTTACCGGTATCTGGAACAACTGCAGGGTATTCTGTTTGCAGGCACGCCTTACGAACACGATGCACTGGGCACACGGCCTTCCTTTGATAAAACCACCGCCGCTGATCTGAGAGATTTTTACCAGAAGTGGTATGGCCCCAACAATGCCGTGCTGGTTATTGTGGGTGACATTAACCCGGTTTCTACCTTGCAGTTGGTGCAGGATACGTTTGCCGATATCCCGCGGAAGGATCTGCCGCAGCGCCACAAGGTAACTCCGGTGGCGCCGCCTGCCAAAACGCTTACGCTTTCCACAGATTATCCGGTTGGGTTTGCAACGCTTGCATTCCCTATGGCAGGCAGCTCTTCATCAGATTTCGCAACAGCGGATATTCTGTCAGATGTGCTCTCCAGCCAACGTGGTGCTCTGTATGATCTGGTGCCACAGGGCAAGGCATTGTACGCAGGGTTTGAATACGCTCCCAAAAAAGAAGCTGGTTTTGGCTTGGCGCTTGCGGCTTTCCCCAAAGGTGCAGATGCTTCTGGCCCCATGAACGCCATGAAAGCTGTGCTGGAAAAAATCCGCAAGGAAGGCGTGCCAGCAGAATTGGTTGAAGCCGCAAAGCAGAAAGAAATTGCCCAGCTTCAGTTTTCTGCCAACTCTGTAAGTGGTCTGGCATCTATCTGGTCTAATGCACTGGCATTCCAGCATCTGGATAGCCCGGGAGATCTGGTCGCTGCTTATCAGGCGGTTACACCAAAGGCAGTGAATGATCTGGCTGCAAAGCTGCTTGATCCGACACATGCCGTGTCTGCCATTCTTACCCCAGAAGCATCTGGCAAGGCTGTTTCTGGCAAAGGCTTTGGCGGGGCGGAATCTTTTGCAACAGCTCCGGATAAGCCGGTAAAACTGCCGCAATGGGCAGAAAAAGCTCTGGCCAAACTGGAAGAACCCAAACCTACACCGCAACCTGCGGTTAGCACTTTGTCTAACGGTATCAAGCTGATTGTCTGGCCATCTCATGTCAGCCACACCATTCAGCTTTCTGGCCAAATTCGCCAGACGCCGGAATTGCAGGAACCCAAGGGCAAGGAAGGTGTGCATAGCTTAACAGAGGCTCTGTTCTCCTACGGCACAACGCAGCATGATCGTCTGGCTTTCCAGAAAGCCCTGGATGATGTGCCTGCATGGGAAGATGCAGGGGGTAACTTCTCCCTACAGGTTCTTACGCCTGATTTTGAAAAAGGCGTGAACCTGCTGGCAGAAAATGAATTGCATCCAGCATTCCCGGAAAAAGATTTTACGGTTGTACGCACACAGTTGGCGCAAGCACAGGCTGGGGAACTGGTATCTCCCGGACATCTGTTTGATAAAGCGATTAAGGCCGCAATTCTGCCGGAAACAGATCCGACACAGCGTGATGCCACGCCTGAATCTATTATGAGCATAACCCGTGATGACGTTCTGCATTATTACCAAAGTGCATGGCGCCCAGATCTGACAACTATTGTTGTAACAGGCGATATCACACCAGAAAAAGCACAGGCTGTATTAGAAAAAGCATTTGGTAGCTGGAAAGTTGAAGGACCGGCACCTGATGTTAACCTGCCTACCGTGCCGCTGAGCAAAACATCCCGTGCGACAGTGCCTGACAAAAGCAGCGTGCAGAATGATGTTGTGCTGGCAGAAACATTGGGCCTGACGGCACAAAATCCTGATCACTTCCTGCTGCAGTTGGGTAATGAAGTGCTTGGGGGCGGGTTGTTCTCCTCACGTCTGTATAGAGATATGCGGGTGAAGACAGGTTATGTTTATTCTGTAAGCAGTTCCTTTGATTGGGGGCGTACGCGCGGGGCCTATACGGTCAATTATGGTGCTGATCCAGATAAAGTTGGTAAAGCGCAGAGTGTTGTCATGAAAGACCTGAAGGCCATGCAGTCTGCACCGCCTACAGCAGAAGAACTTTCTTTGGCTAAAGCCTCACTCTTGCGGAGCTTGCCTCTTGCCAGAGCCAGCTTAAGCCGGATTGCCGCGCAGTATCTTTATTTGGAAGATCTGGATTTGCCGCTTGATAATGCAGATCGTGGGGCAAAAGCTTATTACAAGGCAACGGGAGCAGAAGTGCAGGCTGCATTCAAAAAATGGATCAGGCCGGATGATCTTGCTGTTGTTGTAAAGGGGCCTACGCCTACTTGGTAAGCAATGACATGTATTCGTAAAATTTTTATGAAGAGGGTTCTTTATGTGGATTTTACGGATACATTGTAAATCATGTTTTTCCCTCGTATTTAGAAATTGAAAAGAGTACGAGTGGGTTTGGTATCAGTATTTTCTGGACAGAAAAATAATTATGCTTGTATTAGGCCTGTCAGAAAATCATTTACGTATCGACGTGCTTGATATGCAAAACGTCACGAGGGAGTGTTGCGATGTCCGGTGAAAAAAAGCCTGTGAGTAAGGTTCGTTCTTCTCGTGTAAAAGTGGCGCGTAAAAAAGTTACGGCTCCTGCGGTGTCAGAAGTACATGAGCCAGCGGTGGCACCTCAGGTTACAGAACAAGTAGCAGCGGCTCCCGTAGCAGAGCCTACACAGGCTCCTGCGGCAGAACAAATTGCATTGGCACTTCAGTCTCAGGCGGGTATTGTGGAACAAGAAGCTGAAAAAGAACGTCGGGCCGCTATCTTTTTTGATAGCCAGTGGTACCTTAATGCTTACCCAGATATCCGTGAGGCGGGCGTGGATCCGCTAGAACACTTTCTGGATTACGGTGCAAAGGAGGGCAGAAACCCGAATGCGCTGTTTGATAGTCTTTCCTATTTGCGGGTAAATCCTGATGTGGCCGGATTTGGACCAGGGCCTTTTATCCATTACATTTGTTATGGTTTTCAGGAAGGCCGCCCACTGCGGTAGTATGCTCTAAAGTTTCAAAAAAGGGCGTATGGTTATTAAACCATACGCCCTTTTTTATTTATATTATGCGCTAGTAATTTTATACTTCTTCCACAACTTCTATGTGGGATGGGAATTCCACTTCTTTATTTTCATCTAAAATATAATAGTGGATGTTTTCTGAAACCCAATCTTCCCGGAAGTCGCAATCCTTATAAATATTACGGCATGGTGTATTATCAGGAAGATCATGGATAGACGCCGTTATACGGACATCTCCATGTTTTTCCCGAACATGGCTGACAACATCAGCAACAATGCTTTTTTCTACCTCCATACCCAAAACGCGGCAGCTCATGACAAACTGTACAATTTCGTTATTGCGTAGGTAAAGTACACTCACCAATCCATAGTTCGTGAACTTGTCCTGCACTGTTGCAACAATAACCTCTCCGCCCTCTGTAAGAAAACGAGTGAGTTCTTCAAACGTCCACCGTTTGCCAGAAGTGTTGAATTGGTTGGTTTTGTTGGTCAGTTCTAGAGCGCGTGCCAGTTCTGGTTGTTCGGTATCTGTGATGTAGGTGAGGGAAACCGTGCATTCCAAAGATGCTAAAAATTCTTCACGGTTCAGACTGGCACGTGTTTCTTCACGCGCAATTTGCCCGCGGATCATGGTTTCCCGTTGGGCAGATTCCTGTGTCAGACGGGCAACCTGTGTTTCAGGTGACCACAAAAGGATACGGCGCGTGAGATACGGGTTGCCGCCAATTGTGCGAATTTCAGGAAAAGCCGTGTTAACAGAAGCACGTTCTACTGGGTTGTCATCTACAAACACAACGCTTTTGGGCTTGATATTGAATTCCTGACAGATAGCAGCGATGTTTTCCGGCTTGGGAACCCAGTTGATTTTAACAGAGGCAAAATCTTCCAATTTGATAAACTGAGGGTTGATAATGTCATCCCACCGTTCGCGCACATAGGCTTCATCATTTTTGGAGCAAATGGCCACCAGAATACCGCGGGCGCGCAAGGTCTGTACAGTTTCCCACAAACCTACGGGCCAACCATCTGTGCGTGGCCAAGGTTGTGCTTCTGGGCGGTAATGTTCGGCTATCTGGCCGCGCCATAGAGTATTATCCAGATCAAAAATAACGGCCTTGACCTGATCTACCTGATGCACAGTGCGGTAGGCTGCAACAATTTGGCGAAAGATGGTTTTAACAAATTCTTCCCGATGAATGGGGTAAATCGTTTCCAGTGCAGGAATGGGTTCGTTGCGCTCAATCGCACCAAAATCATCCCAATCCTGAAAAGACAGACCGCCATGAGTATGGAAGTAAATGATATCATCCAGCACATACCGTTTGCCCAAGGAGGACACAACGGAATCAACATCCAGCACATAAGCATTTTTATAACTGGAAATTTTCCGGGCCAAATGCATGTTCAGGCGCCTTACCATATAGGTAAGATCTGTTTCTGTGCCTTGGGAGAGTAGGCTGGAAGCTGTGCTCATTTGTGGAGCCATGAAATTGGAGACAAATGTCAGCAATCCATGTTCGCGGTTATAAAGCAGGGCTGCATCCAGCATAACATCCAACGTGTTGAAAGCATCGTTGAGGATACTTTCTGCAACGGCCGGATCATTCAGTTGAAAGCCTTCTACCACACGATCACTTAAAACGGTGCGGAGTGGAATTTGTACATATTGCAGATCGTACTGATCGGTGGGCGCTGGCGGAGCTTTGGGTAAAATACTTACAAAGTTGTAAGGGATATAATCAAAATTGATATCCGGATAATATCCCTTAAAGGCTTCCAGATACAAAGAAGTTAAACATGAGCCAACAAGAAGAATACGATTGATCTTGCGTTCTGTTTTTTGGAGATCTGTGGGGAATAAAAAATCTGGAGATGTAAGGGGAAGATTATTTTTTGTTGTTGTAGACATAAAAGAACTCCGACAAGATAGCTCTTATTCTGTTTGGGTTTGCAATGAGGGATTACTTGTTCAGCAAGAGGGGGGATGTAAGGGGGTGAGGCCTCATTGAGGGTTTATAAAAATTTAATTCATGAAACACGTTGGGTATCTATATAGTCTCCCACTGACTTGAAAGAAAGTATTTTCAGGCAATGAGTTCATGATAAAATTGCAAAATCATAGATAGATATAATAATTTTCATGTAGAGAAATAGTTAACTCTTGTATTTTCTAGCATAAAAATTTATGTTCCGAGCAAGCATCTGTAAATAGCGATAGCATTCAAACGGAAAATGCAATGGTAAGTTTGACCGCCTGGAATAAAAAAGATATAAAATCAATAATTGATTCGGGAAAATTCGATATTGAATTTTATCTTAAAGAAAATCCCGATGTAAAAAAATCTGGTCTTGATCCAATTATACATTATGTTCTTTACGGTGTGCATGAAAACCGTAATCCTAATGATAATTTCAATACAGAAATATATTATAACCTTTATAAAAATGTTATCGGGAAAAACGAAAACCCGTTTGCACATTATATCAGAAATAATGACCATCTATTTTTCTTTGAAAAAGGTCTGTTGCAAGAATATTCTTATGTTTCCATTACGAATGCTCTCAACAGATTAAAGAAATATCCGTTCTTTAACGAAGATGATTACGTGCGTATGAACAGCGATGTTTCATCCGCAAGTATGCCAACGGCCCGCCATGCGTTGCTGTATGGTATTGGTGAAGGGCGAGAAATTTTTTCCAAGCGCTCAATTGTTCGCTTTTTGGGGAATGAGTGTAAGCACGATATTAATTACAAGATTACCGATAAGGTTTACGGCAAGAACTTTCCTAAAACGATTGGGGTATTTTACCATTCCGAAGGTAATTCCTTTATTCAGGAACTGGCAGAGTGCCTCAGCGACTATCTGTGTGATGCCGGCCTGAATTCCAAGGTACTTACTGAAAAAACGCCAGAAGAAGAAACCCCTGAGCTTTGCATTTTCTGTGCTCCGCATGAATTCTTCTTTTTGGATGGAAACGAAATCTGGAAGCGTGATGAGATTATTAGAAAATCCATCATGTTTAATACAGAACAACCTCAGACACTCTGGTTTACACGTGGGATCCTCTACATTCTCATGTCTGCTGGGGTGATGGATCTGTGTTATCAGAACCTCAAATCCTTTTCTGATGTCGGGCTGCCGGTTTTCCACTTTGATCCACCGGTAAAAATAGAAGCTTGCAAGCTTACCGATGCAGACAGAAAGCATCCGTTGTTCCGTATTTTGCCAGAGGGGGCCAAAACAGGTTCCTCTCCCTTCCGGCCGATTGTCGAACGCGATATTGATGTCAGCTTTTTTGGGAATGCTTCCCGCAAGCGTGAAAAATTCTTTTCGCGTTCAGCGGCCTTCTTTTCCAACTATCAGTGCTTCTTCTATTACCGCAAGGCGGATGGGCCCATTCCGTCCTCCGGTATGTACGATATTCTTTCACGCCTCCCGCGCTATGTCGCAGAAAATTCCAAGGTGGCGTTAAACATTCATCGTGATGATAATTGCTTTTTTGAATGGCATCGGATTGTCAAACAGGGCATGGCTTCCGGCACCATTGTTGTTACAGAAGAATGTTTCCCGCATCCGCTGTATAAGGCAGGTGAGCATTTCTTGGCGGAAACGCCGCGGCATATGCCCAATCTGGTAGAATGGTTGATCAAGACGGAAGATGGGCAAAAAGAGGCCGCCAGAATTCAGCAGAATATTTTTGATGTTCTGCAAGATGAAAAAATATTCAATTCCAAGAATATCGATCTCAAAAATTACATTTCTGCTGTGTGGAGCACTGTGAAATGAGCGTTATCAAGCCATGGGACCCCAGCCCGGAAGTTATTTTTTCCTATAAGAAAAAATCTCGGAAACCTAAAAACCTGATTACGGTCTGCGTTACCAACTTCAATTATGCTTCTGTTATTGAAGAGTGCCTGGATAGCATTGCAGATCAAACGCATGCTGATCTGGAAATTGTGGTTGTTGATGACTGCTCCCAGCGTGATGATTCCGTTGATGTGATTGCGGAATGGATGGAAGAAAACAAGCAGCGTTTTTATAGCCTGCAGTGTTTGACCAACCCGCGTAATCAGGGGCCATCGTTTTCGCGCAATATGGCGTTTGAACATGCGCAATCAGAGTATGTGTTTATTATCGATGCCGATAATACTATTTACCCAACTGCACTTGAAAAAATCTACACAGCCCTTGTGCAGGGTAAGTTTCCAGCGGTTTATACCCAGATTGAAGAGTTTGGAGATCGCAAAGGTATTGGCCATGCCGATATCTGGGATGCCGCACGCATGCGCAAGAACAACTATGTGGATGTGATGGCGCTTATCCGCAAAAGCGCATGGGAAAAGGTTGGTGGTTTCTCGCACATTGAGGAAGGCTGGGAAGATTATGATTTCTGGCTGAAGTTTATTGATGCAGGGCTGGAGCCCGGATACCTGCCAGAAATTCTGTGTCGCTACCGTGTGCATAATTCTTCACGCACAGCAACGGAAGCATTGGCCGCACATTATGATCTGGAATTGGTGATGGAGTTCCGTCATCCAGATCTGGTTGAGTAATCAGATTTTCCAGATACGGTGTTATAAAAAAGAGCGGATGAAAGTCCGCTCTTTTTTATTTTCAATATGCAACGGTTAAAACACACTATTAAATGCAACTTGGGGTGAAACCGAAAACCCGGTGTTATGGCCAGCAAAATAGGTTGAAACACCTGCAATCACCCCAAAACGGGGAGACCAGTTGTATTCAACAGCAGGGGCTATCAACCAGTCTCCTGAAGAGCTGTTAATGCGGTCTATGCGTTCTATTTTGCCGCTTGTAGGCGTGCGGCCTTTAATGTGAGATCCATCGGCCCAGTCTCGCGCCAGATCCATGGCCAAAACCCATTTCTGGTTGATGCCAAATTCCAGAGAAAACCCGCTTTCCCCATACATGCCGGGTTGTGCTGTGCCACGGAACCCAACCTCTGTACCGTAACTGCTGACATTATGCAGATGTGCGGTTGTAAGCGCGCGGCGGAAGGTGCCCCACATTCGCAAGCGCAATTCATGCTGCCCCGGCAGGGTGTAAGTGGATTGTTCCGTAAAAGCTAAGCGGAACGTATAAACGCCAGAACCAACGCCATCTTCAGCCCGGCCCAGTCTCTGATAATTGCCGGTAGGAAAACCAACCCCGGCAAATACACTGAGCGCTGGAATATAGCGTGCAGGATCTGCATCCAGATAACGCCACATTAAATCAACAGGCAGATCTCCAAATTTAAGCCCGCTACTGGTGCCAGCTTTCTTCTTCCACAAGTAACTGATGGTAGGGGTGACCTGAATACTGATGGAATCAGTGATGGAGTATTTATACAGCGTAAAATTGGAAACAGATTGCTGACGAGGGTGGAGCGGGTGGCTATTGCCGTTTGCATCCAGATACCCCACCGGCAGATTGTAGCTGACGTAAGGTTCCCACGCGAACACACCAGCTTTGGAAAGCGCACCAGAAGGCGAAACAAGAGACCCCGTATACCATTGCGGGCGTGCTTCCCCCGGAGCTTGAGATCCGGCAGCGGCACTGTTGCCTGTATCTGCGGCATGGGCTGTGGAAAGGCCGACAGAAAGCAACAATGTGCCTACCAGAGAGCGACAAACAGCAGGACAACACTTAACGCCCGCGCGCGGCTGGAGGGAGGAAAACACACTGGCTGCCTGAATCATGATCTGTCTGACCCTTCATGGGGAACCAAAAAATCTTCCGTCAACACAACAGAAGGAACGGTTTGTGGCACGGCGTCATGTTCCGGAGCGGAGCGCATGCGGCGCCAGCCCCATGCCAGCGCCAAAGTCAGCAGGGGAATGGCGCATATCGTTGCCGTTCCGGTTGGGTAATCAAACGCCATCAGCCCAACGATGCCAATAAAGAAGGCGAGAGCCAGCCACGAAGTGAAAGGCGCTCCCGGCATCGGGAAAGAGGTTGGAGCAATTTCTCCGCGGCGGATTTTTTTGCGCAGTTGGATCTGGCACAGCACAATAAAACACCACGTGCTGAGAATACCCAGTGAGGCCAAACTGAGCATAATTTCAAAAATCTGGCTGGGGATGAAGTAATTCAACACCACGCCCACCAGATAGATGGCCACGGTGGAAAGAATGGCCGCAGAAGGCACAGCCTGTTTGTTCATGCGGGCCAAATAACGTGGGGCAGCGCCATCCAGCGCCAATGCACGCAACACGCGGCCAGTAGAATAGAGGCCAGAGTTCAGGCTGGAGAGAGCTGCTGTGAGCACCACAACGTTCATCACACTGTCTATGCCTGGCACACCTAACTTAGAGAGGAAGGTAACAAAGGGGCTGACACCTGCTTGATACGTGTTCCACGGTAGCAGCAGCACAAGCAGCGTAATGGTGCCTACGTAAAAAATGGCAATACGCCAGATAACGTTGTTAATGGCTTGCGGCAGAACGGATTTAACATCCTCACATTCCCCCGCTGCGGTGCCAATCAGCTCAATACTGGCATAGGCAAACACAACGCCTTGCACCAATACCAGTGCCGGCAAAAAGCCGTGGGGAAACATGCCGCCATTTTCGGTAATCAGATGCAGCCCGGTTGCGTGCCCATCTACGGGGTAGCGCAAGGCCAGAATAACCAGCGCGATGACCAGAAATCCGCCCAAGGCCAGCACTTTGACCAAGGAAAGCCAGAACTCCAGTTCCCCAAACCATTTTACGCCGGTCAGGTTCATGCCGGTTATCAGCACAAGGGCTAGCAGGGCAAAAAGCCATTGCGGTACGCTGGAAAAAACAGGCCAAAAACGCATGTAAAGCGCCACGGCTGTAATATCCACAATGCCTGTTACGGCCCAGTTAAAAAAGGCCATAGTGCCGGCAATATAAGAGGCTTTGGGGCCTAAAAATTCCCGCGTGTAGGAAACAAAGCTGCCACTGGTGGGGCGGTACATCACCAACTCCCCCAGTGCACGCAGCATCAGAAAAGCAAAAACACCACACACCAGATAAACCAAGGCGAGAGATGGCCCGACTGCCTGCAGGCGGGAGCCAGCCCCTAGAAATAACCCGGTGCCGATAGCCCCGCCCAGCGAGATCATTTGGATTTGTCGCTTACCCAAACCACGATGGTATCCATCTTCAGTGCGTGCGCCTGCATTGGCAGGTGTATGCCCGTCTGAGGTGGGGGAAGCAGTCATCTCGTCAACCTTGATTACAAAATTATGTCACAACCGATTGGTATCGGGTGCATTGGATTTTGCAGGTTGTAAAGATGAAACCGTTAAATAATCGCAATTAAATACGAATATCGAGTAAGAATCGAACTGAATCGTATAAGGAATATGCAAAATCCAAATCAATATCACAGATAATAAATATATATTTTTTGTTTTGGTATAGAAATAAATTAAATATAAGTACTATGATTTAGGATAAAAACTTTATTTATTTATTATCTATGAAAGTAAAGAGAGCTGCGTGGCAGCTTCCTGATCTTGCGGGTTTAAAAGAGTTGAAAGGGTAATGCCTAAAAGTCTTACTGGCGCGCGCACTGGCAACAATGGCGCAAGTAACCGGCACGCCATTTCGGCCAGAATTTCCTCATCTTGCACCGGATCAGCTAAGGAGAGGCTGCGCGTGCATTGGTCAAAATCTGTATAGCGTAATTTGAGGGTAATCGTGCGGCCTGTCAGGTTCCGTTTCTGGCATCCGGCCCATACTTTGTTAGCCAGTTCACGCAACGCTGCATGTAATTCGGCTGGAGTGCGCAAATCCTGCTCGAATGTGACTTCCTTGCCGAGCGATTTGCGCGGCCTGTTTGGTTCTACCGGCCGATCATCTTTGCCGCGGGCAATGCCATAATAAAAAGCTGCTGCCTTGCCAAAATGCTGGCGCAAAATATCCAATGAAAAGCGCCGTAAATCTGCCCCTGTATGAATGCCCAGTGTGTGCATCCGCCGGGCTGTGGCAGGTCCTACGCCATGAAAAGCATTTACGGGCAGGCTGGCCACAAAATCTTCCCCCCGGTTGGGCGGAATAACAAATTGTCCATTGGGCTTGCGGTAATCTGAGGCCAGCTTGGCCAGAAATTTGTTGTAAGACACACCAGCCGAGGCCGTAAGCCCTGTTTCACGCAAAATGGCAGCACGTATTTCTTCCGCAATGGCTGTGGCAGAAGGGCGGGGCAGGAGCGGATGCGTCACATCCAAATAGGCTTCATCTAACGAAAGAGGCTGAATAAGGGGCGTATAACGCGCGAAAATAGCGTGAATCTGGGCAGAAACAGCACGGTAAACATCAAAACGCGGTGGCACAAAAATAAGGTGTGGGCATTTGCGCTGCGCCTGAACCGATGGCATGGCAGAACGTACGCCAAATTTTCGGGCTTCATAGCTGGCGGCGGCAACCACACCGCGTTCCTGGCATCGGCCTACCGCTACAGGCTGGCCTTTAAGCGCTGGATTGTCCCGTTGTTCAACAGATGCATAAAAAGCATCCATATCAATATGGATAATGCGGCGTACAACTGCTGTCATCACCTAGCTATGCTAGCAGAAGACGGCTCAAAAAGGAACAAACAGAAAACAAACCCGGCTGAAAATTCTGCCAACCGAGTTTGTAAATTGAAACATCAGGCGGCTTTCATTGTGCCCTGAAGCTGGTTCCATTGGGCAATGTTGTGCTGGACATCCTTAACAAAAGCAGAACGGCGGATACCGTTTAGAAAGAGGTTTTGCACAATCCTACCCATGCCTTTGGTCGGCCGCCGGATCTGCATCAACAGCACGATGCGTGTGTCTGATGTATTGTTGTGCACATCATGCTGGTACGTATCATCAAACAGCAGGCACTGCCCATTGTGCCACACCAGTTTTTGGCCTGCGACACGAATCCAGCAGTCATTGGCATTGCGAGGCACGGAAATTCCCAAATGGCAGGTTATCAATCCTTTGGTTACGCCATAGTGTGGGGGAATAACGGCACCGGGTTCCAGCACCGAGAAAAAGGCGGAATTCAAATCTGGAATACGAGAAATAAGTTCTGCCGTTTTAGGCATGCGCGCGCAGTTTTCCGGAACTTTCACGCCATAGCCGTACAGGAAAAAGGATTTCCACCGTGTATCTGGAGCAATGCGCGTGTGATCAGGAGAAAGAGCCCGTAACGGCGGAATAGCTGTTCCCGCAGCATTCAGGGTATGAAATTCGCGGGCAATATCCTGCCAGTAACGCTGTAGAATCTGGGTCCACGGAAAAATGTCCGGATCTAACACCGGCGTATTGGGAATGAAAGAATCCCGCGCAATGAGCTTGTTAAAAACCGGGCGCAGGGCTTTTCCGATCCGTATGAGGAATGGGCGCTTGTTGGGCTGAGAAGATGGCAGATCTTTCATGGTTTCTATCTGTGTTTTTGCTTGGGGAAGCGCGAACAAAAGAGACCTGCCTTGCCACAGAACTTTCAAGAAAACGGCGCAGAAGGTCTCGCCTTACAAGTAAGGGAAAAACGCTTCCTGAGATTCAGTGTCACGTTTTTCCTTAGAAAAAATTATTATCCTGATCAAGATACCGGAAACCCTTGCGAGTGCTGATATTTTGAGGAGGCCCGTTCCTGCCAGTGCGCCACCATTTGTCTAGGTTGCATGTCCAGATCATGCCAGCGGGCGAGAGAAAGTGCTGCCGTGGCCGGGTAAGCCCCATAAGCGGATGGGCGTTCCGATACCTTGGTGGGCACAACACGGCTGGAACTGTGAGAGAGCCAGTATCCCGCTCCGGCAAGGCAAGCCCCCAGTGTTGTAATGGCAGAAGCAAGACGTGCACGCAGTCCAGCAAAAGGCACAAGTGGCTGAAGCAGGGTGTCCATATCTGTATTGCGCTCATTCTGCGCGGCTTCAGTTGCCAATAAAAGACGATACTCTGTGCTGGTGACAGACAGAGCGCAGCCAACCCGAATATCCAGTGCAGGCATTTCCAGCGCGGCCATATCTGTCAGCGCATCATGAAAGGTTTGTGCAACAGCCAGAAACTCCTGCCTGAAGCAGGGTAGAAACAGGCCGCCCGATGGCCCGGTTGTGGGCGTGTGGGGGTTTGTTTGTATTCCTGCAAGGCGGCGAATGGTCCAAAGTGTCAGCCGTTCGCTGCAGGCAAGATCCGTCAGGTAAACAGGTGAACGTGTCATGGCGCATTCCTGAAGGCAGAAGCCTTCATCCTTTGTGTGGCATGTGTGCGATAACTCTATTTAGATGAGAATAATTCTCATTATCAAGATAAAAATGCATCAACTTTTCTCACGCTTGTGTGGTGGCTCTGTTTTTTCTGCTTTTCTTGAGGCTGGGCTTGGGGCAGTACACAAGGCATGTCTGTGCTTGCCTCACTCTCTCTTCCGTTCCTGCGCCGGTTAGATCCGGAACAGGCCCATGAACTGGCTTTGGATGCCCTGACGCTGGGCGTATCCGTACCCATAAAGCGGCCCAAGGATGATCCTGCCCTTGCCACGCGCGCGCTGGGTATGCGGTTTTCCAACCCCATCGGCATTGCCGCTGGGTTTGATAAGAACGCTCGTGTTCTGCGCCCCTTGGCGCAATTGGGATTCGGGTTTGTAGAAGCCGGAACCGTTACGCCACGCCCGCAGGCTGGCAACCCCAAGCCCCGGCTTTTCCGCCTTACGGAAGACCGGGCGGTTATCAACCGCATGGGCTTTAATAACCAGGGGATCGACAAGTTTGCCGTGCGTCTGGCGCGTCTGTCCCGCCCGTTGCCATCAGGCCGGGGCGGTGGGGCCGGGGCACCGGTAGGTGCCAATATCGGCATTAACAAAACCGGCGCAGACCCGGAGCGTGATTATCCAGAACTGGTGGCCCGCGTTAAGCCATACGTGAATTACATTGTGCTGAATGTTTCTTCCCCCAACACGCCGGGCCTGCGTGGTTTGCAGGATGCTGCCCGCCTGCGAGGGATTCTGGATGCTATTTCGGCCCGCCATGCAGAACGACCACCGTTGCTGATTAAGCTGGCACCAGATCTGGAAGATGATGCCATTGGCCCGATTGTAGAAGCTGCCGTAGCTGGTGGCGCACAGGGGCTGATTGTTACCAACACCACGCTGGCACGCCCCGATTCCCTGCAAAGCCCGTATCGCACAGAAGCCGGAGGTCTTTCTGGCCGTCCGCTCAAACCACGCGCAACGGAAATGCTGCGTCTGGTTGCGCAGGCTGCGGCTGGCCGTCTGGCATTGGTGGCTTGTGGTGGCATTGAAAGCGGGGAAGACATTCTGACCCGAATCCGCCTTGGGGCTGATCTGGTGCAGGTTTACACAGCATTTGCTTATGAAGGCCCCGCACTGGTTGGGCGGTTAAAGCGTGAAATGCAGCACATCATGCGTGCGCAGGGCATTGAAACGCTGGATGATATTCGGGGTAAGGATTTATGACAGCGCAACAAACTGTAGAAGATATGCAGCAGATTACAGGCCTTGCCGCGCTGGCAGATCAGTACGATGGCTACATTATAGATCTATGGGGCACGGTGCATGACGGTGTGCAGCCGTATCCCGGTGCTGTGGAATGTTTGCAGGCCCTGCGTGCATCGGGCAAAAAAATTGTCATGCTTTCCAATGCGCCTCGTCCGGCAGATGTGGTGTGCGCGCAGCTTGAAGCCTTTGGCATTTCCCGTGAACTGCATGATGGCGTGATGACAAGCGGTGAAGAAACCCGCCGCTTGTTAAAAGCGCGAACAGACCCCTGGTTTGCCAATCTTGGTCCCAAAGTGCTGCATATTGGCGGCACGCATGATCTGGGCCTGTATGATGGGTTGGACGTGCAGCGCGTGGCGCAGCCTGCCGATGCTGATTTTATCATGAACACCGGGCCAGATGCTGAACGCGGCGTGGGGTCGCTAGACCCGTATCTGCCAGAACTGCGTGCCTGTCTGGAACGGGGCCTGCCAATGGTATGCGCCAACCCGGATATGGTGGTGGTAAAAGGCGGTAAACGGCAGATTTGTGCGGGTGCACTTGCTGCCTTTTATGCAGAACAGGGCGGCAAGGTGAGCTGGATTGGTAAGCCATACCCCCGTGTGTACGAACCTGTTTTTGAGATGCTGAATGTGCCACGCCAGCGTATTTTGGCCATTGGCGATGCACTGGCCACCGATATGCGCGGTGCTTCTGCTGTAGATGTGGCCGGGCTGTGGATTCTGGGTGGTATCCATCAGGAAATGATTGGGGATGATATCCAGTTGGCAAAAGAAGAAGCCAAGGCCGCAGGTTTGGCTCCGGTTGCCGCTATTAAAAGGTTGGTGTGGTGAGCGCGCAGCCGACTTTACCAGCAGTAGGATGTGGCGCAGCCATTCTGAATAATGCTGGCCAGATTCTGCTGATACGTCGCCTTAAACAGCCAGAAGCAGGCTGTTGGGGCTTGCCGGGCGGTAAGGTTGATCCGTTTGAAACCGTACCTGCAGCCGTTATCCGTGAAGTGCAGGAAGAAACCGGCTTAGTCGTGCAGTTGGGTGCTTTGCTTTGCGTGGTGGATCAGATTGATCCGGCAGCTGGCGCACATTGGGTTGCCCCTGTTTACACGGTGCAGCAGTACACCGGGCAGCCCCATATCTGCGAGCCACATAAGCATGATGGGCTGGAATGGTTTGCGCTGGATGCGCTGCCTCAATCCCTTACTATTGCCACACAGCAAGCTGTGGCTGCTTTGAAAGATCAGGCCTCCTAAAACAGCGCCACAAACGTGCTGCCTGATTTAAAAATCAGGCAGTGTCTGGGCCAGCAAGCCCCCTTGGCGCAGAGGAGCCACACGGCGGGCAAGGCCGGTGGCATCTTCTGTTTCCACCATAATTCCGCATATTGTGGCTTCGCCTTCAGCGGGTTGCAGGCGTTCGCCCGGCATTTTGCGCACAAAGCGCGTGACTGCGGGTTCCTTGGTCATGCCAATAACGCTGTCGTAATCCCCGCACATGCCTGCATCTGTCTGAAACGCGGTGCCGCCTGCCAGAATCCGGTGGTCTGCCGTGGGGGTATGCGTATGCGTGCCCACTACCAAAGAAACGCGGCCATCCAGCATGTGGCCCATAGCCCACTTTTCGCTCGTGGCTTCTGCATGCACATCCACAATAGCCGCTTGTATGGTGGTGCCAAGACGATGCTTGTTCAGCAGTTCATTCATGCACCGGAATGGGTCATCCAGCGGGTCCATAAACAAACGGCCCATGACGTTGACCACAAGGGCTTTGCGGCCATCTGCCAATTCTACCACCACACTGCCTTGGCCGGGCGTGCCGGGGGGATAGTTGAGTGGGCGCACAATGCGGGGTTCGGAGGTAATGTGCCCAATCAGATCGCGCCTGTCCCACGCATGGTTGCCAAGGGTAAGAACATCTACGCCGCCTTGCAGCAGGGATGTTGCAATAGCGGGGGAAAGGCCAAAGCCGTGGCTGGCGTTTTCGGCATTTACTACAACCAGATCCAGCGCCAGTTTTTCACGCAGGGCGGGCAGGCGGCTTAAAACGGCTTCGCGGCCCGTGCGGCCAACAATATCACCCAGAAAAAGGAGTCTCACGCCAAGGGTTTCCTGTGTTTGCAGTTAGTCAAAACGGAGAATCTCCTTTTCAGTCACAATACAGGAAAGTGGCCTGTCATACGGGCCAGCAGGCAGACTGTCTAATTCCTGGCAGGATGGTGTATACCCAATGCTAAGGGCATCGGGCATGGCGGCCAGAGTACGATCATAATATCCGCCGCCATATCCTAGCCGGTTGCCTGTGCGGTCAAATCCTAGCAATGGCACCAATATGATGGCGGGTTGCAGCACCGGGCCATCTGGAAATTCTGTGCCAAACCGGCCTTGCATCATGGAGGTATGGGGCGTCCAGCGCCGAAAAATAAGGGGCTGTCCACGTGGTGGTGTTTCAGGCAGGACCATGGTTGCGCCTGCATCCACTAATGTGTGGCACAGCGGGCATAAGTTCACTTCATGCGGCAGAGGCCACACGCCAGCAACAACGGCAGGCAGCAGGGGGCGCAGAAGCGTATGCAAATGGGTGAGGATACCGCTGTCCAGCGCCTCATCACGCGCCTTTAGCGTAGCCATGCAGTGCTGGCGCAATTCTTTTTTGCGTGCGGCAACAGCAGGCGGATCACCTTGTGGGGAAGAAATGTGCGGAGCCACCATGAACCGTGGGTCTTTCAACCTCCAGGACCTGCGAGTGCAGGTGGGCGCCGGATAATGTGACCAGGGCCACAACAGAGCCAGCTCCCTAGGAAGTGCTTATCGGCCCAGGGGATGACTTGCCTCACGCGTTGGGCAGCCCCGCCTCATCTATGTAGGCGCGCTCAAGCTCCGCTGCAAGAGATTCCGCACGTTCGGCCAAATCTGCCAAACGGCTGGCTGTCAAAGCCTGCTCTGCCCGCAGGCGTTCGGCATCTTTTGCAGCTTGTATGGTGGCATCTGGCACGCGGCTGCCAGAAAGATCCTGTATCTCATCCGCCATTAAAAGGGCGGCCAGCACCAGCACCCGGGCATCTCCACTAAAGCCCATGTCCCGCACGCGCTGCACGCGGCGTTCCACCTGCTGGGCCATGGCCTGAACGTGGCGTTCCTGCCCGTTATCGCACCCTACCGTATAGCTGTGGCCGTTAATCCGAACCGAAACAAGTGCCATGCTCTATCAGTTTCCCTGTTCGTGTTCTGCCGGGTTGTAAAAGGTAAGGGGGGATGGCTTATCCGCCCGCTCCAGCGCATCACGCACGCGGGAGAGAAGGGCATCTACATTGGCCACCAGTTCCTGTTTTTCCGTGCCCGTGCGGGTTTGCTGTTGCAGCCCTTTTTCAACAGCAAAGGAAATGCGTTGCAAGGCACGATCCAGCCGGGCTATGGGGTCTTGCCCAGCCGGTGGCTGTGTGGCCGGGTGCTGTTTACCAGCGTGTTCGTCAGTCTGGGGCAAAGACGGCTCCACGGCTTGATCCTGCATTCTTGTTTTTGTCAACTGCGCTCAGGAATCACCCGCAAACGCGATGGCGTCAAGCATGCTAACCAAAAACGCTTCACTTTTCTTGCCAAAATTGCAGCCAGACAGGCTGTTTACGATTGATGGATACGAATCTGGCATGGCTGCCTGTCGTGCTGCGCGTGAAGTGGCGGGCATGATAGACGGTACAAGCGCGCGTTTTGGTTTTTTGTCTGCCCCGGGTGCTGCTGGTTTTATGGGGGCGGGTTGGTGGTTGGCTCTTATTGCAGCGCTGGAGGATTCGGCAGGCTGTGCATTTTGGCATGCGCTGGATTGCGGTGGCAGCGCAGCTTATGCATTGGGTGCCGTACGTATGGGCCAAAAACACGCAGTGTTGCAGGCTCCTACGGCCCAGTTTAAGGCGGTAAAAGCGGTTTATATGCAGGAATCTGGCATGTTGTTGCGTGCCCGGCCGCCATCATTTCACCTTATACCATCATTATGTCACACGTCTTCTCTTGTCGGGTATTTCACCGACGGTTATTGCCAATCCTCAGATCCGGAAAATAAACTGCCGGACACAAGGCAAAAAAAGGATTGTTACCCATGACACTTACCCCCAAGGTTAAGGCTATTCTCGACCAGTACGAGAGCGATAATCCCGGCACCAAGATGAATCTGGCTCGTCTGCTTAACGCAGGTAAGCTGGGTGGCACGGGCAAGCTGGTGATTCTGCCGGTTGATCAGGGGTTTGAGCATGGCCCGGCCCGTTCCTTTGCAGCCAATCCGGCAGCATATGACCCGCATTATCACTTTGAGCTGGCTATTGAAGCTGGCCTGAGCGGCTATGCAGCACCGCTGGGTATGCTGGAATGCGGCGCAGCAACATATGCTGGCGAAATTCCGCTGATTCTGAAGTGCAATAGCTCCAACAGCCTTGCAACAGAAAAAGATCAGGCTGTAACGGGCACCGTGTCTGATGCACTGCGTCTGGGTTGCTCCGGTATTGGTTTCACCATCTATCCAGGTTCCGAATACTGCTTCGAGCAGATGGAAGAACTGCGCGAACTGGCGGCAGAAGCCAAAGCTGCTGGCTTGGCCGTTATTGTATGGAGCTACCCACGTGGCCCCGTTCTGGACAAAAAAGCTGAAACCGCAGTGGATGTATGCGCCTATGCCGCACATATGGCAGCGCTGACGGGTGCGCACATCATCAAGGTAAAGCCGCCAACGGAAGTTGTGGCGCTGGATGCCAACAAGCCAGCGTATGAGCAGAACAAGATTGACGTTGCCACTCTGGCTGCCCGCGTGCAGCACGTGGTGCAGTCCTGCTTTGCAGGCCGCCGTATCGTGATCTTCTCCGGTGGTGCACATACCAGCACGGATGAACTGCTGCAGACCATTCAGGGTATTCAGGATGGCGGTGGCTTCGGTTCCATTATCGGTCGTAACGTGTTCCAGCGTCCGAAGGCAGAAGCTCTGGCCCTGCTGGACAAAATCACCACCATTTTCAAAGGCTAAAACAGCCGTAGTATCTGCGCAGCGGGCATGAGATAAGGAACGCTATGTCTGATCTTTATCTTGTTACGCCTGCTGTGTCTGATGCGCAGGCTTTTCTACCTGTCCTTGAGGCAGGTTTAGCGCACCATCAGCCCGCAGCCGTGTTGCTGCGGCTGGTGGATATGCCTGCTTCTGCGGCTCGCCAGACCGTATTGCTGCTTAAACCGGTTATTCAGGCGCGTGATATCGCCCTGATGCTGGAAAATGCCCCCACTCTTGCGCAGGAAACCGGGTGTGATGGCGTGCACCTTTCTGCGTCATATACAGCGGCTTCTGTAAAAGATGTGCGGCGTATTATCGGGCCGGATCTTCAGCTTGGCGTGGCTGTGGGGGAAAGCCGAGATGCCGCCATGTGTGCTGGTGAAGATGGCGCAGATTACATCTGCTTTGGCGCAGAAGATGGCGCATCTCTTGAAACTGTTTCTGCTCTTACGCGCTGGTGGTCTTTGATGATGGAGCTGCCCGTGGTGGCGCAGGCGCAAACCCCGGCTGATCTGACCGCGTTGAATGCCAGTGGGGCAGATTTTGTTATGCCATCTGAACAGTGGTGGCAGCAGCCAGATGCGTGGCAAGGCTGATTTTTGTCGGGTTTGATACGGGTTTTTGCCATGTTTGCGGGCAATGCTAAGTATCAGAACGTGCTTTCTGATCAAACAGATCATACTGATCTGCGGATGAAGGAAGCGGCACGATTATCGAGAACTGGATATTTTCCATGCTGAATAAAAAAACATTCCTGATGCTGGCTATGGCTGCTGGTGTTGTGGCTGCTCCGGCTGTGCATGCACAGGGTTTTGGCGGCGGACTGGGCTCTATCGGTAAAAGTGCCCTGTCTGGTGCTGAAAGCGGTGTGGCAAGTCAGGGCACAAGCATGGCATCCAGCATGCTGCCAAGCCTTTCTTCCGCCAGCACGGGCAATCTGGCCGGTATTCTTGGCTACTGTGTGCAGAACAATGTGCTCCAGCAGAGCTCTTCTACAGCACAATCCGTTCTGGGTAGCCTGACACAGCAGCCGGGCGTGACATCTTCCAGCGCGTATGAAGCCGGCCAGCGCGGCCTGCTGCAGACTGGCAATAACCAGATGTTCTCCTTGGCAAACCTGAAGGGTGAACTCAAAACCAAGCTGTGCAGCATGGTGCTGGATAAGGCGCAGTCTGCCCTCTAATTCTGCGGTGGTGTTAGCAGGCTTCCTTGCCTGCTTCATCCATAAAAAAAGCCCCTGCCGGTATTTACACTGGCAGGGGCTTTTTGTGTTCTCAAACTGTTTTCAGGGCAGTTGTAAAACAGGCGGCGTTGTAAGGTTTTCCTTGCGAGATGTGTAGGTGGCTGTAGCCGGTTGCGTGCGTGCGGCCACCGTGCTGGCCTGTGCCTGTGCCTGTGCCTGTGCCTGTGCCTGTGCCTGTGCCTGTGCCTGTGCCTGTGCCTGTGCTGTGGGCAGTGGGTTTGCAGGGGTTACAGAGGCCGCAGAAGCAGATGTGCTGGTAGCTGCGTTTTGTTGCGCAACAGGTGGAAGAACAAGATCCTGCGTGAAGTAAAGCACACCGTTAGATTGCGGAATTCCCGTAACCCATAGGTGGGATGTCATGCCTTGTCCGTTGCCAATAACCACTTGGCCAGACGGCCCATCCACCCACGCTGAAAGCAACTGGCCATTCAGGGTAGGCAACCCGACCGATTGGGTGGGGGAGGCCAGAGCCGCCTGCTTGATTTTGGCCAGAGGCCACCGCCCTTTTACAATGGTGTAAGACAGTATTTCCTTGATAACTGCCGTATTGTCCGGGCTTGTCAGCTTGTTGCCTGTCTGGGCATCATAGGTTTCCAGCGCGGAATTCGGGATACCGAAAACTGTAAACGGTCCATCTTGCTGGAGAATGGCAAGCAGCCCTGTTGCCGTGAGCAAATGGGTGTAATCTGCCATTTCCAGAGAACTCGGAAGCGTGTCTGACAAAGGACGGTCGCAAAAAGCCGGTGTTTCTGGGTTGGGATAGGCAATCTTGCTATCTGGGGCACCTTTTGGTTCGGCCCCAGCAAAGTTCTGGCTTTGTTGGGTGGGTACGTACGTGCGTGTGCCCGAAACTGTTGGCATCATGTATGAACAGGTTGAATTGGCAACTTTATACGTATCCTGCCGTGCGCGGCTTTGCGTACAGCCGCCAAGCACCAAGGCTGCAATGCCTATGGCTGCGGGTGCAAGCGCACGAGAGGTAAAGGCTGTTCTGTACAGAACACGCTTAGAGTGCATGGATGTCTCCCAAAAGATCATGCCGCTAAAAGAAAGGCTGGCTTCATGAAGTAGAAGACCGCACCGGGCATACTCAGCACCCGTCTCCTCGCATTGTCCAGGCTGTTACAATACCGTTTACCAGCTCAAACGTGGTCTGGCAGGTGTAGGTATAGGCTGTGCCCATGCCACCACCCATGCCGCCCCATCCACCATCCCAGCCGCCCATGCCCCAGCCGGGGCCGTATCCGCCCCAGCCACCCCAGCCGCCGTCCCATCCCCAACCGCTCATGGGCATGGTGTAGTCGGTTTGCTGGTTGATATAGGCCAGAAAGGTATGGTTGCCAGAAACAAACTGCCGCGTTGGCACGCCAAATGTACGCACCACATCGGTTGTTTGTTTGCCGATCATGGAATCAAGCTGGCGCCGTTCCTTTTTGCTGGGTACCTGGCAACCCGTTAGGGCCAGAGCGCCCAGCAGCAGGATAAATCTTTTATGCATCATGGCAGCTCTGGCTCCCGCCGGCAGTTTTGTAACCGGGCATCATACGGATAAATGTTGAACAACATATTATGGTTGCGCCAAATGTTGCAGACTAACCGTTTATCCACAAGACGTTCTGTATACGTGTTGTGCCGCAAGCCAGCATAACCAACCTATCAAATCCCAGCGCAATGCCAGAGCAGGTGGGCATATGGGGCAGGGCGCTGAGCAGTTTTTCATCCACCGGCCAATCTGGGCGGTTGGGGTAGAGGGTTTTGCGCTGGTGGCGGTCGGCCTCAAAACGGAGGCGTTGCTCTGTGGCGTCTGTCAGTTCTTCAAAAGCGTTCGCCAACTCCATGCCCGCAGCATAAAGCTCAAACCGTAGGGCCACACGTGGGTCTTGCGGGCTTTTGCGCGCCAAGGCGGCTTGGCTGGCTGGCCAATGGGTAAGAAACGTAGGGCGCGTGCGGCCAATGGCTGGTTCTATGCGCTCCATTAGCAGGCGGAAGAACAGGTCCTCCCACGTTTCGCCCTCACGCAATGTGCTGCCTGCCGCGTTTGCCAATGCCTGTGCATTCCCTTCTGTAGGCAGAAGGTCGACACCGGCATGGCGATGGAAGGCTTCTTGCATGGTCAGCCGCTCAAACGGGCCGGATATGTTCAGGCTATGGCCAGAATGGTGGAGAATCGGCGGCAATACGGCTTGTAAAAGGGCCTCGGTTTCATCCATCAGCCCTTCCAGTGTCATGTTGGGTTGGTACCATTCCAGCATGGTAAATTCTGGGGCGTGCAGGTGACTGTCCTCGCCATTTCGCCAGACACGCGCAAACTGAAAAACAGGGAGCCCGGTGGCCGCCACAATACGCTTCATGGCAAATTCCGGGCTGGTGTGCAGGAACAGGTTTTGTTGCACGCCATCAGGTGCTTCTTGTACCGTATGGAAGGGTTGAAGATGTACCTCCTCCCCCGGTGTAGGCACGGCGTAAGGCGTTTCCACTTCCACACAACCACGCGCTTCCAGAAAGGCGCGGGCTCCGCGTAAAACCAGATTACGGCGCAGCAGAAAAGGAAGCCGGTCAAGAATATGATCTGGGTCTTTCATACCCGGATCAGGCTGAACAGTTGCAGAGTCTGACATGAGAGGAGTAGAGGCGTGACATGTCTTTCCCGGTCAAGCCCTCTTTTTCACGGCGCAAAACATTGCGCACCCCGGATGATCTGATAGCAGCCGGTTTGGTGCCCCCCAAACAGCATGAGATGCTGGATGATGTTGCCCAGCATTATGCCACAGCCATTCCACCGGCTTTTCTGGATTTAATCACCACGCCGGATGATCCGATAGGCGTACAGGTTGTGCCCTCCGCCCAGGAATTGGAGATTGCGCCAGAGGAACGCTCTGACCCTATTGGGGATAACGCGCTTTCACCCGTGCCCGGCATTGTGCACCGTTATGCAGATCGGGCGTTGTTAAAGCCTTTGCTGATCTGCCCGCTTTATTGCCGATTCTGCTTTAGGCGCGAGCATGTGGGGCCAGATGGCGGTGTGTTGGATGATGCAGCACTGGAACAGGCGCTGGAGTGGCTGCGCACGCATGAACAGATTCGCGAAGTGATTCTGACAGGCGGAGATCCGCTGATGCTTTCTCCGCGTCGACTTGGGCATATTGTGGCAGCGCTTTCGGCCATGCCGCACGTCACGACTATTCGTGTACATAGCCGTGTGCCTGTAGCAGATCCGGAGCGGGTAACAGATGCCCTGTTGGATGCGCTGGAAACAGACAAAGCAATGTGGATGGCTGTACACATCAACCACGCGCGGGAAATGTCCGAGCCCGCGCGGGCATGCCTTAAGCGCATTGTGCGCAGGGGTATTCCGCTACTGGGGCAATCTGTTCTGCTGCGTGGTGTGAATGATAGCGAGCAGGCGCTGGAAGACCTGTTCCGCGCTATGGTGGAAACCCGCATGCGCCCATATTACCTGCACCAGTTGGACCCAGCCCCCGGTACAGCGCATTTTCATGTGCCGGTAGAAGAAGGGCAGCGCCTGCTTGCAGGGTTGCGCGGGCGCGTAACCGGTTTGGCGTGGCCGCTCTATGTGCTGGATATTCCCGGGGGTTACGGCAAGGTGCCGTTGGGGCCTGAATATGTGCAAGGCCCCAAGCAAGTGAAAGACCCTAAGGGAACCACCCACAAGTTGGACAGGCTATAGGCTTATTCGCCTATAGCGGCACCGCCGGGGTGGCGTCTGTCATACCCGCCAAAATACGGCGGGGCACCTGTGGTCTGGTCTGTTAAGCGTGGGCTGCCGGCAAGAATACCCTCTGGTATGCCCCACGGTGCATGAGGGGCAAAATGGTAGCCCTCATGCTCCAGCGTGTGTTCTACAGATGAAGAGACCGCGCCGGATTCTATTTCCACTGCATCGGGCATCCACTGTTCATGTAGGCGCGGCAGATCAATAGCCTGCTGGATATCCAATCCGTAATCCACAACACCCAGAATAACAGACAGCACAATGGTGGGAATGCGCGAGCCACCGGGGCTGCCTATCACCATAACGGGCTTGCCATTACGGGAGAGAATGGTGGGCGTCATGGAAGAAAGTGGCGTTTTACCCGGAGCAATGGCGTTGGCTGTGCTGCCGGGAATACCAAACATATTGGGCGCGCCGGGTTTGATGGAAAAATCATCCATCTCATCATTCATGAAAATGCCGGTATTGCCACCAATCACCTTGGCGCCAAACCATCCGTTCAGTGTGTATGTAGTGGAAATGGCAAAGCCATTTTTGTCCATTACAGAAAACTGTGTGGTTTCAGGTTTTTCGGCAGAGGAATCCCCGGCTTTCAGGGATGTAGAAGGCACAGCATGATCTGTGGGAATATGCGCCCGTATTTCGGCTGCGTAAGTTGTGTCTAGCAAATGCTGGCTGGGGTTGGGCACAAAAGCCGGATCACCCAAATCACGCCTATCAGAATAAGCGTGGCGCATGGCTTCTATTTCACGCTGCAAAGCTGGGGCTGTGTGCAAACCAAGGGTTTGCATATTGTAGCCACCCAGAATGTTCAGCATTTCACACAGGGCAACACCACCGGCACTTGGGGGTGGTGCGGTTTCCACTTCCAGCCCGCGATAATGGCACGTTAGCGGAGGCAGCTCGCGCGGTGCGTAATGTGCAAAATCTGCAAGGGTAAGGATGCCACCATTCTTGCGAGAGGCATCTACAATGGCATGGGCAATGGGGCCTTTGTAAAACGCATCTGCCCCGTGGCGGGCAATCTGTTCCAATGAGCGGGCAAGGTCTTTTTGCACCAGTTTGTCTCCCACCTGTAGGGGAGAGCCATCGGGGCGCAGGAAAATAGCCCGTGCATAGGGGTCTTTACGAAAAGCCTCGGTCGAGGTGTTCAGTAAGGCTACATCTCCCGTTTCTAGCACAAAGCCTTCACGCGCCAGCCGAATGGCCGGGGCTAGCACAGCCTGACGCGGCAATTTGCCCCAGCGTTTATGAACTTCCTCCAGACCAGCAACAGTGCCGGGAATGGCAACAGCCTTCCACCCGATGACGGACTGATCGGGCAGCACATTGCCGTGCTCATCCAAAAACATGGTGGGGGTGGCCGCAGCGGGGGCTTTTTCCCTAAAATCCAGAAAAACACTTTGCTGTTTGCCCGGTGGGCGCAGCAGCATAAAGCCGCCTCCGCCCAAGTTACCTGCCGCAGGGTAAACAACAGCCAATGCATACCCCATAGCCACGGCGGCATCTGCTGCATTGCCGCCTTGGGCTAGAATGTGTGCTCCGGCTTCAGATGCAAGGCGTTGGGCAGAAACGGCCATGCCATGCACCCCACGTATGGGAGCTAAAGGGGGTAACTGATCAGGCTGCGTTGTGCTGAATGCCAGTGGGTCTGGCGCAGATGCCACAGGTGCCGCTGCCCATAGCGGCTGTACGGTAGTAGCCCCCACTCCCATACAAAGCACTGCCATCGCCACCAAACGGGAGGGGAGGGAGAAACGCTGTATGGGAGCAGGCATGGGGGCTTATCCTTTTACAGGGTAGGGTGGGCAGGTATAGCCAGCAGGAGAAAGCGTGAAAATTTCATAACCTTTTTCGGTTACAGCCAGCATGTGCTCAAACTGGGCGGAAAGGGAGCGATCTCGCGTTACAGCTGTCCACCCATCTTCCAGAATTTTCACATCGGCTTTGCCAATGTTCAGCATGGGCTCAATGGTAAATACCATACCTGCCTTCAGCTTCATGCCTTCACCGGGGCGGCCATAGTGCAGGATGTTGGGCTCGGTATGAAAGGTCTGGCCGATGCCGTGGCCGCAGAAGTCTTCCACAATCGAATAACGATGTTTTTCTGCATAGCTCTGGATGGCGTAACCAATATCACCCAGCGTGGCACCGGGGCGTACGGCTTCAATCCCGCGCATCATGCTTTCATAGGTTGCCGTAATCAGCTTGGCTGCTTTGATAGCAACCTTGCCCACTGTGTACATGCGGCTGCTATCACCAAACCAGCCGTTCAGCTTGGGGGTGACATCAATATTCACGATATCCCCTTCCTGCAGAACGCGATCACCGGGAATGCCATGGCACACAACATGGTTAACGGAAATACAGCAGGATTTGGGGTAACCGCGATAATTCAGCGGGCCAGGCACGGCGCCATGCGCCAGCGTGTATTCATGAATAATACGATCAAGTTCCCCAGTGGTCACGCCGGGTTTGACGTAAGGGGTAATCATATCCAGCGTAGAAGCTGCCAGACGGCCGGCAGCACGCAACATTTTAAAATCTTCTTCAGTATGCAGAATAATTCCGCCTCTGCCGGCCATAATGCTGCTCCCTAAATTTTGCAGGCGTTAAACGAGTCAGCCGCAAGATGGAACTAGCAAGCAGTAAAGGCAACCCGCTTATGCCGTTGCGGATTGCCTAAGCCGGAAGAATCGGCAGAAAAAACTCAGGTATGGTTATGTGCTGTGCGGTGTTTGGTTGCACTTCTGGAAGAAGTTGCCGTTGCAGGCCGCACCTTGGCACCAATCAGCCGCACATGGTGGCCGCCAGAAACTGGCATGGCCAGAACGTGTCGGCCACGGCGTGCCGCAGGGGCTGAGGCCACTTCCACCACACGGCGGTGGGCAGATGCCGCCATGATAAGTGCATGATGGTTGCGGGCTGTGCGTGTGCCAATTTGGGCACGGGCCAGCATAAGGGGCCGTGCAACAGGGGCTACACCTTCTGCATCAAACCCGCGGTCTAGCTGATTGGCCATAACCAGTGAACGCTGGGTATTGCTGGAAGCCCCCATAACCACGCCCACAAGCCGCACGTTATCGCGAATGGCGGAGGTAACAAGGTTACGCCCGGCTTCCTGTGTGTAGCCGGTTTTCATGCCATCTGCCCCTGCATACACTTTCAACATGGGGTTGTGGTTGGGAATGATACGGCGGTGGAAGCTGAAATACGGTGTTGAAAAGTAGTGGTAATATTCTGGGAAATCAGAAATCAGACGGCGGCCCAGGGTGGACAGGTCGCGCGCTGTTGTCATCTGGTCCGGGTCAGGCAGGCCAGAGGCGTTGCGGAAGGTGGTGTTGCTCATGCCCAGGTAATGGGCCTGCTGCGTCATCATTGCGGCAAACTGGGGTTCGCTGCCGCCACCAATCAATTCACCCAATGCGCAGGCGGCATCGTTGGCGGATTTTGTAACAAGAGCCAGAATCGCCTGTTCAACCGTAAGATGCGAGCCGGGAACCAATCCGAGTTTGGAAGGTTCCATAGTAGAGGCATGGATGGAAACGGGCACAGCCTGATCCAGTGAGATGGCACCAGCGCGCAGGGCGTTGAATGTCATATACAGGGTCATCAGCTTTGTCAGGCTGGCCGGGTAGCGGCGGAGGTCTGGATCATCTTGCGAAAGAACAGCGCCTGTGCGTGCATCTACCACAATGGAGCTTAACTGCCCCGCATATTGTGCATGCGCTTTGCCATAAGTGGCGGTGGTGCCAACGGCTAATCCTGCCAGCAGGCCAATCCATTTGCGCAAAGATGGCGTTTTTTTACGTTTCAGCTTGGGCAGTTTATTGTTTTCTGCCGTTGTTGCGTGCCGCATTACTGTCCTGTCTGCCACTGCCACCCCCACCTGCTTCCTGCAGGGTTACTATTCCGTCTGCCGCTTAAGATCGCAAGCCCACGACTGCATAAATCTGGAAAAATCCGAATCAGGGTTTCAGTTTTAGCGGCGTGGTAGTGTGTCTGTTTTCGTGTGTTCTGCCTATGTGGCACAAATATGGCAGTGCACAGAGCATAGGCACGTTATAAAGGTATGGCGTGGTATGTCCTCTTCCATATGGGGTTGCCGTAACCAATATGGTGGAAGATACAGCCTCATGATTTTGTCTGACCTGCTGCCGGAGTTTGCCCATAATGGTTCTGCATCGCGATCCTGTTCTGCATACGGGTAATGGGCCTTTGCGCCGTGGCGGAGGCACGGATTCTTCAGATGATGGCGCTGATATTGGCGTGGTGGTGCGGGCCAAGCCCAAAACCCGCAAGCCGGCCATGTACAAAGTGCTGATGCTGAATGATGATTACACCCCAATGGAATTTGTGGTGTACGTGCTCGAACGCTTTTTTCAGAAGAATCGGGAAGAGGCCACAGACATCATGCTGAATGTGCATCGGCGTGGTGTTGGGGTGTGCGGTGTGTTCACTTATGAAGTAGCGGAAACCAAGGTGGCGCAAGTTATGGATCTGGCGCGGCAAAACCAGCACCCATTACAGTGCACGATCGAAAAAGACTGATCACTTCTGCAACGTTATTGCCAAAAAACGGCATGATACGCGTTTTTTACGCGGAATAAGACTCGCATTTCCTGAAGAAGCAGCCAAATATGATAACAAGGGCTGCGGGTATGGTGGGTAGCGTTGCTACCGTGCCTGCAATGTCTGGGGAAAGGAGCGTCTCGTCATGTTGTCACGCAATCTCGAACAGACTCTACATCGGGCGCTCATTCTGGCCGGTGAACGGCATCATGAATACGCCACGCTTGAGCATCTGCTTCTTGCCCTGGTTGATGATGCGGACGCCGTTACGGTGTTCCGGGCGTGCGGGGTGGATCTGGACCGCCTGCGCACGGATCTGACAGGTTTTCTGGATAAGGATTTGGCCGGGCTGGCATCTGATCGGCCAACAGAACCAAAACCTACCGCCGCGTTTCAGCGCGTTATTCAGCGGGCGGCTATTCATGTGCAATCAACCGGGCGGGATGAGGTAACAGGCGCAAACGTGCTTGTGGCCCTGTTTGCCGAACGGGAAAGCCATGCAGTGTATTTCCTGCAGTTGCAGGATATGACGCGGCTGGATGCTGTTAACTTTCTGTCTCACGGTATTGCCAAAGCGCCGGATCGTTCCACGCGCCGCCCGGTTGCGGGCACGGAATCCAATGCAGAAAAGGGCGGGGAAGAACCCGAACGGACAGAAAGCAAGAGCCAGAAGGGCAATCAGGATGCGCTGTCTACCTATTGCGTCAATCTGAACGATAAGGCGATTGCCGGTAAGGTAGATCCGCTTATCGGACGCGATACGGAAATTGAGCGTACCATTCAGATTCTGTGCCGCCGCACCAAGAACAACCCACTTTATGTGGGGGATCCGGGTGTAGGCAAAACCGCCATTGCGGAAGGGCTTGCTCGCCGCATTGTGGAAGGTAACGTGCCAGAAGTGCTGCTGAAATCCACCATCTATTCGTTGGATATGGGCGCATTGCTGGCAGGCACACGCTACCGCGGTGATTTTGAAGAACGCCTGAAAGCTGTGGTGACAGAGCTGGATCAGGACCCGCACGCCATCTTGTTTATTGATGAAATCCACACCGTTATTGGTGCTGGGGCAACATCAGGCGGCGCGATGGACGCCTCCAACCTGCTTAAACCTGCATTGGCGGCAGGCACTCTGCGCTGCATTGGGTCCACAACGTATAAGGAATTCCGGCAGCACTTCGAAAAAGACCGTGCACTTGTGCGGCGCTTCCAGAAAATTGATGTGCCAGAACCCACCATTGATGATGCGGTGAAAATTCTGCGCGGCCTGAAAGGCAGCTACGAAAAACACCACAAGGTGCGTTACACGGAAGAAGCCATTCGTGCGGCAGTGGAACTGTCTGCCAAATACATTCATGATCGCAAGCTGCCTGATAAGGCGATTGACGTGATTGATGAGGTAGGTGCTTCCCGCATGCTCCAGCCAGAAGGCCGCCGCCGTAAGACGGTGAACCTGAAGGATGTGGAAGACATTATCGCGCGTATTGCCCGCATCCCACCCAAAAGCATCTCTGCGGATGATAAGGAAGTGCTGCGTTCTCTGGAACGTGACCTGAAAGGGATGGTGTTCGGGCAGGATCAGGCCATTGATGCCTTGTCTGCGGCCATCAAGCTGGCGCGTGCTGGCCTGCGGGATGCAGAAAAGCCGATTGGCAACTATCTGTTCTCTGGCCCCACAGGGGTTGGTAAAACAGAAGTAGCCCGTCAGCTTGCAACGGCGCTGGGGATTGAGCTGGTTCGCTTCGATATGTCCGAATACATGGAGCGGCATTCCATCTCTCGTCTGTTGGGTGCGCCTCCGGGGTATGTTGGGTTCGATCAGGGAGGTTTGCTAACGGATGCCATTGATCAGCACCCACACGCTGTGCTGCTTCTGGATGAAATCGAAAAGGCACATCCAGATCTGTACAACGTGCTGTTGCAGGTGATGGATAACGGAAAGCTGACAGACCATAACGGCAAGACGGTCGATTTCCGCAACGTTATCCTGATCATGACCACCAATGCCGGTGCGTCGGATATGAGCAAGGAAGCCGTGGGCTTTGGTCGTCAGGTGCGTGAAGGTGAGGATGAAGAGGCCATCAAACGCCTGTTTACGCCAGAATTCCGCAACCGTCTGGATGCCATTATTCCGTTTGCACACCTCTCGCCTGAAATTGTGGGGCAGGTGGTTGAAAAGTTTGTGCTCCAGTTGGAAGCACAGCTTGCAGACCGCAACGTAACCATCGAACTGTCTTCCGCAGCCAAGGAATGGCTGGCAGAGCGCGGGTATGACAGGCTGTATGGCGCACGGCCTCTGGGGCGCGTTATTCAGGAATCCATCAAGAAGCCGCTGGCCGAAGAACTGCTGTTTGGCAAGCTGGCAAAGGGTGGAGCCGTTAAAATTGGCCTGAAGAACGGTGAACTGGCGTTTGATATTGTTGAAAGCAATAGCTCATCCAACAATGGGGAAGACACCCACGGCAGTGAGCATGAGGAAGAAGCAACGGGCTGATGAATGTCTGCCACGTGCGTAAATAACAGCAGGGCCGCCAGAAAATATCTGGCGGCCCTGTTTGTATGTGCTGCGTGGAACTGAAAAAGATCAGTCGTACTTGGTGCCGTTAACCGTAACAGAACCTGGAATTGGCCAGGATTTGCCAGTGCCACGGTGTGTCCAGTCAATGCCCTGTTTGCGGTAGGAATCGTAATAATAACGCCCCACCACTTCCACCTGGTCTCCCTTATTGACCCACGGCCATGAGGGTGTGTGCATTTCATCCAGATTGGTCACAATGCGGATGGAAATGTTGGGGGCAACGGTTACATAAAAATATCCATGCCACCCGCTGCGTGTATGGCGCGCCTTGGCGCTGACTGCGCGCACGGTGCCGCAGATATGGACGGGTGTATCCCCTTTGGCACCGCCGTTTTCATAATCCTGCTGTTTGTTCAGGAAATCCTGATTATTGCAGGTTGCAGGCATGGAGGAGGCAGAAGGAGCTTCCTGCTTCCAGCCCCATCGGGCTTGTGCTGGGGAGGAAAGGCAAGAGGCTACCAGACCCGTAAGGCCTGCCAGCATAAGTGCGGGAAAACGTGAAGACATCATTCAGGTTCAGTTCTGTGGAGTGGGGATCTGGCCTTTTTCAGCCAGAAGATGGGCGCGGTATTCATCCAGAAAGTGTTCAACTTCTGGCGCGGGCTTGGGTGTAACCTGATGCAGGTTTCTAAGAGCGCGAATAATGGTGCCAATTACCACAAGGCGCGCATACCATTTGTGGTTGGAAGGCACGATAATCCACGGTGCATATGGGCGCGCTGTTTCGGCAATGGCATCCTGATAAGCTGTGGCGTATTCCTTCCAGAATTCACGCTCTTTCAAATCGGAAGGTGAGAATTTCCAGCGCTTTTCTGGAATATCCAGCCGGGCCAACAGGCGTTTCCGCTGTTCTTCGGGCGAGATGTTCAGGAAAAACTTAAGCACCACAGTGCCTTGGCGGCTAAAATAGTGTTCCAGATGGCGGATATCGCTAAAGCGGCCTTGCCAGAATTCAGGGGTGTTCACTTCCCCCGTCAGATGAGCGTTCTGGAGCAATTCTGGATGCACGCGGGTTACCAGCACATCTTCATACTGGCTGCGGTTAAAAATAACGATACGCCCTGCCTGCGGTGCGGCGGTATGGATACGCCATAAAAAGCCGTGTTGCAGTTCAGTCGGGCCGGGTTGTTTGAAAGACGTTACGGAAACCCCTTGGGGGTTCACGCCAGACATTACATGCTTGATAGTGCCATCTTTACCCGCAGCATCCATACCTTGCAAAATGATCAGCAGAGAGTGGGTCTGGTTGGCGTAGAGAAGTTCTTGCAATATTTGCAAAAGGCTTTTGACTTTGCGCAGCAGAAGTTTTCCATCTGCTTTTGTCAGGCCCAGATTGCCGTCATCATTCGGATTATGCGCGCTTAGTTTAAACTTGCTGCCATCCGTAACATGATAGCTGTCTAGCGCATCCAGAAAGCGCGAAAGGGTATTCATGCTATAATTGCCTTACAAAATATTTGCCCTTCACAGATTGCGGCGGGGCATATGTCAGTCATAAAGGCAGGTTCAATCTTGTCAAAAAAAGAGGCGCTTCTCATATTCTGAGTATGATATCCGTAAATTCTTCTATTTCTGCGCCATCCGAGCCAGAAGAAACACATTCTCTCGCAGGTATGTTGCTGGTGGCTTCCCCCATGTTGGCGCAAACACCTTTTGCTCAGAGTGTGATTTATATCTGCGCGCATGCGCCAGATACGGGCACAATGGGGTTGGTGGTGAACAAGCGCTTGGCTGTGGCCAGCTTTGATGAATTGCTAGCCCAACTTGATATCCAGCCCATGCCCCCGGTCCGGCGGATTGGTTTGTGTGCAGGTGGCCCGGTAGATGCAGGGCGGGGTCTTGTGCTGCATTCCGCTGAATGGGAAGGGGAAAATAGCCTGAGTGTCAGCCCAAATGTTGCCCTGACAGGCAGCGTGGATGTGCTGAAGGAAATTGCCGCAGGCAAAGGCCCGCAAGAAGCCTTGTTGGCTATGGGCCATGCCAGTTGGACAGCCGGACAGCTTGAAGAAGAAATTCTTCAGCAGGATGCCTGGCTGGTGGCACCCGCCACGCGGGATATTGTGTTTGGGAGCGACCATGCAGCCAAATGGCGGCGTGCCTTGGCTTCTATCAATATCGACCCATTGCGCTTGAGCGGACAGGTGGGCCATGCCTGAGGGCAGTATGTTTCCGTCTGGAATTAGAGTGTGCGTGAAGAATCAGACAAGGCAGGCTCCACAGGTTTTCTGGCCCAACGCCAAGAGGTAATGCCCTGCCGGGCCAGTTCACGGTGCATGACCATGATGGGCCATTTTCCCGCGCCCTCATACTTCCCCATTCCGTCAGGCGCGGAAAGTCTTTTGGCCAAGGCTTCCACAATGGTTACGGAGCGATGCCGCCCGCCTGAACAGCCAATGGCAATGGTGGCGTATTTCTTGCCTTCCTGTACAAAGCGCGGAAGCACCAGTTGCAGCATGGTATGAATCTGGTTCAGGAAGGGCAGGTAATCGCGGTCTTCAGCCACATATTCTGCTACGTCAGCATCCAAACCGGTTTTTGGGGCCAGTTCCGGCACATAATGCGGATTGCGCAAAAAGCGGGCATCAAAAACAATATCAGCTTCACGCGGCAGGCCCGCCGGGTAGGCGAAGGACATCAGCGCTACAGTCAGGCCTTCCTGCGCCCCACCTGTCCACGGGCTAAAGCGGCTTTCTACAAACTGGCGTAGCTCCGGCGGGGGCATATCTGTTGTATCAATCACCAGATCAGCCGCAGCCCGTAGCGGAGCTGTCAGGGCTATTTCTTCTTCAATGCCTTCTTTGATACTGCCGTGCGGTGCCAGCGGATGGCGGCGGCGTGTTGCCGTATAGCGGCGTAGCAACACGCTTTCATCTGCTGTGGCATAAATCAGTTCAACACGCAGGTGCGGGTTCATGCGCAGGCGGGCCATGGCTTCCAGCACGGCGGAAGCATCAAACCCACGGGTGCGGGAATCTACCCCAATGGCAACAGGGCGTTCTGCACGGGCAACAATATCATCCAACATCCCAAGTGGTGGGTTGTCGATAACTTCGTGTTCCAGATCTTCCAGAATCCGCAGGATAGAGGATTTGCCCGCCCCAGATAGGCCGGACACCAGCAGAATGCGGCGTGGTGCGGGCGTATCATCTGCCGTAACCATGAACGGCTTTTCCTCTCCATCTTGAGGCTGGCAGGTGCTGGTTGATGATGCAGAAAGATGCCAGAACCCGGAATCAGCCAGTAAACCTGTTAAGTGCTTTGCTCAGCCACTTTACTGCAGTTTGGCCCGTTGTGAGAAGGCATTATCCTCAAGGCAGGCATCACTTCGTAACACATCGTTGCGTTTTGTGACGTAAAACAAGGCGTTTGTTACGAAAGAGAAAATTGCGGTCTGTTCATTCTTGCCTTACGTCCTGACATTGTCATGACGCAAAAACAACAGGCAGATCGGGCTTTGGTGAAACAGCATACACCACATCTTAAACATATAACGGGCGGATTTGTTCTTTCAGGCATAACGGCGCCGCATATCAAAGGGCTTGATATGGCTGAGCAGTGCCGTGCAGCACTGGAGCAGGGGGTAGAGCTTCTGGCCCAACAGGGGCATGCCTTGCATGATGTTACCCATATTCTCTGCACAGTTGCTGATGCCGAAAATTTTCCGTCCTGTTTTCCCGTTTTTCGGCAGTTTTTTCCTTCCATTTCCCCAATCATGACACTGATGTGGTTAAAGGATGCGCCTTCTTCCCAGCCCAAAATTATTTTTGAGCTGGTTGTGCAGGAAGAAGTGGCTGAAGCGCAGGAAGAAGATTACGCCTTCTGAATGCACTCTGTTTTACCGGGCTAACGAGTGACAATGACCCGTGGGAGCTGAATGGTAAAACAGGCTCCGATAACCTGCCCATTCTGGTTGTGCAGATTATCAACGGAAATCGTGCCGTGCAGGGCTTCTATAATCTGACGGCTGATGGAAAGCCCCAAGCCTGAGTGTTGGCCGAAATTTTCATTCTTCGGGCGCTCGGAATAAAAGCGGTCAAAAATCGAATCCAGCTTGGCCTGCGGAATGCCCGGGCCTTCATCTGCCACAGAAATGGTGACCATCTTGCCTGTTGGCATAGCTGAGAGCGTGATGTGGCCGTTGGGCGGAGAAAAGGAAATGGCATTACCAATCAGGTTGCGCAAAACCTGCACAAGACGATCTTCTACAGCCAGAACTTCCAATGGGCTTTCTGGGGTATCACCCTGCACATTTGTTTGCACAATGGGTTGCCCATCTTGCCGGGTAGCCTGCTGAATTTCTGCCAAAACAGAAAGCAGCGGTGCAATGGCAACAGGTTCGGCCTTTGCGCGCGACATTTCGGCGTCCAGACGGCTGGCGTCTGAAATATCGGTAATCAGCCTGTCCAGCCTGCGCACATCATCGTTGATAATGGTCAGCAGGCGGCGTTGTTGGTTCAGGTCTTCAATACGCAGCAGTGTTTCAATGGCCGAGCGGATGGAGGACAGCGGATTTTTAATTTCATGGCTGACATCAGCGGCAAAGCGTTCAATGGCGTCCATACGCTTCCAGAGTGCTTGTGCGCTGGCTTGCAGGGCACGTGCCACATCACCAATTTCATCACGTCGGGCCAGCAGTCGTGCGGGCACGGTGCCAGTGCGGCCTGTTGCATCACGCATAACCTGTGCTGATGCGGCCAGCCGCAACAGTGGCCGCGCAATGGTGAGAGAGAGGTACCACGAGAGCAGTACCGTCAGCACAAGAGCCATCAGAAAAACGGACAGAATGGAAGACCGAATGGCAAACAGGGACCGATCAACCTGTGAGGCCACGCGGGTTAGCTGAATAATGCCAATGGTGCTGCCATCATGCATGACAGGTTCAGCTACCGTAATAATCAGGCGACCCCGTGCGGTACGCCGGATATAGGGCGGTGCTTCCAGCGGAGGTGGCGGCGGTGCGCCTTTTGTGCCGACAGCTGTGCCGGAGGGCCGGGCAGGAATATCTTCCTCATCCGTATTCAGCGTGACAATGCCCGAATTATGGCTTCCCCATAGCCATGTCAGAAACCGTTCATAAATGCCGGGCTGCGTGGCCGGTGGAAAAGGAATGGTTTTAACACGTTGCTCATTGCGCGGTGTGGCTGGGGCAGGTTCTGCTGTTTCAGGCCAGTCTGCCAGGTTGTCAGCCACCAAGCGGCCATCTGGCCCAAACAGGCGGGCATGGGCGTTGGGGCTTGGTTCTGTCAGCCGCAGCAACAGTGGGCGGGCCAGAGATTCTTCCAGCACATAGTCACGGTCCTGCGGATTAGTAGCATGGGGGTGTGCGGCGCGTACGGCACTTTGCCCCAATGCGCCCGCATAAATCCGGGCCTGTTCACGCAGGGCGGTAACTTCTGTTGCCAGCAGGCCGTTCCGAAACTGGTTCAGAAACAGAATGGTCACGCCCAGCAGGGCAATTGGCAGAATGTTAACCAGCAAGACCCGCCGCATCAGCGGAGAAATCAGCCGTGTGCGAGAGGCCTGATAAGCCGCTGTGGCTTCTATACTGCCTTTGCGGGGTTTGTTGCCCGGCATGGACAGATAATGCAGGCCACCAATGCGGCCTGCCAGCGCCTTAAAAAAAGAAGGGGCGGGCTGGCTGGTCATGAACCGCGATCAGTCTTCCCGATATCGGTAACCGATACCGTACAGGGTTTCGATCTGGTTGAATTCGTCATCCACCTGGCGGAATTTTTTGCGTACACGTTTGATATGGCTGTCGATGGTGCGGTCATCCACATACACGGTGTCCCCATACGCAGCATCAATCAGCTGATCGCGGGATTTCACCAGTCCGGGCCGCTGGGCCAGTGTTTTTACCAGCAGAAATTCCGTTACGGTCAGGGGCACATCTTCCCCTTTCCATGTGCATTTGTGGCGCAGCTCATCCAAGGAAAGGTTGCCACGCACCAATGCGCCGCCCGTAGGCTCCCCATTGGCTTCTGCACGGCTCACTTCATTCCGGCGCAGAAGGGCACGAATGCGTTCCAGCAGCAGGCGTTGGGAGAACGGCTTGGTGATGTAATCATCCGCCCCAAGGCGCAGGCCCATAAGCTGGTCAACTTCCTCGTTCTTGGAGGACAGGAAAATGACAGGCAGGTTGGAGCGGGTGCGCAACCGTTGCAGAAGTTCCATGCCATCCATGCGGGGCATCTTGATATCCAGAACAGCCAGATCAACCGGATAAGCCGTTAAACCCTGCAAGGCCGATTCGCCATCTGTATATGTGCGAACATTGAAGCCTTCTGCCTCCAGCGTCATCTGCACCGATGTCAGGATATTGCGGTCATCATCCACCAGCGCAATTGTCTGCTTGGTGCGCTCTGTCATTGTCTGCGTTGTCCTTCCCTGCTGCCATGCGAGCAAGCCCTATAGACTAGGCCCTGCCATCCTATCCTGCCAAGTGCCCCTGTCCAGAATCGGCCAGCTTTTTTCTGTATTGTGTAGATAGGGCATAAAATCATGCACATGGCAGGGGTGGCGGGTCTTGTCGGCGGCGTTTGTGTTGCTTACTTCAAAAGGCATGACCCAAGATACAGATCCCACACAGGTCGAAACGCCGGCAGCACAGCCGGCCCCGGCCGAGCAGACGGCTCCGGAACACGAAGCCGCTGCTGAAGCTGCGCAGAACGGTCAGCCAAGCGGCCCGGAAGCGCGTATTCAGGAACTTGAGCAGACCGCTGCTGACTTTAAAGAAAAGTGGCTGCGTTCAGAGGCTGAAAACCAGAACCTGCGCGCTCGTGCAAAGCGTGATCTGGATGATGCCCGCCAGTACGCCGTGCAGAAATTTGCGCGTGACGTGGTGGAAGCGGCAGAAAACCTGCGCCGTGCGCTGGCCAGCCTGCCACCTGCGCAGGAAGGCGAAGATTCTGTGCTGACCAAAATGCGTGAAGGCATTGAAAGCACGGAACGCTCCTTCATTTCTATTCTGGAACGTCACGGCATCAAGTGTGATGACCCGGCAGGCAAGCCGTTTGATGCCAACCTGCATCAGGCAATGGCAGAACAGCCGAGTGCTGAGCACGAACCCGGTACGGTCATGCAGGCATGGACGCCAACATGGACGCTGCACGGGCGCCTGCTTAAGCCAGCCATGGTGGTGGTTGCCAAGGCTTCCTGATCAGGAGGTTACGGCATGGCGGCAGGTAAAAAATCCTGCCCGCCAAGGTGTTTTCCCTTCTTGAAAAAGAGAAAACGCCACCATACATCAGGGTTATCATTCAGGCCTGCTTTTACCCCGTTATGGGCAGAGCGGGCGGGTAAATGAAAGCAAGGGCCTTTTCTGGTGCTTCGGGCCAGATGGGGTCGCTGAAAGGGAATATATAATGAGTAAAGTTATTGGTATCGACCTTGGTACGACCAACTCCTGCGTTGCAGTGCGTGAAGGTAATGAAACTAAGGTTATTGAAAACAGCGAAGGCGCACGTACCACCCCGTCTATGGTAGCTTTCACCGAAGGTGGTGAAATGCTGGTGGGGCAGGCTGCAAAGCGTCAGGCAGTTACCAACCCGGCCAACACTTTCTACGCTGTTAAGCGTCTGATCGGTCGTCGTTTTGATGATCCGACAGTCCAGAAAGACAAGGAAATGGTGCCCTACGCCATTGTTCAGGGTGACAACGGCGATGCATGGGTTGAGGCGCGCGGCAAAAAATATGCCCCCTCACAGATTTCCGCCTTCGTTCTGGGCAAGATGAAGGAAACGGCTGAATCCTATCTGGGTGAAAAAGTTTCTCAGGCCGTTATTACTGTTCCGGCTTACTTTAATGATGCCCAGCGTCAGGCCACCAAGGATGCAGGTAAGATTGCCGGCCTTGAAGTGCTGCGTATCATCAACGAACCCACAGCAGCTGCTCTGGCTTACGGGCTGGAAAAGAAAAGCGGCGGCACCGTGGCTGTGTATGACCTTGGTGGCGGCACGTTTGACGTTTCCGTTCTGGAAATTTCCGATGGCGTGATCGAAGTGAAATCCACCAATGGTGATACGTTCCTGGGTGGTGAAGACTTTGATAACCGCATCATCGGCTATCTGGCAGATGAGTTCAAACGCGAACAGGGTATTGATCTGCGGTCTGACAAGCTGGCTCTGCAGCGTCTGAAAGAAGCAGCAGAAAAAGCCAAGATCGAACTGTCTTCTTCCAAGGAAACAGAAATCAACCTGCCGTTTATCACGGCTGATGCGTCTGGCCCGAAACACCTTGTTCTGAAGCTGACCCGCGCCAAGCTGGAAAGCCTTGTGGACGATCTGGTACAGCGTACGCTGGAACCCTGTAAGGCAGCGCTGAAAGATGCTGGCCTGTCTGCTTCTCAGATTGACGAAGTCATTCTGGTTGGCGGTATGACCCGTATGCCTAAGGTTATCGAAACGGTTAAAGGCTTCTTTGGTAAAGACCCTGCCCGTAACGTGAACCCCGATGAAGTTGTGGCCATTGGTGCTGCTATTCAGGGTGCCGTTCTGAAGGGTGATGTTAAAGACGTTCTGCTTCTGGACGTAACGCCGCTTTCTCTGGGTATTGAAACGCTGGGTGGTGTGTTCACCCGTCTGATCGACCGCAACACAACCATTCCGACCAAGAAGAGCCAGGTGTTCTCCACGGCGGAAGATAACCAGAGCGCTGTGACCATTAAGGTCTATCAGGGCGAACGCGAAATGGCAGCCGATAACAAGCTGCTGGGTAACTTCGACCTTACTGGTATTCCCGCAGCTCCGCGTGGCGTGCCGCAGATTGAAGTGACCTTCGATATCGATGCCAACGGCATTGTGTCTGTGTCTGCTAAGGACAAGGCAACCGGTAAGGAACAGCAGATCAAGATCCAGGCTTCTGGTGGTCTGTCCGATACCGATATCGACAAGATGGTGAAGGACGCTGAAGCCAACGCTGAAGCCGATAAAGCCAAGCGTGAGCAGGTAGAACTGCGTAACAATGCCGAAGCTCTGGTGCATCAGACTGAAAAGTCTCTGACCGAAGCTGGTGACAAGGTTCCGGCCGCTGAAAAGAGCGAAGCTGAAAGCGCCATTGCTGCTGTTAAGGCCGCTATGGAAGGCACAGACGCAGAAGCTCTGAAAAGCGCAACCGAACGTCTGACACAGGCAGCCATGAAGGTGGGTGAAGCTGCTTACAAGGCTGGTCAGGCTGGTGAAGCTGCTCCAGAAGCAGAAGCAGCAAAGCCGGACGAAAAAGAAATCGTTGACGCCGACTTTGAAGACGTGAACGACACCAAGAAGTCCTGATCGGACGCTATGCACAAGGGTGACTATGTGACAAACATAGTCACCCTTTACTTTATTTCTGGCGTCCGCGCTTCATTGTAAGGCGGGCGCTTTTTGTTGTTTCGGACACATGCTGTGCTCATGCTTTAGAGGCAGCCCCCGACAAGAGGACTTCCATGGCCACTCAGCTCGATTACTACGCAATTCTTGAAGTTTCCCGAACAGCCACGGCCGATGAACTCAAGAAATCCTATCGCAAGCTGGCCATGAAGTATCATCCAGATCGGAACCCCGGGGATGATGCAGCAGAAGCCAAGTTCAAGGAAATCAACCAAGCCTACGATATCCTGAAGGACGAACAAAAGCGCGCTGCGTATGACCAGTACGGCCATGCCGCGTTTGAAGGCGGTGGCCCTGGCCCCGGCGGGTTTGACTTTAGCGGTGGCTTTGGCGGCGGTGGTCTGGGCGATATTTTCGAACAGATGTTTGGTGATATGATGGGTGGCCGCCGCGGTGGCCGTGCCCGCACCGGCAACGATATCCAGACTCATGTTGAAATCACGCTGGAAGAAGCTTTCAGCGGCGTAAAGAAAGATGTGCGGGTGATAACCCGCGTGGCGTGCGAAGCCTGCCACGGCACCGGCTCTGATGATGGCGCATCGGGCGTTGAAGTCTGCCCAAGCTGTCACGGCGCAGGCAAGGTGCGGGCGCAGCAGGGCTTCTTTGTTGTGGAACGCCCATGCCCAACCTGTCATGGCGCAGGCAAGGTGGTGAAAAACCCCTGCAAGGTTTGCCACGGCGAAGGCACAGTGGAAAAGGAACGCACGGTTGAAGTGCAGATTCCTGCCGGTGTGGAAGATGGCACCCGCATCCGTCTTTCTGGTGAAGGAGAGGCCGGAGGCAACGGTGTGCCGCCGGGTGATCTGTATATCCATGTTTCCGTTACGGAACATGGTATTTTCCAGCGCGATGGTGCCAACATTTATTGCCGCGTGCCGTTGCGCATGGCGCAGGCTGCTTTGGGCACAGAAATTGAAGTGCCTGTTATTGATGGCTCCCGCACCAAGGTGAAAATTCCGGCTGGCACGCAAACCGGTGCACATTTCCGCCTGCGCGGCAAAGGCTTCTCGGTTCTGCGCTCTACCGCTCGTGGCGATATGTACATTCAGGTTACGGTGGAAACGCCGCAAAACCTCAGCAAGCGCCAGCGTGAACTGTTGGAAGAATTTGAAAAAGAAGCCGGTGAGGATGTGAAGCAGAGCCCCGAACATACGGGCTTCTTCCGCCGTGTTCGGGACTTTTTTGAAGGGAAGGAATAAGCGCTCATGCGTATCGGTATTGCAGGCATAACGGGGCGCGTGGGCCGTTTGCTAGTGGAGGAAGTGCAGGCCGCAGGGGCAACCCTTTCTGGCGGCACAACACGCAAGCCGGAAGCAGCCAGTGGTCTGCCCCAAGGTGTGCCGCTGTTTAAGGATATGGCCGAGCTTGCAGCTAACAGCGATGTGGTGATTGATTTCACCCACGCTGATACCGTTATCCCGAACGCGCAGGCTCTGGCCGCAGCGGGTACGGCATGGGTGCTGGGCACAACTGGTCTTTCAGCAGAGCAGCAGTCAGCCGTGAACAAAGCGGCAGAAAAAATTGCTGTGGTGCATGCTGCCAATTACTCTCCAGGCGTCACATTAGTGCAGCGTTTGGCGCAGATGATGGCCCGCGTACTGCCAGCAGACTCCTATGATGCTGAAATTGTGGAAATGCATCATCGGCAGAAAGTGGATGCACCATCTGGTACGGCCTTGGCTATTGGTGAGGCCGTGGCACAGGGGCGTGGTGTAAAGCTGGCAGACGTGCGGGAAAGCGGGCGTGATGGCCATACAGGGCCCCGTAAGGAAGGGGCCATTGGCTTTGCAGCCTTACGTGGCGGGCAGATTGTGGGCAAACATGAAGTATTGTTCACATCAGCCGATGAGCAGATCATTCTGGGCCACCGCGCCTTTGACCGGCGCATTTTTGCTACGGGTGCGGTGCGTGCAGCCAAGTGGGTAAAAGGGCGCAAACCCGGTCTTTACAGCATGGAAGATGTGCTGGGTCTGCCCCCGCTATAATGCCAGAACAAAGGGGCGGGCAGTGTCCGCCCCGCGTTGGGCGCAAGGCTGAAAACGGCGATTCTGGTTGGCCTGTTTGGTCAATACTCTTGACCGCTGCTTTCTATCCCTTCATACGACCTCGTCCCCCTTTTTTTTAGGGCGGGCTTCTGTTTCCTTTTTCACAGTGCGTGGGGCAAACGGCACCATCATGCGTAAAGACGGCGATTTTCTGTTTACTTCGGAGTCTGTTTCCGAAGGCCATCCCGATAAAGTTGCTGACCGGATCAGCGATACCGTTCTGGACGCTTATCTTGCGGCAGATCCGGAAGCCCGCGTTGCCTGTGAAACGCTGGTAACCACCAACCGCATCATTCTTGCGGGTGAAGTACGTGGCCCATCTTCCGTTACATCGGACAAGCTGATTGAACTGGCGCGCGAAGCTGTCAAAGATATCGGTTACGATCAGGAAGGTTTTTCCTGGCGCCGTGCGGAAGCTGCCAATTACCTGCATGCGCAGTCTGCCGATATTGCGGTAGGCGTTGATAGCGCAGCCGAGAAAGATGAAGGCGCAGGCGATCAGGGGATCATGTTCGGGTATGCCTCGAACGAAACCGATACCCTTATGCCAGCTCCCATTTACTACGCGCACCGCATTCTGCATGAAATGCGTGATCTGCGCCGTGCGGGTGACCCGATTGTGGCTGGCCTGCAGCCGGATGCCAAAAGCCAGGTAACCCTGCGTTACGTCAATGGCCGCCCGGTTGGTGCCACCTCCGTGGTGATTTCCACCCAGCATGATGAAGGTGTGAATCAGGAAGAACTGCGTGGTCGTCTGGGCCAGGTGGTTAAGAATGTGCTGCCCGAAGGCTGGGTGCCGCCGGAAAAAGAATTCTACGTCAACCCCACGGGTGTGTTCGTTATTGGTGGCCCGGATGGTGACTGCGGGCTGACAGGCCGTAAGATCATTGTGGATACCTATGGTGGTGCAGCCCCGCATGGTGGTGGTGCATTCTCCGGTAAGGACCCCACGAAGGTTGACCGTTCCGCAGCCTATGCTTGCCGCTATCTGGCCAAAAACGTTGTGGCCGCTGGTCTGGCAGACCGTTGCACCATTCAGCTTTCCTACGCCATTGGCGTGTCTCATCCGCTGTCCGTTTATGTGGATCTGGATGAAACCGGCAAGGACGTGGATGAAAACCGTCTGGGTGATATTCTGCGTGAAGTTATGGATCTCACCCCGCGTGGTATCCGTAAGCACCTGCGCCTGAACCGTCCGATTTATGCTGTAACATCTGCTTACGGTCACTTTGGCCGCACGCCAGATGCAAAGCTGGACACCTTTACGTGGGAACAGACCGATCTGGTTGATGCCCTGCGTAGCGCGCTGAACCGCTAAGTTTAGGGCGTTCTGTTCATGGCGGAGGCTAAAGGTTCGGCTGAAAATGGTCAGCCTGTGGTAACAGATGTTAAACCTCCGCCGGAGCGGCTGTACGGCCGCCAGCGTGGGCATCCGTTGCGCCCTCGTCAGGAACGGCTGCTGGATGAAACCCTGCCGCGTATGCGCTTTCCGCTAGAACGCGCGGCAGATCCGGCTTCTGTTTTTGGCCATAAGCCAGAACAGATCTGGTTTGAGGTTGGCTTTGGTGGTGGTGAGCACGTGCTTGCCCAAACCAATGCGCACCCCGAAGTGGGGTACATTGCCTCCGAAGTTTTCCATAACGGTTTGTGCTCCCTGTTAAGCCGCCTTGTGCCGGTGGGGGAGGAAGCAACGGCTCCCGTGCCAGAAATGCTGCGGCTGTGGGATGATGACGCCCGGCAAGTGCTGAATGTGCTGCCCGATGCGTGTCTGGACAGGTTGTTCCTGATGTTCCCAGATCCGTGGCCCAAGGCACGCCATGCCAAGCGGCGCTTTGTGCATCCGCAAAATGTGGCGTTGGCTGCACGTGTGCTTAAGCCCGGTGCCGTATGGCGCGTTGCCAGTGATGATCCTACCTATCAGGCATGGGTGCAGGAAGTTATGGCAGCTCAGGATTACTTTGAAGCGCCCGAACCCGTTTTAACCCGGCCAGAAGGCTGGTTCCCCACACGGTATGAGGCCAAGGCCATTGCTGCTGGCCGCCAGCCTATGTACTGGACATTTACCCGCCGCTAAGGCGGGTTTTGTCGTTTTTCACCCCTCGGCTGATGGTCTGCATGTGGCATGTGGGTTCATCAGCCCGCATTACGTTTTTGCCATGCGAAAGGTCCGCCATGAGCCAGACGACGCTGCCTATCCGTCGTGCCCTTGTTTCTGTTTCCGATAAAACGGGTCTGCTTGATCTTGCCCGCGCTCTTGCAGCGCAGGGAGCGGAAATTCTTTCTACCGGGGGGTCTGCCAAGGCGCTGCGCGATGCGGGCATCCCTGTTACGGAAGTTTCGGATTACACAGGTTTCCCCGAAATTCTGGATGGCCGGGTAAAAACACTGGTACCCAAAATTCATGGCGGCATTCTGGGCCGGCGTGATCTGCCAGCCCACGTGGCCCAGATGGAAGAACACGGTATTGGCCCGATCGATCTGGTAGCTGTAAATCTGTATCCGTTTGAAAAAACGGTTGCTTCTGGCGCAGATGCAGATACTTGCATTGAAAACATTGATATCGGCGGCCCGGCACTTATTCGCGCTGCCGCCAAAAATCACGCCCATGTGGTGGTGCTGACAGACCCAGCCCAGTATGAAGGGCTGATTGATGCGCTGGGTGATGGTGGCACCACACTGGAAATGCGCCGTGCCTATGCGGGTGCTGCGTATGCCCGTACTGCCGCTTATGATGCCGCTATTGCTGCATGGTTTGCTAAGCAGGCTCAGCAGCCTTTCCCCGAACGGTTTATTATGGCTGGCCAGCGTGCGGAAATTCTGCGTTACGGTGAAAACCCGCACCAGAAGGCTGCTTTCTATCGCGATGGCACAGTGTGCCCGGGCGTGGCAACGGCACAGCAGGTGCAGGGCAAGTCTCTGTCCTACAACAACATTAATGATACCGATGCTGCGTTTGAGGCTGTTGCCGAATTTGATAGCCCAGCCGTTGTAATTGTAAAACATGCCAACCCCTGCGGTGTGGCTGTTGCACCTTCACTAACATCTGCGTGGGATCAGGCCCTGCGGTGCGATCCGGTTTCTGCCTTTGGGGGCATTGTGGCCCTTAACCGCACGCTGGATGCTGCCACGGCAGAAAAAATTTCCACCATCTTTACAGAAGTGATTGTGGCTCCGGATGCGGAAGAAGATGCCAAGGCGCTTCTGTCCCGCAAAAAGAACCTGCGTCTGCTGCTAACCGGTGGCCTGCCTAACCCTGCGGCAGAAGGCATTGTGGTGCGTTCCGTAGCCGGTGGTTTTCTGGCTCAAACGCGTGATAACGGCCAGATCAGCCGTGAAGGCCTGAAGGTGGTGACAAAGCGCGCCCCTACGGAACAGGAAATGCAGGATCTGATCTTTGCATTCCGTGTGGCTAAGCACGTTAAGTCCAACGCTATTGTGTATGCCAAGGATGGCGCCACGGTAGGCATTGGCGCTGGCCAGATGAGCCGTGTGGATTCTGCGCGTATTGCGGCTTCCAAAAGTGGTGAGGCTGCAAAGGCTGCCGGGCAGGACACGCCGCTTACGCAGGGTTCTGTTGCTGCGTCTGATGCGTTCTTCCCGTTTGCAGATGGTCTGGAAACCATTGTTGCCGCTGGGGCCACAGCGGTTATCCAGCCCGGTGGTTCCATCCGTGATAACGAGGTGATTGCCGCAGCAGATGCTGCCGGTATTGCCATGGTGTTTACTGGTATGCGCCATTTCCGCCACTGACACGCTTTTCCCGCTCTTGCGGGAATGACAGTTCGTGGCAAAGAATAGGGCCACGAATCTCACGCAATGCTGTCCCCCGTGCACATATGGGCGGGGGCGGCGTTTCATAATCGGTTGGGCTATGCGCTATCTGCTTTTTTTGTCTGCTGCATTATTCGTGTCTTCCGTGGCTGTAGCCGCGCCAGCACATAAAACGCCTGCCACCAAGGCAGAGTCCTTTTCTGCTCGGCAGACACACACAGAAAAGCAGGCAGATGGTGTGTATGATCTTTCTGGCTTGCCTTCCTTTAGCGCTAAGGTCGCGCAGTTTCTGCCATCCCCTCACGGGGGTGTGTTTGGGCTGGTGCTGGAAGATGGCACGCAGGTTTTTGTTTCTCCTGAACAAACGCATGCATTGGCTGGTCTGGTTAAACCGGGGGATGCTATTTCCATCCGCGGGTTAAAAGGCCGCACACTGCCTATTATTCGGGCATTTGGAATTACCAGCCCGCGTGGCCGTGGCATGCAGGATAACTTTATTGCCATGCCCGTGCATTCTACAGAAATGATTGCTGGCCCCGATTTGGTGCTGCATGGCGAAATCTGGCAGCAGCTTTACAATGCCAATGGGGAACTTTCCGGTGTGATTTTGAAAGATCACTCCGTTATTTGCATTGCTCCGCGTGAAGCTACGCGCGTGGCTAATCTGCTTACACCGGGCCAAATGCTCTATGCTGTTGGCACAGGCAGCAGTGGTGAACTTGGCACGGCCATTGATGCGCGAGAAATTGGTGCATCAGCCGAAAAGATGGTAGGTATTGCGGTAGGTGATGCCCCGCCACCCGGGCCACCTGCCGGTAGCCCAGCTTATGATATTATTCCCGGCGCAGAAGAACACTAAAGCCGCCCTAGAGGCGTACAGCGTAAGCTCAAAGCGGTAACAGCAAACTGTTGCCGCTTTTGTGCGTTAGTCTTTCTACTACAGGCCACTAACAGTCATACGCGTTGACGTGTGACGGAAGGGAGAAAGTAGATGGCTATTTTACGCTGGGTTCTGATTTTTCTAATTTTTGCCCTTCTGGCATCCATATTCGGGTTTTCTGGCGCGGCAGGCAACTTTACAGAAATAGCGAAAATTCTGCTGTTTGTGTTTGTAGTGCTGCTGGTGATCAGCCTCTTTTTTGGCCGCACACCCCGAACCTGATTTCAGCTTTTATTCAGATGTGTTGTGTGGTGTACGGTGGGCTGCCGTGCACCACAGCACACCTGTTATCAGGCAGATAATGGCGCAAAATTCTACAATACTTGGCCAGCGATGCGCCCATACAAAGCTGTAAAGCAGAGCAAACAGCGTTTCAAAAATAATCATCTGTCCAGAAAGTGTGAGCGGCAGCAGGCGGGAGGCTCGGTTCCATAACCCGTTGGCGACTACAGAAGCCAAAAGCGCCGTAGCACTACATACGCCCCAAAAACGTGCCCAATCTAGCCAAGCATGGGGCGCAGCATGAAAAACAAAAGCGGGAATAACCAGCACAAGGGCTAGTGCGCCGGTCACAACGCCTGTCAGCAGGGACCAGTCATGGTCACTCACCGTAGAGGTTTTTAACAGCCAGCGTGTGTTTTCAACGGCATACAATGTCCATGATGCCAAGGCTCCTACAGCGCAGAACAATCCAATAATCTGGGTGGAAAAAGCAACTGAATGCGTCGGAGTGGCTGTGGCATGAGCCGTAAAACTGCGCGAAACAATAAGCAGAATGCCAATAATACTGAGGCTCATGGGGGCAGCAATCCGTTTGACACGGATGCTACTACCGGCCCGTATGCCCATAACCAGCACGGCAATGGGTAAAAAACCAATAATAAGCGTGGTTACGGGGCCGCCTACGGTTGTAATGGCGGTGGAAAGTAGAATGTAATACAGAACATTGCCCAGAATAGATAAGCGGATAAGCGCAATCCATTCGGCTTTTCCCAGAATGTTTTTAAGAATATTCCAACGGGGTAATAGCAAGGCCAGAGAGATCAGGCCGTAAACAATGTAACGCCCGGCTGTCATTTGCAGAGATGTAAAATCATGTAGAAGCAGGGGAATAATAAATACAGTGCCCCATAACGCACCGCTTCCCATACCATTCAGCACACCAAGGGTAAGAGAGCGGGAAGACGTCATTCTATTCTACCATGTAAAAAACCGGAAAAAGCCTGTTCCAGCTTTGGTTTGCCGGAGAAAGGTTGGTGCCTGTCTAAAAGAGTATTGGGGCAGACACTATGCTTTTTGTGGGTATCAGCTACACGCTTGCGTGCAACGCATTGTGTAGAGTTTTTGCGGGCAGAATTTAACGTGGCTTGCCGCGTTTACAGGCAGCAAGCCACGTTAAGGTTATCTGGGTAATTACCCCTCAATCTGGCTGAAATCTGCAATCAGCCGCATCATACGCACAACGCGGGAAAGCAGCTTTAAGCGGTTCAGCCGCAGTTCTGGTTCTGGGGCATTTACCGTTACCACTTCAAAGAACTTATCCAGTGGTTCGCGCAGGCTGGCGGCTTCACGCATGGCATCGGTAAAGCGTTCGGCGGCAAAGTCCTTTTCCACGGCGGGTTCCACACGTTCCAGCGCGTCAAACAGGGCGCGTTCCTCATCCTGCGTGAACAGGGCGGGGTCTGGCATATCTTCGTGCGGGCCGTCTTTCTTGTCTTCAATCCGCAGAATGTTGGCGGCGCGGCGCGTGGCGGCCAGCAGGTTTTTGCCGTCTTCCGTTTCCAGCATGTCCTGCAAAGCATGGGCACGGGCCAGCAGGCGCACGATGTCCGTATCCGAATTATCAACGGAAATTGCGGCCAGACAATCATGCCGCGCACCTTCAGAGCGCACCTGCACGCGCAGACGTTCGGCAATGAACTGAGGCAGCAGATCCAGATCAGGCGCATCCTGCAAATCAGCAGGCAGAGCTTCGGCGGCCAGAACAAACAGGCGCACCAGATCAAGCCGCAGATTGTTTTCACGGATCAGGCGGATAACACCCAAGGCTGCGCGGCGCAGACCGAACGGATCTCCCGAACCGGAAGGTTTTTCACCAGCGGCAAAGAAGGCCACCAGCATATCAATGCGGTCAGCCAGACCCAGCACGACGGAAACCGGAGCAGTTGGCACCGAATCACCGGGGCCGCGCGGAGTGTATTGCTCGCTAATGGCCTGTGCCACGGCAGCACTTTCGCCGTCATGCTTGGCGTAGTAACCGCCCATCACGCCCTGAAGTTCGGGGAATTCTCCAACCATGCCGGTTGTCAGGTCAGTTTTGCTCAGCTCGGCTGCGCGTTCGCAATCGGCCTTGGGAGCGCCCACCATGTCGGCCAGAATACCGGCCAGACGCACCATGCGGCGCGTGCGATCACCCTGAGAGCCCAAGCTGGCATGGAAGGTGATGGAATCGAGCGCCTTCAGACGGGAAGCCAGCGTTTGCTTGCGGTCCAGATCCCAGAAGTGGCGGGCATCTGCAAAGCGGGCACGCAGCACGCGTTCATTACCGGTGACAATAAGTGTGCCATCATCTGCGGGTACAATGTTGGCCACAAAAGCAAAGCGCGGCGCGGCCGTGCCATCGCTGTTGCGCAGGGCAAAGTAACGCTGGTTCACACGCATGGAAACCTGCATCACTTCGGCAGGCAGTTCCATAAACTGCGCATCAATCTGGCCAAGGAACGGCACAGGCCATTCCACCAGCCCGGCCACTTCGTCCACCAATCCGGCATCTGGCACAATCTGCAACCCTTCGGAGGCTGCCAGTGTGTTCAGGCCTTCTGTAATGGTTTTGCGGCGTTCTGCAGCATCCACCATCACATGGCGATCATGCAGGGTTTTCCGCCATTCCGCAGCGCTGGAAACAGCCACGGCACCGGGGTTGAGGAAGCGATGGCCCTCTGTAAGGTTGGCAGCCACCAGATTGTGCCCGTTATCTTCACCCTGAGCGAGGGAGAAAGGCACGGTTTCACCATCCAGAATGCACAGAATGCGGCGCAGTGGGCGCACCCATGTAAAGCTGCTGCCAGCACCCCAGCGCATGGATTTGGGCCAAGGGAAGCGCCGCAGCAGATCAGGCAGCACAGCCGCAATATGGGCCTGTGCGCTTACGGCTGGTTCTTCACGCTCCAGAATCCAGAAGCCGTTCTGTAGCGTAAGCGCATCGCGCGTTACGCCGTGCTTGCGGGTAAAGCCATCCAGCGCCTTGTCTGGCGCGCCTTCACGCGGGCCACGTTCAGAAACCGTGCGGCCGGGTACGGTGGCATCAATGTTCAGGCTGGCGGCAATACGGCGCGGGCCAGTGGCCGCCACGGCATTTTGCGGGTGCAGAGGGGCCAGAGCTTCTGTCAGCAAGCGCAGGAGGTTTTCCCCTGCCTGACTTTGCATGCGGGCCGGAATTTCTTCAGAGAACAGTTCTATCAGCAGTTCGGGCATTATCTTACTTGTCCTCGCCAGCCAGCCAGGTTTCACAGCATAGCTTGGCCAGATTACGCACTCGGGCAATATAGGCGGCACGTTCGCTCACGCTGATAACGCCGCGCGCATCCAGCAGATTGAACAGATGGCTGGCTTTCAGGCACTGGTCATATGCAGGCTGGGCCACACCGGCTTCTGCCAGTGCCACGCTTTCTTTTTCCGCATCTGTAAAGTGCTGGAACAGCAGGTCCGTATTCGCCAGTTCAAAGTTATGGCGGGAATAGTCTTTTTCGGCGCGCAGGAAGACATCGCCGTAGGTCAGGCCCGCGCCGTTGTAATCCAGATCGTACACGTTCTCTACGCCCTGCACATACATGGCCAGACGTTCCAGACCGTATGTCAGCTCGGTAGAAGGCAAGGTTACGGGAATACCGCCAACCTGCTGGAAATACGTAAACTGCGTGACTTCCATGCCATCACACCAGACTTCCCAGCCAAGGCCCCATGCACCGATGGTGGGGTTTTCCCAGTCATCTTCTACAAAGCGGATATCGTGCAGTTCCGGGTCAATCCCAATAGCGCGGTAGCTGTCCAGCAGCAGTTTCTGGCTTTCTTCCGGCGTGGGTTTGAGCAGAACCTGATACTGATAATAGTGCTGCAAGCGGTTTGGATTTTCCCCATACCGGCCATCAGACGGGCGGCGGCAGGGCTGCACATAAGCCGCTTTCCACGGTTTGCTGCCAAGGGCGCGCAAGGTGGTATGGGGGGAAAGGGTGCCCGCGCCTATTTCCTGATCATAGGGCTGGAGAATGGCGCATCCCTGTTTGGACCAGAACTGGTGAAGGATCAGGATAAGATCCTGAAAGGAAAGAGGCCGCTCAGTGGGGCGGGGAGACGCCGGGTCCATGATCAGGGTGCTACTCCGGTAGGTTACGTTATAATGCAGCTCATACATGCTGCGTGCGGGCACACCATACAGCCCCATGCGCCGAACCGGAAGAGAAGGCAGGCCATGGTGCAATTCTTCCTGCGCAGGGCTTCTTGCATCGGGCTTGTATCCGCGCCACATCTTGGACAGAGTGTTGGCGTAAAAACAGAGGCTATAGCCGCCAGTGTTAGGCCCAAAAGGGCAGGGAAGGTATGGGATGAATAACGACGAACGCGATCTGATCGAAAAATTCTTTGCGCGTGTAAGCGGTGCACCACAGGGCGGTTTTGCCAGTGTGCCCTCTACGCGGCCCAATCTGCCCCCGATTGACCCTGAGGCAGACCAGTTTATTGCGCAGGAATTCCAGAAATATCCGGAAGCGCGTTACCGCATTACCCAGATGGCAGTTGTGCAGGAAGCCGCACTGGTAGAAGCGCAAAACCGTATTCAGCAGCTTCAGTTCCAGTTGCAGCAGGCTCAGCAGGCGTTGCAACAGGCACAGCAGCAGAGCGCCGGGCAGCAGAAATCTGGTGGTTTCTTTGGCGGCCTGTTTGGCGGTGGGCAGAATGCACAGCCGCAACCGCAGCCAACAACAGCTCCTCCGGGTTGGGGTGGTCGCCCTGCTGCAGCTCCCATGCCGCCGCAGTATCAGCCTCAGCCCATGCCTTATGGTATGCGCCCCTCCATGTTTCAGGGTGGTTCGGGCTTTTTGGGCAGCGCGCTTTCAACAGCTACAGGTGTTGCGGGTGGTATGATGGCCGCCAATGCGCTGACCAGCCTTTTCAGCGGACACCATGATGCAGGTGCAGCCAGTGGTGATGCAGGTTGGGGCGGTGGTGCAGCCCCCACAGAAACCATTAACAATTACTATGGTGATGCGGGAGCTGGCGCTGGAGCCGCTGGTGCAGATCCGTTTGGTGGTGCTGGCACCAGCGCAGACCCTAACTTTGACGCGAACAGTTCTGACTGGGGCGGAGATGCCGGAGACGCCGGTGGAGACTGGGGTGGCGGAGACGATCAGAGCTTCTGATCCAGCCATTAAAAAGGGCGGCTTTAAGGGCCGCCCTTTGTTTATTTGGGGTTGCTCATTGTTAGCATAAGCTCAAGAATTTTTCGGCGCATTTGCGTATCTGGAATACTGTAATATGCACGCACCAGTTCCAGTGTTTCCTGCTTTTTGAATACGCTTTTTGTATCTGTTGTAGGCGCTGCGGGCGTATTTTTGTCTGATGTTGTGCCAAAGCTTTTACGTGTTTCCGAAAACTGCGCATGTTTGTTGGAAACAGCCCCGACGGGGTGCATATCATCAAAAAAGAAGCTGATCGGTACATCCAGCACACAGGCAATATGGTACAATCGCGAAGCACCTACCCGGTTTGCTCCGCGTTCATATTTTTGTATTTGCTGGAAGGTAATTCCCAAAGCTTCTCCCAGCTTTTCCTGAGAAAGTCCCAGCAATGTGCGGCGTAGTCTTATGCGTTTGCCAACATGGGCATCAATAGCACTGGCAGCAGCATGAGGCTGGATCATGGTGTGTCGATCGGTTCCTGCTCCGTATGTTTCACGCCTCGAAACTTTTCCTGCTTTCACGAGGGAATATGCTCAAGAAGGTTAACATTTTATAAAGATGTTTGCCGTCTCCTCCAAAAGAAAAACAGCGCAGACACCTGCTTTAAAGGCAACTGCGCCATAAAATTGAAAAAACGGTGAACAGGAAATTAAGAAAAAGTTAGGCTTTTCTGCGTCGGATAGACATCCCGAGAATCAGCAAAGTGCATAATAGTAAAGGAACAGTTTGTCCGTAATGCCCGAAAAACGTGCGAGACAGGGCCGCAGGCACAGCAGAAACGAGTGCACCTGTTTTGTCCCACCCCAATTTGGCAAGAAGATGGCCTCTGCCATCAAAGGCCGCAGAAATACCTGTATTGGCAGCCCTTACAATGGGCAGCCCTTCTTCTACGGCGCGTAAGCGCACGGATTCCAAGTGTTGGCGCGGTCCCGCGCTGTTGCCAAACCACCCATCATTCGTGACATTGGCAAGCCAACGGGGCCGATCATGACGGTTGGTGACATCACCTGAAAAAATAACTTCGTAACAGATTAACGGCCCAACAGGAGGAATGTTGGCCAAATGCCATGTTTGAGGGCCCGGGCCAGCAGCCAATCCGCCTTGTGGTACAATCTGCAAAGGAATGAAGGAGGGTTGATACTCTCCAAAAGGTACAAGGCGTGCTTTGTCATACACAGCACTTACGGCACCATCGGGCGCTAAAGCTAAAACGGAATTACGGTAACGCCCATTATCATCTTGGCGGAGTGCCCCAATAATCCCTGCATCTGCCCCCAGCGCCCAATCCATAATAACTTCGCGGGCCTTGGGCGTATCCTGCAGCAGATCATAGCCGGGGAAAGAGGTTTCTGGCCATAAAAACACAATAGGGCGGTAAGGTGCGCCAGAGGCGGCCTGCTGAATCTGAATTTGCCGTGCCTGCTGCACACCTTGAGCAGTAAGGCGCAGGTAGCGCAAAAAGATATCTCTGGGGCGTAATTTGCCGACTTTTTCAGTTTCCGGCACATTGCCTTGCACCATAACAGCTATCGGGCCGGATTCGCCTTGCGGTTGAATGCTGTAAAAGCGTACTGCGCCAACACCAAGCCAAAGCACAGAGGCTGCGAGACTGCCCGCGTAAATTCTGCGCCGTGCTGTAGATGTGCAGCACGGTGCTGCTGATTGTGGTGTAAATGGTGTGTGCAGATGCAGGCTGTCTAACAAGGCACTTCCGCATAGCAGGCTTGCCAGTACAAGCGCCAAGGTCAGCCCATCTTCTCCCACCCATGCGGCAGGTTGAATCAGCAGGTCCCCAACAAGGCCGGGTATGGCAAGGCAGCTCCCCAGTGCATTCCACGTAAAGCCGCTGAATAAAAATGTGCGGCCCATATCAAATACAGTCCACGCACCCGCAAAAAATGCCAGACGCCGCAACCCTGAGGGCACAAATGTGCTGAGTGCTGCGGGTACACCGACCATTGGTGCAAGAATCAGGGCGCACCCCATGGAAGGGAAGGGCACAAACCACCAGAATTCATCTGCGCGGATCAGCACCGCATTGACCAGCCAGTAAAGCCCGGCCGTGTAAAAGCCGAAGCCAAACAGGCAGCCAGCCCAAGCCGCGTGTTTCCAACTTGTTGTGGTGTTAAGTATCCGGCCCAGTATGCCAAAGGTGAGCAGCAATATGGGCAAAAAGTGCAAAGGGGGCAGGGCCAGCGCAGAAAGAGCGCCAACTCCCAGCATGAACCCCATGAAACGCCAATTTTCCCGCCAGCATCGACGCAGGCGGGTATGCGCCGTTTGAAAAAACGCGGGCAGTTTTACCACGGCGCAAACCTTAGTTTACTGACTGACAGAAAAAGAAAACGGACGTTGAAAAAGCTGTCCGTTATCAGTCCAGCGCATCGCGCAGGCGGCGTTCGTAATGCCTGTAATATTTATCTGCCAGCAGCTCACTTTTCACCAGAATAGCCACATCTGTGGTGTTGAACTGTGGGTCCACCACAGCGCCATCACCCACATAGCCGCCCAGCCGCAGATAGCCTTTAATAAGCGGTGGCAGCCCAGCCAGGCACCGGCGCAGGTTCAGGCTGTGCGGGTCTGTGCGCAGCATTTCCACTTTCCGGTCTGGCAATGCACGCACGCGCAGGGCCGGAGGGGCCAAGTGGTTGTGATACAGATACGTCAGCTCATCTGCCATTTTGTCCGGGTCTGTTCCCGGCAGGCTGGCGCAGCCAAACAGCAGATCAATCTGATGCAGGAAAATGTAGGAGGCAATGCCACGCCACAGCAACTGCATGGCTGTGCGCCCACGGTAGTTTTTATCTACGCAGGACCGACCTACTTCCAGCAATTTACCGGGGAATTCTTTTAGCGGCGTAATGTCATACTCGCTGGAAGAATAAAAACGTCCGATTTTTTTAGCGGCGTCACTTTGCACCAGCCGATATGTGCCCACTACGCCACGTGCGTCTGAGGCAATGGCGTGGTCAATAACCAGAAGGTGGTCTGCTACATTGTCAAATTCATCAATATCGCGTTTCAGGCGCAGGGTTTCGCCCTCGGGGCGTGCGCCCATTTCTTCATAAAAAACACGATAGCGCAGGGCTTGGGCTGCTTCCAGCTCGGCCTCTGTTTCTGCAATGCGTACGCTCAGGGTGCCACCACGCAGTTCAGGAAAGCCTTTGCGTTCCAGATCCAGCGCAGAAAGCCCCCCTCCGTTGTTGCGCGTTGCACTCATGCAGCATTTCCTTTCTGGCGGGCACGAGAGGATGTTTTGGTGCCCGACTTTGCAGCGGATTTTTTGCGGCCAAACAGCTCCAGCCGCATGGAAACAAATTCAAAGCCCAGCCGATCAGCCACTTTTTTCATCAAGGCTTCATGTTCCGGGTCTTCAAACTCTATAACCTTCCCATTATCCACGTCTATCAGATGATAATGGTGCCGCCCATTTTCCGTTGCTTCATACCGTGCGCGCCCGCCGCCAAAATCGCGGCGTTCCAGAATGCCTTTTTCTTCCAGAAGGCGTACGGTGCGATATACCGTGGCCACTGAAATGCGGGAATCCAGCGTTAAGGCACGGCGGTACAGCTCTTCCACATCTGGGTGGTCGTCTGCTTCAGACAGAACACGCGCAATAACGCGCCGCTGTCCGGTCATTTTCAGGCCGTGTTCAACACACAGCTGCTCGATCCGCGATTCTGCCGACTGTGCCTTCAAGATCACAAATCCTGCTTTGAGTTACAATTTGTGTTTCAGGTTTCAGGTAGCCGAAAGTGATAGGGTTTGTCCAATTTTACACTCGCTGGCAGTTTTTTTATGCGATGCAGGCCCCTATCTTTTGCAGATGAGCTTATGTTTTTCGTCCTTTTGTGGAGTTTCTGAATGACTCGTTCTGCTGCCTATGTGCCCGATTTTAACGTGCAGGAAGAGCCGCGCATTGCCGTTTTGGATATTACAACGGAAAAATGCCCCATGACATTTGTGCGCACGCGCTTGGCGCTGGATGGCCTGCCGCCGGGTGGCTTGCTGGCGGTGCGCCTGAAAGGGGAGGAGCCGCTGAAGAATATCAGCCGGTCTGCCCGTGCGCTGGGGCATGCCATTTTGTCTGATGTGCCGCAGCCCGATGGTAGCGTGGTGCTCACACTGCGCAAAAAACAGGAAACGCCTGCTTCGTAAACCGAAGCAGGCGCTCTGCAGAAAAGAACTGATAGAGGGAGAGGCGAAAAAAGCCTGCCCGGTCAGTTGTTCATGGCTTCGAAGAAGTCGTTGTTGGTTTTGCTGTATTTCAGCTTGTCCAGCAGGAAGTCCATGGCGTCCATCGTGCCCATAGGGGCCAGAATACGGCGCAGAACCCACATTTTGGACAGCGTAGCCCGATCTACCAGCAGTTCTTCCTTACGGGTGCCGCTCTTGGTGATGTCGATAGCCGGGAAGGTGCGCTTGTCTGCCAGCTTGCGATCCAGCACCAGTTCGGAGTTACCCGTGCCTTTGAATTCTTCAAAGATCACTTCGTCCATACGGCTGCCGGTATCAATCAGCGCCGTGGCGATAATGGTGAGGGAACCGCCTTCTTCAATATTACGGGCAGCACCAAAGAAGCGCTTGGGCCGCTGTAAGGCGTTGGCATCCACACCACCGGTCAGCACCTTGCCGGATGAGGGCACAACGGTGTTGTAGGCGCGGGCCAGACGGGTGATGGAATCCAGCAGGATCACCACATCGCGCTTGTGTTCAACAAGGCGCTTGGCTTTTTCCAGCACCATTTCTGTAACCTGCACGTGGCGGTGTGCGGGTTCATCAAAGGTGGAAGCAATCACCTCACCGCGCACAGAGCGCGCCATGTCGGTCACTTCTTCGGGGCGTTCATCAATCAGCAGAACAATCAGGAAAACTTCCGGATGGTTGGCACTGATGGACGAGGCAATGCTTTGCAGCATAACCGTTTTACCCGAACGGGGTGGCGCCACAATAAGGGCACGCTGGCCCATACCGATGGGGGAGACAAGATCAATAACGCGCGGCGTAAAGTCTTTCTGCGCGCCTTTCTTGCCTTTTTCAGCCTTCGGTTCTGGTGCGGTTGCCTGACTTTCCACTTCCATCTGAAGGCGACGTTCAGGGTAAAGTGGGGTCAGGTTATCAAAGTTGATCCGGTGGCGTACGGCATCCGGTGGCTCAAAGTTGATCGTGTTGATCTTGAGCATAGAGAAGTAGCGTTCACCGTCACGCGGGGCGCGAATCTGGCCTTCTACCGTATCACCCGTGCGCAGGCCAAAGCGGCGCACCTGAGTGGGGGAGATATAAATATCATCCGGGCCGGGAAGATAGTTAGATTCGGGGGAACGCAGGTAACCAAACCCGTCATGCATGATCTCAAGCGTGCCTTCGCCGTAGATCGCCTGGTCGTTGTCGGCCAGTGCCTTCAGGATGGCAAACATCATGTCCTGCTTACGCAGGGATGACGCGTTTTCAATATTCAGGTCTTCAGCGCAGGCCAGAAGATCCGCTGGGGATTTGGCCTTGAGTTCCGCAAGATGCATCTAGGAAATGCCCTGACTGGCAAAAGTTCATAAGGGATATGTCAGGATTTCTCATGCCATCGGCTGCCGAAAGCGCGTGGCTATGGCAAATAGACACCTTGCTGGAAGGTGATGCCGGGGCAGAATAATCCAGACTAAAGGGAGGATGCACTGGGCAGGTGAAGTCAGCCAGCACTATGGGGCCGTATAATAACGACGGCCAGATGTATCGTCAATAACCTTGTGGGGTGGGCGTTATGGCGTGGGTGCGGGCGTAATGGCAGCATTCCACCCAGCACGCGTTAGCCACACGGCAGAAACTGACATATCGGGCGAGATAAAGCTGTTGACCTGAGACCACAGTTGGGAAGGGTGCATAGTGCGCGTAAGCCCACCGGAAATCTGGTCCCGCGAACACGGGCCGTTCAGGTGCAGGCTGTCTTCCTTCAGGGTGGTTGTGAGTTGGCACGTACCTGTTTGCCCATTTTGCAGGTCAGGTGCTGTGCCTTCTACATCCGCAGTGAGCAATGGGCGCATGGTGGTATCCAGCAGCATTAATTCTCCAGCTACATGGCCTTCTGTTGAGGGGTGAAGCCCCACAAGAAGCCGTTTGCCATTGTGCGAAGAAATGGCGGCATAACGCAGCGGCTCGGTGCTGAGATGATCAAAAAATGCCTGATACCCATTGGGTGGCGGAGCCTGAGTCGGTGTGGAAGAAGCTGCATGTGCCGTAGCAACGGCCCCCATAAGAGAGGCGCAGAAAAAAGCCGTTTTCCAGAACTGTTGCATCTTACTTGATCCCTCCCAGCCAGCCTTTTTTCCAGAACCACAGTAGCGGCAACACAATGGTGGAGGCCATAAGCCCGAGTGAATACCAGTATCCGAAAGACCAGTTCAGTTCAGGTATGTTCTTGAAGTTCATACCATAGATACCGGCAATCAAAGTTGGGGCAACACCAATAAAGCTGACAACTGTCAGCACCTTCATCACCCCGTTCTGTTCAATGTTGATAAAGCCTAGCGTGGCATCTAGCAGAAATTCCACTTTGTCCTGCGCTTGGGAAACATAGGCATCTAGCGAGGAAAGGTCTCGGCTTACGGTGGTAATGCGCATCCGCAGCGGGTTGGAAAGCGCATAAGCGGCGGCAGTATTGCTTTCCCCCGCTTGGGGGACTGAATCCGTGGTGATGTGGCGTGTGCTCAGCATATATCCGGGGGTGGGGATGGCGCTGGCCGTTTTGCGGCTTTCGCTCAAAAACAGGGCAATGCGCTCCATACCCAAAAGCGTATCGCGCATACGTGAACACAGATTGCCCGAACTGCCCACGCGCTGAAGCAGGTCACGCTGCCAAGAGGCAATGTTGCGCACTGCAGACCCGGAAGGGCGGGTGCGGAAAATATCGTGAGAGAGGGTGTCCAGCAGGTCTCCAACGCTTTCCAGAATATCGGCCAGCCGGTCTACAATGGTTTCAATCAACGCCACCAGAATTTCCCCGGCATGCAGGGTCGCATCATGCTGGGTGTGTAATGGGGCAGAGGGAGCCGCGGTGGATGCAGGCGTAGGGGTCGTTGATTCTGGCGTGGGAATGGCATGGGGGGCGGGCATAACCTGCGCATGGTCCGCCACAAGTAACGCCACGGTTTCAAAAGACTGATAAGCCTGAAAGCGAATAGTGAACAGCCGGTTTTGCGTGAGAATAAAGCCTACGGGTGTTGTCTGAAATTCCGGGCCGGTTTTTTGTAATAAAGGGGAGGAAAGAAAGGCCGCGCCATTGCGCACACTAATGCGGGATGAACTTTCAATTTCGTTCAGATCATCCAGTGTGGGAATGGGCTGGCCACATAACTGGGTTGCCAGAGCCTGTTCCTGCGGTGTGGGGTCTAAAAGGTCCAGCCATACGGCATCGGCGGCGTCGGCTGCGGTCTCAATAGCCCGTGCGGGCATACCAGGCCGGTGGGCCAGGAACATGCGATTCTCCATTTGTGTGCGCGCGCTACCGAAGGCAGGCAGGGCCACTGTTTTCTGAACACAGAATGTCAGGTGGCGATGTGGGCTGCAAATATTCAACTGTTACAAATTATGCGGCCTTCTACATGTTTCTGGCAAGGTTACGTGGTTGCAGGGCTGTGCAACGCCTTGCGGTATCTGGTAAGCCTGCGGCTTCGTTATGACAGGCGATGTCAGGCTTTTACATATCTGGCAGGCGCGGTTTTTCACGCGGTATGGGAGCGGCAGACCAGAAATGGCAGATCCGAAGGAACACGGCACGTCAGCGGTGCATAGCAATTCCCTCCGGCACCAGCCGGATGAGCGGGGGCATTTTGGTGGGCGTCATGGGGGCCGTTTTGTAGCGGAAACCCTTATGCCCCTCATTCTGGAACTGGATGAGGCCTATAAGGTCGCCAAGGCTGATCCGGCTTTCCAGAAGGAGCTGGATTATTATCTGAAAGATTATGTCGGCCGCCCCAGCCCACTCTGGTTTGCCCAGCGCATGACGGAAGAATTGGGTGGCGCTAAAATTTTTCTTAAGCGTGAAGAACTCAATCATACGGGCTCACACAAGCTCAATAACGTCATGGGGCAGATTTTGCTGGCTCGGCGTATGGGCCGCACCCGTATTGTGGCGGAAACCGGTGCTGGTCAGCATGGTGTGGCCACGGCAACCGTATGTGCCCTGTTTGGCCTGAAATGCGTGATCTACATGGGTGCTACCGATGTGGAACGGCAAAAACCCAACGTGTTCCGCATGCGTCTGCTAGGTGCAGAGGTGGTGCCCGTTACCTCTGGCGCAGGTACGCTGAAGGACGCCATGAACGAGGCCATGCGTGATTGGGTGGCCAATATTGCCGATACCTACATGCTTATTGGCACAGTGGCAGGCCCGCATCCGTATCCGGCTATGGTGCGTGATTTCCAGAGCGTGATCGGCACGGAAACCAAGGCCCAGATGAAGGCAGCCGAAGGCCGTCTGCCAGATGTGGTGGTGGCGGCCATTGGCGGTGGTTCCAACGCTATGGGGATTTTCTATCCGTTCCTGGATGATAAATCCGTGCGTCTGATTGGTGTGGAAGCTGCTGGCCACGGGCTGGATAGCGGCAAAACCGCAGCTTCTATTGAACGCGGGCGTCCCGGTGTGCTGCATGGCAACCGCACATATCTGCTTCAGAACGCAGATGGGCAGATTGAAGAAGCACACTCCATTAGTGCCGGGTTGGATTACCCCGGAGTAGGGCCGGAGCATTCATGGCTGCATGATATCGGCCGCGCAGAATACGTAGGTATTACGGATAATGAGGCACTGGATGCCTTCCAATTCTGCACACGTATGGAAGGTATTATTCCTGCGCTGGAATCCGCCCATGCCGTGGCATATGCCGCCAAAATTGCGCCTACGCTTTCCAAGGATACCCTGCTGGTGGTCAACCTTTCTGGCCGGGGTGATAAAGACATCTTCACTGTTGCCGAACATCTGGGGGTCAAGCTGTGAGCCGTATAGCAGCCCGTTTTAAAGCACTTGCGGCCCAAGGCCGCGGCGCGCTTATTCCGTATCTGGAAGCGTATGATCCGGATTGGGATACATCGCTCGAACTGCTGCGCAAAATGCCCGCTGCTGGCGCAGACCTGATTGAAATTGGCATGCCTTTTTCAGATCCCTCCGCCGATGGCCCTGTTATTCAGGCTGCTGCCCGCCGTGGCCTTAAAGCCGGAGCCACGCTGGCAGGTGTGCTGGATATGGTCACGGACTTCCGCCAGCAGGATAACGAAACCCCCATTATCCTTATGGGGTATCTGAACCCGGTAGAATCCTACGGGTATGAACGCTTCTGCCGTGATGCCGCCAGTGCCGGTGTGGACGGGTTGATTCTGGTGGATCTGCCGCCAGAGGAAGCCGATGTGCTGGCACCATTTGCCAAGGCCAACAAGCTGGATATCATCCGGCTTGTGGCGCCTACCACATCGGATGAGCGCCTGCCTTATGTGCTCTCTCACGCATCTGGCTTTGTGTATTACGTCAGCATTACGGGCATTACCGGCACACGGTCTGCCACTACGCATGATCTGGAAGCCGCCATTCCACGCCTGCGCAAGGTTACCAAACTGCCAATCGCCATTGGGTTTGGTGTGCGCACGCCGCAGCAGGCTGCCAATGCTTCCAGCATTGCAGATGGTGCGGTTGTGGCTTCGGCCCTGCTTTCCACTTTGGCGGAAACGCTGGATGACAAAGGCCGCGCTACGGCAGAAACACTTCCGCGCGTGTTGGCGCAGATTGAAGATCTGGCAAAAGCCGTGCGCAGTGCTGACGGAAAGGCGGTATGATTCCGCTTTTCCGATTCCAGTAATACCTTGCTCATGACACACGCCTCAGCCGCAAACATCGTTATTGTCGGGGCTGGTCCTGCGGGGCTGGCTGCGGCGGAGTATCTGGCGCAGGCTGGTTGCAGCGTGCAGGTGCTGGAGCGTATGCCCAGTGTTGGCCGCAAGCTGCTTATGGCGGGGCGGGGTGGGTTAAACATCACACATTCCGAACCGCATGAGGCCTTGATGCGGCGTTATGGGATGGCGCAATCATGGTTGCGGCCAGCATTGGATGCGTGGACAACCCAAGATATCCAGCACTGGATGGAAGGGCTGGGGCAAGCCCATTTTACAGGGTCTTCCGGCCGCGTATTTCCTTCGGCCATGAAGGCATCTCCGTTGCTGCGTGCATGGCTGGCACGGCTACGGGAGCTTGGAGTTGTGTTTCACACCCGCACCGCATGGAAAGGGTGGGATGCCCAAGGCAACCTGCTTGTGCAGCGTGAAGGGCAGGATGAACCATACCCCATGCAGGCAGATGCCACATTGCTAGCGCTAGGCGGGGCAAGCTGGCCACGCTTGGGCAGTGCAGGGGGCTGGGTTTCGGTTCTGGCGCAGCAGGGTGTAAATATAGCGCCATTACAGCCCGCAAATTGTGGTTTTGAAACAGCGTGGTCTGATCTGTTTAAGGAGCGCTTTGCCGGCGTTCCCCTTAAACCTGTAGCTCTCAGCTTTGCAGGGCAACGTGTGCAGGGTGAAGTAATGGTAACGGCCAACGGGTTGGAAGGCGGCGCGATTTATGCGCTGTCTGCTCCTATCCGGGCTGCAATTGCCGAAGAAGGCGTGGCCATTGTGATGGTAGATTTGCGCCCGGATATGCCAGAGCAGGAAATAGCCCGCCGTCTGGCCGCCACCCGCCCGCGTGAGAGCCTTTCCAATAAATTACGCAAGGCATTGCGCCTGCCGCCTGTTGCTGTCGCACTGCTGCGTGAAGGGGGACAGGATATCCCTTCTTCTCCTCAAGCCTTGGCTGCACGGTTAAAAGCTGTGCCCGTTGTGTTGAGCACTCCGCAACCGCTTGCCCGTGCCATTTCCACCGCTGGTGGCATTACGTCCGACTCCTGCACAGATGGCTTTATGCTGCGTGCAGTGCCCGGCGTATTTGTGGCGGGTGAAATGCTGGATTGGGAGGCCCCAACCGGCGGCTATCTGCTGCATGCCTGCCTTGCCACAGGGCGCGCGGCGGCAAAGGGCCTACAGGTATGGTTGCAGGATACAGGGGCTAAGCGGTATCCCCTCCAGCCATGAGCAGCATGATTATAATGGGTGAAGTGCCGGGGGGTGGCCCGGCGCAATTAGATTTGGCCGAACTTCTGGCCACGCGCCTGCTGGTGCAGGGCAATTCGGGGTCTGGTAAATCGCACTTGCTGCGGCGGTTGCTGGAGCAATCTGCCCGCATGGTGCAGCAAGCGATTATTGACCCGGAGGGGGATTTTGTCAGCCTTGCGGAAAAATTCGGCCATCTGGTGATCGATGGTGCAGACCATTCCGAAATGGCGCTGCATGCGGCGGGTGAGCGTATGCGCATGCACCGTGCGTCTGTTGTGCTGAATCTGGAAGGGCTGGATGCAGATCAGCAGATGCGCTGGGCGGCTGCATTTTTGGGCGGTATGTTCGAGGTGCCGCGCCAATATTGGTACCCGGTGTTGGTGGTGGTGGATGAAGCCCAGCTTTTCGCACCAGCCGCCGCAGGGGAGGTTTCGGACGAAGCCCGGCGGGCATCCCTCGGCGCCATGACAAACCTGATGTGCCGTGGCCGTAAACGTGGTCTGGCCGGGGTTATTGCCACACAGCGTTTGGCCAAGTTGGCTAAAAACGTGGCCGCAGAGGCCTCCAACTTTTTAATGGGCCGGACATTTCTGGATATTGATATGTCCCGCGCAGCAGATCTGCTGGGGATGGAGCGCAGGCAGGCCGAATCGTTCCGTGATCTGGCGCGCGGCACCTTTGTTGCTCTTGGTCCGGCCCTGTGCCGCAGGCCAACGCCGGTGCGTATTGGCACGGTGGAAACAGAAAGCCGTTCTGCCGGGCCGGTGCTCACACCGTTTGAGCCGCCGCCAGCGCCTGTGCATGATCTTATTTTGGCTCCTGTGCCTGTGCAGGATATGCCTGTCCGCCCCCGCAAGGCACCTGCGCCTCCGCCGCCTGATTTGCTCACCCAACTTGCTGCACATGGTGAGGCACAGGCCGCTCAAGCCGAACAGGAAGCCCCCGAAGAAACATCCGAAACCCAAACCGAGCGTGAAGCCCGGATGCGCGCCATCCTGCGTGACATGATGGAGGATGAGGAAGCAGCCTTTCGTCCGGCACCTGTTTTGTATCAGGATTTTCTGGTGCGGTGCCGTATTGCTGGGCTTGGGCGCAATGCGCTGGATATGCGGCGCTTTAATCGGGCCTTGGCTACGGCACGTAGCGGGGTGGATGAAGAAACATCCACCCAGCCCGAATGGCAGGAGGCCGAAGCTCTGGCCTCCACCTTGCCGGAGGATCTTCAGGCCGTGGGGCTTTTTCTGGCCCGTGCCGCGCTGGAGCGGCAGCCATGCCCATCTGATGCCGCTATTGCACGGGTATATGGCACGGTTTCAAAAGGGCGTGCGCGCCGTTTGCTAGGCTGGTTGGAAGACCAGAATCTGATTGTTTTGCGTGCAGATGGCATGGGCCGGCGGGTGCTGACTTTTATTGGCACAGGGTGGGAAACCCTGCCCGGCAACGCAGATGGCTGAAAAAACCACACCGGTTAGAAGCATATAGCGCAAAAAGTGCCCCTTTGCGGGCATGACGGGCACGCCATGCAGTGCTATAGCCCGAAGCATGACGGAAGACCCGCCTTTCAGCCCGGCGCTGCTGCCCGCAGGCTTTGTAGATTTTTTAACACCCGATGCCCGAACCGAGGCAGAGGGTGTTGCCACGCTTATGGACGTGTTTGCATCCCACGGATACGACCGCGTGCGACCTCCTCTTATAGAGTTTGAGGACACGTATCTGGCGGGTGCCGGTGCGGCCCTTGCGGAACAGAGTTTCCGGGTGATGGACCCGGATACCCGCCGCATGATGGTGCTGCGCCCGGATATTACGCCGCAGGTTGCCCGTATGGCGGCAACGCGTGTGGCCAGCACACCGCGCCCGCTGCGTGTTTCCTACGCCGGTGTGTGTGTTGTGGTGTCCCCCGTAGCGGCGGAAGAAAGCAGCCGCCAGATTATGCAGACAGGTATCGAACTGATAGGCCCGGATTCGCCAGAGGCGGATGCAGAGGTGATGTCTGTTGGGGCGGAAGCTCTTGAGCGTCTGGGTGTGAAGGATGTTTCCTTCGATCTCACCATGCCGCCTTTTATTCCGGCCCTGCTGGAAGAAAGCAAAGTGCCCGAAGCGCAGCGTGCAGCCCTTATGCGTGCGTTGGACCGTAAGGATTCCGCCGCTGTGGCTGAACAGGGTGGGGCCTTGGCCAGTACGCTTATTGCATTGCTGGAAGCCACAGGTCTGGCCGAACATGCCGTGGCGCGGTTAACGGAAATTACCCTCCCCCCCAAGGCGCGTGCTGTTCTGGACCGTCTGGTAGATACGGTTGCCGCCCTGCGTGAGCAATGTCCCAACCTGCGTATGACGGTGGACCCGGTAGAGTTTCGGGGCTGGAAATATCATACAGGTGTGTGTGTGACGCTGTTTGCCGTTGGCCGTTCGGAAGAGCTGGGGCGCGGTGGTCGTTACCTGTGTAATGATAATGAACCCGCTTGTGGGCTGACATTGCGGCCAGATGTGCTGTTCCGCATGATTCCGCCAACCCCTGCGCGCCCTCGTGTCTATCTGGCACCGGGAGCAGATAAGCGGGAGGCCGTACGCCTGCGCACGCAAGGTTACGCCACGCTGGCGGCATCTTCTCTCACCGCAGAGCCAGAGGTCGAAGCGCGCCGTTTGGGCTGCACGCATGTATTGCGTGGCACCAACTGCATGGCCTTGTCATGATTTTTCCCCGTAAGGGGCTGTATTCTCTTTCAGTTAGCGGCAAGATTCTTTCAGGAGCACACCATCCATGTCCAACGTAACCGTGATTGGCGCCCAGTGGGGTGATGAAGGCAAAGGCAAAATCGTAGATTGGCTAGCCAGTCGGGCCGATATTGTTGTGCGCTTTCAGGGTGGGCACAATGCCGGGCATACGCTGGTTGTGGGCAATCAGGTTTACAAGCTTTCCCTGCTGCCTTCTGGCGTGGTGAACAACAAGCTGGGCATTATTGGCAATGGCGTGGTGGTGGACCCGCAGGCACTGCTGGCAGAAATTGGCCGTATTCAGGAACAGGGGCTGGAAGTTACGCCCGATACGCTCAAGATTGCAGAAAATGCCCCCCTGATTCTGCCTGTGCACGGTGCACTGGATCGCGCGCGTGAGGCTGCGCGTGGTGATCGTAAAATTGGCACCACGGGCCGTGGCATTGGCCCAGCGTATGAAGATAAAGTGGCCCGCCGCGCTATCCGCCTGTGTGATCTGGCCGAGCCAGAAACGCTGGACTGGAAGCTGGATGAACTGCTGCTGCACCACAACACCCTGCTGGCAGGGCTGGGTGCACCCGTATTCACCAAAGAAGAACTGCTTAAGTTCCTGACAGATATTGCCCCTAAAGTGCTGCCTTATATGGCACCTACATGGGACATTCTGGATGATGCCCGCCGTGCAGGTCGCCGCATTCTGTTTGAAGGTGCGCAGGCTGTCATGCTGGATGTGGACCACGGCACCTATCCGTTTGTTACCAGCTCTAACACAGTTGCCGCTAATGCTGGCACGGGTTCAGGCATGGGCCCAACGGCTGCGGGTTTTGTTCTGGGTATTGCCAAGGCGTATTGCACCCGTGTGGGTGAAGGTCCGTTCCCCACAGAACTGCATGATGAAACAGGCCGCCGCCTTGGTGAACGTGGGCATGAATTTGGCACCAACACGGGTCGCCCACGCCGTTGTGGCTGGTTCGATTCCGTGCTGGTGCGTCATGCCGTGCGCGTTGGTGGCGTAAACGGTTTGGCGCTTACCAAGCTGGACGTGCTGGATGGTCTGGATGAAATCCGGATTTGCGTTGGGTATGAATTGGACGGCCAGAAGATCGAACGCTTCCCGTCCGCCCCGGCAGCGCAGCAGCGTGTGCGCCCGGTTTATGAAACGCTGGAAGGTTGGAAGGAAACCACCCACGGTGCACGCCGCTGGGCAGACCTGCCAGCGCAGGCCATTAAATACGTGCGCCGTATTGAAGAGCTGGTGGGTGCACCTGTTACTCTGCTTTCCACCAGCCCGGATCGGGATGACACCATTCTGATGCGCGACCCGTTTGAAGATTGATCCGGCAGGCAATGCGTTTGTAACAAAAGGGCCTTCTCCATAAGGGAAGGCCTTTTTTTGTTGCAACTTTGTGAGGGTTTCACAAAACTTTCATACGGGTACTTTTTGCCCGATATATAAGCGGTTTTCACACATGATCTCTTTCTTGCGAGGTGGCGGGACGTTGTTTTTTGCTGTGAGAACCCCCTATCTTTCAATCATGTTACAAAAAGCAGGGAAAGCATGAATAAGGCAGATCTTCTGGTGGTTGAGGATGATCCGGCACTCTCCCGGCTTATCGGCTACAATCTTGAAAAGCAGGGATATGCAGTCCGCGTTGTTGGGGATGGTGAAGCAGCACTTGAACAAGTGCGCCAAAAACGCCCTGACCTGTTGCTGCTGGACTGGATGCTGCCAGGTATTTCTGGCTTGGAAGTGTGCCGCCAGTTAAGGGGGCAGCCCAAAACAGCAACGCTTCCTATTGTGATGTTAAGTGCGCGTGGGGAAGAAACAGATACGATCCGCGGTTTAGATACCGGAGCGGATGATTATCTTGTAAAACCCTTCAGCATGGAAGCGTTGTTTGCGCGCGTAAAAGCCATGCTGCGCCGTTTGCCGCCAGCAGATAAAACCCTGCGGTTTGATACACTGGTGATGGACCGGGTGAGCCACAAGGTGGAACGCAGCGGACGTTTGCTGGCTCTGGGGCCAACCGAATACCGTCTGCTGGAATTCTTTATGCTCAACCCGGGCAAAGTTTTCTCTCGCGAGGAGCTTTTGAAACATGCTTGGGAACGCAGTTCTTTTGTAGAATTGCGCACGGTGGATGTGCATATCCGCCGCCTGCGGCAAACCCTGAATGAAGGGGATGAGCAGGATCTTATCCGTACAGTGCGAGCCAGAGGGTATGCGCTGGATCTGCCGCAGGGCTAGAACAGGGTAAATTTTTGGCATGGTTGCACAGGCATGGCTGATAATGGGGGAGGGGGCCATGGTTGGTGCAGCCATGGCAACTTTGGGTGGCATGGTGCTTGGGCGTATGCGAGCCTCTGTAAGCCGTGTGCCTGTTCTGGCTCGGCGCAGCCCCAGTAAGGAAGTTTCTCAACCTTGCCTGGAGCAGGTTATGGCCTGCCTGCCAGCTGCCATGCTGGTGATAAATGAAACACGCGGTTTGTGCGTGGTTTCCAAAATGGCTGAACAACAGTTTGATGGAGACCTGGGCAGTATAGTGCGCCATCCGGCGTTTCAGGCCAAACTGGATGTGGTGCTTGCGCAAAAGGCAGGGAGCACACAGCCGGGGCGCGTACGTGTTATTTTGGATATTCCACGGCTACGGGTAGTTCAGGCTGTTTTACAAAAACAGACTCTGCCAGCAGCCTTGTTGCCAATAAGTATGCGCCGGGAAAACACATCCCCCAATGCGCAAACAACATTGGTGTTTGTTGATCTGTATGATGAAACAGATGCCGTTGTTGCAGAACGCCAGCACACAGATTTTGTAGCTTTTGCCAGCCATGAATTACGCACGCCTTTGGCCGCATTGCTAGGATTTATAGAAACCCTGCAAGGGCCAGCCGCGGATGACCCTGTGGCACAAAAAGAGTTTTTAGAAATTATGGCTCAGCAGGCCAAGCGGATGCAGAACCTGCTGAACAGTCTGCTTTATCTTTCCCGCGTGCAAATGCAGGAACACCAAAAACCGCGGGAAGCGGTGAGATTGGTTGATCTGTTTGATCAGTGCCAGACAGAAGGGGATCTTCTGGCTGCCGGTTTGCCCGTTACGGTTGATGTACAGCCGCCAGAAAACAAGAGCTGGCAGGTTGCCGGGGATGAAACCCAGCTTTTGCAGGTTGTGGTTAATCTTGTTGAAAATGCCATAAAATATAGCCTTGTTTCAGAAAAGACAAAGGCCGGTAAACCTGTCTTTATTACCATAACCTGCCAGCAGGCCGAGGCTGATCAACGTTGGTCATCTGCGCCAGGTATTGTGCTGAGTGTAACAGATAATGGCCCCGGTATTCCTGCCCGGCATCTGGCTCGTTTAACAGAACGGTTTTACCGCGTGGCCAAAACTGCGGCGGCTGTGCAGGGTAGTGGGTTGGGACTTGCTATTGTACAGCATATTGTCAGCCGGCATGGGGGGCGTTTTGTGGTGGAAAGTGCAGTGGGGCAGGGCACATCCTGCCATATCTGGCTGCCACTTTTGCCGTTAGTGGCTGATCATTCATTAAACTGTCACCAAACTGTCTTGCAGACGTAACCCATTTTTGCGTTCCCTCCCTTACGAAGCAGAGGCGGCATGTACTGGTGCCGTTTTGTGTTGATGCTTAGGGATGCTCCCCAAAATGCGTTTTTCTTTTCGGTCTGAAACCTGTGCTGCTGCGGTTGCCTGCTTGCTGGCTGCTGTGCCCTCTTTTTCTCATGCACAAAGTGTAACTGGTGCGGGATCCAGTTTTGCTGCCCCGATTTATGAGGCTTGGGCCTCTGCCGCCAAAGCAGATACAGGTGTTAATGTAAATTATCAGACTGTAGGGTCCAGCGCTGGGCAAAATCAGATTTTGGCTGGCACGGTGGATTTTGGGGCATCTGATGCACCTATGGATGCCAAAAAGCTGGAAAGTGCACATCTTTTTCAGTTCCCCACCGTTATGGGTGGAATTGTGCCGGTTGTGAACATTCCGGGCATTAAGGCAGATGTGCTGGTGCTGAGCGGTGATGTGCTGGCTTCTATTTATTCCGGCGATATCACCAGCTGGAATGATCCAAAAATTGCAGCACTCAACCCGGGTGTTTCCCTGCCAGATACGGCTGTTGCTCCTATTCATCGTGCAGATGGGTCTGGCACAACGTTTGTGTTTACATCCTACCTCGATCAGTCTTCCAAAAATTGGCATGATCAGTACGGCGCAGGCACATCCATCAGCTGGCCAGGTGGTTTGGGCGCACGCGGGAACGATGGCGTATCTGCCACCGTGCAGAACACTGAAGGCGGCGTAGGGTATGTGGAATACGCCTATGCCAGCCGTAACCATCTGACCACCATTCGCCTCAAGAACAGTTCTGGTCAGGCCGTTGCAGCCTCTCAGGCCAGTTTCTCTCAGGCAGCAGAAGCTGCAGATTGGAAAAATGCTTCGCATTTTTCTGTCAATTTGCTGAATACTTCTGGCGCACAGGCATGGCCAATTGTTTCTGCCACTTATGTGCTGGTGCCGCTGCCTGCACGTAACCCTGCGCGTGATGAAGCTGTAAAGCGCTTCTTTATCTGGGATTTTGCCAAGGGCGATTCCATTGCAGCAAAGCTGGATTACGTGCCACTGCCCAAGGCGGTTAAGGATAGCATTCAATCTGCATGGCAGGCTGGTAAATAAGCAGTTTTTAATACCCTTATTTCAATAATATATTTTATCATGGAAAGCGGCCTCTTTGTGGGCCGCTTTTTTCATGAAACTGTCATGAAACCATCATCTAAGCGTCACGCACAAAAAGTTGGAATAAAGTTATTCACCACGCATCGCTCCTCTTCTGTTTTGGAATGGCCATGATGCGTCGTTGTTCACCGCTTCTTCCATCTTTTGCATTTGCTTCTATTTTGATGTCTGGAATCGCCCCAGTGGCCGAGGCTTCCAGTTCAGATGATGCCCAGATCCGCGCCCTGAAAGCCGAAATGGCTGAAATGCGGCGTGAAATGATGGGGCAGATCACACATCTTAAATCTCAGATCGCTCAAAACGAAGCACGGCAGAAAGGCCCTGTTTCACGCCGGACTGCACGTACAACGGCACAGAACGGGTATAAGTTCCCCGAAAAATATGCTGATAACGATGTAGATCCCAACGTAAAGTTTGGTGAACAGGTTCCGCATAAAAACATTCTGCTGAACAACGGTGTTGGCACGCCCCCTTCTGATCGTGGCATGACGACATCATGGAAAGATTTCAAGGCAGCGACGCAGCAGGACGAAAACGTGCACGTTGGTGGTATGACCATCGGTTTCCCCAAAGGGCGCTTTACGGTTGCATCTGAAGATGGAGCTTATGGTCTGTCCATTGGTCTGGCATTCCATGAAGACTTCGGGGGCTTTATGGGTATGTCTCCGCGTCGGGGCGAGACCAAGGGTGATTTCTCCAGCTTTACAGAAAACGCACGCCGCCTGCGTATTCCATTCACCTTCCGGTATAAAGACTGGGTGGCAAACGTAACGCCTGATTTCGGGTCTGGCAGCGCGGATGGGTCTGATGGTCTGTATGAAGCCAACCTGAACTACACCGGTTTGCACAACACCATTCTAACAGTAGGCTACTTCCAGCCTCGCGTGACGGAAGAAGATTCCGAAAGCTCCAACGATTTCGAAATGATGGAACGTCCTGCCATCACGGATATCGTGCGTAACATTGCCGCAGGCGATGCCCGCTTTAGTGTTGGTGGCTTGCATTATGAAAAACGCTGGTGGATTGCAGGGTATTTCACAGGCCAGACATTTGGTAACCGCGCCAAGGATACCAACATTGGCGATAGCCAGACAGGTGGCACCTTCCGTGTTGCCGGGCGTCCCTATGTTTCTAAAGACATAGACGTGCATCTGGGTCTTTCTGCCATCAGCGCGTTCAAAGTGAACGATGGCACAAATGGCCGCACATATACCTTTAAGGAAGCACCAGAAGTTAATCTGACAACAACAGCGTTGTTGAACACGGGTGCCTTGCGCAACATTGGTTCCGTGTGGTCTGCCGGTCCAGAACTCGGCTTCCGCTGGAAAAAGCTGGTGCTGAAGGGTGAATATTACCACATCGGCGTAACCCGCAACCAGCAGCAGGGTGGGCAGTCTCTGCCGTCCCTGTCGTTCGAGGGTTACTATGGCGCGGCCAACTATACGCTGTTCGGCAAGCCGCGTATGTATAACGAAAAAGAAGGTGCTTTCTCTGCACCGGGTGTGGAACACGAATTTGATCCCGCACACGGTTACTGGGGGGCGCTGGAACTTTCTGGCCGTTACAGTGTGGCTGATTTTGATGATACGGCAAACAGTGTGCGTGGTGGCCGCCAGACAGTATGGTCCGGTGGGGTGAACTGGTATCCCAACCGCCACTTCCGTGTGATGCTGGACTTCAACCACTTTATCGTAACACGTAACAGCCAAGCCTATAACATTCTTGGCCGCGATGGGAATTCCGTTGCTGCCCGTGTGCAGGCTGCATTCTAAACCCAACATTTTCCCACTAAAAAAAGGGATCGTTCCGCAAGGAACGATCCCTTTTTGCTGATATCAACCCACGTAATATATGTGGGCTGATAGAGCGTAGCTTTTACTGCTGGGGCATATAACCAGCATTGGGGGCAGGCAGCACGTTTTTGTAAGCAACCATGCAGGCTACATACGCATTGTTGTACTGGGTCTGAATGCCACCCTGCTGGCTGTTGGAATACGCACTGCCACCCAGGCCACCGCCCAACGCACCAGCCGCGGCACCAATGCCAGCACCTGTGCCACCACCAACAGCAGCACCCAAGCCAGCGCCAAGCGCAGTTGTTGCCAGCCCGCCATACAGGGCCTTGCGATTCTGGCTACCGGCCTGACCATGAACAGCAGCAGCAGCCTGAGAACGGCAAAAATTCTGTTCCTGCAGGAATGTGCCGTAATCCTTACCGGGGCCGGGCAATACCTGTGCAGTCGGGCCCATGGGCGTTTCAGCGCAAGCAGCCAGCAAAAGTGCCGGCAGAAAGGCAAACGCTGCTTTATAAAGTTTCATGTATATTTGTCCTCTGTATATAAGCCATGATACATACGTATATATGGTAGATAATCATGCCATTTTTAAGGAAAAGAAAGAATGAAAATATGACCAAGAAAAGCTTTTTTACAAGATAAACGGTCCTGTAGTAATTAAAAAATAAACTAGCCTTACTTCTGTTTGAAGCGTTGGCTCTTTCTGTTATGCAAACGTTTATTCTAATAACAAAAAATCAATATGAAAGACCTACGAATGAATACCGTAGTTAAACTGTTTATTGGCTGTGATCCAAATGATTGTGACCTCGAACAGTTAATGGTGTTACACTATAGTATTACAAAATATAGCAGTTTGCCGGTGAATATTACTTTCATGCAGCTTACGCGTGATCCTTCCAGTTTCTGGTATTCCGGCCTGAAACCGGAGGAAGGCTGGAATACAACGGAATGGCCAACGCCTTTTTCTGGCTTTAGATGGGGGATTCCTGCCTATTGTGGTGGCAAGGGTCGTGCGCTGTATATGGACGCTGATATTTTTGCTCTTTCAGATATTGCAGAACTATGGAACCAGCCTATTCCACAAGGCAAGGTGATGCTCGCATCTGGCCATGGGCGAGATTTACGGTTGGGTACCCTGATGTGGGACTGCGAAGCCGCCATGAAGCTTTTGCCCCCGTTGGCAGAAATTAAGAAAGACGCTTCGGCCCACAAAAAGCTGAAAACGTTTTTTGAAAAGCATCCCGAATATATCCAGCCGCTAGATCCTGCCTTTAGCAATCTGGATGGTGATGGCATGCCGCTGGAAGCGTTAAAGTTCCTGCATTATTCGGATATGGGCACGCAGTTCTCCCACAAATATTCCTTGCAACGTTTGAAGGGGGAAGATCGCAAACACTGGTTTGATGGCACAATTTACAACCATCCGCGCCCAGATCTGCAACAGAAGTTTGATGAGCTTTACAAGGAAGCGCTGGCAGCAGGGTTCAGCCTGGATACTTACCGGGTAAAAGAACATTTTGGCGTTTTGCCAAAAAAAACGCAGGTGCGTTACAAGGGTAACAAAATTACGCGCTCTGTATTTCGGTTTCTTAAACCCATGCAGTAACTAATGTGTTTGCCTGTGCACTGCGGTAGCAATGCACAGGCAGAGTGTAAGGTTAATGTTGCGGCACGTTTTGGCTCAGGTTTTTCAGCCAACAGATTTCATTTTTAGGCTGGTTACATAGTGTGCTGGTTAACGGCATGGGTGCACCTTGCCCGGCAACATTGTCCAGCTTCAGGCCTTCTCGCAGTTGGGCGAGAGACTGATGGAAAACAGCAAAGCGGATTTCTTTGCGTCCATCAGGGTGCTTCCATGTTTCAAAAGCCAGAGTTGTATCTGGGGCGGTGGGGTCTGGCTGGTCTGTAAAGGTCCAGTCCAACCCAAACAGAGTTGTCAGCATATCCAGCGTCGTATCATGCCCGGCAAACATCACTACACGGGCTTGCGCAGGCAGCACGCTACCATCCGGTAAGGGAAAGGGCTGTTCATTCAAGAGTGTTAAAATAGCTTGGGCCAGCTTGCCACCCCGAGGGATGGCAATGGCTGGAGTACGGCGCATACGTGCACTTTGGTAATTATGCACAGGCAGAACGCTATTAAGTGTCTGCACGGCATCCGCATTTGCTGTCGGAATAGAAGAAGGAAGCCCCTGCGCATATTCCAGCAACAGAGCTTCCGAAACAGTAGAACCTAACGCCATGCCATTTTCGGCATGTGGTGTACCTTTTTTCCATGAGAACGGCGCGTGTTTGGAAAAACACGGTGATGTACCAGTGGCGCAGGCATTGGGGGCAAACAGGGCCTGCAAGGTTGCAATGCCAGACTGCACAGGTGGTGGCAGTTGTGTATCTGATGTTGGCTCAGGGTCTAAAACTTTTTCAACGTCATTTGTATCTAGTGCGGTCTTTTGGGCCGCCAGGGCATTAAACAGTGGATCATGCGTTTTGGCAGGCATGGAACGGGCCTGCGTCTGGCACCCATCGCTCAAGGCCGCAGCTAGAATATCACCGCTGTGTTGTGTGCGGCTGCTGGCGGAATCTGCCCAGATAAAAGCTGGCTGTTCTGGCAGGCAACGGGCGGAGCTATCCCTGCTGGCAATGTGGTAATAGCTTTTTAAAAACTGCCCCATCAGGCCCAGATCAAACTGGCCATGTGCTGTCATCTCACCGGGGGGAACAGGCCATGGTGTCCATGTATGACGGGTCTTTTTTTCCAGCTTGTCTAAAGGTTTGGTTGGGCTGCGTATTCCGTGGCGGGAAACCAGCACAACCCGTTCCAATGTGGCATCAGAGGTATCTGCCTGTGCAGCAGATGCCTCTGGAATAATGATTGCAGGTGGAAAAAGAGAAAATGTGGTACCCAGAAGGCTGGCAAAAAGGAAAGCGGAGGAACGGAGGCAGGGAAAATTCATGAGGTCTCGGTCATACGTGTCACAAGCAACTGGTTGATACGGAAACCTTCCACATCCACCACTTCAAAGCGGAAACCAGCGGCATCTACCCGGTCTGCCTTGCGGGCCATGCGGCGCAGACGGTGCATAATAAAGCCACCAATTGTGTCAAACTGCTCGCTATCGGGCAAATCCAATACATGCAGTTCGCGGATGACATCACCAATCGGGGCGGCACCATCCACCAGCCATGAGTTTTCATCACGCTTGACTATGGCCTGTTCTTCAAACGGGCTGGCTAACCCATCCATCAGCACGCCCATAATGTCTTTAAAGGTAATCAGCCCCACAACCAGCCCGTATTCATTAACAATCAGGGCAAAGCCGGTGCCGTGCGTATCAAACTGGGCCAGTGTATCCCAAAGGTTCAGCGTTTCGGGAACAGAGAGAACTTCACGTCGCATCCGGGCAATGGGGTTGCTATGGGGGCGGCCAGAGGGTGCAATGGAAGGATCCACCACAGATGCCAGAACGTCTTCCGCACGGATGGAGCCGATAACTCTATCCAGCCCACCATTGCACAGCGGATAGCGGGAATAAGGGTTGGTGCGTACCTTTTCGTGGTTATGTTCGGGCGAGTCCTGAATATCTAGAAAGATGATTTCATCACGCGGGGTCATGGCGGAGGTTACGGAACGTGCCTGTAGGGCCAGCACGTTCTCAATCATCTGGTGTTCCTGTTGCAGCAGTACCCCGGATGCCGTGCCAGCGGCCAGAATGGCATGCAGGTCTTCCGGCGTTATGGGTTCCACCGCAGAAGCTGCCGGAATTTTCAGGGCATGCAAAATGGCATCGGAAATTTTGGAGAAAATCCATACAAACGGATACAGCACCCGCAGGGCCACGCGGGGGAACCACCCTACGGCCATGGCCACCTTGTCCGGGTTGTTCATGGCTACGCGCTTGGGCAGCAGGTCAGCAAACAGAACAAAGGCGCCGGTTACAAAAATAAAGCTGAAGGTAGAGGCCAGATTTTGTGCCCACCAGTCTGACATACCCCAGCGGCTTAAAAATTCGGTGACAGGCGGGGTGAACATTTCGGAACTGGCAATACCGCCCAGAATGCCCACACCGTTCAGGCAGATCTGGATGGCGGTCATCACCTGCCCGCTGTTACGGCGCAGGGCCAAAAAGGCTTGGGCGCGCTTGTCTCCTGCTTCTGCACGACTGCGAAGCCTGACCTCCCGCGCGGCTGCGAAGGATATCTCGGAAAGTGAAATCAGAATGCTGACAGCAATCAGCAGGACAAGGGTCAGCAGACCCATAATAAACAGGAACAAGAGAACGTCCGAAATAAAGTGAAACCTGTAATGGTGGCTTCATCTATACCCGCAGGCCGAACAGATACCTAGTTTAATTTTTGTTCCCAACAGGAATGAGAGGAAACTTCAAAATACTGTCATGCAGGCACAGATGGGCTTTGCATGCGTTGGTGTACTGCGTACCGTGCCCCAGATTTTGGCCGGTTGATGGGTGGCAAAAGCTTAACCAGCGGTGAAAAAACATGTTCAAAGCCCTGTATGTAGAAAAAACACAAACTGGCCAGCAGGTTACGCTGCGCGAACTGGCAGAAGCAGACCTGCCAGAAGGGGATGTAACAATCCGGGTGCAGTGGTCATCCCTCAACTACAAGGATGCGCTTGCCCTTACAGGTAAAGGCCCGATCATACGTAACTGGCCCATGGTGCCGGGTATTGATCTGGCAGGCAAAGTGGAAGCCTCTACACATCCGGCAGTTCCTGTTGGGCAGGATGTTATTGTGACTGGGCATGGCTTGGGGGAAAGCCGCTGGGGCGGGTTTGCCCAACTGGCGCGTGTGCCGGGTTTATGGGCTTTGCCACAACCTTTGGGGTTGAATGGGCGGCAGGTTATGGCGCTTGGCACGGCTGGCTTTACGGCCATGCTATGTGTGCAGGCTCTTCAGCGTGAAGGGGTGGAACCAGCCAGTGGGCCAGTACTTGTAACGGGTGCCAGCGGTGGGGTGGGCAGCGTGGCTATCATGCTGCTGTCGCGGTTGGGGTATCAGGTTGTGGCTGTAACCGGGCGGTTGGAGGAACAACCTTACCTGCACAGTTTGGGGGCTGCAGAAGTATTACCGCGTGCGCACTTTACCACGCCATCTCGCCCGTTAGAAAAAGCGCGTTGGGCTGGTGCGGTTGATGTTGTGGGGGGGCAGGTTCTGGCCTCTGTATGTGCAAGTATGCGCCCGCAAGGGGTGGTTACAGCGTGTGGATTAGCCGGAGGGATGGATTTTCCCGCAACGGTTGCCCCGTTTATTTTGCGTGGTGTGACATTGGTGGGCATTGATAGCGTGCAATGCCCGCGGCGAGAGCGGCAGGAGGCATGGGCGCGCCTTGCTGAACTGATAAACCCGCGGCAGCTTGATGACATGGTGCGTGAGATTGATCTGGCGGAAGCCCCGCAGGCTGCAGATATGCTGCTGGCAGGGCATGTGCGGGGGCGGCTGGTTGTGCGTATTCCCTAAACTAACAGGTTAAGACGCAGCTCTGTTTTGCTTATTGGGTGGTTGATATTGCGTCAGAACCCCACCGGGCTGGAAGATATAGATGGTATCCGCATGTGCGATGGTTGCCGGGCGATGTGCAACCATAATGCGGGTGACGTTCATATCGCGTAGGGCCTCGGCCACCTTGTGTTCGGTCAGTTCATCCAGATGGCTGGTGGCTTCATCCAGAAACAGGATTTCAGGTTTGCGGTAGAGCGCGCGTGCCAGAATGACGCGCTGCTTCTGCCCGCCAGAAAGCCCACTGCCCATATCACCTACCAAGGTTTCAAACCCCATTGGCATGCGTTTGATATCATCAATAATGGCGGCGCGGGTGGCGCATTCCACCAGCCATGCTTCATCCACCTGTTCGGAAAAGCCGCTGATATTGTCTGCAATAGAGCCAGAGAACAGGCCATCATCTTGCAATACGCCGGCAATGCGGTTGCGATAGCCTTCAAGCGTCAGGCTTTCCAAATCCGCACCATCCAGCCGGATGCTGCCTTCCTGCGTTTCCATCAGCCCCATCAGGGCTTTAAGGAATGTGGTTTTGCCACAGCCCGAAGGGCCGACAATGGCTACACTGCTGCCTGCAGGCACTTCCAGTGAGATGTTGCGGAAGATCCACGGATCCTGCGAGCCATAGCGTGCAGACAGGCCAAAGCAACTAAGCGTGCCACTGGCCCGTTTCTCACCCGAGCGGGGTGGGGGCACTGCAGCCGTGGTACTTGTGGCTTCCGGGTCTGTCATCACAATGTCGGACAAACGGTCTGTCTGCACATTCAGCATACGTATCTGAAAGCCGCTGCTAATCAGATTGCCAATGCGTGTGGCGAACTGATCTTTGTAGGACAGGAAAGCCACCAGCATACCCACTGTCATATGGCCGCTCATGACAGCACCCGCGCCCAGAACCATCATAATCAGGCGGTCAGCGCCAAAAATCAGATCGCCCATGCGGCCATAGATCAGATCATACCGTTGCAGGCGTAGGCGGATGTTAATGCTGTCCACCAGCAAATTCAGCCATGTGGTACGGCGGCGCTCGCGCAGGCCCAAAAGCTTTACGCTGGCCATGCCGCGCAGGGTTTCTATAAAATGGCTTTGCTGGCGGGCATCAATAACAATTTGTTCTTCAGATGCCTCACGGTAGATGCGGTAGGTAATCAGCCGTAACAGCACATCCAGCCCCGTGGCCACCATAGCCACCATGCCCAGCCAGCCACCATAAATGAACAGCATGATGGCCATGCCCACGGCCATCAGCCCATCCATAACCGTTTGGACCATATCGGTGGTGATGGTTTTTTGGATGGTACCCAGTGAGTTAAAGCGTGAGAGTACATCGCCTACATGGCGTTTGGAAAAGTAATCCAGCGGCAAGCGAGAGAGATGGTCGAACAGGCTGGTGTTCCATTGCAGGCCAACCCGTGTGCTCAGCAGTAGCACGGCCCATTGACGCACACAGCCAATAAGCATCTGCAAGAGCAAAAGCAGGGCCATGCCACAGGCAATGGTAATAAGCAGTTCATGATCGGCCGTTACCACCACTTCATCAATCACGACCTGCGAGACCATGGGCATGATCAGCGCAATCACTTCCAGCCCAAGAGAAAGCGCACCCAGCACCATAAGGGCCGGGCGTAGCCCTGCTACATGGCGAAACAGATCGCGCAGGCGCAAGGTTTCTCGGTCATCCTCGCGGCGGAAGCTATCGTTTGGGGAGGCTTCCAGGGCAATACCCGTGAACTCGCGCGAGACTTCGCCCATGCTGAGTGTGCGGCGGCCTACTGCTGGATCATGAATGGTAACTTTGTTGCCCTTAACCTGCGTAAGCACCACAAAGTGGTTCATGCTCCAGTGCAAAATGCAGGGCATGCGCAGGTTGGGCAAATCTTCCAGTTCTAGCCGCACGGCACGGGTGGAGAGGCCCACCGTATCAGCCGTGGCGATAAGATCGCGCAGAGTAACGCCTTTAACGGATATGGAATAACGCCTGCGCAATGTGGCCAGATCAATCTGATTGCCATAATGGCCCATAATCATGGCCAGACATGCCAAACCACATTCTGCGGCTTCTACCTGTAAAATAACAGGCGTGCGCGAACGCCACCCGAATTCAAGGGATTTGAGGGTTACGCCCATTACCTCAATCCTCCGCTCACGGCGTAAAAATCATCGCGCATGCTAATAACAGGGTCGAAAATCCATTGGTACAATCTGCGGGTATCAATAGCGATATCGGCTTCCACTTCCATGCCAGCTTCAAGGGGCTTGTGTTGGCCATAGGCTTCAACAAACTGCTGATCGGGGCGCACACGAATGCGGTAAATATCTTGCCCCGGATTTTGGGATTGCGTTTTGTCTTTGTCTGAAGGAGCCGCTTTCTGGCCTGTGCCATCTGTTGCGGTGACGGGCGCACGAGTGATCTCGCTGACATGACCGCGATACAAACCAAAACGTTGGTAGGGAAAGGCAGCATAGCGCAGCAGCACGGGTTCGCCCTCATGCAAAAACCCTATAGAAGCAGAGCTGACATACAATTCAGCTTCCAAAGCATGGCCTGTGGGCAATAACGTGAGCAAAGGTGTGCCAGAGGAAACCTGCTGGCCGGGGTTAACGCGAATGGCGGTGAGGGTGCCATCATCTGGAGCAAGGATAATACTGCTGCGGTGGCCTTCACTTTCTGCAATCTGTTGGTCAATCTGGGCTATCTGCTTGTCCAGATCATTCAGATCATGCGCCAGTTGGCCATCGTAACGGATGAGCTTTGTGGTAAGGTCCGCAATCTTTCCTTCTGTATCTGTATAGCTTTGCAAAAACTGTGCATGACTACTGAGTAGTTGGGCATAGGTGTAAAGCTGGCTCTGGAACTGTGTTTCTGTCACCAGATGCGCGGACTGTGCCGTTTGCATGCGGCGTACGGCAGCTTCCACCACGGGCAGCACATGGGCATCGTTATCAAGCTGGTGCCCGATATGTTGGTGTTGCTGGTTGAGGTAACGGATCTGGGTCACCATGGATTGTTTTTCCACGGGCGCGTCTTGGGCGCGAATATCTTTTTGCTGCTGCAACAGATCGCGCTGGTGGCGTAACTGGGAGAGAATATGCTCCTGCGTGGGGCCTGATGAGGATGTGGCTTCCAGATCTATGGTGAACAGTACATCACCTTTTTTAACATGTTGGCCTTCCATGGCGTTTTGCAGGGCAATGGTGCCAGTTGTATTGGCGTTAACGGTAATAAGACCCGAAGGGGGAACCATTAAGCCAGTAGCGTGCACACGCCGGGTATAAACACCCCAGATAGTGTAGAGAATGGCCAGTACCACAAGGGCGAGCGTGAACCATGCCGCAATCCGGATAGAAAGCGGTTGAGAGGCCTGAACCTGCCCAAGCCATGATTGGCGCCGTGCTTCCAGAACCTCACGCCTAAAAAGGTCCGAACTCATGCAGGCTTTTTTGAAGAGTGCAAGGTTTTACCACTTTAGTATTTTTGCAAAATAACCAGGCGGCTTTTTGCAAACCGCCTGGAAATTTCTGAAATTAAACTTTCAGAACGTCACCCAGCAGGGAGGTCACGCCATTGGTCGTGGCGTCCAGACCCGTCAGCAGGCCGTCACCAATCGTGGTTACGCCGCTTGTTACAGCAGGAACCAGGGCATTAACCGTGCTGTTCACGCCGCCAAGGATGGTGGCCAGACCAACATCCAGACCAGCCAGTGTGTCTGTCAGTGTGGTGCCCAGAGCATCGCCCAGCGTGCCGCCAGCAACCATAGCGATTTCGGAATCGTTCAGAGTTTTCATAGGTTTTCACCTTCGACTAAGAAAGTTGTGCCATTGCGGCAGACCTATATTCTGGCAAAATATATTTTCTGACAATAGTATAGTAAAGTAACAAATAAAAGAATACCTAACAAATTAACTAAATAAACAAATGTATATTATATGTTATGTATTTATTTTGTTCATTAATGCTTATCAAAAATAAATAATCAAATCAGGTATGTAATTTTTGCATTCATAGGCATGCTTCAAAACCTCTTACGTTTTGGCATGTTTTCATGAAATTATATGGTGATTCTCAAATGTCAGATTCAAATACTATAGAAATTACCTCATCAAATCAGGATGTATCTCTTTCGGGTGCATCCGGACTGACAGGTTCCAATTATTATGAAATCAGCAATCCATATGATTACCATTTCACATTAGATCTTTCTATTTCTACATCAGATCTATATGCAACGTATGATCCAACAACTAAAGAAACAATTATCAGTACAGATCTTAACGAAGGCATTGGTTATACAAACCAGAAATTGTACGTTGTGATACCAGATACAACAACGGTTTCTAACCCGCTAAACATTGCCCCAAGCTTATCAGGCGCATATTCGGTTGCAACTATTTCAACAGATGGAACGTACAGCGATACATTTTCATGTTTTTTAAAAGATTCTTTAATAAAAACACAAAATGGATATATGCCGGTGCAGGATATTGCTCCCGGTGAAAAGGTTTCTGTTTTTATTGATGGTACAGAAGAACAAAAAGAAGTGGTATGGGCAGGAACAGCACATGTTGTTGTCAATGCCAATTTGCCAGAAGATCAAGCTGGATATCCTATACGGATTCTAAAAAATTCTATTGCAGAAAACGTACCTTTTAAAGATATGTTGATAACACCCGAACATTGTCTGTTTGTGGAAGGAAAGTTTGTTCCTGCACGTATGTTGGTAAATGGTCGTTCCATTTATTATGATACCACCATGACATCTTATGATTACTACCATATTGAAACGGAAAAACATTCAGTCATTATGGCAGATGGTATGCTGACTGAAAGCTATCTGGATACAGGAAGCCGTCGTAACTTCCAGCAGGCTGGCAAAGTTGTCAGAATTGGTGGAAAGCAGAAAAACTGGCAGAAAGATGCCGCTGCACCATTGGGTGTTCAGCGTGATTTTGTTGAACCAATTTTCCAAAAATTGGAAGAAAAAGCAAAAGATCTGGGAATCGAGGGCCGTGCAGAAGCAAAAGTTCTTATTGAAGACCCGGACCTCAAGTTAATTACCAACAGTGGGGCAACTATTTATCCATTCAAAAAATCCGAGAACATTTACAGCTTCATGCTTCCCGCAGGGGTGGAGAGTGTGCGCGTGGTATCTCGCTCCAGCCGCCCTTGTGATTCTATCGGACCGTTTGTGGATGATCGTCGTCAAATGGGTGTTGCTGTTGGCAAAATCCATTTTGGCTCTATCCGGGTGTCGCAGCAGGTTCAGGAGCATCTGGCGCCATCCAAGCCAGAAGGGTGGCATGATATGGGCTGGCAAGATTGCGCATGGACCAACGGCAATGCATTGTTGCCACTGCACAACATCGTAACAAGCAAAATGGGTATTCTCAGCCTGGAAGTCCGAGCAGCTGGCCCATATGTTGTACAGGCCGACCAACAGGAATATGCTGCGTTGTCAGCATAGTTTCTGCTGTCAGGAGCTACGGAATAGAAAAAGCCCCAACATCTGTAAAAAGATGTTGGGGCTCATAATAAAATCCCATTAGAAAATGGGTAGCTTTTTAAGCTTCCAGACCACCATCAACCGGAATGGCTGCACCCGTAATGTATTCAGCCTGCGGGCTGGCAAGGAAGGCAACAGTAGATGCAATGTCTGCTACGGTGCCATAAGCACCGGTTGCGACAAAACTGCTGATCAGTTTTGCAACTTCGCCTTCAGCCGGGTTCATGTCTGTATCAATCGGGCCGGGTTCCACCACGTTGGCCGTAATGCCTTTTGGCCCCAGATCCCGCGCAACGCCTTTGGCAAAGCCGCGGAGTGCCGCTTTGGTGGTGGCGTAAAGGGAAATGCCGGGGAAAGGCGCACGCGCACCAAAGGCAGAACCGATAAAGATAAGGCGCCCACCTTTTTGCATGTGCTTTGTGGCCTCTGCTGTTTCAATCATAACAGCGCGCACGTTCAGGTTGAGAACTTTTTCAATATCTTCAACGCTGGTTTCGTTAATTGGGCCATAAGGAAACATGCCCGCATTGCACACCAGCGCATCAATCCGGCCAAAATCTGCAATGGTTTTGGCAATAACAGCCTTGTTGCCTTCTACCGTGGCACCATTGGCTTTGATTGTAACGGCCTTACGGCCAAGTGCGCGCACTTTCTGGGCAACCTTTTCGGCAGCCTCTGCACTGTTGGCGTAAGACAGGGCAATGTCGTAGCCATCTTTTGCCAGAGCCTCAACAATAGCGGCACCAATGCCTCGGCTTCCGCCAGTTACAAGCGCAACACGGTTGCTCATAGTGTTTAACCTTTCTTCTATTTTGCGTGGGCAGGGCAGAGTTTAGGCGGCGTTCAGGTCCAGCATCAGCCGGATGTTCTGCAACGCAGCACCAGATGCCCCTTTGCCCAGATTATCCAAACGGGCCGTAAGCAGTGCCTGTCGGTTCTGGGTATTGGCATGCACGCGCAGTTCCATTCTGTCGCTTCCCGCAAGGGCTTCGGCAGAAAGTTTTGGCTCTGCGGCCAGCACACGCACATGGTCTTGCCCTGCGTAGCGTTTTTCCAGAATGTTGTGCAGGTCTTCCCCGCTCACGTTTCCGTTCAGATCATCCAGATGCAGCGGGATGGACACAATCATGCCGCGCGCAAAATGCCCAACAGAAGGCACAAAAACCGGCCTGCGCTTAAGCCCCGCATGTTGATGAATTTCGGGCACGTGCTTGTGCTCAAGCTTCAGGCCATACAGTTCAAATGCAGGGCCATCATCGCCCTCATGCGCTTCTATCATGCTGCGGCCACCGCCGGAGTATCCGCTAATGGCGTTAATACACACCGGGTAGCGCGCATCCATCACACCGGCATCCACCAGCGGGCGCAGCAGGGCAATGGCACCTGTGGGGTAACAACCGGGGTTGGTTACGCGGGGGGCAATGGCAATGGCTTGGGCCTGTCCAGCTTCCAGTTCGGGAAAGCCATAAACCCAGCCGGGTGCTGTGCGGAAAGCCGTGCTGGCATCCAGAATGCGGGGTGCGGCATCGCCTAGCTCTGCGGCCATTTCAACAGCCTCGCGGGAGGCATCATCAGGCAGGCACAGCACAACCAGATCGGCCGCCTGCATGGCTTCCTTACGAGCGGTTGGGTCCTTGCGGTGTGCGGGTTCTACGGAATGGAGCGTGACAGGCAAAGGGGCAAGGCGTTCGCGAATTTCAAGCCCTGTTGTGCCGGCTTCACCATCAATAAAGACTACGGGTTTCTGTGTCATGCCTTACCTCATTCTGGTTCTGGCGGCAGATTAGGCTTTCTGGGTGCTGCCGCATAGACGGCACGGCTGTTTATGGCAAAATGCCATCATATCTTTTTGCACCGGGTAGCGGTGTATGTATGCAAACCAAAGGCAGAAACAAGCATGACCACTTCCCCCGCATCCCGCCAACCAACAAAAAGCGCACAACAGGGCAACAGCCAGCAGGCAGCATACGAATTGCAACGTCTGCTCGCCCTTATGGCCCGTTTGCGAGACCCCAAGGAGGGCTGCCCGTGGGACAGAGAGCAAACGCATGAAAGCATAGCACCCTACGCCATTGAAGAAGCGTATGAAGTGCTGGATGCCATCCAGAAAAAAGATTGGAATGCGTTTCCCGATGAATTGGGAGACCTGCTGCTACAGGTTGTGTATCAAGCCCAGCTTGCGCAGGAAGAGGGGCGGTTTGATTTTGCAACCGTAGCCCGCATGATTACGGAAAAGATGATCCGCCGCCACCCCCATGTGGTGTTTGGAGCCGATGTGCTGGAAGACCATGCCGTAGCGGATACGCCGCAACCAAAGCAGGACATTCCCGGCCAATGGGAGACGTTGAAAGAGCAGGAACGGCAACGTAGTGCCGGGCAAACTGGTAAAGGGGCGGCTATACCGGGTGCCTTGGCGGGAGTGCCGCCAGCATTGCCTGCATTATTACGCGCCTCCAAACTGGCTGCGCGGGCTGCACGTGTGGGGTTTGACTGGCCTGATATTTCTGGCGTGGTGGCCAAGGTTCATGAAGAGATTGAAGAGTTTTCTGTTGAGCTGGAAGCCGGTAATCGTGAGCGCATGCAGGATGAACTGGGCGATGTTCTGTTTTCCATTGCCAGTCTGGCACGGAGGCTGAAGCTGGACCCGGAAGCCTGCTTGCGCCAGGCATGTGACAAATTCACTCGCAGGTTTGAAGGTGTGGAGGCTGTTCTGGCGGAACAGGGGCTTTCCATGCAAGACCAAAGCGTGGAAATGCTTGATAGTATTTGGAAGGATGTCAAAAAAGCAGAAAGTAAAAAGTAACGCCAGCAGAGGCAGGTTTGGCATATTTACAAAGTAGGGCAGGCTGCTATGGCCTGCCCATGTATGAAGGATATTAGTCTGTCAGGCTTTGGCCCTTTTTTGTAAGGTCGCTGCACAGCTTTACGCGCTTGGAAAGTTCAAGCGTGGCAATATCAAAGGGTTTGGATGTGCTGTTTTGTAGCAACCCTTGCCCCCCTAAAGAATATCCCTGATCGTTCCGCACATCGGGGCGTTTGGAAAGATTGCGGGCCACACTGCGTGGTGTTGTGCCAGAGGCATAATTTTTATGCACGCAATAGGAAAGCAGCCCCGCCACGTTGCCGGTGCTTGCGTTTTCTATTGATGGCAGGCCACCTTCCCCCAAAACGCCGGGGGTGGCTGTGGTAGAGGTGCCCGAAACATTCCCCACAACCTGTGCGCCATTTGTAGGAGCAGAAGCCGGATGGGCCGGATCTGTTACCGGAAGGGCATCTGCAGGAGTGGTCGGAAATGTGGTGCCTGCTGGAAGATGGGAAGGTGTGTTCTGTGCGTGTGCCATACTTGCGGCACTGAGCCCCAGAATACAGCTTGCAGCCATTATTGTTTTTTTGGTGGAGAACATTTAGATAGCCCTTTCAAAATTTTCCATACAACAGGTCTTATTCAAAAAAGTGCCGCTATCTTTTGTAATAAAAGCGCAATAGCGGGTTCTGCCTACTAGAATGCGCCAGAGTGGGAAAAGTTCTTTTCTACTGTAATTGGTCAGATCTTGCTGCGCTGTTGTTGTAAAATAGTTTTTGAAAATCTTGTTTTACAAAAAGGAAAGGCCCGGCAGAACCGGGCCTTTTTGAAACATATAAATATTTTGTGAAGCCGAGCCTTAGGCCTTGGGGGCTTCTGGCTGTGTGCCCTGCGCCAGATATTCCATCAGGCGGCGAGAAAAGGCATTTACATCCTTGGGAGTGTCACCATTCTGAATGCTGGCAACATCCAGCAGAATATGGGCCAAGGCATCCACTTTTTCACCAGCTTTTACCTTTTGTGCCAGCGTATGCACGATAGGATGTGCCGGGTTGAGTTCCAGAATGGGTGCCGCTTCTGGCATGTTCTGCCCGCTGCGTTGCAGCAGTTTGCGCAGTTGCAGATCCGGCCCACCTTCTGGCGCACTCAGCACCATTGCGCTGGAAACCAGACGATCTGTGGCGCATATGTCTGAAACATCTTCGCCCAGTGCTTCTTTCAGGGCTGGAATCAGGGCTTCCATGTCTGCCTTTTCGGCAGATGTTTCTTCTGGCGCACCAAATTTTTCCAGATCAGTCATACCCTGTGCCACGTTGCGCAGGGCTTTGCCCTCATACGTGCCCAGACGTTCTGGCCAGAAGGAATCAACCGGGTCAGACAGCAGCAACACTTCCACACTGCGTGCCTTGAAGCCTTCAATCTGCGGAGATGCCGCCAGCACTTCTGCGCTATCACCCGTTACATAGTAAATGGCATCCTGTTCCGGCTTCATGCGGCTGATGTAGTCATCCAGAGAGGTCAGACCATCTACAGCGCTGGAGCGGAAGCGGCTGAGTGCGGCAACTTCCGTGCGGTACGCTGGGTCATCCCACATGCCTTCTTTCAACACCGGGCCAAAATTTTCCCAAAATGCAGCGTAGCTTTCGGCATCCTTGGCGCGGGTTTTCAGCTCACCCATCACCTTGCTGGTGACAGCCTTGCGAATGCGTGCGAGCACAGGGGTAGCCTGCAACATTTCGCGCGAAACGTTAAGCGGCAGGTCTTCCGTATCTACAACGCCCTGCACAAAGCGCAGCCACGGCGGCAGAATTTCGGCTTCATCAGTAATAAACATGCGGCGCACATGCAGGCGTAGTTTGCTTTCGCGCGTTTGTTCCGCAAATTCAAAAGGCCGCATGGAAGGGATAAACAGCAGGGCTGCAAATTCAATGGTGCCTTCTGCGCGCCAGTGCAGGGTATCCCACGGTTTATCGAAGTTGTGGGTCAGGTGTCGGTAGAATTCTTCAAGCTGTTCTTCTGTAATTTCACTTTTGGGTTTTAGCCAAAGTGCTTTACCTTCATTGGCTGTTTCTTCCTTACCGTCATGCAGGATCGTTACAGGCCATGCAATGTTGTCCGACCATTTGCGAATAATGGTTTGCAGGCGGGTGGGGTCCAGAAACTCTTCAGCATCAGACTTGATGTGCAGGGTGATATCTGTGCCCGGCTTATCACGCGTGGCGGGTTCCAACGTGTAAGATCCACGTCCATCGGAAGTCCAGCGCCATGCTTCATCAGAACCCGCGCGGCGGGACACAACATCCACTTTATCCGCCACCATGAAGGCCGCATAAAAGCCCACACCGAACTGACCGATCAGGCTGGGGCGATCTTCCGGTTTGGCGTTTTCAAGCTGCTGGCCAAAGGCGCGGGTGCCAGAACGTGCAATGGTGCCAAGGTTGTTAATAAGTTCTTCCTTGGTCATGCCCGAACCATCATCGGTAATGGTCAGCAGGCGTGCGTCTTTATCCGGGTTGATATGAATTTTGGCATCTTCTGGCAGGGCGCGAGCGCCATCTGTCAGGGCTTCAAAGCGTCTGCGGTCTGTGGCATCTGCTGCGTTGGCCACGAGTTCGCGCAGGAAGATTTCTCTTTCAGAATAAAGAGAGTGGACAACCAGATCCAGCATCCGCCCAACTTCTGCACTAAACTCCCGCGTTTCGGCATTGGGTGTGGTGTTCTGGGTTGTTTCTGTCATGTTCACGTCCTGTAATGCATTGTTTGCTTTTATGTGATTATCAGATGTGGTGGTTGTGCTACGTTTTCAATATCCACTCCGTTAGATAATACGCATGCTTCTTTTCTATAAACCGTGGGAAGCGGGAAAGAGTTTCAGAAGCTTTTCCGTAAGCGTGGCCAGCGCGTTGGAAAGCGGTGCAAAGCCTGCGTGGCAGATATGGGTTTCTTCATCCATGTACAAACTTCTGCGCATTTCAATTTGCAGGGCATGCAGGTTTTGCTGCGGTCTGCCGTAATGGCGGGTGATATATCCACCAGCGTAAGGTTGGTTGCGCGTGGTACGGAAGCCTAGGCTCTGTAAGGTCTGTTCGGCTGTGCTGATAATATCTGGGTGGCATGTGGTGCCGTGGGCATCGCCCAGCACAAAGTCTGGGCTTGCCGCTTCAGGCACATCGGGCATGGAGTGTAAGTCTAGCAGCATGCAGGTGCCGTGTTCTGCGCGTGTTTTGTCCAGCATATCGGCCAGCGTGGCATGGTAAGGCATCCAATAATGGCGGATGCGCAGGGCGGCTTCCATAAAAGGCAGGCGATGCCGGTAAATGGGCTTTCTGTTGCCGACAATACGTGGAATGGAGCCAAGACCGGCAAGACCACGCTCTGTAGGGCGTACAAAAGCAGGAATGGGGCCATGGAACATGCGCGTATCCAGATCCCACGCGCCACGGTTTACATCGCAAAACACGCGGGGGAAGGTGGCATGTAGCAAGGCTGGCCCTAAGGCATGTGCCTGCTCTGCCAAAAGGTGAATATGGCTATCCTCTCCACTGCGTAAGACAGAAAGAGGCTGGCGGGAGTTTTGCACAAAGGCTTCTGGGTAAAACTGCCCGGAATGAGGGGAGGCCAGCACAATTGGCGCACCCACGCTACCTCGCACCACAAACGGAGCCGGCGCGATGGCCCGGCTTGTCTGATCTGACAAGTCTGCCTCTGATGTGTTTTCCAGCAAACGTGCCAAATGGCGTGGCAGCAGGGAGTGGGCAAGGTTTTTCATGTTGCTGGTATTCTAAGGGGTTGCGTTTGCCACGCAAGAAGGATAAAAGGCGGCCCACGGTTACGGATGGGCGCATAGCTCAGCGGTAGAGCACTATCTTGACATGGTAGGGGTCACAGGTTCAATCCCTGTTGCGCCCACCATCCCTAACCAGCAGTTTTCTGCGGATTTTGAGCATTACTCTCCCTAAAAAATCTATCTATATAGTGCCATTAAGCGGCATCAATTCGTATTATTTGGCAGCTATATCCGTGCCAGATCCGTGCCGCTCAGACAGCCCCCACCAAGCGCGAATCTCTTCACGATATGCATCAGGCGTTTTCTTTGCATAGCGCGCCACGATGCCCATAGTCCCCCATCCTCTTTGAGAGCCGAAATGTCACGATACAGACAATAGTGCCACGATGCCCATGTATGTCGTAAATCATGAGGCGTAACGTCAGGAACAAAGATGGTCTTTTCCTTTGTTATTCCTTTCGGTGTCCAAACCCGCATATGGCCAGGCAACCCAGCCTTTCTACATGCGACTGACCAAGCCGCTTTTATCTGACCGCCGCTTGCTCTCCTTTTGTCTGCATATCCTCTCCCAATCCCCCGTCTGTAGCGCGGCCGGAACACAGGCCCGTCTCTATCAGGAAGCGGCGCTCGACCTTTCACAGCGGCATGATTAGCAGGTGCTTAGCCTTCCATTTGCGTATCAGCTAGCGGGCAGCCCTGTCCTTACAGGGCAGCTTAGATGGTTTGTTCTTCTATCCTTTGAGAACACGGCCCACTTATTGTGCTGCTTTGGCGCCGCGACCAGCGTGGCATTCAGGATCTGTCTCGATATTGATAGATAGTCAGCATCCCGCTCAGGCGCGACAGTGGTCCCTCGGCATCAAATCAACCCTACATGCTTCATGCCATCATCCCTTCATCACGGTACGGGGATGGAATCATATATACACTCTCAAAACCAAGAGGTTTTTAGAACCTTCCAGATTTTTTCGGCTTGGACGGATATTTTTCCCATATCGTGAACATTTGTTCTCATTTTGTTCTTGACGTTTCCGCGTGGTCGCTGCTATTCCTGCGTCATCATCTCGGGAAGAAAAATATCATCCCAGATGAAAATTAAAGGGATTTTCCGAATAACGGCATAGGTTGTCGCTCGGAATCCCATTTCAAAAAATGGAGGCGTCCGTATGGACGAACGTAAATAATGTCGGGGACGACAACGTCCTCTGGCACCCCTATCTCGTCTTTGCCGCAGGCGAGTGCCGTATCCAGTACAGATACACTTGTGGGTGTCGTTACATCAGCTGGCACGACGCAGGCAGAACAGATACCTGTTTCTGTTTTAGCTGAAGGTATTTCTGAAACTATCGGTTTATCTGATGCGGTAACTGCAGCTCAGGCGGCAGCAGAAACGGCCACAACACAGGCAGAACAGGCAACCGAGAATGCAGCCAATGGTGTAAACGCAGCACGCGGTAAAGCGAATGGTGTGGCTGCTTTGGATGGAAGCGGCAATCTGGCGCTGACAGACGGTACAGCCCTGCAATCTGCGCTGACCGTTGTGCCTGCCACACAGACCCAGACAGCAACACTGAAGCCGATTTTGGCTTTGGATGAAAGCGCAAAGATACGGACATCATCAGGAGATATCGCACTTTCTGATATGGCGACAGCCATGCAGGATGATGATTACCTGACTGTTCTAGGTGGCGCTGTGGTGGCACGGCCAAGAACCACGGGTGCTGTTCCATCAGATTTCACCGTGAACGGGAATGTGTATGTGGCGCCGGCTGCCTACATTAGCAATCTCTCATCTCTGCCTGCCGGTCTGTCTGTGGATGCCGATACCGGAATTGTCCTGACAGACGGCAGCATTTTCTTTCCTAACACCATTAACAACATTGGCGTTCTGTGCGCCGTTTCGGAGTAATTTTACATGTCTACAACTTACGGCGCACCTACGGGTCTTGATCTTTCCGCCTGTTCTGTCACTGCTACAGGCGGCACGACCAGTCAGACCCTTGCTGATCTTGGCAAAGCTGTCGGTGATAATGCAACTGCGGTCGCTACGGCAAACACTAATGCATCTACAGCAAATACAACAGCACAGGCAGCGCAGTCTGATGCGACTGCCGCTAAAAATGCTGTTGCTAACTTGGGGAATACTTATGTTCCTGTAACATCCGTAGGCGCTGCTGGCGGTGTTGTGCAAATTGAAACAGATGGCTCAGTAGTTATTCCTTCTAACTCTGCCAATAATAACGCTCCTTATATTAACTTTGGTTACGGTTCTAACGTTATCGGTGCTGGTAATAGTGCTATTGTCAATTATAATGGTAGCTCAGCTTCCGCTAAAGATTATTTAAACTGGATTAATCCCGATGGTAGCAAGTCTTTTGGTCGCTATCTGGACGGAACTGTCCTAACCGGGCGTTCTTCTGGTTCCTTGAATATCGGCGTTGCGGCACAGCCGGTTAATACGGTTTATGCTCAGAATGCTACAGTGGTTACCTCTGATGCAACAACCAAGACCATTGCAGGTAGGCTGACCGATACTGCTTATGCAGATGGTCAGAAGCTTATTGCCGCACTCGCAACGGTTAAACCGACTGTATATCAGCTTAATACTTCTATTGCTGAAAAGGGAGCGGCAAACGCCCGTTACCATGTTGGTTACATCGCTCAGGATATCGAAGCTGCGATTACGGCGGCAGGCTTAGATCCGTCAAAGTTTGCTTTGTGGACAAAAACGGCCATTTTTACTGTTACGCAGAACGAAGACAAAAGCTTCACGCAGGCGCAGAGCGTTGATGCTTCTGGTAAGCAGCAGTACATTCAAATGCTGCGTTATGAAGAAATCTTTCCTGTTATTCTGGCAGGCCTGACTTTACAGGTTTCTGGTCTCGTTTCGCGCGTTACCGTACTGGAGAATGCTTCTAAAACAACAATTGGAGGCGCGGCCTAATGTCAACCCTGCTTGATTTTTCAGCAGGGGTTGCAACCGGAGCGGGTGGAAACACTCTCTCCGGCGGTCAGATTGTGGATGCTGTAACAAGCGGCACACCAATCTTGACCAAGCTAAACCCCGGCGCTTCTTGTAATCTGGCATTCGCAAGTTATGGCAACATTGGATACCGCATCCTGCCTGATCAGGACTGTGTTCTGTCTGTATCTGGCGGCAATGTTGGCGAATTGCAGACCATGCGTGTTTTTACCCAACAGCCGTATGACGGGAATTGTGAAATTACATGGCCTGACAACGTAATATGGCCCGAAGGGGCTGCCTTTGTGGATAGCCGTATCGGGGCCATCTGTTGCGTGGAAATTATGTGGGATGGCGCATCCCGTTACTACGGGAGGTTGATCTTTGGCTAAGGTTTCTGAGCCCACAACAGGGTTTATAAATAATGGGGGTATTGTTCAGCTGGGTGCGAACAATATCTCTGGCCAGTGGGATTATATTACTCTTGCGGCCCCCTCTGCACCGTGGCGTATTTTGGTGGAAGGTGATCTGCCCACCACCAGCACAACCCCAAATATGTCAGTGACAGTTTTTGAGGGAACAACACCGCTTTTTTCAGCTTCAGGGACGTGGCAGACACAAGGGCAATCCTCGCAAGGGGCTTTGAAACAGAACTGGAAACTGAAACTAAAAAATTCTATTACAGGAAACAAGTTATCACTTCGTATTGGTGACTGGTTCCCCATGACAAGTGTGACGTTGAAAGGGTATGGTACGGATCGTACTCTTGTGCGTGATAGCCTGACGACGGCTATCTGGCGTGAGATGCGTAAAAATCCTTCTGGGCTACTGGCTCCGTTGTCTGCTTATCAGTATTTTGATGGTACTGATTTAGGGACACATACATCCGCGTTGTTTACAACGGCTGGTTTCCCTGCGGAACTTTGGCAGAACGGTACATTTCTGGGTATGTATGTGTTGCGTTCCCCTGCTGATCTTCCAGATTATCTTATGGATGATAGCAATAACCAGCATATTTTAATTCAGCCGCAGCATGCAGGAAATATCTGGGAAGGCACGTTTACATCTACAGAATGGACTGTGCAGTCTCCCGCCATTTCTGGGTATGATGATCAAGATGATATTTCCACATCTGCACCAGATATCAACGCTGCATGTTCAAGGATTGTGAAGTGGTTTGGTGATTGTGTTGCTGGAAACGTAGATGCCCGCGCAACGTATCCACAATATATCGATCTCCAGTCATTTCTGGATTATGTGCTGATATGTGAACTGGCAGGTTCGTATGACAGCATGCAGAGTAACTTTGAACTGGGCAGTTGGAATGCGACGTCTACCTCTGGGATATGGTCTGTATGGTTGTACGATTGCGATGAAACGTGGGGGCTAATTATAGATTTGGGTGGTTCTAAATCTGACGCCGAGAATATTGGATGGGTTATGGAAAATCCAAATGGTTATGGGTGGCAGTCTCCCGGCTTTTTTAAGCTTATGCATACCATCTTTCGTCCAGAACTGCGGGCACGTTGGGCGCAGTTGCGGCAAGCTGGAATTATTGATGCCGCGCGTATTAAACGTTGGATTGCTGAATATGTTGTGCTGATTGATCCAACAATAATGCAGCAGGATCTAGAAAACTGGAAATTGACCGGTGCAACAGGATCTATTGATGTAAGCATGAATATTGAAAAAGAAAGTGTCTCTTACATCATGAATTATGCACAAACCCGTATTGCGTGGATTGATGCGCAATGGGGCTATAGCGGCGCATAATCGCAAGGGCTGCCTTTTGTAAGGCAGTCCATTTCTTCTCGGATAAAAGAATGACAGATGAACAGAGCGCGGGCACCCCCTGCGTGGCTGATGGCGTCCATGCACGCCTGGATGATCATGAAGAACGTCTTGCCGCTGTAGAGAGGCGGCAGGACGTAACAGACGGCAAACTGGACAGCATCAGCCGGGATATTGCTGCGGTGCGAGCTGAAGGCAACGCACGCCAGCAAGCCACCAATGCAGGAATGGACCGGATTGGTATTCAGCTTTCCGATCTGACGCGTCAGTTGGCGGCACATACCGGTGCACAGGAAGAGCGGAACAGGCTGGCAGAAGACAGTTTGCGGCGCTGGAAAAAACTGGCGGTTATTGTGGGGCTGTTCTGCACGCTTGGGGCTGCTGTTGGTTCTACACTTCTTTCTGATCAGGAAGTGGCCAGCACAATCTGGGTGAAGTGGCTGCACTGGCGTGAACCGTGGGATGCGCCCACACAGCCTGCACCTCAGCCACAGGAAACACAGTTCATTCTGCCCCCGCGTGAAATGGAGGCAGCATGAGCACTAAAAATGTGTGGATCGCAACCCTTTCAGCCATCAAGCGCCAGATCATTCTTCCGGTATTGGAAGCTATCAATCTTGGCGGCAATGCAGCAGTAAATCTGGTGACAGGCACAGGGCTTGTCGAAAGTAGGTTTATGCATGACCGGCAAATCAATGGGCCTGCACTGGGCTGGTTCCAGATGGAGCCCAGAACTCATGATGATATTTGGCTGAACTTTCTGCGTTACCGGCCTGATCTTGCTAATCGCATACTGGCAGCAAGCGGTTTGACTGGTCTGCCTGAAGCAGAAAACCTTGTGCAGAACAAGGCTTATTCAGCTTGTATGTGCAGAGCGCAATACTTGCGTACTTCTGAACCATTGCCCTCTGCCACAGATGCAGCAGCCCTCAGCGCTTACCACAAGCAGCATTATAACACAGTGCTTGGGCAGGCCAATGCCGCTGCAAATACTTCTCTATTTCAGCAGGCCATCAAGGCATGAAGCACGTTCTTCTACCTCTCGAGCAGCAGTTGGCATGGCGATTACTTGGAAAGGACAAAGACGGTGTTTCTCACTGAAACCGAATGCGAACGCACGGCAAAGATCGTGCCAGCCGAACTGTGCCGGTGCATGCACAGCAGCCCAAGTGGGAGCCTGATGATTGAAGTTGTAGATGTGAACAGGTTGTTTGTCAGCCTGCGGGGAGGTGGCGTACATGACTGATGCACCTGTTCCCGTAGAACCTCAACGTTCCACCGTTGTGGCTCAGACAGCCAAGGCCATTACGGCTGGCCTGTCTTTGCCCGCTATGGCGGCAGCTCTCCCTCAGCCAGAAGCAACATGGGTGCTTTATGCCTGTGTTGTGTTTGCAGCAGCAGGTGCAGCCGCAACCCAGATCCCGCTTCCGGCCAATCAGTCCGGCAAGCTTTGGCTGCTTTACCGGATTATCAACTTCCTTGCTCTCAACTGGAAGCAGGCTGCCAATGCTGCGCTTATTTTGCGCGGTGCAGTTTCTTCTAAATCCGATCTTCCTCAGGGAGGGAGTGAATCTATTGTGACCATTCCGAAAGACAATACGAAATGAAGAAAGTATTTTTTGCGCTGGGGCTTCTACCGCTTTTGGCAGCTTGCGCCAATACGGCGCAGGGGAAACTACACCAGGCTGTTTACGATGTGGACAGCGCCTACCATGTGCTAGCTAACCCGATGCCGGATGTGATGGCAGGCAAGGTACCGGGTGTGGCGCTGACTGATACGCAAAAAGATATCGCCAAACGTGCCAGCCAGACCTTGTTTAACGAAATCTCGTCTCTGGAAACCTCCATTGAGGCCGGCAGTAGCATCACGCAAACAGCCGTGTCCGCATTGCAGACAGACTTCGCATCATTCGAAATCTGCTGGGCAGGCCTGAAAACCGGGACTACGCCGGATTCCTGTGCAACTATTGGAGGGAGCAAGTAACATGAACGCAGCAGAAATCAGCGCTATCCTTGGTGTTGTAACCACCGTTGCAGGTCTGGCCGAGAAATATGGGCCGGAAGTTTATGAAACGGTGAAGCAGGCCATTGAGCAGTCCAAGAGCAAAACCGGGCCGAACGTGGCGGATATTGAAGTCATTTTTGCCAAATGTAAGGCGGATAATGCGGCCATCCAGTCTGCATGACACCGGATTTTGAGTGTGGGATGATTGTTGGTGGCGGGGGAGTTTTCCTTGCCACTATCATCTTGGCTGTGGGCTGGCGGCTGCTGGTAATGCGGTCTGGGTTTTGGCGTGGATATTGACCAAGAGCCGCCATAGGTAGCGGACAGGCTCTTGGCTTCTGGTTGTATGTCACGGATATACGGCAAAAATTTGATAGCTTTGTTTTTGTTATCCCTTTTGGGTGGCAAGGAATGAACAAAAAACAGTCATGAAGCTGATAAAATCCTGTGTTGTTTGAAAATTTGTGCCATCAATACTTTCTTTGCGTGAAATGGAATATAAAAGAGCATTTTCTGTTTCTGCGCTGATATTGCATGTGTAGAGACCATCCTCACGCTGGATAAAGTTCAGGGCGAGGAGATATTTATTTTTGTAAAATGATAAGGTTTTTGAAAGTTCATAAAAGTCATTCTGACAAATTTTTTGGGAAATACATAAAAACATAACTTTTTTATCTGAATTGAGTAGTTCTACAAATCTCTCAACACAGCGTTTATAATATTTGTAAACATCATCAACAGATATATCATAGTGATTAAATGTGAACAGAACACCGTAGTGTTCTTTATAATATCTGTGATCACAAAAATTTGCATCTGGTGAGAGCTTATCGCTATCAGCAATTTTTATATGCTGTGATTTATCCAGAAATGTTGAAAATTCATCATGAATACAGTGGTTTACCATGCGGATATCACTAAATATCCAATCAAACGGGTAGGATTTTTGTTTAAGGCCAAGATTTTTAATGACTGAAGCTGTCAGGCAATGATCTCCCATAGAAACCACTTCAAGCCCTTGGGTATGCCGCACAACACGTTTTAACTGCCGGTAATATCCGAGTAAAGAGAGCTGATCTTTTAAAGATCGTTTAAATTTTTTCAGACTGTCCATAAGATCCCTTGGGGTTGGATATGACTGACAATAATATGAATTTATCAATATGCCTGCATTGGAAGATTTTGGTATTTCCTCCAATATCGTTCCTGGAATAGCCTATATGGCACATGAACATTTGCCATGAAAAGCTGCTTTTGTGTTCATATCTTTACTTTAAGGTTGGTATTTTGTTATTCTACAGAAAGCAAAATAATCACAGATGCGATATTCTAGATGTCATACAAAACAATATTTATGATGAAAGGTATGAGCACGCAATCAAAGCGTCCTAATCCGCCACATGTTAAAATGGATTTTTTCCGTTGTTTGCATGAAGGGGTAGAAAGCGGTTGGCTTCCAACACTGGCTCAGGCGGATCTTGATCCTCCAAGCCAAAGCATTTTGCCGCCGAATATTCCCAAAAGAATTTCTCAATACTGGCATAGTGAAACACTACCAGATGATGTAGCCCGCTCTATTGAAAAAGTAAAAAATAATAATCCTGGTTTTGAGCTGGTTCTTACGCATGATGAATCAGCTCGTGCGTTTCTGCATACCCATTTTGGGCAGGATATGGTGGCACTTTTTGATGTGTGCTTCCATCCTGCCATGCGGTCTGATCTGTGGCGTATGTGCGATATGTATGTTCATGGTGGCATTTATGTTGATGTTGATATTTCCATGCATGCGCCGCTTGCACATATAACTGGCCATGCGTCTTACGAATGTTTTCTTATGTATGCTGTTGGCGCGCCATGGTGCATTGAAAACGGGTTAATTATTTCCAGAAAAAAGCATCCCGTTATTGAAGCCATCATTCATGCACTTTGTGAGTCTCTTACCCGTTATAAAAACAACCCAAACAGTTTTGAGAATATCTGGGTGAATACCGGACCGGGTACAACGACTATTGGGGCGATAAAGTATCTTTATGATGTCACGCCAGAGTGGGCGGACCATGCCTGTGGTGATGGGTTTTTGCTTGGGCATCATAGCCGTGCAGTCGCCAGTTATGGGCATGATGAACTGGCCTATAAGGCCTTTTCTGAAGGAAACTGGCGTAAAGCCAGACCGCCGCATCGTCGGGCATAAATTATGCCTCTTTCCATGCTGAGTGTGTAGGGGGGCTTGCCTGTGTACAACCTTGTGGAAAGTGTGAATTGATACCTTGCACCGCACATCTGCGAAGGCCACATATAGGCAATTGCCAAGATTAAAGAGAAAGTTCACCTTATGAGCACAGTGACCATTTCTGTTCTAAAAGAGTTTGTTTCCAAGGCCTCAGCCCTGCACCAGACATGGAAAACCAGCAAGCCGTCTGCCTCAGAACTTTCCTGGCGGGAATGTGTGGAAGATGAGAACTACAAGGATGCTGTCGTGGATAGAGATTTTCTGGCAGAGCTGACAAAAGCCAACATTCCGTATGAAATGTCAGAAGCTGTTTAAAACTGTAGGCGCATTTTAAGATTGGGTAAGAAAAAAACCGCCTTTCGGCGGTTTTTTTTGTGGTTACTTGAGTGTTGGTTCCAGATCAGATTTCTTTTTATAAAATGGTAATTCAATAAAGAAATAAGAGAGCGTGGCAAAAAGAATGGCCATGCTGATGCCGGAAGCAGCAAAAAGTTCGGACGATATTCTCAAACCGTAAGACTGGCGCATATCCTGCATAATATCCCACACAACAATATGGCACAGGTAAAAGGAGTAAGTAATTTCTCCACCCCAGTAACTTAGAAAGGCCAGTGGTTTTGGCACAGTCAACGTGCCGCATTTTAAGGCCGCATACACCACGTACACACACGCCAGAATAGAGACAATGCTGATGGCAAAAGGCATCATCTGGTTCTGAAATGCAGCGGGTATGGCTGTAGACGCAACAAGGCCAAAAATAAGCAGAAAGACAGAAAGTGTTGCAGGAATTTGTGGTGCTTTTGCACGTATAACATCACCTATCCCCTGTGTATTTACAAGATGATAAGCAATAAGCCCCCATATAAACCCTGTGGGGCGGTACCATCCCCAATCAACGCCACCGGGTAGCCAGAAAAGCAGCAGAACAGCCAAAGCATAAACGCAGGGGATAAAAAACTTTCTGCCTATGGTGAAGAATAAAAGCGGCAGAACAATATAAAACTGATTTTCAAGCGATAAAGACCAATACCAGCCTAAGGGGCTGGGGGAGGCTGCGTTTTCAAAGTTTCTGATATATAAAATAGAAGTCAGCCATTTATAGAACAGGCTGGTTTGATCCCCCCACAAGCCGCGATTGGATGAAATAAGGCCCGCCGTGAGTGTTACGGTAATCCAGAAAAAGGCAGCAGGAAAAAGCCTGAGAAATCTTTTCTTGAAAAAGTCGAGGGAGAAGGAAACTTTTTCTGCCAATGCCATATTGGGTTTGGATTTACCCAAAACCATATAGCCCATGAAGTAACCGGATATGACAAAGAAAATATCTACACCCAACCAAGGGCGTAATACTGTTCCCAGGCTTTCTCCAAAATGTGGGTGAATATTGGTACGAAGTGATGCCTGATGCGCCATAACAACCAAGGCAATGGAGATAATGCGCATCAGCTGTATTTCTATATTTTTATTATATTTACCCATTGTATGGCCCTAATATGAAAATATTTTTAGGGTTCATATCGGGCAGGGGGGCGGTTGACTATATTCTTGGCCGGATATCATGAAAATTACAGCCATGCATGATGCGGGATGGTTAGTAGAACCCTGAAAAATGCATTCAGCCAGATGCCCAGATTTATACAGGGTATGGGCAAATCATCAGCGTGACTCACATGGGTTGTGCCCGTTATCCACAGGCTTACCCACCGGAGCATCCGCAGAATCTGTGGACAAGGCCACTAAGCTTGGCAGTCAAGATGGCTGCGGATAAAAACTTCAGGGATGATATAAATCCTGCTCCAGAAAGGTTTGAACGCGCAGGAAGGCTTCTTCTTCTGTTTCGTTTTCAGCAATGCCTAACCACGAGGGCTTGCGCCGGGCAATCCATCCCAACATCTTACCGCTCAGGCTTTGAAAGAGCGGAATATCTTCCGCCAGCAGTAAAATCCCCAAGGGCAGCATCCACACACCCAGCACAGGTAAAAAAGAAAGCAGCCCACCCAGAATTAACAGCAGCCCAGATGGCAGACGCACCCATTTTTGCTCGGGTTTGCGTAACCACTGTATGCCACGGCGCATTTTGGTGGGTAGTTTTGCCGTTATCATTTGCGTGCGGCGTTCACGCAGGGCCTCTGGTGTATTGGTGCTGGAAGGTGAGGGCTGCTCCATTTCTACTCCATAACTGTGGCTGATTGGGTTTTATGTGCCTTTGTTTGGGCGTTATCTTTTCTATAAAGACATTTCGTATTTTATGGCATTCAACAAAGGCAGCATTGTGTATTCAAAACAGGGCTTCACGCTGGTATCCGTGCAATGAGTGTGCGTGTTGCGAAAATATGCTTGGGCGTGGTTTTGGCCTGCCTGCCAGTTTCTGCTGCTTGGGCGCAGGAAAACGCAGCATGTCAGGCTTTTGGGCCAGAAAACAGATTGCCCGCCCTAACGCGGCCTTTCATGCTAAAGCAGACAGAACTGCTTTGTAACACAGGCTATGCTGTTTTGGTTTCATCTGTCACGCACACACCCTTGTGGGCGGCGGAGCATTTGCAGGCCAATAATGTGCGCCTTGCAGAACGCTTGATGCGTGCGGGCACTTTTTATGCAGATTCCCGCTGGCCAGATGGCAGCCGAGATCAGGATTACAAAAAATCCGGCTATAGCAGAGGGCACATGGCCCCCAGTGCGGACCAGCCAACGCCTACAGCGCAATTTGAAACTTTTGCGTATTCCAACATGGTACCGCAATCCATTGTGCTTAATCAGGGTATTTGGGCACGTATTGAATACACGGTGCGGGAATTGGCTGTGCAGGAGGGTGATGTGTATGTGGTCACCGGTCCTGCTTTTCATGGGCATCCTATTCCAACCATTGGGCCAGACCACGTGTTTGTACCGTCTTCTACATGGAAGGCTGTGTATTCTGAGCATCGTCAGGCTGCGGGCGTGTATGTCTGCAAGAACGTGCAACGTTCTCCACATTGCGATCAGGTGACTGTGGCAACCCTTATTCGCAATACAGGGGTAGATCCGTTTCCGGCGGTGGCGGACACCATTAAGCAGAGTTTCTGGCGCTTGCCGTCACCGCGCAAAATACGGCGGTAAGTGTTGGGAGAAAGCAGTACAAGCCACAATTTTCACGTAGGTTGTACACGTTATCCACAGGCTTACCCACTGGAGCATCCGCAGAATCTGTGGGCGACTCTGCTGGCAAGAGGTTTTATTGGCTGATGCCAAGCCAAGGGCCAGCCCAGATCATCAGCAGGTACAAAACAATGGTTAAGCCGCAGCCGCTGGCCAGCGCGGGCCAGAAATGCACGCCACACCGCATCAGCCACGGCATGAACAAAAACATGGGGAGGGAAGGCAGCACATACCAGAACGTGGCACTCACATGAGCTTCCATCCGTGCGGGATCATGCGTTTCCAGCCAAAGCCAGATCATGCCAAATACGGAAACAAGGGGTAGGGCAGCAACCAGCGCGCCAAATCCTGGGTAACGGCGCGCCAAAGTGGAAACCAGAGCAATAATGAGAGCTGAAAGCAGAGTTTTGAGAAGAAAGAACATTCAGGTATCAGACAATAAATAAAAAACGCCTGACTATAATATATTTTTTAATATAGATGAATTGTATCACCCCACCCGGCGCATTAAATTAATTTTCAGGATATCATCCGTTATCTTTTGAAAATTTAAATCAGTTTGGATTAGTTTTTATGCGTTTAAAAGCTCTTTTTGCAGCATCTGCTGTATTGCTCACCAGTTTTTCTGTGGCACAGGCAGGCACCGTGCACACCACGTGGGAAAAGTTCAAGGCTGGCCATGCCATGCATCGTCTTTCCGTTGATGGCCAGAAAGCCATGATGGACGTGTTTCAGGCGCGTGATCTGCTGGCTCAGGGCAAAACCGATGCCGCCATTCCGCCGCTGTATGATGCGCAAAAGCGCTTCAAGGCCGCCAGTGCAGATAACAAGAAGTTCTTTGCGGCAGAAAGCCAGCTTCAGCCAGCCCCGCAGCATCCGGTTTCTGCAAGCCATACGCCGGTTGCCAACCCCACAACATGGGTACCAGTTGGCGGTGAATTTATTGTAAGCGAAACACTGGCTCCAGAAAAACAGGCAGCACTGGCTAACGCCAACAAGCAGTTCCAGGCCGGGCAGACCCAGCAGGCACAGCAGAGCCTGCAGGTTGTGGGTGAAGATGCAGACTTCATTCTGGCCCTTGCACCGCTGGAACAGAGCGAAGGCGCCCTGTACCGCGCAAAAGTGTTTACAGAAGGCCGACAGCCTCAGCAGGCTGTAGAAGCACTTAACCAACTTCTGGATGGCATTGTTTTTGTTTCTGACGATGTGGTGGAAAAAGTAGCTCCCTCCACACCGGCTAAAAAAGCCAACTAAAACAACACACTGTGTTGCAAGGCAGGGGTGGGGAGCAAAAAAGTTCTCCACCCCTGCTTTTTTATGTTGCGTTTATTGAGAATGGTTCTTATTATCAAAATTGTCGCGGCGATGAAGGCGTTTCTGCTGGTGGGGCAAGGGGCATCGTCGCGACAACTCTTGGTTCGTCTTGATTTATCCCGTTCAATCCCCGGTTCCTATCTGGAATGTTTTTGCATCCCCGGTCATTCCAGATAGGTCTTTTAAGTTCCCCTTGCCCCACCAGACTATCTTCTTCCTTATAAAATATCAGGGTTTTTCAGGTAGCGCCCGGTAGGGCACAACGCCTCTGGCATCACTTCCTGTATCCAGCATCCGGCCCGAAACAGGCAAAGATCTGTGGCTGCAATTATCCCGCACACAGGCGCGGCAGCCGGGGCCAATAGGCACAACCAATCTGTGATCATTCAGGTTTAAACCATCTGCATAAACCGTTTTTGCGGCATCGCTTATGGTGCAGCCCAGCACAATGGCAATCTGCCGTGGGCGGTCTGTATAGGTTACGCCCTCATGCCCCACTGTGCGGGCAACGTTGAGGTAAATGGAATCATCCGTGGTTTGAGAAAGCTGTACCTGCACCTGCCCCGGTGTGGCAAAGGCCCGAAAGATGTTCCACAACGGGCAGGGGCCACCAAACCGTGCCTGAGAAAAACGGTTGGCAGAAAAACTTTTAAGAATATTTCCCGCAATATCCAGTTTGAGAAAATAAAAGGGAATGCCCTCCATACCGGGGCGCTGTAACGTGCTTAATCTGTGGCTTATCTGTTCAAAGCTGGTGCCAAAATGGCGGCGCAGGCGCTCAATATCATAACGCATGGTCTGTGCTGCGTGCAGGAAGCGCATATAGGGCAACAGCAAGGCCCCGGCAAAGTAGTTGCCCAGATACACACGGCCCAGTTCCAATGCATTTTTCTCTTTGGGGCCTTCACGCCGTAAAATGCTGCTTATCAGGCGGGTATGGTCTCGTTGGCCAATAATCTGCGCCAGATAGAACAGCGTGCTTTCCGGCGGTTGGTCTGGGGGTAAAAAAATGGTGCGGCGGTGCCGGTCTATCCGCCACACCAGCCCGCCTTCTTCCAGCGCCGGGTCTTGTTGCGTGTGCAAGCCGTGCTGATCAAGCAGATAGGTTTTTAAGGCTTCGGCCAAGCCGTTTTTGAGATCAAGATTTTCGTAAAATTTTTCGGCTGCACAATCGAGTTCATGAAAATAGTTGCGATGTTGCTGTACCCAGTCTCCTACCGTTTCATATGGCTCCAGCGGAGGGGAGGGAGAAAGAGTGTCGCTTTCACGCTCCTGCTCAAATTTATAGGCGCGGTAAAGGGTTAAAAATGCTGCGCATAAATCCGGGTTGGCATGTACGGCATCTGCCATTTTGGCCAAAGGTAAGGATGCATTTTTAAATACAGGGTCTGCCATGGTTTCGCGCATGGCCTGCACGGTATGGGCTTCTTTGGTGTTGCTGAACCATGCCGGGGTCAGGTCAAAGCGTTCACACAGCTTTTGCAACAGGGGGTGCGGAACGGGCCGGTGGTTACGTTCTAACTGGTTAAGATAACTTGGTGATATGTCTAGCATGTCTGCCAAGTTGGCTTGGGTCAGGGTTTCGCGTTGGCGCAACTGCCGCAAGCGCGGGCCAGCAAAAAGCTTGGTTCTGGTTTGTGGCATGGTACGAACTTCGCAAACTTCGCAAACGGGAACATTCCCTTCGCCTCTTTTTACTCTTATCTCTCTGCCGCTCAAAACAACACTCTGCAACACTCCCCTCACGATCAAATTCCGATCATGAGGTAAAAACAATGCAGTATCATGATGTGCGTGTTCATCCAGAAAGCGACCGTCTGCCACGGCCCGAACAGCTTGCGTGGAAAATTGCGCAGGTGGCGGCAGATCCGGTGCCGGTGGAGGCCGCAGTTACGGATATGATTATCAACCGGCTGATAGATAACGCATCTGTTGCCATGGCCTCTGTAAACCGTCATTCCGTCATGAGCGCGCGGGCCGAGGCTCTGGCACATCGGCGGGAAGGTGGCGCCACGGTGTTTGGCATGGGGCCAAATGTGCGTGTGCATGCAGAATGGGCCGCATGGGCCAACGGTACCGCCGTGCGTGAGCTGGATTTTCATGATACATTTTTAGCGGAAGAATATTCTCATCCGGGCGATAATATTCCCGGCATTCTGGCGGTTGCCCAGCAGTGCCGCCGCAGCGGTGCAGATTTAATCCGTGGTGCCGCCACGGGGTATGAAATTCAGATAGATCTTGCCCGTGCCATTTGTTTGCACAAACACAAGATAGATCATGTGGCGCATCTTGGCCCATCTGTGGCTGCGGGTATTGGCACGCTTATGCGCTTGCCGCCAGCGGTTATCTATCAGGCCATTGGGCAGGCTTTGCACGTTACCACCGCTACGCGCCAAAGCCGCAAGGGTGAAATTTCATCATGGAAAGCCTATGCCCCGGCCCATGCCAGCAAAATGGCGGTAGAGGCCGTTGACCGCGCCATGATGGGCGAAACATCTCCAACCCCGATTTATGAAGGGGAAGATGGTGTTATTGCCTGGATGCTGGATGGTAAAAATGCGCATTACCGTGTGCCATTGCCAGAAATGGGTGAGCCCAAACGCGCTATTCTGTCATCCTTCACCAAGGAACATTCGGCAGAATATCAAAGCCAGGCGCTTATTGATCTTGCCTTTCGTATGGGCCAGAAAATCAAAAACTGGGATGATGTTGATGATGTGCTGATAGAAACCAGCCATCACACACATTACGTTATTGGCACGGGCTCGAATGATCCGCAAAAGTTTGATCCGCAAGCCTCGCGGGAAACGCTGGATCATTCCATCATGTATATTGTGGCCGTGGCCTTGCAGGATGGTAGCTGGCACCACGTGCATTCCTATGCCCCGGAACGTGCCCGCAGGCCAGATACAGTGCGGCTCTGGCGCAAGATCCACACAATAGAAAAACCCGAGTGGACACAAAGGTATCACGAAACAGACCCGGACAAAAAAGCCTTTGGCGGCCGCATTGTTATCCGCATGAAAGATGGCTCGGTTATTGCGGATGAACTGGCTGTTGCCAATGCCCATACCCTAGGGGCCACACCGTGGCAGCGGGCTGATTATATTCGTAAGTTCCAAACACTTTCAGAAGGTATTGTGCCGCATCAGGAAGCCGAAAGGTTTTTGGACATTGTGCAAAACCTGCCCAACCTGAAAGCAGGGGAGTTACATATGCTGGAAATTGCCATTCCGGAGCGAGATATCCGCCAGAATACTGCGGAAGGCATTTTCAATTTCGGGCAGGCCAAGCCCGCTACGGTTACGGCTGCCACCTCTACGGCTCTGGCTTCCTAAACAGGCGATAACGCACAGGAAGGAATAGAACAATGACAACGCATCTGCACAGAAAACCAAAAAAATCTGTTGCGCTGTCAGGCACGGTTGCGGGCAACACGGCGCTCAGCACTGTGGGGCAGAGCGGGAATGATCTGCATTATCGTGGGTACGATATCAAAGATCTTGCACGCGCCAGCACGTTTGAAGAGGTCGCACACCTTCTTATCCACGGTTATCTGCCCAATAGTGCAGAGCTGGAAGCCTACAGGCGGCATCTGGCCAGCATGCGGGATATTCCTGCCATTGTGCGTGCCGCCTTGGAACGTCTGCCAGCCGCTACACACCCTATGGATGTTTTGCGCACGGCCGTTTCCGTTCTGGGCTGCGCGCTGCCGGAACGGAGCGATTGCCCCACCGCCGGTGCGCGGGATATTGCGGATAGGCTTGTGGCATCTTTAGGCTCCATGTTGCTGTATTGGTATCATTTTTCCAACCACGGACGGCGGATAGATACCAATACGGATGATGAAAGTGTAGGCGGTCACTTTTTGCATCTTCTGCATGGCAAAGCGCCACCGGAGGATTGGGTGCAGGCCATGCACACATCCCTTATTCTGTATGCCGAGCATGAATTCAACGCCTCCACATTTACCGCCAGAGTGGTAGCAGGCACGGGTTCGGATATGTATTCTGCTGTAACAGCCGCCATAGGTGCCCTGCGTGGCCCCAAACATGGCGGTGCCAATGAGGTGGCGCTGGATATTCAGCAACGCTATCGCACAGCGGATGAGGCCGAGGAGGATATTCTCAGGCGCTTGGAAAACCGTGAAGTTATCATCGGTTTTGGGCACCCGGTTTATACCATAGCAGACCCGCGCAACGAGATTATCAAGGAAACAGCCCGCAACCTTTCGCGCCGTAATGGCAACATGCGCCTGTATCATGTAGCCGAGCGGATTGAACGGATTATGGATGAACAGAAAAAGATGTTCCCTAATCTGGATTGGTTCAGCGCGGTTTCTTACAACGCCATGGGTATTCCCACGGCCATGTTTACACCTATCTTTGTAATTGCCCGCGTAACAGGGTGGTGCGCCCACATTATGGAACAGCGGCAGGATGGAAAAATCATTCGCCCGTCTGCCAACTATGTGGGGCCGGATAATCGGCCTTTTGTGCCCCTGCGTGAACGCGATGGCCTGGAGCATGCAGCATGACATATCTGGTAGGCAAGGATCTGCCGCAAACACCAGCCGGGCAGCGGTTTCGCGCTCTGCTGAACAAATCGGGTATTATGCAAATTCCCGGTGCACATAATGGGCAGGCGGCATTGCAGGCCAAGGATAACGGCTTTCAGACTCTTTATCTTTCAGGTGCGGCTATGTCTGCCAGCATGGGGCTGCCTGATCTGGGTATTATCACTATTGAGGATGCGTGTTTCTTTATCCGCCAGATTGCACGGGCCTCTGGCCTGCCGCTTTTGGTGGATGGTGATACCGGATATGGTGAAGTTCTGAATGTCATGAACATGGTCAGGGCTTTTGAAGATTCCGGTGCCGCTGCCGTGCATATTGAGGACCAGATCCTGCCCAAAAAATGCGGGCACCTGAATAACAAAAAGCTCGCCACCCCGCAGGAGATGGCGCAAAAGGTGGCCGCCGCAGCCAAGGCCCGGCGTGATATGGTGATTATTGCCCGCACAGATGCCGCGAGCTCAGAAGGGCTGGATGGTGCAGTAGCTCGCGCCCGTTTGTATTACGAGGCTGGAGCAGATGCCATTTTTCCCGAAGCACTGACTTCTGAAGATATGTTCAGGGAGTTTGTGCGCCGTATGCCGGATGTGCCCCTGCTTGCCAACATGACGGAATTTGGGCGTTCTCCTTATTTCACGGCATCTCAGTTTGAAGATATGGGATACCGTATGGTCATCTGGCCTGTCAGTTCCCTGCGGGCAGCCAATAAGGCGCAGGATGATTTGTACAAAACCATTGCACGCACAGGCGGTACGCAAGACATGTTGCCCCGTATGCAAACGCGAGAGGAACTGTACAAAACAATCCGGTATTACGATTATGAATCATTGGACGCAGGCATTGTGGCCACGGTTCTGCCGCACATCGGTCAGGCCGATCGCAACGCCGCCTGAACATTCTCTTTCTATCCCGAACAACAAACAACAAAAAAGTAAGGGAGACGGAACAATGTCGGAAAACATCACTATCCTGCCTACACAATATGCAGATTACCCGGCCCTGATGCCACCTGCGGAACTGGCCGCCATGCAGCGCTATGCACGCCGAGACCCGGATGGTTTTTGGCTGCAACAGGCCCGGCGTGTGCACTGGCACCGCAAGCCTAGGCGTGGCTTTACGGGCAGCTTTACGGGTGATGTGTCCATAAGCTGGTTTGAAGATGGCCTTATCAACGCATCCGTGTGCTGTATTGATAAGCATCTGACAGACAAGGCCGATCAGGTTGCCCTTATCAGCCACCGTGAAGGCCGGGCCGAGGCAGAAAAAATTACATATGCCATGCTGCATGAACGGGTTTGCCGCCTGTCTAACGCGCTGGTGCATTTGGGGGTGGAGGAAGGGCACCGCGTTGCCATTTGCCTGCCCATGATTTCAGAAGCCGTGGTGGCCATGCTGGCCTGTGCGCGTATTGGCGCGGTGCATGTGGTGCTGTTTGGTGGTTTTTCGGCAGAAGGTATTGCAGAACGTATTATAGATAGCGGCGCAGTTGCGGTAATTACCGCCAGCGAAAGCATGCGCGGCAACAAGATTGTGCCCTTTAAAGCGATTATGGATGAAGCCCTGTGCAAGGCAGGTGCAGAAAGTGGCGTGAGGGCTGTTCTGGTTGTGCGCACGTCTGATGCACCTGTTCCCATGCTGCCTGGTAGGGATTACGATTTTCATGATTTTGTAGATTCGTTTGAGGCAGATTTTGTGCCCGTTGTCATGCGGGCAGAAGCACCATTATTTATGCTCTACACATCTGGCAGCACAGGAAAGCCCAAAGCAGTTGTGCATGCCACTGGTGGCTATATGGTGTGGGCAGCTTACACCATGGACATGGTATACCATCACCAACCCGGTGATGTTCTGTGGTGCACGGCAGATGTGGCATGGATAACCGGGCATACATCCGTTGTGTATGGCCCGCTGGCCAATGGCGGCACCACCATGATTTCCGATAGCCTGCCTTCATATCCCGCTCCGGGCAGGTGGTTGGATCTGATAGATGAGCATAAGGTGACCATGCTGTTTACTGCCCCCACAGCCGTGCGCGCCATGATGGCCGATGGCGATGATGTGGTGAATGCCCGCAATCTGGAGTCTCTGCGTTTGCTGGGTGTGGCGGGGGAACCCATAAGCCCGGATGCGTGGCTGTGGTATCACGATGTTGTGGGTAAAAAGCGTTGCCCCGTGGTGGATACATGGTGGCAGACAGAAACCGCCGGTATTGTGCTGGGGCCAGTGCCGGGTGTGCAACCGCTTAAACCCGGCTCTGCCAGCACGCCGCTGCCGGGGTTGGAAATGGTCATAGCCGATACGCAGGGCAGGCCGGTGCAGGGGCCTGCGGAAGGCAGCCTGTGCATTGCGCGTTCATGGCCGGGGCAGGCCCGCACAATCTGGAAAGATCATGCTCGCTTCTGCCAGACATATTTTGGTATGGTTCCGGGGCATTATTTCACGGGTGATGGCGCACGGCGAGATGCCGATGGCTATTACTGGATTACGGGGCGCATGGACGATGTTATCAATATTGCAGGGCACCGTTTGGGTACAGCAGAAGTGGAAGATGCGTTGGCAGCAGATCATCGTATTGTGGAATCTGCTGCAGTGGGCATCCCGCACCCGGTAAAGGGGCAGGCGCTGGCGGTATTTGTTATCCAGCGCCAGAACGTGGCTACGGAACTGACAGAAAAAGGCATAAGCCGCCTTATCTCCGGTATGTTGGGGCGTTATGCCACGCCAGAGGCTGTTTATCTGGTGCCAGATCTGCCCCGCACCCGTTCTGGCAAGATTGTACGCCGCTTGCTGCGCAAAATTGCCAGTGGGGAAATGGATAATCTGGGAGATCTTTCATCGCTGAATGATCCTTCCATCGTGCGTATGCTGTGTGACAGAGTATGGAGCCACATGGCTTTTGATGAGGAATCTGCACCTCGCACACAGGCAAGGGCCTGACCTTAAAGCGAGGTTTTACAAGTTTGCTTCGCGCGGCAAGATGCTTCAGGGCCGGGGGAACCCCTCGGCCCTGTTGTGTGTTCTGTTTCTAACAAACGGGCTGATGTTGGCTTATCACGCAAAAATGGGCGCACTGGCGGGGTCGTGATCTGAGATTCACTGGCTGCTGTAAGGGCTTGCGTGGCACCATCACGGTAAAAACAGGTTGTAGAACCGGAGCTGTGAATGACCGAGCCTTCTTTTTCGTCTGTAACACCGTCTACTCTGCCTGATCAGTCGGTAGATAAAGCAACAGCTCGCCATGTTGTGCTGGCATCCTTTCTGGCATGGATGTTGGATGCATGTGATTTCTTTATTGTGTTGTTCACACTTGATGATGTGGCACGCAGTTTTAACGTTTCCCTGCAAAGTGTGCTGCTTGCGCCCACACTTACGTTGATGACACGGCCATTAGGAGCTTTTCTGTGCGGGCGCGCGGCAGATAAATATGGCCGCAAACCTGTGCTGATTTTAACAATTATTATTTATTCTCTTATAGAATTGGCATCGGCCTTTGCGCCAACGCTTGTTATATTTTTGGCGCTACGCACCCTATTCGGCATTGCCCTTGGGGGAGAATGGGGGGTGGGTACATCCCTGATTATGGAAAGCGTGCCCAAAAGCTGGCGTGGCACCGCTTCTGGCATTTTGCAGGCGGGGTACCCTGCGGGGTATTTGCTGGCATCTCTGGTATTTTTGCTCTTGCCGGTTTTGGGGTGGCGTGGGTTGTTTGTGCTGGGCAGTGGCGCTATTTTTTCTGCCCTGTATATCTGGCTGCGTGTGCCAGAAAGCCCGGATTGGCTGGCCCGGCAGAAGGCCGATACACAACACGGAAGTGCAGAAGCACATCTTGGCTTGTTGGCCATTATAAAAGGCAATGCGGCATTATGTGTTTTTGCCGTAGTGCTGATGGCGGCTTTCAATTTCATGAGCCACGGTTCTCAGGATCTCTACCCCAAAGTGTTTCTGGCGCTGGAACGGCATGTGCCGCCAACGTCCATTACAACCGTTGTGGTGCTGTATAATCTGGCTGCCATTGCGGGCGGATTGTTCTTTGGGTTTCTGTCGCAAAAAATCGGGCGGCAATATGCCATTATTCTTGCTGCGGCCTTAACGCTGCCTTTGCTGCCGTTATGGACACTCCCACATTCTCTGCTCTGGCTGGGGTTGGGGGCTGTGTGTATCCAGTTCTGTATTCAGGGCGCGTGGGGCGTGGTGCCTGCCTATTTAAGCGAGCTTTCGCCGCCTTCTGTGCGGGCTACGTTCCCCGGCCTTGCCTATCAGTGCGGGAACCTTATTGCCGCCAGTAACGCTTTGCTTCAAACATGGTTTGCTACCCAATTAGGTATGGGGCTGGCACCTGCGCTTATGTTGGCTGTTGGGGGTGGCGCAGTGGTTGTGCTGGTGCTTACACTCCTGAATGCCCGGCTGTATCCACAACGGATATAAATACAGCAGGCAGGTGGCAACGCGCAGGAAGGAAAAAACGGTTTGGCTTTTATACGGTATCTGGGCGCATGTATGGTGTTGGCAAGCGCTGGGCTAACATATGCGCAGGCACACGCAGCAACACCGGCAGAACAGCGGATTATCACGCGCAATGTGCCACCGCGCCCGGTGCCGCCGCTGGCCACCGCGCAGGTGCAGGGGGATGACCTGCACGCAAAAGCCCAACCGGTCAATCTCTCTGCGTTGGGCCTGCAAGCGGCTGTAAAGGTGGCGGACAACCAGCCATGCCCCGCCAACAGCCTGCTTTTGGGGAAAGATGAAAACCCAACAGCCGGGCAAACATGCCGTGTGGCCACTCTGGAAGTGCACGCACCAGAACACCCCGTATTTATCCAAACCCTCGGCAGCCTGATGGCGGAAGATAGCGGCGGGTTGATGGATTTGCACCTTTCCCTGTACCAGCTTGCGCCAAATGGGCAGAAGAATGCCCTGCCGCAGGTTGTGGTTTCGGGCTACACAGGTGGGGCACATTGTTGCCAGGCTGCCGCTATTGTAGAGGCCGCCCCGCAAGGCCAATGGCGTGTGCTCTCCCTACCTGCACAAAATGGCGGAGGCGAGCCCATTGTGCAGGATATTGCGCGAGATGGCACCCGCCAGCTTGTATATACGGATGAGCGGTTTGATTACGCCTTTGCCTCTCACGCAGGGTCGGCCATGCCGGTGGTGCTGTATCAGTATCAGGATGGCCAGTTGCAGAATGTTACGGCGCAGCCGCGGTTTGCAGCCTATTTGCGTAACCAGCTTGCGCAGGATTCTGCACAGTGGCGCAAAACGGGTGTAACGGAAGTAAACGGCTATCTGGCCGCCTATGTAGCCACCAGTGCGAATATTGGGGAACTGAATGCAGGCTGGCGCTACATGATGGCGCGGTATGATACGCACTCTGATTTTGCAGAAACATGGTGCGCGCTGGATAAAGCCGCATGGCCCCAGAACAAGGATGGCGCATCCTGCCCCAAGCAGTTTGTAAAAACCGTGCCGTTTCCGCAAACTCTGGCGCAGTCTCTGGTGCAGTGGGGATACATGACACCCCAGCAGAGTGCTGCTCTTGGCTATGATATAGACAAAATAAAGCAGAACCAGCAGCAGGTTATTGCCACCACCACCAAGGCGTGGCGTGCTGCACACTAGGCAGATTATACACCCGCTGGCAGGCAGATTTGTGCCAGAGCAAAACACAGCCTAAAACTTGGGTCTGTTTTGCCATGTTCTGCCAGCGGGAGTGTAATGGAAGATCTGTTTGAAGGGCACAATGTGGGCACGGCCCGCCCCCTAAAACTTTCAGAAGATGTTGTGAGCACCGCCACCTATGGCGGGCCAGACAAATGCTACCGCTATAAGCTCAAACGGGTATGGAATCCATCACGCCCGCTGGTGATGTGGCTGATGATGAACCCATCCGTTGCCACCGAATATGGGGATGACCGCACCGTGGCCAAATGCCAGCGCTATGCCCGTGCATGGGGGTATGGCGGTATTCTGGTGGGCAATACCTTTGCGTATCGGTGCACGGATCAGCTTCGGCTGCTGGAAACGCCAGACCCGGTAGGGCCGGAAAATGATAAAGCCCTGCTGGAAATGGCGCAGGAAGCCAACAAGGTGATTGCAGCCTATGGCACGCCGCACCACAAGGCCCTGCTGGCCCGTGGGCCAGAGGTGGTGCACATGCTCCAGCAACACGGCATTACGGTGGATGCATTGCGGTTAAGCAAAACAGGCCGCCCGTGCCATCCGCTCTATTTGCCTGCAAGCTTGCTGCCCGAGCCTTTGCCAACCAACCTGGTGCAAAGCTAACCGGCACATAACGGAAAGCAGCTTTCCGCCCATGTGTATTGACGCCAAGCCCCGTTCGGTATCCGATACACATAAAGGTGTTTGAGTTCTGCACATCATGCCTGCCACATTGAAAAATTGGGCGTGCTGTGCAGCAAAGTTAAGGGAAACATGCATATTATGGCCTTACAGAACACGCAGGGTGCCGCAGGCGGTTATCTGGCATCTGCCGAATTTGCCACCATGCTGGACAGGCTGGGTGAAGTGGCAGCACGTACGGGCCTGAACGTGGCCCACGGCCAACAGGTCATTATTACGGCTCCCCTCCATGCCGTCCCGTTGGTGCGCCGCATTACGGAACATGCGTACAAGGCCGGGGCCTCACTCGTCAGCACGTTTTATTCGGATGAGGAAACCACGCTGGCCCGTTACAAATACGCGGCGGAAGATACGTTTGATACCGCAGCAGGCTGGCTTGCTGGCGGAATGACAGAAGCTTTCCGCAACGGTGCCGCGCGTATGGCCATTACGGGGTCTAACCCGGCATTGCTGGCAGGGCAGAACCCGGAACATATTTCCCGCGCCAGCAGGGCCAATTCCCGCGTGAACCGGCCTGCCATGGAAATTATCACCAATTTTGATGTGAACTGGTGCATTGTGGCTGCGGCTTCTCCAGCTTGGGCAGCACAGGTGTTTCCTGATCTGCCGGTTGATCAGGCGGTAGAAAAACTGTGGCAGGCCATTTTTTCTGTCTCGCGCATTACGGGGGAAAACCCGGTAGCGGATTGGGAGGCCCATAATGCCGTGCTGCATCGTCGCGCTGCATTTTTGAACGATGCCCGTTACAGCGCGCTGCATTTTAAAGGCCCCGGCACAGACCTGATGGTAGGGTTGGCAGATGGGCACGAATGGGCAGCCGGTGCGGAAAAAGCCGGAAACGGCATTGTGTGCAACCCCAACATCCCCACCGAGGAAGTGTTTACAACACCGCATCGCCTTAAGGTGGATGGCACGGTAGCAGCCACCAAGCCGCTTTCTCATCAGGGCACGTTGATCGAGGATATTCGCGTCAGGTTTGAAGCCGGACGCATTGTGGAAATGCACGCCAGCAAAGGCGAGGATGTGCTGGCCCGCGTGCTGGATACGGATGAAGGCGCGCGCCGTTTGGGGGAAGTGGCCTTGGTGCCTAACTCTTCCCCCATTTCGCGCAGCGGTATTTTGTTCCAGAACACATTGTTTGATGAAAACGCCGCCAGCCATATCGCATTGGGGCAATCTTACACCAAATGCATGCGTGATACGGCTGGGTTGGATGAGGCCGCATTGGCCGCACGCGGGGCCAATAGCAGCATGATCCATATAGACTGGATGATTGGTTCTGGGGAAATTGATGTGGACGGCGTGGATGCCAAAGGTGAACGCGTGGCATTGATGCGCAAAGGTGAATGGGTGATAGAAGCATGAGACATACTCTAAAACTTTCCTTCCGCTCTGCTCTGCTGGGCGTTATGGGGGCTGCGGCGGTTGTGGCTGGCACAGCGGCACAGGCGCAAACGGTTTCTACCGGTGGCAATGGCGCGCCCAATTTAACGCCAGAACAGGTAGCCACTTTGCAGCATGATATGGAAACCGCGCTGCATTATCATCTGGCCCCAAACGTGTTGCCGCGCTTGACCACAGCCCTGAAGGAAATTCAGGCCGCAGGCATTCAGCCGCCCTCACGCTTTGGCATGTCTCTGGACCAGCAGATTGCCCTTGTGCAGCAGGTGCCGGGTTTGGACCCAATTTTGCAAAAGAATGGCTTTTCAGCGCATGATTTTGTGATGAGCCTGACCTGTGTGGGCTTAACGGGTAGCCTGATGAACGTGCCTGCCAACCCCGGCAATACCAAGATGCCGCAGCCCGAACCTGCCAATGTGGCTATTCTCAAATCCAACCCGCAGGATTTGCAAAATCTGGTTACGGTTCTGCGTTCGGCCCATCAGTCTGGTGGTGCACTTTCGCACTAATTTCACACATACATATAGGTATGTAAGAAAATGGCAGGTTTTTCCTGCCATTTTTTATTTGTGCAGTTTAATTTTTCTTCTGGTGTGGTTTTGCGTGGCATGTTTCTGGCTTGGGCAGATCCAGTGTATGCAATGTGCCCTTCATGCGGAAATCTCCAAAATCCAGTGTCAGATTGTCAGAAACGCCATTGGCAAAATACCGCATGCCAATTTCATATTCCGGCATCATGTTCGGTGGTGTGCGTGAAAAAAAGGCCACATGCACTCGGCCAGATTGCAAAGTGTTCAGGGCGGCAAAATCTGTGGTGGGTGATGTATTGCCCCAGCCTAAAAGGGTTATGTACGTATCTGCTGCGCCATCTGGTGATGTGCCATCAAAGATAGGAGATGAAATCTCGGTTTTTCCGCTTCGGGCGGCATCCAGAATGGAAACGGTATGCTGGATGGGAAATAGCGTGCCAGCCGGAAGCGTAAGTGTTTTGGCTAAAGGTTTTTCATAATGCGCTGTGCCAGAACCATCCGGGTGTAGCGTGGCTTCCCCCCGCAGGTTCTGTAGCAATTTGCCGTTGGATGTTTCCATGGTCCGAAAGATCAGGTTGTGCCCATCTGCACTTTCAAACGTGGAATAGTCAGATACCAGATGTTCTACGCCGTTCTGGCGGGTTACACTTTGAATATCCAGCCGCTGTTGGGTGGACCATCCGCTGCACCCGTGCCGCACGCTGTAAAGCATGGTGCCCGTGGCCGATAATGTTTTGCCGCCAGAAGCTTCGGTGAGGGTGAGATCATACTCCGCGCGTTGCGAGGCAATCTGGTTGATATCTGTTTCGGAAAAAGAATGCGCAGTGTCGGGTGTTACACTGGGGCGTGTCTCGGCCGGTGTTGCGCTTTGCGTTACAGTGCCGGAAGGCACCACAGCACCGGCTGTTTGTGCATGAGCCATGTGTAAGGGCAGGGCGGCCACGCTACCCAGCAGCACAGATGCAACGGCCCTGCTTGCCGCACGGGCGCTATGCCCCGGCGTAAAGCAAAAACCTCGGGCAAGGGGTAGGGGAAGTGGCAGGCGGCGTGAACGTCTCATACCCGGTACAAAAAAACATCCGGCGCGGTCTTGCAACCACCCGGATGCCAAAAGGGCCATGGTGTGGCCCTTTTACATGCATATGTGAAAGCCCGATCAGTCTTTCTTGACAGCGGGTTTCAGGTTCAGCGCCAGGGAGAGTTCCTTCAGGCGTTCCGGCGGAACAGGGGCCGGGGCGCCCATCATCAGGTCTTCGCCCTGCTGGTTCAGCGGGAACAGAATCACTTCACGGATGTTCGGCTCATCTGCCAGCAGCATCACAATACGGTCCACACCCGGGGCGGACCCACCATGCGGCGGCGCACCGTAGCGGAAGGCGTTGAGCATACCGCCAAAGCGGGCTTCCACTTCGCTTTCCGGGTAACCAGCAATTTCAAAGGCGCGGATCATCACATCCGGCAGGTGGTTACGGATAGCGCCGGAGGAAAGCTCAATGCCGTTACACACAATGTCATACTGGTAAGCCAGAATATCCAGCGGGTTCTTGGTGTTCAGCGCTTCCAGACCGCCCTGTGGCATGGAGAACGGGTTGTGCGAGAAGTCAATCAGCCCCGTTTCTTCATTCAGCTCATACATCGGGAAGTCCGTGATCCAGCAGAAACGGAAGGCATCCTTTTCAATCAGATCCAGCTCTTCGGCAATGCGTGTGCGCACAAGGCCAGAGAACTTGGCTACATCATGCCCCTTGCCAGCGGCAAAGAACACGGCATCACCGGGGTTCAGCCCCAGCTTGGTGCGAATGGCTTCCACTCGGTCGGCTTCAAGGTTCTTGGCAATCGGGCCTTGGCCACCTTCTTCTGCAAAGGTGATGTAACCCAGACCGCCAGCCCCGTTTTCACGCGCCCAGGCGTTCAGCTTGTCATAGAAGGAGCGGGGGCGGCCACCAGCACCGGGGGCCGGAATGGCGCGTACTTCGCCACCATCGGCAGCAATGCGGGCAAACAGGCCAAAGCCGGAACCGGCAAAATCTTCCGTTACATCTGTAATCAGCAGCGGGTTGCGCAGGTCTGGCTTATCAGAACCATATACCTTCATGGCGCGGGCGTAGGGGATACGCTCAAACGGCGCGGTGCTCACGGCACGGCCCTTGCCGAATTCCGTAAACAGGCCAGACATTACTTCTTCCAGAACGGCAAAAATTTCGTCCTGCGTGGCAAAGGCCATTTCAAAGTCGAGCTGGTAGAACTCACCGGGGGAACGGTCCGCGCGGGAGGCTTCATCACGGAAGCACGGAGCAATCTGGAAGTAGCGGTCAAACCCGGCCACCATGGCAAGCTGCTTGAACTGCTGCGGGGCCTGCGGCAGGGCGTAAAACTTACCAGCATGGGTGCGAGAAGGCACTAGGAAGTCACGCGCACCTTCGGGGGAGGAGGCTGTTAGGATAGGGGTCTGGAACTCGGTAAAGCCCAGATCCGTCATGCGGCGGCGCATGCTGGCAATAATGGCGGAGCGCAGGCGGATGTTGGCGTGCACCTGTTCGCGCCGCAGATCGATATAGCGGTACCGCAGGCGCAGCTCGTCAGAATAATGTTCCTGCCCGGCAACCTGAAGCGGCAGCACAGCGGCGGAGGACTGCACAATCAGTTCACGCGCGCGCAGTTCAATATCACCCGTGGCAAGGTCCGGGTTGCGGGTGGTTTCATCACGCAGCACCACGTCACCGGTTACGGTTATCACGCTTTCCACGCGCAGGTGCTCGGCGGTTTCCATAACGGGAGAACCGGCGGGAATAACAATCTGTGTCAGGCCTGTTTCATCGCGCAGGTCAATAAACAGCAGCCCGCCGTGGTCCCGCTTGCTATGCACCCAGCCGGACAGGCGCGCGGTGGTGCCGGCATCGCTGGCGCGAAGGGCCGAACAGCTGTGGGAACGGTAAGGATGCATGGTCTTGTCCTGAAATCTGGCCCGGCGTTGCAGCAGGGGCGGTTTTTGGCAATGATTCCGTTGTGCCCGGAGGAAGCAGGGGAGCAGCGCTTATGTCAAGGCCACACTGTATATCTTACGTCTTATAAGGCACCTTGCCCGCGCACGCAGCTGCGTAAATCTGCTGCCAGAGCGGCAATGGCTTCTGGCCGTGCATCCCACGCAAACATAAAGCGGCAGATACCCCCAAAAAACGTGTAAAAGCGCCAGCCACGGGCCCGCAATTCGTTCATTACAGGTTCGGGCATCAGCAAAAACACGGCGTTGGATTGCACGGGCCATGCCAGTTTGATGGAGGGAATATCCTCTACCGCCTGTGCAAATTGGCGTGCGCTGGCATTGGCGTGGCGTGCGTTATCCAGCCATGCGCCACTGTGGATCATGGCCAGCCACGGGGCGGAGAGAAAACGCATTTTAGAGGCTGTTTGCCCGCTCTGTCTGGCGCGTTCGGCAAAACCCTGGGCCATGCTGCGTTTAAAAAACACCACGGCTTCCCCCATGGCCATGCCGTTTTTGGTGCCACCAAAGCTCAGGGCATCCACGCCGGATTGCCATGTCATGGCCGCAGGTGTGCAGCCCAATGTGGCAACGGCGTTAGCAAAGCGTGCGCCATCCATGTGCAGCCGCAAGCCGTGATCATGGCAGGCATTGGCAATGGCCCGAATCTCATCCACCGAATACACAAGCCCGTTTTCTGTGGGTTGCGTAATGGTTACCACTGCGGGGGTGGAAGCCCGCGGGCTGCTGGCGCGGCGGGCGGCCAGTTTTATGGCTTCTGGCGTAAGCTTACCATCTGGGGTGGGGGGCGTTATCAATTTGGCGCCGCCGGTAAAAAATTCTGGTGCGCCGCGTTCGGATGTTTCGGCATGTGCCACTTCCGAGGCAATAATGCTGCAATAAGGTGGGCACAATGTTGCCAGCGCCAGCGCATTGGCTGCGGTGCCGGTGAGCACAAAAAACACTGCGGCATCAGACGTTTCAAACACATCCGCCACAGCCTTGGCGGCAAGGCGTGTCCAGGCATCATCCCCATATGCGGGGGTAGACCCCTTGGCCGCGCGGCTTATGGCTTCCAGCGCCTGCGGGCACAGGCCGGCATAGTTATCACTGCCAAACTGTTGCGGGGGCGTGGTGGTTTGCGGCAGGGGCATAAGCGGCTTCTCCGGCAGGGGCTTGTGGGGCAACAGGTGCCAAAGGCCGCCTTGTAGCGCAAGCTATACCTTGCTCCTGCACAGCTTTTGCTGTAAGGCGCTGCCACTGCGTGGGCACCCCTGGAGGCCTGCGTGATTAAGTTTTTTATGGAGAAGTCAACGTGTCCAAGATTACATCTATCGAAGCTTCGGCGCGCGCGAAGGCTGGTAAGGGGGCAGCGCGGGCAACGAGGCGTGCAGGGCTTGTTCCCGGCGTTATCTACGGCGGCAAGCAGGAACCCACCCTTATTGCTATCGACCCCCGCATTATCGTTAAGGGCATTCAGACATCTGGCTGGCGCTCTCGCGTGTATGAAATCAAGGTTGACGGCAAGGCAGAACGCGCTCTGGTGCGTGACGTGCAGCTGCACCCAGTGAAGGATTCCCCTGTTCACGTTGACTTCCTGCGTCTGGCCGCTGGTTCTCGCGTGCATGTTGAAGTGTCTGTTCACTTCGAAAACGAAGAAACATGCCCCGGCATCAAGCGCGGCGGTGTGCTGAACGTTGTGCGCCACACCATTGAAGTGGACGTGCCGGCAGACAACATTCCTGAATTCTTCACGGTTGACCTGTCCAAGCTGGACATTGCGGACAACGTGCGTTGGGAAGATGTGCAGGGCACCGAAGGCGTAACCCCGCTGACCCACGAAGAAAACTTTGTTGTGGCTTCCATTGCAGCACCTAGCGTGGACACCACCGAAGGCGCAGCAGAAGCTACGGAAGAAGCCGCTTCCTGATCGGAAGCCGGTTTATTCGGGTTGTTTATCAGGCATGGGGGTGCGTGCAGATGCGCGTGCCCCCTGTGCTGTTCATAACGTTAGGTGGAATCAGCAATGCTGCTCTGGGTCGGGTTGGGCAATCCCGAATCCTCCATGCGTCGGCACCGGCACAATGTTGGCTTTATGGCGGTGGAAGCCATTGCCCGTAAGTACGGGTTCACGCCATGGCGCAACCGTTTTAAGGGCGAGGTTGCAGAAGGCCGCATAGGCGGGCAGAAAGTTCTGCTGCTGCTGCCCATGACCTACATGAACAAATCGGGTGAAAGCGTGCAGGAAGCCGCCGCTTTTTATAAAATTGCACCCGAAAATATTACCGTTTTTCATGATGAGCTGGATCTGGCACCGGGCCGCCTGCGCATAAAGCGTGGGGGAGGGGCCGCGGGGCATAACGGTTTGCGCTCTACAGATAAAATGTTGGGCACGCCAGAATATTGGCGTGTGCGCATAGGCATTGGCCACCCCGGCGCCAAGGAACGGGTGCACGGCTGGGTGCTGGGCAATTTTACGGAAACAGACCGGCAGGAATGGCTGGAACGGCTGCTTGATCGCATGGCCGATGCCGCCCCCCTGTTGGCAGATGGGCGGGCAGACCAGTTCATGACAAAGGTTGCACTGCCGGAAGGGAGCAAGGGCTGATGGGTTTTAACTGCGGTATTGTCGGGCTACCCAATGTGGGTAAATCCACGCTGTTCAACGCGCTTACGGCCACGGCCACGGCGCAGGCAGCCAACTATCCGTTCTGCACGATCGAGCCCAATACAGGCCGCGTGGCTGTGCCAGACCCCCGGCTGGACAAGCTGGTGGAAATTGGCAAATCGCAGCGCGAAGTGCCCACCAGCCTTGAGTTTGTAGATATTGCCGGCCTTGTGCGCGGTGCCTCCAAGGGTGAAGGGCTGGGCAACCAGTTTTTGGCCAACATCCGTGAAGTGGACGCCATTATCCATGTGCTGCGCTGCTTTGAAGATGATGACATCACCCACGTTGAAGGCGGCGTGGATCCCGTGCGTGATGCCGACATTATTGAAACGGAGCTGATGCTAGCGGATCTGGATTCGCTGGAAAAGCGTCTGCCCAATCTGGAAAAGCGCGCCCGCAACCGGGATGCCGAAGCCACAGCCCAGCTTGCCGTTATGGCGCCGCTGATGGAAGCACTGCGTGAAGGCCGCCCAGCCCGCACCGCCATTCCGGCAGGGGAAGAAGAAGCCGTGCGCCGCCTGCAACTGCTCACCACCAAGCCGGTGCTGTATGTGTGCAACGTGGATGAAGACTCGGCTGCAACTGGCAACAAGTTCTCGGAGCAGGTGCAGGCCAAGGCTGCGGCGGAAGGTGCTGCTGCCGTTATTGTGTCTGCCGCGATTGAAGCCGAAGTCAGTCAGCTTGAAAATGAAGAACGGCGCGAATTTCTGGAAGGTCTGGGCCTGAATGATAGTGGGCTGGATAGGGTTATTGCCGCTGGTTACAAACTTTTGGGCCTGTGCACCTACTTTACCGTAGGCCCCAAGGAAGCCCGCGCCTGGACAATTACCGCAGGCACCAAGGCCCCGCAGGCCGCTGCCGTTATTCACAATGATTTTGAACGCGGCTTCATTGCATGTGAAACTGTCGCGTATGATGATTACGTTCAGTATGGTGGGGAAGCCGGCGCCAAGGAAGCAGGCCGCCTGCGTATTGAAGGGCGAGATTACGTGGTGCAGGATGGTGATGTGCTGCTGTTCCGCTTTAACGTCTAACAGCCACACACAATCACAAATGACAGCTTGATGGCCTGCCACCACCGGCAGGCCAGACAGAAAGATGGAGATAGGAACGCCGTTATGAACGCGGAGGGTGAGAGTAAGCTGCAAGGGGTTACAACGGCTTCGGCCAATCCCGTGCAGGATGTTCCAGCGCAGGCACAGGGGCAGGGGGCAATGGCCGCTTTGGCCCATCGTGCTCGGCTGGCGGCCCGCACACTGGCGCAAAGTTCTTCCGCCACGCGGGATAAAGCCCTGTGGGCCGCTGCTGCGGCTTTGCGTGAGGCTACTCCAGCCATTCTGGAAGCCAATGCGCAGGATCTTGCCGCTTCCACCGCTAACGATGCGTTCCGTGATCGGCTTACCCTCACGCCCGAACGGGTGGAAGCCATGGCCCGTGGTCTGGAAGAAATTGCAGATCTGCCAGACCCCGTAGGCCGTGTGCTGGAGGAATGGACACGCCCTAACGGCCTGCGCATTCGCCGTGTTGCTACCCCCGTGGGTGTTATCGGCATGATTTATGAAAGTCGGCCCAATGTGGGGGCGGATGCTGCCGGGTTGTGCATTAAATCCGGCAATGCCGTGCTGCTGCGTGGGGGATCGGAAAGCCTGAACAGCGCACGTGCCATTCATGCCGCCATGCAGGCCGGGCTGCGCTCTGCCGGTTTGCCAGAAGATGCCGTGCTGATTGCCCCAGATGCCAACCGCGCCCATGTGGCGGAAATGCTCACGGCTTCTGGGCTGATTGATCTGATCATTCCGCGTGGTGGGCGTTCATTGGTCGAACGTGTGCAGCGTGAGGCCCGCGTGCCTGTGCTGGCTCATGCTGAAGGGCTGTGCCACACCTATATTCATTCTGCGGCAGATTTTGCCATGGCGCGCCGCATTGTGCTCAACGCCAAAATGCGCCGCACCGGTATTTGCGGTTCTACCGAAACGCTGCTGATGGATGCCGCCATTGCCTCTGCGCTGCTGCCGCAAATTGTGGCGGATCTGGCAGAAAAAGGCTGCACCTTTAAGGCCGATGCCGCCGCACGCACCATTGTGCCCGATCTGCCCGCTGCAACAGCAAAAGACTTTGCCACAGAATGGCTTGATGCGGTTCTGAACATTGCCGTGGTGGATGGTGTGGATGAAGCGCTGGACCATATCGCACAGTATGGTTCCTCTCACACAGAAGCCATTGTGACGGCAGATGAAAACATGGCCATACGGTTCATGAACGGTGTTTCCAGCGCTGTGGTGATGTGGAATGCCTCTACCCAGTTCTGTGATGGTGGTGAGTTCGGCTTTGGTGCGGAAATTGGCATCGCCACTGGCCGCTTCCATGCGCGTGGCCCGGTGGGCGTGGAGCAGTTGACCACCTTCCGTTACGAAGTGATTGGCACCGGGCAGGTGCGTCCCTGAATTTTGCGGCCATGCAGCCGATTGCACGGGGCGCGTAGGTGCCGGTAACTTTCCAACCACATTCGGCTGCAAAGCCCAGTGCGCGTGGCACTGTTATTCCCACCTGGGGGGATAACAGATGCCTGCGTATCGGGCTTTTGGGTGGGTCTTTTAATCCCGGCCATAAAGGGCATCAGGCCATTGCGCGGCGTGCGCTGGCGGTGTTGGGGTTGGACCAGGTGTGGCTTATGGTTTCACCCGGTAACCCGCTTAAAGCCGGGCGCTCAGATATGGCGGCCTTGCCTGCACGCTTGGCCACGGCCCGCCAACTGGCAGATGGGCGGCGCATTATTGCCACGGATATCGAAAGCCGAATCGGTACACGTTATACGGTGGATACAGTGCGGGTGCTGCAAACGCGTTTTCCGCGCGCGCGGTTTGTGTGGCTGATGGGTGCAGATGGTCTGGCCACCCTGCCGCGCTGGAAAAACTGGCGGCAGCTTGTGCACAGCGTACCAGTGGCGGTTTTCCCCCGTCCGGGGCAAAATGCGCGGGCCTTGCATGGGCTTGCCGGACGGTATCTGGCCCGCTGGCGGGTGCCAGCATGGCGCGCACATGCCCTTGCGGAACTTTCTCCCCCCGTGTGGGCTTTTCTTCCGGGGGCACAAAACAGTATATCTGCAACAGCTATTCGTCAGCAGGGCGGATTCAATGCCGCTGCAGGCCAACCCCATACCCCCGATACGCTTTAAAGATCAGGAGAACGGTCATTCCTACCAAGCCCCCCGCCGAAACATCAGCACGTTCCCGCACGGCCACCACGTCCACCAAAGGGCGGGCCGCACCTGTGCGTGCCACCACAGCCGGCGCTGCTGCCCCCGGTTCCGTGCGTAAAAAAGCCGCTACGGCTGGCCCCAAGGCCACCACCAAGCGCGAAGCCGTGGCCCCGGATATGCTGGAGCAATCTCTGGCGCTCATCACCGCCAGCCTTGAAGACGACAAGGCCGAAGATATTGTGGTGATCGACCTTGCTGGCCGTGCCTCATTTGCAGATCGGATGGTGATTGCCACAGGTCTGGCAGACCGTCAGATTTCCGCCATGGCGCAGCATATTGAACGCAAGCTGCGTGATATCGGCATTAAGCGCGTAATGGTGGAAGGCGCCAACGGATCCGACTGGGTGCTGCTGGATACGGGCGATATTGTGGTGCATCTGTTCAAGCCGGAAGCACGCACGCTGTATGGTCTGGAAAAAATGTGGGGCAAGGAACTGGATGAAGGCGCAGAAGGTAACGTGACCCGCCTGTAATCCACTGGTTCATGATGTTGTTCCCTGATTTTTCAGTGCGTATGGGCACACCGGCATGAGGCTGGTGGCCATTGGGCGTATGAAGGATAAATCCGAGCGGGCGCTGGTGGAACGGTACCTCAAGCGCCTGCGCCCCAAGCTGGAGATTATAGAGCTGCCAGATGGGCGCGGCAGCCCGGATGAAATCAAACGGCGCGAGGCACAAGCCATTCTGGCAGCCTGCCCCGCGCAAAGCCACGTTGTGGTGCTGGATGAAGCCGGGCGCAATTTTAGCAGCCCGGAGTTTTCCAACGCCGTGCAAGGCTGGCTCACGGCTGGCCGCACCCCCTGCTTTGTTATTGGCGGGGCGGAGGGGCTGGATGCCTCGGTTATCCAGCGGGCCGATGCCTCCATGTCCTTTGGCACACTCACATGGCCGCATATGCTGGTGCGGATTATGTTGGTAGAGCAAATCTACCGCGCGCAGGCCATTGCGGCAGGGCATCCGTATCATCGTTCCGGGCGGCCGTAAGGAGCTGCTGGCTGCTTTTATGGCATGGCGGCAGTGAACCACAGGGTCTGCCTGCATGGGTGCAGACCTGATAGCGTCCGGCCTTTCCTGAACAGACCGGACTGAAGATACATGACAGACGTTCTCTACACTCCGGATGCCCTGCGGCAGTTGCAGCAGAATGGCAGTGCAGTTTTAATAGATGTGCGTTCGGAAGAAGATTTTGCCAAAGGGCATATTCCCGGTGCCGTGAACATGCCGGATATTTTTACCTATCTGGCAGAAACATCAGAAAGCGGGCTGGCCAGCCTGCAGCAGAAGTTTTCATCGCTGTTTGCGCAATATGGTCTAGATGGCAGCAAAACAGCGGTTGTGTATGAAGATGCCCTGCATACACGTTATGGCGCTTCCTGCCGCGGATACTGGATCTTGCAGTATCTGGGGTACCCCAAGGTAGGTATTCTGGATGGCGGGCTGCGGGCGTGGCAGGCCTCTGGCGGCACGCTGACGCAGGATATCACGCACCCAGCGCCCACGCAGTTTCCGCTCTCTATCAACCACGCGCTGATGGCCACGCGGGAAGATGTGTTTGCGGCCCTTACCAACCCGTCCATCAAGCTGCTGGATAACCGCGACAAGGTGGAATGGTTGGGTGAAAGCTCATCACCTTACGGGGTGGATTTTGCGCCGCGCAAAGGGCGCATTCCCGGTGCTGTGTGGATTGAGTGGTATAGCTTCATGCACACGCAGGATCAGGAAGCACGCTTTAAAACGCCAGAAGAAATTCGGGCTCTGGCAGCCACACGGAACCTGTACCCGGATGATGATATCATTATCTACTGCTTCAAAGGTGCACGCGCTGCCAACACCTATGTGGCGCTGGCTTCTGCTGGGTTTACCAAGCTGCGCATCTATATGGGATCATGGAACGAGTGGTCTCGCCATGCGGATATGCCCATAGAAGATGGCGTGCCACGGGCTTCTGTGCCGTATCGCCCGCAGCAGGGCTGAGGCGGTTAGAGGTTTTCCGAATCTGCAAAGGGGGCGGTGTCATGCTGGCGCTGCTCCCACTTGCGGCAGGCCGTGCGCAACACCGTTACAAATCGCGTAACCAGCGGCATGTTCTGCCCGGTGCGGATGGCAACAGCCAGTGTGGCGCGGGGTGCGGGCTCACTAATGGCATGAAACGTCACCCCGCCAGCATGAATCTGGCTGAGCGAGCGCGGCACAACAGAAACCCCAAGCCCCGCCGCCACCAAAGGCACGGTGCCCGCAATTTGCGGAGCCTGCTGGCCCATTGTGGGGGTAACGCCCGCAAGCTGATAGGCCGAGAGTATGGCATCATGAAAGCCCGGCCCCAGTTCACGCGGGAAGATAATCAGCGGGTCATCCGCCACCATATCCAAACTGATGATCGGTTCCTTGGCCAGCCTGTGGCCACGGGGCAGGGCGATAACCGTGGGTTCATCCAGCAAGTGAAAAACCGAGAGGCGTGAGGGATCGGTAAACGGCGGGCGGATAATGGCAATATCCACGCTGGGTTCGTGCAATGCCGCGCAAAGGGCGGGGGTGTTGCTTTCTTCCAGAGAAAGCGTGACATCGGGCGCCATTTCCCGAAACCGGCGGATGGTGAGCGGAATAACCGGCAACAGCGGCACAGCCCCGGCCAGCCCTACGCGAATATGTCCTCTTTCCCCCCGCGCCAGACCTTCTGCCGTGGAAAGGAATTGTGCCTGCAAATCCAGAATGGTGCGGGCGCGGGGCAAAAGCACTTCGCCAATTTCTGTCAGCTTCATGCCGCGAGTCTGCCGCTCAAACAGCGTCACGCCCAGATTGCGCTCAAGCTGGCGGATTTGCTGGCTGAGAGGGGGCTGCTCAATACCCAGTGCCTCTGCGGCATGGGTAATGCTGCCATGTTCAGCAACGGTCACGAAGTAGCGCAGGTGCCTGATATCCATATGGTATATGTAATACATATGGATAACGTGTTCAATATATATTGGAAGACTGGTTTCCACTGTTATAACGTGCGTGCGAAACGAACTTAAACCACCATGCGTTTGTGGGAGTATTGCAGCATGAAAAAACAGTCGGTGATGGACATGGATGTCCGCTCTTCTGCCCTTGGCAACGGCGTGCTGAAAAAGCCTGTTGCAAACCGTTTGTACCAGACCTCCACCATGGCTGCCCTGCTGGATGCGGTGTACGATGGTGAAACCACGCTGGATGAACTGCTCCAGCACGGTAACTTCGGCCTTGGCACATTCAACGCCCTTGATGGCGAAATGATTGTGACGGACGGCGTTGTGCGCCAGTTCCGTGCAGAAGGTCTGGCCGCAGAAGTGCCCGGTTCTCTTAAAACGCCGTTTGCCTGCGTAACTTATTTTGAACCGGAAAAAACGGTTACCATCGATTCCCCCAAAACCAAGGAAACGTTTGAAGAGCTGGTGGACAGCCTGCTAGGTAACCCCAACCTGTTTGGTGCCGTGCGCTTTACGGGTGAATTCCAGCGCGTTGATACTCGCACGGTGTTCTGCCAGTGCAAGCCGTATCCGCACATGCTGGAAGTGGTGAAAAAGCAGCCCACCTGCACCATGGAAAACGTTATGGGCACCATGATCGGCTTCCGCACCCCGGTTTACATGCAGGGCGTGAATGTTGCGGGCTACCACCTGCACTTCCTTTCTGAAGATAGCAAACGTGGCGGGCATGTTACGGAATATCGCCTTGTGCGCGGCAAGCTGGAAGTGGCTTCCATTTCCGATCTGGAAATTCAGCTGCCCCGTACGGAACAGTTCGCCAAGGCTGATCTGAACCCCGAAAGCCTGAGCGAAGCCATCCGTATTGCTGAAGGCGGCTGAGCCTCCATTCGCTGAACATTTTTAACGGGGTTGCTAAAAAACAGCTTTCTGGCAGCCCAGTTTTTGCAGGACAGAACTGAAATGACCAATCCGGCAGACAACGCCGCTCAGTGCGGTGCGGAGCTTATTGTCAAAAATCTGGAAGCCCACGGCGTCAAGCACGTGTTCGGTATTCCGGGTGCTAAGGTAGACCGTCTGTTTGATGCGCTGGTGGATTCCTCCATCACCACCGTTGTTACGCGGCATGAACAGAACGCAGCCTTTATTGCAGGCGGCCTTGGCCGTCTTACAGGCAAGGCAGGCGTGTGCATTGCCACATCCGGCCCCGGTGCCTCCAACTTTGTAACCGGCCTTGCCACCGCCAATTCCGAAGGCGACCCGGTGCTGGCCATTGGTGGCGCCGTAAAGCTGGCAGACCGCCTGAAGCTGACGCACCAGACCATGGATACGGTCAACCTGTTCAAGCCCATCACCAAATACAGTGTTGAGCTGACAACCCCGGTTGCGATTTCTGAAGTCATGGCCAACGCTTTCCGCTTTGCAGAAGGTGGCCGCCCCGGTGCTGCTTTTGTAAGCACGCCTATGGATGTGCTTTCCATGCCAGCACATGCTCCGGTTCTGGCTGGCCGTCCGCTGCCACGCGTTGGCGGTGCCCCGGCTGATGTGATTGCAGAAGCCGCAACCATGCTGAAAAATGCCAAGCGCCCCGTGGTTCTGCTGGGTATGCTGGCCAGCCGCCCGGATGTGGCAGATGGCGTGCGCGCTTTTGTAAAAGAAACCGGCGTGCCGGTTGTGGGCACCTATCAGGCTGCTGGTGCGGTTTCTGAAGATCTGGTGGACCGTTTTGGTGGCCGCGTTGGCCTGTTCCGTAACCAGCATGGTGATCAGCTTCTGCACGAAGCCGATGTTGTTGTGGCTATCGGCTACAACCCGGTGGAATATGATCCGTGGCTGTGGAACGTGAATGATGACCGCAAGATTATCAACGTGGATATCGTTCCTGCAGAACTGGATAACGCCTACGTTCCGGCTATTGAGCTGATTGGTGAAATTGCACCTACGCTGACAGTGCTGGCAAAAGATGCAGGCAAGCTGGCCCGTGCTTCAGAACTGGAAGCTGTTCTGGAAGGCTACAAAAAGGCCCGCACCACCGCGCTGCTGGAAGCCCGCAGCACCAGCAACAACGCCGTGCATCCGCTCCAGATCGTGCGTGAACTGGAACAGTTTGTAACCCCAGATATGACACTGTGCCTGGATATGGGCACCTTCCATATCTGGCTGGCACGTTATCTGCTGTCCTTCCGGGCGCGTCAGGTGCTTATCAGCAATGGTCAGCAGACAATGGGCGTGGGTCTGCCGTGGGGTATTGCCGCAAGCCTGCTGAACCCGGCGCAGAAAGTGCTGTCCATCTCTGGTGATGGTGGGTTCATGATGTCCAGCATGGAACTGGAAACGGCTGTGCGCCTGAAGTGCAACCTGATCCACATGGTCTGGATTGATGAAGCCTACAACATGGTGGAAATGCAGGAGCAGAAGAAATACGGCCGTGGTTCCGGCGTGAACTTTGGCCCCATTGATTTTGCAAAATATGCAGAAGCCTGCGGCGCAACGGGCATTAACGCCACCACGGAAGACGAAGTGCGTCAGGCCCTGCGTACGGCCATGGATGTAGAAGGCCCGGTGGTTATTGCCGTGCCGGTTGATTACTCCCACAACCATCTGCTCATGCAGCCGCTGGCTCAGCTGGGTGAAACGAGTGCCGCAGCGTAAAGCTGCGCAAAAAACGCAGGCCAGATTTTTTTGCTGATGTGCGCGCCGCCTGTTTTGCAAAATGCTTCATTTTGTTATAACAAGCGGCGTAGCAGTTCAGGCTGCCAGAAAGGGCAGCACAGCATGACAGAAATCCGGGCCAGCAAAGCAGATGTTCATACTCTGCCTTATTGTGAATTCCCCTGCATATTTCTGCCAGTCTATCAGGGTAGGGGAATGAACAAATCCTTTCAGTCGTGCAAAGTGTATATACAGTTGGGCAATGGCGCAGTGTGCCAATGCGCAGGCTGTGGCACATTTGCTAAAACGGCAGAATAGGGGGCAGGCGTAATGGCAGTAACATCTGTAGAAACAGCAGGCGGCAAAACCCGGCGCGGTGCAGCGGTTTTGCTGGAAGTGCTGCGCAGCGAAGGGGTTGAATACATATTCGGCAACCCCGGTACTACGGAACTGCCGCTGATAGATGCTCTGCTGGAAGTGCCCAACGTGCATTACGTACTGGGCCTTCAGGAAGCCAGCGTGGTGGCCATGGCAGATGGCTACGCACAGGCTGCCCGCAAACCGGCTTTTTTAAACCTGCATACGGCAGGTGGTTTGGGCCACGGCATGGGCAATTTGCTCAATGCCAGTGTTTCCCAAACCCCATTGGTGGTTACGGCCGGGCAGCAGGATTCCCGCCACACCATTTCTGATCCACTTCTGTTTGGTGATCTGGTGCAGATTGCCCGCCCCGCCGTAAAATGGGCGCAGGAAGTGGCCCATGCAGATCAGCTTCCTGTTTTATTACGCCGCGCTTTTCATGATTCCACCGCAGCCCCCACAGGGCCGGTGTTTCTGTCACTCCCCATGGATGTGATGGAAGAAATGAGCAGCGTGGATATTGGTGAGCCCTCCAATATCAACCGTCAGGCCGTGGCGGGCGGGCTGCCAGAACTGGCGCAGGCTCTTACAGCCCTGCGCCCCGGCAAGGTGGCCATTATTGCGGGGGATGAGGTGTATGCCTCGGATGCCGCAGATGAAGTTGCGGCTGTGGCAGAGTGCTTGGGTGCGCCGGTTTATGGCTCATCATGGCCATCGCGCATTCCGTTTGCCACGGCGCATCCGCTGTGGTGCGGCAACCTGCCCACACAGGCCACCGGCATTGCGGAAAAGCTGAGCGGTTACGATGCCATTTTCGCATTGGGTGGTAAATCCCTCATCACCATTCTGTACACAGAAGGCCCGGCCCTGCCGCCATCCTGCGCGGTATATCAGATGTCTTCCGATGTGCGGGATCTGGGCCGCACGTTCTGGACGCCGCTTTCCGTGGTGGGGGATATTCGCGCATCCTTGCAGGCGTTGTTGCCCATGTTGCAAAAGGCGGCAGCCCCGCAGCGTGCTGCCTATGCGGCATCGGGCCAGAAGGTGGCAGAAGCCCGCCGTGCACAGCGTGCGCAGGCTGTGGCCGAGGTGCTAGCTCATCCGGCCGATGCCGTTATTTCCCCCCGCGTTGCAGCGTGGGAAACGGTGCGTGCCATTGGCCCGGATATTGCCATTGTGGATGAGGCCATTGCCACTTCATCCGATGTTCGGTTGTTTTTAGAAAGTGCATGGTCTGCACAGTATTCCTTCCTGCGGGGGGGCGCACTGGGCTGGGGCATGCCTGCGGCTGTTGGGGCCTCACTTGGCCTTGGGCGGGATAGAGTTGTCTCACTGGTGGGGGATGGGGCAGCCCTGTATTCCCCACAGGCTTTGTGGACAGCCGCACACGAAAAGCTGCCCGTTACTTTTGTTGTGATGAACAATCGCGAGTACAACGTGCTCAAGAACTTCATGCGGCAGCAAAACAACTATATCTCTGCGCAGGAGGGGAAATATCCCGCCATGGATATTGTTGATCCACAAATAGACTATCAGGCTCTGGCCCGGTCCATGGGGGTGCCTTCCAGCAGAGTAACGCGGGCGGCAGATATTGCGCCCACGCTGGAAGCAGCATTAGCGACCGATGGCCCCACGCTTGTTGAAATTATGATTGCAGCGGGCTGAGAGTGTCTGGCTGCAAAAACCGGGGGTGCGTATGAAAATCGGGTTGTTTATTCCCTGTTACATAGATGCGTTTTATCCAAACGCAGGGGTTGCCACGCTGGAACTGCTGGAAAAGCTGGGCCAGGATGTAGAATACCCTATGGAACAAACCTGCTGCGGCCAGCCAATGGCCAATTCAGGCTGTAACCGGGATGCTGCCTCTGCTGAGGCGCTGTTTGTCAAACTCTTTGCCAAATACGATGCCATTGTCATGCCATCTGGCAGTTGCACCCACCATGTGCGGGACAACTTTGATGCCATTCCGCAAACGGATGAAGTGCGGCATGTGCGTGAAAACACCTTTGAGCTGGTAGAATTCCTGCACGATGTGCTGAAGGTGGATAATTTCCCTTGGGCAGAATTCCCGCACAAGGTGGGCCTGCACAACAGTTGTGGCACCCTGCGCGCCCTGCGTACGGCCAGCATGTCTGAACTGGGTGAACCTTTCTTCTCCAAACCGATGGATCTGCTTTCCAAGGTGAAGGGCATTTCCTTTGCCCACCCCAAACGGCCTGATGAATGCTGCGGTTTTGGTGGCACCTTCTCGGTCACGGAAGAAGCCGTTTCCGCCAAAATGGGGGTGGATAAGGTCACCGATCACCACAAAGCCGGGGCGGAATATATTGTTTCTGCCGATACGTCCTGCATGATGCACCAGCAAGGGTGTGCGGAACGGGCCGGGGTTCCCATCCGCTTCATTCACATTGCTGAAATTCTGAATGGAGCACGGGAATGAAGGTCAAACCAGTCAACCACGCCAAGGCGGCGGAAGAGTTCATTGAAGACGTTGCGCATGAAAGCTTTCATGACGAACGCCTGTGGGACCTGCGCCAGAAGCGTGATGAGCAGATGCACATTCTGCCAGAATGGCAGGAACTGCGCACCCGTGCCTCGCAGATCAAGGAACACATGCTGGCCAACCTGCCCGAATATCTGGAGCAGTTTGAGGCCAACGCCAAAAAGAATGGTATTCACGTTCACTGGGCAGCCGATGGTGCGGAACATAACCGCATAGTTGGCGAAATTCTGGAAAAACACGGCGCCAAATCGCTTATCAAAAGTAAGTCGATGGTGACCGAAGAATGCCAGATGCGCGAATATCTGGAACCGCGCGGCGTTACGGTAACCGAAACAGACCTTGGTGAACGTATCCAGCAGCTTGATAACCAGATGCCCAGCCACATTGTGGTGCCAGCCGTGCACAAGCTGATACCAGACGTGGCCAAGATTTTTGCCGAGCACTATCACACAGACCCGAACGACAACAGCGCGCAGTCTCTGGCATGGCAGCAGCGTCTGGCCGCGCGGCCGGTTATTCTGTCAGCCGATGCGGGCATGACAGGCGGCAACTTTGTTGTGGCAGAAACAGGCTCCTTCGTTGTCTGCACCAATGAAGGCAATGCGGACCTAAGCGCTACGGTGCCGGGGCTGCATATTGCCACTATCGGGATCGAACGCCTTGTGCCGCGTATGGCGGATATGGGTGTGTTTATCCGTCTGCTTTCCCGCAGTGCGCTGGGCTCCCCCATTACGCAGTACACCACGCATTTCCGTGGCCCGCAAAAGGGCAGTGAAATGCATGTGGTGCTGGTGGATAATGGCCGTTCCCACCGCCTTGGCATGCAGGATTTCTGGACATCGCTGAAGTGTATCCGCTGCGGTGCGTGTATGAACACCTGCCCGGTGTATCGTCGTTCCGGTGGTCTGTCCTACGGTGCCGTGTATTCCGGCCCGATTGGCGCAATTATTGATCCCACCTTTAACGAGCGCAAATACAGCACGCTGCCGTTTGCTTCCACCATGAACGGAAGCTGCACCAATGTGTGCCCGGTCAAGATCAACATTCACGAGCAGCTTTATAAATGGCGGCGCGTGCTGGCCGAACATCATGAACTGCCGTTTGTAAAACGTGAGATCATGCATATGGCCGGTAAGCTTATGGGCCAGCCCAAGCTGTACCGCGCAGCCATTAACGGCACGGAAGTGGCGCTGAGCACCATGCCGCGTTTTGTGCTGTATAACTGGCTGAACCCGTGGGGCAAGCACCGTGAACTGCCGCACCCCGTCAAAACCACCTTCAACAGTTGGTACAAGAAAAACCGCCTGAACAAGCAGAAGGAAGGGGAAAAAGCATGAGCTCGCGTGATGCCATTCTAGCCCGTTTGCGGGATAACCGCCCAGACCCCAACGCCCATCCGCTGCCCCCCGTTGCTAAATTGGGGGATATGGATGCGGGCAAGGCGCGTTTTGAAAACAGCCTGCAAATTATTGGTGGCCAGGTTCTGGAGCGGCAGGAAAACGATACGCTGGCAACGGCTATTGCCCGCACCTTTCCGGATTCCAAGGTGATCTGCTCTGCCGTGCCGGATTTTGAAGGCACAATCCGGATTGAAGATCTGGATTCCCCACAGCAGGCGGCCTCGGTGGATGTGCTGGTGGTGCGCTCACCTTTCGGTATTGCCGAAATGGGCTCCATCTATCTGAGCGAAGCGCAGTTGAATAATCTGAACTCCGCAGCGCATCTTACGCAGCATATTGTGGTCATTCTTTCCCCCAAGAATCTGACCGCAAACATGCACACCGCCTATATGGACCGCCCCGAATTCCACACCGCCAATTACGGCGTGCTGATGAGCGGGCCTTCCGCCACGGCGGATATTCAGGGTGTTCTGGTGCGTGGTGCACAGGGCGTGCGCACGCTTTCCGTGTGGTGGGAAGACTAAACCCTACCAGCCTGAAAAGAGCGTTTCTTCAAAAGCCGGAGCGGGGATCAGCCTGCTCCGGCTTTTTTGTATGCGCGCAGCAGGGGGTGTGCTCTTGTATTATTCGTTAACACATCGCACAGAATAAAGGGCAGGCTTTGCCTGTTCATGGTTGAAAAGCGTGGTGTGAGGATAAAACAGGGGCGCAGATATGGTGGAGAAAAACACAGCAGCAGCGCCCATTCTGGCAGGCGCAGATATACAGCATGGTGGCACGGGGGCACCTCGGCTTATCGGGTTAGGGCTGGTGGCCTCGGCGTTGTTTTCTGTCACCTTTGTGCTCAACAGGTCCATCAGCCTGCATGGCGGGCACTGGGTGTGGAGTGCCGCACTCCGGTATATTGAAACCGCTTTGCTGCTGTTGGTGTGGGGTTTTGTGGCCAAAGGTCCGCGCTGGGTAGGGGCAATCTGGCATCTGTTCTGGCAAAAGCTGCGCTTCTGGCTGGTGGCGGGCGGCATTGGGTATGGTGCCTTTTACGCGTGTTGCTGTTTTGCGGCCAATCATGCGCCCGGTTGGATAGTTGCGGCCACGTGGCAAAGCACCATTCTGGCCACGCCTGTGGTGCTATGGGCCTTTGGTGGCAAGGTGCCCTTACGTGGTGTGGCGTTTCTGGTGCTGATTTTTGCCGGTATTGTTATTCTCAATGCAGGGCGGTTGGAAGCTGGCGTGCCATTGGCACAAATTGTCTCTGGCGTGGTGCCGTTGCTGGTGGCGGCGTTCTGTTACCCTATAGGCAACCAGTTGCTTAATCGGTTCCGGCATCAGGCCGGGCCGCATGCTGCACTGTTGCGAGATCCACTGGCCGCTGTTTTGTTGATGACACTCGGCGCCCTGCCGTTTTTTGCGGGGCTTTTGGTACTGGTGCGCCCCCCATTGCCAGATATGGGGCAGATAACATCTACGGGCCTTATTGCGCTGTTTGCAGGCTGCTTGGCCACACCACTGTTCACCTATGCCCGTAACCTATCATCAGATCCGTATCTGATTGCCGCCGTGGATGCCACACAGGCGGGAGAGGTTGGGTTTACATTGGCGGGAGAAGCTCTGCTGCTGGGCAGTATTTCATTGGGAATGGCAGATTACGTGGGCCTTATTGCCGTTATGGGCGGCCTGATTGGCTTTGCCGTAAGCGAGGAAACAGCCCCGGAAGCCTGAACATAAAAAAACGGGTGGGGCATTGTTGCCACCACCCGTTTTTAAAACGCTATGCTGTGAGCAGTATATTAGTCTCGCACGCGCTCAATCTGTGCGCCACAGGCGGCCAGTTTGCGTTCCACAGCTTCATACCCCCGGTCCAGATGATACACGCGGCTGAGGATGGTTTCCCCATGTGCGGCAAGCCCTGCCAGAATGAGTGAGAAAGATGCCCGCAAATCAGTCGCCATAACAGGTGCGCCAGAAAGGCTGTGCACGCCGCGGATAATAGCGGAAGATCCATGCACGTTAATGCGTGCGCCCATGCGGTTAAGCTCCGGCACATGCATGAAACGGTTTTCAAAAATGGTTTCCGTAATCATGGAGGCCCCTTCGGCCACAGAAAGCAGGGCCATAAACTGGGCCTGCATATCTGTGGGGAAACCGGGGTAGGGTTCTGTCATGATATCAATGCCACGCAGCGCACCGGTGCGGCGTACACGCATGGTGTTGCCTTCCTGCGTCACTTCCACGCCGGTTTCTTCCAGCGCGCGCACCACAGCTCCCAGATGGTCCACATGCCCATCAATCAGGCGCAGGTCACCCCCCGTAATGGCGGCGGCGCAGGCATAGGTGCCGCATTCAATACGGTCTGGCATAATGCGGTGGTGGGCACCGTGCAGGGCTTCTACACCATCAATGGTAATGGTGCCGGTGCCAGCGCCAGAAATACGTGCGCCCATGGCGTTCAGGCAGTTGGCCAGATCCACCATTTCCGGCTCACGCGCGGCATTCACAATTTCCGTGCGCCCTTTGGCAAGGGTAGCGGCCATCATGATATTTTCTGTGGCCCCAACAGAGGCAAACGGCAGAATGACCCGCTCGCCCTTCAGCCCCTTGGGAGCCTTGGCGTTGATGTAGCCGTTTTCCAGCGTAATTTCTGCGCCCAAAGTTTCCAGCCCCCGAAGGTGCATATCCACCGGGCGTGTGCCAATGGCACACCCACCGGGCAGGGAAACACGTGCTTCATGGCAGCGTGCCAGCAGGGGCCCAAGCACCAGAATGGAGGCGCGCATTTTGGAAACAATGTCATACGGCGCTTCGGTGTTGGTAATGTCACCGCCAACGGAAATGGTGGAACCATCACCGTTTACGTCTTCCACTTCCAACCCATGCTGGCGCAGCAGGGCGCGCATGGTGCCGATATCGGCAATGCGCGGCACGTTGGAAAGCACCAGCCGTTCAGATGTCAGCAGCCCGGCCACCAGCAGTTTCAGGCCTGCGTTCTTGGCACCGCCAATAGTAATTTCGCCGTGCAGGGGGCGTCCGCCCCGGATGATGAAACGATCCATGGTCTTTCTTACATCCGCGGGGTGGCAACGCCACGCTGGCCCATATACTTGCCAGCACGGTCTGCGTAGCTGACTTCACACGGGCTTTCACCCTTGAAGAACAGGAACTGGCAGATGCCTTCATTGGCATAAATGCGTGCGGGCAGGGGCGTTGTGTTGCTGATCTCGATCGTCACCTGTCCTTCCCATTCTGGCTCTAAAGGGGTGACGTTGACGATAATGCCGCAGCGCGCATAGGTGGATTTGCCCAAGCACACCACCAGTACATCACGCGGGATACGGAAGTATTCAATAGTATGTGCCAGCACAAAGCTGTTGGGCGGAATAATGCACACATCGGCTCGGCGGGAAACAAAGCCATCCGGGCTGAAGTTCTTGGGGTCCACAATAGCGTTGTTTACATCCGTAAAAATACGGAAGTCATCAGCCACGCGGGCATCATACCCGTAGGAGGAAAGACCGTAGGAAATAACGCCTTCGCGCTTCTGGTTTTCCACAAACGGTTCAATCATGCCGTGGTCCTGAGCCATCTGGCGGATCCATGTATCTGGCATCACGGGCATGTCTTGTCTTCTCCGGTAGGGTGGCGGTTTTGTGCGCCGGGTTCAGAACTGGTGGGGGTGGCAGAATCTGTTGAGTCCTGCCGGGTGCGTGCCTGTTCCTTGCGGCGGCGCAAATTGGCACGCAGCGCCGCAGCCTGCCGGGCCATACGCTCGGCGCGGGCAGCTTCCGCTTTAGAGGAAAGGCGGGGGCCGGAAGATGTGTTTTCGGGCGTATCAGTCATGCCGGTATGCAGCAGGCCAGTCGCGTAGGTTGAACGTTCGACAGGCTGACTAGCAGAGGCAGCCCGCCCTGACTAGGGCAGACTGCATGCGTATGGGCAAAACCTGCTAGAGGTTGGCAATAACCTTAAGGCCCATCATGCCCGCATTGCGGATTTTATGTGTTTCACCGGGGTGAATCATATACTGGAACTCTGGCTGCACCAGCAGGCCGGGCAGGGCATCAATACCGTAATAGGCCTCAATCACGTCAGACGAATGCTGCACGCCATACACACCACTTGGCAGGCCGTATCCGCCATCCAGCGCAAGCTGCTCACTCTGCCGCCGCCGGTTGCTGACCTTGTACCATGAGAACATCATGCCCAATCGGTCTGTCATGCGTGAGGGAATCACCCCCACGAGGGAGATGCCGCCATACAACTGGTCAGACACATTAACGGCGCGCGGGGTCACATGAATGTAGCCGCCCATCAGATAGCCACCGGCCATCATGTTACGGCCACCAAGGCGGTACACCATCTGGTCTGCTTCCAGCCAGAACATGTCAGACGGGGCAGAGCGTGCGCCGGGCACCTGTGCGGCAACAGCACTTGGCAGGGCCGAGCCAATTTTATCGGCATAGCGCGTGGTATCGTGCGCATAGCCCAGCACGTAATGCCCCGGCAGGCGGTTGCGCGTTAAAAAGGGCTGCCACGTAAATTCGATGGGCAGGGAAATACCAGTGGCGTGTTCCGCGCCCCATGCCCAGCCGGAGGGGTTTTCGTTCAACGCGCCAACCGAATACGCGCCAATCTGGATAGCCGTATCCCATGTGGGGCGGAAGCGGATGCGCGCCCCCCATGTGGCTTTTGGATACACGCTCATGCCCGGATTCTGCTTGATGGCCACAGGCGCAGAACATGTCACCATGAACGAGCAGAGCAGAGGCGATGTAGCAAACACATGGGTGAGCGACATACGCCCGAAAATGACATCCAGCGTGTTGTTGCGGAATTTCTTTTCGGCATACAGGTCCACCAGATGGGCCACCACGTTGCCGGAAAGAGAATACACTTCCTGCAAGCCAACGTAGGATTCGCCCACGCGCGGGCCCTGAATGGCCTTGCCCGCACGTTCCATCACCAGTGTATGCACAGACCACCCGCCCAGTCTGGGGTCCATTTTGCCCAGATCGAAAATGGCCTGAAGGGTGAGTTCATGCACGTAGCTGGTGCCTTTTTCCCCCGGTCGGCCACCGGCAAACAGGCCGTTGGCTTCGCCCTTATAGGTGAAGGAAAAGGTAAAGCCTTTTTCACGCAGCCGGTTTCGGAACGGGCTGAGCTGCGGAATAAGCGCGCCAGACCCCGCCGTGGGCACATAGTACGGATCATTCAAATCCGTATCTCGCAATGCATCCAGATTGGGGGGCAATATGCGTGAAGGGCCTTCTGTGGCCAGAATGGAATCCAGCTCCACCTTATGAAAGGCCGAGGCATCGCCCGATGGGCCTACAGGCTGCACGCTCATGGTGGCCATACCGGGAAACGGCAGAACAGGCACACCGCTGGGCGGGATAGGCGTGTTGGGTGGGCGCCGAATGGCGTTAAGGTCCGGGCCGAGTGATTCGGCATCCAGCGGGCGGCCTGCCTGCGCGGGGCCTGCGTGTACCTTGTTGGCTCCGGGTGTTACAATTGCATCGGATACAGGTGCCACGGCCGTTTGGGCCGTAAGCGGAGATGTGCTTTGCGCCTGTGCCGCATTGTGTGCGCCAACGGGCAATACAACAGCCGCGCAACCTGCAAGCAGCGCAGAAAGGGCGGTAGGAAATGCACGCCCAGGCATATCATGCTCCGCTTTATGGCGGCATGTTTTTAAAAAAGTCATTCCGCTTCCCGCAAAATCATGAGTGTCGGAAATGTTGACCACAATGCTGGTGAGGAAAAAGCTCCGCAGAGCTTGCCTGTCTGTTTAAGGCAGCATGGCGAGCCAGCGCAGATAGGTGGACAATTCACCTTTTAGCGCAAAGGCAGCGGATGAACGCAAAGCACGAGAGCTGAAGATGAAAGGCATGGGACAAACCATTATTGTTGTTTTTGGTTGTTGGCCCCTCATCACAAACAGAAGCGATGTGTGTGGTCAAGCTGGCATTTGTAATAATATTTCCTAAAACCGGTCAATAATGAAATAAAAGCCAATAACGAGATGTATTTTTTGTTATAACGGTAATTTTGCAACAGGTGGTACATTGTCCTGCGGCATCTTCAAATCCTGCCAGCCGCAAAGCTGCGCATGGGCATGTTCCAGCCCGGCCCGAAAGCCCGGAGAACACAAAGCTTTGAACTCGGCTTCCTGCTCATACGTTGGCATCAGCCTTTTCAGCAGGGCGTTTTTATGTGTGGCGGGGTGGAAGTAGATTTCAGAAACACCTTCGGGCAGATGCGCGGCCAGTGCGGCCACGCGGTCTGTTGTCATGTGGCCGCTCCATGCCAGCCCAAAGCACCAGTCATTTGTTTTCATGCCCGCGGCATGGGCCTGATGGCGCAAAAGGCTTGTCCAGCGGCGGAGGGCGGCATCACCCAGCGTATCTGTATAGGTGCCAGCGGCATAAAGGGGTTCGGGCGGTTCCAGCGGCACGCGCACGGCGTTCAGCCCATAGCGTTTGCCAATGGTTACAAGCAGGTGCCCCACCGTGGGGTGTAGGTGCATGTGTTTGTGGGCATTGGCGTGGTCCAGCCTCAGGCCGGTGCGGCGGAAGGCTTCAAACTGGGCGGTAATTTCGGCTTCCAGTTCTCTCCGTCCTTCAGGGCGGAAGAAGTAATCCACCCCCAAGCCAAATTGCGAGGATGAAAACCATCCATCAGGCTGGGTAATAAGTGGCAGGCTGGTGTGGGGCAGAACAGCGGGGCCTTCTATCACCACAAGGTGCAGGCCAACATTAAGGGTAGGCAGGCGTTTGGCGCGTTCTATGGCGTCATCTACAGCCTCACCCGCAACCATGAGGCTGGCTGTTGAAAGCAGGCCATTGCGATGGGCAAGTTCGATTGCCTCATTCACTTCAACAGACATGCCGAAATCATCGGCTGAGATAATGGCGCGTTTCATAACAGAACCCCTGATCTTGCTCCGGCAGTATCTAGCACCGGCAGGGGGGAAATGTCATGGGCGGAGGCATTTTGCCCCCGCCCATGTGGCATGCGTAGGTTACGCAGCGTCCTTACGGTTTTTAAGGAACTGGAAGAATTCCACGCCTTCACGCAGGCGGCGCTTCATCATCTGCGGAGAACGCACCATTTCACCCAGAATGGAGGCAATCTTGGGCGCGCGGAAGTAGAACTTCTTGTAGAAGTCTTCCACGCTGTTGAAGATTTCCGTGTGGGACAAGTGCGGGTAATGCAGCGGTGCAATCTGCACGCCGTTATCATCCAGCAGTTCTGCGTTGGTTTCATCCAGCCAGCCGTTTTCCGTGGCCTGCTTGTGCAGGGCCGTGCCCGGATACGGTGCAGCCAAGGAAACCTGCAGTGTGTGCGGGTTGATTTCCTGCGCGAAGCGGATGGTTTCCTGAATGGTTTCCTTGGTTTCACCCGGCAGACCCAGAATGAAGGTGCCGTGGATTTTAATACCAAGTTCGTGGCAGTTCTTGGTGAACTCACGCGCCACTTCAACGCGCATACCCTTCTTGATGTTATGAAGGATCTGCTGGTTGCCGCTTTCATACCCAACCAGAAGCAGGCGCAGGCCGTTATCACGCAGCACTTTCAGCGTTTCGCGCGGCACATTGGCTTTTGCGTTACAGGACCACGTTACACCCAGCTTGCCCAGTTCACGCGCAATGGCTTCTGCACGCGGCAGGTCATCGGTGAAGGTGTCATCATCAAAGAAGAACTCTTTCACCTGCGGGAAGTACTGCTTGGCCAGACGGATTTCAGCCGCAACGTGCTGCGGGCTGCGTGTGCGGTAGCGATGGCCACCCACCGTTTGCGGCCACAGGCAGAACGTGCAGCGAGATTTACAGCCGCGGCCCGTGTAAATGGAAATGTAGGGGTGCATGAGGTACCCGATAAAGTAGTCCTCAATGCGCAGATCCCGCTTGTACACTTCGGTCACGAAGGGCAGGCTGTCCATGTCTTCAATCATGGCGCGGTCACGGTTGGTGATGATTTCACCATCCTTGTTGCGCCACGTAATGCCGTCTACGTCCTTGAAATCACGGCCTTCGGCAATTTCCTTGATTGTGTAATCAAATTCATTGCGGGCCACAAAATCAATCGGCGCACCCTTCAGCAGGCTTTCTTCTGGCTGAACAGCAACCTTTGCGCCCACCATCCCGATTTTCAGGTTGGGGTTCACGTCTTTAAGCATCTGCGCCACTTCCACATCCTTGGCGAAGGATGGGGTGGAGGTGTGCAGAATAACCAGATCGCGGTTTTTAACGTCTTCCAGAATTGGTTCCATGCCAATGCCGGCGGGCGGCGCATCAATCAGGCGGCTGCCTTCAACCATTGCAGCGGGCTGGGCCAGCCATGTCGGATACCAGAAGGATTTGATTTCGCGCCGTGCCTGATAGCGCGAGCCTGCGCCACCATCAAAACCGTCAAAAGTCGGGGGCTGCAGGAAAAGTGTTCTCATCGTCATCGGTTTTTATCCTGACAAGGGCGTGAAGCGGTTGGAGCCGGCAAAAAAGCGGTCTGCAAGGCTTCCATGGTCATTTAGCTGAGGGATTTACTCTGGGCTGTTAGCATAAGGCAAGTGTTGCGTGCGCCGGGCTTACTGTCTGGCGGAAAGACCACCAGATGAAGGCGGCCCAACCGGGTGCGGGGCCACATGCATGGTTTGCCCCCGCCAGTGCACTTCCGTGCCGGATGCGCTGCCCACCATAATGGCGGCGGAAAGCCAGTCCCGCACAGGCAAAAGCAGAAGCGGCCACAGCGGGCGAGACCCCACGGTGCGGTCTATCATTAACGCGGTAAGGCAGCGAAAGCCCCATACCCCCCAGAAAAAAGGGAGTGTCCACGCAGCATGGGGTTGGAACAACACCACAAGCGTAGCCCAGAACAGTGGAAGCTGGATTGAAGAGGCCGCATAGCCCGCCGGTGCAAGCGTGCAGACTGTGCGGCCCCATCTGAGCTCATGTTTTAACAATTCTGTAAAACTGGATTCGGCAATGGTGGTCCATGTTAGGCAGTCGGCAATGGTAATATCCATGCCTAACTGGCGCACCAGACGGCCCAGCAGGGCATCATCCGCCACATGCGGCAGCAGGGCTTCCAGCCCACCCACCTGTTCCAGCGTTTCACGCCGCAGGGCCATGGTTGCGCCCAGGCAGTCTTGCCGGCCCAGATAGCGGGAAAGAATCACGCCGGGCAGGAAGTTGTGGTTGATCTGGCAAGCCGCCAGCATTTGCACCACGGTATGCTTGGCAGGCAGCCCCGCATACAGGGTGGTCACCAGCCCCGTGTTGGGTTTGTTCAGCCCAGCCACGATATGTTGAAGATAATCCGGGCTGACATGAATATCAGAATCGGAAATAACCAGAATATCGTGCTTGGCCTGCGGCAGGATATTCATAAGGTTGCTGATCTTGCGGTTTAGCCCGTGCAGCACGGGGTTAACCACCAGATCCATATCCAGTTCGGGGTGGCGTTCTTGCAGGCGGCGCACAATGGCTATGGCCGGATCATCTGCATCGCGCACGCCAAACAGTATCTGCACTTCTGGATAATCCTGCGTGCAAAAGCTTTCCAGAGCTTCTTCCAGCAGGGGCTCAGAGCCATAAAGCGGCTTTAAAACCGTAATGGGTGGGTTGTTTTCAAGAACAACCGGCTTGTGCTCCTTGCGGCGGAAACGGGCCAGAAGGCCCGCCCCCAAAGCAGATTGCACGCAGCCGGTAACAGCCAGCACCGCGCTGGCCGCAGCTAGAAACGGAAAGGCGGACATTACACCTCAACCGTTTTATGGCCCCGTCGGGGCGCTGTTTTCTTTCCGCTGCGGCGCACGATACTGCTTCTCGCTTCTGCTTAATCTTTGGAGTAGCTCTGAACCTTGCGGTTCAGCACGTTAATCAGGCCCTGCACGCCGCCAGAATTCAGCGTGGAGCTGAAGTCAGACCGCTGGGCAGCCGCCTGGCTGATGCGGGAATCGCTGAGCAGCACATCGGTAATTTTCCATGCACCACCTTCGTTGTGCATGATGTAGCTTACAGCCGTGCCGGGCATGCTGTCATCAGACCCGATATGGGTTTCTACAATCTTGCCACCGCCAGCAGGGGCATCCGTAACAGACGGAGAAACGGTGAAGCGTGCGCCAGAACCGGGCTTAAAGCTGGAGACATAGCGCGCAATGGTAAAGTTGCGGAACGCTGCCAGCAGGTTCTGCTTGTCGCTCGGGCTCAGGCTATCATAGCGCAGGCCAACAGAGGCTTTCAGCACGGCTTCAAGGTCGTAAGCCTGATCCACTGCACCCGCAACCATCTGGCTGCGATCAGCAAAGCTGCTGTGCGCGTTCTGAACCTGATCCAGCGCTTTGTACAGCGTCTGGATAGGCGCGCTTACGGCGCTTGCCGGAGCAGACTGGGCAAAAGCTGCCGGAGCGGAAATGCCAGCGCCAGCAACCGGAAGGAGGGCCATGGTCATACCAAACACAAGGCCTGCACGAATAGAAAAGCGTTTCATGGCTTAAGATTTTGTCCCGGTTGCGCGGTTTGGCAAGGTCGCTTCGAGCATGTCACCGATGCCCAACGCGCTTAGAGCGGTCCCGACGATGTGCGGAGCGGAGAGACCGGCCTCGGCGTATTGGGCGGCCTGAGTGTTATGGTCGATGAAGCGGTCTGGCAGGGTGAGGGGGCGGAAGCGCACGTTATCAAGCAGGCCGGTGCGGGCCAGATGGTGCCCGACAAGGGAGCCAAAGCCACCTTCCGAACCTTCCTCAATGGTGATCAGCACCGCATGGTTGCGGGCCAGATTTTCCACCAGTTCCGTATCAAACGGCTTGGCAAAGCGGGCATCAGCCACCGTGGGCGGCAGGCCATGAGCGGCCAGCATGTCCGCAGCTTTCAGACACTCGGCCAGACGCGGGCCAAGCGAGAGAATGGCCACGCCACCTTTTTCGGGGCCAGACTGCCCACCCATTTCACGGATGATGCGGCCCTTGCCAATTTCCAGCGGTGTGCCTTCTGCGGGCAGGTCCAGCCCAAGGCCGCTGCCACGTGGGTAGCGCAGGGCAATCGGGCCTTCATCAAACAGGGCGGCAGTTGCTGTCATGTGCAGCAGTTCCAGCTCGTCCGATGGGGCCATGATGGTCATGCCCGGCAGGCAGCCCAGATAGGCGATGTCGAAGGAGCCCGCATGGGTGGCGCCATCGGCCCCCACCAGACCGGCGCGGTCAATGGCAAAGCGCACGGGCAGCTTTTGCAGCACCACATCGTGCATCACCTGGTCATAGGCGCGCTGGAGGAAGGTGGAATAGATGGCGCAGAACGGGCGCAGCCCTTCCGTAGCCATACCGGCAGCAAAGGTGACGGCATGCTGCTCGGCAATGCCCACATCAAAAAACCGGTCCGGGTAAGCCTTGGCAAAGGCATCCAGCCCCGTGCCAGAAGGCATGGCGGCGGTGATGGCGGCAATCTTGTTGTCGGTAGCAGCACGGCGTGTGAGTTCGCGCGAGAACACGGAAGTGTAGCTCGGCGGGCCTGCGGGGCCTTTTTTCTGCTCACCGGTAACCACGTTGAACTTGGCAACGGCGTGATACTTGTCTCCGGCTTTTTCGGCTGGCTGATAGCCGTGGCCTTTTTCCGTGATGACATGCAGCATGATGGGGCCGTTATCCGTATCGCGCAGGTTGCGCAGGATAGAGACCAGTTGCGGCAGGTCATGCCCATCTACGGGGCCAACATAGTAGAAACCCAGTTCTTCAAACAGCGTGCCGCCGGTGATCATGCCGCGGGCATATTCATCGGCCTTGCGGGCCGTGCGTTCCACGGGGGCGGGCAGTTTTTTGACGAACTTGCCAGCCAGTTCGCGCAGTCCCATGAATTTGCGCGAAGACATCAGGCGCGACAGGTAGTTCGACATCGCCCCCACAGGCGGGGCAATGGACATCTCGTTGTCGTTCAGGATGACAATCAGCCGTTCCGCACCGGGGCCAGCCACGGCGGCGTTGTTCATGGCCTCATACGCCATACCGGCGGAAATGGAGCCATCACCGATCACGGCAATCACATTGCGTTCGCGGTAGCTGGGGTCTTCCTCCGCCCGCAGGTGGTGGGCCACGGCCATGCCGAGTCCGGCGGAAATGGAGGTGGAGGAATGGGCTGCGCCAAACGGATCGTATTTGCTTTCTGCGCGGCGGGTAAAGCCGGACAGGCCACCCGGCTGGCGCAGGGTGCGGATACGGTCACGCCGCCCGGTCAGAATCTTGTGAGGGTAGGCCTGGTGGCCCACATCCCAGATCACCTTGTCATCCGGGGTGTCAAACACCGCATGCAGGGCAACCGTCAGCTCCACAACACCCAAGGAGGCGCCAAGGTGCCCCCCCGTGGTGGAAACCGCGTCCACCGTTTCGGCCCGCAGCTCATCCGCAACCTGCTTGAGCTGCTCAACCGAGAGATTGCGCAGGTCCGCCGGATACTCAACCCGGTCCAGCGCAGGAAAACGCCCTAACGTCGGAATCGGTGAAGGCGCGTTCTTATCCTGAGAACTGTCCATGCGATCGTTTCCATCTTTTTGTTGCGGGCTGCTGTCTGATATCTGGGCGAATGACGCAACCCGGAGTGTGTCTTACGCCGCGTTTGCATGCCGACAGACATCGCGATCCGATGGCATGTGGTTTAATGTTTCACGCAAGAACGCAAGTATTGAAACAAAACAAGCCGCCGAATGTGGCCTTTTTGCAACAGGAGTGTGAAAACACTTGAGCTTGACAAACCACACAACATATATGCAGGCCAATATCTTCTTTCATGCGTGGCCGCGTAACGCGTGTATTCAGTATTCTGTCTGACCACCTGATGGCTCAGGGCGGAAATACTTGCCGCGGGTCGCACGGCCGCGTTTCTTGTTACACACTGAACTGAACAAGTTCTTTCCAGTCACGATACGGGCGTAAGTGATGCGCCGGAGCGGGGGTTTATGGCCGTACCGATAATGCAGGCCGTCAGGGTCGGCAAATATGTCGTCACACAGCATCTCAAGAAGCGGAAGCGCTATCCGCTTGTGCTGATGCTTGAGCCGCTTTTCCGCTGCAATCTGGCATGCGCAGGTTGCGGGAAGATCGACTATCCGGCTGCTATTCTGAACCAGCGCATGACTGTGCAGGAATGCATGGATGCGGATGCCGAAGCAGGCGCGCCAGTTGTGGCTGTGGCCGGCGGTGAACCGCTGTTGCACAAGGAAATGCCGCAGATTATTCGCGGTTTGATTGCACGTAAGAAATACGTCTATCTGTGCACAAATGCCCTGCTGCTTGAAAAGAAGATGGATGAATATGAACCATCCCCCTTCTTCTCTTGGGATGTGCATCTGGATGGTGACAAAACCATGCACGATTCCTCCGTCTGTCAGGATGGGGTGTATGAACGTGCCGTGGCCGCCATTAAAAAAGCCAAGGAACGCGGCTTCCGTGTTTCCATCAACTGCACCTTGTTTGATGGCGCAGACCCGCAGCGCGTTGCCAGCTTCTTTGATGAAGTGATGGCAATGGGCGTGGACGGAATCATGACCGCACCGGGTTATGCTTACGAACGCGCACCGGATCAGGAACACTTCCTGAACCGCCAGAAAACCAAGCAGCTGTTCCGCGATATCTTCCGTTTGGGCAAGGGCCACAAATGGCGGTTTACGCAGTCTCCGCTGTTCCTGAACTTCCTGGCGGGGAACGAACAGTACCACTGCACGCCGTGGGGCAAGCCGCTGCGTAACGTGTTTGGCTGGCAGCGCCCGTGCTATCTGCTGGGTGAAGGCTATGCCAAGTCCTTCCGTGAGCTGATGGACGACACGAAGTGGGATGATTACGGCACCGGGAACTACGAAAAATGCGCTGACTGCATGGTGCATTCCGGTTACGAATCCACCGCTGTTATGGATGCCGTGCGTCGCCCTTGGCACATTGCCAAAGTGGCGCTGTTTGGCCCGGAAACAGAAAAGCCAATGGCACCGGAAATCTCGCTGGCAAACCAGCGCCCGGCCCAGTACGTCTTCTCCAAACAGGTGGAAGAACAGATGGATGCCATTGCCGCACGCAAGCCTGCAAAGGCCCCACGTGTGAAGGTGATTCGCACAGCCGAAGGCGCGAACGATGCTCCGGCAGCAAAGCCAGCAGTAGAAGCCACTGCGGCAGACTGATCGGGCTTTCCGAATCGGGTTTTAAAAAGGGGCGGTTCCCGCAAGGGGCCGCTCTTTTTTTGTCTTTGCCCTTCAAAACATACCGAATTGGTCCGCTTTATCAGGAAGGCAGGCATACGGTCGCCGCATAAGGCAATACGCGTTCCTGTATGGCCTAGCTGTGGCTTTGGGGGAAATCATCCCCTATTCTGCCCGCCAGAAACCCGCCACGCGGGTACCCTACACAGAGGGCATATCGTTTTTCATGGCACTTTCCATTCTTGTCATTTTCTTTCTGGTGTTACTGAACGCCGTGTTCGCCATGGGGGAACTTGCGCTTATTTCCGTGCGTAAACCCCGTTTGGTCATGTTGCAGGAACAAGGCGTGCGCGGGGCCGAACGGGCCTTGCGCCTGGCGGAAGACCCGCAAATCTTCCTGCCCACGGTGCAGGTGGGCATGACACTGGTTTCCATTCTGGAAGGCACATTTGGTGGGGTGCAGATAGAAGCGCACCTTACCCCCATGCTGGAGCGTATTCCGGCCATTAAACCCATTGCCCCGCAGCTTTCCATGATTGTGGTGGTGGTGCTGATTACGGCCATCATGCTGGTGCTGGGTGAGCTTGTGCCCAAGCAGTTGGCCCTGCGTGAGCCAGAAAAAGTAGCGGCCCGCCTGGCTGCGCCGCTGGAAGTTCTGGCCAATGCCACCCGCCCGGTGGTGTGGTTGCTCCGCCAGTCTTCCAACGTGGTTTTGCGCCTGATGGGTGCGGCAGATGCCGTAAACCAGACGCTGACGGAAGAAGAACTGAAAGCCTACATTGCAGAAGGCGCACGTCTGGGCGTGCTGGAGCATGAAGAGCGCACCATGATCGAACGCCTGCTGCGCCTTGCAGACAGGCCCGTGCGTGCCATCATGACCCCCAGAAACGAACTGGTGTGGATAGACCGCCATGCCGGGCGCGAGGCACTGGTGCAGGCGCTCAAGCAAACCACCTATGCCCGCCTTGTGGTGTGCGAGGGTGGGGTGGATAACCCCGTAGGCGTGGTTCTGGCCAAGGATATGCTGGACCGCGTTCTGGACGGCATGCCTGCCTCTATAGAGGCAGGGCTGCGCCCAATGGTGGTGGTGCCAGACAGCATTTCCGCACTGGATATGCTGGAACGCATGCGCAGCATCCCGCTGGGCATGGCCTTTGTGTTTGATGAATACGGGGCGTTTGAAGGCATTGTTACGGCGTCTGACCTGTTTGACGCCATTGTGGGTGAAACATCTCACGAGCCCCAAAAACTCACCCGCCTACATACAGAGCCAGCCCCCGATGCCGTGCTGATGCTGGATGGCACGGAATCCGCCGATGAAGTGAAGGACCGTCTGGCCCTGAAAACCCTGCCCGAAGAAGGCAGCTACCATACGCTGGGCGGGCTTATTCTGGCCCTTCTGCGCCGTGTGCCCGCGGTGGGAGACAAGGTGGCTTACGAAGGTTGGCTGTTTGAGGTGCTGGAAATGGAAGGCCGTCGTGTCTCCCGCGTGCGGGCCAGCAGGCAGCCTCTGGCAGAGAACTAAAGAGCTCACAGGGCAGGCATTTGGTCTGCCCTAAGGCGCAGGTTCAGCCTGCCCACAGGCCATAAAAAAGGGGCGCAGCCGGTTAAAGCTGCGCCCCTTTTTGTATGCGATAAGCCGACTGAAACTGCGCCGCAGACCCTTAATGCAGGGTGCGGGTGTTCAGCGTATGTGCCAGTGCCTTTTCATCCTCAAAGTCCGGCCACGTGCTTTGGGCCAAAGCTGTAAGGGAGGGTGTGGGCAGTTTCATCTTTGCGGCGTACATCCACAGATAGGCGAGGGTGTGGTGCACGTAATCCCGCGTTTCCGTGTTGGGCAGCAGTTCCATGAACAGCAGCGGATCATTGGCGGCTGGGCCGGTGGAGCTTTCCCAATGCGCAAGGGCGGAAGGCCCTGCATTATAGCTGGCCAGCAGGCGGATAATATCCCCACCACGTGCCTCTGTATGGCTGGTCTGGCGTGTGAGCCCGGCCAGATACTGCACATAGCGCTGCCCGATTTCCAGATTGATGCTGGGGTCATGTAGGGCTTCGGCGGAATGTACGAAGTGGTGGTTGATATTGGTGGGGGACTCACTGGTGACAAAATCAGCCGTAAGCGGGCGGATCTGCATCAGCCCATGTGCCCCTGCGCCGGAAACAGCGCGTGGGTCGAAGTTCGATTCCACACGGGCCAGCGCGTAAACAAGGGCCGGGTCCATGGTAAAGCCGTGCCGGGGGCGCAGCAGGGGCAGGGGTGTATCCTCTGCGTTCTGTGCCGTGGCGGCATGGGTGTTCAGGGCATCGGCCATTTCTGTGGCCAGATCATGCAGCCCGGCTGTTTGGGCCACAAGCTGAAAGGCCCGTGCCAGTGTCACGTCCCGCAGGTCTGGCCATGCGCGGCGGATGGCGTTTTCAGCCATTTCCGGCTCACCAACCTGTAGCAGGGCAAACACGCGGCGGCCAACATCAGTGGCGCCTACGGCTTCAATATCAATTTCCGTCAGTACCGGAGCGGAGGATGCGCCGTTATCTGGAACGGGGCTGTTTTCCAGCGGTTTAAAGCCAACAGGGTGCGTATGGGCGCTGGAGGCCGCATGGTCTGCCTGGTCTGGCCGCAGCATACGATAGGCCAAAAGCCCGTAGAAACTGCGCGGAAAAGCCGCCGCATGCTGGAGCCAGATGTGCTGGGCATGGGCATTGCCGGTTTTTTCGTGCCCCCGTGCAGCCCAGAAGGCGCAGGCGGCCCGCATTTCCGGCATGGCGCGCGGGGCGTGGGAGGCTTTTTCAAAAAACGGAATAGCCTCGGCGTAAGCCTGTTTCTGCCACAGGGCCAGCCCGGTAATGTAGCTGGCCAGTGCATTGCGCTCGCGCGAGATGTTTACGGCCGTGCGGCCAATATCCAGCGCCATATCCGTTTCACCGGAAACCAGCATGGCCTGTGCGGTTTCAGCCTGTAGCTGGGCCGCGTAGGCGGGCGTCATGCCCGGTGTAATGCTGATAAGGTGCAGCGCACTGTGCACGCCCTTCAGCCCCCATGTGGTGCGTTCACGCAAGGTGCGGTCCAGCAGGGGGTTGCGGGTGAATTCCTGCGCCAGTGGGCCAGCCGCAAGGGCGGCATGGGCCGGGGCCAGATGGTCTGCCGGTGGGGCAGGTGGCAGGGGGCCACCCCGTTCGGGCAACGCGGCCAGGCGCGCCCATATGGCCGGGGCATCGGCATAGCTGGTGTATTGTTTCAGCCAGTTCCGCAGCTCGGTCGCATTGGGGTGGTAATTCGGATTCAGGTACCGGTCTGCCTGGAGCTCACCCAACAGGGTGGCATCTGTCAGATGCGTGGTGCTGCTGATGGCTTCTGTGAACGCACCCTGCTGCTGGAGGCGCAGGATAGCGCGCACCTGAGTGGCAACTTCAGGAGGAAGAGGTTTTGGAAGTGTAACATCATCACCTTCGGGGAAAGCCTGGCGCGGCAGAACCATAGCCAGCTCTTCGCTGTACGGTTCGGGCCCGGCTTCCGAGGGCTTGGCATGGGCTCTCGTCACAACGACGGAAGCGCTGGCCAAAAGGGCGGCACCAGCCAGAATGGCTTTTGCCGCGATCTGATGAGGAATTTGACCTATCGCTCGCATGGCTGGCGGGGTCTAGGCCCTTCCAGCCTAAAAGGCAAGTTTCCTGTTTGTAAGAAAAGGGAAAGGTTCTTCAAAAATTGTTGCATTCCCTGTGGTGCAGCACAGGTCAAACCGGAATAATTTCTATGATTTACGCAGGTATTCCCACGGTTTGTGTACTGTATTTCTTGCTGACATATTCTGTAACATCTGGTGCGGCGTTTACACTTACATGCGCGCGCTGATTACATGCTTTGGCTGTCTTGGCGCAGGGTATCCATCACCGTCATCAGTGTTGTCCATATTTCACGCCGCGCAGCGGGGCTGGCCCGAAGCTGGAGTGGATGGCGCATGAACATAACGGGCAGTGGGGGCAGCCCCGGCAGGGTGATGTTCTGCCAGTTGCGGCGGGGCAAATCCGTGGTTTTGCCAAGCAGCATGCGGGCGGGCAGCCGCCCACATAGCAGCAGGCGCTGGGGCGCAAACAAAGTTATGGCGCGTTCCAGAAAGGGACGGCAGATGCGTTGGTCCATTTCTGTTGGGGGTGTGCCGCCCGCAGGCCGCCACGGCAGGGCTGTGGCAAGGGCCAATTGGCTGCGTTCCAGCGGGAGCGGGGCCAGCATGGTATCCAGCATGGTGCCGCATAGACCCGCAAAAACCTGCCCGCTTCTGTCCTCATCCTCATCCGGGGCTTCCCCAATCAGCATCAGGGGGGCGTTGCGGGGGCCAGAGGGCATCAGGGTGTGCATGGCAGCGCCGCGCAAGGGGCATGCCGTAAAGGAATCCATCGCCTCAAACAGCTCTTCTGGCGTGTTGGCGGCTGCGGCAAGGCGCTGTGCCTGTTCCACCGTATCTGCAAAACTGGTGGGGACAGGTGGTTGCTGGGCTGGGTTCTGCGTCACTGCGGCAGGGGCTGGTGTTCTGCCAGTTCCGGGCTGCGGGGGTATGTATGGGGGAGCTTGCGGGGGCGTTTTGCCCCGTAGCGGAGGCAGCACAAGCCCGGCCCCCGCGTGCCGATGATCGGCCGGGGCATCGGTTACAGCAACATCCACGCCCCATTCCGTATAAAGGCGCAGGAGAGACAGAGCAGCTTCCATCATATAAACCGTATCACAAAGCGGACGGTTTGGTGGTTTGGCGCGGGCGCGTTAGACAAAACCAGTCGTTCATGTCGTTCCTTTCCGCTCTGCCAGAAGGGGCGGGGCATCCGTGGGCGGCCTGCCCGGTTGCCACCGTATCCTGTAGATAGGGTTCTTATGCTGTTTTGTCGCCTTCTGCCTACGGTTTTCATGCTGCTTTCCGCCACTGTGCTGGCTTCTCCGCTGTATGCGGCCCAGCCCGATACATCTGGCGCCGCCCTTAAAGGGGCCGAACCCAAAGCAGATACCGCGGTTATGCATGCGTCTGTCGGGCATGTCGATTCGGGGGCGTTTCTAAGCGCCGTCATTGCTGTGCGCAGGGGGGATGACCTTCAGGCCGCGCGCTCTTTCCGCCAAGCTGCTGCCGCAGACCCAGAAAATATGGACCTGCTGAAGCAGGCCTTTGTGCGCAGCGTGATGGCGGGTGATGCCGATGCTGTGCCGCTGGCTCACAAGCTGGATAAGCTGCCCGGCGCGCAAAGCGTAATTTCCGCCCTTGTGCTGGGGAACGATGCCGCCGTGCGCGGTGAGTGGGGCGAGGCGCTGACCTATTACCATCAGGCCCGCACGGACCCGCTGACACATCTTATTATGCCGCTGCTTCTGGCATGGTGCGAGCAGGCACAGGGCCATGCCAATGAGGCCGTGGACAGCCTGACCCATATTCAGAAATCTGTGCTGGTGCCGTTTTACACGCTGCACGCGGCCCTGATTGCACAGGTGGCAGGCCAGACAGACCGCGCAGGCCAGCTTTTTGATGAAACGCGCAAGATCATGCCGGGGGGTGATCTGCTGCTCACCCGTTCCTACGCCGCATGGTTGTGGGAGCATGGGCAGAAGGAAAAAGCCCGCGCCGAGCTGCGCAAGCTGGAAGGGGATGATCCGGTTCTGCTGCTGGCTGGCCCGCAGCTTCAGGCCACAATTTCGCACTTCCCGGTTACATCGGCACGTGGCGGCATTGCGCGGGCTTATATTCTTACGGCGTTTTTGCTGCGCCAGCAGGGGCGGGAGCAAGCCCAGCAGGCCGCAGCCACCGGCGGCATGGTGGGGAATGATGCCAACCTCTACCAGTTTAACGAGGCCGCCCGCCTGATGCTGGGCTTTGCCTTGGCCATGGACCCCACATTGGCCGAAGCCCGGCTGATGCTGGCCGAAATCCAGATTGATGAAGACCACGGGGCCGCCGCGCGAGAAACATTGCTGCGCGTGCCGCAGTCTGACCCCATGTCCCCCGTGGCGCGGTTGCGGTTGGCTGTGCTGGATTCCACGCCCGATCAGGCCACCGAGGCTGTGAGCCTGTTGCGCCCGCTTGTGGCCCAGTTGCCAGATCAGATTCTGCTCCAGCGTGCCTTGGGTAATGCGCTGGTGCAGCAGAAAGACTGGAAGGGTGCGATAGCTGCCTATACCAAGGCCATAGACCTTGCCTCCGCCCAGAAGGATGTGGATTGGACGCTGCTTTTCCTGCGCGCCATGGTGTACCACGAAATGGGGGATTGGCCCCACGCGCGGGATGATGCCCGCGCCGCACTGGCCTATGCGCCAGACGAATCCATGCTGCTGAACTTTCTGGGCTACTCCATGGTGGAACGGCATGAAAACCTGCCCGAAGCCGAAAAGCTTTTGCGCAAGGCGCACCAGCTTTCCCCCGATGATGCCGCCATTACAGACAGCCTCGGCTGGGTGCGTGCAGAGCGTGGAGACCTGAACGAAGCGCTGGACCTTTTAGAAAAAGCCGCAGAAAAAACTCCCGAAGACCCGGAAGTGAATTATCATCTGGGCGAGGTTTACTGGCGGCAGGGCCGCAAGACCGAAGCCATAGATCAGTGGAACGTAGCTTTGGGGCTGCACCCCATTCCGTCGGATGAAGTATTGATACGTGCTGCGCTCAAGCGTGCAGGTGTGGAGCCGGATGTGAAAAAGGCAGATCAGGCCGCGCCCGCTAAAGTTGCGCCGCAGGATAAAGGAACACACACGCCATGACAGTTGATGTTCTGGATGTTGCAACCACAACCCTGACAGAAATCGCACCAGCAAAAATCAATCTGTATTTGCACGTTACTGGTCGCCGCCCAGATGGATACCACCTGCTTGATAGCCTTGTGGTGTTTGCCGGTGCAGGAGATGTGCTGCATTACGAACCGGGCACAGAACCGCTGCACCTTAAGCTGGAAGGCCGCTTTGGCCGCGCCCTTGGCGCAGATGCCGCAGGTGCCGATAATCTGGTAATGAAAGCCGCCGCCGTGCTGCGTGATCTGGCCGGGCCGCATGCCAATGTGCAGGGTGGTTGCCTTGTGCTTGAAAAAAACCTGCCAGTGGCTTCTGGCATTGGCGGAGGTTCGGCAGATGCGGCCGCGGCCCTACGCCTGCTAAACCGGGCATGGAACGCACAGGTGGATGAACCCACCTTGTTCCGCGTGGCGGAAACACTGGGGGCCGATGTGCCCGTGTGCCTGCTGAGCCAAACCGTGCGGATGGAAGGTATTGGGGAAACCCTTACCCCCGCACCGCGTTTGCCAGAATGTGGCCTTGTGCTGGTGAATTGCGGGCAGGCTGTTTCCACCCCGGATGTGTTCCGCAAAAGAACAGGCGATTTTGTGCCGCGGGCGGATTTACCGCAAAGCTGGCCCAATAGTGCCGCCATGGTGGCAACCCTTAAGGCGCAGGAAAACAGCCTGGAAACCCCGGCATGCAGCGTATGCCCGCCGGTTAAAAAGGTGTTGGCTGATATTGCGGCCCAGCCAGATTGTCAGTTGGCCCGTATGAGCGGCTCTGGTGCTACATGCTTTGGTGTGTTCCCCACTGTTGAAGCCGCGCGGGAGGCAGCAGACAGGTTGGCAGAGGCACACGCCGCATGGTGGGTGTGGGGCGGGGCTCTGGTTTAAAGGGGTTTGCCACCTTATATCAGCATCAGTTGTTTCAGCAGGCCGGAAGGTGCAAACCACTCCGGTCTGGCTGGGTGTAGGAGGTTTTATGTCTTCCAAGCTTGATCTGTCTCTTTCCGCAGACCACACAGAAGTCCATCTCAAGGTGCTGGAGCAGGAAGGCCAGCCTGCTGTAGATGTTGCGCTTTCGGTAGAAGACATCACACGGTTGATTCAGGTTTTGGGTCAGTGTCGGGAAACGATGCTGGAAGGCAAGGAGCTGCCGCCCATAGAAGGGGCCACCTTTACGCCCGTTACTCGCACCAAATGGGCGCTTCAGCCCGAAGCCAGCACGGATGGATCTGTTCTGGCTTTTCAGCACCCGGCCTTTGGGCCGGTAGGGCTTGTGCTGCCACCTGCTGATGCAGACCGCCTGATGCACGGCTTGCACATGCACCAGCAAATGCGCCAGCAGCCCGCCAAACCACGCGGGCGTTTGAACTAAGTTTTTATTAGGTGTAGCGCATCCGGGCACAGGCACGGATGCGTGGTGGCCTTGCCGCTCCATGCCATGTGCTTGGCACGTTCTGGCCGCATGCCGGGCGCAAAAACGCATGGCGTGAAGCAACACATGGCAAGGCAGAAAATGCCACCCCATTCAGCCGGAAAAATGTGCTGAACAGGATGGCACGTGTTTTCAGGATCTCCGGCAGTTGCGGATATGCGCCATCAGGGCGGTTAGCCCCATGGCTGTCAGCGCGCCAAAAATACCAGCCCGCAAGCTGCTGGAAACAAAGAAGGTAAGCGGGCTATCCAGCCTGCGGGAATGTTCATCAAACGGGCCTTGTGCCCCAAAGGAACCGGGCACGGATTTGTATAAATCATCCGGCTGTTCGCCTTCTGCCCAGTCATGCTCCATCTGGGCCTTGTAGCCTTTTTCCGCCATGCGGGCTTCACGGCAGCCGGGGGCAACCATGTGCCACAGGGCGGCAAAGCTGTTGGTGGCCCCAATGGAAATAGAGCGGCTGGTGCTAAAGGCGGCACGGCAAATGGCTTCTGCTGCCACTTCGGGTTCATACACCGGGCCAACGGGTTTGAGGCGCTTGCCTGTGAGGTTGCGTGTCCAGCCATAATGGGGGGTGTTGATGGCGGGCAGATCTACCATCACTACGCGGATATTATCGGCATCATGCAGCAGTTCTGGCCGCAGGCTTTCACAAAAGCCGCGCAGGGCAGAACGCGCCCCGTTTTCTGCCGCCTGCAGTGGCATACCGCGCAGGTTGGGGGCCAGATCCAGATTGATAATGGCCCCTTGCCCACGTCGGCGCATAACGCCCAGTGCGGCCAGCGTGCCGTTTACACTGCCCAGATAGGTTACTTCCGTAGCACGGCGGATATCATCGGCAGAAAGAGCAGCCACCTGCCCAACCACTGTGGCCCCGGCGCAGTTGGCCCACACCGAAATGGGGCCAAGTTCTGTTTCAATACGTTCCGCCGCATCCTGCACCGCTTTGGCATCTGAAACATCCAGCGGAATCACCAATGACCGCACAGAGTGCTTGGCCAGATTTTCTGCTGTTTCCTTCAACCGGTCTTCATTCCGGCCCAGCAGGGCAATATCAAACCCGGCGCGGCCCAGCGCACGTGCCGCCGCGCGGCCAATACCGGCGCCTGCGCCTGTAATCACAGCTATCTGGGTTGGCATCCGCGTTTTTTCTCCCGGTTATCAGTCAAGCAAGACGTTCAAAATCTGGCTGCCATTTTGCGCCGCAATCGGGCAGGGCACAAGCCACAGGGCAGAGGTTCTGCCCCGCGTGGGCCTGAATGCAGGTGCCAGATTTACAGATATTTCAGCGCAATAATGCCGCCTAAAAACACCACGGCAAAAGCCCCGGCCACCAGCGGCAGGCGTTTTTCCAGAAAATCCTGAATAGGGGCCCCAAAGCGCCACAAAAGCCCGGCCACCAGCATAAACCGCACGCCGCGCGTTACAAGGCTGGCCAGCATAAAGGGCAGAATGGCAAAATGCGCCATGCCGCTGGCAATGGTGACAAACTTGTAGGGAATGGGCGTAAGCCCCTTAAGCAGAATAATCCACACCCCCCATTGGCGGAATTTTTCCTGCAAGGTCAGCAGCGTGCCCTCGGCATGGTAAAAATGCACAATCGGGCGGGCCACCGTATCCAGCAATGCCGCGCCAATCAGCCAGCCCAGCAGGCCACCGGCCACGCTGGCAATGGTGCAGATGACGGCATAAACCCACGCCTTTTGCCTGTGTGCCAATACCATGGGCACCAGCAGCGTTTCTGGCGGGAGGGGGAAAAAGCTGGCTTCTGCAAAAGCCAGCGCCGCCAGCCATAAAGGTGCGTAGGGGCTGGCAGCGTGCCGCAAAACGCGGGCATAAAGGCGGTTTAGCATATGGGTTTAAAAACTACATCCGTTCACGGCGCAGAACATCCTCCGCCTTGGCGTGGATGGTATCATATTCTTCCTGCGTGAGGTTACCCCGGTGCAGCATTTCACTGGCACGGGCCAGCGCATCACGCGCGTGGGTGGCATCGGGTATGGGGTAACGGCGGCCGGGCAGGGCAAAGGCATCATCGGGCAGGGCGTTGCGTTCTTCAGTTGTCAGCTTAGACATGGTTGGTCTTCCTGTCTTCCTCACACAGTTCAGAGGCACTCTCCAGTTCGTCCAGTTCCGCCATGGCAGCTTCTGCGCTGGTGGTGGGAACGTCGGAAACCGGCGTGCTGCTCCGCACTCCCGCTGGCAGAGGATGCTGTGCGGGAGAGACTTCTAATGTTTGTGTCACACGGAACGCCGTCAAGACCGCGAAGGACCCAAACACCACTGCCCCCAGCGCTTGCCCGGCCTGCACGCCAAGCGGGCCAAAGCGTGCGCCCATCATCACAAACGGAATGGTGCCCAGTGTGGCCCGCCCCCAGTTAAAGGCGGTGGAATACAGCGGAAAACCAAGGTTATTGAAGGCAGCGTTGGCTACAAACAGCATTCCCACAAACAGGTAACTGCCAATTGTCCATGTGCAGAACAGGTGGATAAGGGCTGCGGCATCACCTTGCGCATTATACATGGCCACAACCCCGTTCTGCACACAGAACAGGAAAACCCATGTGGCCCCTACGCTCAGAATAACCAGTTTGAGGGCGGCGCGCAGTGTTTCACGCACACGGTCACACTGCCCGGCCCCGATGTTCTGCCCCATAATGGGGCCAACTGAGCCGGTAAGTGCAAAAACCAGCGCAAACAGCACGGGCACTGTGCGCTCGATAGAGGCTTGCCCCGCAACAGCCGCCAGCCCAAAGCGCGCCATGGCCTGCGTGACGTACACTCCCCCAACAGGTGTGGCCAGATTGGTGAGAATAGCCGGGAAAGCCACCGAGGCCACGCGCTTGGTGTCTGGCAGAATGCGGTGAAGCTGCGGCATGGCCAGCATATCGTGCCGCAATGCGCCGCGCAGGCCCACTGTAGCCACAACGGTGCGTGAAAGCACAGTGCTAATGGCCGCCCCGGTCAGCCCTTCATGCAGCCCGAAAATAAACAGCGGGTCCAGCACCGCAGCCACAACAGCACCCAGCAACGTAATGTGCATGGAGCCCTTGGCATCTCCCACCACACGCATGAGGGAGGAGGACCCCATGCCTGCGCAGATAAGCGGCAATGCAGGGCTGACCGTGCGCAGGAAGGTGGTGGCGTTGGCCAAGGCCTCACCCCGCGCGCCAAACAGCTCCAGAATGGGGTGAGCAAATATCATGGTGCCCACACCCAGTACCGTTGCCAGCCCGATCATGACGGTAAGGGCGGAGGAGGCAATGCCCCGCGCCTCATCCGCGCGGCCTGCGCCAATTTCACGCGCAGTGGCGGCACTTATGCCAATGGTCAACCCGATGGAAACGGCAATCTGCAAGCCAATAACGGCCCCGGCAAAGCCAATGGCCGCCGTAAGCGCGGTATTACCCAAGTGGCTGATATACACCATGTTGAGCATATCCACCGCAAACACCGCCATAAGGCCAATGGCCCCGGTGCCAGCCATAACCAGCACGTGGCGCATGATGCTGCCGGTGGTAAAGCAGGCCTTGTGACGTCCGCCAGGCGGGGAGGGCCGGTTCATTCATGCTCCGTGTGGGCTGTGCTGCGCGCGTGCCAATATGAATGTTAAGTATGTCATGACTTGTTCCCCCTGCGAACAGGGAGAACACGGAACATCTGCCCTGAAAGGCGTGCAAACCCGAATAATGTGCCCAAAGCGCCGGGTTTAGGGGGCTGGGGGTGCTTCTTCCGGCTTTTCTGCGTCTGCCTTGCGCTCCAGCGGGCGGCCTAAATATGCTTCCAGCACCTGCTCGGTCGGGCCATCCATCCGCACCTGCCCTTGGTCCAGCCAGATCAGGCGGTTGCACCAATCGGCCATCACATCCGCCATATGGCTGGAGAGCACCAGAATATCGGCGCGGGAGACAAGGTTTTCAAGCCGGGCGCGGGCACGGTTACGGAAGGAGGCATCTCCCGCCATAAACCATTCATCCATCAGCAACACATCGGGCATGATAGCCGTGGCCAACCCAAAGGAAAGGCGCACCATCATGCCCGAACTGTAGGTGTTTACCGGCAGGTCCATAAATGCACCAAGGCTGGCAAAACTTTCTACATCTTCTTCAATCTGCGCTGTCTGTTCCTTGTTCAGGCCAGAGAACATGCCGCGCAGGCGAATGTTTTCCCGCCCGGTCAGGTCCATGTTCATGCCCAGTTCGGGGTCCAGCAATGTGCCAATGCTGCCGCGCACCGTAACACTGCCGCCTACGGGTTCATAAATACCGGCCAATGCGCGCAACAGCGTGGTTTTGCCTGCACCGTTGCCACCTACAAGGCCCAGCCTGTCCCCCGGTTGCAGGGTAAAGCTGACACCCTTAAGCGCCTGCACCACCACGCGGTCCCGGTTATCGTGCATGAAGCGCGTGTTAAGCGTGCGCCCCAGCGTTTTACTGAGCGATTTGCGCAGGCTGCGGGCATTGCCATGATACAGCGGAAAGGTGATTTGCAGGTTTTCAACCGCAATATCCGTCATGCGCCTTACACCCAGTATGCCAGCCGTGTGCGCATACGGGCGAACAGGCAGAAGGTTGCAATTATCAGCACGGCAGACCACCCAAGAGCCGCAGGCCATACAGCAGTTTGCATCACGTCTCCGGTAAAGGGGGCGCGCAAAATTTCAATCAGCGGAAAGAAGGGGTCCAGCAGCAGCCAGGCCTGCCCGGTTGTCATCAACTGGGGAGACCACAGAATGGGTGTGACAAAGAACATCACCTGCGTCAGGCTGGCGATAATGGGGGGCACATCCCTAAAGCGCGCGCCCAGAATGCCCAGCAAAAGCACGGCAAAAAAGCAGTCTATCAGCCACAGGCCCGTGGCGGGCAGCAGAGTCCATGTCCATTTAGGCGCCACGTGAAACCACAAAAACACCCCAGCCACTACGGGCACGTTATGCGCAAACACTAAAATGTTGCGCACGGCCACGCGCAGCACGTGCAGGGAATACGGCATGCGGGCAGCATGAATAAGCCGCGCAGCCCCCGTAAAGGTGCCGCAGCCTTCCTGCATGGTGCCGCCTACAAAGCCCCATAACACTAGGGAAAGGGTAAGGAAGGGCAGATAGGTGTGCACATCCGTGTTGAGCAGATACGCATACAGCACGCCCATGGCCGCCACCATAATGGCCGTGGTGGCCGTAAGCCAGAACGGCCCCAGAATGGAGCCACGATACCGCAGCCGAATATCCAGCCAAGCTAGCGTAAGCCCCAGCCGCGCATGGCGGAAGCCGCGCGCAAAATCCTGGGCGGCATGCACAAAGTAGGAAAAACCACGTTCTGGCACCAAATGCAGCACAGGCTGCCCCTCTGGCTGCGGGGCGTGCTGCGGCGCAGCCGAAAGAGGGGGCTGTTTTTTTGCGGCGCGTTCTTCCTGCGTATCCGGCAAGGTGGGCGTGCTGTTCATGGTGTTTAACGCGATAGAGAACCCTGCCTGTTTGTGCAAGGTTGGCATGCTTTTTATGCTGCCATTATTACCTGCCGCATAGGCCTGTTCCGTCCCAAAGCAGCGCGCCATTTACGCAACGATTGGCAGGAAAACACTCCGCAGAGATGACAACAGGCCCCGTGGTTGCTACACCCGGCCCGCCGGAGAGCCCTTTTTTCGTTCCACACCTAAGGCCGGGAACCGTCCTTGTCATGAAAATCGTCGCCTGTAACAGCAACCTCCCACTTGCCGAAGCCGTTGCCGCGGAGCTGAACCTTCCCCTCTGCAACGCCACCGTGCGCCGCTTTGCGGACATGGAGGTGTTTGTAGAAATCCACGAAAATGTACGTGGTGAGGACGTGTTCGTTATCCAGAGCACCTGCACCCCCACCAATGATAACCTGATGGAGCTGCTGATCATGCTGGATGCGCTGCGCCGTGGTTCGGCCAAGCGTATTACCGCTGTCATGCCCTATTTTGGTTATGCCCGGCAGGATCGTAAATCTGGCCCGCGCACGCCTATCAGCGCCAAGCTGGTTGCGAATCTGCTGGTAGAAGCCGGTGCCAGCCGCGTGCTCACGCTGGATCTGCACGCCATGCAAATTCAGGGCTTCTTTGATATTCCGGTGGACAACCTTTACGCCGCACCACTGTTTGTGCGCGACATTCGCTCCCACTACGGGGACCGCGATCTGATGATCGTCTCCCCCGATGTGGGTGGTGTGGTGCGTGCCCGCCAGTTGGCCCAGCGCTTGAACACAGATCTGGCCATTATTGACAAGCGGCGTGAACGCGCAGGCGTTTCCGAAGTGATGAACGTGATTGGTGATGTGCGCGGCCGCCACTGCCTGCTGGTAGATGATATTGTGGATAGCGGTGGCTCACTGTGCAACGCAGCCCGCGCCATTGCCAACCAAGGTGCCGCATCTGTGGGCGCATACGTTACCCACGGTGTGCTGACAGGGCAGGCCGTGGAACGTGTTGCCGATTCGCCCATCGAAATGCTGACACTTACAGACAGTATTCGCGCTACGGAGCAGGTTATGGCTGCGCGCAATATCCGCCAGATTACCATTTCTGGTCTGTTGGCACGTGCCATTCATGCCGTGGCGGATGAAAGCTCCGTTTCCTCCCTGTTCGATTGATCCGAGGCCCTATGAGCACGCTTCTCCCCCGCCCATACTGGTATTTGCGCCACGGCCAGACAGACTGGAATCGGGCTGGTCTTTCTCAGGGACGCACGGATGTGCCCTTGAATGAAACCGGCATTGACCAAGCTGTGGCGGCGGGAAAGCTGCTTGAGGTTGCCCTGCGTGCAGCAGGGGAAAATGGGGTAACGCGCATTGTGTGCTCTCCGCTGGAGCGCGCTTTGCGCACGGCCACCATTGTGCGGGATGCACTTGTTACCCACGGTCTGCCAGCCTTGCCGCTGGATGTGGATACGGGGTTGGAGGAAGTCTGCTTTGGTGAGCAGGAAGGCCAGCCGATAGGGGATTGGTATAATAGCTGGATTGCCGGTGAGTATACGCCACCGGGGGCAGAAACATTTGCTGCCCTGCGCCAGCGCGCCACAGATGCCGTAAACCGTGCCACACAGGCCCCCGGTCGGCCCCTGATTGTGGCGCATGGGGCGCTGTTCCGTGCTTTGCGCGCCGCTATGGCTCTGCCCGCCAATGTGCGCCTGCCCAACGCCATTCCGCTAAGCTTGCAGCCAGAGGCAGGTAATCGTTGGGAGCTGCGGGAACTGATAGACGCGTAAGCGTCAGTTCTTGAGCTTGTAGAGTTCGAATGAAAAACGGTTTGGTTTTTTTTTGCCAGCCTTGCCTATAAGCACGCTATACGCTTGCTGATAATGTTGCTGAATATAAACGCATACAGGTTCTTCTACTTTGTCTGTTGAACACCCCTGATACGGTAACATGACAAAAGCCGGGTGCTGCGCCAAGTCTTGCAAATAGTGTTTGCCTGCGTTTTTCCCATAAACAATATCGATATGATCGCGGAAAAGGTAGCGATCAAAACTGTGTAAATGCGCCATGTAAAAATGGGTGTGCGGGGTGCGGATATTGAGAACTTTTTGTTGTTGCACCAGATCAGACAGGTGTGTGTAATCAATCTGTTTGAAGTTGATATAGTCTTTCAGATTTTTATGGATTTCATCTACGCAGCTCAACCCAACAACAGCGGCTAAAGGGACTACGGCCCAGCCTGGAAAAAGTAGTTTCTGTTGTGCCAATAACACCAGCATAATGCTAAGAGGCGCAAACCATAGCCCCGAATAATGGCTGAACGCGTGGCCTGAAAGCAAAGCCGCAGGCACCGAGGAGATAAACCACAGCGTAAGTAATGTGGTGTCCGGTGTTGGGGCTGTTTTAAGTATGGATTTCTGCCCGAACCATTTGATGAGAATGGGTGAAAAAACAGCCAGATAAGCAGCCAGCAACAGAACAGCCTTTATGCGTTTTGAAAGCTTGGCGCTGTAAGCATGTAAAAACTGATGCTGCTGCGTAAAGTAATCAGCCAGCGCATGATGCCCCTGTATAAAATATGGCGCAAACAAAGCAGCCAAACCGCCACAGGTGCCAATAGCAAACAAACTTATATTTAAAACTGGGCGTATATTTGCCAGTAATAAAAAACATACAGGCAGAAACAGACAGATACCTTCCAGATAATTAATGTTTACCGTAAGGCCAAACGTAACCCCGGCAGCCAGAAGCCATAGGATGCGGGTTGTCGGCTGAATGGTGGCAAGTGTGCCTTTGCGGGCCAGCCCGAGTACGGCCAGTTCTGTTGTGATCAGAAGTGTTTCCGTATTGCCGGCCAGCAGTTCAAACGGCGCGCCCAGCAGCACCAGTGCGGCAAAAACCCATAGCCAGCGTGTGCGCCAGATACTGCGTGCCATGGCCGCAAAGGCCGCAAGGGAGAGCAGGGCCAGAACCGTAAACTTGCCAACAGGTAACTGGGCCGTAAGTGCATCCCACACGCCATACAGCACATAAACACCAAAAGGTTTGTGATCGAACACATATTGGTACGGCAGCATATGGTCTTGCAGCAGCCCTTGGCCAATAAGTGCGTAAAATGTTGTATCAGCCGTGGAGAAAGGCAGGATCAGGTAAGAAAAAATATAAAAAATACTGCATAAACATATAATAAAAACGAATACCTTGTTTTTTAAAATCGTTTGTAAGTCAGACATTACCCTTCTCCTGCTTGAAGGTCTGGATATTCATGCAGGCAAAAGGAAGTAAAGGGAAAATAAGTTAAATAATTTTCTAAAAAGCATGGCAGAATAGCCACTTGGCAGCTTCTGCCATGCTTACCTTAACGGTGCTGAATACATCATACGGCGGGCGTATGTTCCTGTGGGGAAATGCGGTTTCTTTGCGGGAACAGGGCCGGATCATGCAGGGCACGCAGGCGCACGCACCGGGGCAGAAGCCTGCGGATAATGTGCATGGTGGCGGTATCGGAAAGCCCTGTCTGTTCAGAAAACCAGTCCAGCTCTTCCTGTAGGAAAAAGCCGCGCACTTCTGCTTCAGATGCCGGAGGGCTGTGGGGGGCGGTCTGCCACCGGCGGATGGTGGAAATCATACCCATGGCTTCTGCCCGCTGTTCCAGCTTACTGGGGTGATCCGGGGTGGGAACAGGGCCAAGAACCTCGTTGAGCGCGCTTAGCAGACCAGATTTGTTAAACCATGCGGCAGTTACAAAGTCTCCCACGCTGGAAATGGCGTTGGAGACAGAGTTCAGGAATGTCATGAAAACCTCCCGTCTTTATAAAAGGGGTGCATACTGCCAACGGCGCGTGGGCGCAGAGAGTTTCCATGTGCTCAAAAAATAAAAACCGCCCCCAAAACAAGGGCGGTTTTTACAAACAGAGCATTTGCCACAGCCAACAGCCTTAAACCGTATGGTGTGGCAATGTGGGGCGGGCGTAGCCGCCTTTTTCTGTATTAGTCCTGCAGCGGCAGCATAAAGGTGCCATCATCCAGCTGGATGCCACGCTGGGCAGCATGGGCGCAGGTTGCGGTGCGGATGTCTTTGTCATCCACCGTGTTCAGGTCAATCATCTGGCCGGGGCCAACCATCAGCTGGCCTGCACCACCGGCGGGGTATGCGGCATCACTTTTCACATCGCTGCGTTTTGCAAGGGAGCGACCGAGTGAGCGCACCGTTGTATCATCATCAATGTTGTGGGCGTAACAGTAGTACATCAGCCCGGCAATGTTGCCCACAGATGCGTTATCTACCGTGGGACCGGGGCCAACAGGTGCTTCTGGCACAGAAGCCACGCCAACATTGGCAGCATGGGCAGGTGCAACCCCGGCAGCCAAAGCCAGGCCACATACGGCAGCAAGGGCCGCTTTGCGCAGTGTGTTCATGGGTGAACCTCCTTTGTGAACAAGTTTGATGAGGCTCACTATCAAACCGGGCCGGATATGCGGCAAGGGCTTTGGTTGCCGGTCTGTTATGCAGAAAATATTGGTTTGTTATCAAAAATTCTGCATGATTTGTGAAGTTTCGTGATCTAATCGGACAATAATAGTCCGCATTATCACTCAGGTGTGAGCGTGCGGATGCTGTGCCTGTATTGGCAAGGTAGGGTGTGGTTATTCATCCGTCTTATACGAATACTCTATAATGGTGTTTCTGTATTTTTATGCTGCCTGCATAATCTGGCCCACTGGCATGTGTGGGGTGGGCTTCCCATATCCTTAACGGACTACATACAAATGTACATGCCGTTTGCCGCCCGTGGGCCAGATGGCATGAAAGATATAAAGCAGGGAGCCGATTTGAATGTCTGATCTGATTGTTCTGGGTTTTGACCACGTTGATGATGCCGCCAAGGTGCTGACAGAATGCCGCGCCTTGCAGAAGGAATACCTGCTGGATCTGGAAGATGCCGTGGTGGTGACGCGGGATGCACAGGGCAAGGTGCACCTGCACCAAAGCGTGAATCTTGAAAAAGCCGGGGCTTCCTGGGGCCTGCTTTCTGGTGGCTTCTGGGGCGCGTTGGTTGGTCTGCTGTGCCTGAACCCGCTGGCTGGCTTTTTGATCGGGAGCGCCGTAGGCGCCGGTGCTGGCGCGCTGTCTGGCAAGTTCTCTGATTACGGGATTGATGATGGCTTCATCAAACAGCTAAGCGACACCATCCCGCCCAACACTTCTGCGCTGTTCATTCTGGTGCGTAAGTCTCAGCCGGAAAAAGTGCTGGCCGATCTCAGCCAGTTCAAGGGCCATGCCCGCATCCTGCAAACCTCTCTTTCCCCAGAAGCAGAAGAAAAACTCAAGGCTGCCTTGGGTCAGGTTGCCGCGGCGCAAGCCAAGGCCTGAGTCACACTTTAGGCAACAGCCTGCATGTTGTGCATGAAGAACCCCCGGTGGCAGAAGCTCACCGGGGGTTTTTTAGTATCTTAACGCGCAGAATGAAAAAAGTTCACAGTCGTTTGCCCATTTCCTGCCGCAGGGTGTTGCAGCGCTGGGTGTATTTTGCGGCGCGTGTGGCGGTAATCCAGTTGATAATAAACGCCGCCGCCAATGAGAGGAACGAGGCCGCAGTAAGCAACTGGCCGGTCAGATGAATTTTCTCATCATAATGCAGGGCAGAATACCATAGCAACATCAGGCTCAGCACCGCGCCAATAAAGCCGGAAACACCTGTAAGCCGCATAAGGGAATCTTCCACCAGTTCAAAGGCGGCGGTTTCTCGCCACAGGTCAAACAGGCGGCGGTCAATATCCCCCACGTTTTCAGCGTGGTCTGCCTTTTCGGCTTCTGTGCGCTTGTGGGGGTTCTTGCGGTGGATTTCCAGCTCCTGCCGGGCCTTGGCAAAAACCTTCCGCCGTTCTTGAATGGCGGGCAGGCTGATATCCACAAAACTTAAAATGGCAACATTCAACCCGGCAGAAAGCTGAACAATGGCCTGAAAGTTGCCCCATGTCATATCCATTGGTCTGGCTCCTCCACGGGCTGGATATCCTCGTATTGGTGCCGTTTTCTGGGGCAAAATGCCGGTAAAATCAATCCATGCCCATGTGGGGGCTGTAGCGCGTGGGCAGCGCCACAGCCCATAACGTGCTTAGAAACCTTGGGAAATCCCACCCAGAATGGTGCGGCGCAGCCCGTATTGCGGGGCCCCCACGCCAATGCCAGAACCATCACGCAGCTTGTAGGTGTGATCCCCCAGATTGATCACATCTATGCGGAACTGCGTATCCCCCGGCCATGCACTGCCGAATGTGTTGTGGATGGTTTCCACGGCAGAGAAGTTGACGGTAGCGTAGGGCGTAAGCGCCACCCCGTTGGGCACAAGGCCATCGGCCCGCAGCCCGCTGCCATACACCATGGTGGCAGACAGCCGCAGCGGAAAGCGCGTTTTGTGGAAGAAGGAATACGCTGCCCCGGCAGACGCCGTCCAACGCTGATCATGATCCAGATGGATCCAGCGATGCTGGATGTAAGCCAGATCATCCGGGCTCATGTTAAACTGCGCGCTGGTGATATCCTTGCCAATGGCGCGAGACCACGCAAAGTTGCCATACAGGGAAAGCGGACCACGATCATAAGAGGTGCTGACCTCATACCCGTTCACCTGCCCACGGCGATAGTTAAAGCCGCTGAGGATGATGGGTGCACCAAACTGGCCTTCATCAATCAGGTTATGCGCCAGCTTGTAATAGGCATCGAACGAGACACGCCAGCCCGGCAGAATGGTTTGTTCAATACCGGCATCAAAGTAATGGTCGCGCTCGGCCCGCACCTTGTTGTTCTGGTAAACGGAGGGCGCGGCACTGGTGCCCGCAAATTTGTAAAGCGAGGAAGAACTGACAACCTCAAACGGCGGGGGCGTAAAGTAGCGTGAATATCCGGCGTGAATCACACCGCCTTTCCACGGCTTCCACACAATGTTCAGGCGTGGGCTCACCTGTTTTTCCGCTGTGTATTCGCTCACCCCATCAAAGCGCAGGCCGTAATTGATGGTCAGGTTGTTCAGTGGCCGCCATTCATCCTGCGCATACAGGCCGTACACCGTGCCGGTTTTGCCGCTGCCATCGTAAATGCTCAGGGGCGTGGTGCCAAAGGTGGCGTTGCCATCTGCATCCTCACCATCCTGCGCAAACACGCGAGAGAGGGATTTGGAGGTGTTGCGTTCTACAAAAAGCTGAAAACCAAAACGCACGGTGTGATCTTTTGCAGCACGCCATGTGACGTCATGCTGTGTGCCCATGGAAAAGACCGAGCGCGCGGCCTGCTGGGCAATACCGTTGTAAACCAGATCTCCCAGCCAGTCGGGGGAATAGCGCAGGCTGCTGTAGCGGGAGAACACGGAGCTTTGCAGGCTGAAGTCCCCCATCTCTTTCTGCAACGCCAGAATGGCAAAATCTGTAATCTGCTTCTGGTGTTCATCCAGATGCGCACTGTCCACGCTGCCATTCAACTGCTGTGCCAGATCGCTGCCAGAATAGGCGGGCATGGCAAACTGGGTTTGCTGGCCAGGGTTGTTGGGCAACTGGTATTCTGCGTTGGAAATACCGGCAATAAAGCTGATACGCGTATCTTCATCCGCCGTGTAACGCAGATGGCCCAGAAAGTGATACTGCTCGCTTAAATCATGGATGGCGTTGAAGGAGGATGTTGTATTTTCAATGCCCGTACGGTCATGCACATAATCCGCCGTGGCAAAGAAATCCCACTTCCCTTTATGAAAACCATATTGCAGGGAAGGGAAGAAGTAATCCCGCGCCCCACCGTAAAGCGAGAGATTGCCGCCCGAATTGGTGGTGCCGTTCTTGGTGTTGATATCCACCACAGCCGCCTGCAAAAACCCGAACTGGCTGGGCAACGCCCCTGTGGTGAGGGACATGTTATCTGCAAAGCGTGTCATCAACGCTTGCCCAAATACGCTCAACCCCTCCGGCAACTGCACGCCATCCAGCCGGAACTGCACCTCGTTATGGTCACCACGCACATGGATCTGCCCGTAGCTGTCCTGTGCTACGCCGGGCGCTTGCAGCAGAACCTGATTGAGCGGTGCGTTATCACCCCCCGGAATGGTTTCCAGCGCCTGCCGGCTGAACTTGTGCACCGTGGCCCCGGTAGAGGGCGAAAGTTCTGAACGCATGCGGTCCAGATGCGCGGTTACAATCACCTGCTCGGCATCGTTCTTGTCATGCGCAATAACTTTTACGGTTTGCGGCTTTGTTTCCGTGGGCTTCTGCTGCTGTTTCGTTTCCGTCGTGGTCGTGGTGGTTTCAGCCAGGGCCATGCTGCTGCCCAGAGCAGTAAAAACAGTAGAGCAGAGAAGAAGAGCGGCTGATCGAACCATCATGCTGTGCGCTGCCTTGGTTGAGTGTGGTGGAGGCGCAGCATGTATTATGTAACACTATAACATTACAACAGGAATGAACCCTGTTTGCTCAGCTTTCTGTGGGCTGTTGCACGCGCGCAACAGCTTTGCATTGAGGGCAGGGCACAAAAAAGGAGGCCACGCTTTGCACGTGGCCTCCCTGCACATGGCGTGTGCTGCAACGGGCACAAAGCCGGTTTTATTTTGTGGTGTACCCGCCGTTTACCAAAATGGTCTGGCCAGTCATCCACCAACCTTCAGAAACAATAAAGCGCACATAGGGTGCAATATCTTCAATGTCTGTCAGGCCTGTTTTGCTAAAGGGAGAAAGTGCCGCAGCGGTTTTGTGGTAAGCCACGGCATCTGCGCCTTCCTGCCCGTAAAAGAACGGCGTATCCATGGGGCCAGGGCCAATGGCGTTAACAGAAATGCCACGCGCGCCATATTCCTTGGAGGCTGCACGGGTGAAGTGTTCTACCGCAGCCTTGGAACCCGCATAGGTGGAATAGAACGGCGTGTAAGCCCCCAGCAAAGATGTGACCAATGTGAGCAGCTTGCCATTATCGGCCAGATGTTTTCCGGCTTCACGGATGAACTGATACGCCACCTTGGTGTTGATGGTGAACATGGCATCAAATTCTTCATCTGTGGTGTCTGCAATCGGCTTTTTCAGCACTTTGCCCACGGTGTTAATGGCAATGTCTGGCGCACCAAAAGCCGTTTTTGCATCTGCAAATAGTTTGGCTACTGCTCCGGGTTGTGTCAGATCAGCCTGAAAAGCCTCAGCCTGCGCGCCTGCCGCTTTTACAGCGGCCACTGTGGCATCGGCTTCTGGCTTGCTGGCCGCGCTATGGTAATGGATGGCAATGGCCTTGGCGCCATGTTCTGCCAGATCCCGCGCAATCAGCCCGCCCAGATTTTTGGCCCCACCGGCTATCAGAACGGTTTTGCCTTTAATGCTGTGGTCTACCATGTTGGGTGCTCCCTTGCATGTATCGGGGGCCGATGGATGTGGCTCCCGTTTTCTCTTGCTACCGTATCAGCTACAGTAGGCGGATAAAGCTGCCTGTTCTGACAACACTTGCCAGATTTCCCGAACAATCGGGTGGCAGCCCAAAAGGCTAACGCGCATGGATAGAATAGATCTTTTTCGCATTTTTGCCCGTGTGGTAGAGGCCGCCAGTTTTACCCACGCGGCAGAAACCTTGGGCATGCCGCGTTCCAGCGTATCCGCTGCCGTGCAGCAGCTAGAAAGCCGCGTGGGGGCACGTTTGCTTACGCGCACAACACGCACCGTTACCCCCACGCCAGATGGCGCCGCGTTTTACGAACACTGTCTGCGCCTTGTGGCGGATGTGGAGGAAGCGGAAAACCTGTTCCGCCAGAGTGAAAGCGCTGTGCAGGGTGTGCTGCGCGTCAATATGCCCGGCCGCATTGGGCGGCTGATTGTAGCCCCGGCCTTGCCCGATTTTTTGGCAACATATCCCGGTCTTTCGGTAGAGCTAGGGGTAACGGACAGGGCCGTGAACTTGGTGGAAGATGGGTTGGATTGCGTGCTGCGCGTTGGCCCCTTGCAGGATTCTGGCCTGATTGCCCGCCGCATGGGGGAGCTTGAACTCATAAACGTGGCCAGCCCCACATATCTTAAGCAGCATGGCACGCCCCAATGCCCGACAGATTTGCTGAAAGGGCACGAGGCCGTGCGTTATGCCTCCCCCCAGAATGGTCGGGTAGAACAGTGGGAGTGGGAGGAACACGGCCACACCCACATGCTGGATGTGCCGGGCCGCGTAACGGTTAACAGCGCAGAGGCCCTCATTGCCTGCACACTGGCCGGGCTGGGGGTTATTCAGATACCCGCTTACGATGTGCGCTCTTACCTGCACACAGGCCAGTTGGTGGAAATACTGCCCCAGTGGCGTGCGGCCCCATTGCCTATGGCGCTGCTTTACCCGCACAGGCGGCATCTTTCCATGCGGGTGCAGGTGTTTGCTACATGGTTGGAAGAGCTGGTGCGCCAGCAGGTTTTGCGCCCTGTTTCCGCTATTCCGTAAAGCGAGCGTGTATGTGCAGAATGTCCGTTGCATAAACACCTAAACACGCCCAAAGAGCGCAGGCCATGTTGACCATAGAAAACATTCTGCTGCTGCTTTTGCTGGCGGCAGTCAGCAGCCTGCTTGTTGCCCTGTTTAAACAGAAGGTGCCGCAGCCGGTTATCCTTATCATTCTGGGTGTGTTTGCTGCGGTGGCGGGCATGCATGTCAGCCTGCAGCCAGACATGTTCATGTTTGTGTTTCTGCCGCCATTGTTGTTTGCAGATTCATTTCGCATGCCATTGCGTGAGTTTGCAGAACTGCGCGGCCCCATTCTGTTTCTGGCCTTTGGGCTTGTGGTGCTCAGCACGCTGGTATGTGGCTATGCCATCCACTGGATTGTGCCAGAGCTGGGCCTGCCCATCTGCTTTACACTGGCGGCCGCACTTTCCCCCACAGATACGGTGGCGGTTTCCAGCCTTATTGAAGGGCGCAAGGTGCCCAACCGGCTGTTGCAGATTTTATCGGGCGAGGCCCTGTTTAATGATGCCTCCGGCCTTGTGTGCTTTCGCTTTGCCATGGCCGATGCCCTTACGGGTGAGTTCTCATACAGGCAGGCTTTTGGCACATTCTTAATGGTGGCGCTGGGTGGTCTGCTGGTAGGCGCTGCGGTGGCATGGCTGGCTGTTAAGCTCAACCGCGTGCTGGTGCGCCGTGGGTATGATGATCCGCAATCCCAGATCATCTTTGTGCTGCTCTTGCCGTTTTTAATGTACGCCGCGGCAGAAGCGGTTGAATGTTCGGGCATTCTGGCCGCCGTGGCAGGCTGCATGGTGCTCAAACTTTCCGGCATGATAGAGGACACCGCCACTTTTACCCGCCTGCAGGCCACAACAGTCTGGAACATTGTCAGCTACGTTTTTAACGCGCTTATCTTTTTGTTTCTGGGCATGCAGTTGCCAGAACTTCTGCAACATGGCGTGGCGCTGGGCCATAAATACGATGTGGCCTTGTGGCAGGTTGGCCTGTTTGTGGTGCAGATATACGCCATCATGCTGGCCATGCGCTTTGCAGGTGTATGGACATCCGTTTTTGGCCGTTGGGTGGTGGCGCGCATTGGCAGCCTGCCGTTTGAACCCACAGGTTTTGCAGGCAGCATGTTGCTGACATTCGCTGGCGTGCGCGGGGCCGTTACGCTGGCGGCTGTGCTTTCCCTGCCAGAAGGCACAGATGGCACGGATGCCTTTCCCATGCGCGATGCCGTGGTGGTGGCCGCTACAGGCGTAATTGTTCTCTCCCTGTTGGCAGCCAGCGTGTTCATCCCGCTGTGCCTGCGCTTTTTGCCGCAGGAAACGGTGGACAAGAACGCGCAGGAAGAAAACATGGCCCGCCAGAAGCTGATACGCGCAGCCCTTGCGGTGCTGACAAAAGCGCGGGCGCAACCGCCAGTCCCCACCCCCAAAGGCACAGCACTTGCCAAGCCGGAGGGGCAAAATGCCGCAGATGAAGCCCTGCGGCAGGAGGTGATAGACCGCCTGTACCAGCTTTATCACAGCCGTTTGGAAGAAGAGGACGAAACGCCGCGCATCACGCCGCTAGACCGCAGCCGCGCGCTACGCCATGCGCGTATGGAACTGGCGCTGCGCCTGCAACTGCTACGGGCCGAACGGCAGGCCATGCGGGATATGACATCACGCAGCGAGATCAATGACCAGACAGAATGGAAGCTCCAGCAGGAACTGGATTATGAGGAGCAGGTTATTCGCTCCCAGTCCCAGCGCCTCCCGCGTGAAGCCTAAAGCCAGCCGCCGCGCTGGGGTGTGCTTTTGTTGACAAGCCACCCCCAGCCTGTAAACCACACCGCATGATGGTTTCCCCCCTAGGGGAATGAAAAGGGAACCGGGTGCCCGCGCCATTGCCTGCAATGGTTTTGCGATATTCCCGGGCTGTCCCCGCAACTGTAAGCGGCATGGATGTGCACACACAGCGCCAAGCGCTGGCCCACTGGAACAAACCTTTCCGGGAAGGGGTGCCACAACCGAAAAACCGCAAGCCAGGAGACCTGCCATCAGCACACAGTTGCAGACGGGGCATGTCAGCCGGGGTGTGCTGGCAGGCTGGGCAAGCGGTCAGCCAATGGGGTGGTTTGTGCCCTGTGGTGGAAAAAGCCGGGCCAAGTCTCGTGGCAACGCTGTTAAACCGCGAGATTGCCTTAACCCATGCGCCTAAAAACTCTTTTGCTTACTGGCTCTTCCCTGTTGCTGGTAGAAACCACTGCCGCTATGGCCGCAGATGTTGCAAACCCCACCACATCAACGGGTAAAAACACTGTTGCTGCCAAAGTGGCTTCCACCGCTCCGGCGCAAAATGCGCCTGTTTCTACCGGGGCGGAGGGCACGCAGGCTGTGCAGGCCCGCAGCACACAGGCTTACCCGGATTACGTTACGGTAAGTGCAGCACGCCACCCCATGCGGGCGGATGAAATTGGCACGGCCATGACGATTGTGACCGAACAGCAGATCCTCACCCAGCAGCGCCGTACGCTTACAGATATTCTGGCCCGCCAACCGGGGTTGAATGTGGTGCGCTCTGGCGGCTTTGGCGGCACCACCTCCATTTTCATGCGCGGCAACAATGCCAACGAGGTGAAAGTGCGGCTGGATGGCATGGATATTAACGATGGCAGTTCCACCTCTGGTGCGTTTGATGCTGCTCAGTTTGTAACCGATGGCATGGGCCGCATAGAAATTCTGCGCGGGCCACAAAGCGGCCTGTACGGGGCAGATGCCATGGCCGGGGTTATTGATATTACCACAGCACAGGGGCAGGGCAGGTTTACGCCTTTTGTGCGGGTGGAAGGTGGATCTTACGGCACGTTTAACCAAGTTATGGGCGCGCGCGGCAGTAAGGGAAAGTTCCATTACAATGTTGAGCTTTCCCATTACCGGCAGGATGGTTTTCATGAAATCCCACGCTATATCGGCCGCTATTTTGGCGCAGACAAGGAACAGCGCCACCGGGGGGACAGAAACGATAACCGCTCCGCTAACATTCGCCTTGGCTATGATGTCACCCATAATTTTGATCTGGGGCTCACGGCTCGGCTGATTCAGAGCAACCTGCACACCTACAGCGCCTATAATATGGAAGATGAATATTACAGCCGCCTAGGATATTACGGTGATGTGGGAAGCGAGCGTGAACACACCACGCAAAATCAGGCCATTGTGCGGGGCACGGCGCATCTGTCCTCCTTCGGGGGCAGGTTCGATCAGGTGATTGGTCTGGGGTATATGACGGGCCGCAGAAGCTGGACAGAAACCGGCACCACGCTGGAAGGCGATGCCTTGCAGTATGACCCCACATATTACCGCACCAGCCGCATTAAAATAGACTGGCACGGCACTGTTAATCTGGACAAATATGGATCTCTGCTTGTGGGGGCAGAGCATTTTCATGATACGTTCAATTCCAGCCAAGGGGGGAGTGCAGCATCTTCCACACCGTTCAGCACCAGTGCGGGCATGGATACTACAGCGGGCTACGGGCAGTATCAGGGCAACTGGAACAAGATTTTATATGGCGCGGCCAATATCCGGTATGATGCCAATTCCCGCTACGGCAATTACGTGACGTGGCGCGTGGCTCCGGCCATTCATATTCCGCACAGCGGCACGGTTATCAAGGCCAGTGCGGGTAGCGGCTTTCATGGTCCTTCATTGTATCAGCTTTTTGCCAATCAGATTTCCACCAGCTATGCGGAAAAGGGTAACCCCAACCTGCGGGCCGAACGCCTGATAGGGTATGATGTGGGCGTGGAACAAACCTTGGCGCATGATAAACTGCATTTTGGGGCCACATGGTATGAAAACCACGTGCGCAATCTTATCCAGTCTGTCAGCTCTTACGAAAATTACTATTCCACCTATTCCTACAATAACGTGGCCCGTGCGCGCATGTATGGCGTAGAAGCGTATCTGGACTGGAAAGCGCTGGATACGCTGGATTTCAACCTGAACTATACATGGACCCACGCGCGAGATGCCTCTACCGGCCAAGCCCTCCAGCGCCGCCCGCAGCACAAGTTCAACTTTAACACCACATGGCAACCGGTGGATGGGCTCTCGCTTTCGGGCAATATTCTGTATGTCAGCGGTTCGCGCGATACGCCGGTTATTTCCGATACGTACCAGTATTGCAGCACATGCGGCAAAGACCACGGATATTTCACCATAGATCTGGCAGCTAGTTATAAAATCAACCGCTATGTTACCGTATTTGCGCGGGCGGATAATCTGCTCAACCGCCAGTATGAAAGCCCCATAGGCTACCTTCAGCCCGGCCGCGCAGGCTATGGCGGCTTTACGCTGAATTACTGATGCAGCTTTCCGTCTTCCTTCGCCGGGTGGTTGTGTGTGCATTGGGTGCAGCCCTTGCAGTGTTTGCACCCGGTGTGGCACGGGCGGAGCGTGTGGCATCGCTCAACCTGTGCACAGATCAGCTGGCCCTTATGTTGGCAAACCATAAGGATATTATAGGCGTATCCACCCTTGCGCGGGATTGTACGGAATCTGTGTTGTGCCAGCAGGCGCAGGATGTGCCAGTGTTGCAATCCACTGCAGAAACGGTGCTGGCCGCCAAGCCGGATGTGGTGCTGGCAGGCCGCTTTACAGCCCGCTTGGCTGTGCGTGCCGCCAAGGAGGTAGGAGCCAAGGTGCTTACGTTGCCACCTGCATCCTCCTTGGCGGATATTCCAGACCAGATCATGCAAGTTGCCAATGCGGTGGGGCAACCAGAACGCGGGCGGCAGCTTGTGGCGGCGTTTCAGGCAAGGTTGGCAGAAATAGCTACAACCCGCCAGGTATCAGACCCCATAGCCGTGGTGTATGAGGCCAATGGTTTTGTGGTGCACGCTCATAGTCTGCCAGATGATGTGCTGGCCCATGCCGGTTTGCGCAACTTTGCCACCACGGCAGGCACACCCCCTTTGGGTGGGCGCGTGCCGCTAGAGGTGCTTTTGGCCTATCACCCGGATTTATTGGTAAGAGACCCCTCCGGTCCCGGCCATTCCCTTGCACAGGCCATGCTGTCCAACCCGGTTATGCTGGCTATGTTTGCACCGCCGCATGTTGTGGATGTGCCAGCCCGTCTGTGGCTCTGTGGGTTGCCGCAAACGCTGGATGCCGTGGCCACATTACGCCATGCGCGGGATGGTATTATGGCTGATGCTGCAAGGCATGTTTCAGATAATCCCATCGCACAGCTCAAGGTAAAGGAAACTCAACCATGAAGCCCCTGCGCCCCGTTGTGCTGAACACCCTGCTGGCGTTGCTGGTGGCTGTTATGGCTATGGCCTCTCTGTGGTGGGGGGAAAGCAGCATTAACGTGCCTGCGGCTTTGGCGGATTGGTGGAGCGGTGCCCATTCCATTGGCGCGGTGATTATGGGGCAGTTGCGCCTGCCGCGTATGTTGCTGGCCCTTATGGTCGGCGGTACGTTGGGGCTAAGTGGTGCGGTGCTGCAAGGCTATTTGCGCAACCCGCTGGCTGATCCGGGCCTTTTAGGTGTTTCAGGCGGGGCGGCCCTTGGGGCTGTGTGCGTGTTTTATACAGGGCTTTTTCAAATTGCCTCGGCTTTGCTGCCGCTGGGCGGTTTAGCTGGTGCATTGGTTACGGCCATGTTGCTGGTGGCGTTGGTAGGGCGTGGGGGGGCTTTGGTGTTGCTGCTGGCCGGTGCGGCTGTCAGCAGTTTTACTGCCGCCCTTACGGCGCTGGTGCTCAACCTGGTGCCCAGCCCCTATGCCACGTTTGAAATTATGCACTGGCTTATGGGGTCTTTAACAGATCGCACATTAAATGATGTGCTACTGGCCTTGCCCGGTGTGGTGGCAGGCTGCGCCCTGCTTATGGGCTGTGGCCGCGCGCTGGATGCCCTGACAATGGGGGAAGACGTTGCCCAGAGCCTCGGCTTTCAGTTGGGTGGTGTAAGGGGCGTGCAAATGCGCGTGGTTGTGGGCACAGCCTTGGCTGTGGGGTCCTGCGTGGCGGTTTCTGGCGCTATCGGGTTTGTGGGGTTGGTGGTGCCGCATTTGCTGCGGCCTTTGGCGGGGCATCGGCCATCTCGGCTGATGGTGCCAGCCTTTTTGGGCGGTGCGGCACTTTTGTTGGCGGCAGACTTGGCTGTGCGGTTAATGGCCGGGCGCACGGAGTTACAGTTGGGCGTGGTTACGGCTTTGGTGGGTGCGCCTGTGTTCTTCCACCGTGTGATCCTGTTTAGAAAACGGAATATGCTGTCATGCTGAATGTGCAGAATGTTGGCTTCAGCATAGAAGGTGCGCAGCTTCTCCAATCTGCCAATATGCGGTTTGAGGCCGGGAGTGTGACGGCGCTTATAGGCCCCAATGGTGCAGGCAAAAGCACATTGTTGCGCATTATGGCCGGGTTGCTGCCCGCCACGCAGGGGCAGGTGGTGTGTGATGGCGCACCGTTGCAGCAGCTTACACTGGCCCAGCGTGCGCGGCTTATGGCGTATATGCCCCAAGATGTGCCATCGTTTCCGCCCATGCCAGTGCGGGAGGTGGCATCATTGGGGCGTCTGCCCTATGGGGAATCTTCAGCACAGGCCTTGCATCATCCGGCGGTGGCACAGGCCTTGGCAGAAGTGGGGCTGCAGGATTTGGCAGAGCGCCCGGCCAGCCAGCTTTCTGGCGGGGAGCGTGCACGGCTGATGCTGGCGCGTGCCTTGGCCGTGCAGGCCCCCATCTTGCTGGCGGATGAACCCGTAGCAGCGCTGGACCCGGCACATGCCTTGGCCGTTATGCAGGTGTTTTGCAAACTGGCAGATCAGGGCACGTGTGTTGTGGTGGTGCTGCATGATCTGCTGCTGGCCACACGTTTTTGCAAAACACTGGTGCTGATGCAGCAGGGGCGTATACGCCACACCATCCCGCCCGCCAGTTTAACGGATGAGATGGTGCGCCAAACTTACGGTGTAACCACTCGGCGGGTAGAAAACGCTGTTGTGCCGTGGGATTTATGCACGGCACAATCAAAGTAGTATTTGCAAAATGTATGATCAGGGCAGGGTTAATCCGCCCTCACGTGTTACAAGTGCTTCCACACCCGGCACAATGCGCTGGATGAGATCCCCCGCAGGTTGGGGCGTGTTGGTGACAACATGGATGGAGGAAGATGCTGCAATGTCCTTGCGTGCGGCATCCAGTGTTTCCCGCGCCTGTTCACGCCACCCGGGGGTGCGCTCTGCACCCAGTGCCGCCAGCCCGGCACGCGCCAAAGCGGCCAGACGGGCAGATGCTGCCAGTGCGGGCGTAAGGGCAGCATGGCGGGCTGCAACCTGATGAAACGCAGCATCATTATCCGCCCAGATTGTGAGCTGCCGCTCTAGTTCTGGCCGCAGTTCTACCTTGCCGTTTACAAAAGCCACTGCTTCTGCATTAAACTTTTCGGCCTCAAAGCTATCCGGTCTGGCAATATCTGCCGGGGTGTTTAAATCCTGCTCCGTGGCCGTCTGCTTATGGCGAATTTGTAAAAATTCGTGGTTATGGGCGTAATTGCGAATAGGGGAAACAGCACTCAGCAGCACATGCGGGGCCTGTGTTTCACCCGCTGCCAGACGCTCTAGCAGGGCATCAGCATCTTCCTGGCTTTTCAGGCCCAGAAGGTCCAGTTTGTCCCGCGTTACGGCCAGCCTGCCATACAGGGTTTGAGGCACGCAGTTTTGCGGGGTGGACCAAAAACGCTCCGCCACAGCGGCCATGCGGGGCCATAGGCGGGCATCCAGCATGTCTTCATCCACCACCTCTGTCCACAACGCACCTTCGGCCCCCAGTATCAAGGTTTTCTGCTGCTTGGTTAAGGGCGGTACAGGGGCTTCGGGCTTGGTATCCGTTGGGGGGGCAATGGTGCCGCCGGGGCCGGTTGTCTGGGCTGCCGCCTGTGCTTCTGCGGCATCCTTGCGGGTGTCTAGCGGGTCTGTCTCATAATAGGCGGAGGCCGGGAGCAGCCTGTCCAGATAATAAGGGCCGGAAACCACCACCGGCAAACCTGCCTCTGCTGCTTTTGCCGTGTTGGCTGGGCCGCGCCAACTTTCTATAATGGTGTGGGGCGGCACGTTGGCGGCCAATATCTCATCCCACCCCATAACGGTTTTACCATCGGCTTTGAGCATCTGCGCCACGCGGTTTGTAAAACTGGCTTGCAGATCAGCCGGTGTGGCAAAATGATGTGCCTGCATGTAGTGCGCAATGCGGGGTGTGAGTGTCCACTGTTTGGCCACCACCTCATCCCCACCAATATGGAACACGGGGTCCGGGAACAGGGCGGACATTTCAGCATACAGGCCGCGCACAAAAGTATAGGTGGCGGGGTTTGTGGGGTCCAGCGCCGCGCGGTTGATCTCGGCCCGGTCTGTCGTGTTCATGGGCAGGACAGAGGCGTATTGAGGGTAGGCCAGTAGCATGGCAAAGCTGTGCCCCGGCGTATCAAACTCCGGCACAATGCGCACGCCCCTGTCTGCCGCATACTGCACCAGATTACGGATTTCGGCCTGCGTGTAATACTGCCCGTGACTGCTGATTTTTTGCAGGCGTGGGTAATGCCTGCTTTCTACCCGAAACGCCGCGCCATCTGAAAGATGCAGGTGCAGCACATTCAGTTTCACCATTTCCATGGCATCAAGCTGCCGTTCAATGGTGGGGATGGACATGAAATGACGGCTGACATCCAGCATCAGCCCCCGCCATGCAAAACGCGGACTATCCTGAATATGCGCCTGCGCCATAACGGGGCCTGTGGCCTCGCGCCGCACAAGCTGCACAATGCTGGCCAAGCCGTGCAGCACACCGGCAGGGCCTTGCGCGGTGAGGGTTATGCCATCTGGCCCCACATCCAGCGTATAATCCTCCCGCATTGTGGGGGCGGGGAACGTGGCCTCACGCGCATACTGGATGTGGAGGGGGAAAGTGTCTTTGTCCTTTCCCGCATTTTCGAGTGTAACAGCCTGCCCGGCCACGACGCTCATGCGATTTGCAAAGCGTTGCGTGGCACGGGTTAAAAGCGGGGTAGGCGGGTTTTGCCAGATAACTTGCCACTTGGCAGGTAGGGCAAAGGCAGATCCATCCGTTTGCAAGGTGCTGGGTGCGGGCATGATAACCGGCGGCCGTGGCGCATTAAACGCTGCGGGCGGTGTTGTATCTGCTTTGGCGGGGGCAGGATATGCGCCAAAACTTGCCAGCACGCCAATGGCGCACCCGGCGGCCAGAACACGTAAACCAATGCGGATGGAAAACCCCTTTATCATGCAATCGCCTTTCCATGCGTGAGATTGCGGGCAAGTTGGCAGATCCATGTGGCATCAGTGTGCCATCCGGCCAGTTGGGCTGCTTTTAATACTGCCCCACCAATAGGGGGCAGCGTGGCTGGGTGCGGTTCTGCCCCCAACAGGGATGTCACGGTTTGCAGCACAACGGGGTTGTGCATCACGCTGCCGCCGTAACTCCATGCCAAGGGCAGGGGAGAAGGTGGCAGGTTGCTCACCTGTTTGGCGGTTGTATGGGCCAGTTCCGCCAAATGCCCACCAGCGGCACGCAGCAGGGCTATGGCATATGTGTCTTCATTTAGGGCCAGTGTGTGCACGGTTGCTGCTACATCGCCCACGGCGGAGCGCGGGTGTGTGCGGGTACGCAGCCATTCCCGCAGGGCATCTGGCGCGGTGGGGCCTGTGGTGGGCAGGTTCAGGCTGTGCAGCAGTGCTTGTGCAAAAGCAGCAAAGGGCACGGAAGGATCATCCAGATACTGCGTGGCGTAGCCTAGGGCTTTGCGGCCTATCCAGTATCCGCCGCCTTCATCCCCCAAAAGCCAGCCCCAGCCACCAGCGCGTGCTGTTTGCCCATTTGCACCAACCGCCATGGCAACAGACCCGGTGCCCGCCAGCACAAACACACCGGCCTGCCCGGCAAAGGCGGCGCGATGTGCGGTTTCTACATCGTTTTCCAGCCACAGCCGCACATCAGGGCCAAGGGTAGCGCGCGCCACCTGTTCCTGCTGGGCGGAGGAAGGGCGTGCGGCATCATACCCTGCCATGCCCAGCGCGGCGGATTGTAACGTGGCGCGGGGCATCTGCTCTAAAAGGTGGCGCAGGTTTTCGGCCCATTCTGGCCTGTCAAACGGGTTGCAGCCGGGGCCGGTGGCTTGTGCCAGCACGGTAGCATCGGGCGCTATCACCACCGCACGCGTATGGGTGCCGCCGCCATCCAGCGCCAGAATGGTGGGTTGGGCGGGCATCAGGCGTGGGCCTTTGCGGGTGTTTGTGCGGCAATACGCGCCAGAGCCTTGCGCAAATGCCCGCCACACAAAGCCAAAAGTTGCTGAGCCTGGGTAACATCCAGCCCGTGGCGTAGCAGCACAGCCAGTTTGATGCTGCCATTGGCCTGTTGCAGGGCCTCTTCCGCCTGTGCCTGTGTGCAACCCGTAAGATGGCGCAACATGCGGTGCGCACGCCGCACCAGCTTGGCGTTAACAATGCGCATATCCACCATCTGCCCGCGCCATGTATGGCCCAATCGGATCATTAACGTGGTGGAGAGCAAGTTGAGTGTAACCTTTTGCGCCGTACCGGCCTTCATGCGGGTAGAGCCTGCCACCACTTCCGGCCCGGTCTGGATCAGCACCGGGTATTCCGCATTCAAAAGGCGTGTGTTGGGGCTGCATGACATGCCAATGCACAGGCTACCTGCTTCCTTCGCGGTTTCCAGCGCGGCGCAGGTGTAAGGCGTGCCACCGCTGGCGGCCACACCTATCACAACATCCTGCGCTGTGGGCGTGTGGGCACTTATGGCGCGGTGGGCTTCGGCCTCATCATCCTCGGCCCCTTCCACGGGGTTGAACAGTGCGGCATCGCCTCCCGCCAACATCAGCACCAGCCGTTCGGCAGGCCAGCCATAGGTGGGAATAAGCTCTACCCCATCCTGCAACCCAATGCGGCCCGATGTGCCTGCCCCCACGTAAAACAGGCGGCCTCCGGCTTCCAGCCGCGGCACGGCGGCGGTAATGGCGGTTTCCAGTTGTGGCAGGGCGGATTTTACAGCCGCAACGGCGCCAAGCTGGCTTTCCAGCAGGGCTTCCAGCACCGTGCCTGTGGGCCATATGTCCAGATCCGTATAGCGGGCATCCAGCGTTTCTGTGTGGGCAAGTGGAACAGAGGCAGGCTGGAGCATAAGCGGAAACCTTTATAAAACTAACGGTGACTTTTCTTCTGCATCACATAGCGCAGGCCGACCAGCCCAAACAGTGTGATCATGCCCAGCACAATCAGCCAGACAAACGCCAGGGGTTTGCCGTAGGGGTGCAGATACATCATGGCCAGCACCATAAGCGGTACACTCAGGCCAAAGGCGGGGGCTAGGGTGCGGGCTTTTAAACCGGGCCACGCCATGCCCGCTATAAAGCTGGCAAGCATGGGGCCATACCCACATGCGGCAATGGAAAGCCCCACAAGCACGGCAGATTGGCTGCCCTGTGCAAACATGCCCGCGCAAAGCACTAACGCCCCAGACCAGAATAGGGTGATAACCCGTGCAAACCCAAGGCCGGAAAGGCCAAGCCTGCGGGCAGCCCATGCGCAGGGGGCTGCAAAGTCTCCCACAGTGGCGGCTGTCATGGCGGAAAGCGTGGCGGAGAGAGACCCCATGGTGGCTGCCAGCACGCCAGCCAGCATCAGCCCGCGCAGGCCGGAGGGCAGTTCCTGCGCAATATAGGCGGGAAAAACAGCATCCGGCGCGGCAAACCCGGCCTGATGCAGGGTAGCCCCACCATGATGCACCCATAGCAGCACGCCCACGCCAGAAAGCAGGGCAAACAAAAGGCCCACACCCACAGCACTGCCCATAAGGGCCAGCCGGGCATCACGCAGGCAGCGGGCTGCCAGCACGCGTTGCACCATAAGCTGATCTGTTCCGTGCGAGGCCACGGAAAGCACCGTGCCACCCAAAAGAGCCGCCAGAGGCGTAAAAGAACTTGTGAAAGGTGGCGTGTGGCCAATAAACAAATCAAACCGCCCGGCAGCATGCAGTGTGTGCAGAACGCCAGCAGGGGCCGCGTGCCATAGTAGCGCAAGGCAGGCCGCAGAGCCAAACAGATACAGCCCAAACTGAATACTGTCTGACCACACAACAGCGCGCAGGCCACCGCACAGCGTATAAAACAGCGTAACAAGCATAATGCCGCCCAGCAGCACGGCATGGGGCAGGCCCATATGTGTGGCATCCAGCATGGCGGCTAAAGGCAACATGCCTGCAAACAGGCGCACCGCCTCGGCCAGCAAACGGGTGATGAGGAATGTGGAGGACGCCATGCGCTGCATGGAAGCGCCAAAGCGCTGGCCCAGCCAATCATACGCGCTCAGCATTTTGCCGGACTGGTAAAGGGGTAGAAATTTCCATGCCACAATGGCGCGGCCTATCAGATACCCCAGCGCCAACCCCACAAAAACCATGCCGCTGCCATAGGCAATGCCCGGCACGCTGATAAGCGTAAGGGTGGAGGTTTCTGTTGCCACAAGGGACAGGCACAGCGCCCACCACGGCAGATCACCATGCCCTTCAAGGTATGCGGTGGCGGAGGTCTGGCGGCCAGCAAGCCCCAACGCCAGAAGGGGCAGGGCAGTTAGATACGCCAGCATGACCAGCAGATCGGCAAATGTCATATCAGGCGTAAAGGTTTTGGCATGATGTAGCTGCACTAAAGCTGTTTTGGAAAAACAAGGTAAGCGTAGTTTTGCCGCTATAAAAGATCAACCGCTTAGGTGCATGTTGTTGTGTGGTGGCAGTCAATAATGTTTGGCCCCATATCTGCCATGCATACAAACCACGGGGTGTTGCGCATTATTGTACGTAATGTTTAGGTAATATGTTGATAGGTGATTCTGCTACAGAATGCACCCGTCCTTATTTTTTCTAGTTAAGAACAGCAAAGTTATATTGGACTATTTTGGTACGTTATTAATATCACGAAATGTGTTTGTTTTTTGGTTGCATTGTGGTTTTTGTTTGTCTAACAAGAATTTAGATTCTAGGGTGCAAATATATTTTAACGAAGTGCCTGATTTTTCGCGGGCTTTTGCGCACATAACAGTTTTGGAAGCAGGCATAATTTATGATGAGCGAAAATTTGGATGCACTTTCCATTTCTAATTCAGAACAAACTGCATCTTCCGCACCAAAAGCCGAAAATCCACAACCAGCAAAAGCACCTTATCCTCCCGTGGCCACAACCCCGACACAGGTAGGGCCCGAAGGCATTTTGTATGATTTTAATGAGGGGTGCCGGGTTTTGTTGCCCAAACCCGATAACGGAACATGGCATATTCGTTTAACAGATTTGGATACGGGCAATATCCTTTTTGAAAAAGGTGGTCTGGAAGATGCCTTTGTCCGTTCTGCCAAACGTTGGTTTGTGCGTTTTGGCATACAGGTTTGGAAAGAAACCCAGCCCGAAGAACAGCTTGTTTTCACGCATGAAATGGATGTGACGGGACAAAACGTTCTTATTCTTTTCCCGGTCGGCACGCTGGGAGATACTCTGGCATGGATGCCATATGCGGCCCGCTTTGCAGCCAAGCATCAGGCCCGCGTAACCTGCGCTCTTTCAGATCTGATCAGACCTCTTTTTAAAGAGGCGTATCCAGATATTGAATTTTTCACGCCAGAAGAGGTCACGCAGCAAGCGCTCACGCAAAACGCTTACGCTACCTATTATCTGGGCCTGTTTTTTGATGATGTAGCCTGTGATTGGCAACCCACAGATTTCAGGCTGGTTGGGCTGCATAAAACAGCAGCTTACATCTTGGGTGTGAACCCGGATGAAGAACCAGCGCGTATAAGCTTTCCCGATGAAGGCCGCCCCATTGCAGAGCCTTATGTCTGTATTGCTGCGCAGGCTTCATCTCAGGCCAAATACTGGAATAATCCGAATGGGTGGGGGGAAGTTGTTTCCTGGCTAAAGGCGCAGGGCTATCGGGTTATCTGCATTGATCGGGAAAAGGTCCACGGTACAGGTATTGTCTGGAACCACATCCCCTATGGGGTGGAAGACCAGACAGGCAACCGCCCGTTGGCAGAACGTGCTCGTTGGCTCAAGCATGCCGCGTTTTTTATTGGTCTTGGTTCTGGCCTGTCATGGCTTGCGTGGTCCGCCGGCACACCTGTGCTCATGATCGCGGGCTTCAGCCATCCTACCACTGAGTTTCATACGCCTTATCGGGTCATTAACTGGCACACCTGCAATTCGTGCTGGAATGACCCCAAAGAGCGCTTCAATCACCAGGATTTCCTGTGGTGCCCGCGTCATGCAGGAACGCCAAGGCAGTTCGAATGCACCCGACTGATCACGGCACAACAGGTGATTGAGCAGTGCAAGCATATCCTGACACAGAAAGCCTAATGAAAATGAGTGATACAACAAATCCATCTCAGATTACTGGGAATGCAAAAATTCCCAGCGATACATATGGTGACTCTATCAGTAATGTTTACGTAACCGGCAGCGATAGTATTGAAGTAGATGCTGGCGGAACGGCTACAAACATTAGTGCCGCAGGTGGCAATGGGTATGTCTATGGTGGCACGGCCTCAAATTGGACAGCCAATAGTGGTGGATATATTGCGGTAGATAGTGGCGCCACCCTTAACGGGCTGACATTAGATGGCGGATACGTTGAGGTAAATGACGGCGCTACCATTAATACGGCAGATGTTTCCAATACGAGCAATCTTGATGGTAAGGGTTACCTTATTATTAATGATGGCACCGTAAATGGTGGCACAGTTGATTCTGGCGGCACAATTGATGCCAAGGGCACCAACGCTATTGCCAGCGGAATTACTGCCTCATCCGGTGGTAAAATTTTGGCAGAACAGGGAACTGTTGACCATGCCACCGTGGAAAGCGGAGCTAGATTTGAAGTTGCTCTAAGTGGTGGCCCGGCAAGCGCAACAAATACAATCATCAATGGTGGCGAATTTTATGTCGATGCCAACGGGAGTGCCACAACCACCACGGTTGCATCTGGCGGAGACATGTCTGCAGGCGGGTATGTTTCTGGCACCACTCTTAACAATGGTAAGCTGACAGTTCTGGATGGTGGAACGGCCTCAGGCACGACTGTTAACGGTACAAGTGCATCATTGTATGTGAATAGCAATGCAAGTGCTTACGGAAACACTATTGATGGTGGCAGTGTTTTTGTAGATGGCATTTTTTCTGGCGGAACACTGAGCAATGGCGGCCAGATACGGGTTTCTAAAGGCGGTGTTATTTCCAACATAAATGCAACGGATGGCAGCCTGTGGGTTTCTGCTGGGGGCTCTGCTTACGATACAACGATAGTATCGGGTTTCACACAGGTTGATGGATATATTTCTGGCGGCTCCATCTATGATGGAAAAATCCAGATTGATTCTGGCGCTACAGCTTCTGGTGTATTTGCTTCAGGTACTGATGACGGCACACAAGGTACCATTGAGGTTGATGGCGGCACGGTTACAGATGCCACAACGCACGATTACGGTAACGTCACCCTTATTAGCGGCACTGTAAATAACCTTTCCGCAACAGGCGGTGGTATTACAATGACTGGCGGCACACTGTCTGGTGGCACGTTCCAGAGTGGCGCTACCATGACTGTGTCTGCTGGCACAGTAGATGGCATTATTAACATTAATAATAATGGACATGCCAACGTAAGCGGCGGAACAGTTTCCGATATCAACATTGCTTCTGGTGGTTCCGGAGCTATTACGGGCGGATCTGTTGCTGATGTTACGGTTTCATCCGGTGGCACGGTTAATTTTAGTTCCGGCGCGACGTTAACGGACACGCTCACACTCTCAAGTGGTGCCACGGCTTCTATCACGGGCAATACAGGCGGCACTGTTGATCTGGGAGACGGCTATACAAGTGGTTTAACAATTACCGGGCTGAATACCTCTACAGATACAAATGTTACGACAACCATTAACGGTTGGACCAAAGACAGCCAGATTGATCTGCAGTATGTGACATTTGATAATGCAAAATGGGTATATGCTGACAAAAATACTGTTGCGATCACAACAAAAGATGCCACAACAGGTGATACATATACTGTCACGCTGAACATACCGAATGTTGAAGAAACGGGTTTCAATCTGGTTAATGATAACCAGGGCGGCACTACAATTGTGACATGCTTCCTTGCTGGCAGCATGATCCGCACCTCCGAAGGTGATGTTGCGGTAGAAGATATCCAGATTGGTGATCAGCTTGTTACGTTTGATTGGAAACATAACAGGGAAGTCACACACCCGGTTGTATGGGTTGGCAAGGCACACGCCATGGTGCGGGCTGGGCTGCCGGATGATGAAGCCGGATACCCTGTGCGCGTTCTTAAGGATGCCATTGCCGATGGCGTGCCTTACAAGGATATGCTGATTACCGCCGAACATTGCCTGTTTTTTGAGGGCAAGTTTGTGCCGGTGCGTATGCTGGTAAACGGGGTTTCCATCTTTTACGATAAATCCATCACTTCTTACGATTACTACCATGTGGAAACAGAGCAGCATTCCGTCATCACGGCTGATGGCATGCTCACAGAAAGCTATCTGGATACCGGTAACCGCCGCGCTTTCCGTCAGGAAGGTAAGGTTGCAACGCTACGTGGCGCAGTGCAGAGCTGGGTAGAAGATGCAGGTGCACCGCTTTGTGTGGATCGTGCTTTTGTTGAACCTCTGTTCTACAAGCTGGAAGCGCGTGAAAACAGCGTAACCGGTTGCCAGATGCCTACAGAACAGGCCGTTGTGGTGGCAGATCCCAACCTGCATCTGGTTACGCAGGCAGGGGCCATTATTCGCCCCATGCGGCATGAAGGCCAGCGTTACAGCTTTATGCTGCCTGCCAATACGCAATCTGTGCGCATTGTTTCCCGCGCTAGCCGCCCGGCAGATGTGATCGGCCCGTTTGTGGATGATCGGCGCCAGATGGGTGTGGCTGTGGCAGATGTGCATTTTATCACTGCCAAAAAGCTGCATCCCATCACAGCGCATCTTCAGGCCCACAAGCCCGAAGGCTGGCATGATACGGACTGGACAGATTGTGCATGGACAAACGGCAACGCCGTGCTGCCCTTGGGTGATTTCACCAAAGGAAGCATGGGCCTTCTGTCTCTGACTGTTCGCGCCGCAGGCCCATACCTGCTGGATGAATCAGAAAAACAGGTACAGGTTCTTTCTGCCTGATTTTAAAAGTTACCATTAAGAACAGGCTCTATCTCTTACGGGGGTAGGGCCTGTTTATTATTTGGGCAGGTTTTTCCAGCACTCCAAGGCACGCAGGCGGCCCAGTTTAAGGTCCACAATCGGGGCCGGATACTTTAAGCGTTGCGTGCTTTTCCACGGTGTGTGAATGGTTTTGTTATCCAGCGCCACCAGTTCCGGCACCCATGTGCGAATATACTGGCCTGCTGGATCATATTTTTCAGATTGCCCCACCGGGTTGAAAATACGAAACCACGGGGCGGCATCAATGCCCGTGCCAGCGCCCCATTGCCAGTTCATGGCGTTTACGGCGGCATCTGCATCCAAAAGCTGGGCGTAAAACCAGCGTTCGCCTTCTCGCCAGTCTGTTAGCAGATGTTTGGTTAAAAAGGAGGCCACAACCATGCGCACGCGGTTGTGCATCCAGCCCGTGCGGGCCAGTTGGCGCATTCCGGCATCCACCAGCGGAAACCCCGTTTGCCCTTGCTGCCACGCAGCCAGATCTGCGGCATCTGCCCGCCACGGCATGTGGTCAAATTCCGCACGCAGGTTGCGAGTGGCAAGGTCGGGCGTGGTGAACATCTGCATCCACGCAAAATCACGCCAGCCCAGTTCTGCCAAAAACTTTTCGGCAGCGGTGGCTAGGTGTGGGTTCTGGTGTTCAGCATGGCGTATGGCGTGCCAGATCTGCCGTACAGAAATCTGCCCCACCCGAATATAAGGTGAAAGCAGAGATGTACCATGCGGGGCATCTGCTCTATCGCGCTGTGTTTCGTAATCTGCCAGTGCGTTTTCTATAAACCGGTGCAGGTTGGCGTGGGCGGCTTTTTCTCCACTTGTCCAGCCGGGAGGCAGAGCAGGGGGCTTTGTGCCAACACGGTGCAGGCGCACACCATCGGGCAGCGTAAGGGTGCGGACGGGCGCATAGTTTTTGCCGTGCATATCTGGAGCAGGCAGTGGGGGCGGCGGTTCTGGCAAATTCCGCGCAGCGCGCCACCATGCTGTAAACACACGGTAAGGCTGGCCGGCCTGTGTGCGTATGGCCCAGGGTTCAAACAACAGGCGGCCCGTGCAGGAATGTACGGTCACGCCCTGTTTTTTCAGGCTGGCATGCACATCCGTATCTGCGGCAATGCCGGGGGCATCGTACCGGCGGTTCCAGAACACATCTGTGGCATTTACGGCCTGCGCCAATGCGGGAACAGAAAGCCGCGTTGGCCCGGAGAGCATAAACAGGGTTTGCCCCTGTTCGTGCAAACTAGCGGCCAGTTGGGCACAGGCCGCCTGTGCCCAATCTGCAATGCGGGTGCCAGTGGCATCCTGCAAAGCGGCATCCTGCACATATGCGCACAATACGGGTTGCCCGGTGGCACAGGCTGCGTGCAGGGCGGGGTTATCGGCCACGCGGTAATCATCTCGCAGCAGAACCAGAACAGGGGCGGGGGAGTGTGCATCAACCATATGTCATGTGGTGCCGGTATAGAGGGGCACATGCAATGGGGTGGGCTCTATTTTTGTAACGGTGCGGGTTCTGATGGTCGCTAGAGTGTGAAGGTACCAAGCTATAGCCATGCGCGTTGTTGGTGCCATAATGTATAATTGTAAACACGGCAGGAAAGGCGATTAGCCATGTCAGATTCTTTATCAGGCAGCTGCGGTGCCGGTGGGTGCGGCCCGCGTGGCCCGCTTACGCCAGAGCAGGAGCAGATTCTGTTTGGCCACGGAACGGAGTATCCCGGCTCCAGCCCGCTGAACCATGAAAAGCGCGAGGGTGCGTATCATTGCGCGGCTTGTGGGTCTTTGCTGTTCCGTTCTGCCACCAAGTATGAAAGCGGCAGCGGCTGGCCTTCCTTCTGGGCGGCAGAACCCAATGCCGTTGCCACGCATAAAGATACCAGCCACGGCATGGTGCGCACAGAAGCCCATTGCGCACAGTGTGAAGGGCATCTGGGCCATGTCTTTCCCGATGGTCCGCCCCCAACAGGCCAGCGCTATTGCATGAACGGTCTGGCGCTGGATTTCAGGCCAGATCCGCAGCGGGCAACATCTGCTGGTGGCGCCACAGCTATGGACCATACAAGCGGCTGGGCATCTTGAAAGCGTTATGCCCCCTACTTACGTAAAGGGGCATGACAACACACGCTCTGGCTCATACCGGGTTTTCCTCTTTTCATAGTGGGCAGTCTGCTAACGGGCAGCCCTCTGCGGATGCATTGCGCCGCCTTAAAAGGGTGCGGCGTTTTGCGTGGTTGCTGGATGCCGCCATCAGGCTGCCCGGCACCCGTGTGCGCGTAGGGGCAGATGCCATTGTGGGGCTGGTGCCCGGCGGTGGCAGCACGGTTATGGGCCTGCTTTCCTTTTATGTGGTGTGGGAGGCCTGGCGCATGGGCCTGCCGCTTAAACTCCTGCTGCGCATGGTGGGCAATATTGCCATAGAAGCCGCAGTGGATGTGGTGCCCGTGGCGGGTGATCTGCTGGACATTGCCTTTAAGGCCAACATGCGCAACGTGGCCGTTATGGAAAACTGGCTGGGCGTGCCGCCCTCTGCCGCTACGCGTAAGAAGAAATAAGCATCATTTTATAAAAACATGATTGTTCATAATAAGGGCTGCCCAGTGGGTGGCCCTTTTATGTATCTGGCACGTTAACAGGTAAAACAGGCAGGGTGGGCCGCCACGTTTAGCCTGCGTTGCAAGAAAAAAGGGTGTGGGCGGCGCCATTTTGCAGCACAACGGCACAAATGCCGGTGGTAGGCAGAAGGTGCAATGCGCCCTCCGTTCTTCCGCCCCGCAGGCAGGAGAAAACACGCCGTGCAACCGCCAGATAGCAGCGCCCCCACCCCATCCATTACAACGCCAGCCGCTTCTGCGCCCCATGTGCCAGAGGCACCGCAGCTTGCGGGGCTGGAGGCATCTGTTCACAAGCTGGAAAACACGGTGCGCCGTTTTTACCGGCTGGCAGTTATGGTGGTTACGGTTACGGCGGCAGGGCTGTTTGTAAGCTCCGGCGGTGCTGTGGTGATGGTGGTATTTGCCTCTGCCCTTGTGGCGGTGGTGCTGCATGCCGCAGCGCGTGTTCTCTCGCGCTTGCTGCATATTCCGCAGTGGTTTTCTGTCATGCTGTTTGTGCTGGTGCTTGTGGGCGCGCTTTCCCTTGTGGTGCATGTGTCCGGCCCGGAACTGATGGTGCAGCTTTCGCACCTGCATGAGGCCTTAACCAGCGAACGCGATGCCCTGCACAACATGCTGAACAGCAACCCGCTGGGCCATGCCGTGCTAGACCATTTTCCGCGTTTTCTGGGTGGCAACATGGTGCCCGATGGCCATGCGGGCACAGATAACGGCATGGATTTTGCAGGCTCCATGACCAACGTGCTCACCTCCACCTTTGGTTCGGTAGGGACCATGGTGGTGATTATTATTGCCGGGGTGTATTTTGCGCTTTCCCCCCACCTGTATGCCAACGGCATTTTGCGCATAACGCCCGTGGCTTACCGCAGCACCATGCGCACCGTGCTGCTGACAACCGGCCACGCCCTTACCGCTTGGGTAGCAGGGCAGATGCTGGATATGACGGTTGTGGGGTGTTTGACATGGAGCGGCCTTTCCCTGCTGGGTATGCCGCTGGCGTTGCCTTTGGGGCTGGTGGCGGGGCTGGCCAATTTTGTGCCGTATCTGGGCACGTTTATCGGGGCCGTGCCTGCGCTGCTAATTGCACTTTCCGTTGGTCCGCGTGAGGCCATGATGGTGGCGGGGCTGTATGCCGCCATCCAGACGTTTGAAGGGTATGTAATGTCTCCCTTCATTCAGAAACGTGCGGTGCGGATGCCGCCTGCGCTTACCATTCTTTCGCAAACAATTTTTGGTGCGTTTTTGGGCATGTGGGGCTTTATTTTTGCCTCCCCCATTACAGCGGTGCTTCTGGCTGTGGCCAGCCGCCTTTCTGCACCACTCCCGCCGAATGAAGAAGTGTAACTTTACCCCATGCGCGGGGCAAAACCGCTGTTTTTTACACTTTCCCACTGGTCATAACAGAACAGGACATGCAAGCTGATGGTGGCAAGAAGTTCCGCAGGAAGGAAACCCCGCATGTCTACCACGCCGGATGCGTATCAAAAATTTCGTCATCTCAGCCCGTTTGAATTGAAAGATGAACTCATAAAACTGGCCTCTGGCCGTGCCCAGCGCGCCATGCTGGATGCCGGGCGTGGCAACCCCAATTTTCTGGCAACGCTGCCCCGGCAAGGGTTTTTTCAGCTTGGCATGTTTGCTGCGGCGGATTCCGCACTTACCTTTTCCTACATGGCCGAAGGCGTGGGCGGCGTGCCCCGGCGTGAGGGCATAGAGGCACGGTTTGAGGCCTTTTTGGCAGATAACCAGAACGTGCCGGGCATTTCCTTTTTGCGCCGTGCCGTATCTTATGTGCGCGACCAGCTTGGCCTGCCAGCAGATGAGTTTTTGCTGGAAATTACATCCGGTATCTTAGGGTGTGATTACCCCACACCGCCGCGCATGCTGCGTTATACGGAAAAAGTGGTACGCCATTACCTGCTGCACGAAATGGCAGGCGGCACCATGCCAGAAAGCACAACAAACCTGTTTGCGCTGGAAGGTGGCACGGCGGCCATTAGCTATATTTTTGCATCATTGCGTGAAAACGGGCTGATCAAGCCGGGTGATAAAGCGGCCATTGGTATGCCGGTGTTTACCCCGTATGTGGAAATTCCCGAACTGCGTGATTACCAGTTGCAGGAAGTGGCCATTAACGCCAGCCCGGAACAGGGGTGGCAATACCCGGATGAAGAGCTGGACAAGCTGCTTGATCCCTCCGTTAAGATCTTTCTGGTGGTCAACCCCAGCAATCCGCCATCCGTGCGCATAAGTGATGAAGGGCTGGCCCGCATTGCCGAGATTGTTAAAAAACGGCCAGACCTCATTATTGTAACAGATGATGTGTACGGCACGTTTGCAGATGATTTCCGCTCCATTTACGCCATCTGCCCGCACAACACCATTCTGGTGTATTCCTTCTCCAAGTATTTTGGTTCTACGGGCTGGCGTCTGGGCGTTATTGCCATGCACGAGCAAAACGTGCTGGACGAGGCCTTGGCCGCATTGCCAGAAGCCGAAAAGGTGGAGCTGGACAAACGCTATGCCTCGCTTACGCCAGATGTGCGCGGCCTGAAGTTTCTGGACAGGCTGGTGGCAGATAGCCGCACCGTGGCCCTTAACCACACGGCTGGGCTTTCCACCCCGCAGCAGGTGCAGATGGTGCTGTTTGCCCTGTTTGCGCTGATAGACGGGCGCGATGCATATAAAAACGCGCTCAAACGCCTGCTGCACCGGCGCGAACTCGCCCTGTATCGAGACTTGGGCGTAAAAGCCCCGGATGATGCTGGCAGCACGCATTATTACACGCTGATTGATCTGGTAAATGTGGTTACACAGCTTTATGGCACCCGCTTTGCCCGCTGGTTGATGACGCGCATGGATTACCAGACAATCCTGTTCCGCATTGCAGAGGAAACAGGCGTTGTGCTTCTGCCGGGTGATGGTTTTGCTGTGAAACGCCCCTCGGCCCGTGCCTCGCTAGCCAATCTGAACGAGTATCAATACGCAGCCATAGGGGCCGCCCTACGCCGCATGGCCGGTGAGTATTATGACCGCTACCGGCAGGAAAAAGGGCTGAACAGCAAAGGCGAGTAACTTTTAGGGCCGCAGGAAAAAAAGATATTTTTGCTGTGCAGCTCTAGGAAGATGACAAAATAAAAGAGGCCCTGTTTATAAAAGCAGGGCCTCTTTTTGTATCTGAAAGGTTTAAGAACCTATCAGGCAGAGTGTCTCTGCACGTTTTCCTGCACTTCTGCCGCAAGCGGATAGGAACCCGTTGCCAGAAGGGTGATGGAAAGCATGGCAATGTCGTTATGCTCTGTTTGTGCATCTAGCGGCAGGGTGGCGTTGCCGTTTGTCCATGCACATTCGGCCCAACCTGTATTATGCCAGCCAGCCGGTTTGTTAGGCTGAAGATGCGCCGTAATAGGGGTTGCATGCTGGCGGGCTGTTACAAGCTGAATATCGGCTACAGCAACACCCAACTGGCGGCGATCATCCACAAAAGGCCCAATGACATCTGCCGGGCGGCTTGCGCGTGAAACAATCTGAACAGACCGTGTGCCAGGTGGCAGCATAAAGCTGTAATGCTGGTTGGCGCAGCGCACAGGCCGAATAACCGCACCTGTTTGCGTAACCAAGTGCAGGTTGGGGTCTGTGGTGAGTGTGCCGGGTACGGCGGGTGTCTGGCTGCCAGCCACATGGCTTGCACGGTTTTTGAAGTTATCAAAAAGCGGTTTTACAAAATCAACATCCACACCCAATGGGGCAGCGGCATCTTCTTCCCATGTGCGTGTTTTGCTGTGCAACTGCACAACCTTGCTGTTCTGGCGGAAGCTGCGGCGGTTGCCTGTATCCAGATAGCTTTCTGTCAGCACACCATCAACAGAGATAACGGCATGTTCTGCTGTTTCCACATGGTAATATGGATAAGAGGTGATGGACTTATCGTAAAAAATGGAAGCACCGTTTACCAGCATACGCGCAGGTACAAACCGCCCGTTAAAGAACAGGCAATGTTCTGCCGTTACCAGCATATCCTTGTAAGGCGTGCCGTCTGCCAAAGCATCTTTTAGAATGCGTACGGGATATCCGGCTTCATCATCTGGCAGGCTGGAATTTACAACCGTAAAAGCTTGCCCGGCCCACGTAACCTGCTGTGTGGTCTCTGTGTTGCTTTTCCAGTCATATACAAAAATATCTGTACCTGCCTGAATGTTTTCTACAGCAACAGAACCCTGCGGGGTGCGTACCATGCTGCCAGCCAGAAAACATGCGCCAGTATCGCTTTGTTCACCAAACAGAATGTAGCCATCGCTGTAGGTTACGGTGGGGGCGGGCTCTACATTGGCGGCGGAAGATGTTGCATAGCCTTTAATGGTCACAACCGTGGTGGTTTTACCATCAACGGTGGACTGGATAAGCAGATCATCCCCACTCACGGCAGTGGACAACGTGTCATCACTATAAGATGTGCTGGAGGCAATCTTGATCTGGTCTCCATACACAAAGTTTTCGACATTCAGGGAATCCCCTGAAAGATCGCTTAAAGATGTGCTGCCAATAACAAGTTGCCCACCGGGGATGTTGTGGAAATCAATCTTGTTGCCACCATCAATATTGGCAATGCCGGAGAATATAACCGTGCCGCCTTCAATATTATAGCGCCCGGCATTGATGTTGGAATAATTGGTGCCGGCATCTAGCACGCCACCTTTGTAAATATTGTAAACAGCCTGATTGCCGTTGAAATCATTGCCAACGGATAATGTACCGTTGGTGATATTATAAACAGACTGGTTGCCATTGAATTCATTGCTGAGCGTCAGGGTGCCGCCATCAATGTTAACGGTGCCGCCTGCAGCGTTAGTTAGGTCACCACCTAAAAGACCATTGGGAACAACGGAAACTGTGGCGCCATCTGTAATATTAAGGGTGGCTGCATTTAGGTTCAGGTAGCCGGAAATTTCTAGCAAAGCCCCATTGGTAACGTTCAAAGTTGGGCCTGTGCCTAAACCAGATGTGGCATTATCTGGCGGAGTGTCAGAATCTTGAGTGCCGCCGCCGTTATAATTGAGCCAGCTTGTGTTGGAGGAAATGGTTGTTACGTCATCTGCCATGTTTTTAAGCCTTCTAATATGCTGGTGGCTTAAAACCAGCTAATTTAGATAAGAAATTCTTAATTATTTTTGCACCAATACATTAATATTTTCTAAACAACAAAAGTTATATAAAAATTCACAAAAGTTAGGAATTTCCCTCTTTTTATTTAAGGTGTTTGTTAATCTTAAATAAATTTATGAAAGATACTTAAAATCTATCCGAATATTAGATATGTGATAAATGTGAATCAGGCATGATTTTTATAAAAACCCATATATTACAACGTATTATAAAATATATCTGCACTTGTTTTATGGGTCTTATACATATGGTGTTGGCTGTATATTGCAAAATATAAAAAGCGGCCCAGATGATGGACCGCTTTTCTGAAAAGTTCTTTTTTAAAACTTTTAGATATTACCCTGAATATTTACTCATTATGGCCAAAAACCGGGCGCGTGCTTTCAAACAGGAACCACGTGCGGCGTTCGGTTTCATCAATCCAGTTTTCTAGCAGGCTGGTTGTGGCCACATCTCCGGCATCGGATGCAATGGCATGCACGGCGCGCAGGCGCTTGGTAAGGGTAAGGTTATCTTCCCGCAGTTCTGCCAACATGTCCTCTGGGGTGACGTACAGGGCATCGTTATCAGAAATTTTGGTTTTGCGGGCAATTTCCCCAACCGAGTGCAAGGTGGTGCCACCAATCTTGCGGGCGCGCTCGGCCATGGGGTCTGTCATGGCAAAAATCTGCTGGCTCTGTTCATCCAAAAGCAGGTGGTAATCCCGAAAATGGCGGCCGCTCATATGCCAATGAAAGTTCTTGGTTTTAATATACAGGGCAAACACATCGGCCAGAACTTCAGACAAGCCACCTGCTACGGCCTTTACCTTATCGGCCTTCAGGTCTGTTGGCGTGCCAAGATATTCCTTGATATGGGCTTCTTTAGCTGCGGCTGCTTTTGCTGTGGTTGTGCTCATGGTCTGAACGAACCTCCTGTTTTCACTTTTTGGCAACACCACACTGGTTGCTGCCAAGTGCTGCCTTTACACGTGGTACGATAAAGGCATGGTGCAAGGCCTGACATGGAAAGATCACAATTCTCACATCCATGTGAATGTCAGGGTGCAACGTGTTCAGGGGGCATCAAGTTCCGTGCGCAGGGGGCGGGTTAAAAGCTGTTCCTGCGCTTGTGGCAGCGTGATCCTGCCTTCCAGAAAAGCGGCAATGCAGGCGGTAATGGGCACATCCACCTTGTGCTGGTGGGCCAGCGCCAGAAGGGCATCTGCTGTGGTTACACCTTCTGCCACGCCGGGCAGGGTGGCCAGTGCGGTTTGGGTGGCGTTACCGCGGCCAAGGGCCAAACCCATCTGATAATTGCGCGAGGCCTCACCCGTGCAGGTCAGCAGCAGGTCTCCCAACCCGGCAAGGCCAGCCAGTGTGGCGGGTTGTGCCCCCAAGGCCACGCCAAGGCGGGTTATTTCTGCCAACCCACGGGTAATAAGGGCCGCGCGGGCGTTTTCTCCCAACCCGGCGCCAATGGTAATGCCCGCCGCCACGGCAATTACGTTTTTGGCCGCGCCCCCAAGCTGCACGCCAGTAATATCTGCGCTGGCATAAAGGCGCAGGCGCGGGGTGGAGAGCAGATCCACCAGCTTGCGTGCCAGTTCCATATTGGCGGAGGCCACAACAGATGCTGCCGGAAGGTCTGCCGCAACCTCGCGCGCAAAGTTGGGGCCAGAAAGTACAGCCCCCGGCACATCTGGCCGCAGCCGGTGCAGCACATCCAGCGGAAAAGCCAGCGTGCTGCGTTCTATGCCCTTGCAGCACAGCACAGCAGGCACGCCCGCAGGCACCAATGGCAGAACAGAGGCCATGTGTTGGGTGGGAATAACCATAAGCGCGCAGGCCACATCTGCCGGTGGCGGCGCAGAGGAAACGGTGATGGAATCTGGGAGTGGAAAATCTGGAAGGCGCGGCATGGCGCCAGAGGGTAGGCGGGCAGGGTTACGCGCCCACAAATAAACCTGTGCCCCGGTGCGGGCGGCGTGCAGGGCCAGCGCAGTACCCCATGCGCCAGCGCCCATAACCAGAATACGGTGTTTCATTCTTTAAGCGGTGCCAGAACCCCAACCAGGGTGCAAGCACGATATAAGGCCGTAGCCTGTGCGCCTTAGGCAGACAGCGCCACGCCAGCAGCAGCCGGCACCATGTGGGCCGGAACTTCGGCCTTTTTCATGTGTTTCAGGCGGGCTTCACGCAGCAGGCAGACAACGCCTTTTACGCAGTTCCCACACTGGGCCTTGCAGTTGCGCGCGGCATAAATTTCACGCGGGCGGGTGGCTCCATCCGCCACGGCAGCTTCAACGTCTTTGTGGGTGAGACGATTGCAAGAGCAGACAACCATACGCAGCACCTTTGTGGTGGGTGATCGATTCTGTGTAAGACCTGACCACAAATAAGAATGAATCGCAATTATTTTTTGCAAGAAGTTCTCATTTGCTTGTGTTCTGCCTGTGCATATGGGGGTGGGGTGCACGTATTTGGTGTGTGATTTTTGCAATGTTCGTATCAAATTTATGCATATGAACAAAAAAATAATAAATTTTATTCATATTAAAAATATAAGGAGCGCATCTTAAAAAAGCCTTTATTTAAAAAGCGAGGATGCGTGGATAAAAATATAACAAGAACATCGTATGTTCTCTTCCTGCTGTGCACGTTCTTTTTTATTTACAGAAACATGGAAGGCCTTGGGTATCTGCCCTTTGGTGATGAATCTGGCCATTTTTTAGGTGCCATTGCTCTGCATCGTGGGGATAGACTTTACCGCGAATACATAGATGCCCACGGCCCGCTGGTTTTTACGCTTTCATGGGTGGCGGGCCATTTTGTGGGGTGGTCTCAGGTATGGTTGATGCGCCTGGTTTCCACCGCCTGTGCGGCGGCGGCTGGGGCTGCGGTCTTTTTCTCTCCGCTGTTGCAGTTGAAATGGCAGCGTTATCTGGCTTCTGCCTTGTGGTTGGGGGCAGTGGGCAGCGTATGGGTGGTGCAGGGCCTTAATCTGGATGATTACTGGACAATAGGCGGGGCGCTGGCTGTTATTGCGCTGGCCATGCTGGCAGTGCCGCTTGCATGTGCTGCTCCTGTTTCGCGCATGCAGGCTTTTATGGGCGGGGCTGCCTTGGGGCTGCTGCCTTTTGCGGCTTATCCGTTCGGCCTGTTTTCCGCCGCGCTGGCTCTGGCTGTCTTGTGCGTGTTTCTTTCCGCCCCCCGGCAATATCAGGCCCCCGTTGTGGGTATGATGTTAGGGGGTGTGGCTGCTGTTGCCATCATGCTGCTCTGGCTGCTGGTATATGGTGATATTGGCGGCATGGTTGCGTTCCATTTTATCGCCAATCAGCAGTGGTACGCGCATTATATTCCAATGGACGTCAACCAGTTCTGGCAAAGCCTGCGTTTTTCTTTGGCTCCAGATCGTATTGTTCAAACAATAGCTGTGTGCATGTTGGCTGTGGGTGGCGCGTTGCTGCTGTTATACGGGCGGCATAGGGTGGCGGCGCTGTTTATCCTGCTTGGCATACTTAGCCTGCAGGCGCGTGGCAGTGTCGGGTTCCAGAACGGCTCATTCCTTATGGCGGCCTTGGGTCTGGGGGCTTTGCTGCTTGTGCGCGTGTTGGCATCCAAACCCAAAGTGATGGTTTTTGTGGCCGTTGCCTGTGTGGCATTAACGGTTGTTGGCGCGCGCCATGCGGTTTCATCCCCATTTGGGCAAACGGCGGCGCAAAGGCATGCGGTAGGCTGGCACCGCTTTAGGGAAAACCCCACCGTGGGCTTTGCAACACTTATTCGTAAATATGCGGCCCCGGATGAGCGTATTCTTGTTTTGCCGTATAATCCCGATGTTTATATTTACGCCAACCGCCTTTCCATGAAGAAATATCACGCCTACCTGCCGTGGGAGGCCGATTATGCGGCCCATCCGTGGCATGGATATACGCGCGATATTTGCGTGGATCTGTCAAAGGATGAACCCCCGGTTATCTATTATGATCACTGGGTTGTCTGGGGTACGTATCCGGCAGAAAAGTTTATGCCCTGTTTTTTACAGGTGCTGGAAAAAGACTACACGCAGATGCCGGATGATCAGTTCATTTATGTCAGAAAAGACCGGCTGGCAGCGCAGCAGCCGTAAAAGCATGCGTTATTCTGCATAAGTTTCACCCCCTATCACTGCCATGCAGGGTAGGGGGTATTTTTTGGTCGGTTCGGCTTACCCGTTGGCCTTGCCCGTTGCCGGGTGATCTGCCGGAACGGGGAAGATCCGGTCATACGCCATGTTAAATACAAACGCATAAACCAGATAGAACACGGCAATGGACATGCTGAGCGAAAACGCCGTCAGCACGCTTTCCTGCAGGTACCATGCAATGGCGGGCAGCAGCACAACCTGCAATCCGGCTTCAAACAGCAATGTGTGCACAATGCGTATGCGCACTGTTTTGTGCGTGGTGGCATAAAGCCGCGCCATTACGCGGTCGAACACCACGTTATAAAGGTAGTTCCATATTGTGGCGGTTATGGCGCTGCCAATGCCAATAACCCCCATGGAGGATTCGTGCAGCCCAAACAGTGTGCTGCCGGTGGGGATAACAATGGCCAGTGCGATAAGCTCAAACAGCAATACGTGGCGCACACGGTCTGCCGTGCCGCGCGTGCCCACAGCCGGAGCTGTTTGTGCGGTGTGATGATCTGCCATGGCAGAGGAGGCCGAAGCGGCCTGAAGGGAAGTGAATGTTTGCGTTGACATTCGGCGCAATCTATCGTCACCCCGGTTAAAGGAAAGATAAGAACCATCAGGAAAACAGATGGATGAATGTCTCGCTCGAACAGCTTGAAGCCTTTGTTGCCACAGCAGATGCGGGCTCATTTTCCGCAGCAGCCCGCCGTTTGGGGCGTGCGCAATCTGCTATCAGCACGCATGTAGCCAACCTGGAAGTAGATCTGGGGCTGGAATTATTCCTACGCACCGGGCGCACACCTGTATTGACACAAGAAGGTGAACGCCTGCTGCGTGAGGCCCGGGTGGTGCTGGACCGGCGCGAACATCTGATAGGCGTGGCCCGCTCTTTAGAAAATCAGGTCGAAAACCGGCTGGTCGTGGCTATAGATGAACTATACCCCGAATACGCCCTCGGCCCGGTTTTTGCCGAGTTTGCCGAGCACTTCCCCTACGTGGAAATGGAAATCCTTTTCCCGCTGATGGAGGATGTCGGCCAGCTTGTGCAGGAAGGGGCCGCGCATCTGGGGGTGATGTGGCAGCAAACACGTATGCCGCCAGATCTGGCATTCCGCACCATCGGGCGGGTGCCGCTTAAACTGGTATGCGGGCGCAACCACCCCTTAGCCAAATGCGGCCCCGTAGCGTGGGAAGATCTTAAACGGTATCGGCAGATCATGGTGGCCGCCCGTGGGCAGGAGCGCGAGCGCCAACATCTGCGCGTGGCGGGTGAGGTCTGGTGGGTGGAAAGCCACTGGGTGATTCTGGAACTGGTGAAGCACAATATCGGTTGGTCATTTATTTCAGACCATATTTTGGCGGCCTCTCCCGCAGCGCCAGATATTGTTACGCCGCCCCTGGCGTTTGATGCCGGAGACAGGCCCGTACCCCTGGCTGTGGTGTGGCATCACAAACGCCCGCAGGGCGCGGCAGCGCGCTGGTTACGGCAACGCCTATGTGCCTCGGAGTCTGTTTTATATAAAGGGCCAAAGGGCAGTTGATGAATATACGATCAATGGTAATGGATTGATATTTAATAAAATATAGAGCCGTTGTAACAAAACAACACTCCCACTTTAAAGCACATGTTTTGTCTTGCGGACGAAATGAGAAACGCTATGATACCGAAACATTCCGGTATCGAGAGAAACAGTTCGCATGTCTCTTCAAAAAGTCCGTCCCTCCCTGCTGCGCGCTCTTCTGGGCAGTGCAGCCATTCTGACCATGGGAGGAACCGCCGCCAAGGCAGCGGAACCCGTATTACAGACCGAGCAGAGTGACGTTATTACCCTGCCACCTTATTCTCCCCACACCATTTTGGTGGAAGATGCGGTTTACACCCACAACAAGGATGGCCGCGTTTATGTAGTGGATGCCGATTCCGGCAAACTGCTGGGCATGGTGCAGGCCGCCTATAACGGCAACATGGCCCTTACGCCCGATGCCAAGCGCATTTACGTGGCAGAAACCACGTGGGAACGCGGCAACCGCGGCGCACGGAACGATCTGCTGGCCGAATATGATGCCAGCACGCTCAAGCTCACATCCGATGAAAAACTGCCCGCCCGCGCGCTGGTCACCCCTAAAAAGAACGACTTCGCGCTGAATGCCGATGGTTCACGTGCCTACGTGTATCAGATGAGCCCCAGCAACGCAGTGGAAGTGGTGGACAACACTGCCCATAAAGTTACGCAGACGGTAGAAATTCCCGGTTGCGCGCTGGTGTATCCGTGGGGCAATTCCGGCTTCTCTTCCCTGTGTGCAGATGGCACGCTGGCCAATGTCAGCCTTGGGGCAGATGGCAAGGTGGGCATGACGCACACCGCACCGTTCTTTGAACCCGACAAGGACGGCATTTTTGAACAAAGCCCCACTGTTGCGGCAGATGGCACGGCTTACTTCATCAGCTACAGCGGCATGGTGTACCCCACCAAAATGGGGGAAAACAGCACGGTAGAAAAACCGTGGTCCTTGCAGGAAGGTGCGGGGCTGAAAGCTGCGCCCGATTCCTCCAAGCCGTTTGAAGTGACATGGCGCCCCGGTGGCTGGCAGATTGCCGCCCTGCACAAGGCATCTCATCAGATGTACGTGCTGATGCACAAAGGCACGTTCTGGACACATAAAGATAACGGCACGGAAGTGTGGGTGTATGACACGCAAACCCACAAGCGCATCCGCCGCTATCCGCTTAAAGTGGCCAGCAACCTTGTAGGTGTCACGCAGGATGAACACCCGCTGATGTTCACCGCCAATGAAGATAACGGTGATTTCTTTGTGTCCGATGCGCTTACGGGCAAGCCCCTGCGTACCATGAAGGCCCTTGGCACATCCCTTATCTTTACGGTTGCGCCGGGTGAAGGATGAGCCTGCTGGCTGAAACAGCCCCGCTTGCTGCCCTGTGCGCAGGGGGCATTGGCACCATGTTTTTGGTGGCTGGTGTTTCCAAACTGCGTGGGCATGATGCGTTTTTAGGCACGCTGGCCTCTTACCGGCTTTTGCCCTCATGGTCATACGAAGCTGTGGCATGGGGCTTGGCCGGGGCAGAGGTTCTGGCTGGTCTGGCGCTGTTTTCCGGCTTTGCCGCCGGGTTTGGCGGTTTGGCTGCTGCGGCCATGCTGGTGGTGTTTGCGCTTGCCATGGGCATTAATGTGGCCCGTGGGCGCACCAGCCTGTCTTGCGGGTGCACACCCGGTCTGGTGTCTGAAACCCTTTCATGGAAGCTGGTAGCCCGCACCGTGTTGTGCGTGCCGCTGGCGCTGGCCCCATGCTTTGCATCTGGCGTTTCTGCCTTTGTATGGGGGCAGGGCGTTATGGCGGGTGTGGCGCTGTATCTGGTGTGGCTGGCACTGGTGGCCCTGCCGCCAGAACGCGTACCCGGATCTGGCGGAGGGCAGGAAGCATGATGCTGTTTCTGTACATCTGGCAGGGGCTGCTCACCGTTCTGGCCCTTGGGCTTGCCGTTATGCTGGTGGCTTTGGCCCGCCAGATTGGTGTGCTGCACGAACGCCTTGCACCGCTGGGGAATCAGGAAGCCAAGCCGGGGCTGGATGTGGGGCAGATTGTGCCGCGTCTGGTTTTGCATACGCTACAGGGCCAGCCTTTTGTGGTGGGGGATACCCTGCCCGCAGGTGCCAAGCAGCTTTTGCTGTTTGTGGCGGCGGAATGCCCAGTGTGTAAGCGCGTTATCCCCATTGCGCGGCAGGTGGCTGCCGAACGTGGGCTGGACCTTATTTTTGTGGGCGATGGCCCCGAACCTGAACTGAAAAGCATGGTGGCGGCCCGCCCGGAAATGCAGGGTATCCCCCTGATAACCGGCGTGGAGCTGGCCCTTGTGCTGCAAATTAACCGTATGCCAGCCATGGTACTGCTTGATGAACGCGGCACCATTCTGGCCAAAGACCTCGTGAATACCCGGCGTCAGATCGAAGGGCTGCTTGGCAACATTACCGCCACACCCCCGCAGGGTCTGACCGATACAGGAGCAATGTCTCATGCTGCCGTCTGAAAACAAGAACTCCGCAGAACAGGGCACCCTGTTTGACCGGTTGACCGAATCTCTGCTCCGCCGTTTTGCGGGCAAAACATCCCGCCGTGGCGTGGTGGCAAAGCTGGGCGGCGTGGCCGCTGCCGTGCCACTGTTTCCGCTGCTGCCGGTAAGCCGCGCCAATGCGGCTTCTTCCTCCGCAGCCAAGGCTGTGGCCAAGGCCACAACGCCGTTTGGCTCCAAGGCGCAGGCCAAAGATGCCAATGCGTGCGATTACTGGCGGTATTGCGCCATTGATGGCAACTTGTGCTCCACCTGTGGTGGTGGCGTACATAGCTGCCCGCCGGGCACAGCACCTTCTCCCACATCCTGGATTGGTAGCTGCTACAACCCGCAGGATGGCAACTCCTACATGATTGCCTATCGTGATTGCTGTGGTCAGGATTCCTGTAACGAAGTTACCTGCCTGAACACGGATGGAGACCAGCCTTCCTACCGCCCCATGGCCAATAACGATATCATCTGGTGCTTTGGCACGGGCACGTCTGAAATGTACAACTGCTCCACAGCTGCGGTGATCGGGAAAGCTTCCTGATCATGTTGCGTGCTGTTTTCCGCCTTGCCGTGCCTGCTGTTGCAGCGTGTGCAACACTGGCTTTGGCAGGCGGGGTGGCACGCGCGGCAGATGCCGTGCCGGGGGCCACAAGTTTAAACCCCACGCAGGTTGCCTATCTTTCACACTGCGGGGGGTGCCACGGTATTGCAGGCGTATCTGGCCCAACCTTTGTGCCTATGCTGCGCGATAGCGTAGGCAGCTTTGCCTGCACGGATGAAGGGCGGAAATATCTGGTGCAGGTGCCGGGTGTTTCCATGTCCCTCATTCGGGATGATCAGCAGTTAGCCGATGTCATGAACTTTGTGCTGATTGATCTGGGCGGCAAAAGCACGCCGCCGGGCTTTAAGCCCTATACAGCGGCAGAAGTGCATGAATGGCGCCAGCATCCGCTTTCCATGCCGGATTTTATGGCCAACCGCGCCCATGTGCTGGAGCGTTCTTTGGCAGCGTGTCATCGCGGCAACAATGGCGCGGCTGCAACAGTAAAGTAACACGGCAAGCCCTGTTCTGCAGGGCTGCTCTCGGCTAGATCACGGCTTAGGTGCCACAATATTATAAAACAGAAGCAAACCCGCCCCCTGCCGCGGTTGTTTGTGGATAATGGGAGTATCAGGGAGCATGCGTTTGCGCCACCGTTTGTCCGCCGGTATGTGTTTTGCCCTGCAACTGGCAGCACTGCCTGCATTTGCGCAGGAAAAAACCACCCCCGATGATGCCGAGCGCCCTTTGGCGGTGGAAGAAACAGCAGCAGAAAAAAAGCAGGCCCAGAAGGATGAGGTGAACCTGAAAAGCCCTTCCAGCCACTCATGGTTTGATGATGTTGAAGGCCATATTGTGGTGGAAGCCGGCGTAAACGGCAACCCATGGACCAAAACAGGCCGTAACTGGGCGCAGTCTTACGTAGATAGGGCCAACACCGCCACACTGAACCAGATTACCGGCACGCTCTCCCACCCGGTAACAGAACTGGGCGATGGCTATGGTCTGGGTTTTGTGTTCGAGGTTCTGTATGGCTCCGATGCCCGCTTTAACCCTACCATTGGTATGGGCGATGGCAACCTGACAGGCATGTACCAGTGGACGCCCACTCAGGCGCATATTGATGCCCACCTGCCGTGGCTGACCAAAGGCGGGATAGACCTGCAGATTGGCCAGCAATACGGGATTCAGGGTTTTGAAGGCACAGATGCGCTGGAACGGCCTTTTTATTCCTACAACTATTCATCCGATTACATTGTGCCGTTTGAAACCGTGGGTGTTCTGGCCACATGGCACATGACAGACCACGCAGCCCTTGTGCTGGGTGTAAACGCCGGTAACTCCACCACCTTTGGCCATGCCAAAAACAACAGCCGCCCCAAAGGGTATTTTGGCTTCCAGTTTACAGAACTTGCAGGTGGCAAGCTGGATGTTGCCGCCATTGGCTATTTTGGCCCGCAGCAGAGCGTGTACGCCATTGGGCGTGAAGCCAACCACGATATGGAATATATCGGAGACCTTCTGGCCTCCTACAAAATTAACGATAAAACCACCGTCACCCTGAACGCCACCTACTTCCATGATGATTACCTGCGTGATGATGTGTACGGTGTGACCGCCTATTTCGCGCATGATTTCAGCGATGAGCTGACGTTTAACGCGCGTGGTGAAATCTTCCGCGATAACAATGGCGGCGTGGTGGGTAACAACACATCCCCCATGTCTTACGTGAACGAACTGCGTGGCCAGAACTATCCGTATGATTACGCACCCGGCACCACTTATGGGGAACTCACGGTGGGTGTTACGTATCGCCCCGGTTTTCTTAAGCTGCCCAAAGGTTCTTTTTCCATTCGCCCGGAAGTGCGGCTTGATAAATCCCTTAACGGCACACGGCCCTTTAACCGTGTTTCCCCCACGGATGATCCAAACGTGAACTATGCCAATAACGGCATGAACAACATGTTCTGGTTCAGCTGTGATGCCATCTGGGCATTTTAAAAACCCGCTACGCCACTCCACCACCGGCACAACATAAAGGACCAGCCCGTGCAGAACCTGATATACGCCAATGCTGCCCTTACTGTTGTGCTGCTTGCGGCCTGCATTGTTATGGGCCTGATGCTGCGCCGTATCCGCCGCCTGTTTCAGGAAATTGCGCCGGTGGGCGCGCTTACCAGCTCTCGCGGCCCGCAACCGGGAGATGCCTGCCCGCCACAGCCTTTTCACACATTGGCAGGCGGCGTGCTGGCGCTGGCTGGGGGTGCCAAGCCACGGCTGGTGCTGTTTGTTTCTGCAACATGCCCGATCTCTCGCAAGGTTATCCCTATCGCACGCAACTTCTGCGGGCGTGAAAATCTGGAGCTGGTGCTGGCGGGGGATGATGCCCCAACCATTCAGCAGCACTTTGCCCAGCAAACCAACACACCTGCTGCTGCGTTTATCAATGATCCGGCGCTGGGCCGTGCCTTGCAGGTAGATAAACTGCCTGCCGCGTTTTTGTTCGATCAGCAAGGCACGCTTATTGCCCGTGGGTTGGTGAACAACCGCGAGCATCTGGAAAGCTTGCTGAACGCGTGGGAGAGCGGGTTCAGCACGGTGCAAACCTACATGCAGCACACGCGCCGCAACCGCGCGTGATGTTGAATGTGTATTTGTAAAATATTTGGCAACCGTATTATAAATAATCGCAAATAGTTTTTATTGACTCTTCTGATCATAACTTGCCAGATTTAAATTAAGTTCTGGAAAAGAGCAGGAGTGCCACCATGACCGACTCCTTTCATCTCCCAAAAATCTCTCTTGAAGGCCTGGAGAAGATTATTATCGCGTACAGCCATGTGCCTGATAACCCTACCTTGGATATACTTGCGCGCCTTACCAAAATGGGGTCTGCCGCCATTAGCAGAAACAATAAGTTTCTGATGGATATCGGTATTATTGCAGGTGCGGCAGACAAAACAGTTACCCCCTTGGGCCAAAAGCTGGGGCATGCGCTGGAATACGCCATGGGGGCCGATGCACAGGCATATTGGCGGGAGGCCATCTCCAGCAATTCTGCCCTCATGGCGCTTATGACCACGGAACACCTGCAAAGCGGCATGAGCGAAAAGGATTTGTCTGCGCATATTCTTGATGTTTCGGTGCATAAAAAACATGCGCATACGCAAACAGGTGCGCGGTGCCTGATAGATATTCTGCTGGAAAGCGGATTACTTGTGCAGGATAAAGACAAGCTTGTAGCCGCCCCGGCCAAAAGCACAGAACAGCCTGAACCTGCTGTTCAAGATCATGGGCAAATTTTTGGCCTTCAGGCAGAAGATTCCGCGCCAGATACTAAGGACAGCACACCACAGGCCACACTTACGGGGGTGCCACTTGCAGGGCAGACTACAATGCACCCGGAACTGCCTTCTATCATGTTGAATCTGACATTGCCGGAAACCGAAGATCTAACGGTTTATGAAAAAATCTTTCGTGCTCTAAGGGAAAACCTTTTGGGTTTGCCGCCTTTACCCTAAGGCGTGTTCGCTCTGTGCAAAGCTGGCATGAGCGCAGCCCTGTGCAACCTCTGCGCCGGGTAGGCGTTGGGGATAGCATGTGGCATGGTTTTACACGCAAAACCAGCATGTTACCGTTTAACGCCAGATTCAGGAGAGCACGTTTTGGGTATTCCCGATATCACACTGCACGATGGTCTTACTTTTCCCGTTATTACCTTTGGTACCTACAAGCTGAACGGTATAGCTGGCATGGAAGCAATGGTCAGCGCATTGGATGTAGGGTACCACGCACTGGATAGCGCCTTTAATTATGAAAACGAAGGGGCCGTAGGCCATGCTGTACGTCAAAGCGGCAAAAAGCGGGAGGACCTGCGCATTGCCTCCAAACTGCCGGGCCGCCACCATGATTATAATGAGGCGCTGACAACCATTGAGGAATCCCTCTACCGTGCGCAGTTGGATTATTACGATCTGTATTACATCCACTGGCCCAACCCCAAGGTTGGCAAGTATGTAGAGGCATGGCAGGCGCTTATTGAAGCCAAGAAACGCGGCTATGTGCGCTCTATTGCCGTGTGTAACTTCCTGCCCGAACATCTGGAAAAATTGCAGAAAGAAACGGGCGTTCTGCCATCCATAAACCAGATTGAGCTTTCGCCCTACTTCCCGCAGGATGATATGCGGGCGCTACACAAAAAGCTGAACATTCTTACGCAGTCATGGAGCCCCCTTGGCCGTGCCAACAAGCTGCTGCAGGATCCGCTGATTCAAAAAATTGCCCAGCGGCTTAACAAATCCACCGTGCAGGTTATCCTGCGATGGCACCATCAGCTTGGCTGTGTGCCTATTCCCAAAGCAGCCAGCAAGGAACATCAGATTTCCAATATGGATATCTTTGATTTCTCCCTGACAGAGCAGGACATGAAGGACATGGCAACCCTTGCCCGCCCAGATGGCCGCAGCCACGGGCAGGACCCCGCAACATACGAAGAGTTCTGATTTATCATGGAAGCACTCCGTCTGGCGCAGTTGCAGATTTTCTGCGCCGTGATGGAGGAGGGCTCGGTGGTTGCGGCCTCGCGCCGCATGCACTGCGTGGCATCCAACATTACGGCGCGGCTCAAGGAGCTGGAACAGCTTTTGGGGCAGGATCTGTTTGCGCGTGAAAAAGGGCGGCTTATTCCCACGCCAGAAGGCCGCCTTTTTTACCATGAGGCAAAAGAGGTTGTGGAAAAAGCCCATAGCCTTGCAAACTTTTTTCAACCCGATGTGCCGCGTGGCATTTTGCGTATAGGCGCGCTGGATGTGGCCTTGGCGCATTTTTTGCCCCAATACATGCCTGCCTTTATGGCCGCCCACCCGGATGTAGAAATACGCCTGCTGCGCCGTGCCAGCTATACGCTGGAACATATGCTGGATGATCAGGAACTGGATCTGGCCATAACAGATGGCCCCATTGTGCATCCACTTCTTGAAAGCCGCTTTGTTTTTACAGAAGAACTGGTGCTGGTGGCCCCGCAGAATATCCGCAGTTTGCAGGATATTCACTGGCCCAGCACCACGGTGCTTCTGTTTCATACAGATTGCTTTTACCGCAGTGCGTTTGAACGCTGGATGGCAGAGCAGGGCTTTGTTCCCCGCGCTATTCAAACAGTGGAATCTTACGATGTCATTCGGGCCTGCGTGCGCGATGGTATTGGAATTTCCTGTTTTCCCAAAAGCATTTTTGCGCATAAAGCACCGGATGATGTGCGTGTTCTTGCCGTGCAGGGGCTACGCCCGGCCCCGGTTTACTGCGTATGGCGGCGCAATGGTGCAAAACCTTTGCTGCACAGGTTTATCAACACCATTTGCCCAGCAGAGGCATACTAAAACCATTCACTTTTTGTAAATGGTTTACTGATATATCATTACTTTTAATGAACGTATCTGTACGTCATACTGCAAACAGAATTTTAGAAAAAAGGAGAACATCTCATGGCTGATGTTAAACAGCAGGATCTGTTCATCAATAATGAATGGGTAAAACCCACATCTGGCAATTACACACCCATTAAAAGCCCCGCTACGGGGGAAGAAGTTGGCCAAGCCGCAGAAGGCAACCCGCAGGATGTAGATAAAGCCGTGGCTGCCGCAAAAGCCGCCTTTAAGGGCTGGAGCAGCAAACCTGCCAGCCAGCGGGCCGATTATCTTTACGCACTTAAAAACCTTGTAGAGCGGGATAAGGAACGTCTGGCCACCATTATTACATCGGAAATGGGCAAACCCATTAAGGAAGCCCGCGCCGAGGTAGATTTTGCCGCTGGCCTGTTGCGCTTTGCTGCAGAAAATGCCCGCAGGCTTCAGGGGGAAATCATTCCCGGTGAGCGTGAAGGTGAAAAAATCCTGATCGACCGCGTGCCGCACGGCGTAGTGGGGGCCATTGCCGCATGGAACTTCCCGCTGGCTCTGTGTGCTCGTAAAATTGCACCAGCACTGGCTGCGGGTAACACCATTGTGCTCAAACCCGCTGATGGCACACCGCTTTCTGGCCTGGCACTGGCCGAACTGGTGCAGGAAGCCGGTATTCCCGCCGGTGTGGTAAATGTGGTTACGGGCAGCGGCCAAGGTGTGGGCGTGCCGCTGGTAGCGCATAAGGATACCCCGCTGATTACCATGACAGGCTCTACCCCCGCGGGTAAGAAAATCATGGCAGCCGCAGCCGAACATCTTAAGGAAGTGCGGCTGGAGCTAGGTGGTAAAGCCCCATTTATTGTCATGGAAGATGCCGATATTCCCGCCGCGGTGGAAGCCGCCGTTACAGCACGCTTCTTCAACGGTGGGCAGGTGTGCACAGCCAACGAACGCACCTATGTGCATGAAGATGTGTATGATCGTTTTGCTACAGCGCTGAAAGATCGCATTGCCAGCCTGAAGGTGGGTGACCCCATGGATGATGCCACAGATATGGGCCCCAAGGTAAACGAAACCGAGCTGGAAAAAGTGGATGGCATTGTGCAAAAAGCCATATCACAGGGTGCAAAGCTGGAACTGGGTGGCAAACGCCTAACGGGTGGCGCCTTTGATAAAGGCACCTTCTACGCCCCCACATTGCTAACAGACATTACCCCGGATATGGACATTGTGCAGGACGAGGTATTTGGCCCCGTGCTCTCCCTTATCAAGGTGAAAGACTTTGATGAGGCCCTAACCCGCGCCAATGATAGTCGCTATGGGCTTTCCGCCTATCTGTTCACCAATGATCTCTCCCGTATCCTACGTATGGGCCGGGAACTGGACTTTGGGGAAATTTACGTCAACCGCGGATCGGGTGAAGAACCGCAGGGCTTCCACCACGGGTATCGTGAAAGCGGATTGGGGGGTGAGGACGGCCAGCACGGGCTGGAAGCCTATGTGCGCACCAAAACCATTTACCTGAACGCGTAATATCCAAACTCTGCCACGCCACATACTTTAAGCGTGGCAGATACAAAAAACCGTGCCGGAGCAGAACGCATCCGGCACGGTTTTTTTGTGTTTTCAGGAAAGATTAGTCCTGATCTTTTTTAATCTGCTCAACCTGTTTTTCCAGATCATGCGGTTGGGCGGTGGTAAAGTGTGTCATCACAAACGCGGCAAGATCGGCCAGATCACGGTTGCTGAGGCCACCCCCCGTAAAGTGCGGCATAATCTGCACGCCTGTTGCGGTTTGCAGGCCGCTGCCATTTACCAAAACCTGTATCAGGTTACGGCCATTATCCGCACCCAATGAGCGCCCGCCCGCAATGCTGGCAAAGCTGCTTTGCCGCCCGGTACCATCGGGCAGATGGCACCCCGCACAGGCTGATGCATAAAGCCGTGCGCCACGGCTGTTTTGCGGCAGGCTGGCATCTCCGCTGGCCACATTGCGGAAGGTTACGGCATCCTGCGGTGTGCTCACGGGTTTTGTGCTGCGCAGATACGTTACCATAGCCTGAATATCCGCCGGGGTAAGGTAGCGCAGGCTGTGGCCAATAACATCCGCCATATCACCAGATGCCGTGCCATGGCCATCGGCATGGCCGGTGGAAAGGTATTGCGCCAGTTCGGCATCTGTCCAGCCGCCAATACCGGTTTTGCGGTCGGACGAAATGTTATAGATGCGCCAGCCATTCAGCATATTCCCGCCAAATGCCTTGCTGGTGGAAAGCCCAAAGGTGAGTGTTCGCGGGCTGTGGCAATCTGCACAATGGCCTGCACCTTCCACCAGCCAGCGGCCACGGTTCCATTGGTCGGATTTTGTGGTGTCATCCGGGTAGGCAGAGGCCGGGCCGTTTACGATGTTCCAGAAAATCATCAAACTGCGTATGGAAAAAGGAAAACGCAGCTTGTTTTCTGGTGCCGCGCTGGCAGATGTAGGCAATGTGGCCAGATAGGCCCGAATATCGCGCACATCCTGATCACTCAGGCGGGAATACGCAGGGTAGGGCATGGCGGGGTAAAGGTGCTTGCCGCCGGGGGAAACACCTTGTTTTATGGCGGCAACAAATTCCTCATCACTCCATGCGCCAACGCCATGCTGCTTATCTGCCGTAATGTTCGTGGAATACACCACCCCCATGCCCGGCAACTTAAACGCCCGTCCGCCTGCATAAGGCATGCCGCCGGGGGCTGTGTGGCAGACCTCGCAATCTGATGCACGGGTGAGGTACTGCCCGCGTTCTACCGGTGTGCTGCCGGGTGTGCCGTCTTCCGCAGCGTTGGCATGGGCTGCGTGTGTGGGCAGGCATAAGGTTGCCAGCAGCAGGGCGGCCAATGCACCTGTGCCAGAAAGGGAAACACGTTTTGCGGGTGGGAAAGAAAAAGCGTGTGTCATGGTCTTATTCTTTCTCTTCCGTGTTGCGGGCAGAAAGCAGGGGCAGGCTGCGGTAACGCCGCCCCTGTGCCGCCGCCATGGCGTTGGCCAGCAATGGGGCTGCGGCTGCGGTGCCAACCTCACCAATGCCGCCGGGGTCTTCCTTGCTGGGCATCACCACCACATCAATGCGGCGTGGGGCCTCGTTCATGCGCATCACGCGCCATGTATTAAAGTTTTGCTGTTGTACACGCCCGTTTTCTAGCGTGATCTCATTATACAGGGCGGCGGAAAAGCCAAAAATCAGCCCGCCCTCTATTTGCGCAATCACCTGGTCCGGGTTGATAACCTGCCCGCAATCCACGGCTGCAGTCACGCGGTGGATAATTACTTCATCCGGGCTGGGCATTTCAATTTCCGCAATGCTGGCCATGTAGGATCCAAACGCAAACTGCAGGGCCACACCGCGCGCCCGGCCTTTGGGCACGGGTGTGCCCCAGCCTGCATCTGCTGCGGCACGTTCCAGCACTGCCAGCGCACGCGGGTTGTTCTGCACCATGGCGCGCCGATAGGCTACCGGGTCTGCCCCCGCGCGGGCGGCCAGTTCATCTATAAAACCTTCCACCACAAACAGGCCGCGTGTGCCACCTACACCGCGCCACCATGCGGTGGTGATGCCGGGGGCCTCGCGCCGGGCAAATTCCAGCCGATACGCGGGGTAGGTGTAGGGTGTTACCACTGTGGCAAGGGAGAGGTCTTCATCATACCCATCCTTTGTCAGTTCTGGCGGGTCCCACCGCGCCACCACGGCCGGGCCAACAATGCGATGTTGCAGTGCGGTGATATACCCTTTGTCATCCAGCGCGGCGGTGAGTTTATCAACATAGGCTGGGCGATATCTGTCCTTTGTAACATCTTCTTCCCGGCTCCAGATAATTTTCAGCGGGTAGGGCACCTGTTTTGCAAACTGCACGCATTGGGTGACGTATTCATGCTCCAGCCTGCGGCCAAAACCGCCACCAATATACTGGCTGTGCACCGTAATCTTGCTGGCAGGCAGGCCGGTTATTTCGGCTGCGGTATCTCGCGCGCGCTCGGCCACCTGCGTGCCTGCCCATACATCGCACCCATCTGGCCGCACATGGGCGGTGCAGTTTATGGGCTCCATAGGGGAATGGGCCAATAAGGGCTGCTGATAGGTGGCTGTGTAGGTGGTGCCAGATTTGCCAATTACATCCGGCGCATCTGCCTTGGCGTTGGCCACAATGGCCGGGCCGTTTAGCCCCGCGTGCAGATCATCATAAATGGTCTGGGTGGTAATGGCCGCGTTTTTTCCAAAATCCCACTGAATATGCAGGGCTTTCAGGCCCTTGCGCGCGGCCCAGTAATGCTCTGCCACCACGCATACGGTATCTTTATTATCCGTTACCAGAACAGCATGTACGCCATTTATAGCCAAGGCGGCGTTGCGGTTCATGCTGCGCACAGTGCCACCTTGCACGGGGCAGGCGGCCACGGTGCCAATTTTCATGCCCGGCACCTGCACATCCATGCCAAAGCGGGCGGTACCATCTACCTTGATCTGGCTATCCAGCCGATGGTGCTTGCGGCCAATAAGCGTGTAATTGGCGGCATCTTTTAATTTTGGCTCCTTGGGCACGGGCAGTTTGGCGGCAGCTTCTGCCACATCACCAAATGGTACGGTGCGGCCAGTGGGCGTATGCACCACGGCCCCGTTGGCGGTTGTGCAGCTTTCTGGTGCAACGCCCCAGTGTGAGGCCGCGGCCTGTACCAGCATGGTGCGCGCTGACGCACCAGCTTGGCGCAACGGCAACCATTCTGTCATGATAGAGGTAGAACCGCCGGTAATTTCCGCACCGCCACCGGGGGGTGCGGCCTCTATCTGCACGGCAAAGGGGTCTATCCCCAGTTCTTCCGCCATTAGCATTACGGATGATGTGTAAATACCTTGCCCCATCTCGATATTTGGCAAAATGAGGGTAATGGTATTATCTGCGGCAATACGAATAAACGCATTGGGTGCAAAGGGGGTGGCAACATCTTCCACCAGCACGCCGGTGCCTGCCTGCGAGGCCTGAGCCGCCCGCCCGCGTGCTGTGGGCCATAGCGTTGCCAGCAACAATGCACCGCCTGCTTGCAGCACGCGCCTGCGGCTGGTTTTTAACCGCGTGGTGGATGAGGGGGAATGTGTGCTCATGCCAGTTCTCCCGCTGCGTGGTGAATGGCTGCGCGAATACGCATATACGTGCCACAGCGGCACATATTGCCAGACATGGCGCTGTCTATCTGTTCATCCGTGGGTTTGGGGGTGGTGCGTAGCAGGGCCACGGCGGCCATAACCTGCCCTGGCTGGCAGTATCCGCACTGCACCACATCCAGTTCCACCCACGCAGATTTGATGGCCCGTACAATCGGGTCTGCCATATCCAGCCCCTCTGGCGTGGTAATGGCGCGCTCTCCCACCAGCCCAACAGGCAGGTTGCACGCACGCACGGCCTTGCCATCTACATACACGGTGCAGGCCCCACACTGGGCAATGCCGCAGCCAAACTTGGCGGCATTCAGGCCCAGAATATCGCGCAACACCCAAAGTAACGGCGTATCGGCATCAACGTCCACGCTGTGCGGCTGGCCGTTTATCATAAGGGTTGGCATGAGGGGGGCTCCTGCTAGGTGGTTTTTGGCGTATGAAAAACCAGCCTAACATTTTCGGAACGGAAACGGAATCTTATTGAATATATATACAGAAATACAGACAGCTATCTTGAGCCAATCTGCCCTTTGCGCCAGTGCAGCAGGGCTTGTGCGTGGCGCACAATTTCGCCCACAGGCAGGGGCAGGGTGGCGGGTGTATAGTGGTCTTCATGCGCAACGCCGGTTTCCACCTTGTCTGCCCAATATTGCAAGCCACCCTGAATACACATGGCCAGAAAACACGGGTTGAGATGATGGCTGGGCACCAGTTCGTACACCAGCGTGCCGGGCTGGCACCACGCCACATTGGCAAGGCCCGCGCCCAAAAAGCCCATTACCATATCGGCCTGTGCAAACAGGTCTATCTGCTGGGCTATGGGCAGGCATTCGGGGCGCACGCGGGTAAAGCCAAGTGTGCTTAGCGCCTCGGCCAATTCGGCCTCGTTGGGCATATGGCGGTTTGCGGCCTCGCCGCGTTCCAAAAACAGGTAGCGCCCGCGTGTGGGCGTGGTGCTGGCGGCCTGACGCAACGCGGCATAGGCTGCGAGAGATGTTGCGGATGCCGTAAAATCCGTTTTGCCACGCACAAAATCTGTATACACCACGCGGGGGAAGGCATAGCGCGTGCCGGGGTGGGTGATCAGCCGTCGTTCTGGCGCAAGCCCTGCAAGGGTTACAAACTGTTCCTGCCACGGGGTAAGGGGTGGCAGCAAAAACACATCGTTCTGCCCAGCATGTTTTAGAAAATAGTAAAGGGCCGGAACCGTGTGTGCCACCCAGTGATAGTAATTGGTGTTCCAGTGGTCAAACCCGGCCCATGCGGTGCAATGGTGCTGCTCCACCGGTGTGCTGGTGGGGGCTGCGTGCCAGCGCTCTAATGCTGCAAGGCCTTGGGTGTAAACCGTATCATGCAGGGGGTGGCCTTCCCACGCAAACAGGGCCAGTGCGGGGTCAAACACTGCGGGGCCAAAGCTGTAGCGGTATATGGGTGGGGTATCTGTGTGCCAGTCTGTCAGCAGGCTGTGGGTGCCATCGGGCAGGGTGCCGCCAAAGGCAAAGTTTCCCCCCATGCGGGGTGAGGTTTCAATGAGCCCCCGGCCTCCAGCAGCCTGAAATACACAAGGAAAAGCAGAAAGAGACACAGACATGGCAGGGGGCTTTAGCGTTTGGCAAGGGTGTGCCAAGTATAGGGGTGGGGCTTGGGTTCAGGCAATAGGGCGGAACTTTGGCGCGCACAGTATGCAAGGTAGAGCGGATGCAAGACGGTTCCTATAACGAAGTACCAGTTATCAGAACACCGGTTTTTAAAACTCCAGCGGATGATCTGGCCTACTGGCAGGCCAACCCGGATGTGGCCGCGTGTGGGCTTTCTGCCCCCCAGCATTATGCCCAGCATGGCCAGCACGAAGGGCGGATGCAGGCTGCCAATCAGGATCTGGTGGCCGCCATGCGTGAACGCAAGCTGGAACGCATTGCCTTCCGCCAGAACCCCGTAACACCGCGCACCTATGGCCAGCCCGCCAATTACATGACAGACGCCATAAGGCAGGAGTTCCATATTCCGCCTTTTCCGCCTATTTCGGCCCATAATTACGGTGGCTATATTGCGGGCCTGCAAAAAGAACACCCGGACTGGATGTTTTTGGATGTAGGGGCCGGGCTGCGTGATACCGTAACCGAGCAGATGGTGAATGTAGATGTGTTTCCTGCCCTGAGCACCGATGTGGTGTGTGTGGGCGAAAACCTGCCTTTTGCCGATGCCCAGTTTGATTTTGTGCTGTGTGCCGCAACGCTGGAACACACCAAGCGCCCGTGGGAGGTTGCGGCTGAAATTTGCCGCGTGCTCAAACCCGGCGGCATTGTGCGCATAGATTATCCGTTTTTGCAGCCGGTGCACGGTTATCCATCACACTACTTTAACGCCACACCTGAAGGAAATATCAGCCTTTTTGAAAAATGGTGTGATATCCAGTACTGCATTGTGGAAGACCACTTTCACCCTATCCACGCCCTGCGCTGGATGATGGAGGACTGGAAAAACGGCCTGCCAGATGATGCCAAAGCCCAGTTTGGCAACATGCGGGTGGATGACTTTTTGTCCTCCCCCATTCCGGACATGATGCAGCAGCCTTTCTGCACAGAGCTCAGCCCCGAAGCCAAAAAGGTGATTTGTGCGGGTTCTACGCTGGAAGGTGTTAAAAAGCAGGGCCCGCAGTTTTATGGCAGCCTGCGCGAAGAACATCTGGCGCAGGAAGTGCAGCAGGCCCGGCGGGATGTGGAGATCATGCGGGCGTCCTCATCATGGAAGCTCACAGCCCCGTTGCGTAAGGTTGTTGGCCTGCGGCGCAAATAAGGCGGAGAGCCGGCTCAGCTAAAAAACATCGGGTAAGCAAACATCCATATGCCTATAATCAGCAGAATGCCCGCAATAATCATAGGCAGCACAATGGTAACCATCGGGCCAAAGCGCGCGGGCCGTTCTGGCGGCAACCCGGCAGCCTGATGCACCTGCGCCACGCGGGCATCAATTTCTGCGTCTATGGGGTCTTCCTCTGTCCAGTCTTCTTCTGGCGTGGGGGAGGGGGCATTTATCATGTGCGGTCCTTGTGCTGGGCAAAAGCGGTTTCAGCTCTGTGTAGCGCATGTTGGGGAATGGGTTAAACAAGGCCGCACGGATTATACACCTTATTGGCGTGGCCGGTTTATATACCATTTAAGGCACCAGCCTGCTTGATGCCTCAGCATATCCAGTAACAGAAAAAGAACCAGATCAGTCCCATTTTTAAGCGATGAATGGTGGGAACGGCCTGAATGCCCCGCAAATTTGGCCGGAAACGATACTGTGCACCGTTAAAAAAGGGAAGATATGTTTCAACATAGTTAACTTGTTGCAAATACATAAACATTTTTGTTGAAATAAGGTTAAGAAAACCTTAAACATCCTCCCCGACTGTATACACTTTGTCATATTTAAATGGGGGGTAAGGGCGTGGCCGTAACAATCAATTCAAGTGGTAATTGGAGTGATCTTGCCACTGATAGTACCGATATTATTTTAGACGGTACGGCCTCTCCCATTACACTCAATATTATTGCGCATAATTACGGTGGCTGGACTGAAGGCGATACTGAAAATTCGAATTTTCATGATGTCACCATGACCGTTAAAGGCGATGTGACGCTAACGGGGGATGGTTATCTTTCTATTAATAATAATCTTACCAACGATGCGACATCCTTCACCGTTGAATCAACCAACTTTTCGGTAAATGGCACTCTGTCGGGCAATACCGTTACCATTGCAAATGGTGGTTCCCTGTCTGTTGGCACATTGACTGCTCCCGTTACCTTCGGGGCGTCTCCCTCAGATTCCAGTACGTATAATACGTTAATTGTGAACAATTATGCGGCCAGCGGAACGCTCACAATCAACAACCTGTCTCCGCGTGATCAGATTGTTTTCTCCAATGGTCAAACCACAAGCCTGAGCTGGAGCGATAACGGCAATGAAATTGTGGACCAGAACGGAGATGTGCTGGCCAACGTGACCTTTGCCGATGGTTACACCAAGGATGATTATTCCTTTAACGGAGATACCGTAACCGTTACCTGCTTTCTTGCTGGCAGCATGATCCGCACGCCAGAAGGTGAAAAAGCGGTTGAAAACATCCAGCTTGGTGATGACGTTCTTGCCTTTGATTGGCAGCATAACAAAAATGTTGCGCGCACGGTTGTGTGGGCAGGCAAAGCGCATGCACATGTGCAGGCCGATCTTGCGGATGATGAAGCCGGTTGGCCTGTGCGCATTCTTGAAAACGCCATTGCCCCGGGCGTGCCTTATAAGGATATGCTGGTTACGGCAGAACATTGCCTGTTCTTTAATGGCAAGTTTGTGCCAGCCCGTATGCTGGTGAATGGCGTTTCCATCTTTTACGATAAATCCATCACCTCTTACGATTATTATCACGTAGAAACAGAGCAGCACGCCGTTATCACGGCCGATGGCGTGCAGACAGAAAGCTATCTGGATACAGGCAACCGTTCCTCCTTCCGCCAGCTTGGCAAGGTTGTTGCGCTGCGTGGTAAGGCCAAAAGCTGGGCGCACGATGCAGGGGCCCCTCTGGGGGTTGAGCGGGCTTTTGTTGAGCCTCTGTTTTATGCTTTGAGCGCACGCGCCCGTAAGATTGCCAGCCCCGCGGTATGTGCCCAAACGGCAAAAACAACCACAGATCCAGATCTGCATCTGGTTACAAACACAGGTGCCATTGTGCGGCCCCTGCGTAAGGAAACCAAGAAATACAGCTTTATGCTGCCTTCTGGCACGCAGTTTGTGCGTGTTGTTTCCCGCGCCAGCCGCCCGGCAGATGTGATTGGGCCTTTTGTGGATGATCGCCGCTATATGGGTGTGGCTGTTATGGATGTGCGCCTGTTCTGCGCTACATTGACGCATGACATTACGGCGCATCTTCAGGCTGAAAAGCCCGCTGGCTGGCATGCTTCAGATTGGACAGATTGCGCATGGACCAATGGTGATGCCGTGCTGCCGCTTGGGGATTATCTGACCAACGGCAATATGGGCATTCTTTCCATGACCATTCAGCAAGCAGGTCCGTATCTTGCTGAAGATCAGAAAGCTGCAAACTTAAACCTGCTTTCTGCCTGATTTTATCAGTTCGGTATGTTTAAAGGCAGGCTCTACCCTTATGGGTAGGGCCTGTTTTTGTTGGGAATAGTTGCAGCGTTTTACGGCTTTTTCTGCCCGGTTTCACGCAGCAGAAAGGTTAGCACGCCTGCCAGCACAATACCGGCTAGGCCAAAGCTAAAGCCTTCTGTAAAGTCCGCCCCGTTGAGCGGCCGCCCATGCCCTAGATGTTGCAGGAATGCGGCAAACAGCGGAGAGACAATGGCGCTCATAACAAACACCAAAAAGTTAATGGCCCCTGTGGCGCTGCCCTTTACATCATCTGCATTTACTTCCTTGATGATGGTGTAGGGGATCATGGCCGCACCGGAAGAAAAGCCCAGAAGCAAGGCAAGCACATAAGGCGGAAAGGTGTTGCCCGGCAGGTAGATAATGGCCGCAACCGTAAGCGCCATAACAATAATGCCGCCCAACAGCACGGGTTTTCTGCGCCCGATCTTGTCTGTTAAATAGCCAAGGGCAGGGCAGCCAAACATCCAGCCCACAGGCACCATGGCGGCCCGCATTACGGCCTCATGGTACCCAACGTGCCAGCTTTGGGTTAAAAACGTAATGCCCCATGTCATGCTGCCCACGGTGGTAGGTAAAAACAGCAGCCCCGCACACAGCCCGCACAGATAGGACTGCGGGTTGGTGAGCACGCTTTTATACGGCGCAAACATGGAGCCAGAAGCCGGGGCCACATGCGTGGTATCTGCCTTTTTTTCCTGTGGGGTCATGACAAACAGAAAAACGGCTATCAGGGCAATCAGCAGCCCGGTATCAATCCAGTAAAAATGCCAGTTGATAACACCATGAATTAGCCATGCCACGGTAGATTGCCCCATGGCGCCGCCCAGCATGCCCGCGCACTGCGTGGCCCCCACAGCCGTGGCCAGATACTTTTTGGGAAAGCCCCGCGCCGCCAGATAAACCGCGCCCACAAAGGCAAAAGCCGAGCCCGCACCCTGCATAAGGCGGCCAAGGCTTGCCATCCATTCTTCTCCCCAGCCAAACAGGCAGGTGCCCACGGCCAGCACCAGCGCCCCAAACGAGATGGTATATTTTGCCCCCCATCGGTCTACCGCCGCGCCCGAGATAATGGAGCAGAAGGAATAGGTGTAATAATACAGCCCGAGTAAGGACCCCAAACCCACCGTTGTCAGCCCGAAGGAGGAAACCAGCTCGCTCACCATAACGCTGGGGGCGGAGCGTGTAGAGTATTGCAGAAGATAAAAAACCAGGCACAAAAACCATGCAATAATATAGGGTGTCTGGCTTGAAGTTGTGGGCTTGCGTGTTGGCGGCGGCGGGGTGTTAATATTAGCAGGCATATTTATCTTCCACACTCTTTTACGTCATCAATAAGAAATATTCCGAAAATCTATATATGATTTTTCATTCCCATACACTGACAACACTTATCCGGTCTGACGTGATCTGCTGATAAGAGGCAACACAATTTTCAGAGACACCTTACCCCTTAACATAGACGTGTCTTGGCTGAAATTGATGTATGTCTTTTGGGACGTGTGAAGGTGTTAGGGCGCTGTGTGCTCTCTATATACAAGAATTTTTAAAATATAGATTCATACTGTTCTGAAAATAGGTATCTAATATTAAATAGATATGCAGATTTCCCGCACACTGTTCGGTTCAGCGTGCCAATGCCGCTATCTGTAGCGTTGATGCCCAGCATTGCTACGGCAGCGTGCTGCGTTCATGATGCAGCAGGAAAAAGACACAACAGGATGATTTGAGATGACTGATGATGAAGCCCGCATGCTGGTTGGCACCGAGCTAGACCCGCAAAAGCTTTATATGCAGGTTGAAGGGCTGAAAGACGTTTTAAAACTTGCCGTAAGCGGGCTGCCTCCGCAAAGTTTACAGAACTTGCGCGAAGCCCTTGAAAAAGTGTGCGCAGGCAGTGTGGAAATTCCCGGAATGGCCGAAGCATTACAAATAGTAAAAGAATATTCAGCCGAAGCATCGCACCTGCAATAAGGCGCATGAATGTATCAAACAGGCCCTATCCGTAAAGATAGAGCCTGTTTTCAAGCGCTTTTCAGGTTAGATGTTCAAGCGGATTGCGCAACAGCATATTGTTTTTGTGTATTTTATTCCTGAATAAGAAAAAGGCTTCACTGAAGGTATGGCATCAGAAACCACTAGACGTAATCCGCCTTGGACACGTGATGAAATCATTCTGGCGCTTGAGCTATATAAACAACTAAAGGGAGCCTGGCCGCGAGAAGGCGATTCAAGAGTGAGAGCCTTAAGCGAAATGTTGAATCGGTTCTGGCATGCTCAGGGTCATGAAGGATCGACACTTCGGAATGAGAACGGAGTGAAAATGAAGCTAATGAACCTCCGTGCGCATGATCCTCTATACGCAGCCAAAGCGGGCTTAAAGGCAGGAAATCGAATAGAGCGTGAAGTATGGGACAGTTTTGCCGGAGATTTTGAGCGTCTTACCGGAACTGCACATGCTATTCGATGTGCGATAGATGCAGGCTTTAATTTAGGCGTAAAAACGGCGGATAGAGAGCTATTAGAGCCTGGTGAAGTAGAGGCATCAGAAGGAGGACTTCTTACCCGTATGCATCACTTGCGGGAGCGCTCTCATAAGATTATCCAGACCAAAAAGAACGATGTCCTTCGCCGAAAAGGACGTTTAGCTTGTGAAGCCTGCGGCTTCGATTTTGGTGAAAAATACGGCGTACGTGGGGAAGGTTTTATAGAATGCCACCACATGAAGCCTCTTGCCGACTTGACGGAAACTACAATTACGAAGCTAGGTGACTTGGCGTTATTATGTGCGAATTGTCATCGTATGATCCATGCTCAACGCCCTTGGTTGACCTTAGAAGAGCTTGTGGTGCTTCTGAAAGATGTTTAGCGAGGACGCGTAAATGCGACTTGAGAGGAGTAGTGTTTTCTTTCTGGTTCAGAAAGTCCTATTACCCTTTTTAGGGATAGCTGTGTATTGGATGAAGCCAAACCGATAAATAAAATCAAGCAGCGATAATTGCGCAGGTAGTAATGTGTTTTTTGTATGAAAGGCATGCAAAAAATCCGTGAGATTTATTTTACATAAATCAACCAAAAAGAGTTGGTCGGCAAATAAATTATAATCAAAAGCGGAGGGGTGTGCCTAAAAAAAGGAATATAGGAATCTCTTAAAATAAATAAAATATGTTAAAATTGATCTTTTTTAAAATAATTATTATTTTAGAAAAGAATGTAAATGAGGTGTTGAGTAGTTATGAGATATTTTTCGAAAATTTCGGGTGCATTAATTTTATCTTTTATTTTATCTGGCTGTAGTAGTTTGCCGCCATTTAATTTTTCTGCCAAAAATATTCAGATTTCAAAAAACATTATTAAAGAGGATTTGAAATCTATTACAGTAGGCATTGCGCATCCTGATGAAAAAACTGGATCCATCGATTCAGGCACGCATCTTACATTGCCGGCCTTCAAAGAGGCATTAACTGAAGCCATAGATAAAGCAGCAATATTTAGGGATAATGCACAGACACACGTTAATCTTCAGGCAACAATTATGAAGATGGACACTCCTACATTTGGTGCAACGATGGAAACGGACATGGAGTGCCGATACAACATTGTTGATCGAGATAGTGGTAATTCTTTATTTTCAGAAAATATCGCCTCGAAAGGAAAAGTGCCCATGGGTTTCTCATGGCTAGGGGCTATTAGGGCTAGAGAATCAGCTAATCGCGCTTTCCAAAATAATATATCATTATTTATAGATAAGCTTGAAAATAGTTCGATTGCTGAAAGTCGTAATGCAGACGTAGTTCCGCAGGTAAGTAATAGTGATCAAAATAGAGTGCCGTTAAAAAATGATGTCAAATATGCAAATAATTAATGTGAGAATTATTTCCTTAACGTGGAAGTAAATTTTTCACACTGGATGCGCTCTAATTACCTTTTCTATCCGGGTTCAAAACCATTCAGGGCGGCCTATCAGAAAGCCTTGACGACTGAGCGGGAACAGGTTGGCGCATCCAGAACAATCCCACTCAGCATGAAGGCGCTTGCCATTGCGTGGAGGGCTTCCAGCCAGTTTAAGGGGCTGACTGCGGCATCACAGAAAACCTACAACAGGCTAATAGAGAGCTTTCTGGAATGGCACGGCCATAAAGCTACAGCCACGCCATATTCTGGCAATACTGGAAAGCATGAGCGAGCGATACACCCGCCCAGGCGAATGCTCTGCGTAATGTGCTGCGCCAGATGTTTCAGTACGCATTTGAACACGGCTGGCGGCAGGATAATCCGGTTAAGGATATCAAGATGCTGAAATACCGGAAAAACCCATTCCCCATCTGGTCGGAAGAGGACATTCGGATATTTGAGAACTTCTGGCCTATCGGATCACGCGCACGCCTGACGTTAGCGCGGTTTCTCTACACCGGCCAGCGGCGGAGCGATGTTATTCGCATGGGGCCTGCACGCCATCAGAAATTCAGGCCATTACCGGCCATAACACGCTCTCAGAAGTGGAGCGTTACACTAGAGAAGCTAATCAGAAACTGCTGACTGAATCTGCATGGAAAAAGCTGGGAAGCATGAGCCCAGAACGGTCTAAAAAAGGTATGAAAAAAGAGGGGGGGGTGTGAAAACTTTGTGAAGAAAGTTTTCACTTTCCACCAAAAACCCCAATAAAAACAAGGGGTTGAACAGGAGGGTGGTGGAGCTGAGGGGAATCGAACCCCTGACCTCCTCATTGCGAACGAGGCGCTCTCCCATCTGAGCTACAGCCCCGCCTGTTCCATAGATTTTTGGGTGTATAGGGCTTACCAATTTGCTGTCAAGCTGTATTGTAGGCGCCCAATGGCAGATATGCGGGCATGCCATAAGGGTGTGCCCGGTTTTTCAGCAAAGCAGGATTTGGCGTTCGTGTTTTTCGTTTTCATGCTGCTGATGCGGCTTCTGGAACTGTATAGCTGGGTGCTTCTGGCAGCCTGTATTTTTGTAAACCTGTATGCCTTTGGCATTCTGGATAGCCGCAACCAGATTGTCTGGAAAATAGGCGTGTTTCTGGAACGGATAACAGAACCCGTGCTGGCCCCCGTGCGGCGTATGCTGCCAATGCCGGGCGGCATGGACTTTAGCCCAATGGTGGTGCTGCTGATTATCCAGTATGTGCTACAGCCGGGGCTGGTCAGCCTGTTTCGTGCGCTGATGTATCATTAAATTAACGTGCGGCGGCTGGCGTTGGCCCGGTTTGTTAAAAACGGAGCAACCGCCATGCCACATCTTTTTCGCACATTGGGCCTGTTTTGCGCCACCATAGCCGCCACACCTGCTTTGGCGCAGGATACGCCGCCCGCTACGTCCGCCCAAATATACACCGGCAGCATGGCCGGTGGCCAAGGCACCCTTAAACTGGTGCAAACGGGAGATGAAACCTTTGCCGAGGTTGCTGTTGTAGGGGATACCTGCGCAGGCTCGGCCGAGGGCGCAGCCACCCGCCACGGCAACACATGGGTGGTAACAACAGACCCCGAATATAACGGCCAATCCTGCCGCATCACCTTCCGCATGGGGCCGCATGGCGTGGTCAGCAGCGAGGAACAGAACTGCGCGCCCTATCATAACGGGGCCTGTGCCTTTACCCACGCGCAACTGGCCCGCACAGCGCAGTAAGGCCGCGCTTTATACGCATGTGGGCACAAAAAAACCGCCGGGCCAATAAGGCTGCGGCGGCTTTTTTACAACATGGCAGGTCAAAACCCGCCAGCCCACATTAGTGGTGAGAAGAAGACGCGTTCGGGTCTTTTTCAATGTGGGTCAGGCTGTAGCTGCACATCACAATAACCGGAACAATAAAGGCGATAACAGCAGAGCTCATAGCTGCAACGTTCATGCCCAGGAAGTACAACATCAGATCCAGGCCCAGCAGCGCAATGCACAGAAACATGCCCATCCCAAAAACCCCTTATATAGTGTTCCGGCGGTAAAAGGGTTGCCGGGCCGGTGCCATATCCATGCATCTCAAGCCCCGCAGATTCCACCGGAATCATGCCAAATCAAAACAGCGTCACACTTACTCTTTTGCCCCGCGTGGTCAACCGCTATCTGGGCATGGCGTTGTGGCGGGTAATGCTGGTCTGCTTTTGTGCGGGTTGTGGATGGCTGTGGTGGCCCCAATGTTTAAGGTAGGCTTTACGCAAATAGGGAAAGAAATTTTATGTCTGAAAAAACAGAAAACCACACCCACCATCTGCCATCCGCCACGGATATCAGCCGTGAAATGGAGCAGGTAAAGCGGGAATACGATATTGCGCTGAAGGACCGGCCAGAACACGCAAAAGCTCTGGGTGAACGCCTGCGCAAGCTGGAAGCCCAGTTGCAGGAAGGCGCACGCGGCAAGGCCTGAAGCCCCCATAACATATCGGGCGCGGGGTATATTCCCGCCACCCGTATGGTTTTAAACGCCCGGCCTTAGTGCTGGGCGTTGCTGTTTGGGGCAGCCGTTGTGGCAGGGGTTGTTTCCTGCGCCTTGGTCGCCCAAGCGGCGGCTACGCTCTGCGGGCCTGTAAGCGTTTGCGCTGCCGGTGTGGCCTGCACCGCAGGCGTTGCGGCGGAAGATGGCGTGCCAGCAGAATCCGGCTGTGAGTTGAGAATGCGCTGCGGGGCTGGCTGTTCATAAACCGAATGCAGCGCACGCCTTTGGGCTTCTATGCTGGGTTCATGAAAAGCCGAAACCGGACCAAACCCAATCAACCTGTCATGGAACCGGTTGGTGGAGGCCACGGGGGAGCGGATGCAGCCTTTTACAACCGTAGAGCACGCGCCATCCGTGCCAATCATACGGTCATTATCGCCGCTGTAATGCAGGTCATACACACGGCCATCCACCATCCGCAGGCTGGCTACGCAGGTTTTGCCCGCACCGCCAAAGGTGGTTTGTGTCATGTTCACAAATGTCTGGAGCGGAAACAGCGAGGAATCGTTGGTGGAAGGCATGTTGACCGAGCGCACGTACTGATAAACCGTGGTGTGCTCATCTATCTTCTGCGTTTTGTCGGGAATACCCGCGCAGGCCTGTAAGTCCTCATTTGTCATGCCAATCACGGCCAACTGGCCCTTATGGGCGGTGCGGCTATCTATATATCCGCAGCCTGCCAGCGTGGGCAGCAGCACCAGCGCGGCAAGCCCGCGTGCACGATAAAACAGGGAAGCAACAGAGGCGGAAGAAGGCAGGGAGGGGCAGGGCAGAACAGTCATTACTCTTGTTCGTAAAAGGGTGGGGTGGCGTTCAGGGTGGCGCGTTATGGGCTTCGGCGCGGGCAATATCCAAATACAGCAAAACCAATAGCGGCAGGGGCCAGATAAAAGGCAGCGGCACATGCCACGCCATGGCTAGGGTGCCACACAGTGCCCCAGCCGCAAACCCCAACCAAGAAAGCCCCGGCAACAAAGCCGCCCCCGGTGGCGGGGGTTTAACAGTGCTGCCCGGCCAGCGCGCCGCCAACGATGTAGCCAGTGCCGAGGCACATTTGAGCAGATTGCTGGTGATCACAATGGTCTGGATAGCACTGCCAGAAAAGCGGGCTATCGTTTCCCCCTGCACGGCCATAAGGGCGGGCAGCAGCACAAGGGCCAGCGTGCGGTGCCACGGCGTAAGCATGGCCATTTGCGTGGCCCCCAGCAGCACGCCCACACAGGCTATGCCAATGGCCGCCTGCCAGCGCAAGCGTGCCAGAGTGGCCAGCATGGCCACCACAAAAAACGTGCCTAAAATGCCCAGCAACATCAACGCATGCGGCCAAATGCCGCCAACAAGGGCAGCGGCCAGATGGGTGGTGTTGCCTGTCATGGCAGAGGCAAACAGCCCGCCCAGATACACAAAGCCCAGCGCATCTACATACCCGGCCAGAAGGTCCAGCACCAAAATGCGCCGCGCAGAAACCCGCACGGAGGAGGAGGGAGAAAGCTCAGCCATATTCACCCTTCAGCATACAGCGCCCTTACGTAAAATCCACCCGCTGCCTTTGTGCCCGCTGCGGGGGCTAAGGGCCATTCACAGGGGCGTAAGCCTGTATCTGCACAGAAATGGGGGTGGCCGTGGGTGTGGATATCATGCATCTATGCGCAAGTTTATGCGGCATGGCCCGTGCGGCGGGCCTTGCTGGCAGGTGGGGTTTTTCCGTATTCTGCGGCCAGACCAAAGCAAGGAACAAAGTAGATGTTGGGATTCCGTCCTGTTTTTCTGGCGTTGGGGGCCTGCACTGCCCTGTTGGCCGCGCCCCCGGCGGCTTATGCGGCGGAGAAGAACCCTCATTACGGGCTGCAAATTATGAAAATGCGCCCCGGCCCAGCCCCCATGACAGCCGCCACAGCCGCCCCCGGCATTTTGGATTACGATGGCATACCCACCGTATTGGGCACAAATGCGGCCAATGTGGGCGGGCTGATGTATTTTTGCTACCACAACAAGCTGATAACAGACACCACGGTTAAAAAACTGGGGCGCGAGCTGGCGGAACTGCCAGATGTCCGGGCTTCGTCCGATTACGCATGGGGTGGCATTGGCATGCTGCGCCTTGGCCCGGACCAGATGTTTGATACCCGCACCCTGAACCGAGACCAGCGCGAGGCCGTGTGCTCCCGCACAGCCCTTATGGGGCCAGACCTGCTAAAGGCCGCCCGCAATGGTGATGCCGCACCGGGCATAGATAACCAGCGTGCCTCGGATGAAAAACCCAGATGGCCGTCTGAACCCCCGCCGCCTATCCGCGCACCAGTGGCCGCTGCTGCGGCTGTTCCGGCGGGTGTGGCTGCTACACACAGGGTTTCCGCGCCTGCGCGTGCGGTTTCTGCCCCTGTTGCGCATGTGGCGGCACCACGCCCGGCTGTATCAGCCCCGGCTTATGTGGCCCCGCGTGCCGTGGCTGCCACGCCGCATGTGGCTACACCTTCTGCGCCCGCGCCGCAGGTTGTTTCTGCGCCGCCACCGGCTGTTATGGCCCCCACACCTGCGCCAGCACCCAAGCCGGTGCCCTATACGCCGCTGCCCTCGCAGCAGGCTATTCAGGATGAAGTGGCCCAAAAGGCCGAAGCGCGGGAAGCCGCAGCACAGGCCGAATTTGCCCGTCAGGCTGCATCACAGGCAGGGGCGGTGCGGTAAATACGCGCCAACCACAGCCCAACACACAGGCAGGCCCGCTGGCAGCAATGCTGGCGGGCTTTTGCGTTGCGGGCCTTGCGGAATGGGGGATGTATGTCTGTTTTGATAGAACAGTTTAAACAAAGTTTTAAGTACACAGGCCGCCTGTCTGTTTCCGATTTTCGGAGGTGGAGCGCATGGCTGCTGCTGATATTTATACTTACATATATTGCACATTTATATGCGGTGCATGTGCTTGATAATTATGGAGGCTCTTCCATTAATGCCGTAACCAGCGTGTTTGTGTTTTATGCCGCACTTTTACTTGTATATGTGTTTCTCATGTTTGCCATTACGTCCGCTTTGATCAGGCGGCATCATGACATGGGCCGAAACGGCTGGTTTTCTGTTTTGTGGTTTGTTCCATATATAGGCGTGGGTTATTGGATTTACCTTTTATGCGCCAAAGGCACGCAAGGCCCCAATGCCTATGGGCCGCCCGCATAGCCCACACCGCTATATTCTGCCTTGGCCCACATTCCGCCACTGTTTGCAGGTTAGTGTGGTGGTGTTGAACAAAGCTACTGCCATATCTATTTGCTATAGAAGTTTGGCAGATGCCTGCCCCAAACCGGCAGGCGCTAGAAAAGACGGATAAAAGAATGCGTAAGATTGTAACCCTGGGCCTTGCAACCATTATGGCCGCCACCATTGGCACCGCCGCAAACGCCAGCGAACCGGGCGGCTGCCTGAAGTACGGCGCAGCCGGTGCCGTGGGTGGCCATATGGCCAACCATCATGGTGTGTTGGGTGCGGCGGCCGGGTGTGCTGCGGGCATGTATCGCCGTCATGAATACCGTAAGGAAGCCCGCGCCAAGGCCGCGCTGTATGATAAGGAACACCCCGGCTCAAAGGGCACCTATCAGCAGAAAGCCACGGCGTATGATGTGGAACATTCCACCACACCGGGCACCATGCAGCCCAACCAGCAGCAGCCTAATGCTGCCCCGCAGGGTGGTGAAGCCCAGCCAGAAGGCGCACAGCACCTGTAATACGCTGCGTTTTATGCCCGCTATGGGGGCCTGAAACGCAAAGCGGCCCCGCTGCCAACACCCCGGATACGGGGCAAGGCGGCGGGGCCGTTTTTTATGCGCGGGTGCTGGGCTTAGGTGTGGTTGGGGTCTGCGTGGTCTGTTTCACCATTGTAGGGAGATGTTAGCTGTGCACGGGCTTCACCCTTGGGGTAGGCGGCGGTGTGCAGGTTAAGGTACATCTTGCCATCATGCAGGGCTTTTTCCTGCTCGGCAGTTAAAATGGCGGTGCCAGAAAACGGGCTTTTAAACGGGCCTTTCAGGGTGATCATATGGTCTGCTTCCTGCCCCGGATCTGCCGGACCATGAAAATGCGCCACCGTCACCGGGCCGCTCAGCCCATCCCACGTAATGGTATAGCGCAGCTCATGCGTGGAAGGGAAAAACACCGCATCCACCTTGCCGGTGGGGTGAGATGTGGCGCTATGCTCGGTTGTAAAATCACCGCCAAAGCGTTCGCTGCGTTCAGCATGGGCGGTAGAAACCAGCGCGCTCACAGCCGCCGGAGCCACCGTAACCGCAAGCGTGACTCCCAAAGCCACCTTGCGAAACACTTTTTTGCTGGCTGAAATCATACGAAAGCGCCCTTTCAAACATAACAAAGATATCTGTGCGATATGCCTATAACGGCCCGCTTTGGCAGAGGTTCCGGCGCCATTACGCGGGCAGGGGCACGTATTTGCGCCACATGCTGCCAATATGGGGCGTGCGATAGGGTGTGTCAGGCCCGCTGCCTCTCACGCTCGCGTGAGGGGCAAAAGGCCTGACACATCCTGAAACTATTGTGCGAAAAGGTTAAAACACCTGCCGCAGGCGGATGGTTTTGCCGCCGGAGGTTTGCAGCACAAGGTGTGTGCCATCTGTTGTCCAGCCGGTTACGCTGTTCAGCAGTGAGCGGAAGGTGTTTGCAATGTCGTTCTGTTTGCCGGGGCAGGCCATTAGCGTGCTAATGCCGCCTGCGGGCATGGGCGTTACGCTGCCCTTTGGCCCAAACACCAGCCCGCCCACATAGCGGTTGCAGCCATCCGAGCCGGAAATCTTGCCTGTATCGTTAATGTCCAGCGTGGGGGCAAACATGTCTGCCGCCGGGTTGGGGTTTTCATCCGTGGCGCTGTCATCCGTATCGGGCACAAAATTGCCGCCGCGCAGCCTGCGCCCATCCATGGCGGTGACTACCCAGCGCGTATCGTTCAGGCTGTTGGGGGGCACCAGCACACCGCCGCACCCGTGCAGGGTTTTGGTGGCGGAGGTAAGGGTGACCGTATCTGTAAACACCTGCCCGGTCATGCTGTCTGTGCAGGCAGATGCGGTGAGGGCGGCTTTTACGTCCGATGCCTCATAATACCGGGTGCCGTTTTCAGAATAGGCGTGGCGGATCACGCGGGCCATGCGCGGGCCATCCGGTGTTTCAACAGAAAGCGCACCATCAGCCAATGTCATGTTCCAAAAGGGTTCGTTCCCGCGGGCTTCATACACCCCTTTGGGGCCGGTGGTGGCCACCGGGGTTTCCTTACCCTCTGGCGTGGTGGGGGTGCGGGGTTCTGCACAGCCAGCCAGCGCCGCACCCGCAGCGCACAGCGCAAAAAGGCCGGGGCGGAAAAAAGGGGCGGAAAAGCGCATGGCCGGGTGTCCTTCTACTTCAGTTGCCCCTTGGCAGCACAGGCACGCCGGGCGGTGGAAAATGCGTGCCTGTATCTGTGCCGCATAATGCCAGAACTGTTAAGGGGCATGTATGCCACAACCGGGGCGGTTCTGGGCCTTTATAGGGGGCGCTGGAGCATTTGTTCGCGTTGGGAATCATTTGACATGAAAACAAGATAAGATATACCTAACAACAAATTTTTCTAAACAATTCCTACAAGAGTTTATGGTTATGGCTACAGCATCCACTATCCCTTCATCAGGAGACTACATCCTTAACTTTGCGATCGTAGACTCAAAGGGAAACGTATCTAACATTCAAAATAGTGTTGAAGTAACATTCAATAGCAAAACCAGTTTTACAATTAATGGCACAACCTATACATATAACTATACTTGGGGCGCAAAAGGTTCCGAGCAAATCATATTGGGTGATACGGCAGGTGGGTATTTTCTATTAACAGATGCATCTGTTAATATATCAAACTATACGTATACAAATTATTCAATGGGCAACAGCTCCACGAATCATTGGCAAATCAATGGAACCGATGGAACAAGCTCATCAGTTACGTTCCAAAATCGCGATTTTGTTCCGTGCTTCCTTGCAGGCACAGAAATCTCGGTAAATGGCGCAACCCGCAAGGTTGAAGATCTGGCGGTGGGTGACCGGATTGATGTGCTTGTAAACGGCAAGACAGAGCAGAAAACCGTAACATGGGTTGGCAAATCAACCAGCGTTGCCGCGCCCTTTCTGCCGCTTGATATGGCAGGGTACCCGGTGCGCATTGTAAAGGATGCGCTGGCAGAGGGCGTGCCTTTCAAGGATATGCTGATTACCCCAGAGCACTGCCTGTATCTGAACGGCTGCTTTGTGCCGGCACGTATGCTCGTAAACGGTCAGTCCATCTTTTACGATCAGTCCTTCACGTCTTACGATTATTACCACGTTGAAACCGAAGATCACGCCATCATCACCGCAGATGGTGTTCTTACGGAAAGCTATCTGGATACCGGCAACCGGCGCAGCTTCCGCCAGAATGGTGATGTGGTGGCCATGCCCCGCTCCCGTAATCTGACATGGGATGATGCCGCAGCGCCCCTGAATGTCTCCCGCGCTTTTGTGGAGCCATTGTTCCAGCAGTTTTGCGCACGTGCACAAGGCATGGGCCTGCCGCTGCGCACAGAAGCACCGGTTGTGACACATGAAAGCAACCTGTATCTGACAGCAGGCAATGGCCGTGTGATCCGCCCACTGCGGACGGAAAAAAACCACACGCTGTTCATGATCCCCGCTGGTATTGAAACGGTTTATATCCACTCCAACACCAGCCGCCGGAATGAGGCGATAGGGCCATTTGTAGATGACCGCCGCACTCTGGGCGTTCTGGTGGGGAATGCCAGCATTTGCCACGGCAACACAACGCGCACCCTCACATCCTATCTGCATGATGAAGATCTGGCAGGGTGGAACAATGTGGAATTTTACCCCATGCGCTGGACAGTGGGGAATGCCTGCCTGCCTCTGGGCGACAGAGAACCGGGAATGGTAGCGCTGCTCGCGCTCCAGATTCTGGAAGCAGGTCCTTATATTGTCAGCAATGTAGAGCCGGAAGAAACCGCCCTGCGGGCCTGATGGCATCACCCTGCTCCATATTTTGGGGCAGGGTTTTTTATACAGTACTCTATTCCAGCCTTTGGTTGCCCGTGCGCTCAAAACTGGGGTGTTGGCCCCTTGAGCGCACGCTCTGCCTTTCACAACAGGCAGAAAACACCCATTCCAAACCGCAGCCGCAAGCCACATAATGCCTAAGGGCAGCCGTGCATGTGCCCCGGTTGCATGCCTATGCACAGTATGGGAGGAGAAGGGCAGACCTTACCAAAGGATGCCCCATGCCCCAGCCCAGCGGATATGACCCCGAAGAAACTGCCGAAATTGGCACAGATGCCGGTTATGTTTATGTGCTGACAAACCCGGTTATGCCGGATTTGATAAAAATAGGCATTGCGCGGGATGTGGCCGCCCGCATGCGTTCCTTGTATCAATCTGGCGTGCCGGTGCCGTTTGAATGTTTTTATGCCAAGCACGTAGCCAGTTGTCGGCAGGTGGAAGCTGCGCTGCACAAGGCGTTTGACCCCCACAGAGTTAATGCCAGCCGTGAGTTCTTTCGGCTGGACCCCGAATGTGCCCGCGCCATTCTGGATGTGATACCTGGTGAGGAACTGGATCTTTCAGAAGATGCCGGTGCACAAGATGAAAACGATGTGGCTGCCCTAAACAGGGAACAGCGCCGGGCAGAGCGGTTTAACTTTGGTATGGTGGATATTCGCCCTGGCGCGGTGCTGACATGGGTGCGAGACCCTTCCATAACCTGCACTGTATATAATGACAGGCAGGTGGTGTTTGAGGGCAATGTTGTTAGCCTTTCCGATGCAGCCAAAACATTGGCCGCACGGGCGGGATCTCAAAAGGTGGCGTTCCGTGGGCCACTTTATTGGAAGTATCAGGGTAAAACCTTGCAGGAATGGCGCACAGAGCGTGAAGATGCAGAATAGAGAAGCATGAAAATACAGGGTTACAACTTTTTTTGCGATATGCCGGATGATGCGCGCTACCTGCGCCGCGCCCAGCCGGATGAGCGGTTTATTGAAGAAAACATGATCTTCATTTTGCCAGACAGGCTGCGCAAGTTTCGGCGCAATTTGTGGCATGTACGGCGCAACCCCGGCCCGGTGCATATTTATGTGCCGCTGTTCAGGGTGGAAACATTGTTGGAGAGTGACCCCCTGCCGCCAGAATACGGCCCCCCGCAGGATGTGTTTCCGTTTTACACCCACACCACCCGCAGGCGCGGCCGCGCACTGGATTACTACGTACTGTTTATCTTTAGGGATAAGGAATCCTACGTGCGGTGCAACGCCGCCTTGCCCGTGCCATAGCGGCGCAGGGGCAGCCCCATGCAGCATGTGCTGCGCTCAGTCACACAACAGGAGTTTCAGGCATGGCCCAGCAGCGTTTTTTAAAAGTGCATTTTGCGCGGGCGGGGCTTTTGGCCGCCTGTGGAACTCTGGCCGCTTTGTTGCATGGCCCGGCACAGGCCGCCACCAAAGCGCCGGATGCAGATACAACGCTGCTAGATACCCTGCATGATAAAGGCCCCGTTGGCCCCGCGCAGGCAGGTATTACCCAAATAGACCGTAAAAGCGGGGTGATCGAACACTGGGGCTGGCAGTGCAATTTTAACAGCGCTACCAACAGGCCGTTTTTGTGCGGCGTGCAGCAGAACTTTCAGGTGAACGATGTTCAGCACCACGTGGTCAGCACCATTGGCAGCATGCAAATTGTGCGGGCCGTGCCACCCAACAGCACAGCGCGGCTTGCAGATGCCCCCTACAGAATTATCGTGCGGGTGCCGCTTGGCCTTTCGCTGAACAAACATTCCTTTCTGGGGGTGGATAACGCACCCCCCGTACCGCTGGAATGGCAATATTGCGATAATAAAGGCTGCGTAGGGCAGGCCACCTTTACGCTGGAACTGATGGACGCCCTGCGCCGGGGCAGCATTGGCCACCTGATGTTGGCCAAGCGTGATGCCGGTGTGCTTACGCTCAACTTCCCGCTTGGCGGGCTGGCTCCGGCGTTGGATGCAGCAGATGGCTGGGCCGGTAAGGATGGCGGGGTGTCTCCTTAACGCCACAGTTGCAACTGCAATCTGTTCTCATGCGCAAATTTTAGAGAGCAGCCTTTCCGTGTTTTTCCCATATGGCGGAGGGGCTGCGTGTGCCCTTTTGCAAGTAATAAAGCCCGCCCCCCAAAGCAGCTTTTCAGCCCTTGTGTGGCACTGTGTTGCGGGTAGCATGTCTTGCCAAAGCCCCAGAATATTAAAAGATAGTTTATAAAATATCAGGCCCTGTTTTGGGGGCGGATACAGGCTGTGCACGCGCCTGTTTTACACGGTTTTTCCTGCGCATTTATGGCCCTAAAAATCACCCCCAAAACCGCTTTATAACGGCAGAAAACCGCAGAAATCTGACCGCCATTTAATCTTGCAAATGATTCTCAATGTTGGTAACTGCCCAAGCCTCAGATCAGCAGGAACCACGGGGTAAAAACGGGTATGCACCGCAACAAGGTTATTTTTTGTGCGCTTCCCCTTACATTTTTCATAAGCGGTAAGGTTCTTGCAGCAACCCGGACACCCACATCCGGGCAGTCTCAACAGGTTGGGGCAACGGCAGCAAAACAGGGCAAGGCCGCCAACAAGGCACCAACATCCGCCGTGCATGTTGAAGGGGTGGAGGTGCGCGCGCGCAGGGCGTCCACCATGGCGTCTTCCGCTACCAAATCCAACACACCGCTTATTGAAACAGCGCAGTCTGTAACAGTGATTACGCGCGATGAAATGGATGTGCGCGGTGTGCTCAGCCTTAATCAGGCCATCCGTTACGCGGCGGGCATTACGTCCGATCTGCGTGGGGGCGGCGTAGGCACGCGGTATGATCAGTTCATGCTGCGCGGCTTTACCGTGCCCACCTTTCTGGATGGGCTGAAGGTGCAGGATAGCCCCACCGGTTACGCCACACCGCAAACAGATACCTCCCGCCTGGATAGGGTGGAAGTGTTAAAAGGCCCGGCATCCGCCCTGTATGGGCAATCCAGCCCCGGCGGGCTTGTGGCTCTTTCCAGCAAACTGCCGATAGACAAACAGTTTTACGGAGATATTACCACCACAGGCGGCAGTTTTGATCTGTACCGTGTGGATGCCGATGTAGGCGGTTATGCCACCAAGGATGGTTCCGTGCAGTATCGGCTATATGGCACGGTGAATGGCCAGCACAGCCAGCTTGCCCGCACGGGTAGCCGCCGTTTTTCCATAAGCCCCGCCTTTACCTTTGGCGCAAAAGGCCCCACCACGCTTACCCTGCTGGGCAATTATCAGTATGATCCCGAAAACGGCACCTATGGCGGCGTGCCACTTGTGGGTTCCCTCAAACGTGCCTCATACGGTTACCTGCCCCGCAACTTTTATGATGGCGACGTGCCTTTTGAAAAGTTCAACCGCAGGCAGGGTGGCATCACCTATATCCTGAACCACAAGTTTAATGAGGACTGGAGCTTTAGCACCCGCGGCCGGTATGATGATGTCAAAACCATCTATCGCAGCGTGTATGATAACGGCTATTACGATTCAGACCCCACAATGCTCAGCCGTTCTGCCTTTGGCACCAACGAGCACACGCATAATCTGGCATTTGATAGCCAGTTCAAGGGCCATGTGCGCACCGGGCCTGTGACGCATGACATGATGTTCGGGTTTGATTACATGCAGCAGAGCGCTACAGAAACGGGCTATTATGCCTCCGCACCCTCTCTGAACGTGCTGCATCCTGATTACCACATGACCATGCCAGACATGGGCAGCCCGTATATGAACTATCGCACGGATTCACACCAGATTGGCATGTACGCGCAGGATGAGCTGCGCTGGAAAAAGCTGATTATTACAGGCAGCTTGCGGAATGATTGGTACCGTTCCCACCAGATAGAATCTGTAAGCCATTCCAGCAGCAATGAAAGCCCGCGCCAGATTACATGGCGTGCATCTGGCCTGTATCACTTTGATTTCGGGCTTGCGCCTTACATCAGCTATTCCACATCCTTCCAGCCGCAATCTGGCATTGTGTCTAACAATGGGGGGCAGAGCTTCCGGCAGGCAGATCCCTCCTTGGGCAAACAGCTTGAAGGCGGCGTGAAGTATCAGTTCCCCGGCACATCCGTGCTGCTTACGGCCGCGGGCTTCCATATCGAGCAAACCAACGTGCTGGTGGCAGTGGGGAATCTGGGCTACAATACGCAAAGCGGCAAGGTGCATTCAGATGGTTTTGAATTTGAAGCCCACGCCCAGCCCTATAAAAACCTGATGATTACCGCTGCCGTGAGCGTGCAGAAGGTAAAGGATGATTCCACCGGCAAGCCGCTTATGCAGTCTGGCAAAGGCAATGCTTCTCTGTTTGCCTATTACACCATGCCCAAAGGTGTGATGAAGGGTTTTGGCTTTGGTGGCGGCCTGCGTTATTCCGCCCCAAGCTATGGGGGGCAGGCCTCCTACGGCAGCGTGCATGTGCCGCAATACACAGTGTTTGATGGCTCCATCGGGTATGATCTGTCCAACCTTTCTCCCTCACTGCGTGGGTGGAGCGTGGCGGCCAGCGTGCGCAACCTGTTTGATAAAAAGTATATTGGTAACTGCATGGCCTATGCCTCTTACGGGCAGGAATGGTGCTATTATGGAGAGCGCCGAAATGCCCAGGGCAGCATTGGCTTTAAGTGGTAAGCCAAAATTTTTGTAAAACAGGCCAACCTGCCAGACACATTTAAAAACCCCGCCCACCGTAAACCAGTGGGCGGGGTTATTTTTTACCGTGTGCGCGGGGCCTTGCCCGGTTGCGCCGCTTTTACAGGCGGCAACGCATTGGGTGCGGGAAATACCATTTGGGCCAAGCGGTTTTCATCCGCTGGTAGGGGGGTATGCCCCGGCTCCGTGCCGTTTTCACGCAGCAGAAACGCTATTACATCTATGTTGTCCTGCGGGGGCAGGGTGCCCGGCGCCATCAGCGGCATGGCGTGGGTGATGTAAGCGTACAACTTGTTGAGCGATGTATTGGCCCAGCGCGCCACAAACAGCCCGCGCAAGGGCGGCATATCATGCGCGCCTTCCAGTGCCGCACCGTGGCACATGGCGCAGGTGCCTGCGTAAATTTGCGCCCCGTGGTCTGCCTGCTCTGCGGTAAAGCTTGGGGCAGCAGGGGCAGGCGGTGCCGCAGGGGCGTGGCGCGGGGCGGCAAGGGCGGCGTGAGCCGTGGCCACCAGCCCGGTTGCGGCTAACAGGGCCGTGCAAAACCCTCTGGCCTTTTGGGCCTGTTTTGCAAAAATGGGGTGCTGTGCCATGCCGTTATCCTCTGCGGGGCCGAAAGCGGGAGAACAGATCTTCAAACACGGCCACGGCCTGTTCGGCCTCCGCACGGTTGGGCTGTTCCATACTGTTACCCACGCCTTCCAGCTCCCCTAGGCCAGAAAGGTTGACGCCCTGCACCATCAGCCCATCGGATTTGGAAAGCATGGCAGCACCCTTGTAGCGCACGCCATAATTGGCAGCGGGTTGCGGCGGCAGCCACGCAGTTTGCCCGCGCACGGGAATAAGAGATTTATCACCCCACAAATCCCGCGCTGCATAGCCGGTGCAGTTAAACACCACACGTTCGGGCAGGTCTGCCACTTCGGATGGGCTGTGGAACTCGCGTATCTCAATACGCCCACCTGCCTGATAGAAGTCAGAAAGCAGGGTGTGGCCGAACGCGCCAAAATTATAAATCATAATGGGCTTGCGCCGCGCATACGCCACGGGGAAGGGATTATCCGCCCCGGCCAGAAGCTCGGCTGCGGGAATAATATCCTTTATCCTGTCTGCATATTTGGCAAACTCGGCCTCGCTCTGCGGTACGCCGGTAGAGGCATAGGAGCCTTTGCTAATGTCGGGCGCGGGTTCGGTATGGTCGGCCTCATCTGGCGGGGTGTCAGAGAGAAGGTAGTTGTCTCTAAAGTCCACCGGGTTGCCGGGCAGGCCCAGATATTCCCGGTAGGTTTGCCAGGAATACCGTGCCATGCGCTCCCACGTGGCGGCAAAATCTGGCGTGGCGGCGGTTATCAGCGCAATGCGTGAATCCGGTGTCCAACTGCCATTGGCCCGAACAGAGCGCGTATGCGGCAGCATGTCCCGCGCATAAATAGTCACGTTCATGCCCGCGCGCTGGGCGGTTATGGCGGTGGTGAGGCCAATAATGCCGCAGCCAATAACGGCCACGTGTTTTTCCATCAGCGGGGCGGCGCGTTCCACCGCCATGGCGGCAGACCCCCATGAAAGAGACCACCCGCTGCCGCCGTGCCCATAATTGTGCACCACAATTTTATCTGCCACCGGCTCTATTTCCAGCCGGGGGCCAGCGGGGCGGAAGGGGCGCAGGCATACCTTAATGTCCATTATCTGGTCTGCATGCACGCGGGCGGGCGTTAGGGCTGGCACGGTGCCGGGCGGCGCGGTGCGGCCCATGGCCTGTGCGGCCTCTGGCACGCTGGCCCAGCTTTTGCGCCCGGCGGCCAATGCGCCGGCAGCCAGAGAAGCGGCAAAAAGGTTTCTGCGTTTCAAAAGGTCTGTCCTCTATACGGTTTCTGTTTTGTCGCGCAGCGTGGCGAGGGGGCAACATAGCAGGGCAAGGGGGTTTCCAAAACCCACATATCAGCCGGTGGGGCTGTGCTCTGCTGCCAGTTCGGCCAGTGTTTGCGGGTCATCATGCGCAATGTCATCTGCCAGCGCGTGCAGGGTGGCTGTGCAGTCCAGCACAGCCAGCGGGCCGGTGGTGAAGTAAAGCTGCGCCACAAGCGGGGCAATCTGCCCGGCGCAGTTTTGCAAAACTGTCACAATCTGGCGCACGGTGGCCGTATCCTGCGCAAGCTGGCGGGCCATATAGGCACGTGTGCCGGGCAAGGGCGGCCAGTCCTGCGTGTTGGGCAAAGGCTGCTTGCGCGGGGCGGAAGGCGCTGGCGGTGTGGGCATAATCGGCTTTCCTGCAAGGTGGGGTTTCTTGCACGGTTAGGCAGGACTATGGGGGTGGGAAAGATGCACCACACCCCGCCGTATGAGGGAAAGAAAAAGATGTTTGCAGTTCTTGGGGCCTCTGGCCATGTGGGCACAGCCGTTACGGAATATCTGTTGCAGCAGGGGCAGGCCGTAACCGTTGTGCTGCGTAACCCCCAAAAAGCTGCGGCATGGGCGCAACGCGGGGCCAGTGTGGCGTTGGTGGATGTGCACGATACAGATGCACTGGCGCAGGTGTTGCAAAAGGCGGATCGGGCCTTTGTGCTCAACCCACCGGCCAGCCCCGCGCTGGATACGGATAAGGCAGAACGCGCCACCGTGCAGTCCATCCTACAAGCGTTACGCGGTGCAAAGCTGGAAAAAATTGTTGTGCAATCCACCTATGGGGCGCAACCGGGCACAGAGTGTGCAGATCTGGGCGTGTTGTATGATCTGGAACAGGGTGCCCGGCAAACGGGTATTCCGCTGTGCTGTGTGCGTGCCGCGTATTACATGAGCAACTGGCTTTCTGCCGTGCCCGAAGCCCGCACATCCGGCAAGGTGAGCAGCCTTCTGCCCGCCACGCTGCCCGTGCCCATGGTGGCCCCGCAGGATGTGGGGCATCTGGCAGGCCAGCTTCTTATGGCCCCGGTGCAGGAAGTGGGGGTGTACACTATAGAAGGCCCCACACCGTACACCGCGCAGGATGTGGCGCAGGTGTTTGCGCATATTCTGCAACACCCCGTACGGGTGGAGGACATACCGCCCACCGCGTGGCTGGCATATTACAAGGCCAATGGTTTTTCAGACAAAGCGGCCCGATCTTACGCAAATATGACCGCAATTTTCATAAACCAGCGGTATGATCGCCCAGCAAACCCCGTAAAGGGTGTAACAGATCTGGCATCCTACCTTCGGGCAGAACTGGCAGGTTGCACCCCATAAACAGGCCCAAGGATGCGTGCCACATGAAAATACAAACTGTTTTGCTGCTTAGCGCGGCCAGTGTGCTGTGCACTGTGCAGGCACGCGCGGCGGATAAATGCCCGGGGCTGACAACGCCAGAAATTGCGGACTGCCAGAAGCAGGTGCTGGATAAAGCGCAAAAGCAGATGGCGCGCTACATTGCTGCGGCAGAGGGGCGTATACGTCAATCGGCAGACCCAGAGCACGCTTTGGCGGATTTTCATACCGCGCAGCAGCATTGGGCGCAGTATCAGAAGGCAGAATGCAACGCCGCGTATGAGGCATGGTCTGACGGCACAATCCGCTTCAGCATGGCGCTCACCTGCATGCTGCGCCTGACCCATAGCCGCACCATGGATATCTGGCAGATGTGGTTGACATACCCCGATAGCACGCCCCCCACACTGCCCAAGCCCGTTTTTGCGGACAAGTGATGTCAGGTGGCTGCGTTTTAGCGCCGGTTCATGTTTCTGCGGGTGCGGATGCGTGCGTGGTTCTGCCGAACTTCCCGAATAACGGCATACTGCATCATGCTTTTTTCATAATTCTTGCGCAAAAGAACAGCGCCTATGCCAATTATCCCAATAGCGGCAACAGTTAGATACACTGAAGCAATCAGTGAGAATTGGGCGAAGGAAACCTGATGCTGCAAAAACGCCCCCGGCAGCAACATGCTCAGGTCGCGTAAGGGGGAGGCCACGCTTGTGAGCAGATAGCTGCACAACACGCCTTCCACCACAAAAGTTGCATACAGAAAGCGGCGCAAATGCACAGGCATTTTCTGCCATGCTGCCGATGGCCTGTTGTGAAATGTGAGGAGAGACTTCATGCGCTGAAACATAGCCCAATGCCTTTTGCTAGAGCGTGTTGCACTCAGTTTTACATATCATCTGCCAATTAAGGCAAGAGCAAGGCCATGTTGCGGGGAGGGCTTGCGCGGTTTGTAAGTATTTGCAGGTAAAATATCAGTAAAGCCGATACAAAGAGCCAGCACATTTCTGCACTGGCTCCCTGTAGTGCTTTTAATATATCGGTAATTTGGGCAGATCAGGCCGTTTTGGCAGCCACATCCTGCGCGGTGTCGTCCAGCAGATAAGGCCCAGCCGCACGGATTTTAACGGACAGCATGCAAATGGCCCCCTGTGTGTGCTGTGCAGGCAGGGGCAGGGCGGCGTTGCCGTTTGTCCATGCGCAATCTGTCCAGTCTGTTTCGTGCCAGCCTTCGGGCTTTTCGGCCTGCAAATGCGCCGTTACAGCTTGATGTTTTGCGGCTGATAGCAGGGTGACTTCCGCCACGGCCACACCCATCTGGCGTCTGTCATCCACAAACGGGCCAACCACATCTGCCGGACGGCTGGCGCGGGAGACCAGATGCACCGCCTGCGTGTTGGTGGGCAGCATGAAATTATAAGTGCCGTTCTTGCAGTTTGCGGGCCAGATGGTGGCACCGCGCTCGGTTACAAGGTGCAGTTCCGGGTTCTGCACGGTTGCAGGTGTGGCCCAGTTGCCTTCCATGCGTGCGGTTATCTGGCGGAATACGGCTTCCACCCGCTCGCGCTGCACGCATAGTGGGGCGGCGGCATTGTCCTGCCAGCTTTTGGGGGTGCTACCAAGCTGAATAACGTTGCCTTTCTGGGTAAAGCTGCGGCGGTTGCCTGTATCCAGATAGCTTTCCGTCAGCATACCATCGGCCATAATCACGGCGTGGTCTGGGGTTTCGATGTGGTAGTATGTGTAAGAGGTGATGGATTTATCGAAAAAAATGGAAACACCATTTACCAGCATACGGGCGGGAATAAATACCCCGTTAAAAAACAGGCAGTGTTCAGCCGTTAGAAGCATGTCCTTATACGGCACGCCATCGGCAATGGCGTTGGCCAGAATACGCACGGGGTAGCCTGCCATATCATCGGGCAGGGCCGGGTTTACGGTGCAGTGCGCCATGCCCGCCCAGCTCAGTGTGCCAACCGAGGCCACACCATTGGCATAAGTTAGCACCTCATCCCCTTCGTGCAGATCCTGCACGGCCACCACGCCCTTTGGGGTGGCAATCATGCTATCTGCCAGAAAGCACACCGTAATTTGGTGATGATGATTGAAATGGCTGATATTTTTAAGCGGCACGGTAATGGGGTGATTATTGGGGCCGTGGTGCCACGGGTCATTATGGTGGGGCCCATGGTCATGATGATCATGCCCGCCACCCAGATTATACGTGTTGCCGCTAAGTGTTACGGTGCCCAGAAAGTGGCCGCGCGTATCTATAAGCGTGATAACCGTTTGTTTTGTAAAATTATTATAAGTAACAGTGCTTTTTGAGATGGATAGATGATCTGATTCATCAAATGTCAGTACGTTGGAGATGTTTTGCCCAAAATTTCCGGTAATTGTAAGTGCAATGGGCTTTCGGGCAGACAGGTTCTGGATATCCAGATTTCCGCCTGTGCCCGTAAAGGTTACCGTGGTATGGCGTGCGGAATCAGACGCATCAAACACAACCGTCTGGTTGGTATCAACGGACGTTGCCATGAGTTTTTCTTTCGGTGGGAAGTTATGTTTAGGATTCGCAAATAACAAAATACAAAAACAGAAATTAAAAAGTAAATATAAGAAAAATATATTATCATTACTTACAAAATGATGGAACTTTTTACGGAATCAGGAATCCTATGTAAGTTAAAGATTTTTCTTACATTTTTGTTTGTAAATATAATACTTTGGTAAGGTTTTATTTAAAAAGTACTTGGTCATTTCCTGTGCCTATACATCAGGCCCACTGCAAAAGATGATGTTTTTTCAGTATGTTGTCTGCTTGCTATGCCCATAAAAAAAGGGCCAGCACCATTTTGGTGCTGACCCTTGGGGGACATTCTTTAAAAATTCCCTAATACGTAACCTGTTTTGGCAGATTATGCCGTTTTGGCAACCTCATCCTGCGCGGTATCGCCCAGCAGATAAGGCCCGGCCGCACGGATTTTAACAGACAGCATGCAAATGGCCCCCTGTGTGTGCTGTGCAGGTAGGGGCAGGGCGGCGTTGCCGTTTGTCCATGCGCAGTCTGTCCAGTCTGTTGCGTGCCAGCCTTCGGGCTTGTCGGCCTGCAAATGTGCCGTTACGGCCTGCCATTTTGAAGCAGACAGCACGTTTATGTCTGCCACAGCCACGCCAAGGGTGCGCCTGTCATCTACAAACGGGCCAATTGCATCTGCCGGGCGGCTGGCGCGGGAGACAATGCGCACTGCCTGCGTGTTGGCGGGCAGAATGAAGTTGTAAGTATCGTTCTTGCAGTTTGCGGGCCAGATGGTAGCGCCACGTTCTGTTACCAGGTGTAGTTCTGGCACGTGCGTGGTGTGCGGTGCCGTGTATGCGCCCTGCGGTGCGCGGGCTGCAATCTGGGTAAAGATGGTTTTTGCGGCATCCCAATCCGCACACAGCGGGGCGGCGGCATTGTCCTGCCAGCTTTTGGCAGCGCCACCAAGCTGGATAACGTTGCCTTGCTGGGTAAAGCTGCGGCGGTTGCCTGTATCCAGATAGCTTTCCGTCAGCATGCCATCGGCCATAATCACGGCGTGGTCTGGGGTTTCAATATGGTAGTAATTATAAGAGGTAATGGATTTATCGTAAAAAATGCTGCTGCCATTTACCAGCATACGGGTGGGAATAAACATGCCGTTAAAGAACAGGCAGTGTTCAGCCGTTAGCAGCATGTCCTTATACGGCACGCCATCGGCAATGGCGTTGGCCAGAATACGCACGGGGTAGCCTGCCATATCATCGGGCAGGGCCGGGTTTACGGTGCAGTGTGCCATACCCGCCCAGCTCAGTGTGCTAACCGAGGCCACACCATTGGCATAAGTCAGCACCTCATCCCCTTCGTGCAGATCCTGCACGGCCACGGTGCCTTTGGGGGTGGCAATCATGCTGTCTGCCAGAAAGCAGACAGTTACTGAGCCATCTGTTCTTGGGGTGGCAATAACCCGAAAAGACATGCCTGTGATAGTAGCATTTGGGTATGAAGCAGGAATAAGCCCCCAGGGATCTCCCGCCACTGTAATGGTGCCCAGTGCATTGTTATTGGCATCTGCCAGATTAATGATGGTGTTTTGATTGGGCTTTGCCGTAATGGTTACTTTACTGTTTGCTACGGAAACATTGTCTGCCGTGCCAAATGTTAGCACGTTGCTGATATTCGCACCAAAGTTTCCGGTAATTGTAAGGGCAAGCGGGTTGGAGGCAGACAGGTTGGTGAGTTCCAGATTGCCGCTTGTGCCCGTAAAATCAATGGTGCTGTTCAGTGTGCTGGATGTGGCATCAAATGTAACAGTTTGGTTGCTGGGAATGGTAATTGTGGATGCCGCCATAACAGATGCTTTCTAAATATAAATTAAGTTTGAAAATCCCTAATATGTTTGCGTTCAATAAGGAAACCAAAAACACGCAAGTTAAAAATGTTTAAACTAATAAAAAGTGAGGGAACCTTTCATCGCGGGCCATAACACGGCTGTGTACCGCAGTTTCTGGCCATGTTACGGGGGGATGTGTAAAACAGGCTGTGTTTCTCACTATGTTTATCAATATACAGTAAGGCTTGTAGTATGACCTGGCACAACTGGGGTGTGTTCTGCGGCATTGTGTTCTTTCTGTGCGCCATACCCGGCCCCAACATGCTGCATGTGTTGGCCAGTGTGGCGCGGGTGGGCATGGCGCGCGGGGTGGCCACCATGCTGGGCTGCTTAAGTGCGGTTGTGCTGGTGCTTGTGGCCTCTGCCGCCGGGCTGGGGGCAGCGCTTGCGGCATCACCCCATCTGTTTGGCGTGCTGCGCATATGCGGCGCAGTGTATCTGATCTGGCTGGGCATACAGGCATGGATGGAAGGCGGGCAAACACCTCCGGCCACTAAAGCCCCAACCAGCGTATCCGCCGCCCCGCAGGTAGAAAACGCCGTGCAGGGCCGCGCATGGGGCCGCTGGCGCAAGGGCTTCTGGGTGGGGCTGAGCAACCCCAAGCTGTTGCTGTTTGCGGCAGCGTTTTTCCCGCAGTTTATTGCGCCCCATGCCCCGCAACTGCCGCAGTTTGTGGTGCTGATAACCACCTTCGCGCTGCTGGAAATGCTGTGGTACGGCGTTTACGCCATAGGCGGTTACACACTGGCCCAGCAGCTCCAGCGCCCCTCCATCCGCCGGGTGTTCAACCGCATAACGGGCTGTGTGTTTGTGGGCTTTGGGGCCGTACTTTTACGCGGGCGCGCATAAGGTGGCGGTAGGGCAGCCATTCGCTGCGTATATTGTGCCAAGCCGCCTAGTTGATTACGATACGCAATAACACAGCACCCACAGCCCTCGTTGCGCGGGCAAGATGAGGATACCGCCGCCACATGTCTCAGCCCAAAAAGGGATGGCCCAAAAGCTGGCCTCTGGCCGTGTTGTGCTGCTGTATTATTCTTACGCTCTCTATTGCCGCCTTTAGCGTGGGCGTGGCTTTGGTGCTGGAAAACAGCGTGGCGGGGCCGCTATGGCTGTTTATTGCCGCCATTACCTATTACATCGCCGATCAATCCATAGAATGGAAGAACAGGCCCGGCGGCGGAAACTAAAACCCCCGCACGTTGGGCAACATGCGGGGGCAAAGTGGGCGTTAGCCGTTGGCGGCAACTGGCAGCGTAAATGCAACCGGAGTGGCCAGATAAGGGCCAGCCTGAAGCACTTCCACCGTTAGCAGCGCGGGGCCGCGTGCCGTGGTGGTGCCCAGTGGCAGAAGGGCGTTGCCATCTGTCCACCGTGTTGTGGGCTGGGGCATATCCTGCCAGCCATTTGCACCATCTTCTTCTGCCAGATGCGCGGTTATGTCTGCGGCGGTGCCAGCAGAAAGCACCGTTACGCGGCCCAGCAGCACGCCCAGCACGCGGCGCTTATCTACAAACGGGCCTTCCACATCACACGGGCGCGCAGCGCGGGAAACAAGGCGCACGCTTTCCACCCCGGCAGGCAGCATGAAGGAGATATTGCGCCCCATGGCCCGCAAAGGCCGAATAACCGTGCCCGCTGGCGTAACAAGGTGCAGCCCGTGGCTGTGGGTGATGTCCGGCTTGGCGGGGGCGGAAATATGGCCTGCAACCTGGGTTGCACGCGCGGCCAGCACACGCCAGATGGGTTCTACCACATGGCGCGCAGTGCCCAGAGGTGCGGCGGCGTGTTCCGCCCAGTTTTTGGCCTTGGCCCCAATGGTGACAACATTGCCATCGGATACAAAATTGCGGCGGTTGCCTGTATCCAGATAGCTTTCCGTTAGCATGCCATTGGCCATGATGATGCTGTGTTCGGCTGTTTCCACATGGTAATAGGCGTATGCGGTTATGGAGCGATCAAAAAAGATGCTGCTGCCATTTACCAGCATACGTGCGGGCACCAGCTTGCCATTGGCAAAAATGCCGTGTTCCGCCGTTACCAGCAGATCCTGATACGGCACGCCCGGCGCAATGGCATCGGCCAGAATACGCACGGGGTAGCCTGCCATATCATCGGGCAGGGCGGGGTTAACCGTGGCCTGCGCCATGCCAGCCCACACCACCGGGCGCACATGGGTTACGCCGTTTACAAATGTTAATACCTCATCACCCCGGCGGATGTTTTCCACCGCCACCACACCGTTGGGCGTGGCAATCATGCTGCCTGCCAAAAAGCAGATCACGCCTTGCCCGCTATCAATGGTGACAGTCTGGGTTTCATCCCCCGTAGGCGCATCCGTGTAGGAGCTGTCATACGTAACGCTTTTAACCTGAATGGGCGTGCCGCTTGTGGTGGCAAGCGCAACATTATTGGCGGAAAGCGTGGCTGTGGTTACTTGCGTGCCATCTACGCCCAGCCTGTCACCGTTTTTCAGGTTTTCTACGTTCACCTTGTTGGCGCCGTATTGCAGGTTGGGCAGCACAAGTGTGTTGTTGCCAGTGCCAAACACAACGGTGGAACCATCTGCCGGATAGGCCGAGGTGCTCAGCGTGGCGGTTGCGCCATCATTCAGCGTAAGCGTGGTTGTGCTGGCAAGGGAGCTGTTATCCGTAAAGCTGGAGCCGGTAACATTGATGGGGCCAGACAAATCTGTGGAATTGCTGGCTGTGCTGACAACAGACCCACCCGTAATGTTGAGTGTGCCAGCGCCGCTGCCCTGATTGACGTTCCCCAATACAATATTGGATTTATCAATATTGAGCGTGCCCCCCTGTAGCAGGGAAAGGTTAAGGCTTGGGTTTGTCCAATTCTGCGTTACGCCTTCAAACGTGGCTGTGCCGCCGTTATTTATCTGTAGGCCACCATTGATATTCAACGTGCGGGAAATGGTGGTCTGGCCGCCATTTTCTACCACCAGCTTGCTGAATGTCAGTTGGGAATCACTGCTCGGCATCACCAGCGTGCCCTGCACATCCAGTGTCAGATAGCCCAGAGAACTCACAGTAGACGGAATGGTAACAGTGGCACCTGCCGGAATGGTAATGGTGCCGCTGGTTTGGGCATCGGGTGCATGTGTGGCGGGTTCGCCATCGTACTGCCAGTTGCTGGCATCCGTCCACACCCCACCAGTGGTAGGGCCAACCCATGTATAATCTGAGCCGGTGCTCCAGTCGGGTGTTGTCATAGAATTGTATAGTCCTGTGCGAATACAGTAAAGCCATTCAACAAGCACATCAGTACTTGGTGTTTTTGTTCACTTTAAGGCATTGTTAGGGCGCGTTTAACGCATTTGTGTAAGGCGTATTTACGCAACAGGAAACAGGACCGCAAGGGTCTTGTTAAAGAAAATGTGATGTTTTAATGAACTCTTAACGCGATTGTTGCAAAAAAGACGCAACGCTTATACGCAATGTGCATACCACACAACGCGGCCCAGTATCTGCACGCGGCTGGCGGGCAGGGTGCAGGCAGAAAACCTTTTGTTCTCGCAGCTTATCTGCACCACGGGGCGGGTTTGGGCATCAAACGTGCGTTCTGCCCAGCGGCACACCACGCTTTCACCATCAAACAGCACAAAAAGCCCCGGTTCTGCCAAGGTGGTGCGCTGTGTATCCATCAGCACCAAATCCCCATCACGCAGCAGGGGTTCCATGGCCTGGCCCTCTACATTCAGGGCGCGCAAATCTTCGGCGCGGGCGTTCAGGCGCTGGGTTATCAGGCTTTCTTCAAAATATTTGGGGCTGCCCAGCAGTTGTGCCTCATCATACCGGCCAGAAGTGATGCTGCGCTGCGCCAGATAAGGCACCATCACATAGCCCGGTGGTGCTGCCACTGCGGGCATGGCGGGGCGAGGCTGAGTGGTGCTGCGTGCCCGTTTGATCTGCGCCATATCCAGCGCCAGTTGAGGGGCGTTTTCTGGTTTTTCCCGGCTGGAAAACCCATGCACGCGCAATGTGTCACGCGGGGTTTCCTGCGGGGTAAAGGGGGGGGGCAGGTAAGGGGTGCGGCGTTCACGCAGCATCAGCCCCGGCTGGGCGTGGTCCACCCCGGGAAACAGCAGATCCCGCGCGGTGCAGCCCAGCACCGCAGCAATGCATTCCAGTTTTTCTCCACCCGGATTGCGAGACTTCCCCTTAAGAATATCGCGCACATAGGTATCGCCCACACCAGCCTTGCGGGCCAGTGCCTTTTGGGAAAGCCCAAGGTGGGCCATCCGGCGTTCCAGTTCATCTGCTACGGGTGATCTTGTCATGGTTCCGCACTATTCCACGCCGGGGGTATGTGTGCAAAAGGGGATATATCCCTCTTTTTTGGGTTGACGCTGCGGGAGTGGTCACCATAGCGTCCGGGGCAGGCCATGTTTTGGTGGTGTAAATGGCCAGCCACCCAGCAACCACGGATACCCCATTATGCCTGTTCCCGGTTCCATTGCGTTCAATGTTTTTTCAAACACCATTTCAAATCATAATGTTTTGCAGTTTCCTACCCTGTTGCGTTCCCCCAAAAGGGGTGGGGTTATGCCCCCCAATGCCGCCGCACTGCATCAGGTTGCGCCAAAGGGTGGCACCCCGGCCCTTAACGGGCAGAAAGAGCCGGATGAAAAGGTTTCTAACACGTTAAAAAGGTGTGACACATCACAACATCACGCCGAATCCGCACCCGCTTTGGTGCTGCCGCCGCAGGGGGGTGTGAACGCGCGGGCCTGCCAGCAGGCGCAGCGGCCCGGCACATCGGCGCAGATGGTGGCCAACATGGTGGGGCTGCGGCGCAAGGGCTATTCCTTTCGGCGTATCGGGCGGGAAGTGGGCCGGTGTATGGAGGGCGTGCGGCAGGTGCTGATGCGGTATGAAGATGCCCTGAAAGCCCAAACCCCCGCCCATGCGCCCCAGCCCAAAGGCTATGCCGAACTGGTGCGAGACCCCGAACCCCTGCCCGCAGGCCACCCCATTGCCATGCGCGGGCTCTGGAAAGGGCTGGAACACTGGCAACCCACACAGGCCCACACCCCCACCACATGGCAGCAGGATGAAGCAGCTTTGGCGCAGGCGCTACTGTGGAACGGAGGTGCCGCTTAATGCCCCGTTCAGCCTCATCCCCCGCAACGCCCGCAGCCACACCCGCCAGCACGCGGCGCAGGTGGTCCAAGTTCTGGTGGCAGGACCATGAGCGAGATCCGGCCTTGCGGTTGTGCAGCTTGGCCGCACAAGGGTTGTGGATGCGCCTGCTATGCCTGATGCACGAGGCCGAGCCCTACGGCCATTTATGCGTAAACGGCAAACCCCTGCACCCGCGCCAGATTGCCCAGATGGTGGGCGTAGGCCCCCAGCAGGTGCGCCGTTATATGGCAGAGCTGCAAGATGCCGGTGTGTATGCCACCACGGCGGAGGGGGTGCCGTATTCTCGCCGCTTGGTGCGAGACCGCGCTGCATCCGATGCCGGGGCCGCATGGGGCCGCACTGGGGGCAACCCGCAGCTTAAGCCCGATGCCCCCGCAGCCGAGGCAGGGCAGGGGATAACACCCCCACCCAAAGCCAAGGTTATGCTCCAAGAAGCAGAGGCAGAAACAGAGACAGAAGCAGAACATCCCCTCACCAAGTTCGGGCCGGACACGGATGCGCGCACGCATCTGTTCAAATCTGGTCTGGCATTTTTGAAAAAAGCCACCGGCAGGCCAGATCGTTCCGCCCGTGCCATTCTGGGCCGCTGGCTGAAGCTGACGGGGGATGATGCCGCCGTGGTGCTGAACGTGCTGGCCGAATGTGCCCGCTTTAACCCCGCCGAACCCGTGGCGTGGATAGATGCCACCCTGCGCACCCAGTTGCAGATGCGCCCCGCGCCAGAAGAACCCACCAGCCAACACGCCCGCCGCATGGCCGCGTGGGATGGCGTGCCGGATGTGGAGGGCGTGTAAGTGCCGCACCCTTACCCCATGCAAGCGCAGGGTGCGGGGGCCATAACGCACCCGCCCCACGGCGGAGGCTACATGCCCGCGCCACCAGATATACAGGCGCTATTTGCCGCCAAGCGTGAAGGTGTGGCGTTAACCGCGCAAGACGTACCACCCAATATGGAGGCCCAAGTGCAGGCGTGCTGGCAGCGTGTGCAACTGGCCATGCAGCCCGTAAGCCAGCCTATTGTGGCGGCGTGGCTGAAAAAGCTGGGGCAGCTTGTTTCCAACCCACCGGGGGCGGCCGATGCCGCAGCGCAGTGCCGCGCCATTTACGAAGTATGCGCCGATATTCCTGCCGGGGCGTGGTGCCCGCAGGCGCGTCTGGCATGGGCGCGGCAGCCTGCACGCAATGGCTACCCGGTGGGCGCGCGCTGGCCAGCCCCGGCGGAATTGCGGGCTGTGCTGCTGCCTTTTGCCAACACCATCTGGCGTGATGCCCACGGTTGCAAGGCCCTGCTGGGGCTGCACCCGCGCACGCCCTAACCCACGCACATTTTGCAAACACCCTTAAAAACACGGAACACACATGAAAACACAGGCCACAGCCCAGCACACAACATCCGCCCCCGCTGGCCTTATGGCGCAGGCCGCGCTCAACAAGCCGCGCCGCACAGTGCAGGGCTTGTTACAGGCAGGGGATATTACGCAGGAAGCCGCCGATGCCGCAGAGCGATGGTGCCGCAACTATGTGTTTGGCTATTTTGATTATCTGGAACACACCACCCCAACCCCGCAGGGGCAGACTGTGCGGCATGATGCGGTATCCTGGCAGATGGTGCGGGCCAAGGCCATGGCGCGCATTACGGCGGTGCGCGATGCGCTGGGCCTGTGTGCGCACCAGCGTTTGCGCATGATGCTGGTGGATGATCTTTCCTTCCGCGCAATGGGGGAGGCGTTGTTCCCCAATATTTCCAGCAGTTCTGCACAACGCAAGATTGCGGCGCAATGTGCCTTGGTGCTGGAGCAGCTTGCCGCGCTGGAGGCCACGTTCCGCCGTGCAGAGCAGGCCAAAAAGGCCGGAAAGCGCAAAACAGCACGTGCAGAAAAGGAAGTTTTGCAGGCGTAAGCCAAAGATGCGCGCACAAGAAAAAAGGAGCCGATGCACCCGCACCGGCTCCTTTTTTGCAAAGCGTATGCTGTGCTGTGCGATTTTTTACGCCAGAGCAGCCTGCACCTGTGCCGTATCTGCGGGCACGGTGTATGCGCCTGTTGCCAAAACCTGCACATGCAGCAGGCAAAGCCCCTGCAACGTGGTGGGCAGTGGCAGCTTGGCGTGGCCGTTTGTCCAGCGTGCGTGGCCAGAAAGTTCTGGCGCGTGCCAGCCTTGCAGATCTTCGGTGGAAAGATGCGCGGTTACGGGCTGGTGCGTGCCAGCAAATGTAACGCCAATGCGCCCCACAGCCACACCCAGTGTGCGCCGGTCATCTACAAACGGGCCTTCTGCATCACACGGGCGGAACGTGCGAGATGCCAGATACACACCTTCTGCGGCCTGTGCGGGCAGCATAAAGGTGTAAATGCCGTTTTCATGCCGCAGCGGGTGCACGCTATGGCCCTGCGCGGTCACCAAATGCAGGTTGGGCTGTGCGGATGTTTCTGCGCTGTGTGCATCTGTGTGCGCATAAAGTGTGCTGCCACGTTCTGCCAAAGTGCGGAACAGGGGTTCTACAAATGTGCGGCTGGTTTGCAGCTTGGCGGCGGCATCCTGCGCCCAGCTTTTTACTGCGCCACCAATGCGGGCCACGGGGCCTGCCTGCGTAAAGCTGCCACGGTTGCCTGTATCCAGATAGCTTTCTGTGAGCATGCCGTTGGCCATAATAACGGCGTGGCCTTCGGTTTCTATATGGTAGTAATCATACCCGGCAAAGCTTGTATCGTACACAATGGATGTGCCGTTTACCAGCATGCGTGCAGGCACAAAACTGTTTTGCAAATACAGGCAATGTTCTGGCGTAATCAGCAAATCTGCTGCGGGCACGCCATCTGCAATGGCGTTGGCGCGCACGCGCACGGGGTAGCCTGCAACATCATCCGCCGCAGCCGGGTTGGTGCGGGCATGGGCCTTGCCTGCCCATGTAATACGGCGTGCAACGGGCTGGCCATCTGCTGCAAATGTAAGAACTTCCTGCCCTGCAACAAGGTTTTCTACCGCTACATCACCTGTGGGGGTGCGGATCATGCTGCCGGGCAAAAAGCAAACCAGCACGCCCGTTGTGCCGGTGCTGTTTTGTGCCGTGGCGCTAAGGTAAAGGTTGCCCCCGCTGGTGGCCTGATAAAGCGTTTGGGTGGCGGGGGTGTAATCTCCATTCACAACAACGGTAATGCCGGTGTTGGTGGTAATGGTTGTGTCCGTGCCATTATATGTGGCGTTTGTAACGTAGCCAGCACCGGGAACTTCGATAGTGGCCCCTGCGTTGCTAAAACCATCAATATTGGTGAATGTTAGAATTTCTACGCCGCTTGCGGGTGTGACCACCAGCGTGCCGCCACCGCTGCCAAATGTAATACCTGCACCGCTAAGCGCAGAAATTTCGGATTGCTGCACAACGCCCAGATTAAGGGTGCCGCCATTTTCTATATTATATGTTGTGCCGGTAAGGGCGGTAATAATATTGGCGCCGGTAAGGGAAATGGTGCCGCCATCTGCTGTAAAGGTAGAACCCGTAAGCAGGCCAAGCACGGTAGAGCCCACATCAACAGTAACGTTTGCGCCATCTTCTGCCGTAACGGTGTAGGGGTTAATGGCGCCAATAAGGGTGGGTGCAAAATTAAGCGTAGCTGTAACGTTGCTCCCTTCAAAAGTAGCGTCTGCTCCGCCGAGAGATACAAGACCTAAAACCCAACCTGCTGGGAAAAGTGTATAGCTTCCGCTTTTGGTGACAGTGTTGCCATAACCATAAAGACTGGAGGACATCGGCGTATTCCTAAATGCTGTACTAGAAATAAAGAATATTTCTGATTCTTGTATGTATAGTATGGGAAAACGCTGATGGATCGGTATGAATATTTCTTTTCATAAATAGTAATTTTATGAAAAAACTGTTTAAATATAAACAACAGTTACAAAATTAAAATTAATACACAATCGAAAATGAACTGTTTTGGGGGAGGATTGTTTCTATATGATGAAAGCGGTGTTATAAGGCCGCCGAAAAAGTTTGGAACTTTTTTGAAAAACAAGGAAATTTTATCAAATTTCACACCAAAATATTATCTGCACGCGGGGTATGGTTATGATGATAGGGTATGTAAGTGCAGATTGCCCATTTGTAAGCCGGGATGAGCAAAAAAGGATTTTAGAAGAAACAGGATGCAATGTTATATTTTATGGAACTTTTTCAAAAGATGGTACATTTTTCTTACAATTTGTAGCACGGCAAAAACCCGGCATACGTATTGCCGTGGTGCAGATGGATTGCATTGTAAGCAGTTGGCGGCATTTGCGTGATATTATCTTGCAGGTTCAAAACAAGGGCTGCACGCTTGTTTCTGTAAAGGAACCGTGGATTAACACCTCTGCCGGGCGTGGCACGCTTATGCTGGAAATGCTGGGCGGGCTGGAAGAACTTGAAAAACGCTTTATACGCCAACGCATGTCTACAGGCAGGCACAGGGCCATGTCTGCCGGGTGCCGCATGGGGCGGCCTACCAAATTAACATCACAACAGTTTGAAGCCGTGGCACAGGCGCGCGCCAAGGGCCACACCCTGCGTGAAATTGCTGAGGAACATAACGTAAGTATCAGCATGATTTCGAGGTTATTGAAAAAGATGCCTCGTAAATCATAAAATTACGCGTTCAGGAACATATCCCTGTTGAATATGCGGGGTATGTTCCTGAACGCTTACTTTAAAAAAGAGTTTAAATTACTTGTGGTTTTTACGAGGGCCGTGGAAATCATGCTTCATGTACGGAATGGTATCCAGAATCTGGATAGACAGCAGCCCCATTTTGTTTTTGCTGCGCTCTGATGTCATGGGCAGGTGGGCGTGGCCATCTGTCCAGCGGCCGGGTTCGCCATCATGTTCATGCCAGCCGGTAAGGTCTTTCTCCATATGTGAAGAAATCTGGCGGGGCTTTCTGTTTTCCTGAAGGGTAATTTCCCCCACGCGCACGCCCAGGCGGCGTTTATCCTGCACATAGGGGGCAATAACATCTACCGGCCTGCTTGCGCGGGAGGAAAGATGCACCTCATGCACGTTGGGCGGCAGCATGAACATGGCCAGATTGTTTTGTTCACGCATTTTGCGGATCAGCTTGCCGGTATCCGTAATCAGGCTGAGGTCATGCTCATGCGTTATTTCGGGCGGTTCAAACAGGTTGTGGCTCAGGCCGCGGCTTTTGGCGCGGGCCAAAAGGCGGTGGTATAGCGCGCCCACAACTTCGCGCTCTGTTACCACGGGGGCATCTGTGCGGGTGTGCCAGTGGGTGTTGTTGGGGCAGGGGGGCAGCGCGCTGGCTACCAGCAGGCCTTCGGCCACAATAATGGCGGGGCCATCTGTTTCCAGCGGGTAAGCGATGTAACGCTCAAACGTGTGGTCGTAAAAAATGGAAAGCCGGTTCACCAGCAGGGCTGCGGGCACAAACTTGTTTTCAAAAAACAGGCACTGGTCTGGTGTCAGCAGCACATCCTGCGTGGGCAGCCCATCTGCAATGGCATCTTGCAGCACGCGTATGGGGTATCCGGCCTCATCTTCTGGCAGGCCGGGCAGCACGCACACATGCTGGGCCATAACCTTGGTGATGGGGGCAGGCATTTCTGCCATTTCCGGATCATACGTTACCAGCACGTGGCCGGGGGTAAGGCTTTGAACAGGCTGCGGCCCGCTTTGGGTATGGATGTTGGTATTATGGAGAACGCCCGGCACAGAGGTATCTGGATGGCGTGCGGAGGCACCATCGGGAAGGGTCTGATCGGATTTGTCGTGAATGTCATGCACAACCGCATGGCGGGGAAGCGCTGTCATTTCTTCCTTCTGACTTACACCACGGAAAACAACTTCCGTATCTGTGCTACAACATAAAATGTTCCTTGATCCTGACGGGACAAGGCGCATCCAGAACTTTTTTTCAAAACCTGAGAAATAAGGCATACATGCCTAATGTATGTTGCAACTGCATTCATCAGGCCTTGATTGCGACATACTGTACCAGCCATAAAAAATTTGCCAAGCTATAAAAGCAAATAAACCACGCCGAAGCTTAGTTTATCATTTTACTATGTTGTGTATATGTAAAACTAACTTAAGTAAAAATAAAAATAATTTAAATAAACATAGTAAGTAATATTCTTATTTATTTAAATTTGTACAAATTTTATGCGTCGTTGTCATGAAAAGTGCGTTTTTACAAAAGACACGGACAAGCTAAAAATTGGAAAACTGAAAATTATAACAACAATCTGAGGATTTTTTTCCAATGCGGGGCGGTCTGTAAATATTTCTTTAACGCGATTAACAATCTGTTATGGGGTTCCGTTACAATCTATGTAATTTAAGTATATCTGAAATGCATTTTTATTATGGTCAGCAAGGCTCTTTCCCCCACCGCTGGGGGAGGGGAAAGGGCTTGGCTGTGGTGTTAGTAAATATCGAAGTCGTTATTGCCGGTGGAAGAAAAAGCCATGCGGCGTTCTGTAAGATCCAAAATCCACGAGGACATGTCAGACCGGGTGCGCGGCGGAAACGGCAGCCGCTTGAAGATGGAGCGCATGGAGTAGAACTTTTTATACATCCACTGAATGCGGGCTTCCATTTCCTTGGGGGAGCAGTTTTTGGGCCAGATCTGGCAGATTTGGCCGGGCCAGCGGTCAATTTCTGGCGCGTTGATAATACGGCCTGCCTTTTCCATACGGTTAAACAGCGCCGTGCCCTTGGTGGGCGTAAGGATGTTGAAATACGCCGCAGGCACCTTGTGTTCTTCCAGAAAGGAGATGGTGGCGCGGTAGATATCGTGGTCTTCATCATCAAAACCGAAGATGAAGTTGAGCGAGTAGCTGATATCGCGCTGGCGCAGGTTTTCAAACATTTCGTGGTAGCGGCTGGCTTTGTTCCAGCCTTTGCGCATGCCGTCCAGAATATCCTTATCAATACTTTCAATACCGATATTCACGTGCATCACGCCGGATTTGCGCGCCAGATCGAGAAATTCCTTATCCAGACACAAATTGGAAGACCACAGGGTAGACCAGCGAATACCCAGCGGCACCAGCCCTTCCATCAGTTCCATGGCGCGGCTTTTCTTGCCGCCAAAGTTGCTTTCACCAAAAAAGAAGTGGCTGCCACGGTTCTTGATGAGCTTGAGCTCGTTCACCATTTCGTCCACCGGGCGCCAGCGGTAGCGGCCACCAAGGTAGAACCGTTCGGAGCAGAAATCGCACACAAACGGGCACCCGCGGGAGGACTGCACCGCAAAAGTGCGGAAGGGGCCAAACTTTTTAAGGTCCAGCAGGTCATACCTTGGGGCGGGCAGGCCGTTCAGTTCCTTAAGCGGTGTGGCGCGGTAAATGCTTTTCAGCCGGTTGGCGGCGGCATCTTCCAGCATTTCCTTCCAGATGGGTTCGGCCTCACCCACGCCCACGGCATCTACGTGCTCGGCGGCTTCTTCGGCGTTAAAATACACATGGGGGCCACCCATAATCACCTTTACGCCGCGTTTACGAAATTCCTTGGCAATATCGTAAGCGCGGTAGGAATGGAGGGTCCAGGCCGTAAGGGCCACAACATCCACCGGCGCATCAAAATCTATATCTTCAAGCTGTTCATCCAGCAGCGTGACCTTCCACTCTGGCGGGGTCAGGGCGGCAAGGTACGGCAGGGCAAGCGGCACCATCTGTCGGCGCTTGGTTTTGAACAGCGTTCGGTCCGTAGGGGCTTTATAATGCGTGGGCTGAATGATCAGAAGGCGTAGGTCATTTGCTGGCATGTGGGTATCAGGATCTGCTGAATTAAAAGAAAAAACGGGCAGATGGTGCCCCTTTGTTACAGAATATACATAAGCAGGGGTGGGGGGCTGTCCACCTCCGCTCAAGCATGGCGGATGTGTGCCCACCGTAACCAAACGCAGCCCCTAAGCTGGCCTGCGGGGTGGCGGTAAGGCGCGGCGTGCGCCGTAATAACAGGGATGCACGCAGGGCATGGATTTGGCATATCCATGCGTTTCCTGCAATGCGGCGGGGCCGGGCTTTTGGCATGGCTCCCATGCCTGCACGTGGGGTCCGTGGCGGGCTGATATTGCGCGGGGTGTGGGGGCCAGCAGGGGCCAAGGCAGGGCGCGGGGTAAAACCTGCGTGTAGGGTGGTGTTGCAGTATATATAAGGGGCATTGGCATATGGGCTGGCGGCGTAAAGGGGCGGGATGATTGGGTTTGGCTTTTTGCGGCCTGTTATGCAGGCGGCGGCGCGGGGTATGGCGCGCACATCTGTGCAGCCCTCCGGCGCGGTGCCTGTTGTGCTGGCCCGCATAAGCCAGCGCCTTGCCCGTGTGGCGGCGTGGTTCTGGCCCGGCAGCGCGGCCCAGCTTGTGGCCCCGCCCAACAATGCCGGGTGGCGGGCAGATATAGATGGCCTGCGCGCGCTGGCTGTGGTGGGGGTGGTGGTGTACCATGTCTTCCCCGCTGCGTTGCCCGGTGGCTTTGGCGGGGTGGATGCGTTTTTTGTAATCTCCGGCTTTTTAATTAGTGGGCATCTGGTGGCGCATTTTGGGGCGGGGCGGTTTTCTGTGGCCTCGTTTTTTGCGCGCCGGGTGCGCAGGCTGGCCCCCGCGCTGCTGGTGGTGCTGGCCGCCACTCTGCTGGCCGGGTGGTTTACCCTATTGCCCACCGAGCTTGCCGCAGTGGGGCTGGATGCCGCAGCGGGTGCGGCATCTGTTGCCAACCTGCTGATGTGGCACGCCCAAGGCTATTTTGACCGCGCAGCGGTGCTCAAACCGCTGTTGCATTTATGGTCATTGGGGGTGGAGGAGCAGTTCTATCTGGTCTGGCCGTTGGTGCTGGCGCTGGGCTTTGCCGCACGGGTGCGCGCAGGTGTGCTGGTGGGGGCCACGGGGGCGGCATGCTTTGTATATAGCGTGGCGTGCAGCGCGTGGTGGCCGGGTGCCGGGTTTTATTCTCCCTTTAGCCGAGGCTGGGAGTTCATGCTGGGCGCGGGCCTTGCCCTGCATGGCGTAGCGGAGCGTGGGCCGGAGGGTGCAACCCCGGCGCAGCATGCACCTGCTGGCATGGGCCGCATGTTGGCGCGGTGTGGCACTTTACTACGCACAAGCCGGGCGCGGAATGGCGCGGGTGTTTTGGGGCTGGCCTGTGTGCTGTCCGGGTTTGTGGTGCTGCGGCCGGGTGTGGGTTTTCCCGCACCATTTGCGCTGTTGCCTGCCGGGGGTACGGCATTGCTTATTTGGGCGGGCGTTGGCGCGTGGGTAAACCGGCACGTGCTGGCTGTGCGGCCCATGCGGGCGGTGGGGCTTATCAGTTACCCGCTGTATCTGTGGCACTGGCCGCTGGTTTCGTGGTTTCATATTGTGCGTGGGGCTGGGGTTATTCACAACAGTGCGGGGTTTGCGCTTATGAGCGCGGCATTGGCGCTGGCGTGGCTGACCACCAAATGTGTGGAAAACCCGTTACGTGGCGGGCGTTTTCGGCAAGGCAAAACGGCGGCCCTTGTGGGCGGCTTGGTGGCCATATGCACGGCGGGGCTGCTTACGTGGCACAATGCCGGTTGGCCCGCACGGTTTGCGCACACCCCTGCGGACACGGATTTATCCGCCATCAATCTGGCGGTGCGCGATGGCATTTTTGCCCCCACAGCGCATATGCACATCACGCACGAAAACGGACTGACAATCGCCTCCATAGGCCATGCGGGCCACCCTGTATTGTTTACGGGGGACAGCCTGCTTTTTCAGTGGGGGCCGAGGGTAGAGGCGCTGTTGCAGCAGGGGCGGCTTAGGCACACGGTTATATTTGTGGCAGGCCCCAGTTGCAGCCCCTTTGTGGGCGAGGTTTATGAAAAATCCTTTGCGTATTGCCGCAATATGCAAAACGTGCAGCAGCGGATTATACAGCAGCAGAATGTTCAGGCCGTGGTGGTGGGGGCGTTCTGGCCGCGTGTGCTGTTACACACACCGGGCACACAGGCACAAAAACAGGCAGCTTTTGCGCAGGATATGCGCAGCCTTTCGGGCAATGGGGCGCGGCCCGTGTGGCTGGTGCTGCCTACCCCGGCAGATGCACGCTTCAGCCCCGATAAACTGGTGGCCCGTAGCCTAACGCATATTGGCGTAAACACCGCCTTGCTGGAGCAGGGTATTCCCACCCGGCAGCTCCGCAATGATACAGCGGCGGATACGGCTTTTGTGCGCGCCCTTGCCGCACAAGCGGGGGCAAAGGTGCTGGATGCGTGGCCCGATATCTGCGGCACCGGCCCGGCCTGTGCGGTTATTACCCCACCAGCCACGCCCAAATATGCAGATGACAAGCATTTAAGGCCCGGCTTTGTGCAACAGCATGCCACGTTTTTGGATGATGTTCTGGCCCGTTAGGGCGTGTTCCAGCCCAGCCAGAAATCCGGGGCATCGTTCCACTTGGCCAATGTGGGGGAAAGGTGCCTGCGGGCCTGAAAGCAGCCCATGGCAAAACCAGCCGTGCCATCGCACGAATCATTACGCTGGTGCACGGCACCCTGCATCCAGAACAATGCGCCGCGCTTGCGCTCACCACTCAGCCCGGCAATCCAGCGGTTCCAGTTATGGCGGGCGTTCTGCCCTTCATGATACGCCGTCATATCCTGCGCGGGGGCAGGGGGCATGGCCATGGCGGGTGGCATAAGCTGTGTGCCCGGTGCCGGGGGCGCGGTGTTAAGCGCGTAGGTAACGCCCGGCGGCATGCGCCCACTGGGCGGAGGTTCCAGCGGCACGGGGCCAGCCAGCAGCAGCATGGCAAAGCCTGCCGCCGCAATGCCCACAAGGCTTACCAGCCCAAAACGTATGGCGCGGGTTGCATCCGATGTATGGGAAATGGGCTCAACCGAGACAGCACGCAGGGCTTTTTCTGCTTTTTTCTGGCACCGGGCGCTGCAATACGGCGCGTAGGTGTTGGTGTGGTAGATACGGTCACACCATGCACAAGCTTTGTCCATGACCTCCCCATCACCCAATCTGCCAAGATTTTCTGTCACGCGCGGCGCACTATAACAGTGTTCGATATATTTGCCAGTCCTGATTGGGAACAGTTCTTAACTGTCTGTTCACATACCGGTTTGCTTTGTTTTGACGGGCTGCGTGGTCAGCCCTAATTCCGGCTTATCATCCCAAAAATTGTAAAAACCAAGGACATTCCCATGCCTACAGCAGGGCGCAGGGCAGAGCTGGCCTGTGGCGCGGTTTTGCGTGGCAGTGGCCGGTGGTGGGTTGTGGCGCAGGCTGTGCCCACGGGTGTGGTGATGTGCCCGCTGCTATGCACACCGCGAGACCATCACCGGGCAGATATTTGCATAGGTTGGGCGCAAGCCCTGCTGTTGGGGTGCCCCGCGCAGGCCGTGCTGCGCTGCCGCCCGGTATGGCGTGGCAGGGTGGCGGGGCTGGCCTGTGTGGGCCAGCTTAACCCGCCCACATGCCAGCGCATGGTGGCCGCCCTTGCGCGGGAACACCACCACCATCAGCACGAAACAGACCGCCCGTTTGTAGCCCAAGGCAGGGGCGTGCGGTCTGGATCTTCCTTTGTTCAACAGGGTTGGATACGTGGCCATGCCCCGCAAGACAACAGCACCCGCGCAGGGCGCATCAGGGCCATCAGCTTTGGCCCCGATGGCGCGCCGCAAAAGGCGCAGCACAAAACCCGTAACCCCGCTGGATATCTTCACCCGCATCATGCAGGGGGATGAAAGCATAACAGACCGCCAGTTTGATGCCGCCAAGGTGGCCGCACCCTACATGCACCCCAAACTTTCGGGCCTTGCCACAGATGCCCTGCCTCGCCGCAGCGCAGATGCCTTTACGGATGAGGAACTGGCCGCCCTTGCGCAGGAAAACAGCGTGCACCCGCAGGCCTGATTTTTGTAGCTGTTATTTGGAAAAACCCTTTCATGCCCCACGCTCGGCCCGAATGTGCACGCACCATGCAGGCGGGCCGGGTGGCGCGGGCAGAACTGGCACGCAGGCAGGCCGCACGCCAGCATGTTCTGGATTTTGCCCGTTATACGCTGCCAGATTACAAAGCAGGCGCGCATCATGCCCTGCTGGCCCGCACGCTGGAGCAGGTGGAGGCCGGGCGCATAACGCGGCTGATGGTGTTTATGCCGCCCCGGCACGGAAAATCGGAACTGACATCTCGCCGCTTTCCCGCCTGGTATCTGGGGCGGCACCCCAAGCGGCAGATTATCGGGGCCTCTTACGGGGCCACGCTGGCGCAGGATTTTGGGCGCGATGTGCGTAATATTGTGGCATCCTCTCGCTATGGGGCGTTGTTTTCCGGCACTCGGTTGGCGGCAGATAGCAGCGCGCGCGATGTATGGCACACCGCACAGGGCGGGGGGTACACCGGCATGGGTGTGGGCGGCGGGCTAACGGGCCGTGGCGCACATTTGGCCATTATAGATGACCCCGTAAAGGACAGGCAGGAGGCCGAAAGCCCCGCCCGCCGTGCCGCTGTGCTGGACTGGTACCGCGCCGTGTTGCGCACTCGCCTGATGCCCGGCGGTGCCATTGTGCTGGTGATGACACGCTGGAGCCCGGATGATCTGGCAGGCCGCCTGCTGGATGATATGCAGAACAAAACGGGCGAGGCATGGCATGTGCTGGATCTGCCCGCCCTAGCCACCGAGCACGATGCACTGGGCCGCAGACCGGGGCAGGCGCTGTGGCCGCAGGCGTTTGATACAGCGGAACTTGCGCGTATTCGCCAAGCAGTGGGGGAGCGGGAATGGGCTGCACTTTACCAGCAAAACCCGGTGCCGCTTTCTGGCAATCTGTTCCACACACACATGCTGGGGGTGCAGGAGGCACTGCCCGCAGCATCCGGCCCCGCCGTGCGGCGGTGGGATTTGGCCGCCACCCGCCAGAGCGGCAGCAACAACCCGGACTGGACGGTGGGCGTAAAAATGCACCATCTGCCAGATGGGCGCTTTTTGGTGGCGGACATCACCCGCCTGCGCGGAGACCCGGCACAGGTAGAAGCCACCCTGCTGGCCACCGCCGCGCGTGATGGTGTGGGGGTGGAAATTGTGCTGCCGCAAGACCCGGGGCAAGCAGGTGTGGCGCAGGCGCGGTACCTTACCGGCAGGCTGGCCGGTTACAAGGTGCGCTGTGTGCGTGAAACAGGAGATAAAGCTACCCGCGCCGCCCCATTTGCCGCGCAGGTAAATGCTGGCAACGTGCTGCTGCTACGCGCCCCGTGGGTGCATGCGTTTATGGAGGAACTGGCAGCATTCCCCGCCGCCACGCATGATGACCAAGTAGATGCCGCAGCCGGTGCCTTTGCCGCGCTGGCAGAGGCACACCCCCTGCCGCGCTTTGGGGCGGATTTTTTGGCCCGTATTTAGTGTGCGTGCTGCTGGCGCAAGGCCTGCTGGCGGCGCTTTTCTTCCTCACGCTGCTGGCGTTTGCGGGCGCGTTCTTCCGCCATGTTGGCGCCCAAATGGGCCTCGCCACGCTGTTCGGCCAAACGGGCCTGGCGTTCACGCTCTGCATGGCGGGCGCGGCGGGCTTCATCCCACTGGCCGTAGCAGTGCGGGCAGGATACGCCGGTTTCAAACTTGGGGCTGGCTTTGTCTTCCGCCGTAATGGGCGTGCGGCAGGCGTGGCACAGTTCCAGCTCACCGGGTTTAAGGCCGTGGCCTACCGTTACACGCTGGTCGAACACAAAACATTCACCCCGCCACAGGCTTTCTGCCTCTGGCACGGTTTCCAGATACTTCAGGATACCCCCTTGCAGATGGTACACTTCATCCAGCCCTTCGGCCTTGGCAAAGGCGGTGGATTTTTCACACCGAATGCCACCGGTGCAGAACATGGCCACACGCGGCTTGCGGCCCTTTGCCAGAAGTTCCTCACGGTGCTGGCGGAACCATGCAGGAAATTCCCGAAAGGTTTTAATCTGCGGGTCTATCGCGCCCTCAAACGTGCCCACGGCCACTTCGTAATCATTGCGCGTGTCTATCAGAATGGTGTCGGGGTCTTTTAACAGTTCGTTCCATTCTGTGGGGGGTACGTAGGTGCCCACAATGTGGTTGGGGTCTGTGCCCTCCACACCCATTGTCACAATTTCCTTTTTCAGCCGCACCTTCATGCGCAGGAAGGGCATTTCTGGCGCGCGGGAGAACTTGACCTCAATATCCGCGCAGCCGGGCAGGGTGCGGATATGCGCCAGCACGGCCGCAATACCGGCATCTGTGCCCGCAATGGTGCCGTTAATGCCCTCGGATGCCAAAAGCAGAATGCCCTTTACCCCGTTGGCGGTGCACACATCCTGCAACGGCCCGCGCAGATCAGCCGGGTTTGCAAATGGGGTAAAGCGGTAAAGGGCCGCCACGCAAATGGGCAGGGCTGCGTTTTGGGTATCGGGCGTGGGGACAGTGGGCAGGGCAGTCATGCTCGGCAAGTTCCTTGGGCTTGTTGGGTGATTGCAGATCATCCGTTCCGCGCCACGGCTTACAGCACCGCAATCAGGTTGCATTTCAATGCCGCCCATTTACCCGCCCGCAGCGGGGGCAGACAAGTTTTTTCCGCGCTTACCATAGGTTTTTGGCGGCGGAGGGGTGTGCATGCCGTGCGGGTGCATATGGGTTTGTGTGTTTTGTGTAAACCAGTTTTTCCAATTTTTAACTTAAGGGCAGGGTATGTCTGGTTTGTCTTTTTCTTCCCGCGCTCGGCTGGGGTGGTGGCAGCGTTTGCGCGGGCGGCGTGCCCCTGTGGCCCTGCCGCGTAAGGAGCCGGTGCTGCCCCAAGGGGCCTTTGCGGCAGATGTGGCCAAGGTGGCCCCGGCAGCCGTGGCGCGGGCAGATGTGTTTGCGCCGTATAGGCCCCCGCGCGGGGTGCGGGCCAATGGCAGCACCGCCCCGTTGGCCATGGATAGTGCCGCCGCACAAAATGCCCCCGGTTTGCTGGACTGGCTGCGCAATGCCGTGGCGGATGGGGTGGTGTTTCCCGGTTATGCACGGCTGGCGGAAATGGCCCAGCGGGCGGAATACCGGCACATGGTGGACACCATTGCAACCGAGGCCACGCGGCAATGGCTGGTGTTCACCTCCCGCTCCGGGCAGGGGGCGGGCAAGGCAGACCGCATTAACCAGTTGGAGGCCGAATTCACCCGCCTGAATGTGCGCGATGTGCTGCGCCGCATGGCGGAAATGGACGGCCATTACGGCATGGGCCTGCTGTATGTAGATACCGGGCTTTCCCCCGTGGCGGGTGGTTTGGCATCCCCCTTGCTGTTGCGGCCAGAAACCTTCCGCCAAGGCAGTTTGCGCGCCTTGGTGCCGGTGGAGCCGGTATGGACAACCCCCGCCACGTATGAAACCGCAAACCCGCTGCATCCGGCCTTTTACAAACCGCAAAGCTGGTGGGTGCAGGGCACGCTATTACATGCCTCGCGCCTGTTGCGGTTTTGCGCGCGGGAGGTGCCGGATATTCTTAAACCCGCTTATAACTTCGGCGGTGTTTCCCTTACGCAAATGGCGCGCCCCTACGTGGAAAACTGGCTGCGCACGCGGCAAAGTGTTTCGGATTTGCTGAATGCGTTTTCCATTGTCGCGCTGTCCACCGATATGGCTGCCTATGCGCAGGACCCCGAAGGGCTTTTGGCGCGGGTGGAGGCGTTTAACCGCTTTCGCTCCAACCGGGGCACGTTTGTGCTGGATAAGGAGCGCGAAAAGCTGGAACTTCTGGCCGCGCCCCTTTCCGGGCTGGACAGTTTGCAGGCACAGGCGCTGGAGCAGATATGCACCGTGGCGCAACAGCCGCTGGTAAAGTTTGCCGGTATTTCCCCTTCCGGGCTGAATGCCTCGGCTGATGGAGAGATCCGGGTTTTTTATGATCGGATCAGCGCTTATCAGGAATCCTTCCTGCGCCCCAACCTTACGCACATTCTGCATATGGTGATGCTGAACCTATGGGGCGCAGTGGATACGGACATTACGTTCACCTTCCGCCCGCTCTGGCAGATGGATGAGGCCGAACAGGCAGAAATAGACGCCAAAAAACAGAGTAAGCCATCATGAACACACGCAATACCGGGCAGGCCCGCGCCAGCCCGCACGCCGCTGTTGCGCCCGATACGCAGCCTTTGGCGCTAGACAGGGCCAGCGTGCGCCGGGTGGATGCAGATGGGCATTTGCACATTGCGCACTGCATTCTCTCTGCCGCAACCGTTAGCCCCTATTATGGGCGCGAAATTCCGGGTGCCGCCGCGCTGGGCCTGAAAGATGATGCCCTTTACAGCGTTTTTCGCCCGCCAGATGCGCTTATGCAGGCTGCCCCCAGCCTGCGCGGCAAACCGGTGCTTATGCAGCATACCCCCGTAAGCGCGCAGGATCACCCAGCCAGCATAACCGTGGGCGCGGTGGGCAGCGATGTGCGCTTTACCTCACCCAACCTGACAGGCAGCCTGACGATATGGGATGCCTCAGCCATTGCGGCCATAGAGAACGGCACACAACGTGCGGTTTCTGCCGGGTATCGTTACACGGCCATCAGTCAGGCGGGCACCTATATGGGCACGCCCTATACGCTGATAATGGCGGATATTGCCTTTAACCATCTGGCCCTTGTGGCCCAGCCCCGCGTGCCTTCCGCCATTATTGGCGATGCCGCACCAAACCCCAACATGCCTTTTAACAACAGGAGCTTTCAGGCCATGCCTGATCAAACGCCCATTACCGTTGCGGCCATGGATGCCGCCATTGCCCAGGCCGTGCAGCAGGCGGAAGAACGCGCCGTGCGCCAGATGGCGGACCTGCACACAGCCCGCGCTGCCGTGCGCCCCTTTGTGGGCGATGTGGCCATGGACAGCGCCTCCGCCATTTACGGCTTTGCCTTAAAGGAAGCGGGTATTGATGTCACCGGCGTGCCCGAACAGGGGCTGAAACCGCTGTTTGAAAGCTTTGCGCGCATGCAGCCGCGTGCGGGTGGTGGTGCCCCCGTAATGGGGCAGGATGCCGCCGCCACACAGGGCTTTCGGCAGCGCTTTGGGCTGGAACGCATTGGCGTGCGCGGCTGAAGCTCTTTTTCCTTTTTGCATGATACAAGGCAGGTAAATGTCTTTTCAAAATCAGGTTAATATCCAGCCAGCGCCTGCTGTGCCGGGTGATTTTGCATCCCTCAACCCCACGGCCACCTTTCCGGCGGGTGAGGGCGCATTGGTGGCGGCTGCGGGTGGTTGCACGGTGGCCGCCTTTGGCTGGGTGCAGGCCGATGGCGTAAGCGTGGCCAACGCACCGCCCAGCGGCAGCACCACAGCGCCCGATGGCTTTGTGCATCGGGATCTGACAGCCCAGATCACGGATTTTACGGCATCGGAAAGCATGGTTATTCCGCAGGGCTTTCCCGTAACGCTGTTTACGGCGGGAGATTTTTGGGTGCAGCCCACCACGCAGGCTACACCGGGGCAGGCGGTTTTTGCCAGTTTGAGTGATGGCACTATCAAAACCGCCGCTACAGGCAGTTCCGTAACAGGTGCGGTGGCCACAGGGTTTTTTGTAGCTTCCGCCGGTGCTGCGGGTGAGCTGGTTCGGATTTCTACATGGATGCACGCATAATGCTGACTTCTCATTCAGAACTGGCGGAACTCAACCGCCTTGGCTTTGTGGTGCCCGATGCGCGCGGCCTGATTGGCGCCGAACATCTGGTATCAGACAGCATGGCGCTGGATGCCCAGCCCGCGCTTTCCACCACTGCCAATGCGGGTATTCCGGCCTTTATGTCTGCCTGGGTGGATACGGGGCTTATCAAGGTGGCCTTTGCCCCCATGCGCGCGGCCGAACTGCTGGGAGAGGTGCGCAAGGGGGATTGGGTTTCCAAAACCGCTGTCTTCCCCATGTTGGAAACGGCCGGGCAGGTGTCCTCCTACGGGGATTGGAACCAGAATGGCACGGTCAGCCTCAACCCCAGTTTTCCCGAACGCCAGTCCTACCATTATCAGGTGTTTGTGGCGTGGGGTGAGCAGGAACTGGCGCTGGCCGGGCAGGCACGCCTGCAATGGGCTGCCAGCCTGCGAGAGGCCGCAGCCCTTAAGTTGAACAAGTTTCAGAACCAAACATACTTTTTTGGCATCAGTGGGCTGAAACTTTATGGGTATCTGAATGACCCGCGCCTGCCCGCCGCCATTACGCCCGCCACCAAAACCGCAGGCGGCACGGCGTGGGAAAACGCCACCCCGGAAGAACGGCAGGATGACGTGATTGCCCTTATCAACCAGCTACGCAAACAAACCGCCGGGCTGGTGGATACGGATACGCCAATGGTGCTGGGCCTTGCCCCAACCCGCATGGGGTTGCTGACACGCCGCAACAGTTTTGGCCTTTCCGCCCTGACGATGCTGCGAGAAACCTACCCCAACCTGCGTTTTGTGCAGGCTGTGGAATATGGAGATGCCGCCGCCAACGGTGTGCAGACCATGCAGATCATGGCCGACCATGTGGATGTGCAAAAAACTGCCGAAGCCGCGTTTACAGAAAAACTGCGTGCCCACGCGGTGGTAACCGAGGCCTCGGCATGGAAGCAGAAGCTCTCCCAAGGCACATGGGGGGCCATTATTTACATGCCCGCAGGCATTGCCACCATGACCGGCCTGTAAAACACACAGCCCGCGTAACGCACACTCCTGCATAAAAACGGAAAAACACATGGCAACATCATCAACAGTTACCGTTGGGTGCAAACTGCCCAACGGGCTTGTGCTGGAACTGGCAGGCCAGAAGCACGAACTGGCAGGCGCACGCACGGCCAAGGCAGGCGGGTATGGGCTTACCCCCGTGCCGGCAGATTTCTGGCAGGCATGGGCGCAAAAATATGCAGGCTTTCCCCCGCTGGAAGCCGGGCTGATTTTTGCCCAGACCACGCCAGAAAAAGCCGCAGGCCAGGCCAAGGAACAAGCCAGCCTGCGCACGGGTATGGAACCACTTAACCCCGCAGCGCCAGCCCCCGGCATTACGCCTGCTTAAGGCCAGAACTTCCGTTATCTTGCAGCATGTAAAAGGATGTTTTCCATGCCGGAAAATCAGCCAATGCAAGCGGCTGCCTTACCTTCTGCCTGCAACATGGCGGAAGATGGGGCCGTTGCGTTTGATGCCGCAGCCTTTAAGGCGCGCTACCCCAACCTTGTAGCCAGTGCGGGGGCAGATGCCGCCAGCGCGTGTTTTGCCCGTGCGGGGCTGTTCTTGAACAACGCTGGCACATCCCCCGTGCGCAACCCGGCCAAGCGGGCAGAATTGCTCATGCTCATTACAGCGCATCTGCTTCAGCTTGGCATCAATAGCGGGGCATATGCCACAGGTGTGGGGGATGGCACTGCCGCGCTTGTGGGGCGCATTACCACCGCGCGCATGGGCAGCGTGCAGGTGCAGGCCGATATGGGCGCGGTTTCCCCCACGCAGGCGTGGTGGGTGCAAACACCTTATGGCGCAACCTTTTGGGCGGCATCTGCCTTTTTGCGCATGGGGCGCTATGTGCCGGGCTGGCCACAAAGAGTGGTTTCTTGGCCATGAATGCGCTGTTCAACATGGCGCTGGGGGCCACGGCGGCTTTATTGCCATCTGTGCCCGCCATATTGCGCGTGAACACAGGATACGAGACCGCGCCAGATGGCAGCACCACGCCGTGCTTTATGGATATTGCCGTAACAATCAGGGTGCAGCCCGTGCCCACGGCTGAACTGGTGCAAACCGATGGACAAAACCAGAGCATAATTCAGCGAGAAATCTATATGCCCGGCACCATTTGCGGGGTGGACCGTACGCATCAGTTTGGGGGCGATATGTTTGTGTTTGACAACGCCCACTGGCTGGTATCGGCCCAACCCGAGGCATGGGGCGGGCAATGGTGCCGCGTGCTTGTCACCCAACAGGTGGCGGCATGAGCACCCAGAACGTGCAACAGCCGGATGAGGCGCAAATATTTTCTGCCCTTCGTGCCTTTATGCTGGAAGTGCTGCCCGTAGGCACAACCGTTTTGCAAAGTCGGCAAAACCGCACGCCACCGCCACGGGGGATGTTGGTGCTTATCACACCGCTTTCTCGCCAGCCTATTGGCACGGGCAGCACACGCTATGGGCCACAAAGCTGCACCCTGTTGCGGCAGGAGCAACTTGCCACCCAGATAAGCCTTTTTGGCACAGGTGCAGCAGATGCCGCGCAAACGCTTTTAACCCTATGGCGCGATGCATGGAGCACCACGTTTTTTGCAAACCGTGCAGCACAGCAACACGGCATGCCGCGCCTGGCCCCCTTGTATGCAGATAACGCCGAATGTCTGCCCTACGTTAACGCGCAACAGCAATACGAACCCCACTGGCAGCTTACCCTGCATAGCCAGCTTACTTTTTCCATCACCCTGCCAGCCGCCACAGCCACCGCTGCCACAGTGCACAGCGTGGCCGCAGACAGGCTTTGAAATGCGAGTGAAACCTGCATGATCCTTCCTGTTTCTTCCCTTGTGTCTGTCACGCCCGGTGTGCTGGCGGCGGGGGGCACCACAAACCTGCTGAACGGGCTTGTATTTTCTACAAACACAGCGCTTTCTTCCGGCCTTTCCACCTTTACAACTGCGGCAGAAGTGGAAGCCACATGCGGCGCGGAAAGTATTGAGGCCAGTATGGCCAGCGTTTACTTTGCGGGCTACACCAATGCGCAGGATCTGCCGCAAACACTGCATTTTTACCAACTGCCCGCCACCCCGGCAGATACGGATTACACCACAGCCCTTACAAACGCTGCCGCCGCCAGTGCAGACTGGTGCGCCTTTGCCTTTGCGCAGGAGCCAGATGCCACGGCCAAAACCGCCATTGCCGCATGGATGCCCACAAACCCCAACCGCTACTGGGGCATTGTGCAGGATAGTGATGCCAGTATTTTGCAGGCAGAGTCTGACTGTTTTGGCAGCACCGTTGCAGCGCAGGCCACGCCGGGGCTGACGAGCCTGTGCAATACGGATGGCAACGGCACACTGGCTGCGGCCCTGTGTTTGGGCTGGGCGGCCAGCATAAACCCGCAGCGCAATGCCGGGCGCACTACGTTGATGTTCCGCAACAATGGCGGCGTTACCCCGGCGGATATTACGGCCACACAGGCGCAGGCCTTGCTGCAAAATGGCTACAGCTTTTACGGTTCCTACAAAAGTGGTGATTCCACATTCAGTTTTCTCAACAACGGCGCAGTCTCCGGCGCGTTTGCATGGGCAGACAGTTATCTGAACCAGATCTGGATGACATCCTCCTTCCAGTCCGATCTGCTCACGCTGTTTTCTGCCGTGGGGCAAATTCCCTATGCCGTGCAGGGTGATACGCTGCTGGCCACCGCTGTGCAGAACACTATTGATACCGCCGTGGCTTTTGGCGCTATCCAGCCCAACGTCACGCTTTCTGCCGCGCAGGCGCAGGTGGTGAATGCACAGGCCGGGCGCAGCATTGCAGATACGCTGGCCACACGCGGGTGGTACCTGCTGCCCGGTGCTTCCACCGCATCTGCCGCCACACGGGCTAAACGCGGGCCGGTGCAGGCACGGTTCTTTTATATGGATGGGCAGTCTGTCCAGTCTATCTCTCTGGCTACGGTAGAGGTGCAGTAAGCATGTCTGATTACGATATTACAGCCGCCAACTCGGTTTTTACCATTACGGTGCCGGGGCTGTACAATACGCCCATTACGCTTGAAAACTACGCCGCCGACCGGGCTTTTGAAACCACCGCACGAGATCTAGCAGAAACGGCCATGAGCATTGATGGCTACCTGAACGCAGGCTGGATACCCACACCCGTGCGGCAGATAATCTCCCTTGCTGCCAGCAGTGAAAGTGGGCTGGTGTTTGAGGCCATTGCCGCCGCCCAAGATGCACAGCGCGGGTTGTATCGGCTGGGGGCGGAAATTCAGCTTCCCTCTATCGGGCGTAAATACACCATGGTGCGTGGGCTGTTGCAGGCTGTAGCCGTAATGCCCAGCGCAGGCCGTGTGCTGGAGGCCCGCAGTTTTGAAATTCTGTGGGAACGCGTGTTGCCTGCTGCCCTGTAAAACAGGTGTGTTTTTAAAAACAACAGGAAAGAGCAGGCATGAAAACCGTGGAATACACGCACTCCCTACCGGGAGAAGATCAGGGCAAGGTATTTGTGCTGACACGCATGGATGCCTTTGCTGCAGATAGCTGGGCGCGCCATGTGTTGCAGGCCGCCATACGCGGTGGTGCGCGCGTGGGGGCGGATATGGCAGAGGCAGGCCTTGCCGGGCTTGCCGCCTTTGGGCTGGAAATTTTTGGCTTTATGGAAGAAGCCGATCTGGATACCGCTTTGGCGCGGCTGATGCAGTGCGTAAAAATGCGGCCAGACCCACACCGGCCAGAAGTGACACGTGCTGTTATTTCCGCCGATTTTGCAGAACCTGAAACACTAGGCATGGTACGGGCCGAGGCCTTTAGGCTGCATGTGGGTTTTTTGCGGGCCGCCGCGCACCAGCTTTTCCCCATGGTGGCGGCTTTGCTGGGGGACGAGGCCGCACAGGCCCCGTTGTAAACTGTGTAAACATCTCGCCCGCCATGGCGGCAGTTGTGGCATCCGGCCTTGCAAGTTTGCATGACCTGAAAACGATTTATGACAGCGAAGATTTTTACACGCTTGTAGAAATACTTTCTGTGCGCAACTGGAACATGGCGCACACGCCCGCGCAGGAAAGCCCCTAAACATGGCCCAAATTGTAAACGCATCGCCCCAAAGCAAGGCGCGCGCAAAGCTGCCTTTACTGGAACGCCTGCACCGTGTGCTGGAACGCTTTTTGCAAAGCCAGAAACACACAAAAAAGACCAGAAACAAAGGGCTTTTGGCATTATTGCAGCTTCTGCGCCAATACAGCATGGGGGCGGGGGGGATGCCTTTGGGTATGAGGGCGCAGGAGCCTGTGTTGCCCGTTGTGCACGCTCTGCCGGGGGGTGCGCTGCCTGTGTTTGCAGCCAGAACTGGTGGTAGCGTGCGGCATATGCTGGCCGTGGGGTCTGTTAGGGGTATGCCTGACAGGCAGAAAGGTGTTTTACAAAATAATCCTTCTGTATCCCGGCGTGTTATGTTGGAGGCTGGTACGTCATCGGTTGCGGCGGAAGATGCTTTGCAGGATACGCAACACAGAAAGGCCCGCCAGCACAAACCCAAAGATACGGTGGAGCTTCTGGCGCGCAGACCGTTTTCTATGCCACCCGCACGTGCATCAAGGGGCAGAAGGTCTGTGCTTCGCATACTGGCTGCCGAAAAGAAAGGTGCCTCGGTTGCCACGCCTATATCTGCCCGCCCCGCGCTGGTGCAGAGGCAGGGAGTACTGCGTGATACAAAAAACCTTGAAAGCACAGGTAGTTTAGAGAACGTTCTGGTGCATGGGCGTGGCTTTCAAAGTGTTTCAAAGCAGGTCGTGCGCGGTGGCTTACGCATCTCGCAGCGTGTTGCTGTGCCGGACAAAGCCCAACCTGTTGCGCGTAATATGGTGGAGGCATTTTTGCCGTCATCTTTGCTTATGCGGGCGGCGGTTCAACCTGTTGTGGCCGTGGCGCGGCCTGCACCGGCTGCGTATGTGCCGCAAACACCTTTCTCCAGACCGTGTGCAACGCCTTCTTCACACCCCGCACCCATGCCGCCTCGTGCCAGCATGCAGGGGCTTGGTGGGGGAGATAGCGCCACTTTGGCAGCACTTTCCACGCTTGGTTCCATTTAAAAACCTGTTTCCTGTTCAGTAAAGAGTTCTGTTTCATGCCCATGTTGCCAGTCAGCCTGCCATCTGTGTGGAATATTCCTGTGGCGGCGGGGGTGCCTGCCCTTATGGGGCAATCTGTTTCTGCCGGGGTGCAGGCTTCGGCCTCTGTTACGGTGGGGAGTTTTCTGGATGATCTGCAAATTACGCAGGCTGCCAGCCAGTGGGGTATTTTTACGCAGGACGGGCAGCGGGTTTTAACATCTGCCCATGTGCTTTCTGTCGATATGCAAACGGCTTGGCGCATTGCAGAAGCTCCACTGGAGGAAGGGGCATTTTTATCTTACAGCAAGGTGCGCATGTCTCGGCAGCATCGGATTGTGATGGTGTGCGATGGGTCTGAAGCCGGGATGGAAGATGCCAACGCCACCAGCCTTGCGTTGGATGTTCTGGCCGGGGCCGGGCAGGTGGGTGCGCTGTATGTGCGTGCAGGCTTTTTTGCCACGCTGGAGGCATTGGAGGCCGATACAAACCTGTATGCCGTGATAACCCCGGAAAAGAAATACGATAGCGTGAACATTATCGGCCACCGTTGGATGCGGGAGGCCCGGCAGGGCATTACCATGCCGGTTGTAGAAATTGCCTTGCAGGAAGTGCGCATAACCGGAAGCACACAGTTTGCCAGCACACGCATGCCGCAGGGCCAGCAGATACAGTGCGGCGGCATGGCCTATGCCACAACCAGCACGGCAGATGCCGGAGAGATTGCATGAGCAGCGCAGATACCACACTGGTGCAGGTGCCTATAAGTGCTGTGCCTGCACAAATGTTTAAGATCACACTGGCAGAACAGACACTTCAGATAGCCCTGCGCCAGCGGTCCACCGGCTTGTATGCAGATATCTGGTGTGCAGGCACGCGCGTGCTTTCTGGCGTGCTGTGCCAGGACCGCACATGGCTGGCGCGCACTGCCGCTACCGGCCTGCCGGGTGATCTGGCATTTATGGATACCCAAGGCACGCAAGACCCGCAAAGCACAGGGCTTGGCACGCGCTATGTGTTGCTCTGGCGCACAGGTTGGCCCGCATGAGCGGCACACAAACTACAAAAACGCCAGATTGGGCAACGCGGGATGTGGAGGTCATGTTCCGGCTGCTCAATGGCGTGTTTGGTGCGGCGGATGGGGTGGATACGGTTACCCTTTCTGGCTTGCAGGTGCAGGCGGATATCATGCAGGCCCCATACCCAACGGGAGAAACCGCGCAGATACGCATAACCGGCCTACCCCCGGATTTGATGAACCGCCTGAGCCTGAGCGCGCCGGCCCCCACCAGCCAGAGTGCCAGCGAGGTGCTGCTGATGGTGCCAGATGGTACTTCTGGCGCGCAGGCCCTTGTGTTTCAGGGCGGGGTTACGCTGGCTTTTGCAGATTACAGCGCAGCACCCGATGTTGCCTTTGTGGTGCAGGCGTTTTCTACAGTTCTGCCAAACGCACTGCCTGCCGCGCCCACCGGGTTTAAGGGTGCTGTGCCACTGGCGCAGGTGTTGGCGCGTATTGCCGCACAGGCCGGGCTGAATTTTGAAAATAACGGCCTGAACACCGTGCTGCATGATCCGTATTTTTATGGCACGGCGGGGCAGCAGATCAGCCAGTGTTGGAACACACAGCCCTTTCAGGCCGCATTGGGCCGGGGGCGTTTGGCGGCATGGCCTGCCAGAACGGGCGGGGCTAACGCAACGGTGGAAACATCTGCCGCCATTGCGGTTTCAGCCAGCACGGGGCTGGTGGGGTATCCCACATGGTCTGCCGGTGGGGTGGCGCTGAACATGCTGTTTAACCCGCGTATCAGCTATGGCAGCGTGCTGGCATTGCAAAGCCAGTATCAGCCCGGTGGGGGTGGCACGGGGCTGTGGCAGGTTTTGCAGCTTCGGCACAGTTTAAGCGCACAAATGCCAGATGGCCCGTGGTTTACCCATGTGGTGGCGCAGGCTGTGGAGGCAGAAAATTCATGACGTATCAAAACAGTTTTGCATCCGGCTTTCCGCCCAACATGCCTACATCGGGGCAGGCGGTGTTTGACAGGGCGGGTGCTGCGGCATCGGATTACAACGCATTGGTGGCGGTTATGCGCCGCATGTTGGTGGAGGTACGCACCGCCATACCGGTTAAGGTGTGCGCGGTTTCGGGCGCAGGTTTGGCCCCCGTGGGGTTTGTGGATGTGCAGCCCATGGTGCACCAGCAAGATGCCGCAGGCCAGACCACGCCGCATGGGGTTTTGTATAACGTGCCGTATTTTCGGCTTCAGGGCGGCAGCAGCGCTGTGGTGCTGGACCCGGCAGTGGGAGATATCGGGCTGGCCGTGATGGCAGACCGGGATATCCTGAACGTTAAAACCGCCCGTGCTGCCGCACCGCCCGCCAGCTTTCGCCATAATAGCATGGCGGATGCGCTGTATCTGGGCGGGTTTTTAAACGCGGCCCCCAGCCAGTACATTCAGTTTACGCCCGATGGGGTGGTGATACACACACCCGGAACGGTGGAAATATCTGCAAAATCACTCAAGATTTCAGGAGATGCCAGCATAAGCGGCAGCCTGAATGTGGGGCAGGATGTGCAGGCCGGTGGTGTGTCTCTTACATCGCATGTGCATGGCGGGGTTATGCCCGGCAGTGGCAGCACCAGCACCCCGCAGGGTTAGGAGAAGCACATATGAAAACCTTGTTGCTAGACCGCGCAACGTGGGATCTGGCCGTGGATGCGCAGGGCAATATTGCCGTGGCGGATGTGCCTTATGCTACCGCGCAGGATGTTTCCAGCGCGGTGCGCGTGTTTAAGGGGGAGTGCTGGTACAACACGGCCCTTGGCCTGCCCTATCTGGCGGGTGTTTTGGGGCGCAACCAGTCTGCGGCTTTGTTTCGGGCCGATGTGGCGCAGGCCGCCCTTGCCGTACCCAACGTGGCGCGCGCCACCTGTGTGCTGGCCAGCCTTGGGGCAGACCGCAAACTCAGCGGCCAGATTTATCTGACATTGGAAAACGGAAGCACAACCCTTGCCAGTTTCTGAAACCTCACTTGCCGCAGGCACTACATCCGTGCCCGCGCCCACGCTGGATGATACCGGCTTTGTGCTGCCGCAGGAGGCAGACATGCTGGCCGGTGTTCTGGCAGATATCAACGCCGCTTTTGGCAATACGCTGAATACAGACCTATCCACCCCACAGGGGCAGTTGGCCACATCGCTTACCGCCATTTTGGGCGATGCGTATGATCAGATGCTGGCCGTATTTAACGGGGTGGACCCTGCGCGGGCTTCTGGCCGGATGCAGGATGCCATTGGCCGCATTTACTTTATGGAGCGCAAACCCGCCACGCCCACGGTGGTAACATGCCAATGTACGGGGGTGGAAGGCACGGTTATTCCGCAAGGAGCCTTGGTGGCAGATGCCGCAGGCAACACCTACGCGGCAGATGCCGCCATTATGCTGGATACCACCGGCACAGGTGCTGGCACGTTTTCCTGCACCACGGTGGGGGAGGTATCCTGCCCGGCGGGCAGCGTGCGGCTGTGCCAGTCTGTTGCCGGGTGGTCTGGCGTGAGCAACGCCGTGGCGGGGGTAACGGGGCGCGAGGTAGAAGGCCGCGCGGCGTTTGAAGCCCGCAGGCAGGCCGCCGTGGCGGTAAATTCCGTGGGGCCATTGGCCGCCATTCTGGCCGCCGTGCAGGCGGTGGATGGCGTAACAGATGCGTATGTTGCAGATAACAGCAGCAATGTTGCGGTTACGCAAGGCGGCATAACTCTCGCGCCCTATAGCCTGTATGTGTGCGTAAATGGCGGCACGGATGCCGATGTAGCCTTGGCCATTTTGCGCAAAAAGCCGCCCGGCTGTGCCTATACTGGCAGCACCCATGTAACGGTAACGGATACATCCGGCACCTACACCACACCGCCCAGTTATACGGTGGCGTTTGAGCGTGCGCAGCCCACGCCGCTTTATGTGGTGCTTACGCTGGCAGCAGGTTCTGGCGTGCCCAATACGGCAACATCTGCCGTGCAGCAGGCGGTGCTGGCGTGCTTTTTGGGGCAGGATGGCTCGGCCCGTGTGGGCATTGGCGGCACGCTGTATGCCAGCCGGTTTTACGCCTGCGTGGCGGCGGTGGGCAGTTGGGCGCAGGTGGTGGATATTCGGGTAGGCACGGCAGCCAGCCCCACGGGTGTTACGGCGCAGGCCGATATCAACCAGATTTTCACGCTGGAACTGGCCGATATTACCGTGGAGTTTGCCTGATGCAGAATGTAGGGCAAACGGTGCTTTCGCAATATGCGTGCTCGCCCAGCCTGAACGCGCTGCTGGAAGGCTGGAACCAGTGTTTTGATCCTGCACAAAATATAGAAAACTGGTTTGCCAGCATATGGAACATAGAAACAGCCCAAGGCTACGGGCTGGATGTATGGGGCCGCATTGTTGGGGTATCGCGCGTGTTGCGCATGGCATCTGGCCAGTATTTAGGCTTTGCCGAGGCCAATGATCTGACAGAGCAGGGCTTTAACACTGCCCCGTGGTATGCGGGCCGTGTTGTGGTGGGTGATTTTACAAATTGCAGCCTGTCCGATGCCGGGTTTCGGCAGCTTATTTATGCCAAGGCGCTGGCCAATATTACAGATTGTTCCGTGCTTTCGCTCAACGCTATCTTGCGCACGCTGTTTGCCGGGCAGGGCGATGCATGGGTGGAAGATAACACCAACATGAGCATGACCTACGCCTTTGGCTTTGTGCCAACAGATGTGCAGGTTTCCATTATCGAAAACGCCGGCGTGCTGCCGCGCCCTGCCGGGGTTGCGGTTTCCTACAGCATCAGGGGCTGAAACACTTATGAAACAAGAAGATATTTCCGGGCGGTTTACAACGCCCATTGCGGCCTCTGCCACAGCGGCCAACTGTGCGGATATTCCCGCAGCGCAAACCACGGCGGGCGATGGCTCGGCCAGCATGGCGTTGGGCTTTCCGCCCGAAACCTTTACAGAACGCGCAGCCGGTGGCGTGCCCCCGCGTGGGGCAGATATGAACGGGTTTTTAAAAACACTTTCTGCCGCCATACAGGTTTTGCAAACAGGTTATGTTGGCCCGTTTGATGCCAGCTTTGCCGCCGCCATTGGCGGCTACCCCGCCGGGGCCGTGGTGGCGGGCAGCGTTGGGGGCACGTTCTGGGTTTCCGGGCAGGATAACAACCTTTCCACCCCCGGCGCGCAGGGGGCAGCGTGGACAAACCTGTTCAACGGGTTGCTGACATCCGCCCAAGCCGCGCAAAGCTTTTTTCCGCTCACAGGCGGCAAGATTAGCAATGGCTATTACGATAGCACCGGCACATGGGGCGGCAGCGGCAGCAATGGCGCACCGCAGGCGGGTGATATTCCGTGGGGGCCGCAGTTTATTTCCCGCTTGGGGTATAGCGCCACCATGAAGGCGCTGTTCTGCCTGCGTGATGCGTTTGAGCAATACGCTTTTGCCAGCGTGCAGCTTACAGATGCCGCAGGTGGGTGGCATGAATGGCAGTTCCGTCAGGATGGTTCCATCCATATGCCAGATGGTGCGGTGGTGGCCACGCAGGGCTGGGCCAACGGCGTGTTTCAGCCTGCGGGCAGTTATGTGGGGCTGGGCACGTATCAGGCCGATTTTGCCACGCAGGATGGGCGCGTCATCAACCTGCCATACGGGCAGCGCATCCAGTCCTTTTCCGTAAGTATTCAGGATGGAGAGAGCATTACCTTTCCGCAGGCTTTTGCGGGGGTGCCTACATCCGTGCAGTTGCAGTGCACGCAGTATGAACAACGCATGACACTTGCCATGCCAGAACAGCCCCCCACCGCCACAGGCATTGGCGCTGTGGGTGTGCGCTACGTGGTGGATGACCACGATGGCGCGGTTTCCACCCCCATTACGGTGTGGGTAACAGCTATTGGTCCAAGGTAAAAAATCATGACATGTTCTTGCAATACTGCCAGCACGGCGTGCGCCCTTTTGCCAGAAGGGGCCGTGCTGGCGCCGGGGTGGCAACCCGCTAGCGCCCGCGTGCTGCCGGTTATGATAACCCCCGGCCTGTGCCTGCGTGGCCAACTGGCAGAGCAGGTGGTGCAGGCATGGCCTGCGCGCAGCAGTGCAGATGCGCTGGATTATACGCTCACCCCCGCCGCATGGCTGGAAGGCACGGGCGATACATTGGCCAGTGTTACAGCCAGCGTGCCCACCGCCACCGGGCAGGATACGGATCTGGCGGTGCTGTGGGTCACCATTATTCAAGGCATGGCCTGCGTGTTTTTGGGCAGCGGCCCGCCAGATACGGTGCAGACAGTGCAAATGGTGCTGCATACCGTGCAGGGGCGTAGTGTTACGGCAAGCGTGCAGCTTTACATCAGTGCAGAAAGTGCCGCCACGCTGCCGCCACAGGTACCCACTTTGGCCGATGGCACGCCCATACCGCCCAACGCGCTGTTGGCCCCGCAAGGGGTTATCACCACCCCCACGGGCCAGCCCTATCTGCTGGCCTGAAGCATGGGGGTGGGAGCCAGCCCTGCTGCCCGCAGGCGGACAAGCCCACAGCGCTGTGATACAGTTTTGCCCAAAGAGATGGCCTGCCAGCAAGGCGGGTATTTGAGGCAAAAGGTATAGAAATGAAACCCAAACAACAGAAACCTGCCGATTCATTGGTGAACAGATTTAACGAGAACGTGGCTGTTAAAATGACAATCATGTTCGGCAGTATCTGGTGCGTGTATGTGTTTTTCCTGTTCTCTCTGGTGCCAGCGGTTGTGCCCCAGTGGCAGAACACGCTGCTATATATCAGCAACTGTATCCAGCTTGTGGCACTGCCCGCGCTGATGGTGGGCAACGCGGTGCTCAGCCGTGGGGCAGACCGGCGCGCGGCGGAAGACCATCAGGCCCTGCTGGAAATTCTGGGCGATGTGCGTGAAGAACTGGCAGACCTGAAGGACAAGACAGCCGGTTTGGCGCGTTCTGCCAACGAAGCCTTGCAACGTCCTGAACTGACAGACGTTTCCATTTCGGATCAGACGATCGTGAATATGGATGAGGCCGGGCAGCCGCAGAATAACGCCTGATCTGGCATCCGGTTTTGCGGTTTTCTGGTTTGCATTCGTCATCAGCCTGTCTGATCAGACTGGAAACCGCTCATGCCGCCTTTTTTCAATCCGCTGGCGCTGTTTGCCATTGTGATCACACTGGCAACAGCTTTTGCCATTATCAACCACCGCTACCTGCACCTGCCCACCACCATTGGCATTACGGCACAGGCTTTGGGGGTGGCCACGATTTTGCTTTTTCTGGAGCAGGCCGTGCCCATGCCCCGCATGGATGCCGCCCGCGCGGTGCTGGATAGCATAAACCTGCCCGCCACCCTGCTGGATGGGGCTTTATCATTCCTGCTGTTTGCGGGCGCGCAATCGGTAGATCAGCGCGAGCTGTGGCAGAACCGTTTTTCCATTCTGGCACTGGCACTTTTGGGCACAATGCTGGCCGTGGCCCTGTTTGCCGCGGGTATGTGGATGGCGTTTCCGCTGGTGGGGCTTGCGGTTTCCCTGCCGTGGTGCGTGGTGCTGGGGGCTATTCTGGCCCCAACAGATCCGGTTTCTGTTGTGGGCATGTTGCGCCGTTTGGGGCTGCCGCCCAGAGTACAGGCCATTTTTGCGGGGGAAAGCCTGTTTAACGATGGCGTGGGCGTTGTGGTGTTTGCCGTGGCGGTGCAACTGGCAGAGGCTGGCACCATTGGCCCGCTGGGGGATTTGGTGTGGCAGATGGTGCAGGAGGTCGGCGGCGGCCTGCTGCTGGGCTTTTTGTGCGGGTGTTTGGCGGTATGGTGCATCCGGCTGGTAACAGATGCGCATCTTGAACTGCTTATTTCCATCTCCCTTGCCAGCGGGGTGTACAGCCTTGCCAAAATGCTGGAAGTTTCTGGCCCTGTGGCAGCCGTTACGGCGGGTTTGGCCTTGGGCATGCCCCGCGCCTTGGGGGCGCTCAGCCAGCACGGGCAGCGTGAAATCCGCAATTTCTGGATGATGGTGGATGAGGTGCTGAACGCCTGCTTGTTTGTGCTGATAGGGTTTTACGTGCTTAGCGTGCCCATACGTGTGCCGGTATTGCTGGCGGCTGTTCTGGCCATTCCGCTTTCCATTACCGTGCGGGCGTTAAGCGTGCTGCTGGCCATGCTGCCGGTGTATTTGCGGGATTCACAACGCTGGCGCGTTTTGGCCATTATGACATGGGGCGGCCTGCGTGGCGGTATTTCCATAGCCCTTGCGTTAAGCCTGGAACACGGGCCTATGCGTGATGTGCTGCTTGCAGTGTGTTATGCGGTGGTTGTGTTCACTATTTTAGTGCAGGGGTTAACAATGGAGCGCGTGGTGCGGCAGGTGCGCCTTGGTGCGGCAGAAGGATAAAGCCAGATGTCCGCCTTAATACAACGTGAGGTGTGCTGGTGTGCGGCCCCCAAAGTGCGGCGCTGTTGCTGCCGCCAACGGTGGTGGATGGCCTGTGCGCTGGCCTCTGGCACGCTGCTTTCTGGCATGGCGTGGCCGGTTGGGGCTGCGTGGGCGCAGGCTGTTTCTGCACCACCTACAGGGCAAAAAGCCGCCCAGCATACGGCAGCACCCGCAACGGCACATGCAGCACCCATAGCCCCCAAAGTGCCGGGCGCGCCGGTGCAGGCTTCTGCCCGCCCGCAGGTGGTGATTGTACGTGCCAACCCGCTGCATGCCAGTGCCGGGGGCGGGCTGATACACCCGCAATCCGAACCACAGGCCCAAAGCGTGGTGGGGCAGGAATACATCCGCCTGCAATCCCCCACCGCTACGGCGTTTGAGCTGGTGTCTCAATTACCGGGCGCGAATGTAAGTGGGTCAGACCCGTTCGGGTTTTCTCCGCAAACCAATATCAGCGTGCGCGGCATGAATGGAGATGCCATAGGCTACGTGCTGGAAGGCATGCCGCTGAACGATATTGCCTATTATACCGGTTACCCCAGCCAGTTTGCAGATAGCGAGAATTACGAAAGCATTGCCCTGCAACAGGGATCTCCCGATCTGGACAGCCCGGTGATGAACGCCGCTGGCGGGCTGATGAAGCTGCGTTTTCGCACACCGGCAGAAAAGGCGGGCGGGCAGTTCAGTGCCTCCTATGGCTCTTACGATACCAACCGCGAGTTCCTGCGGCTGGATACAGGCGAGATCGGGCACAATACCGGCCTGCGGGGCTTTGTATCGTATTCTCACGGTGCCACGGATAACTGGCGCGGTGCCGGGCGGGATGAGCGCCAGCATGTTGATTTCAAGCTGGAGAAAACATGGGGCCAAGGCAACAGCGCGGGGCTGTTAGGATCTTGGAACCAGGCGGTGGACAGCTACTACCCGCAGGTGAGCAAGGATGACTGGCGCACGTACGGCATAGGCGGCCCCAATAATCTGGACAGGCACTTCCATGCTGATGATGATTACGGTGGTTCGGACTACTGGCGGCTTTCCCGCCAGCCGGAGCGCACGCTGTATCTGGCCGCACCCTTGCAGTTTACATTGGCGGAGGGGCTAAGCCTGCATGTTACACCCTATGCACAAGGTGCGTATGGCAATGCCGCAGGCGGCACGCAGTTGCCTACATCCGGCCTGTATAACGGCACGCAGGCTGTGCCCGATGTGCTGGACCTGCCCGTAACGGCAGATGGCTACAGCACGGTGCGGGCAGATTACACACAGCGCAGCTTTCGCTCCGGCTTTACATCTGCGCTGGAATGGAAGCGCGGCGTGAATGATCTGGTGCTGGGCTACTGGTATGATTACGGTGATGACACCGAGCGCGAAACCTTTGCCGCCGTAAATGGCAGCGGCAATGCGGGCAGCATATGGGGCGGGCGGCCCATTACGCTGGCAGATGGCAACATGCTGCTGGGGGCCAGCAACCACACCATCTCGCAAACCAATGCGCTGTTTGTGGGGGATCGGGTTTCCCTTTTGCATGATCGACTGTTGCTGACAGCAGGTTTTAAGGAAGTGATGTTCTCACGCATAGGCACGAACGCCGTGCCGGGCGCGCCCTACCACGCCAACATGAACACCGCCGTGCCCCTGCCACGCTTTGGCGTGCGTTTTCAGATTACGCCGGAACATCAGGTGTTTTTCAATGCCACTACCAACTTCCGCACCCCGGCAGAACCCGCCTTGTATGATGCGTATGACCCCACATCTGGTGCGGTAACGCAAAAAGGCACATCCAGCCTGAAAAACGAATACTCCATAGCGGAGGAACTGGGCTACCGCTATGCAGGCAGCCGCGTTGTGGGCAGCCTGACGTTATTTAACTATAACTTCACAAACCGCCAGATTGCCACGTTAGCCATGATAAATGGCGCCCCGGTGGATTCTACCATTAATGCAGGCGGGCAGACATCTCGCGGGGTGGATGTGGAAATAGGTTTGCGCCCGTGGCACCACATCAGCCCATATCTTTCGGGCGAATATCTGCACGCCACCATTGATAATGACCTGTATTCGGGCGGAGACCTGCTGCCCACACGCGGCAAGCGCGCCGTACGCAGCCCCACGCTACAGGCCGCCGCGGGCCTGACATATGATGACGGGCACTTTTTTGGCGTGATGACCGTAAAATACACCGGCCACCAATATGCAACGTTCATGAATGATGAGCGCATGCCCAGCCATGTTACGGGCAATCTGGCGCTGGGGTACCGGATGAATGATGTGTCCGTGCTGCATCGGCCGGAGTTCCGCATGAACTTTATTAACATCACCAACCAGCATTACCTTTCCGGCGTGGCAGACCCCACCATGAACGCGCATGACACGCAGGGCCGCTACGGCACCACCATAGCCGGGCAGGCCCCGGACTATTACATTGGCGGCGGGTTTGCGGCATTGTTTACAGCCTCCACCGGGTTTTAGGCGTGGCAGATATTTCCCCCCAGAACACGGCTCAGTTTGGCGTAAACGGTGTGCAGGAAAAGCGGGACTGGCCCTGCCTGACGCTTGATGAAGTTTGTGCTGTGCTCGCACATTTTGCCAACATGCCGCCAGCGCGGGATGTTGTGTGGCACAGCATGCGCCCGTTTTCTGCCGCCTGCGTGGTGCAACTTGCGGGGGAGGTTTCTGCTGATGCCAACGTAGGCGGGCAGACAGTGCGGGCGACAAGCTGCGTGCTCAAACGCCATGCGCGTGCATTGCGAAGTGCGAGCATGCTGGAGCAGGAACACGCCTTTATCCGCCATCTGGCCAGCAAGGGGCTGCCCGTATGCCCCGCATTGCCCTTGCGTAACGGGCACACCGCGCTGGAACTTGGCAACTGGACGTACGAGGTTTTCCTACCCGCCAAGGGGGAAGATATCTACCGGGATGTGATGTCCTGGAAGCCCTATTTCTCCACCGCGCAGGCCCATGCGGCGGGGGCAGCGCTGGCGCAACTGCACAAGGCCGCGGCGGATTACACAGCCCCGGAACGCAGCGCATATGTAGCGGGTAAAACCGCCCCGGTGGTGCCGCTTGTTTCCAGCATGTGCGTGGTGGGGCAAGCAGATTTTACAACTGCACTGCAACAGTGGGTGGCGCGGCAGCCGGGGTTGGTGGCGGCACTGACCAACCGCCCGTGGCAGCAGGATGTGGCGCGGGATGTTCTGCCGTTTCATGACCATCTGCGCCCGTTATTGCCCAGCATAAAACCCGCTTGGGGGCATGGAGACTGGCACCCTTCCAACCTGTTCTGGCATGCAAACACACCTGTTACCGTGCTGGATTTTGGCATGGCAGACCGCACCTGCGCCGCGTTTGATGTGGCCGTGGCCATAGAGCGCGCCATGGTGGATTGGCTGGCTTTGCCAAGCTGTAGCGCAACAGCGCAGAAGGCCCCGGATTTGGTGGTGTGGGACCAGCTTGCCGCGTTTGTGGCGGGGTATCAGCACATTCGGCCTTTAAGTGCGGCGGAGCGTGCGCTGGTGGTGGCGTTTCTGCCATTGGTGCATGTGGAATTTGCGCTGTCTGAAACAGCATATTTTGGAACACTTCTGCAAGATCAAGCCTCGGCCGAGGTGGCCTATACCGAGTATCTGCTTGGCCATGCCCGGTGGTTTGCGCAGGCGCAGGAGGGGCAGGAACTTCTGGCCCGTTTGCCTGCCTTGCTGGCGGAGCAGGCGTAGTGTCCGGGCTGGAATGGCTGGCGGCCATTACCAGCGCTTTGGGCGTGTGGCTTACGGGGCGCAGAACGGTGTGGTGCTGGCCGGTTATGCTTTTGGCATCGGTGCTGTATGGCGCAGTGTTTGCGCAGGATCATTTATACGCAGATGCCGCTTTGCAGGCCGTGTTTGCAGCTTTGGCGCTGTACGGATTGTGGTGCTGGCTGCGCGGTGTGGAAGAAAGCGGGCAGGTGCGTATTGCCACCACAACGGCGCAAACCCTGTTGCGAGATACCGGCATAACAGCCGTAGTCGGTTTGGCATTGGGGCTGGCCCTGCGCGCCATAACGGATGACCCCATGCCCCTTTCCGATGCCGGGCTGAGCGCGTACAGCGTGTTGGGCCAGATATGGACAGCCAAGCGCTACCGCGCCTGCTGGGTGCTGTGGATTGTAGTGGATGTTTTGTATGCGCTGCTGTTTGTGCAACGCAGGCTGTTTGTAACCGCCGTGCTTTACGCCGCCTTTATTGGCCTTGCCGTGCAGGGCTGGCGGCAGTGGCGCGGTGTGGCGGCACGCGCCCTGTAAAAAAACACGCTAAAAAAGAAAAAAGCCGCGCCCCGGTAAACAGGGCAGCGGCCTTTTGCATGTGCAGGATATTGCCAGATTGTAAAATACGTTCTGATAATATCCTGCGTTATATACGGTAGTTTTTAGTAACCGCCGGGTGCGGCGTATCCGGGTGCTGCATAACCGGGGGCAGCGTAGCCCGGTGCTGCGTAGGTTGGTGCGGCATAGGTGGGGGTTGCGGGGGTGGCAACAGCCCCAATGGTAGCACTTACAACACCGGCAATAATGCCCGTGGTAAGGGATGTTAGCAGGAACTGGTTGCCATAGCGCATCCAGTAATAGCCAGATGGCGGGGCATACAGGCCGCGCTGGCTCTGCCAGTTGTTAATAACCCAGCGGCTGTTGCGCGGGCCATCGTAGCGGTCTCCCTTGCGCCATGTGCGGTTCATGTCAAAGTTGTCACCACCGCGTGCGGGGCCACCACGGCCGCCTCGGTTGGCGTTGTGCATGGCTGGGCCGGGGCCACCACGCTGGCCACCGTGCATGGCACCACCACCGGGGCCACCGTTGGGGCCGCCCTGTGGGCCACCACGGCCACCGGGGCCGTTAAACTGTGGTTCGGCATGAAGGGGGGCGGATGCACACATCACACCCATCATGGCAGCGGCTGCAAGATAACGGAATTTCATGTCAAACCTCTATGCTTCAATACGTCTGTTTTTCACATACGCTTGTGGCAGAATTACGTTCCTGCTTTCAAACACATATATAAAGGGGCAAGGGCAGGCGGCATGAGTGAGATGCAACGCAGGGCATAAATCAAATTAACATAATGTATGTCTGCCAGCCTTTATTTTGTCTCAATTCTTTCCTAGCTTCATTTTCGACACGCACTGCCTCAGTGCGGTGCCAACGCATTGAACGAAAGTATTGTTAACGATGAAAAAAGCTCTTTTCCTGCTTGCTGCTCTGGGTGTTGCTATGCCGGTTGCTTCTCATGCAGAAAGCCACCATCACAAGCACGAACACAAGCACAACGAAAACGGTGACAACCAGAACGGCCGTGGTGACGAAAACCGTGGTGACCGCGGCGACCGTGGCGACCGTGGCGACCGTGGCCAGCAGGGTGGTGAACGCGGTGATCGTGGCCAGCAGGGCAACTTCGGTGGCGAACATGGTGGCCCCGGTGGCGAACATGGCGGCCCGGGTGGTGAACACGGTGGCGACAACAACAGCAGCAACTAATCTTGCTGCATGTGGCCCTTACGGGCTGCATACGGAAAAAGGCGCTCCATCTGGAGCGCCTTTTTTTATGGCTGCAAAAGCCAAACCGCCCGCAATGGGGCGGCAGCCTTGGGTGTTTTAGGCAAACACCACAGTGCGGTGGCCGTTGATCATAACCCGATGCTCAACATGCATCTTCACCGCCCGCGCCAGCACTTGCGATTCCACACCTCGGCCGGTGGCAATGTAATCTTCCACCGAGAGGTTGTGCGTAACCCGCGCGGTTTCCTGCTCGATAATCGGGCCTTCATCCAGATCCGCCGTCACGTAATGGGCGGTGGCGCCAATCAGCTTCACACCACGCGCATATGCCTGATGATACGGCTTGGCCCCCTTGAAGGAGGGCAGGAAGGAATGGTGGATGTTGATGACCCGGCCACTTAATTCTGCGCTGAGCGAATCCGAAAGCACCTGCATGTAGCGGGCCAGCACCACTAAATCAGCCTTTGTTTCCTTTATAAGGGCGCGCAGCTTGTCTTCCTGCTCGGCCTTGTTCTGCTTGTTTACGGGCCAGCAGTAATAGGGAATGCCCGCCTGTTCTGCCGTGGCGGCGCTATCTGTGTGGTTGGAAACAATGGCCACAATATCCGCCTTAAGCCAGCCCACACGCACCTGATACAGCAGGTTGAGCAGCGCATGATCAAAGCGGGACACCATGATGATAATGCGCGGCAGCACGGCGGCATCATGCAGGCGCATGTTCATGCCAAAGTGTTTGGCCACGGGGGCCAGAACATCATTTATTTCTGCCAGACCACCCGGCGCGGGCGCATTAAAGGCCAGCCGCATGAACAAAGTGCCAGATTCCCGGTTGCTGAACTGGTGGGTTTCGGTTATGTCCGCACCTCGCTCTGCCAGAACGGATGTAACAGCCGCAACAATGCCGGGCTGGTCCGGGCAGGAAAAAGTAAGAATAAACTGCATGCGCTGGCGTATGCTCCTTTGTTCTTCTACTGGGCCTGTATAAAGGGCGCGGGGGCGCAATGGGCCTCATCTTGTGCCAGTGCACAGGGGGCTGCGCAATAGCTTGTGTTACCACCTGTTTATAACCGGTGGGGCGTTGGGTAAATTGTGTGGATGGCCTGTGGATGAATCGTGGCAAGCCCGACTCGTCATGTTTTTTTCAGGTCAAGCTGATTCTCCGCTTGTCATAAAACGAATCCCTAAAAATCCCAGAAAACAGCCGATTCTGAACGTTTGTTCTCCTGCTTTGTCATAAATCTTATCCACAGAAAACGGGGAGAGAATGTGGGAAAAGCCTGTGGATAGTTTTGTGGAAGGCAGCGTGCCTATAGTGTTTTCCCGCGTTTCCCGCTTTGTTCTCCAGCCTTGGGTGTGCGGGTTTTTTTTATGTGCGGTGGGGCAGATGGGCAGCCATGTAGGCGGCCAGCACCACGGCCTCGTTATGTGCCACATCGCGCGCGCCAAATAGCAGGGTGATGCGGCCTTTGCGGGCCAGATCTTTCAGTTGGTGCACGGCATGCGGGTTGGCGTTCAGCTCTGCCGTGTAGCGTTGGCAAAAGCCTTCCCACTTTGCGGGGTCATGCGCAAACCACTGGCGCAGGGCGGTGGAAGGGGCAATGTCCTTTAGCCATAGGGTGAGGGCGGCACGCTCCTTGCTGATGCCGCGTGGCCACAGCCTGTCCACCAGCACGCGGGCGCCATCATCTGGCTGGGCATCTTCATACACACGGCGGATGCGGATATCGGGCTGATGGGGCATTGGGGCCTCTGGTTGCGGTGAACAGATAGGGTTTTTGGCCGTTAGTTAAGATGTGTTTTTAAGGTATCTTAAAGAGATGAATGGGCATATCAGCCCATCATGGTGTAAAAGGCCCCATGCGTCTGACACTGCACACAGATTATGCCCTGCGCACGTTGCTTTATCTGGCCGTGCACACCAACCGCCGCGTTTCCATTAAGGAGATTGCGCGGGTGTATGGCATTTCAGAAAATCACTTGGTCAAGATCATTCATCATCTGGGCCGGGGCGGGTTTGTAGATACACTGCGCGGCCGGGGCGGTGGGCTCATGCTGGGCCGTGCGCCGCAGGATATCTGTATTGGCGATGTGGTGCGCCATACGGAAGATGATATGGCGCTGGTAAGCTGCATGTCGCCTTCCCCCGGTGTGCCGGGCAGCACGGAATGTCTGCTCTCCCGCGCGTGCCATTTGCGCGGCGCGTTGGGTGAGGCGCTGGATGCGTTTATGGCGGTGCTGGATAGCCGCACCTTGGCAGACATGCTGCACACGCCAGAGCGCCAGATCTTGCAGGATGCCCAAGCCAGGCTGAGCACGCCCACACCCCCATAAAACCACCACCCAAGATGGTGTTTTGAAACTTGCCCCGCCTTGCCCTACAGTTGCAGGCACTGCGGGAAGCATGGCGCACGCCCATTGCTGCGGCTTTCCTGCTTTGGGGCTCGCCCCGTTTCATGCACAAAAAAGGGCTATGGGTATGACACGCAAGCAACCACAAACAGTTTTGGTAACGGGTGCCACCGCCGGATTTGGGCATGCCATTGCGCTGCTTCTGGCCCAGCAGGGCTACCGCGTTATTGCCACAGGCCGCAGGCAGGAAAGGCTGGAGGAACTGGCCGCCCAAGCCAAGGGTGAGATCCTGCCGTTTAAACTGGATATGACAGACGCCCCCGCTCTTGCTGCCCTGCCGCAAAGCTTGCCCGCAGGCTGGCAGGAGGTAGACGTGCTGGTGAATAACGCCGGGCTGGCGCTGGGGCTGGAAAAAGCGTGGGAAACCAACCTGCAAGACTGGCAGCGCATGATAGCCACCAACGTAACCGGCATGGTGGAAATTACGCGCGCGCTGCTGCCCGGCATGGTGACGCGTAACTGGGGGCATGTTGTGGCCCTTGGCAGCACGGCAGGCACATATCCGTACCCCGGTTCCAACGTGTATGGGGCATCCAAGGCGTTTGTTGAGCAGTTCATGCGCAATTTGCGCAGCGATCTGCTGGGCAAGCAGGTGCGCGCCACCACCATTGCCCCCGGCCTGTGCGGCGGCAGTGAGTTCAGCCAGGTGCGGTTGGGAGATGCCACCAAGGCCGAGGATGTTTACAAAGGCACGCACCCGCTTTTGCCCGAAGATATTGCCCAGACGGTGGCATGGGTTTTAAGCCTGCCTGCACATGTAAACATCAACCATGTGGAAATGATGCCCACCTGCCAGGCCTCTGCCGGTTTGGCGGTGGATCGCACAATGGCGGAGTAAGGTTTCCTTTATGTCTTTCTATTCCTGTCTGATCGTTATGCTCGGGGGCGCGCTGGGCACACTGGCGCGCTATTTTGTTTCTGTTCTTACTGCCCCCATCAGCCGGTATATTCCGTGGGGCACCATTATTGGTGTGAACATGGTGGGCTCTTTTGTTATCGGCTTTTTTGGCACGCTTACGCTGGCATCTGGCCGGTATCCGGTATCGGAAACCACGCGGCTGTTTGTCATGCTGGGCATATGCGGCGGATACACCACGTTTTCCTCCTTCAGCCTGCAAACGCTGGACCTTATTCGCGTTGGGGGCTGGGGCCGTGCGCTGGTGAACGTGGTGCTGTCTGTTACGCTTTCTGTTGGGGCGGTGGCGGTAGGGCACATGCTGGCATCGCGCATGAACTCCCACGCCATTCTGGTGGCCCAGACCAACACGGAAGAAGAAGTGTAAGCTGGTTGCCTCCATTCGAATCAGACACAAAAAAAGCTGCGGCCCACAAAAGGGAACGCAGCTTTTTTTTATTTAAGCCCCGGCGGAAAAGAGTGTTCCGCCAAGGTTAAACGCAACCTGTTAGGGCTTAGGCCGGAACCTTGCAGCCAATGCACAGCTTGTTGCCGTCCGGGTCCCGCAGGTAGGCCAGATACAGCGGGCCAACGCCGGTCTGGCGCACGCCGGGCGGGTTTTCAATGGCCTGTCCGCCATTGGCAACACCAGCCTTGTGCCATGCATCGGCCATGGCGGGGGAGGCAGCTTCCAGCCCGATGGTGCCACCGTTGGCCGGGGTGGCGGGTTTGCCATCCAGCGGCTTGGTCACCACAAAGCGCTGGCCCTGCTTGGCATAAACCAGACGGCCATTGGGGTGAATTTCTGAAGGGGGAATATCCATGGCTTCAAAAATGGCATCGTAGAATTTTTTGGAGCGGGCAATATCGTTACTGCCCACGACAATATGCGTAAACATCAGATGTAAATCTCCGTCTGTTTTGACGGAAGCGAGCTTACGCCGCCATAGTAAGAAGGAGAAGGGCCGCTAGCTTATGCCCGCAATGCGCGCAAACTTGCGCTGGCGGCTGAAGAACAGTTTTTCTGCAATCCAGAACACAGCGCTCTGCCATTTGCCGTGTGGGTTAACGCCAATGGTCTTGAACACCATGTTGGCCACGCGCCGCAGGTGCTGGGGCTGATAGTTCTTCATGGCGCGGGACATATACGCCGCAATGCAACGCGTGTGGTCATACGGTATGTTTGCGGGGTCGTTCGTGGTGTAGTAGGCGGATGCCAGCTCGTCATCCTCGCTTTCCGTTACGCGGCCCAGGGCAATGCGTGCGCGTTGCAGCGTGCCAATGTTTTCGCGCTTCAGGTAGCGGTTCATGTGGTCATAAAACAGTTTGAAGTGGCGGAACTCATCCGCCGCAATCTGCTTGCACAGGGCCTTGAGCACTGGTTCTTCCGTGGCATCGGCCAGTGCGGAATAAAAGGAGGACGTGCCTGTTTCCACCATACATCGGGCAATCAGTTCCCCCGTGCGGGAACCACGGACAGATTGCTCCACTTCCAGCGGAATCTGGTAAAAGTCCCGGTAACGCTGGAAGGCGGCATGGTAATCCCACGTGGGGTCTGCCAGCATGGCCCAGCGGCCCAGCGCATCACCGTGCTGTACTTCTTCTATGGCCCAGTGGTCTGCGGCTTCTCTAAAGTCCGGGTCATCACGGAACACGTTGTTCAGGTAAAGCGCGTAATCCACGCTGTTGCGTTCCACTACCGAGGCCGCCTTGATGGCAGGCACCAGTTGCGGATCTACTTTAGAGGGATCAAACTGATCCCAAGGCAGTTGGTCGATCTGCCAGTGTTTCATAAGCCCGGGCCTCCCTTTCCTGCCTTTTTTACGCGTATGCGTGGTTTATATGCCGTGCAGGCCGGGTTTGCGCCAGAGCCAAGGCATGAAAAAACCTGATGGCCGGATTTCTAGACCATCCGGCCTTGGCGTGAAAAGCTGAAAAAACCCCAACAAGCCAGATAACACCCAAGGTGTGCTCTGGCTGCCGGGGCATAACGCGGCAGGGGCTTATAAAGCTGCCGCGCGGTGGTTAGCGTGCTGTGGGGGGCACAATTTCTGGCAGTTCATCACCCGGCTGCGCGGGTGGCAACTGGCGGGGGCGGCGGTTTTCATCCAGCGCCACAAAAATAAATTCACCTTCCGTTACCTTGGATGTCAGATGCGTGTGGCGGGCGCGGCGCCATGTTTCAACATGAATGGTAAGCGACGTACGGCCCGCGCGAATAATGCGGGTGTAAATGCTGACCTCATCCCCCACCATCACGGGTTCCATAAAAACAAGGCTGTTAATGGCAATGGTGGCACACCGCCCGTTGGCCCGAAAAGCCGCCGTGGTGCCGGCTGCAAGATCCATCTGAGAAACAATCCACCCGCCAAACACGTCTCCCGCCGGGTTGGTATCTGTGGGCATGGCCACCACGCGGATGGTGGGGATATCTGTGGGGATTTGCGAATTCTCTGAACGGGGCATGCAGTACTGTTCCTTCTGGCAGGAGCCTTATGTTCTGACTTGCAGGGAAGAAGCCGCCCTGCACGAAAGCATTGCCTGTAGGATAGCCCGTAAACATGGCGGGATGCAGCTTCAGTTTTTCGTGATCAAACCTGCCTTGAGCGTAGCGCGGGTGGCGGTGCGCCTACGTGTATGTGGCATTTGCATGGCATGGACGTAAATTTTTTTAAAACGTTTACTATTTATAAATAAAATCAAAATAAAAATGAGGTCACCGCCCGTTAATACTTAATAAATTATTAACGGAGGTTGTATTTATCCAATAAGGATTCCACGTGCCATGGCCATCAATCTACTGTTTGATAGGGTAATAGATTACTCGGTTGAGGATCTGATTAACCTTAACGTAACCGGCAACATTCTGGTCACGCGGGATGCCAACACCCCAGCGGGAGACCCCGTGGTGGTGAACCTGAGCAACCTGGCCGACGTGCAGGCGCTCAGCCGCATTGTGGTAGAAAATGATGCCACAGTTGTAGCCGGTGGTGGCTTGGCCTCTGTTGGGGCCATTAAAAACATTACGGTAGATGGTGGCACGCTGGAACTGGCAGGAAGCGTTATTGCCGCCAACGTGCTCAGCTCCATCAATGTTGGGCCAGATGGCGGCAACATTAAAGTGGATAGCGCTGGTGTTGGCGTGGGTGTGCTTTCCAACGTGGTGACGTTTGTGGATTCAAACGGCAACTCAACCAGCACCATCCCCAAAAACTTTACGGTGGATTTTCCCGATTCTTCTAACGTGTGGGGATATTATGATCCGATAACCAACACCACCACGGTGGGGCTGGATCTGAATATTGCTAACATTATTGACGTGTCGCTTGGCCCAAGCATCAAGATTTCTGGCAACCCGTTCGGGCTGACATGGTATATTCCCAAGGAATGGACAAACACTTCCAACCCGGATGGCACAGGCGGCATTCTTATCTGCTATCTGGCTGGCAGCATGATACGCACCCCCAAGGGGGATGTAGCGGTGGAAGACCTGCACGTGGGTGATACCGTGCTGGCTTATAAAAATGGCGCAGCAGAACCCACAGAAATTGTATGGGCAGGCCACGCACAGGCAACAGTCAACTCCAGCCTGCCGGATGATGAGGCCGGATACCCCGTGCGCATTGTAAAGGATGCCATTGCAGATGGCGTGCCCTACAAGGATATGCTGGTAACGCCTGAACACTGCCTGTATTTTGATGGCCGCTTTGTACCAGTGCGTATGTTGGTAAATGGTAGCAGCATTTTTTATGATCGCACCTTTACATCCTACACCTATTACCATGTAGAAACGCCCGAACATGCCGTTATCATGGCCGATGGTATGTTGAGCGAAAGCTATTTGGATACGGGCAACCGTGCCAGCTTCCGCAGTAATGGCGTGGTGGTGGCCAGCATTGGTGGCAAAGCGCGTGATTGGTCTGTAGATGCCGCAGCCCCTTTGTGCACGCAAAAAGAGTTTGTGCAGCCTTTGTTTGAGCAAATTGCAAACAGGCACACAGCAGCAGGGCACGCCCCTGCACAGGTTGCGCAGCGTGCGTTGCTGACAAACCCCGATATCTGCCTGCACACCAACACGGGCAAGCGTATCCGGGCCATAAAGACGCAGGATGGGCATTACACCTTTATGCTGCCAGCCAATGTGCAAAACGTGCAGATTGTCTCCCGCACCAGCCGCCCGTGTGATGTGGAAGGCCCGTTTGTAGATGACCGCCGCCAGTTGGGTGTGGCTGTGGGGCAGATAACCCTGCGAGATGCCCGAAATGTGCAAGAAGTTTCAACGCATTTGCAAAATGGAGCACTTCCCGGCTGGTACGCGCTGGAACAGAACGGCACAGCCCGCTGGACCAACGGCAACGCCACGCTGGATCTGAACGCACGCCCAACATCTGGCATACGGATGCTAAGCGTGCAGGTGCTGGCAGCGGGCCCTTATCTGGCATCAAATACGCCAGAAGAACAACTTGCCAAAAGTGCCTGAATCCAAGGTGTAAAAGCAGGGTGGTTTAAAAAAAAACCTGCTTTGCACATAAAAAACGGGGCATCGGCTGCCAGAGTGCAAGCCGGTGCCCCATTTTTTTGTGGGTCGCGTTAGTTGCGGATGAGCATGTAGTTCACCGTCACATCAAAGTTGATGAACTTGTCTTTCATATCCGGCGGCACGGGCGGCAGTTGCGCCCCGTGGAACATGCCTATTGTTGCGGAATCCAGATCGGAAGAGCCAGACCCGCTGGTAAGGAACACTTTGAACACATGCCCCGTGCGATCCAGAATAACATGCACGGAGGATGGGCCTTCATCCCCCCGTTCTGCCGCCTCTGGCGGATAGTACAGGTGGCGCTGGATCCATTCATCAATTTCTGCCGCGTAATCACTGCTCACACCATGCACTGTGGTGCGGGATGCGTAGTGGGCGTTCAGCTCACCATTTTCCACCATCGGGCCAATGGAAAGGTCAATCGGGGCGCTGGAACCACCGGGGCGGCCACGCTGCTTGCGGCGCGGGGCTGGGGCCTCGTTAAAGGACATATCCATGGGGTGGTCCAGCGGGGAAGGCTTGTGGTGGCTGGGCCGGGGCGTGGGTTTGGCATGCGGCGTGGGCCGCGCAGGCTGCGGCGCTTTGGGCTTGTGGCCCGTAACCGGGTGCGATGGCTTGGTTTCTGTCTTGTTTTCCACCGGCTTGGGCAGCCCATCATCAGATGGCGGCAGAATGGGGGCGGAGGGCGCCTCCTCTGCCGGGGGTGTGGGCGTGGGTTCGGCATCTGCCGGGGTTGGGGGTTCATCACTGGTCTGGGCGGCGTGCTTGGCCTCGTTCCCGCCCCCGGCATCGGGGGATTGCGCGCCCACCATGCCGCTGGAGGCCTGCGGTTGAGAGAACACCATTTCCACCCCGGCGGCCTGTTGCGCGGCATCGGGGGAGCCTTGGGGCTTATGGTGCGTGGCCTGATACAGCAGGGCAGCCAGTAGCAGCACATGCGCTAGAAAAGAGGCCGTAAGCACAGGGCCCAGTGTGGGGTCTGCGTATATTTCCTTGCGGATAAGCGGGGTGGACGTGCCCCGAACATTCACGCCCCGCGTGCGCGGTACGGGTGCTGCGGGAAAAAGGCGTGCGCGCACATCTTCCGTATCGGGTTGGGATGTGCGGGAGCTGGCGGTGTTTTCCGCAGCACGGGTGCCGCTATCAGGCAGCAGCCGGGGTTCCTGTCTGGCAGGATGGCGGGAAGAACTGAACCTGTCGATCATGACCCGCCCGTTATTCTCCACCTGTTCCGCAGGGTTTACGCATACCGGCCCCATGCCAGTGTGGTGCGTATTGTGTCATGGCTGCTGCTGTGGTGCCAGAGAGAAGTTTGCAAGAAGTTTGCCACACCGCAGACCATGCCGGGGCAGAGGCCATACGGTGTGGGGTTGGTGTGAGGCGTTACCAGATTTTTACGCGCTGATCTGGCGCAAGGTAGAGCTTATCTGTGGGCTGCACCTTCCACGCATCGTACCATGCATCAATATTGTGCATGGGCATGTTCACACGTGCCTGCGGTGGGGAGTGCGGGTCTGTTACCACCAGACGGCGGATGGTTTCTTCGCGCAGTTTTTCACGCCATACCTGTGCCCAGCCAAGGAACACGCGCTGGTCCCCCGTCAGGCCATCCAGCTCTGGCGCGGGCTTGCCTTTAAGTGCGGCATGGTACGCATCCAGCGCCAGCGTAAGGCCGCCCAGATCTGCAATGTTTTCACCCATTGTCAGCTTGCCGTTTACGTGCACGCCGGGCAGCACCTCAAACGCATCAAACTGCGCGCCAAGCCGGTCGGCCAGTTTCTGGAACCGGGCGGCATCTTCCTTTGTCCACCAATCATGCAGGCGGCCGTGTTCATCAAACTGGCGGCCTTCATCATCGAAGGAGTGGGTCATTTCATGGCCGATCACGCCGCCAATGGCCCCGTAGTTTGCGGCCATATCCGCCTTGGGGTTAAAGAACGGCGGTTGCAGAATGGCAGCCGGGAACACAACCTGATCAAACAGCGGGTTGTTGTAGGCGTTCACGGTCTGGGGTGTCATGTCCCATTCATCACGGTCCACTGGCTGGTCCAGCCGTGCCAGCCAGTAGCGCCATTCATACGCCACACCGTTGCGGGCGTTGCCGTATACATCGCCCTTATGCACTTCAAGGCTGGCGTAATCGCGCCATTTGTTGGGGTAGCCTACCTGAATTTCAAAGTTTTCAAGCTTGCGCAGCGCGGCCTGCTTGGTGGCGGGGCTCATCCACGTATTGTTGCGCAGGCGCACACGGAAGGCATCTTTTAAGTCCGTGGTCAGCTTTTGCATGGTGGTGCGGTTTTCTGGCGGAAAGTAACGCTGCACATATACCTTGCCCAGCGCCATACCCATGGCGGAGCTGGTGGCCTGCACGCCGCGCTTCCACCGTGCGGGCAGGGAAGGCTGGCCAGTGAGGGATTTGGTAAGCGCAAAGCGTGCCTGTTCAAACCGGTCTGGCAGGTAGGATGTGGCGTTTTCTACCAGATGCGCGGCCAGCCATGCCCGCAGTGTATCCATATCCGTATCGGCCACCACGCGGGCTTCTTCCGTAATGGCGGAGGGTTCGCCCACAATCAGCACGCGCTTGTCCAGCCCCTGTTCGGGCAGGCCCGCGGCGGAAAGCCAGATGGACCATTCAAACCCCGGCGCGTTTTTGGCCAGATCAGCCACCGTCATCGGGTTGTAGGTTTTTTGCGGGTCGCGCAGGGTTTCACGCGCCCAGTGGGCTTTGGCCAGGCGTGTTTCAAACGTTACAATCGCTGTGGCGGCCTTTGCGGGTTCTGGCCAATCTGCCAGCGTGAGCGCCTTTTCCACATAGGCCTGATAGGCCTTTTTCTTGCTGGCGAATTCCGGCTTCAGGTAATAATCGCGGTCTGGCAGGCCCAGCCCGGCCTGATCCAGATTAAGCGCATAGCGCGTGGGGTCTTTGGCATCCGGGTTGATACCCAGAGAGAACGGCGAGAACTGGAAGTTACCGGGGCAGGAGCCGGTAAGGGCTGCCAGATCAGACGGCGTTTTAATGGCGCGAATGGCGTCCAGATCTTCCTTGAGCGGGCGGGTGCCAAGGCTTTCTACCGCAGCCTCATCCATATAGGAGGCGTAAAACGTGCCCAGCTTTTCTTCAATGCTGCGCGGGTTTTCCACCGGATGGGCGGAAAGATCATTCAAGATACCCTGCACCCGTGTGCGGGAAAGCTCGGCCAGCGCGTTGAAGGGGCCATAGCTTGTCATGTCTGCGGGAATTTGCAGGTGGTCCAGATAGGTGCCGTTGGCGTAGCGGAAAAAGTCGTTCCCCGGTTTTACGCTGAGGTCCCGCCCTTCCAGATCCACACCCCAAGAGCCAAAGCTGGCGGGGGCTGGCTGCGTTGTGGGGGCAGATGGCGCGGCAGCATGCGCCGGGGCAGGAGCGCCTGCGGTGGCGCCAACAAGGGCAGCAGAAAGCAACAATGCGCCACGCAGGGAGGAACGGGAGAGGAGCTTGGACAAATGGAGTCTCCGCTTTCTTTCTTCTGGAGCAGGTGTGCGGGGCAGGCCCACCCACCTGAGTGTTCGGAAACAAAAGAATATTCCGCCCCACCTTACCTCTGGCATGGAAGGCTGCCTACCCCGTGTGGTGCGGGCAAGTATGGGTTGGCCGTAAGGGAATGAATTTTTCTGCCAGCCCGCATGTGTGCTTGCATCTTGCAGGCATCCCCCGCATTAGGGGGCTGAAACACACATATATGTTATGCGTTGCACGTTATGCGGCGGCCCGCAGGTGCACAAAAGCAAGGGGTATGGCGTTATTTCTGGCCGATCAAGAAACAGGCAGCGTGTTGCCGTAGGGCGGGTGCCACACCAGAGCAGGCGTGTTGCGGCGCAGCGGGCGCGCGGTGTTTTGCGCTGTGCCGGGCTTATGGCGCTGGGCCTGTGGCCCATTATGGTGCAGGCCGCCCAACCCGATGTGGCAGAGCACCAGCCCCCGCACCCCCATGCACATGGGCAGCATAATGCAGGTGCACATACCGCCCACCACGCAGGCCCACCCGCTGCGGTGGAAGCCCGCAGCAGCACATCCGTGCAGGTGAACGCCCACCGGTATGACTATATGTTTCAACCCGCCCAGCACGAGCCAGATGCCACCACGCACCTTACGGCGGAGCTGCTGCGCAACCGCGATATCACCACCCTGCGCGGGCTGGAGCATGTGGCCCCGAATTTAACGATGCAGAGCATCAACGGCACGGCCTCCACCAACTTTTACCTGCGTGGTTCCGGGTTTAATGACTTTACCCAGAACAACATGCCCACCGTACTGACTTATGTGGACGATGTGGCCTACCCCTACGCCGCCATGACAGACGGCATGATGTTTGATCTGGCCAGCGCCAGCGTAACACCCGGCCCGGTGGGGACGGAGCACGGCCAGTCCACCACGGGTGGGGAAGTGCATTTGCGCACGGCAGACCCAACGGATACGTGGCATTTTGGGGCCTCGCAGGATATTGCCTCCTACGCCCGCAGCCGGAGCGAGGCCTATGTTTCTGGCCCGTTGGCCAAGGGGCTGGATTTTCGGCTGGCGGGGCAAACACGCCAAGGCGGCGGCTGGCAGCGAGACCCCGAAAATGGTGATCATTTAGGTGATGCCGATTTATGGGCGCTGCGCGGCAAGCTGCGCTGGCGGCCGGATGATAACACCACCATCCAGCTTGGCGGCCATTTTGTGCAGGACAACAGCGAGGTTGTCACCCCGCAGGCCGTGCACCGCATTATCGGCTCCACCCCGCTGCCCGATTACGGCATGGGAACAGATGCGCAGTGGTCTTCCAATTCCACATTCGACAAGCTGATCGGTCGGCGTGATGGACTAAAACCCAGCGAGCACAACCAGTACTGGGGCGCGGATGTGCATATCATCCACGATTTCGGGCCGGTGACGTTTACATCCGTCAGCGCGTTTGAAACCGAACGGCGTGGCGAATACACAGATCAGGACGGCACTGCGCGGCAGGAGGCCGATACCTACCGCACCATAGATGGCAACGTGTTTACGCAGGAAGCACGGCTGAACGGCTCTGCCCTTGGTGGGCGGCTGAACTGGGTTGTGGGCGGCTATTATCAGCGCAGCCAGATGAACCAGCGCTTCTTCTTTAACTACACGGATTACGCTGCGCGTGGATACATGATGTCCACCTCATTCGGGCAGAACCAGCAGAGCGTTTCGGAATTCGGGCATGTGAGCTATCGGTTGCCGCATAACGTCACCATCTGGGCGGGGCTTTTGCATGAGCTGGATGACCGCAGCATTACGGGCCTGACATCGCAGATCTTTGGCGGGGCCACGCATAACTTCCACGCAGAAAGCACGGCCTCCAACCAGTTTGCGGGGCAGGTGGGTGTTTCATGGCAGTTCGTGCCCAATGCCATGCTGTATTACAAAATGAGCAAGGGCTTTAAGCCCGGCGGCTTTACGGCCAACAATACGCAGGTGCAGGCGCAGCTAGACCCGTTTCACCCCGAAACCGTGCTGACATACGAGCTGGGCTTTAAATCAGACCCCATACCCAACCGCCTGCGTATTAACGGTGCGGCGTTTTATAATGATTACCATAACCAGCAGGTTGTGGGCACGGTGCTGATTCCCGATTACGGCCCGTTAAGCGAGATTACAAACGCCCCCAAATCTGAAAGCTGGGGTTTTGAGGCCACGCTGGAGGCCAACCCCATAAGCCGTCTGCATATTATGCAAAACATTGGCTGGCAGCGTGGGGATTTTCAGAACTTCCCCAACGTGGACCGCACCGCCACCAACGCCTATTACGCCCAGCACGGCACATGGAACGCCATAGAGCGTAACTTTGCCGGGGTGGATAACGGCTCCCCCAAACTCACCCTGAATGGTGAGGCCATGTGGCGGCAGCCTTTGGGCAAGGGGTATCGGCTGGATTTTGGGCCGGATTGGCAATACCGGGGCAGCCAGGCCATTGTGGTGGGCGGCACGGGGTATGAACGCCTGCCATCGTATTTTCTGCTGGGCGCGCATGTGACGTTCCGCCCGCCTTCGGGCAAGTGGGAGGCCACGCTGTACGCTCGCAATATTTTGGACAAACGCTATGCCGAAAGCGGCGGCATGGCCACCACCACGTATTTCTATATTCCCGGTGAGCCACGCTTTATTGGTGGCCGTGTTTCCTGCGGGTTTTAAAGGGTGTTTTCAAAATACGGAGGGTATCAGCCCCGAAGTGATTATGAATATGAGATAAGGCAGGATAGCGTTGCGCTCTTACACTGTTAAGTGCTGTGTAATACAACAGTATTGTGGCAGATTGCATAAGGCTAGCAGCAAAAAGTGTGGAAAGCGGTTGTGTTAAATTGTTTTTTCAACACACAGCATCCGTAAGACCGTATCTATATTAAAGTCCAGACGGTCCTGAAGAGCCTTGCGTGAAAGAAAATCACGCTCAAAAATAACAGAGCCAGTATAGCAGTTGGTGAGATAGTAATAGCCTATTGAGGCAATGGTAATATTTACCTGCACGGCATCCAGCCCCTTACGGAATACGCCTTCCTTGGCGCCCTTATCAAGAATGGCCTGAATACGGTTTACAAATTTCTGGCTGATATCACGCAACACGGTAGATTGGCTGATATGGCGGGCCTTGTTCAGATTTTCATTGTTAACAAGTGTGATAAATTCTGGGTTTTTCAGATAATAATCCCATGTGAACTTCACAAATTTTATCATCGCATCTTTAGGCGGAAGCTTTTCCAGATTGAGCTTGGCTTCCTGAGAGCGGATATCAATATAGGCCTGTTCAATAATAATCTTGAACAGATTTTCTTCGCGGAAATCTCACAGAAGGGTTGTACATCGGGTTAGATTATGAAAAAGTCTGTTTTGTAGAAAAGAAATTTCCATAATCATCAAGAAAACCCGATGCAGACAGAGTGTAGCGCAGGCGCGTATGAGTTTCCAGCCTCCTGTGGACGGCGTGTTGTGGCCCGTTTTGACGGGGGGTGCATGAGTTCGGATGGGGGCGTCATTCTGGTGAAGCAGGCTGATGACATTCTGGGTCTCAGCCGCCGCTTTGCTGCCTGTTTTCGCGATAAGCGGCATCCTGCCTTTGTGGAATACCGGGTTGAAGACCTTGTCCGTCAGCGGATCATGGGCCTGGCACTGGGCTATGAAGATCTCAATGATCACGATGCCCTGCGGCATGACCTGATCTTTGGTCTGGCCTCGGGCCGTCTGTCAGGAGGCCGGGCAAACTGCGCAGCATTGGCTGGCAAATCTACACTGAACCGGTTGGAGCGCAGTGGGCACAAGGCAGATCGTTACTGTCGGATCATTGCTGATCATGAGGCCCTGGCGACCCTGTTCGTCACGCTCTTTCTGGACCAGCATGAGCGCGCACCCGCCCGCATCGTTCTGGATGTGGATGCCACCGATGACCGTATCCATGGCCATCAGGAAGGCCGTGCCTTTCATGGGTATTACGGCCATAACTGCTATCTGCCGCTATACATCTTTTGCGGGGATCATCTCCTCAGCGCTACCCTGCGCACGGCAGACAGGGACCCGGGGAAGGAAGCACTGGCAGACATCCGCCGGATCGTGGAGCAGATCAGGAGCCGTTGGCCCCGGGTGCGTATCCTGGTGCGTGGGGACAGCGGTTTCGCCCGGGACAGTCTGATGACATGGTGCGAAGACAACCACGTTGACTTCCTGTTCGGGCTTGCAGGCAACACCCGCCTGTATGACCGGATTGCCTCTTTGTCCGCTGAGGTTCGTGACGAAGCCGCCACGACAGGCAGAGCTGCGCGCGGTTTCGCCTCCTTTGACTGGATCACAAAGGACAGCTGGACGCGCCGCAGGCGGGTCGTGGCCAAGGCCGAATGGCGCCACGGCAACCGCTATCATCGCTTCATTGTCACCACGCTACCGCAGGGAATGTCCGACCCCCGCCATCTCTACGAACAGATTTACTGCGCACGCGGGGATATGGAAAACCGCATCAAGGAATGCCAGATGGATCTGTTCTCAGACAGGACCTCGTCCCACACCATCCGGGCCAACCAGCTCCGGCTGTGGTTCTCGGCCGCAGCCTATGTCCTGCTGATCGCTCTGCAAAGACTGGCCCTTGGCCAGACCAGCCTGGAGACGGCGACCTGTGGCACCATACGCGCACGACTGCTCAAAATCGCGACACGTGTAACGCTCAGCGTCCGTCGGATTGTCCTGTCCATGCCGGACATGTTCCCCTGTCAGCATGAATTCGCCCTCGCTCATGCACGATTGCGAAGGCTCCGGCAGGCCATCTGAAGAAACAGACAGTGCACAGACCACATAGCTTCCACCAACACTGCCTTCTCAGGCCGTGACACCCTCACTGCGTTCAGAACCCGCCGCCAGAAGCACAATATCGTCAATATTCCAGATCGGGCTCCTGTGGGATGACTGAATTCTACAAAATAACCCGAAATTGCCTCAAGTGTGAGAAATCAGCGTCTTTGCTTTCAAAGTAATGGTACAGCATGCGCTTGTTTGCTTGTGCTTCTAGCGCAATTGTATCAACGCGCGCGCCTTCCAGCCCATTTTGCGCAAATTCTTTTTTTGCAGCTTCCAGAATGCGCTGTCGTGTTGCTTCAGCATCTCGGATACGTGGCCGGGAAGAAGCAGAGCGGCGGGTGGTGGGGGGCTGGGTCAATGGGTGAACCTGTTAGGTGCAGGGAAGGAAGGGGCGGGATCATATTTAGCTGAGGCAGCGTTTGCTCACAACATGATTCATTTTGTGTGCATTGGCGCGTATCTGGGCAGAACAGCACGGTTTACTCTCATATCACGCACACCGCCCCCAGATAAAAAGTTCCAGATAACAAAATTGCTCTTGCAAGAAAGCCGAATCTCATATTCACTCCGCATGTAAGTAACTGGATAGTTATATAATAAGAAAATGGACCACAATCCATGGCAAAAGTTAAAACTGCGGCGCAAGCTGTAACCCTTATAAAAAATGGCGCGACCATTGCGGTCAATTCATCTTCTGGGCTGTTATGCCCGGATGCCGTGTTGGAGGCTCTGGGCCAACGGTTTGCAGCAGAAGGGGTTCCCGGGCAGCTTACAACAATTCACCCCATCTGTGCGGGGGATATGTTCGGCACCAAAGGGGTAGACCATATTGCGCAGCCGGGCATGATCCGCCGCATTATTGGTGGCTCTTACCCTTCTGGCCCCACCAACGCGGCTCCGCCGTTAATCTGGCAACGCATTTTAGGCGAGGAACTGGCGGCATATAACGTGCCATCTGGCATTATTTTTGACATGCTGCGCGAAGGGGCCGCGTGCAGGCCGGGCGTGCTTACAAAAGTGGGGATTGATACCTTTGCTGACCCTCGGCTGGAAGGGTGCGCCATGAACGAAACCGCGCGCCAGCAGCCTATTGTCAAAACACTGCAATTTGAGGGCGAGGAATGGCTCTATTTTTCGGCCCTGAAGCCAGATGTTGCCATTATTCGTGCCAGCACAGCAGATGAAAAAGGAAACCTGACCTTTGAGCAGGAAGGCGCAACGCTGGGCGCTATGGAAATGGCTCTGGCTGCGCACAATAACGGCGGGTTGGTGATTGCCCAGGTGCGCCGCGTTGCAGCCCAAGGCACGCTAAAACCGCATGATGTTAAAGTGCCCGGCATTTTGGTGGATGTGGTGGTGGAGGCGCCAGAACAGCTTCAAACCACAGCAACATTTTATGATCCTGCCATTTCGGGAGAGATTTTCCGCCCGTTATCCAGTTTTGAGGTTCCGGCATTTGGGCCTGCCAAAGTTATGGCTCGGCGTGTGGCGCAAGATCTGCAAAAGGATTGGGCCGTCAACATCGGTTTTGGTATTTCTGCAAATGTCCCACGTATTCTTTTGGAAGAAGGACAGCACGGTGCTGTAACATGGGTGATCGAGCAGGGTGCCGTTGGTGGGGTGCCGTTGCTGGATTTCAAATTTGGATGTGCCAGTAATGCAGAGGCTTTTGTGGCCTCACCACACCAGTTTTCCTATTTTCAGGCTGGTGGTTTTGATTGCTCCTTACTGTCCTTTCTTGAAATTGGTCAGGATGGCTCCGTAAATGTCAGCCGACTGGCCGCCACACCACATCGCACCGCAGGTGCTGGCGGGTTTGTAGATATTACAAGCCGTGCAAAGCGTATTATTTTTTCAGGTAATTTTAATGCCGGTGCAAAAATGCACATCGAAAACGGCAAGCTGGTTATAGACAAAGAAGGCAAGATTGCAAAAATTGTGCCGCAGGTTTCTCAGGTCAGTTTTTCCGGTCGTAAAGCCGCGCAAACAGGGCAGGATATTACGTATGTGACGGAACGCTGCGTGATGAAACTTCTGGAGGGCCAGCTCACGGTTACAGAAATAGCGCCAGGCATTGATCTGCAACGCGATATTATTGCCCAGGCCTCTGGCGCGCTGCATGTGGCGCCAAACCTCAAGACAATGGATGCTGTTTTGTTCCATGATAGCCCGATGGGTTTGAAACTCTAACACGCAACCGCCCTATAAAAACAAGAAAAGGCGGAAAATACCGTGATACAGGATGATCGTACATTTCTGTCCAAACTGTTTGATGCTGCTATAGCAGCGGCAAACCTGGAATATGTTCTGGCAGCGCATCTGCCTGAGCGCCCCCGTGGCCGTACCGTGGTGATCGGTGCCGGAAAAGGCGCTGCGCACATGGCTGCTGCGTTTGAAGCCTTGTGGGATGGGCCGTTAGAGGGTGTGGTTGTCACACGTTATGGAGATACGTGCCCTACGCGCTCTATCCGCGTGATGGAAGCCGCGCATCCTGTTCCAGATGATGCAGGTATTGCGGCATCGCAGGCACTATTTGCCGCTGTAAAAAATCTTGGGCCGGAAGACCTTGTGGTTGCCCTTGTGTGCGGTGGCGGATCATCACTTCTGCCATGCCCTGCGGGAGATTTAACCTTGCAGGATGAAATTGCCCTCAATCAGATTCTGTTGGCATCTGGCGCGCCCATTTCCGTTATGAACACGCTGCGCAAACAGGTTTCGGGCATTAAAGGGGGGCGTCTGGCACAGGCTGCATGGCCTGCACGCGTGGTGACACTGGTTGTATCGGATGTGCCGGGGGATGATCCCGCACAGGTTGCATCTGGCCCCACAGTGCCTGATTGCTCTGGCCGGGCAGAGGCCAGAAATCTTGCCCGTACATGGAAAATCGAGCTTCCACCCAAAATACAGGCGTGGCTTGAAAGCGATAAGGAACAGGCCCCTCTGGCCACAAATCCGGTTTTTAGTCGTAACACTGTGCGCATTGTAGCTTCTGCGCATGCTTCGTTAGAAGCTGCCGCTCAACGGGTTCGCCAGAACGGTTTAACTCCTTTTATTCTGTCTGATGCTATGGAAGGTGAAGCGCGAGAGGTTGCAAAAGTGCATGCAGCCTTATTGCGGGAGATCATCCTGCGTAACCGTCCTTTTCAGCGCCCCTGCGTTATTCTTTCAGGTGGAGAAACGACCGTTACCCTAAAAGGGAAAGGCCGCGGCGGCAGAAATACGGAATTTTTATTGGCGTTGGCCATTGCCGCAGAAGGCTTGCCGTTTACAGCGCTGGCCGCAGATACAGATGGTATTGATGGATCAGAAAAGAATGCCGGTGCTTTTGCAGATGGCAGTACAGCAGAGCGTTTGCGAAAGGCAGGTTATCTACCAGCGGCTTTGCTTGTAGAGAATGATGCCTATACGGCCTTTGATACGCTGCATGATCTGTATGTAACAGGGCCAACAGGCACAAATATCAATGATTTCCGCGCCATAATTGTGCGATAGGCATCTAAATATATTGTTAAAACAATATATTTTTAAGTCATTTTTCAAAAATACTTGATGTGTGTTTTTGTAAAAAGTTCTGGTCTTTGTTTTTGCAATAAGTAACTATCTAGTTATAAAAATAAGGAGTCGGTCATGTTTCTGAATGAAACACAAGAAGAAGTCCGCGCAACAACACGTTCTTTTGTAAATGCCGTTGTGCGTCCGGCCGCAGAAGCTCTGGACCGGGAAGAACGATTTCCGGCAGAAATTTATGAAGAAATGGGCAAACTTGGCCTGTTCGGTATTGCCGTGCCAGAAGAATTGGGCGGCCCCGGTTTTGATACACTTACCTATGCCGTAGTGATGGAAGAACTTTCCCGCGGGTATGCCAGTGTGGCAGATCAGTGTGGGTTGGTAGAGTTGATTACAACATTACTTGTGCGGCATGGCACGCCAGAACAGCAGAAACTTTTGCCTTCCATCATGTCCATGCAGCAAAAGGTTGCCTACTGTATTACCGAGCCAGAAGCAGGCACGGATGTTTCCGGTATTCGTACCACCGCAGTAAAGGACGGTGAGGGCTGGGTGCTGAATGGTGGCAAAATCTGGATTCACAATGCACCGGTTGCAGATATAGGGTTTGTACTGGCCCGTACAGATAAAGAGGCAGGCAACCGTGGCATGTCTATCTTTATTGTGGATCTGCACGCAAAAGGTGTAGAGCGCGGGCCAAAGGAACACAAAATGGGGCAGCGTGCCAGCCAGGTGGGCGCGCTGGATTTTCAGGATGTACGCCTTGGCCCAAATGCGCTGCTGGGGGACATGAACCGCGGCTTCCATATGATGATGAGCGTGCTGGATAAAGGCCGCGTTGGCATTGCCTCTCTGGCTGTTGGTATTGCACAGGCCGGGCTGGAAGCCGCGGTGGAATATGCTGGCACACGCAAGCAGTTTGGAAAGCATATTTCCGAATTTCAAGGTGTGCAGTGGCTTTTGGCGGATATGGCAAAAGATATTGAAGCAGCACGCCTTCTGGTTTACGCCGCGGCCATGAAAATTGACCACGGGCTGGATGCAACGCGTTCGTGCTCCATGGCCAAGTGTTTTGCTGGAGATATGGCCGTGGCCCGTACCGCCGATGCGGTGCAGGTTTTTGGTGGCTCTGGCTATATTCGTGGTTTCGAAGTGGAACGCCTGTATCGTGATGCAAAAATTACCCAGATTTATGAAGGTACAAACCAGATACAGCGCATGATTATTGCGCGTGAACTGCTCAAGAAAGGCGCAACTGCATGACACAGGTTGCGCTTGTTACGGGGGCATCTCGCGGGATTGGCCTTGCCATAGCGGAGGCTCTGGCAAAAAATGGTTTTTCGGTTGCTGTAAATGGTCTGGCTGATGATGCGGAACTTGCATCTGCCTGCCAGCATCTTTCATCTTTTGGTGTGCCTGTTCTCCCTGTTCCTTTCGATGTTGCAAAAAGCAATGATTACCCCAGCATATTTTCCGGTATCGAATCCAGGTTGGGGCCGCTGACAACACTGGTCAACAATGCTGGTGTAGGGGTTCTGCATCGTGGAGATCTGCTGGATGTTACGCCAGAAAGCTGGGATCGCTGTTTTGCAGTAAATGCACGCGCCATGTTTTTTCTGTCTCAGGCTTTTGCAAAACATCTTCTGTCAAAAACGCGCTTGCAGAATGTCTTTTATTCTCTTGTGAATATCACCTCATCCAATGCAGTGGCGGTGGCAACGGCCCGTTCGGAATATTGTGCCTCCAAGGCTGCGGCTGCCATGGTGTCAAAAACATTTGCGGTAAGGCTGGGGGCAGAAAATATTGCTGTTTACGATGTACAGCCCGGTCTGATTGCCACGGAAATGACTTTACCCGTTATAGAGCAGTATCGGGCACGCGCAGAACAGGGGCTTACCCTGTTCCCCCGTGTGGGAGAACCTGCTGAAATCGGACGCATTGTGGCTGCTCTGGCGCGTGGTGATCTTCCTTATACAACTGGTCAGGTTATCTCAGCAGATGCTGGAATGCTTGTGCCCCGCTTTTGAGAATGACCATGAAAATATTTCTGCCCGATAGCAAAGGTGTTAAAACGGCTTATCAGTTAAGTGGCAAATATACGCCAGCCAAAAGTTTGCCGCCTAGCCCTGCACGTATCGTGTATTCTGCGGCACATGTTACCGCAGATCCTTTCAGCCCCACAGCACCATCAGGTGCTGCAGCTATTGACTGGCAGGCTACAATGGCCTTCCGCCATCATCTGGCGGGGTTGGGGCTTGGTATTGCCGAAGCAATGGATACAGCACAACGTGGCATGGGGTTAGATTGGCCCAATGCCCTGGAACTGATTAAGCGTACCAGATCAGAACTGCCAGAAGCCCGCGTGGTGAATGGATGCGGCACAGACCATCTGAATCCGGAAAATGCCCGTACAATAGACGATATTGTGCGAGCTTACATGGAACAGGTTGAGGCCATTCAGGCTGTTGGCGCGCGTATTATTCTTATGGCCAGCCGCGCGTTGGTGCGCGTGGCAAAAGGCCCAGAGGATTATAAGAAAGTTTATGCCCGCGTGTTGGCCGGGTGTGATCAGCCCGTAGTGCTGCATTGGCTGGGCAGTGCTTTTGATCCGGCTCTGCATGGATACTGGGGAGCGGAGAACTTTGAAAGCGCTCTGGCAACAGTTCTGGACATTATAGAAAACAACAGAACAAAAATTGACGGTATTAAAATCTCTCTTCTGGATAAGGAAAAAGAGATTATCATGCGGCGGCGTCTTCCGCATGGTGTTAAAATGTACACTGGGGATGACTTCAATTATCCAGAACTGATAGCGGGGGATGATCAGGGCTATAGCCATGCGCTGCTAGGCATTTTTGACCCTATTGCACCTTTGGCGGCAACGGCTGTGACCCGTTTGGGAGAAGGGGATACAAAAGGGTTTCATGCGCTGCTAGACCCTACAGTGCCATTGGCCCGACTGATGTTTGAGGCTCCAACACAATATTACAAAACAGGTGTTGTGTTTCTGGCGTGGTTGAATGGCTTTCAAAACCATTTCATCATGTTGAATGGGGCGCAATCCATGAGGCCCTTACCGTATTTTACAAACATTTTTTGCCATGCAGATCAATGCGGGTTGTTGCAGAAGCCAGATCTGGCAGTGCAGCGGATGCGCAGCCTGTTGGCATTATACGGGGCAGACTGATGCGTGATTTTAGCCTTTCCACTGCAGCGCTGGCATTAAACACGGCCACACTTGGCCATAATATGCCCGGTGCCGGGGCAGGCTGGTCTGCGGAGCAAACGTTGGATGCCTGCGCTCGGCGCGGTATTGGCGGTATTGTGTTCTGGCGGCCAGAAATAGGCACACGTGCAACCCAGATTGGGCAGTATGCACAGCAGGTGGGGGTTAAGGTTGTTGGATTATGTCGCGCACCTTTTCTAACAGGGCCGCTCTCTCTTCAGGATCCCCGCAAAATCAAGGACGATTTCTTAAGATCAATTGATGAAACATCTATGTTGAATGGAGATGTTTTGACAATTGTTGTGGGTGGGGTGGAGGCTGGCACAAAAGGTGTGCATGAAAGCCTGAAATATGTAACGGAACGTGTGGCAGACGTGCTGGATTACGCCGCAAGCAACGGTGTTCGTCTTGCTCTGGAACCCTTGCATCCCATGTATGGGGGAGATCGGTCATGCCTCACCACAACGCGCGATGCGCTTGATATCTGTGATCAGCTTGCCTCTTCGTGGCTTGGTGTGGCGATTGATGTGTACCATGTGTGGTGGGATACAGAGATATCACAGCAGTTAATGCGTGCACAGAACCGTATTTTTGGTTTTCATCTGTGTGACTGGTTAGCCCACACAACAGATTTTTTGCTTGATCGTGGCATGATGGGAGACGGCGTAGCAGACATTAAGGGCCTGCGCGCATGTGTTGAATCTGCCGGATATGATGGTTTTTGTGAAGTTGAGGTTTTTTCTGCACAAAACTGGTGGAAACGAGACCCCGAAGACGTGCTTGATATCATGGTGGAACGTTTCCGGACAGTATGCTGAAGCCTGGAGCATAAAATGAAAATTCTCGTTCCTGTAAAACGTGTTGTTGATTACAATGTGCGCGTAAGGGTGCGTGCAGATGGATCTGGCATTGAAACAGGCAATGTCAAAATGTCCATGAATCCTTTTGATGAAATTGCCTTGGAAGAAGCTGTCAGACTGAAGGAAAAAGGCATTGCAACCGAAGTTCTGGCTGTCTCCATTGGTGTGCCTCAAACACGGGATACATTGCGCACGGCTTTGGCCATGGGGGCGGACCGGGCGTTGCTGGTTGCACTACCACAAGATGCAGACCAGGATCTGGAACCTCTTTGCGTAGCGCGCATTTTGGCAAAAATTGTAGATTCAGAAAAGGTAGATCTGGTTATTGCAGGCAAGCAGGCCATTGATAATGATATGAATGCCACCGGCCAGATGCTGGCAGCCGCGTTGGGGTGGGGGCAGGGCACTTATGCCTCGGCCGTGGATGTGGCAGAGGGCACCGTGCTGGTAACCCGTGAGGTTGATGGCGGTTTACAAACCCTGCGTCTTAAAATTCCTGCTGTTATTACAACAGATTTGCGTCTTAACCAGCCACGTTATGTTGCGCTTCCGGCAATTATGAAAGCCAAGAAAAAAACGATAGAGGAAATGCCTCTGGAGATATTGGGCATAGACATAACGCCACGGCTGGAGGTTTTAAAAACTGTTGAACCGCCTGCAAGACAAGCTGGTGTTAAAGTGCATTCTGTTGATGAGCTTCTTTCCAAATTGAAAAATGAAGCGGGAGTTCTGTAAATGTCTGTTCTGCTTTTAGCTGAAACCCATAATGGAAACCTACTGACAGACCTACTGGCTCGTACGTTGACGGCAATAGAACCTTTGGGGCAGGCTGATGTTTTGATAACCGGCCAGAACTGCAAAGGTGCAGCTGAAGCTGCTGCACAATTCATAGGTGTTAGAAAAGTTTTTGTGGCAGATGATGCAGCACTTGCGCATGGATTGGCAGAACCCCTTGCCATTTTGCTGCAAAAGCTGGGTGCTTCCTATACGCATATTGTTGCTGGTGCGACAACCTTTTCACGCAACATTCTGCCTCGTGCGGCAATGTTGTTGGATGTTATGGTATTGGCCGATGTCACATGTATCAAGGATGAAGAAACATTTGAAAGACCGGTATATGCTGGTAATGCCGTGCAAACGGTGCGATCTAAAGATCCAATAAAAATTTGTACTCTTCGTACGGCTGCCTTCGCACCAATTGGCAAGGCCAGCATGCTAACAGCATGTATTGAGCCGGTAACCGTGCCGACAACACCGGAACTTTCTATCTGGGTTGAGGATCAGACTGCCGTATCGGAACGGCCGGACCTTACTTCTGCAAAAATTATTATTTCAGGAGGAAGAGGCTTGGGGTCAAAGGATAATTTCCATCAGATAGCTGCATTAGCAGATAAAATGGGAGGTGCCATAGGGGCAAGCCGTGCCGCAGTAGATGCCGGATACGCTCCGAATGATTGGCAGGTTGGGCAAACCGGTAAAATTGTTGCACCAGATCTTTATGTTGCCGTAGGTATTTCAGGTGCTATCCAGCACTTGGCCGGTATGAAAGATTCTAAGGTTATAGTTGCTATCAATAAAGATGAAGATGCACCTATTTTTCAGGTTGCTGATTATGGCTTGGTAGGTGATTTGTTTAAAATTCTGCCTGAATTGGCCGAAAAGGTATAAAATTTTTTGAACGTATCTGAGTTCTGACAGTAAAAAACAGGGCACAGGCCACGGTTACAACTGGCTTGTGTCTTACCTTTTTTAAGTAAGAAGCCGGGGAAAAGACGGTCTTCCCTCTTTCTCATAAAAACGCATTGAAATGTGATAGAACGCTCTGCGGCTTTATGCGTTACAGTTCTAGTCGGTTGACGCAAAAACCATAACGCACTAACCAGTTAGTAACACCGCTTTCCAAGTATAATAACTCATAATCAAAAACAGGACGGTGCAATGACAAATATGACCAAGACGATTACTTTGCCCACAGTTCCGCGTGAATTTGGCCTGTACATCAACGGTAAATGGGTTGCCCCCCAGGGCCGCAACCTGTTTGAACGGCGCAGTCCGGCGCATGGTGTGCCTGTAACGCGCACAATAGTTGGTACGGAATCAGACCTCAACACCGCCGTTGCAAGTGCCAGAACAGCATTTGAAGGTAGAAGATGGGCGGGCTTAACGGGTCAGCAGCGTGCAGAAGTGCTGTTAAAGGCAGCTTCCCTGATTCGGGAGCGGGCTGAAGAGTTGGCAACGCTGGAAACGTTTGAGACGGGCAAGCCCATTAGCCAATCGCGCGGGGAAGTTCTGGCTAGTGCTGGTATTTACGACTATGCTGCTGGTGCCGCAAGAATGCTGCATGGTGATACATTCAATAATCTTGGCGATGAGATGTTGGGGCTTGTTACGCGCGAGCCTATTGGTGTTGTTGGACTGATTACACCATGGAATTTTCCATTTTTTATTTTAGCGGAACGTCTGCCGTTTATTTTGGCATCCGGTTGCAGTGTTGTTGCCAAACCCAGTGATCTTACATCCGCCACAACCTTGATAATGGCTGAAATTTTAACCAAGGCTGGCCTGCCTGATGGCGTGTTTAATGTTGTAACCGGAAGTGGCAGCACGATTGGAGAGGCGCTGTCTCATCATCCTGATATTGATATGCTGTCTTTTACGGGTTCAACTGCTATCGGAAAACGTGTTCTGGCTGCATCTGCCGGTAATTTTAAAAAACTGAGTCTTGAGCTTGGGGGTAAAAACCCACACCTGATTTTTGCAGATGCACATCTGGAAGATGCAGTGGATGGTGTTATTTTTGGTTTTTGTTTCAATGCGGGTCAGTGTTGTGTGGGTGGTAGCCGTTTGCTGGTTGAAAAATCCATTTTACCAAAGTTTGAACAGCTTCTGACGCAAAAACTTTCTCGCCTTCGCGTTGGGGATCCACTCAATGCACAAACGCAAGTGGGGGCGATTGTTAATGAAAAACAACACCAAATTATTCATGACTATATTGAACGGGGCCTAAAGCAAAAAGCCCGGATAGTAACGCAGGGAACCATGAGTGCATCTGCCGAAGGATTATTTGTCCAGCCAACAGTTTTTTCAGATGTGACATCTGATATGGACATTGCCACTGACGAAATTTTTGGACCAGTTTTGGCGATTCTTCCTTTTGAAACAATGGAAGATGCTATTCGTATTGCCAATGATACAATTTACGGTCTTTCTGCAACAATCTGGACGCAGAACCTTTCCACCGCTATGCGTGCTGTCAGATCTATTCGGGCGGGGCGTGTGTGGGTCAATACCACAATTTCCGGTGGGCCAGAAATGCCATCCGGTGGGTTTAAACAGTCTGGCATTGGCCGGGAAACCGGGCTTTATGGTGTGGAAGAGTATACAGAAATCAAATCTACCCATATCGCACTGGGGCCTCGTACCCATTGGGTGTCATAATGTCACGCGGGTATGATTACATTATTGTGGGGGGCGGCACAGCTGGGTGCGTGCTGGCCAACCGCTTAAGCAGCAATGCCAATGCACGTGTTTTGTTACTGGAAGCCGGAAAAGCAGATAAACACCCCTTTATTCACATGCCCATAGGTTTTGCAAAAATGACCGGTGGTCCCTACACATGGGGCTTTCGTACGGTTCCGCAGGTTCATGCAGAAAACCGCAGAATCCCTTATGTTCAGGCGCGTGTTCTGGGGGGTGGTAGTTCTATAAATGCAGAGGTTTTCACGCGCGGTGTTGCGCAGGATTATGACCGCTGGGCGAATGAAGAGGGCTGCAAGGGGTGGGCCTTTAAGGATGTGCAACCATATTTTCTGCGCTCTGAAGGTAATGAAATTTTTGCAACGGAATATCATGGCACAGAAGGGCCTCTTGGTGTTTCCAGCTTGTTAAACCCCATGCCAGTTACAAAGGCTTTTGTGCAAGCCTGCCAGCAGTACGGCATACCATATAATCCGGATTTTAACGGGGCAGCACAGGAGGGTGCGGGGGTGTATCAAACAACCACCCGTCATTCGCGCCGATGCTCCACGGCTGTGGGGTATCTGCGCCCGGTTATGCACCGTGCTAATTTGCAGGTGGAAACAGGCTGTTTGACAACTCGCATTATTATAGAAAACAACCGTGCGCGGGGTGTGGAATATGTTCAGAAAGGCAAGAAGCATATAGCGTACGCTGATGCCGAAGTGGTTGTAACAGCAGGAGCCATTGGGTCTCCTAAAGTTTTAATGCTTTCTGGTATTGGGCCTGCCGCGCATTTGAAAAAACATGGGATTCCCGTTGTTGCAGATCTTCCTGGTGTTGGAAGTAATTTGAGTGATCACTACGGGATTGATATTGTTTACGAGCTGAAAAAGCCCATTAGTCTGGACCACTACAACAAGCCACATATGATGCTGTGGGCCGGATTGCAATATCTTATGTTTAAATCAGGACCTGTTTCATCCAACGTGGTTGAGGGGGGTGCTTTTTGGTATTCTGACACACAAGAGAGTGTGCCGGATTTACAGTTTCATTTTCTGGCAGGAGCTGGGGTAGAGGCTGGCGTACCGAGTATTCAGTCTGGATCTGGGTGTACGCTTAATTCTTATGTTTTGCGACCCAAAAGCCGCGGTACCGTACGGTTAAGTGGTGCCAGTCCGGAAGAACCCGTGTTGGTTGATCCAAATTTTCTGGCAGAACCAGAAGATGTGAGAAGTGCTGTTGATGGGCTTCATATCAGCCGTGAAATCATGGCGCAACCGGGTATGCAAAAGCATGTCAAACGGGCGCATTTTCCGGAAAGTTCTATCAAAACACGTGAAGAGCTGATTCAATACGCGCGCAAATATGGGCGTACCTCTTATCACCCCAATGGCACATGCAAAATGGGGGTGGATGATATGGCAGTGGTTGACCCTACCTTGAAAGTAAGGGGCGTTGACGGGTTGAGGGTTTCTGATTCATCTGTGCTGCCAAGCCTTATTGGTTCCAATACAAATGCAGTGACAGTTATGATTTCAGAACGTGCGAGTGATCTGATTTCCGCTGTCTGATTTTTCACAAATAAAGAAAGGCAAGGGCGATGTAAAAGCATCGTTCTTGCTTCCACTATCATGTAACGTATATCCGTTTATGGAGCGCTGCTATGGAGTGTTCGATTGCTAATGCAAAAGAAATACAGGTAGAAAAAGGGGGAATATTTACTTTTCTACCGTTTTCTATGTTTTTTCTGTTTGGGGGCATTACAAGTCTGAATGATATTGTAATGCCCAAACTTAAGGACGTATTTAATCTGAACTATACAGAAATGACGACTGTTCAATTCTGTTTCTTTGCCAGTTATTTTCTTATTTCTATTCCCGCATCTTATATGATCAAGACAAATGGTTATATGAGAACACTCGTTTTGGGACTTAACCTTATTGCGTTGGGATGCGTCTCTTTTATTCCTGCAACATGGTCTGGCAGATTTATTGTTTTTTTATTGGCGCTTTTTATTGTGGCTGCCGGAATTACCATTGTACAGGTTACGGCAAACCCTTTGGTAATTTCATTAAGTACCAGAAAAAATGTTTCCACCCACCTTACTTTTGCACATGCGTGCAATTCTTTGGGAACTGTTGTTGCACCCTATCTTGGGGCCATGATTATTCTTACACACCATTCCGCAGATAGTCTGCTGGGAAAGATAAGCGCTTATTTTTCTAGGGAGAACATATCGGAAGGTGCAGTCAACATCAGTGTCTGTTATGGCCTTGTGGCAAGTCTTGTTGCTGTGTGGTCATTCCTGACATGGATAAACCGCAAGAAATTGAAAGAAGATTATTGTAGCGAAGAAAGTATTCTCAATGCAGTTGAACTGTTCAGAGATAAAAAGTTTTCTCTTGGTGTTGCTGCAATGTTTTTCTACATTGGTGCAGAAGTTACCATTGGCAGCCTTTTGGTAAATTATCTTGTTTTACCAAATACATTACATCTTACGGCAGCAGCAGCAGGCAAGCATCTGGCATTTTATTGGGGTGGTTTGCTATGTGGGCGGTTGCTGGGCATTATCTTTCTGCGTGCAATAACGCCATCAGTTTTGCTGGCTGTCTATGGCAGTGGCGCATTTTTTCTTGTTATTCTTTCCATTCTTACAACAGGGGGCATAGCAGGTTGGGCCATGCTGGCTGTTGGGTTATGTAATTCTGTTATGTTCCCGCTTATTTTTTCCCTGACATCCATGAATCTGGGGGCACGTGCATCTGAAGGCTCGGGGCTTATTTGCATGGCTATTGTTGGGGGCGCTCTTGTGCCGGTTTTAACGGGGCGTTTGGCAGATATCAGCAGCCTGAATATCGCTTTTGTTATACCTGCCCTTTGTTATCTTGTTGTTATCTATTTTGGGGCTTTTTCTTATTTCAATCGTAGTAAATAATTTTTTGCGCGATTGAATACCAATATAACAATAATAAGGAAGCGGTTATGCGAGAAGTCTCTCTTACCGTTGGTGCACTTGCGTGCCTCGCTCTTCTGCCTTCCAAGGGGGAGGCACGTTCTCGTCGTCCTGAATTGTCTGAATATTATTGGCAGTCCCGCACGGGGAAAGAGCCAAAAGCACTTTACTTTACAAGCCCAGATGTTGCGGAAAAATCTGAGAAAAAAGAAGAAGTATCCAATAATAATGGAATACAAAATAAGCCTATAGAAAAGCATGTTTTACAAACATCATCTCAAAAAATCTGGTTTGATCAGGACAATATGACAGGAGATTGGTGGGGGTTGCGCCATCGGCTGGCACAGCGTGGTGTTGTGTTTTCAGGCCATTATTTTCAGGATACAGCAGGCAACCCTGCTGGCGGCAAGACAAAAGCCGTGCGCTATGCTCATGAAATTGCCGTGGGTGTTGATATAGATTTTAGAAAACTTCTTCAATATAACATCGGGATTCTTCATTTTCTGGTCACCCAACGTTCAGGTCTGGGGCTGAACACTGTGCTGCCAGCCTTAAACTCTGTGCAGGAAATTTATGGTACTGGGCAAACGGTGCGCCTGACACGCCTTTCTTTGGAACATCAGTTTACAAACTATGTTGATACAGAGCTGGGTTGGGTGAATACAGAAAATGATTTTGCGCAATCAACAACGCACTGGAATTTTTCTATCTACTGCCAGTTCCAGAGCAACGCCATTTGTGGCATGCCGCAATCTCTCGCCTTCAATTCAGGCTATGGGTATTATCCTAGTGCTCATCCTGGTGCATATATCAAGTTATATCCTACGGGCCGGGATGATATTCTGGTCTCGTTTGGTGTCTATAATGTGGATAATACAATAGGCAACAGCCATAATGGCTGGAAAATGTGGTTGCATAATACTGTTGGCACTTATTTTCCGGTACAGCTGGGCTGGAAACATGGCGGCACAGACGTAGAAGGTGCTTACCCCGGAAATATAAGAATTGGTGGATATTGGGAAACCACAAAAGTTAAAACAGCCATACAAAAAATCACCATGTTTGCGCCTGCAGGCACCCAGTATCTGAACTGGCCGGACCAAAGCATTAAAGGCCGTTATGGTGTGTGGTTTGAAGGTGACCAAATGATTGAGCGCGATAGGCACAGCCCGGAAAGGGGAGTTGTTGCCTTTGGCAGCTTTGTGTGGGGAGATGCACAAACAGCGCCTTTTCCATATTTTGCAACATGGGGGCTTATTCGCAAAGGCACATTCACCAACAGGCCCAATGATACATTGAGTATTGGCGGAAAGTTTATGGTGGTGAACTCCAGCATTGCCCATTACGCACGCTATTTACGATCTGTTGGGCAAAATGTACCTGTGCCAACATTTGAACATGGTTTTGAAATCAATTACGGCTGGCGGCCATCCCCGTGGCTGCTTGTGCGTCCAGGGTTACAATATATTTGGCGGCCAGGTGGAACAAAGCAGTATCCGAATGCCACGGTTCTTGATTTTGAAACGTCTCTAATTTTTTAAAATGATTACGCTGAAAATATACCATATGTGGTGCTCTTCTGGCCTGTGTGGAACACGCTAAACGGCAGCATGGCTCTACAGTGATGAAGGGATATATTTCGGTAAATATAAAATATAACAACTGCGTGATTCACGTTTTAGAGAGAAATAGGACAGAACTGGTCACTAAAAAACTATTTCTTATTTGCGGATAACGCTGCTTGTATTGCCTCCGTTCTGGTTTTATTCAAACGGAGGTCTGGTTATGGCCGGTAAAAACGGTGCGTGCCTGATGGCTTTGGCGTTGCTTTTGGGGGCGTGCAGTTCTCGCATTGCGCTTAACGAGGCCTCCTTTCCCATTCAGGATCTGCCAGTGCAGCATTTGGTGCAAACGCCGGTGGCCTATAGTTTTGCACCGGGTTTTGCCAAGCAGAATGCGCAAATAGCGTGCAGCCTTGGCGTAAATTACACCACAGATCTTGGCGCTTCTGCCGAAGAGCGGTTGCAGCAGGCCATTCATTCCAGCTTTGCCCATGCACAGCAGGACACCCCGCTCTCTCACGGTTATACGCTGGCCCTTTCCCTGCAAACGGCGGATGAGCAGGTGAGCGTTAAGGGCGGCATGTGGGATAACAAATACACGGTAGACACCACGCTTAAAGGCACTGTGCAGGTGTTGAACGCACAGGGCCAGCCAGTGCAGGTGGTGCCCATTACCGGGCAGGGCAGCAACACGGTGGCCGGTAGCTGCGGCGCACTCAAGCGCGCCATGGTGCAGGCCAGTGAAAAAGCCGTGGCCCAGATTGGCAATGACTTTGTAACCAAAGTGGCAAATGGCCATGTGTTGAACTAGCACATGGCCAAAGGCACCCCGCTAAAAGCAGGCAGGCCCAAAGCTTACGCCAAGGGCCTGCATACCTTAATACGGTAGAAAATCAGGCAGAGTGTGCCTGTGCTTCTGCCTCTTTATGGTATTCCACAATGTAGGGGCCACCGGCCTGTAAGGTCAGGGAAAGCATGCCCATGTTGCCGTGGGTCAGATACCCATCCAGCGGCAGCACGGCATCACCATTTGTCCATACGCAGCCTGCGGGTTCTGCGGCGTACCAACCAGCGGGTTTTTCAGCCTGCAGATGGGCCGTGATGGTGTGCTTGTCATCGGCAGACAGAAGCTGAATGTCTGCAATGGCAACGCCCATGTAACGGCGGTCATCCACAAACGGGCCAATTACATCCGCCGGGCGGCTGGCGCGGGAGACAATGCGCACAGATTGCGTGTTGGGCGGCAGCATAAAGCTGTACTGGTGTGTGGTGCGGCGCATGGGGTGTACAATGGCGCCAGACTGCGTCACCAGATGCAGATCAGGGTTTGTGGTTGTTTCAACGGCTGCGGGGGCAGCGTGGCACCCGGCAATGCTGTTTTTGCGATAGTTCAGCGCATGGAACAGGGGTTCCACAAATGCGCGATCTACGCACAGAGGGGCTGCGGCATCGTGCGCCCAGCTTTTTGCGGGGGTGCTGCGGCCAATGCTTACAACTGTGCCAGACTGCTGGAAGGCGGCACGGTTGCCCGTATCCAGATAGCTTTCCGTTAGCACACCATTTGCCATGATGACGGAATGCTGCGCGGTTTCAATGTGGTAGTATTCGTAAGATGTAATGGAGGTATCATAGAAAATGGAACCACCATTTACCAGCATGCGCGCGGGCACAAACTTGCCGTTAAAGAACAGGCAGTGTTCGGGCGTAATCAGCAGGTCTGTGCTGGGCACGTTGTCTGCCAGAGCATTGGCCACAATGCGGATGGGGTAACCGGCTTCATCCTGCTTCAGGGCGGTGTTGACCTGCACAGAGGCATGGCCTGCCCATGTCACGTGGCTGACTTCCTGTTTACCATCTGCATAAACGCAAACGGCATCACCAACCTGCATATCTTCAATCTTGCGCAGGCCTTCTGGTGTTTCAATCAGGGAGCCAGCAAGGAAGCAGTTGATGGTGCCGGATTCATCATCATACGAGAACCGGCTTGGATCTTCACCAGCCACCAGAGTGGCGGACTGAATGAGCACATCGGTAGGGTCTGCTGCGTTAACAACTTCGTACGTATTGTCACCCGTTGAAATCCATTTGAGGGCGATCTGGTTATCACCACGCCCACCGAATGTAATCATGTCATTGGTGGAGAAATTAATGACAGTTCCAAGGGATTTTTGTGCGCCCGTTAACGAGAGCGTGTTGGGCATAGTGCTGTTACGAACCGGCCAGAAGGAGGTGACTGGGTCATAAGTACCGCTCACCTGAACGGTGGCTTCCTTAATAATAACTGTAGCACCACTACCGGTAACATTTCCGCTAATGTTTGCAATAAGGGAAGAAAACAGCACGCCGCCGCTATCGTTATCCAGGCTGACGTTGTTATCAATTATCAAATCATCGGAATAACTTGACCCCTGAATGGTAAGGCCCGTTGTACCAGAAACGGTAAGAGAACCGATTTCTGTGTATCCTGAAATAGTAATGGCCTGATTCTGGGTGGTGTCCGTATTAATTACCACGTCAGAATCTGATGTCGGAACACCATCGGACCAGTTGCCTGCGGTATTCCAGTTCCCGTCACCGGCAGCGCCAGTCCATGTATCAGTTGCCATAAAGCACCTCAAAAAAGTTAAGCAATTAGCAACATATAGATTCACGTCAGGATTCTGCAAGCATTTTCTGTTATATTAAAAGAAACAATACATAATGTTATTGTAAAATGCGCTTTATGGAATTGTTTTCTTTTATGTAAGATAAATATAAAATATATAATTGCTTATATTTAAATTTATTAAGTTAATATATTTGTTATTGCTGATTGATATTTGAAAAATAAACAAACATAAAATTTATTTTATAAGTATTTATTACAAACGAATTTATGTTTGTTTAAGGTTGTTTTTATTTATTTTGGAGGTGTTGGCGTGGCTTTGTTGCAACACCAAAGAAAAGACATATTTTTTCACGAAAATTTTAGTTTTTCTTTTGTAAAGGCAAGAAAAACTCTCGGAACATGTGAGTTCACAATTTAATAAAAACCGTGAACTCACAACACGTTCCTGCCCGCGCAGATTAGTAGATTTCGGGCACGATCATGGCGTCTGGTGTGGGCTGGCGTTCGTAATCAGCGTGATATACGCGCGGGGGCAGCACCACTTCCGGGCGGGGTACAGGTTTGTAAGGCACCAGAGAGAGCAGGTGGTTAATGCAGTTCAGGCGCGCGCGCTTTTTGTCCACGGCCTGCACAACCCACCACGGGGCTTCCTCGATGCTGGATTTTTCCAGCATGGTTTCCTTGGCCTTTGTGTAGGCTTCCCACCGGCGGCGGCTTTCAAGGTCCATGGGGCTGAGCTTCCACTGCTTCAGTCGGTCTTCCATACGGGCGCGGAAGCGGGCTTCCTGCTCATCATCGGTGATGGAGAACCAGTATTTCACCAGCTTGATGCCGCTGCGCACCAGCATGCGCTCAAACTCCGGTACAGAGCGGAAGAATTCTTCGTATTCCTCATCGGTGCAAAAGCCCATCACGTGTTCCACACCGGCGCGGTTATACCAGCTACGGTCAAACAGCACGATCTCACCCGCGGCAGGCAGGTGTGCCACATAGCGCTGGAAATACCACTGCGTTTTTTCACGGTCTGTTGGGGCGGGCAGGGCGGCCACGCGGCAGATGCGGGGGTTTAGCCGCTGGGTAATGCGTTTGATCACGCCGCCCTTGCCTGCGGCATCGCGCCCTTCAAACAGCACCACAATGCGCTGGCCGGTGGCCTGCACCCAATCCTGCAACTTCACCAGTTCGGTTTGCAGGCGCACCAGTTCCCGAAAATACTCACGGCGGAAGGCGTTTTCAGATTCGGAAATGCTGCCGTCCAGCCCGTCTTCCTGCAATTCCAGTTCTATTTCTTCGTCCAGGTCATCAATAATTTCCTGGCGCATCCGCTCACGTTCATGTTCCGCAGCGCGAAGGGTATCTGTTGCCTGATCTGTCATATCTAAGGCCCTCAAGCAAAGAGCGGGGCACTTTGGGGTGCCCCGCTCTGGTTTATTAGAAGATGTGGCGGAAGATGAAGTAAAGCACACCGCTGATCAGCATGGCGGCGGGCAGGGTTGTCACCCACGCCATGGCCATGGCGCGCAGGGTGGCCCATTGCAGGCCACCGCCACCGGCAACCATGGTGCCAGCCACACCGCTGGAAAGGATGTGCGTGGTGGAAACCGGCAGGCCATAGCGTTCTGCCAGGCCAATGGTGCCCATGGCTACCAGTTCTGCCGCAGCACCCTGTGCGTAGGTCAGATGGGTTTTGCCAATTTTTTCACCAACGGTGACAACAATGCGCTTCCAGCCCACCATGGTGCCAAGGCCCAGAGCCAGCGCCACGGCAATTTTAACCCATGTGGGAATAAAGCGTGTGCCTGCGTTAAGCTGGCCCATAAACTTGCTTAGCTCGGCACTTTCATCACCCGTAAAACCGGAAACCTTGCCCATGTTGCGCACGGCTTCTGCCACCAGATACATGTCTGTGCGCACGTTTGGCCCAGCAGCAGCCGGAATGGCCTGCAGGGAATGATAGCTGCCAACAGACTGTGCAATATCATCAGACAGCACGCCAAGGGCGGAATAGATTTCCGGGCGGGCCACTGTTTTGGTGCGCAGCGCATCTGTTACCTGTGCGCGGGCTTCTTCTGCACTTGGCAGGCTGGGGGCAGCAGAGCCGTGCACTTCAAACACATGGGCGGCCTGCTGTGCGGTCTGCACAAAGGCGGGCATCATGTCATCTGGCATGGCGCGGTTAAGCGCATATGCCGTGGGGGCCGCACCAATAAGAATAAGCATGATAAGGCCCATGCCCTTCTGCCCATCGTTACTGCCGTGGAAGAAGGAAACACCCGTGCAGGTGCCCACCAGCAAACCACGGATCCACAGCGGCGGCGGGGCATCACCCTCTGGCGCACGATACAGGGCCGCGTTGCGAATAACCAGACGCATCAGGATCAACATGCCCGCAGCCAGCACAAAGCCGCAAACGGGGGAGAACAGCAGGGCGGAAAACACCTTGCGTACCTGAGACCAGTCCACCCCATACAGGGCGCTACCGGCAGGAGACATAAGCTGGTTGGCAAACCCAACACCCAGAATGGACCCCACCAGAGCGTGGGAGGAGCTGTTGGGAATACCAAAGGCCCATGTGGCCAGGTTCCAGATAATGGCGGAAAGCAGCAGGGCAAAAATCATGGCGTGGCCGGCACCGCTGCCAACCTGCAGGATAAGCTCTACTGGCAGAAGTGTGACAACACTGTACGCCACCGCCCCGGATGAAACCAGAACGCCAGCAAGGTTCCACATGCCAGACCACACAACCGCCACCAGTGGGGGTAGGCTGTTGGTGTAAATAACGGTGGCCACGGCGTTTGCCGTATCATGAAAGCCGTTTACAAATTCAAAGCCCAGCGCAATCAAAAGCGCCAGAGCCAGCAGTGCAAAGGCCCCAATGGCCATGCCGTTTTCACCAGCAGACCGCAGGTCTGCCAGAACACTATACCCTACAAAAACAAGGGCTGCCGTCACCACACCCATAAAGAACATGCGGAAGGCTTGGTTGGTGCCTCCCTTCATGTTGGGGCGTGGTGCGGCAGCCGGACTCAGCAACGTGCCGGACATGGATTTTTCCTGACTGTCAATTTCACTCTATAGGGGAAAAGCAGACCTTTTCCCGTCCTGCTGTCAGGGTTCAGACGGCGTGGGCCGGCTTGCCGGCCCCATGGGCCGCTGTAGCAGGGCGTGCACCTGCACACACCTTGCGGCGTGCGGTATGCGGCAGGGCTGCATACGGGTGCGGGGTGCCGTTACGTTCCCACACATAGAGCAAAGTGGTGCGCCAGCGCTCACGCACGGCTTCGCGCCACTTGGGCTTATGTGCATCGGGCTGCATTGCAGTAACTGGTTCAGCACACATTGTCTGCTTCTCCTCCAAACAGGATGAGCAGTCCTTTAGCCCCTTGCTGGCCCATTGTGCGTGACGCTTTCATGACAAACATTGCGAACTGTTCGCAAAAGCGTGAGGCTAACTGCCTGAAAACACGTTATTATATTGAAATAGTAATATCACATATGCGTTAATAATATAGATTAGCCCCTATAGGCCGGAACGCCGCCTTTCCTCCCTACGTTGGCACCCGTGTAACGCTGTGCAGATGTATGGAAAGGTCAGGCAGAACATGTCGGTTCAGATTTCAAGAGAAGCCCTACTGCGTGCGTATCGGAGCATGCGTACCATTCGTGTTTTTGAAGAACGCCTGCACGTGGAATTTGCCACAGGGGAAATTCCCGGCTTTGTGCACCTTTATTGCGGCGAGGAAGCCTCGGCCGTTGGGGTGTGCGCCAACCTTACAGATAACGATACCATTGCCAGCACCCACCGTGGCCACGGGCACTGCATTGCCAAGGGCGTGGAAGTGGGCGGCATGATGGCCGAAATTTATGGCCGCCATACCGGTGTGTGCCGGGGCAAGGGAGGGTCCATGCATATTGCGGATCTTTCCAAGGGCATGCTGGGGGCCAATGGCATTGTGGGTGGTGGCCCGCCGCTTATTTGCGGGGCAGCACTTTCGCACAAAACGCTTAAGGACAACGGTGTGGCCGTAGCGTTTTTTGGTGATGGAGCCTCTAACGAGGGCACCACGCTGGAAAGCATGAACCTTGCCTCCGTATGGCATCTGCCCGCCGTGTTTGTGGTGGAAGACAACGGATATGGCGAGGCCACAGGCGCAGCCTATGCCTGTGCAGGCACGCAAAAGGACAGGGCCGCCGGGTTTGGTCTGCCGTATTTCTCCTGCGAAGGGGATGACTTTTTTGATGTGTATGAAACAGCCCGCGCCGCCATAGATCACGCACGCTCTGGCGAAGGGCCGGTGATGCTGCATGTGCATCTCAGCCGCTGGTATGGGCACTTTGAAGGCGATGCCATGACCTACCGCAAGGCCGGAGAAGTGGCCGAGCAAAAGAAAGATCATGATTGCCTCAAAAAGTTTCGCGCCCGCGCGGTGGCGGAAAACCTGCTGCCCGAAGGCGATATGGATGAAATAGACGCCGCCGTGGCGGATGAGGTGGAAAGCGCGGTTGTAACCGCCAAACAGGCACCGTGGCCGCAGGACAAAGACCTGATGGCCGATGTGTATGCGCGGTACTAACCCCTCCACCAGTTTTTCAGCCACACAGGCAAACGGGAACCAGAACAATGGGTAAGAAAAGTTTCAGACAGGCCATTAACGAAGCCCTGCGGCAGGAAATGCGGCGTGACCCACGGGTGATCCTGATGGGGGAAGATATTGCCGGGGGCCGTGGCGGCACTGCGGGCATTACAGATGCCTGGGGCGGCGTGCTGGGTGTGACCAAAGGGCTGTGGGAAGAATTTGGAGATGACCGTGTGCTGGACACGCCCATTTCCGAGGCCTCTTACATTGGTGCCGCGGCAGGTGCGGCCGCCACCGGCCTGCGCCCCGTGGCCGAGCTGATGTTTGTAGATTTTGTGGGCTGTTGTCTGGACCAGATCATGAATCAGGCGGCCAAGTTCCGCTACATGTTTGGCGGCAAGGCCACCACGCCGCTGGTTATCCGGGCCATGTATGGCGGAGGGTTTAGTGCGGCGGCTCAGCACAGCCAGGCGCTGTACCCGCTGTTTACGCATATTCCGGGGCTTAAGGTTGTTATCCCGTCATCACCGTACGAGGCCAAGGGCCTGCTGATAGAAGCCATCCGGGATGATGACCCCGTGATCTTCCTTGAAAACAAGGTGATGTATGATGATGAGGAAGATGTGCCTGATGAGGCCTACACCATTCCGTTTGGTGAAGCGAACGTTACGCGCGAAGGTGAAGATGTCACCATTGTGGCCATTGGCCGCATGGTGAGCATGGCCAACGCCGCAGCGGATGAGTTGGAAAAGCAGGGCATTGGCTGCACGGTAATAGACCCACGCACCACATCCCCATTGGATGAGGAAACCATTTTGGAATCCGTATCCGAAACCGGCCGCCTTGTGGTGGTGGATGAAGCCAGCCCGCGCTGCAACATGGCGTGCGATATTTCTGCCCTTGTGGCGGAAAAAGCGTTTTTCAGCCTCAAGGCACCTATCCGCCGTGTGGTGCCGCCGCATACGCCAGTGCCGTTTTCCACCCCGTTGGAAAAGCTGTACATGCCAGATGCAAATAAAATTGCCGCTGCGGTGCGCTCCATTACTTCCAGCCAGAAACAGAAGGTTGCATAAGCCATGTCCAACACCATTACAGCCCTCACCATGCCCAAGTTCGGTTTGGCCATGACAGAAGGCAAGCTGGCATCATGGACGGTGCCAGTTGGCCAGAGCGTGCAGCAGGGTGATGAACTGGCGGATATTGAAACCACCAAAATTACCAGCAGTTATGAAAGCCCCGCCGCAGGTGTGCTGCGCAAACAGGTGGCAGAGGCGGGGGAAACCCTGCCCGTGGGCGCACTGATTGGCGTGCTGGCTGATGCCGAAACGCCCGATGTGGATATTGAAGCCTTTATCAAGAACTTTCATGCCGAAAACCCGCAGGATGCCGCTGCCACGGAGGATGCCAACGCCGGGGAACCCAAGCCGGTAACGGTGGGGGAACACACGCTGAATGTGCGTGATGTGGGCACACATACGGGCACGCCCATTGTGCTGGTGCATGGTTTTGGCGGAGATATTAGCAACTGGCTGCTCACGCAGGATGCCTTGGCCGCAGACAGACGCGTGATTGCGTTTGACCTGCCGGGGCATGGGGCTTCCTCCAAAAACGTGGGCACAGGCACGCTGGCGTTTTTGGCCGGTGTGGTGAGCGAATTGCTGAAAACCCTTAAAATAGAAAAAGCCCATGTGGTGGGCCATTCTCTGGGTGGCGGCATTGCGCTGACCCTGCTGCGAGACCACCCCGATCAGGTTGCCAGCCTGAACCTTCTGGCCCCCGCCGGGTTGGGCAAGGATGTGAATTCAGATTTCATCAGCGCGTTTGTGGATAGTGAAAGCAGCCGCGATATGAAAGCTGTTTTGCAAATGCTGGTGCATAACAAAGCCCTTGTGGGCCGGAAGATGGTGGATGCCGTGCTACGTGCCCGCCGGTTGGATGGTGCGCGTGATGCCCTGCACGTTATTGCCAAGGCGTGCTTCCCCAACGGGCATCAGGCGGATGATCTGCGCCCGGTCTTGGCCGGGGCGGAAACACCCACCCAGATTTTCTGGGGCAAGGAAGATGAAATTCTTTCTGTTTCCAACGCATCTGGCCTGCCAGATGTTATTCCCGTAACGGTGTATGAAGAAACAGGCCATCTGCCGCAGCTTGAACGCGCAACAGATGTTAACAAAGCCATTGCCGTGTTTGTAAAAGACCCCGAAGCCGCGCTGAGCATGGCCCGGATGGACGCTACAGCCTAACCCCCAAAATCTCCCCAATACGCCCGATCATGCAGATGCCTTCTATACGTAAAGTGTAGAGGGCATCTGCATATTGTTTGTTAAAAACGCTGCATTGTTCTTTAGATATGGGAAGCGATGTTATGACATGCACGCATTTCCGGCACGCTGAATCAGGGCATGTAAAATTGATCTGGATCAAGGGAGGGGCGATCAGAAAGCGGTGATACTCCTAAGCGTGATCACAAGGGTGCCGCGTGCCGGGCCCTTGTGCCAGAACAAGGAGGATAAAATGACCAGTTATGTGAATACGGGCCGCTCCCCAGTTGTGCGCGTTCCTGTTGGCACTGTACGGGTGGCAGATCCGTTTTCTGTTCTGCAGCGGCAGATGAGCCGTTTGTTTGAAGATTTTAAAACACCAGAAGGGGCCGCAGCAGCCACAAGCCGCTTGGGTGCCACCGATATTACAGAAAATGCCAGTGCTTACGTGGTTGCCACGGAAGTGCCGGGCTGTTCTGAAAATGACATCAAGCTGGGCACAGCCAACGGGCTGCTGACCATTAGTGGCGAAAAGAAAAAGCCAGAACTGGAAGAAGGCACAAAGCACCACGTTGCAGGCCGCCAGTTTGCCGCTTTTGAAGATTCCTTTGCCATTCCTGAAGATGTGGACGTGGATAAAATTTCTGCCACCATCAAAAACGGTGTGCTGACAGTAACCATGCCCAAAAAAGCGGAAGCCAAACCGGCAGAACGCCAGATTGCCATTAAGGCAGGCTGAAAAAACAGGCGGGGTGTTTAACCCCGCCATGAAAGATAGATTGATGAGCACGAAAAATAAAACGGTACAGATCGACAGCACCAAATACGAAATGCTGGGTGTTATCAATGATGGTGACAGCAAGGTGCGGTTGAAAGATAGCGCAGGCAAGGTGGAGGAAATGACAAGTGATTCCTTCATTACTCTGCTGAATGAAGGCAAGGCTAAGTATCTGGACTAATCAGATAGCCGGATAGAAAAGCTGTTGGCACGGCAGGGTGCATAAAGGCCCGCATTGTGGGGTTTATCCAACACACAAAGCAGGCGCTTTAAAAATACAGGGGGCAGGCAGGATGCGGTGAACCTGTCTGGTCTGGCTCTTATACGGGTGGGCCGCCCCTGTGTGGCAGGTTTGCGTTATCAGGTTCCCGCACTGGCTGATGTTTTAAACAGGCCGGTGCGGGAATGCTTTTTTATAAACCGCGTATTTATGGGCGGTGTTAAGTTTTAGCTTAGTCCATCCGCACGGGTGGGCGCACAAAGCCATCCAGCCAATCCGTAAAGCAGGCAATCATGCCGCGGAATGGCCCATACAGTTCAAACTGATGTTGCCGGTACAGCGCCATATGGCCAAGCCGTGCGCTAAGGCCGTGCATAAAGCCGCCGCCAAAGGTTTTGCCATCTGCAAAAGCGCCCCAGCCGTTGTAATCCCCCAAAGCCACAATGGCCCCACGGTTTTTGAACTTAAAGGCGGGCACGGGCTTTTTGTTAAAGATAAAGCCCGGCAGATAGCGTGCCAGATGATGTGCCTGCTGGCGGGCCACCTGTGCGGTGGGGGCAAGCGGGCTATCGCTAATAAAGGCGCAATCGCCCACAGCAAAAATGCTGTCATCCAGCGTGGTCTGCAAATTGGGGCGCACCAAAAACTGGCCACCACGCCCACATTCCAGACCATCCATCTGGCGCGTCACATCCGGGGCCTTTACGCCAGCCGCCCAAACGCGGAACTGCGCATCCACACGGGTGCCATCTTTAAGCATAAAGCCGTGCTCATCCGCACCGCTCACCATTGTGCTGGTGAGCACTTTGATCTTGAGCGCTTCAAGCTGCTTTTGCGCGGCGGCGGACACGTTTTCGGGGAAGGCAGGCAGAATACGCGGCCCGGCTTCCAGCAATGTGACGCGCATTTCCGGCGTAACAGGCGTGAAGTTGTAAAGGGAGCCAATATCCAGCGCCTTGTGCAGTTCTGCCGCAAGCTGCACGCCCGTGGCGCCACCGCCCACAATGGCAATATCCAGCGGAGAACCCCGGCCATAGGCCTGAATAACCGCATGGCGGAAGCGCTCGTTAAAATTGTTGGCTTCTACAATGTTGTCCAGGAAGATGCAGTTTTCCACCACGCCCGGCGTGCCAAAATCGTTCGCGCGGCTGCCAATGGCAAAAATCAGCACATCGTAATCCAGATACCGCTCATCCAGCAGCACCTCGTGGTCTTCTTCTTCCAGCGGGGCCAGCTTCAGGCGCTTGGCGGCGCGGTCTATCCCGGCAATTTCACCATAGCAGAAGCGGAACCCATGCGCCGCAGCGTGGGAGATAAAGGTGATGCGGTCATTCTCGTTTTTGGCCGTGCCTGCGGCAAAGCAGTGCAACATGGGCTTCCACACATGGCTGAAGCCCTTGTCCACCAATGTAATATCCAACTTGCCGGAGCGCCCAAGGCTGTTGCCCAGCCGCGTTGCAATAGCCATGCCTGCAACACCGCCGCCAACAATAACCACCCGAAACCGATCACTCATCCCACAATATCCCCCTTGCTCCGCACCATGCGGTGCGGAGGAGTGCCGTGCAATCCACTACTTGTTGATCTCACGCACCCGTTTATTGTGTTCTACCGTGGTACGCGCCGTTTTGATGACCGAAGTCGGCGTAATCAGGAAGCGGCTAAATCCACCACACCAATTACACCTTCCTCGGTGCCAAAACCCAGCGTGCAGCCATCTGGGCTATAGGCCAGCGCCGTAATGGCCCCCGCCTTGCCCAATGATACGGGCAGAACCCGCTGGGTAGATGGTTCCATCATTACAACGGTACCATCCGCAAAGCCAGCGGCCACAACCTCCTGCTCTGGATGAAAAGCCACGCGGGTGCACAGCGCACCGCCTGCGCCCGGCAGTTCCATGGGCGGTTTGCCCATGGGGCCACCCCCAAAGAACGGCCACATCACAACGATGTCAGCCCCACTGGTGGCCAGCCATTTGCCGTTTTTGGAAAAGGAGAGCGAGCGCACCTTGGTGGGGTAGCCGCTCATGCGCATGTTGTGGCCATCGGCCAGCCGCCAGCCGTGCAGGTCATTATCCTGCATGGCGGTGACTACGGCATCACCCGCCGGGTGCATGGCAATATCAAGGTGGCTGCCTTTCCATTCCAACTGGCGTGGCTTGCCATCCTTGGATTGGGTGAACCACACGGAAACACCATTGTAGTGCGAAACCGCAATGCGCTTGCCTTTGGGGTCAAACACAATGCCGCCCACGGTGGTGGGATGTTCCAGCGTGCGGGTTACGGTGCGGCCCGTGGCATCGCGCAGTTCCACATTTTTGCCCGCAGCGGCGGCAATCACGGCAGATTTGGCATCTACATAGGTGGTAATATGTTCCACCCAGCGGCGGCCCTTGCCCAGTTCCTCAATCTCGCCAGATGGATCAAGGCGGCACAGGCGGCCATCATCACCGCCCGTTAAAAAGCAATCGGGCAGCGTATCGGCAGAAAGGGAGAGGGCAGGGCCATCATGCACGGCATAGGTGTTCCATGCCTCTGGCGTAAGCTGGTCCTCACGGTGCACCACCACCACATCACCTTCACCGGTGGTAAAGGCAAAGCGGTTGTTATCCCGCGTGGCGGCGCAGGCGGTAATTTCACCTTCCACCTTGATGTGCGCACCGCGTTTTTCAATAAGGCCGCGCAGGGTTTGTGTCTCGGTGCTCATGCGGCAATGCAGCTTTCAAGCCCGCGGCGCAGCTGGGGCCGGTTGAGGTTGCGACCAATGAACACAAGGCGGCTTTCACGCGGTTCATCTTTCTTCCACGGGCCGATGTTGTCTCCATCCGCCATCATGTGCACGGCCTGAAAGGCAAAGCGGTCGGGCTGGCCTGCAAAATCCAGAATGCCCTTGGTGCGCAGGATATCGCCGCCCTTTTCCTGCAACAATGCGCCAATCCATGCCTGAAAGCGCCCGGCATCCAACGGCTGCTTGACGGTAAGGGAAACGCTGGTGATATCCCCTTCATGGTGGTGTTCTGGCGTGTGTTCCAGAAAATCCGGGGTGTTTTCCAAAACGCGTTCCAGATCAAACCCGCCACGGTCCATCACGTCTGTCAGCTTCACGTTGCCTTTTTTGGCGGGGTAGATGGGCGCTACGGCGTTAATCTTGCGGATGGCATCTTCCACCGCCTTCAGCTCGGCGGCATCTACAAGGTCTGTCTTGTTCAGGATAATTACATCCGCAAAAGCAACCTGTTCGTGCGCTTCGGGGCTTTCCTTCAGCGTGGTTAGGAAGTTGCTGGCATCCACCACCGTTACCACGGCATCCAGCTTGGTTTTTGCGCGCACATCTTCATCGGCAAAAAAGGTCTGGGCCACGGGGGCGGGGTCTGCCAGGCCGGTGGTTTCTACAATAATGCCATCAAACTTGCCGCGGCGTTTCATCAGCCCGTTTAAAATACGGATCAGGTCTCCGCGCACGGTGCAGCAGATGCAGCCATTGTTCATTTCGAACACTTCTTCATCTGCATCCACAACCAGATCGTTATCCACGCCCAGTTCGCCAAACTCGTTAATCACCACGGCATATTTGCGGCCGTGTTCGGCTGTGAGAATGTGGTTGAGCAGCGTGGTTTTGCCCGCGCCCAAAAAGCCGGTCAGCACGGTAACCGGTATGCGGGTATCAGCTGCGGCGGCGCTTGCAGGCGCTGAAGATGCGTCGGACATCGGGAATGAACCTTTCCAGTACAAACAACTGTTGCAACATATAGGGTGCCAGAGCGCTCTAGGCCAGAACCCAAGCCCAGAGGCACATCAGCTCTGCTTTGAGGATGAGGCGCGGCGTGCGGTATCTGTGGCCGTTACCACGGATGCGCTGCTCTGTTTGGGGGCAGTGGTGCGCACAAAACGCACAGCCAGCGCACCATACAAAGCGTGGCTGCACAGGGTGCGGGACACACCAAAAGCCAAAAAGGCGCTGGCCAGCAAGGCAAGGGTGATCTGCTGGTTATCGCACATTTCCATCACAATAACCGTGGCGGTGAGGGGAGACTGCGTAACCGCGGCAAAATAGGCCACGGTGCCCAACAGTACCACGGCCCCCGGTGCGGTATGGGGCAAAAACTGCGCCACCCAGCCACCCATGCCCGCCCCAACAGAAAGCGAGGGTGCAAACAGCCCGCCGGGAATGCCCGAACAGTAGGATACAATGGTGGCCAGCAGTTTCAGCACAAAAAACGAGGCCGGATACTGGTCAGACCCCATAATGATGTCACGCGCCTGCACATAGCCTGTGCCGTATGTCATGCCGCCAGAAATCAGCCCGATAAAGGCCAGCACCAGCCCGCACAGGGCGGCAAATGCCACCGGGTGGCGCGTAATGAATGTGCCAAAAGCCCCCGAAATACCGCGAGACATGCGCACCAAAAGGGCAGAAAACCCGCCCCCACACAGCCCGCCGATAATGCCGCAGGCCAGCACGGCCAGCCAGCTTGTGCCCACCGGCACGGAGGAATAGGTGTGCCCGAAATAAGTATAGTTGCCCACAAGGGCGATAGCCGTAACACCGGAGATGACCACACAAGTCAGCATGGTGCCGCTGGTGCGTTGTTCAAAAGAATGAGCCAGTTCCTCAATGCCAAACACAATGCCAGCAAGCGGGGTGTTAAAGGCGGCGGCCACACCTGCGGCCCCTCCGGCTTTAATCAGCGCACGTTGGCGGGTGAGGTCTGTAATGCCCATGTAATGCCCCACCGTGTGCATGATGGAAGCACCCACCTGCACGGTTGGCCCTTCTCGGCCAATGGAGGCGCCAGAAAGCAGGCCAAGGCATGTCAGCAGGATTTTGGCAAAGGCAATGCGCAGGGAGAGCACTTTATCAACAATGGTAATGTTGTTGAGGTGCATGCACGCAATGGCCTGCGGAATACCGCTGCCCTGTGCGCCCCTAAACCATGTGCGCGTCAGCCACGTAGAAAGTGCCAGCCCACCAGGGGTAACCAGCAACATCAGCAACGGGCTTATTTTTAAAATGTGGTCGCGCACATGGGCGGCGGCATCGGCCAGCGTGGCAAAGCCCACGGCCACCACACCCACCATAATGGCGCCAGACCAGTAAATAAATTTTCTGCGCCAGTTTACGGTGCCCGCTTTGGCATGTTCTCGCAAATGACGAAGGGATTCAGTCGTGGGGAACACGCTGGCGGGCATGGGCGGCATCCGTAAAGGCATAAAGGGCAGGAAAAAAGGATGCAGCCGAGTGTAGCATTTCATGCACAACATGAAAGAGGCGATGTTCTTTATTGCCGAATATTTATGGCAAGCACCGCTTTTATTATGCGTGGGCTCCAGTATCGGGCAGGGCATCGGGTGCGGGGCAGGCTTCTGCCGGGCCTTTCCAGAACACAATGCCCTCGCGCTTGGCGTGCGTGTCTGGCTCAACATGAATATGCACCAGCGTGCTGCCCATGCTGGCGCGCAGGGCGGCTTCTATGCGGTCACAGATATCATGCGCGGTGTTTACGCTCATGGTGCCGGGCACAACCAGATGGAACTCCAAAAACGTTACAGCCCCCACAATGCGGGTGCGGATATCGTGCGCCTCAATTGCCCCTTTGCCGTTGGCGGCAATAATGGCGCGAATTTCATCCATTGTTTCGGGTTCGGGGGCTTCATCCATCAGCCCGGCAACAGATTCGCGCATCACTTCCCAGCCCACGCGCAGCACGTTTATGGCCAAAAGTCCTGCCAGAATGGCATCCAGCCGCACCCAGCCGGTAAGCGGAATAAGCGTAACACCCACCACAAGGGCAACGCCTGTCCATACATCGGAGAGCACATGCTGCCCGCCTGCCACCAGTGCGGGGGAGCGGCGCTTTTGCCCCACCCGCAGCATGATAAGCCCCCATGCCAGATTAACCACGGTGGCAAGGGCGTTTAGCCCCAGGCCAAGCCACGGGGCCTTGGGTGGGTTGGGGTGCAGCCAGCCATGCACGGCTTCATCGCCAATGACAAAAGCGGTCACCACCACCAAGGCGCCCTCTGCCACGGCAGAAAGATATTCCGCCTTGTGGTGGCCATAGGGGTGGTTGGTATCTGCGGGCAGTTCGGCCACGCTGAGCGCCCACAACCCTCCGGCGGCGGCCACCACGTTAATGATGGTTTCTAGCGCATCGGCATACAGGGCAATGCTGCCGCTGGTGGCATAGGCAGCATATTTCAGCCCCAGTGCAACAAAGCTGACACCAAGGCTGACAACAGCAATCCCGCGATTGCTGGAGGGAAGGGGAAGTTCTGGCACGTAAAAAACAACTCTGGCTGGCGTGGCGGCGTAAAATGCGCGGGGGCGCGGGCTGGCGTATCAAACAGTATGCGGGTCTGTTAAGGCGCAGGAGGGGGCGTAATCTGCGGCTTCTATCTGCAAGGTGGGGTGCACAATGCCAAACCGTTCACGCAGGGCGGCGGCGGCTTTTTCCAGCAGTGCGGTATCATTGTCTGCTGCCGGGGCGGAGGTGCGCACCAGGTGCACCGTCAGCGCGGTTTCCGTGGTGCTGATGGGCCAGATGTGCAGATCATGCAAATCCGCCACACCGGGCAGCGTGCGCAAGAAGCCCTCCACGGCCCCGGCATCCACTGTGCGGGGCACGGCATCCAGCGCCATATCCAGCGAATCCCGCAGCAAGGACCACGTGCTGGCCACCACCACAACGGAAATGGCAAGGCTTATGGCGGGGTCTATCCAGTTCAGGCCCGTTAGCAACACCAGCCCGCCCGCTATCACCACAGCAAGGGAGGTAACGGCATCTGCCATAAGGTGCATGAAGGCCGCGCGAATGTTGAGGTCTCCCTTCTGCCCGGAGGCAAAAAGCAGGGCGGTGGCACCGTTCACCACAATGCCAAGGGCGGCTACAATCATCATGGTTTTGCCAGCTACGGGGGCGGGGTCAAACAGCCGGGTTATGGCCTCCCACGCCACGCCGCCCGTTACCAGCATGAGCACCAGCGCATTGGCCAGCGCCGCCAGAATGGAAGACCGGCGCAACCCATACGTAAACCGCAAAGAGGGTGAGCGTTGGGAAAGATGCTGCGCCATCCATGCCGCGGCCAGTGCCAGCACATCGGAAAGATTGTGCCCCGCATCGGCCAGCAATGCGAGTGAGTGTGAGAAAAAGCCCCACAGTGCCTCGGCCACCAGATAAAGGCTGTTGGCCGCAATACCTATGGCAAACGCCTTGCCGAAGGAGGAAGGGGTATGCACATGGGCGTGCCCAAAACCGTGGCTATGCCCGCAGCTTCCACCTGCTGCATGATCGTGCCCGGTGTGATCATCATGCGCATCATGGGCGTGGTCATGATCTTCCGCGCTGCACGCATGCGTATCTGCTGCGTGATCATGCCCTGCGGTGCAGGTTTCTTCTGCATGGCTGTGTCCGTCTGTCTGGCCCGGCGTGTGGTGTGCATGACCACAGGCAGAACCCGCAGGCTGAGAAGGTGGCGTATGATCGTGCGGCGAAGGCATGGAAAGGCGCATTCCTGAATGAATGGGACACGAATAGCCGGGGTGGGTGCAAGCTAACAGGACCAACCCGGTCTGTCTTATTTATGTCTGCTAAGAAAGGCATGGAAGGGCAACATCTTTTTTGTGACCCACCAAGCCAATATTGCGCCACACGGCGGAGCGGCCTAGGGAAAGAGCAGATTTTTTTCACGGCTGCTTGAAAGGTAAGGGCACAGCGCATGCTCCGACTGACCGAATTACGGCTTCCGCTCGACCATTCGCCACAGGCACTGGCACAGGCCATTTGTGAGCGGCTGAACATCAGCCCAGATGCGCTGGAGCATTACAGCGTGTTCAAACGCGGGCACGATGCCCGCAAGCGCGTGGCTATCAAGCTGGTATATGCCGCGGATTGCACCGTGAAGGACGAGGCCGCCGTGCTGGCGCGTTATCGTGCGGCCCACCCCAAGGATAACCACGTGCAGCCTTCCCCCAACATGGAGTGGGTGCCCCCCATTACCAATGGGGCGGAACTGGCGGCAAAGCCCGGATACAAGCGCCCTATTGTTATAGGTGCCGGGCCGTGCGGGTTTATGGCCGCCCTTGTGCTGGCCCGCATGGGCCTGCGCCCGCTGTTGCTGGAACGCGGCAAGGTGGTGCGCGAGCGCACGGTGGATACGTTTGCCCTGTGGCGGCGCTCTGAACTCACACCAGAAAGCAACGTGCAGTTTGGTGAAGGCGGGGCCGGAACGTTTTCTGACGGCAAGCTGTACAGTCAGGTAAAAGACCCGCGCTTTTTGGGCCGCAAGGTGCTGGAGGAGTTTGTAAAGGCTGGCGCGCCGGAGGATATTCTGTATCTGGCCCACCCGCATATTGGCACGTTCCGCCTTGTTTCCATGGTGGAGCACATCCGGCGCGAGGTAGAGGAAGCTGGTGGGGAATACCGTTTTCAAACCCGTGTGGATGGGCTGGTGCTCAACCCGCAAACCCGCGCGGTAGAAGGTGTGCGCACGGCTGATGGGGAGGTTATAGACTCCGACCACGTTATTCTGGCCGTGGGCCACAGTGCGCGTGATACGTTTGCCATGTTGCAGGCCGAAGATGTGGCCATGCAGGCCAAGCCGTTTTCCATTGGGGTGCGCATAGAGCACCCGCAATCTGTTATAGACGTGGCGCAGTTTGGCCCCAGTGCAGGTAATGAGCTGCTGGGTGCGGCGGAATATCGGCTGGTGCACCATGCCAGTAACGGGCGGGGCGTGTATTCCTTTTGCATGTGCCCCGGCGGTACCGTGGTGGCGGCAACCTCGGAAGAAGGGCAGGTGGTCACCAACGGCATGAGCCAGTATTCCCGCGCCGAGCGTAACGCCAATTCTGGCATTGTGGTGGAACTGCGCCCCGGTGTGGATTACCCCGATGACCCGCTGGCAGGCATGGCCTTTCAACGCCAGTGGGAGCGCAAGGCGTTTGAACTGGGGGGTAAGGATTACCGCGCCCCCGCCCAGCGTGTAGGAGATTTTCTGGCAGGCCGCCCCTCCACCACGCTGGGGGATGTGGTGCCATCTTACAAACCGGGCGTTACCCCAACCGATCTTTCAAAATGCCTGCCGGATTTTGTAGTGGAAGCCCTGCGTGAGGCCCTGCCAAAGTTTGACCGCAAGATCCGGGGTTTTGCCATGGAAGATGCGGTGATGACGGGGGTTGAAACCCGTACGTCCTCACCCCTGCGTATTCCGCGCAATGAGGCCGGGCAGTCCATCAACACGCCAGGCCTGTATCCGGCGGGTGAAGGGGCTGGTTATGCGGGCGGTATTCTTTCTGCCTCCATGGATGGTATTCGCATTGCCGAGGCCGTGGCGCTGGACATGGCAGGCAAGCCCGTAACACTGCCGCCACGCTAATAAACTGGCGGCAGTGCGCGTTTTTGTGCCTTTAGGCCGTGGTGGCGTTTTCTGTCTGGGTGGCAAATTCTTCCACCAGTTCCATAAACCGGCGCGGGGCATCTGCATGCACCCAATGGCCTGCGCCGTTAATGGTTTCCAGCCGATAATGCGGGAACAGGTGGCGCATCTGCGGGTAATTGGTGGGCTGAATATAGGGTGATGTTTCCCCCCGGATAAACAGCGTGGGGCCGCTATACTGCGCGCTGGCGGGCAGTGTGGGCCAGCCCATCATGGCGGGCATGCCGGCCAGAATATCGTGCATGCCAATGGCCCAGCCGGGGTTATCCCCCATGCGGATGTTCTGGATCATCAACTGCCGCACGGCATCATTGGCAATAAGTGGGCGCAACAGCTCATCCGCGCTGCGCAGGTCCAGATGCGGGGGAAAGGCCAGCTTATCCAGCCCCGGTGGCAGGTCCATGCGGGCAAAGCCGCCCTGGCCGGGGGCAATATCCACCACCAGCAGGCTTTGCACGGCCTGTGGGTGAATGAGTGAGAGCATCATGGCAGTTTTGCCACCCATGGAATGGCCCAGCACCATGGCTTTTTGCATGCCATAATGGTGCATGGTTTCCAGCACATCCTCCGCCATGGCGGGGTAGCTCATGGGGCCGTGGGGGCTGTTGCCGTGGTTGCGTAAATCCATTGCCAGTGTCTGGCGGGTGGCGGCCAGCTTACGTTGCACAAAACCCAGATTGCGCGCGCGGCCAAACAGCCCGTGCAACAGCACAACCGGCGGCAGGGTAGAGGGGGCATCGGGGCCGCGTTCAATCACGTTCAGCAACACGGTGGCCGTATCCTTTTCTTGCGTAAGGGCTGGTGTAATTCTTGCGGTTGTGCCGCGCTTTGCCCCGAAATGCGAGAGGGGGCGGCATGTTTTTTCTTCACCTTCCAGAGAGAGGGCAGCCGTGGCACAGTTGGGGGGATGGGCAACCCTTCAGCCGGCAGGCACGTTTGGTGCGGATGCTTTCTGGCGCTGGCCCACCATAGGTGTGCGTGGTGACACGCCACAGATAAGAAAGGGAGAGCGCAGGCAATGCAGAGATGTCTTGTTATTCTCAGCCAGCAGGATCAGGCGGAAGTGCTGCTTAATATGGCGGCACAGTTTCTGGCCCGCGTAAATGGCAACCGTATGGATGTTCTGGCCGCGCGGGAGCCACCCACGCAGGTGCTGGGCAATATGGGCCTGACGGATGAAAGTGCCGCCGTGCTGCGTGAAAACCAGCGTGAATGGGCCGATAGCCTGCACACAACTTTCCATCGCTGGCTGGCGGAGGAATATGGTTCTGGCGCAGAGCGGCTGAACAAGGTGGAAGTAAACTGGCTGGACCCCGAAATTACGGTGGACAGAATTATTAGCGGTTATGGCAAGGATGCTGATCTGCTGATTATGAACTTTCCCGATAGCCGGGATAGTGACCAGAAAAAACTGGCTACCCGTTCAGCCATTTTTCAGACAGGCCGCCCCGTTCTGTTTGTGCCGCCATTTTGGGACCGCCCAAGTGGGGACCATATTCTGATGGCATGGAAGGATACAGATGGCTGCCGCAAGGCGTTTGCCTCTGCTCGTGTGCTGCTGGCGCAGGCCAAGCAGGTGGATGTGCTGCAAACGCCGGATTCCCCCATGCCCATGGATATCCTGCCCGGCATTACGCCCGAACGGGTGGAGCTAAAACCAAGTGATGATGCCAGCAAGGCCGCACAATCCATTCTGGATGAGGTCGATGCCCGGCGGGCGGATCTGCTGGTGATAGGCGGGTATCAGCACAACATGCTGTATAACCGGCTTATGGGCAGTGCTACGGATTACATTCTGGCCCACCCGGATGTGCCGGTCTTTTTGCAGCACTAACGCATATACAAGGGGGCGTATTGTGTAGGAATACGGCCTCCCCTTTGCTAAGGCGGGCATATGCCCGCTTTTTCTTTTTCTGCCCGCCATCGGTTTTGTGCACATTGGCCCGTGTGGCACGTGGTTGTGCTGGTGCTGCTGCCTGTGCTGGTGCATCTGCCAGAACTGCTTGGCCCGGCCCTGTGGGGTGGTGCAACGTCAGACCCCATTTCCGTGCTTTCGGCAGGTACGCAAACACGGCGCAACTGGCTGGAAGGCGGTATTCTGCCCGGCCTGCCGGGGTGGATAGATGGCTGCGCGGGTGTAATTGTGCAGGCACTGGGGCACTTGGCCGCGGCAGATTGGCGGCATGGTATTCTGCCGTGGTGGAACCCGTATAGCGGTGTGGGCATGCCGCTTGCGGGGGAGTATCAGCCCGGCGCGTTCTTTCAGCCTTTTGTGCTGCTTCTGGGCCTGCCCGGTGGTCTGCTGTTTCTTAAAATTACGCTGCAAATTCTGGCAGGTTTTTGCATGTACGCCCTGCTGCGCAAACTGGGGATAGATGCGCGCGTGGTGTTGGTGGGGGCTGTGCTGTGGGCGTTTAACGGCACGTTTGCATGGGCATCGGATGGGCCAAGCCAGCCGCTGGCCTTTTTGGCATTGGCCCTGCTGGGGGTGGAGGTCTTGCGCGGCACAGCACGCGGCTGGGCCGGTGTGCGTAACTGGAGCATTCTGGCCCTTGGCTTGGGCGGCATGGTGCTTTCCAGCTTTCCCGAAACCGCGTTTTTGCAAGGCACGCTGGTATTGTGCTGGGCACTTTTGCGGTTGGCGCAACAGCCTGCGGAGGCGCGCGCACCGTTTGCCGCCGCCATTGCGGTTGGGGGCTGCACGGCCCTGCTTCTGGCAGCCCCGCAGCTTGTGGCGTTTGCCACCTATCTGCCTCATGCGTGGGTGGGAGACCACGCAGCGGGTATTTCCATCACCCAGCCCATAACGTGCTGGGCTATGGCGCTGTTTCCCTACATCAATGGCCCCATCTTTTACGGCCCTGCTTCTCGGTACGAGGCATGGTGGAGTGTGGGCGGATACTGGGGAGCTGTGCTGCCGTTTTTGGCCATTCTGGGCCTATGGGGGCGAAGGGAGCGGGCCGCGCGCATATTGCTGGCGGCCTATTTTGTGGCGTGTGTGGGTAAGCAGGCCAACCTGCCCGGCATCGCTCCGCTTGTGGATATGATACCCGGCATAGCGCTGACGTTTTTCCATCGCTTTTGTTACCCGATGGAGGAAATGGCGCTTCTTCTTCTGGCCGCCTTCGGGCTGGATGATGTGTGCCGCAATGCCGCTATTTGGTCAGGCGCGGAGGGTGCCAAACAGCGCACCAAAAACTGGTTGGCAACAGCATGGCCTGCGCTGTGTGCTGGAGGCGTTCTGTTGCTGGCCACATATGCCGTATGGCGCTGGAATGCCCCCGCGCGGGCGGATTTATGGGGCTTTACGCAGGGGCCGGTATCTTCGCGCTTTTATGCGTTTGGTTCCGTGCTGGCCGGTGGTGTGTTGGTGGCGCTATGCCTTGCCGCGTTGCTGCTGCCCATTCTGGCGCGGTGGCGGGTGACAGTTCTGGCAAGTGCCATGGTGGCAGAAGCGCTTTTTCTGTTTTGTGTGCCGCTGTTATCTACCCGCAGCGTGTTGCCGGTAGATGTCACGCTGATAAACATCATGAAGGCCCAGATCGGGCTGAACAGGTTTGTTTCCCTCGGTGGGTTGGCCCCTAATTATGGCGCGTATTTTGGGTTGGCATCCATCAACCACAACGGCGTGCCCATGCCTGCGGCGTGGATTGCCCGTTTGCAGCATGATTTTGGCCCGAACCTCAACCCCGTGACGTTTGATGGCATTACGCCCAACACCCCAAATGGGCACTTCTTTTTGCAGGATGTGCTGGGCCAGAGGCCGGAGGTGCTGGAACGTTTGGGCGTAGCGTTGGCCGTGGTGCCACACGGTATGGAACTGCCGGGCCAGCAGGAGACACCTGCCGAAAAACGCCTGCAACTGCTTTACAGCAGTGCGGCGAATGATCTGTACCGCCTACCGCATCCCGTCCCGTATTTTGAGGCACCTGAGAACTGCGAGATCCAGCCGCTTTCTCGCACCGCACTGCGCACAAACTGCCGCACGCCTGCCACGCTTATCCGGCACGAACTCATGCTACCCGGCTGGCACGTGCGCATAAATGGGCAGGAGGCAGCCCTTGGGTATGAAGAAAACCTGTTCCAGCGCATAGCTTTGCCAAATGGGCAGGCGGATATTCGCTTTTCCTTCACTCCACCCGGTATGGCATGGGGCTGGGCAGGGCTGGTGTTTGGGCTGGCCCTGCTGGGGCTGGGTTTCCGGCGTGGACAGCGTTAACGGCCCAGTGCTTCGGCTTGCAGGGTTTTGCGGGCAAACCACCAGCACGCGGCCCCAAAAGCCGCAACGCCCAGCACATGCGGCAGGCTTTGGGGCACATATTGTGCGATGGAGAGGGCATCATCCTGCCCCAGCGCACCAGAAAGCACGGCCAGCGCCACGCCTGTCAGGCTTTCACCCACAATAAAGCCAGAGGCCAGCATGGTGCCAATGGCGGCGTTGGAAGCAGGTGCATCCTGCGCGGTTTGCGCCCGGCGGGTTTTGATATGGTGTTTCAGCACCCAGCCCAGAATGGCCCCAAAAGCCAGCGTAATGCTGACAGAGGCCGGCAGATACAGCCCCACCGCTACACCCAAAGGCGGCAATGCCATATGGCGGCGGCGCAAAAGCTGATCCACCCCCACCAGAACAGCCCCCAGCACCATGCCGATTGAGAGCATGCTCCAATCTAGCGAGTGCGTAAAAATGCCATTGGCAATCATGGCTATCAGCGCGGGTTGTGGGGCAGAAAGCGCATGTGTGGGGTCCATGCCCGGGCGGGGCATGGTGCCAGCAAAACCATAGGCCTGATAAAGCAGGTTCAGCACGGGCGGAATAACCGCAGCGCCCACCACGCAGCCTACAATCAGCGCCACTTCCTGCTTCCACGGTGAGGCCCCAACAAGCTGCCCGGTTTTAAGATCCTGCAAATTATCGTTGGAAATAGCTACCGTGGCGGTAATGGCCGAAAGCACTAAAATGGTAAAAGCCGTGGCCAGCTTTTGCCCTTCTGCCATCATGCTGGTGGGGGCAAGGCCCAAGGCTTCTAGTGCCAGTATCATCAGGGCGGAAAGCACAGCGCCAATAATGATAATGCCCGATATGGGGGAGGAGGATGAGCCCACAATGCCCGCCATATAGCCGCAGGCAGCGGCCATAATAAAACCGAACACAATGCAAAACAGCACGGCAGCGGTCACAACAGGCCAGAACCCCACCGCAACAGGGGCCAGAAAATATGCAAACAGCCCGGCCAGCATGACGGCAGAAAGCAGCAGCAACAGCCCCATGCTGCGGCCAGACATATCACGCTCGGCATCGGGCACCAGCGTTTGGCCACGGCCTGCAAACATGGCGCGCAGGCCACGCAGCACAGGCGGCATAAGCTCCACCAATGTCCAGAGTGAGGCCACGGCAATGGCACCCGCCCCAATAAAGCGCACCTTGTGCAGCCACACATCATGCGCAAAGGCGGCAGGGGCCAGATGTTGCGGGTTGGGCAAATGGGCCGTAAGCCACGGCACACCCATACCCCACGCCAAAATGCAGCCCAGCAGCATGGCCAGCCCGCCTGCCAACCCCACCAGATACCCCGCGCCCACAAGAGCGAGGGAAAGCCCGCCGGAAAACTGAAACACCGCTGCCCCAGCCGAGGCCGTAAGAGTAAGTGTATCTGCCAAAAGCCGCAGCCCGGCACTGGCGAATGAGAAAAGCGTGGCAATAACACCGCCGCCAATAAGGGCGCGCAGCCCTTGGCTATGGCCTTTTTCTGCCCCGGCGCGCAGAATTTCTGCCGCAGCCACCCCCTCTGGGTAAGGCAGACTGCTTTCTGTTACCAGCGCACGCCGCAGCGGGATGGTAAACAGCACGCCCAATATGCCCCCGGCGAGGGAAAGCCCCGCCGTTTGCCAGAACGGAAAGTTCTGCCAGTACCCCGCCATCACCAGCCCCGGAAAAGTGGCAAACACGCATGAAAGCGTGCCCGCTGCCGAGGCCTGACTTTGCACCATGTTGTTTTCCAGAATGGAGCCACCACCCAGCATCCGCAGCACGGCCATGGAAATAACCGCTGCCGGAATGGAGGAGGCAAACGTAAGCCCGATACGCAGGCCCAGATACACGTTGGAAGCTGTAAAAACGATGGTGATAAGCGCGCCCAGTATAAGCCCGCGCAGGGTGAGTTCTCGGCGGGTGGGGGATGGCGTCATGCTGGGGCCTCGGGCTGCTGCTTGGTCTGGCAAGGCGGCCCGATGGGTGCATGTTCAGGACATGCGTGGCGCGTGGGGCTGCCCCGTCTGGTTTGTATATGCTGCAAGCATTACGATGGACGGGGCAGTTTGTCTGTACCGCAGTGCCCTTATGGGGCACGCAAGGGTGGTGTTAAAACGTCAGTTCCAAGTTGCTCTGCACGAACGCGCCGGAGGATGCGCCCGCGTTGATCATGGTTTTGGAGGCAAAAATATATTCGCCATCAATGCTTAGCGTAATGTGGCGCGTGGCACGCCACGTAAAGCTGGCCTGCGGCATGGTGGCTGTATAGGCCCCGTGTGGGCGCAGGTTATAAAAAGCCGTGCCGCTGGCATAAATGGCATCCTGTTTGCTGTTGCGCCACACCACGGGCACCTTCATCAGCAAGGTGGTGTTAGGGGTGGGAGAAACCGTGGCAATAGGCCCTACATCTATGATGTTGGATTGCCCGATATAGGTGCTGATATCCAGGTAGTAGGCACTGGGCACGTAGGGTGAAAGAAAGCTGCCCCAACTGCTGGTCTGGCTTTTGTTCATGTTGCCACCAGAGACATCATCCACCTGAATGCCCACAGCCGGATGCCCCGCCCATTTGGCAAAGCGCCATGAGAGTGTGGCGTTGACGGAATAGGCAGAAACAGGCCGCGTAGGGCCGCTTTTGGCCGCGCGGAATTCTCCGCCCTGCCACATTCCGCCTACAGAAAATTCAACCGGCCCGGCGTTACCCCATACGCGCATGCCCGGCGTATCACGGTGGGTAGAACCCGCAATGCTGCCGCCTGCTGCGGTGGGCAGGGCGCTGCTGGCCAGAATGATGCCGTAGTAAAAGCTATCTACAAACACCTGGCTGCTTTTGCCCAGAAACGAGAATTTGGGCAGCGCGTAAGATGTGTAAGCCCCAAACAGGCGAGACCGCCACCCCACGGTATCATGGAAGGCAATGGGCGGGCTGTTATCTGTGAGGGTCAGGTAAAAGCCATCTACGCGAAAGTTCTTCCAGAAGGCATAGCCGCGTAGGCCGTTCCATGAATACGGCAGCGTGGGGTACACGCTTCCTGCCGTAAAATACGGGGGTGCATCCAAAAAGGTCATGCGCCCGGCCATGCCGCCTACGGTGGCGCCCAGCACCTTGCCGCGCACTTCTACAAATGCCTGCTGGGCATCCAGTTTGCTACGCCAGCGGCCCCCGGCATAGCCATAGTAGTTTACACCTGCGGCCTGCCCGCTCATCAGCTCCCCATACAGGCGGACGTGTTTGCCCAAGTGCAGGTCTGCGCCCAAATTCCAGCGGAAGTTGTTGCGATAGGCCGGGTCTTTTTTGATGGTGCCAAACCCTGCGCGCTGATCGTAAAAGTTGTGCTGGCGGAAGTTGCCGCTGAAGGACAGGTAAATATCGCCTTCCTGATTGAAGGGAATGTATTTGAGCGCATCCATGGCATCCAGACGGTTGCGCTTATCCCGTAGGCTGGACCAATCCTCCGCCCAGCGTGAAACAGCATAATACCCCACGGTGCCAAACCCTGCGGCGGCTCCGGTATTGGCGTTAAATACGCCCCACGGGCCTTGATGCAGCAGGGCCGTAGGCAGGGGGGCGAGTTCCAGAGACTGCGGCTGACCATACGCTTCTGGCCGGCTGGTGAGCGGTGGCAGCAGGCGCTCATTGTCCCAAAACCCCGGTTTGGCAGCGGGCGCGGCAGAGGATGTCACTTCTGCGGGGGCTTCCTTGGCGGGTACAACGGTTGTTGCAGGAGCCCTGCGTACAGGAACAGATGTGTGCGGATAATGCAGATGCGCAGCATTAGGCGCTGTTTCTGCCGCATGTGCAGATGGGGCAAGCCACACGGCACACCCGGCTGCAGAAGCTGCAAGCAGAATGTGCAGGCCAAAGGCGGGCCAATAAACAGGGGTGCGGGCAGGCAAGGCAGGAGGAGAAAAAGCCGGACAGTAAACGGCGGCAATGGCCTGTCCGGGACGAGAAAATCCGGGGTATGCGGTCATGGGCCGGGGTTCGCTTCTTGTTATTTTTTTTGAGAGATATTCTAATAATGAATATCTAATATTTGGATGTTACCACTTCACGCGCTCAGGTCATATCTAAATTGCGTGTGGTGCATTTCTACCCTGTGCAGCGTTTTGGGCTGAACAGGTGCGTATAAACCGGCTGAAACTGGCAGTATTTCTTGGTTTTTTGTGCCAGCTTCAGGGTTTCATAAAAACTGTTTTAAAAAATCAACAAAAAAGTGTTCAGCCATCCAGCCTGTTCAGGCACCGCTGCGCGCGGTCAGACAGATGAACATCATGCACATGGGTCACAGCTTGGCGGGCCTGTTGGCGCCATGCGTGGCTCATACCTATGGGGGAGCACACAGCCTGTACATCGGCCTGCACAGGGCCACCCTGTTTGGTGGCGGCCAGCACAATGGCCGGGTGCTTGGGCAGGGCGGCCTGCATGGTTTTATAAAGCGTGCGCGTTGTGCGCGAATCTGCTGCGGGCAAAAGTGCGGGCACAAGCCGTGCGGCATCGGGCTGGCCAGAGGCTACGGCGTGCTGCACATCCGCCCAGCCTTTCTGGCGGGAGAGGGCTTGCGCCGTCTGGGCTGCGCCATCATGTTCCACCATGTTCAGAATATGGGTGGTGCGTTCTGGCTGCCGTTCTGGCAGCGGGGCATGTTGCAGGGCAAAAAGGCACATCCCTACCGGCACGCAGGCAGAAAGCACCGGCACAAGAGCACGCAAGAAACGCAATGGCAGATCCTCCTCTAACCTGTGGGTTACATGCACTGCAGAAAGTGGCGCTGGCAGGGCAATGCTGCGGAAAGGTTGCGGCAGCGTGGGTGGTTGTCCTATAGCGGGGCCACAGATCGGAAAGGCGGCCGCGCCAGTGCCCGGTCGCTCCACCATTTTTGGGCGGGGTGGCCCATGCCTGCGCGGCTTGTCTTATTTTGGCGCAAAGTTATGCCAGCAGGAAAAGAATGACATGAGCGGTTCCATATCTCCTTCAGAAATCTCCCGGCTCCAGACAGCTCTGCGCAGGCTGCTGGGTTCCGAAAAGCTGACCATCAACCCCGCACCCCGTGCAGGTATGTCTGTTGAACTGGCAGCAGATGGTGAAGTGATCGGCACCATCCATCGTGATGATGAAGATGGTGATGTGTCCTACGCCGTAAACATTGTGGTGCTGGAAGAAGACCTGCCCGCCGCCAAATAAATCTGGCGCACAGGCTTGCAAGGCCACTTCATGCGTAGGCTGGCAATTATGTTGCCGCCTGCGGGTGGGTGGCCTTTTTTATAAGGGCCACCCACATGCGCTAGGGAGAAGGCGGGTTAGAGTTCAGGCGTTGGACGGCGCCGCAGAAGCCTGAAGCACTGGAGCCCGCGCAGTGGGGAATTCCACATTGGTAATTTTCCAGCGCCAGCCCTGTATCCGCATTTCAATGCGCAAGGGCGTTTCGCGCTCATGCCCCGGCAGAGGCACTTCCGCCACAAACTGATCAAGCCGTGCAAACCTTACGGAAGCATGGGCCGCCAGAGAGGCGAAGGAAATATTGGGCTGGCTGACCGGCACCGCTGCCGGAATGGCCTGATCGACCAGCATGCCCAGATTGTTTTGCGTGACCGTGGTATCCACCGCATTGGAAACAGCCGTGGCGGCAAAGGATTCACCAAACTCGGGCAGATCGTCCGAGGCAGGTATAAGGTGCAGGCCATTAAGCGTCTGGTGCTTGATGGAGGCATCCAGTGCCCCCCAGTTGATGACCTGGCCAAGGGCCGTCATATCGTGCGATCGCAGGGCGGAACCCACGCTCCACAGCGTTACAAAAGGGGAAGCCAGATACACACCCAGCGCTGCTGCGGCTGAGGCAACACATATCCCCCGCGCGGTCTGGCGCGGGGTCAGACTGGCTGCTCGGGCAGGCTGCCCAAACTGAGGAAGGGATATCATGTTTGCATTCCTCTTATGTTGATTTTGCAGGTTACTATAACAGAAGCATACCTCTGATGCACACTAACATGTCATGTTTTGGGTGTTATTACAAAAACGTGATTTCTGCCACAACACGAAGCATGATGGCTGTTTAACGCCATTCTGACCGATCGGTTCACTGCCTTTTTTACTTTTTTCAGGACGCCCCACCATGATTTCGCAGTTTTCTGAAGACGAGATCCAGCGCTATTCCCGCCACATTCTTTTGCCCGAGGTTGGCGGAATCGGGCAGATGGCGCTGAAAGGGGCTTCCGTGCTGATTATTGGTGCGGGGGGCTTGGGTTCGCCCACGGCACTGTATCTGGCCGCAGCCGGTGTGGGGCGCATCGGGCTGGTGGATGATGATGTGGTGGAGCTTTCCAACCTTCAGCGCCAAATCCTGCACGCCACGGCCGATGTGGGGCACAGGAAGATAGATTCCGCCCGTGCTACGCTGGAAGCCCTCAACCCCGGTATTGTGGTGGAAACACACCCCCAGCGGCTGGATGCCGCATCCGCAGAAGGGCTGATAAGCCAGTACGATCTGGTGTGTGATGGGTGCGATAACTTTGCCACCCGCTATGTGGTGAATGCCGCCTGCGTAAAAACCCGCAAGGTGCTGGTTTCCGCCGCCGTGCAGCGGTTTGAGGGCCAGCTTTCCACCTTTCGCCCGTGGCGCGGTGGGCCGTGTTACCACTGCCTTTACCCCCAAACCGATGGTGAAGCCTCTGGCCTAAGCTGTGGTGAGGCCGGAGTGTTTGGTGCCGTAACGGGTGTGATGGGCACCTTGCAGGCCACCGAGGCCCTGAAGGAGCTTTTGAACATAGGGGAAAGCATGGCCGGGCGTTTGCTGATGTGGGATGCCCTGCGCACGCGCTTTACCACCATTATGTTAGAGGTAGACCCTAACTGCCCCGTATGCGGCGGCATGGGGGCGGAACACGCTCACACACCCCAACAACAGGCTGCACCTTCCGCCGGGTAAGCCGCCACAAACACATATGTGCTGCGACTCCTGTTGCAGTTACGCATGCAGCACCTTCAAGCAGCGGAGAATACAGGCCTTTCCCCCAAAGGCTATGCAGGCGGGATGTGTTGGGCATAGGCTGCATGTGCGGGGCATGTCTGGCGGGAACGCAAGGTTTGGCTTAGATTTGTTGCGGCTTTGGCAGGGCAGGGCGTGCACCCTTATCTGCCTCCACGCGCGGGATAAGGTGTGATGCCTCTTGCCCCGGCGCGTCTCTCTTGGCAGGGATGCAGGCATGATGTTCACACGCTCTTCCATTTTCCGGCTTCACCTGCTTGCCTGTGCGGCAGGCTGTGCCGTGGCTTTTGCCAGTGTTCCCACGGTTTCTGCCAATGCGGCAGAGCAGAAAAAAACCTCGGCGCACAGCCACCATGCGCATCATGCCGGGGCCACGCATGAAGGTGCTTCTGCCAAGGTGGGCAAAAAGGCTTCCGCCAAGTCGGACACCGCAAAGTCAAACAGTGCAGAGGCCAAGGCCGAGCACGCCAAAAAGAGCAAGCATCATAAAAAGCACCATGCCGCAGGGCATGAGGCCACGCATACCGCAGCCACCAAGCATCACCCCGTAGCCACGGCTGCCGCTGGGGCCGCAGCGGGGGCAGGTGCAGTTGCCGCGGGCACTGCCGCAGCAGATGCCGCAAACCCGGCCACACCCCCGGCAGATGCTGCGCCAGAACCGCCAAAAGGCACCGTAACGGGCCTGCCGCTGCCACGTTATGCGGCATTGCGGGCGGATGAAGTGAACATGCGTGCCGGGCCGGGGCAGCGTTTCCCCATTATCTGGGTATATCATCGCCGCGGTATGCCGGTGCGGATCGAGCGTGAATTTGATGTGTGGCGTCTGGTAGAAGACCCCACGGGCCAGAAGGGCTGGATGCAGCAGGCCACCCTTGCGGGCGGGCGAGATTTTTTGGTGCCAGGTGAACCACCGGGGGATGATGCCCCCATAGCGCCCAAGCTGGACAAGAATGGTGAGAAAATTCCCGCATCCGGCCACATGGATACGCGCGTTGTAGAAACAGTGCCTACGCTGGATGATGCCAAAAGCATTGCAGGTGCCGTTATGCTCCGTGCAAGTGCCAGTGATGATGCCCCCGTTGTAGCGGTGCTGAAACCGGGTGCTGTAGGCTCTGTTAAGGAATGTGCGGCGGGCTCTGCCTGGTGCAGGGTTTCCGTTAAACAGTATAATGGCTGGGTGCCACGCAAGGCGATCTGGGGTGTGGATGCTGATGAGGCCGTCAACCCCTCCTGAAAGACCCCAGCGGACTAGAAGGAGAAACAGATATGGCTGAATCCACACAACAGGGTTCGGGCGCAGAACAGGCGCAAACCTGCCGTACTAAAATTGTGGCCACACTCGGCCCGGCTTCTTCAGATTATGCAACCATCCGCGATCTGGCTTTGGCCGGGGCGGATGTGTTCCGCTTCAACTTCTCCCACGGCACGCATGAAGATCACGCCGCCCGCCACGCCATTGTGCGGCGGTTGGAAGAAGAACTGGGCACACCTATTGGCATTCTGGCCGATATGCAGGGGCCAAAGCTGCGCGTGGGCCGTTTTGCCGCAGGCCGCATTATCTTGCAGCCGGGTGCCACCTTTCGGTTTGATCTGTCTGACGTGCCGGGGGATGAGCACCGCGTAAACCTGCCGCACCCGGAAATTATCAGTGCCGTGCGCCCCGGCAGCCGCCTGCTGATGGATGATGGCAAGCTGGCCGTTGTGGTGGAAAAGGTAGGGCCAGACTGGATAGAAACGCGGGTGGATGTAGGCGGCCCGCTTTCTGACCATAAAGGCGTGAACGTGCCAGATGTGGCGCTGCCCATTCCCGCCCTGACAGAAAAAGACCGCAAGGATCTGGCCTTTGCGCTGGATCTGGGGGTGGATTACGTGGCCCTCTCCTTTGTGCAGCGGGCCGAGGATGTGGCACAGGCCCGTGCGCTGGTGGGTGAACGCGCCGCCGTGCTGACCAAGCTGGAAAAACCACAGGCTGTTGAAAATCTGGACGCCATTCTGGAACTGTCTGATGCTGTTATGGTGGCGCGTGGGGATCTGGGCGTTGAACTGCCGCCCGAAACCGTACCGCTGGTGCAAAAGCGCATTATCCGCGCTGCCCGCAGGCTGGGCAAACCCGTTGTGGTGGCCACCCAGATGCTGGAAAGCATGATTTCTGCTCCAACCCCCACACGGGCCGAGGCATCGGATGTGGCAACAGCCGTGTTTGATGGTGCAGATGCGGTGATGCTTTCTGCCGAATCCGCAGCAGGCAAATATCCGCGTGAGGCTGTGCGGATTATGAACCGCATTTTGTGGCGGGTGGAAGAAGATGCCGGCTGGCAGGCCCATATGGCCGCAGCCCGTCTGGCCCCGGAAGATTACGTGGCCGATGCCATTGCCAGCGCCGTGCAGCAGGTGGCGGATACGCTCAAGGCTCCGGCCATTGTGGCTTATACGCACCGCGGCCCCACGGCGCTGCGCATTGCGCGTGAACGGCCCACATGCCCCATTCTGGGTATTACACCCACACATACATCTGCCCGGCGCATGGCGCTGGTATGGGGTGTGCGGGCATTTGTAAGCGCGCCGCACAAACCCACAACCACGGTGGAAGATGTGGTGGAGGCCGCGCTGGATGTGGTGAACCGGGCAGGCATAGGGGCAGAAGGGGATTCTGTGGTGATAGCCGCCGGTGTGCCCTTTGGCGTAAGCGGGTCCACCAACCTTTTGCGCGTGGCGCGTATTGGCTGAAAACCGTGCAGGGCAGAGGGTTTGCAATGGCCCCATGCCCTTGCGCAAAGGGGTTGCCACAGCCAAAGGGGTGACAGTGCAGGGCCAAGGCAGTATGCACCCGCTCCATATGGCAGAAATTGCCCGGTAAACGCAGGAGGCTCAATGGCACCCCCACGTAGCAGGCTGGCAAGACGTGCAATGCTGAAAGGCATAACCGCGCTTTCTGCAACCGTGGCAGCGCCGGTGCTGGCGCGTGGGGCGGATGAGGTTCTGCCCGATACCGTGCGCCCGCCCGATGTTACCACCAATCCGCCGCGCCAATGGGGGGTAAACGCCCCGCCGGTTTATACGCCAGACCCGGATGTGCTGGTGATTGATCGTTCCTTCCGCGATCTGCTGTACGGCAACGCCGCCCTGCACCGTGTGTGGGATAAAGGCACATGGCTGGAAGGGCCTGCGTGGTCATCCCAAGGGCGGTATCTGCTGTTTAGCGATGTGGTGGCAAGCCGGCAGTATCGCTATTTGTGGGAAACGGGGGAGGTGACGGTTTTTCGTCCGGAATCCTACCACGCCAATGGCAACACGTTTGATTATCAGGGCCGCCAGATTACGTGCGAACACTTTCTGCGCCGCGTGATCCGGTGGGAGCACGATGGTTCCGCCCATGTGGTGGCCGACAAGTTTGAAGGCCACTCTCTCAACTCCCCCAATGATGTGATAGCCCACCCGGATGGCAGCATCTGGTTTACCGATCCGGGGTATGGAGACAACGTGGCCGAAGGCCATGCCGACATGCCGGGCGGTGAGGCCAACCCGGATGGGCATATCCGCTGGAAAATAGGGGAAGAACTTATTGGCACACTGGGTGGTTCGCGTCGGCAGGCAGACCATACCTTCCGTGTAGATGCCACGGGCCATCTGGATGTGGTGCTCACGCAGGCGCAGTTGCCCAACCCCAACGGGCTGTGCTTCTCACCCGATTTTTCGCGGCTTTATGTTATTTCATCCGGCAAGCAGCCGGGCGGGCATGGGCATGATGGAGATCAGGCCGTGCATGTGTTTGATCTGCACAAGGAGGAACTGCCGCTTTCCAACCCGCGCCTGTTCACCAACATGCGGTTTGAAGGTGTGCAGATGGGGCCGGATGGCATGAAGGCCGATGTGCACGGCAATATCTGGTGCGGTGTCAGCGGGCCGGTGGGGCTGTGCGGTGTGTTTGTGTTTAACCCCGAAGGTCACCTTATTGGCCGCATTCGCCTGCCGCAGAGTGTTTCCAACCTCACATTTGGTGGCCCCAAGCGTGATTGGCTGTTTATGTGCGCGGGGGATTCGCTCTACCGTTTGCAGGTGAACACCCAAGGCGCCGCCCCGGCCTGAGAAGGCAGCGTTTAGGCGCTTTTTTTCAGGAACAGGGGCAGCAGGCCAAATAGCGCGCAGGTAATGGCGGCAAACCATGCCAAGCCATCTGGCGCTGCCGCCATGGAGCTGGCAGCCAGCGCAGGCCCTGCAAACGCACCCGCACCCCATGCAAGGGAGCTGAGGGTGTAAATGGCTATCAGGTCTCCGCCCTTATAGCGGTCTCCCACAACAGACATGGCCACTGTGTAAATACTGGCAAACACGCCATCCCACGCAAATAGCAGCACATGGGCCAAACCGGGGTGATGGATAGCCACCGGCCACAGCAACGCGCCCCCAGCAGCCAATCCTGCCAATGAGACTAAAAGCCAGCGGCGGCTTGTGCGGTCTCCTATCCAGCCAATGGGAATCTGAAACGCCGTAGCCCCCAGCAGCATGATGCTGAGTAACAGCGTAGCCGCGTGTTCTGACCACCCGGAGTGCATGGCATAAAGCGCCAGAAAAGAGGTGGCGGCCGAATCCAGCATGGCAATCAGCAATGTTGCGGCAATAACAATGGGGGCCAGAGGCAGATAGCGCAGCAGGCTGGGGCGCTGCGGGGGCGTAAGCTGCGGGTGTGGTAACCACGGTGCTGCCACAAGCCCGGTGGTAACCAACAGGGCAACACTGGCGCAGGCAAAGGGCAGGGCGCTGGTGCGGCCTGTAACGGTAAGCAAGGCGGGGCCTGCGGCAATGCCAATGGAAAGCAGCGTGCTGTAAAGCCCCATCACGCGGCCTCTGGCGTGGTCGGGCGTAATCTGGTTCAGCCAGCTTTCAGAAAGCACCAGAATAATCTCGCACGCAGCCCCCAGCACGGTGCGCAAGCCAAACCACACCCAGATGGAGGGCAACAGCGGAAAAAGGGCCAGCGTGGCAGCGCCCGTAAGCAAAGCCAGAGTTACAGCCCGCTTGGGCCCCAAAGCCATGCTGATGCGCGGGATAAACGGCGCAATGGCCAGAGAGCCCACAGCGTGCATCATGGTGTTGGCGGCAATCATGCCGGTGCCAAACCCCAGATCCACCATTTCCAGCGTAAATAGGGGCGCACCCAGCCCCATAACCAGCCCGAACATCAGCCCTACAACGGTAAGGGAAAGGGTAGGGGCGGCGCTTACAGCAGAACGCGCAGGAGAGTGAAGCAGCATAGGCTGGCTTGTAGCCGGTTGCGTGCGCCGGAGCCAGCCTTCACGCCCTCAGGCGTGCGCGTATTTAGAACAGTTTGTTGATAAGCGTGTTGCCAATGCCAAACCCTGCGCCAGATGCAAGGGAATGGGCAAAGCCGGAGTTGATGACATCATCCAGCACGTTTTCCACTTCCGGCTTCACGGAGCTAAGGGCGGAGGGCTGCGGCGGGGCCACATTCTGCTGCACCTGTGTGGCAAGGGCCGTGTGCAAAGCCTGAAGCAGGTTGATAACCTGAGATTGCTCATCACGCAGGGAAAGGGCCAGTTCCTTCAGGTCCAGCAGCCATTCACGGGCCTGCATATCTCCGCCATCGGCTGCGGTTTGCATTTTGGCGCACAGCGTTTGCAGCGCGGTGGCAGATTGTTGGGCCTGTGCCTGAAACTGGTTGTAGGTTTGATCTATGGCCTGAATATCCATGCTAAAAACCCTTTCAATATAATGTGTTCCAAGGTGCCGAGCACACCACCATAAGGGGGCAAATGCAAGCCATGCGGCCCGTGTGCGGCCACCCCCGGTGGCAGCCATGATACGCACTGGTGAGGATTTTGCGTGCATTCCTGCGCGCGGGCGGCTATTTGTCTGCCCAAGCAAACATCAGCAAAGCCATTCTCCACCCTTTCAGGCAGAAAGCGGTGGCGTGGCCCGCAGGGAATATCAGGCCTTTACATGGATATCCGCAATATCGCCATCATTGCCCACGTTGACCACGGCAAGACGACTCTGGTTGACGAACTGCTCAAGCAGTCGGGTTCGTTCCGCGAAAACCAGCACGTTGCCGAACGCGCAATGGACAGCAACGATCTGGAACGCGAACGTGGCATTACCATTCTTGCCAAGTGCACTTCCGTTGTCTGGAAAGATACCCGTATCAACATTATTGATACACCCGGACACGCCGACTTTGGCGGGGAAGTGGAACGTATTCTGAGCATGGTGGATGGCGCCATTGTGCTGGTGGACTCCGCCGAAGGTGCGCTGCCGCAGACCAAGTTTGTGGTTGGCAAGGCACTGGCCCGCGGCCTGAAGCCAATTGTGGTTGTGAACAAGATTGACCGTGGCGATGCCCGCCCCGATGAAGTGCACAACGAAATTTTCGATCTGTTTGCAGCCCTTGGCGCAAATGATGAACAGCTTGACTTCCCGATGCTGTTTGCTTCTGGCCGTCAGGGCTGGGCAGATGAAACGCTGGACGGTGCCCGCAAGGACCTGAGCCCGATGTTCGAGCTGATCCTGCGCCATGTGCCAGCTCCGAATCTGGACAAAGACAAGCCCTTCGCCATGACAGCCACCATTCTGGAAAGTGACAACTTTCTGGGCCGCGTGCTGACAGGCCGTGTGGAACAGGGCCGCGCCAAGGTGAACATGCCTGTTAAGGTGCTGCGGGCCGATGGCTCCGTGGTGGAAACAGGCCGCCTGACCAAGCTGCTTTCCTTCCGTGGTCTGGACCGCGTGGGTGTGGAAGAAGTGGAAGCTGGTGACATTGTGGCCGTGGCCGGTTTGTCTGAAGCCACCATTCCAGACACCATTGCTGCCCCGGAAGTGGAAGCCCCGCTGGAAGCTATTCCGGTTGATCCGCCGACACTGTCCATGACCTTCCGCCTGAACGATGGCCCGCTGGGTGGTCGTGAAGGCAAGAAGGTAACGTCTCGCCAGATTCGTGACCGTCTGTTCAAGGAAATCGAAAGCAACATTGCTATTCGCGTGACAGACAGCCCGGAAAGCGAAGCGTTTGAAGTGGCTGGCCGTGGTGAACTTCAGCTTGGTGTGCTGATTGAAACCATGCGTCGTGAAGGCTTTGAGCTGACAATCGGCCGCCCGCGCGTGCTGTTCCGCACCAATGAAGAAACGGGTGAGCGCGAAGAGCCTTACGAAGAAGTTACCATTGATGTGGACGAACCCTATTCCGGCGTTGTGGTGGAAAAGATGTCCCTCCGCAAAGGCCAGATGCAGGACATGCGCCCCTCCGGCGGTGACAAGGTGCGCCTGACATTCGTCATCCCGTCTCGCGGGCTGATCGGCTATCACGGTGAATTCCTGACCGACACGCGCGGCACGGGTATCATGAACCGTCTGTTCTCCCACTACGGGCCTTATGCTGGCACCGTAGAAGGCCGCCGCAACGGGTCTCTGATCTCTGCAGAAAACGGGGCTACCACGCAGTACTCCCTGTTCTCCCTGCAGGATCGTGGCACGCTGTTCGTGGATGCGGGTGAAACGGTTTATCAGGGCATGATCATCGGTGAGCATTCCCGTGAGAATGATCTGGAAGTAAACCCGATCCGTGAAAAGAAGCTGACCAACATGCGTGCCGCCGGTAAGGACGAAGCCCTGCTGCTGACCCCGCCGCGCCGTATGTCTTTGGAACAGGCTATTGCTTACATTGAAGATGATGAGCTGGTGGAAGTTACCCCATCTGCCATCCGCCTGCGTAAGCGGTATCTGGATCCCAACGAACGCAAGAAGCGCGGCAAAAAGGCAGACTGATTCTCTGTAACTTGTGGGCTGCCCGACATTTGGGCAGCCTGTAAGTGTGGCGCGTTTGTGGTGTGGGGATATTTTTTTCAGTTACACCATTTTGTCACATACAGAGCGTTCAAAGCGCTTTTTCCTATGAAAACCGCCTGTTACTGGGCGGTTTTTTAGGTTTTGCCAATGCCAATATGGCTGGTTTACGGCTGTCAAGTGACTGAGTGATGATATGTGCAAAGATTGCACAAATTTTAGCTCAAGACGCTGTGCTTTTGCCGTGATAATAAGCAAAGCATAAACCGGTCTATGTGCTGGATGCAGGGTTGTCCTGCATGAGGCGGAGTGGACCACAGGTTTTTGGAGACATTCTATGATTTCTCGTCGTCTGCTTGCGGCTCTGTCCACCGTTGCCCTGCTGGGCGCTGCTGCTCCTTCCTTCGCTCAGGAAGCTGCACCTCCTGCTCCTCCCGCTGCTAGTGGCCCAGAAGCTGGTGCTCAGGCCCCAGAAGGCGCTGGCCCGGCTGCTGAAGAAGCTGGTCGCACGGAAGAAAGCAAAGGTGCTGCTGCGCATAAGGGCAAGCACAAAGGCCACAAAGGCAAGCACAAAGGTGGCAAACACCACGGCAAGAAGAAGTCCGCAGCTCCGGCTTCTGACTCTTCTTCCGAATCTGCTCAGTAATAACCTGGCAGAAAGGGGCACTGCGTTACAGGCGCGGTGCTTCCTGCCTGCTGTGGCGTAAAGCTGCGGAATACAAAAAGGCCGCTGGTGGTTTTGCCACCGCGGCCTTTTTTGTACCTGAAGCACAACGCTGTTTTTTATAAATAAGATAGATTAGCGGTATAGCGGGCAGGTGTGTCTATAATGGCAAGCGTGTGTGTGCTGCTTACCGCCATGGTTTTGCGCCACAGCGTGCATAAGCCCTGCGCCAGCTTAGTTATAGCGGCTGATGGAAAGATCCAGCGCCGGAATATCGGGCTTTTTGCCGTGCACAAGGTCTGCAATCAGGCGGCCAGAACCACAGGCCATTGTCCAACCCAGCGTGCCGTGGCCGGTGTTCAGCCACAGGTTTGTAAAGGCGGGCACGGGGCCAATAACGGGTGTGCCATCTGGCGTGCAGGGGCGCAGGCCTGTCCAGTATGTTGCGGCGGTCAGGTCTCCGCCGCCAAATAGTTCAGAAAAAGAAAGTTCCAGCGTTTCACGCCGGTCGGGGCTCAGCTTCTGGCTATATCCCGTCAGTTCCGCCGTGCCACCTACCCGGATACGGTTGCCAAGCCGCGTAATGGCCAGCTTGTAGGATGTATCATTCACGGTGGATGTGGGGGCGTGGGTTTCATCCGTAAGGGGCAAGGTGAGGGAATAGCCTTTTACGGGGTAAACCGGCAGATGCACGCGCAACGGGCGCAGCAACAGGGGGCTATAGCTGCCCATGGCCACAATATAGGCATCACCCCGGAAGTGCCCGGCACTGGTGCGCACAGACATAATTTCGTCCGCCGCGGCATCCAGCCCCAGAATGGTGGTGTCATATACAAACTTTACACCCTTGGCTTCTGCCATGCGGGCCAGCCTTTGGGTGAAAATATGTGCATCGCCCGATTCATCATTGGGCAAATATAGCCCACCTGTGAGCAGATGCTTGGCATGGGCTAGGCCGGGTTCATGCTCCAGAACCTGATCCACCGCCAAAAGCTGGTGCGGAATGTTGGCTTCTGCCAGCAGGCGCATATCGTGCTGGGCGGTATCTATCTGCTTGTTGGTGCGGAAAAGCTGGATCAGCCCGCGCTGCCTGTCATCATACGTAATGCCGGTTTCAGCTCGCAGGGCGTCCAGACAATCGCGGCTGTATTCGGCAATGCGCAACATGCGGGATTTGTTGATGTCATACGCATGGGCGTTACAGTTTTTTAAAAGCTGTTCCATCCAGCGCAACATGGCCAGATCAAACCGTTTGCGAATAACCAGCGGGCTGGTTTTGGGGTGCAGCATCCACTTTGCGGCCTGAAGCGGCAGGCCGGGAGAAGCCCAAGGTGTGGAATATCCGGGGGAAACCTGCCCCGCATTGGCAAACGATGTTTCAAGTGCTGGGGCGGGCTGGCGGTCTATAACCGTGACTTCATGCCCAAGGCTGGCCAGGTACCAGGCCGATGTCACCCCGATAACGCCAGCGCCGAGAATGATGACTTGCACGGTTTTATCCTTACTCACAAGGTCAATGGATCAGGCACGCACCATAGCTTGCCGCAGCCAACCGCGCCAGAACCCGTAAGAAAACTGGCATGGCGCACGTTGTATGGAGCTATGCGCCAGCAAAGCAGCCCCTGCCCAACCCATTGCGCAACAAAAGTGCGTTTATAAAAAATGGCGGCATGTAGCGCCCGCTTGGAGCCATGCCGCCATGATGGCGTGGGGTTTAGGCGGGCACACCTTTACTGGTGGAATATTCAAAGTGCAGCGCCTGATCCGGGTTCACAATGGGGTAAATGGCGTGAGCGGCCATGGCGGCTTCGCTAAACCCTTGCAGAATCAGCTTGAGCTTGCCGGGGTAGGTGGCCACATCGCCCACGGCAAACACGCCCGGCAGGCTGGTTTCACAGCTTGAAGGGGTGACGGGAATGGTGGAGCGCATGGTATCCATACCCCACCGCGCTACTGGCCCCAGATCTGTTGCCAGCCCAAAGAAAGGCAGCAGCACATCGGCTTCCAGCATGCGGGTTGCCCCATCCAGATCAGCCACTTCCACGCCTTCCAGCGCACCGTTTTGGCCGTGCAGGGCGTGGAGCTGATAAGGCACAACCTTTTCAATCTGCCCGGCGGCTACGGCCTCATCCAACTGGCGCAGGCTTTCTGGCGCACCACGGAACCTGTCGCGCCGATGCACGAGGTACAGCTTTTCTGCATTGTCTTTCAGGGAAAGAGCCCAATCCAGCGCGGAATCGCCGCCACCGGCAATCACAATACGGCGGCCTGCAAAATCGGCTTTGCGGCGCACGTAGTATTGCACGGCCCCGGTATCTTCAAACGCTTCCAAACCTTCCAGCGGCGGGCGGTTGGGGCCAAAGGCACCGGCACCGGCGGCAATAATAATGGCCTTGGCTTTCAGCGTGGTGCCCTGGTTGGTGCCCAGCGTAAAGTTGCCCCGGTGGCCTTCAAGGCTTTCCACCCGGTGCTTGAGCAGGCGCGGGATGTTGAAAGGGGCAATCTGTTCTTCCAGCCGGGCAATAAGCTGCGCGCCTTCTACGGCGGGGCAGGCGGGAATATCGTAAATCGGCTTTTCCGGATACAGGGCCGCACATTGGCCGCCCACTTCTGGCAGCACATCAATCAGCACACAGTTCAGCCGCAGCATGGCGCACTGAAAAGCGGCAAAAAGCCCGGCTGGGCCAGCGCCAATTATGGCTACGTCTGTTTCTGCTGGCGTATCAGTCATGGCGTGGCGTGATGCTCCCTTATCTGGTTACATTAAAATACAGTTTCTGTTTTGCGCCAGCACGGGCCGGTGCGCAATGGCCTAGAATAAGCAACACCCCGAAGCAGAAATTTGCTCCGGGGTGTGCTGGTGTTATTCAGGTCAAAAGACGTGCGGCAGAAAAATCAGCCCTTGGCCAAGGCCTGCTTGAGTTTTTCATCCAGCACATCAAGGAAGGGCTGCGTGTCCAGCCATTTGGTGCCGTTGCCCACCAGTAGCGCCAGATCCTTGGTCATCTGCCCGCCTTCCACGGTATCTACGCACACTTTTTCCAACGTGTTGGCAAAGTGCACAACGTCTGGCGTATCATCAAAGCGGCCGCGATAAGCCAGCCCACGTGTCCATGCAAAAATGGAGGCAATGGGGTTGGTGCTGGTGGGCTTGCCTTTCTGATGCTCACGGTAATGGCGGGTGACGGTGCCATGCGCGGCTTCGGCTTCCACCACGTCGCCCTTGGGGCTGAGCAGCACGGATGTCATCAGCCCAAGGCTGCCAAAGCCCTGCGCTACAATGTCACTTTCCACATCGCCATCGTAGTTTTTGCAGGCCCATACGTAGCCGCCCGGCCATTTAAGGGCGCAGGCCACCATGTCATCAATCAGGCGGTGTTCGTAGGTCAGACCCAGCTTTTCAAACTCGGCCTTGAATTCCTTTTCGTACACCTCCTGAAACACATCCTTGAACATGCCATCATAGGCTTTCAGGATGGTGTTCTTGGTGGACAGATACACCGGCAGCTTGCGGTCCCGCCCGTAGGAGAGGGATGCACGGGCAAAGCCTTCGATAGATGCGCGGGTGTTGTGCATGCCCAGCGCCACGCCGGGGCCTTTGAAGTCATGCACATCCAGCGTAATGGGCTCACCGCCATCTTCGGGAATGTAGTTGAGCGTCACCTTGCCGGGGCCGGGGATCTTGGTTTCCGCAGCGCGATAGATATCCCCATAGGCATGGCGGCCAATCACGATGGGCTTTGTCCAGTGCGGCACAAGGCGCGGCACGTTGGAACAGATGATGGGTTCACGAAAGATGGTGCCATCCAGAATGTTGCGGATGGTGCCGTTGGGTGAACGCCACATCTTTTTCAGCCCGAATTCCTTCACCCGTGCTTCATCGGGGGTGATGGTGGCGCATTTTACAGCCACGCCGTAGCGTTTGGTGGCTTCTGCGGCTTCTACGGTTACCTTGTCATCCGTGGCATCGCGGTTTTCTATGCCCAGATCGTAATATTTCAGGTCAATATCCAGATAGGGCAGAATCAGGCGCTCACGAATGAAGTGCCAGATGATACGGGTCATTTCATCCCCGTCCATTTCCACCACCGGGTTCTTGACCTTGATTTTAGCCATAATACTGCATCCGATTCGAAGAGTGTCTTGCATTCGTTGCGCGCAGATGCGGAATACGCATAGGCATCATGCAGTGCGCGAATTGAGACCATAAGCGGGGATGCAACACTGCGCTGTTCACGATCAGGACAGAACAGGCCCTATTGGGCGCAATAGGGCTTACGCGCGGGCAAAAATCTTTGTTTTGTGCGGGATGGGCCCTGTTATCACAAACATGTCAGGGTTTGGGCTGGTGGATCATCCCATCTCGGTCAAGAGGTGCCCGCGCGGGAGATGTTATGCTAACCATGTGCATCATTAAGGAAAAATGGCTGGCCGCCTGTATGCACGTGTCAGCCACAACCATGATTCCGCATATGGAACGGGCAGCCGGGGTAAGCTGAGGCATGTTTTCTTTTATATCACTTCACGGGCACATTCTGGCTCATCGTGATTTCTACCTTACGGGAATTCCGGTTGCGCAAGCCGTTTCTCCGCAGTGGAACGTGGTTCAGCTGAATCCCGCAGGCAATAATCTGCAAGGGTTTGCAGATATTGCCGTAAGCGTTGTGGAAGATGGTGATAACAGAGGGCTGGTGACGCTGGGGGATGGCACAAACTTTTTGTGCGCCCACCCGGAAGGTGAACTGACATGGATGCAGCATGTTCTCACATGGGAACTGTTTGCACCGGTGTTGAGCCAGCATGTGCCTCTGCTTGTGCGTTTGGCACAGGGCAAATGGCTTATTGCCGGACAACAGCAGGCTGAGCAGGTTTTGTTTTTAAACCACTCCCTCCAGCTTGGTGAGCATAAGTGGGACCTGCGCACCCTTTTCCTGCGTGAAAAAGGCGATGCCATTGTTGTTTCTGATGGGCGTGAGCAGGAAAGCGTGCTCCAGCCCAGCCCCGTGGCGGTGCAGAAAACCTTTATGGCAGCGCTGTCTGCCCAGATGAAGGCAATGGGGGATAGCCCGTTTGTGCAGGCCGCGCAGGCCGCCCGCCAACGTTTGCTTGTGGCCCCCGAAGATTCTGGCTGTTTGCTGGAGCTGGCAAAAGATTGCGCCAAGGTTGGGCAATTCGGCTTGGCGCGCACTGCGGTATTGTGCGCCGCGTTGCAGGATTTCCGGCCAGATTTATACTTCTTTTCCGCCATTCTGGCGTTGCGGGAAGGGGAGGCCCAGCAGGCCGCGGAATTGGCCAATCTGGCCCTGAAGGGCCGGTTTGGTGATGCCCCCATACCCGAACAGCTCACACATCTGGTGCAGCGGACAGCGCAGGGGGAGGCCACACTGCTTTTGCTGCCTGCGGCTTTGAAAGACCTGCCGGATACAGAAGAGTTTGACCCCGCCTTTAATTTTTTGATGGTGCCTTTGCCGGCCTCTATGTTGAGGGCAGAAGATGTGCGGCAGGCCTATTCTTACCAGTTTGAGCAAGTGGCTTCTGCCTGCACGCAGGAAGAACGGCTGCAACTGGCACAGGCCGATCAGGCCCAGAACAGGGCGCAATACTGGAACCAGGTTGTGGCTGGCCATTACGCCTGGCTCAATCAGGACCGCGCCAGCGCAGACCCGCATTATGTTACGGCCCGCAAGCTCTCCAGAGATTCAGGCATCAAGGCCATTGATTATAATTGCGGTGTTTATACATGGCTGCCGGAAGCCGCGGCATACAACCTGCATGAACAACAGGTAACAGACCAGTTGGGCATTGCGGGCTGGAACTGGCATTCCAGCGTAGCGCCTGATCGGACCGAGGCCGATGCGCCAGATGCCTGTCTGGTTTTTGGGTGCGATAGTGCGTATTTCCGCTTTGTGCCCAAGCTCGTCATGTCTTTGATGCGGGCGTGTCAGACGCAGCTGGAACACGGGCGTTTCCGCCTATGCTTGGGCGTGGATCGGCGCACGGATGAACAGTTAACCCTGATGCAGGATCTGGTGGCCTTTTTCTCGGAAAAAGACCGGGGAATGGATGTGTCCTTCACGCACGGGCAACTGAACCATGCGAACGAGGCCACCTATACCTGCATCCGCTACCTTATGCTGCCGCATATTGTGAGCCAATGGCACTGCCCGGTGCTGACAGCAGATTGCGATGGTTACTTCCCGCAGGATTTCCTGGCCTTGTGGCAGGAGCTCACATCCGGTTCGGATTACGGGTTCCGGCTGTATGCGTATAACCATGAAGGCAAGCAAATAGCCGGAGAACCGTGGGGCTTTGGTGCGGGCCTGTCCTATTTTGGGGAAACGGAGCTTCTGCCGCAGATCGGGCGGTATCTGCACAATTATGTGCAGCGGACATACAGCCCGGAAAACCCAACCAACTGGTGTATTGACCAGTGCGCGCTAGCACAGGCTTATGCGCGCTTTGTTGCACCGCGCTGGAATGACCTGCGGATACGTTTCATGGATGAAGGCACACCCCTGATGGTGATGCCACACCATGTGGGCGGCAAAGATGCGCTGCTGGAACACGATGGCGCGGTTTCCGAGCAAGACCTGCGCCAGTTCATGCAGGACAACGCTTAAGAGTGTTTTGGCAAAAGCCGGTCAGTTTGGTCTGACCGGCTTTTTTATAAACTCAAGTCCGGGGCGTCTGAACCCAAAGTATATAGTGGCGCAGCGCCTGCAACCGGTTGCAGCAGATGCAAGCCAGCAGGGTAGTCGCGCAGGCGCAGACATAAGCTAGCGGCATGGCACGCAGTATGGGTGCTGTGCAGAATGTATTTTGAATTTTAAGGGAATATGCTGGGGCGAACGACGGGACTTGAACCCGCGACCACCGGTACCACAAACCGGCGCTCTACCAGCTGAGCTACGTCCGCCACACAGCAAGCGGACGTTTAGAGAAAACTGCATCGTTCGTCAATCACTTCTGGCGTTTTTATGTAGAAAAATCAGCTCTGGCGGCTTTTCCACTGTTCCAGACGGGCCACAGCCTCAATCAGCACTTCCTCACGCTTGCAAAAGGCAAAGCGAATCAGGTTGCGCGGGGGCGTGCCGCTTTGCGCATCATAAAAGGCAGATGCGGGAATGGTGGTCACACCGGCCTGCTCTGTCAGCAGGCGGCTGAAGGCCATGTCATCCAGCCCGTTTGCCAGCGGGGTAATATCCGCCATCACAAAGTAGCTGCCTTGGCAGGGCAACACACCAAAGCCCACACGCGCCAGCCCGGCAGAAAGAATCTGGCGTTTTGTATCCATCTCCTGCGCCAGTTGGGTGAAGTAGGCGGTATCCTTGTTCAGCCCAAAGGCCACGGCGCGTTGCAGGTTGGGGGCTGTGGCAAACACAAGGTTCTGGTGCGCCTTGGCTATAACGGCTGCCAGCGGGGCAGGGGCGGTAACGTAACCCACCTTCCACCCGGTAAAGGAAAAGCTTTTGCCTGCGCTGCCAATACGGATGCAGCGTTCACGCATATCCGGTAACGCCATGAGCGAGAGGTGCGGCGCACCAAATACAAGGTGTTCATACACCTCATCGCAAATGGCGTAGGTATCGTGCTGACGCACGAGGTCGGCAATGAAGGCCAGTTCCTCGGCGGTGAACACCTTGCCGGTGGGGTTCATGGGGGTGTTCAGCACAATGGCTTTGGTGCGGGGGCCAAAGGCGTTCTTCAGGGCCTCACGCGGGAGCGCCCAATCCGGTGCTTCCAGCCGCACAAGGCGGGGGATACCCCCAAGCTGGCGCACAACCGGCAGGTAGGTATCGTAAAGCGGTTCTATCAGCACCACCTCATCACCCGGTTCTATCAGCGCCATGAAAGATGCGGCTAGGGCCTCAGTCGCGCCGGAGGTGACAACCACTTCCGATTCGGCATCAACGGGAATGTTCTGGAATCGGGCAGAGGCATCTGCAACGGCGGCACGCAGTTCTGGCAGGCCTGTAAGGGGTGCATACTGGTTGCGCCCATCCAACAGGGCATCTGCGGCCAGTTGTACCATGTCCTGCGGGCCTTCCGTATCAGGAAAACCCTGCCCAAGATTGATGGCGTTATGCTTGCGCGCCAGCTCGGACATAAGCGTGAAAATAGTGACAGGCTGGTTGGCAATCTGCCTGTTAAGCAATTTTGTCATTACAAAGTTCCTTGCCCCGCTGGCGGAAAGAGGCGAATAAGACGCGATACCGAAACATTTGGCGTAAACAGTTGATTTGGTGCTTTATCGATACAAATTTGCATCTGCCTGATTGCCCGCACGGGCAAGCCGTGCAAGTGTAACGGTATGAGGTGCATTCTGCCTATAGGGGCAGGGTGGCATCATGAACGGACAGGCCCAAAATTACGGGCACAACAATGGTGTGTTGACGACGCGCGATGAAGAAGATCGAGGCCATAATCAAGCCCTTCAAGCTGGATGAGGTAAAAGAAGCCCTCCATGAGCTTGGGTTGCAGGGTATTACCGTGATCGAAGCCAAGGGTTTCGGGCGGCAGAAGGGGCATACGGAGCTTTATCGCGGCGCGGAATACATTGTTGATTTCCTGCCCAAGATGAAGATTGAAGTTGTTTGCCCTGCTTCCATGGTGGAGCGGGCGGTAGAAGCCATTTCCGCTGCGGCCCGCACAGGCCGCATTGGTGATGGCAAGATTTTCGTGAGTCCGGTGGATGACGTGGTGCGAATCCGTACCGGGGAACGAGGGGAAGACGCAATCTAACACGCTCCATGCGTAAGTATGGGGCGCGAACGTGCGCGTACATTATTCCCGCAGACCGCGTGCCCGCAAAGTGCGGCATGCTGACAAAGCTTAGGTGAAGAGAGCATGGTAAAGAAAACAGCTCCGGCGGGTGACAGCAAGGCTGCTGCAATTGCCAAGGTTTTTGATCTGATTCAGGAACACTCTGTGGAACTGGTGGATCTGCGTTTTACAGACCCAAAGGGCAAGTGGCATCACACATGCCAGTATGTCAGCACCATCGAGGAAGATAGCTTTACCGATGGCTTCATGTTTGATGGGTCCTCCATCGGCGGGTGGAAAGCCATTAACGAAAGCGACATGGTTCTGCTGCCGGATCCGACATCCGCAGTGATGGACCCTTTCTCTGCTCGTCCGCAGCTGATCCTGTTCTGCGATATTATCGAACCTTCCACCGGGCAGCCTTACAACCGCGACCCGCGCTCCACCGCCAAGCTGGCTGAGCAGTATCTCAAGTCCTCCGGTCTGGGTGATACGGCGTTCTTTGGTCCGGAAGCTGAATTCTTCATTTTCGACAACGTGCTGTTTGGCACTGGCCCGAACTACGGCAAATACCAGCTCGACAGCATTGAAGGCCCCGATGCATCCCTGAAGGAATATCCTGAAGGCAACATGGGCCACCGTCCGGGTGTGAAGGGTGGTTACTTCCCCGTGCCGCCAGTGGATAGCGAAAGCGATCTGCGCGCAGAAATGCTGGCAGCCATGGGCGAAATGGGTCTGGCTATTGAAAAGCACCACCATGAAGTGGCGCAGTCTCAGCACGAACTTGGCACCAAGTTTGAAACGCTGGTACGCGCAGCAGACTTCATGCAGATCTATAAGTACTGTGTGCACAATGTTGCCAATTCCTACGGCAAGACCGCAACATTCATGCCCAAGCCCATCTATGGTGATAACGGCTCCGGCATGCACGTTCACCAGTCCATCTGGAAAGACGGCAAGCCCACATTTGCTGGCAATGGTTATGCAGACCTGTCCGACACGGCCCTGTATTACATTGGCGGCATTATCAAGCACGCCAAGGCACTGAACGCCTTCACCAACCCGTCCACCAACTCCTACAAGCGCCTGATTCCGGGCTTTGAAGCACCTGTGCTGCTGGCATATTCCGCCCGCAACCGTTCTGCTTCCTGCCGTATTCCGTACGCAACAAGCCCCAAGGCCAAGCGCGTTGAAGTACGCTTCCCGGACCCCACAGCCAACCCGTATCTGGCATTCGCTGCCATGCTGATGGCTGGTATGGATGGCATCAAGAACAAGATCCACCCGGGCGATGCCATGGACAAGGATCTGTATGACCTGCCGCCAGAAGAACTGAAGCAGATCCCGACAGTTGCCGGCTCCCTGCGTGAAGCTCTGGAAGCTCTGGCTGCGGATCATGAGTTCCTGCTGGCTGGTGGCGTGTTCACCAAAGACCAGATCGAAAGCTACATCACCCTGAAATGGGATGATGTGTACCGTTTCGAACACACACCGCACCCGGTTGAATTCGAAATGTACTACTCCGTCTGATTTTCTTTTCCTTTAGGGAAGATATCGGAAATAAAAGGCGCGGTTCCTTCGGGGGCCGCGCTTTTTTGTATTGGATTGCTGAATGGTATTGAAAACACGTATTTTTTCTGCGCTTGGGCTGTTGTGTCTGGCAGGGTGTGCAACCTCTGGCTCTGTGCCCGGTGGGCATGTTGCCACTGCGCCGCACGCTATTGCGCAGCCGCAGCCCCCGGCATCTGCAACGGCTTCTGGCGCGGGAAATCCTGTGCTTTCGGCTGATAAGCCTTCCTTGCTGAATGTCACCTCTCTGTCCCCTTCATGGGGGGAGGTTTACTGTGCGCAGGATATTAGCAAGCTGGCTGTGCAACTGCCGCTTCAGCAGGATGATAAAGATTATATTGCCAAAAGCCTGAAAAACGCCAAGCCGTTACAGGCGTGCTTTATTTACTCTCGCCCAGCCCAGGCATCCACACAGCCGCTGTTTACGGCTGATGGGCAAAGCAATGGCCTTATGGTGATGAGCATGTATGTTCTTACAGGGGCGGATTTGGCAGATACCACTGCTTTGTCCTTGAATTCCCTAACATACAGCCAGTTTTTAATAGGCTTACAGTGGCCCAAAACCCGCTCAACCGAGGGGGTTTCTGCACAGTTACAGGCAGATACGCCAGACAGGCACCACTATAATTTCCCCTTGGTGTTTGCCAAAGATACGCCGCAAAAATTGTTCGGCATCTTTTTGCCGATTGCCACATTGCAGGAGCTTGCAAAAGCGCCCCAGCTGAGCGTGAAAGTCAAAGTGCCGGGGCAGGCACCTTATACGCTGCATTACGGTACAGAGGGTTTATCCAAAAGTCTGGAAACCCTGTATAACTGGCGCCACACAACGGAAGATAAGGACGAATACGCCGTTATCAACGCCATGTCTGCCGTAGATAAAACCGTACGGCTTAACCGTATCAACAATGCAGCCCCCGTTTACCCGGCAGCGGAAGAAAACAAAAATCTGGAAGGCCGCGTGCTGGCCCGGTGCGATATTACTGCGGCAGGTGCTCCTACCAACTGTGTGGTGCTTAAAACCATGGGCGGCGCAAATTTTACAAAAAGTGCGCTAACATATTTGCAGCAGGTGCGTTTTGCCCTTTCGGGTAACAATGTTGCAGATGGTGTTAAAGGCCATGTGTTTACCGTACGCTTCAAGCTGGACTGATACGGCCAAGTATCAAGCCCCAAGGTATTGAAGTGAAAACTTCTGTAACCGCCTGTGTTTTATGAAAATGCAGGCGGTTTTTTGTGTCTTTTACAGTATTTTCTTGGGCTGCAATGCCCCGCTGTTGTATTGATTGTTCTGAAACGGTTTTTCTTGTGCAGAAAAATTGGGATGTGAACGTGTGCAGGGCAGAAAACAGGCAACATGATACAAACGAATAGTCACCGGCCAGATATTGTATTGCGGATTACCGCAGCAGTTTTTGCAATATTGGGCGTTTTTCTTGCGGGCGGAGGCCTCTGGCTGGCCCTGTTGGGCGGCTCCTGCTTTTACGTGGTGTGCGGTGTTGTGCTGCTGGCCACGGCAGTGTTGCTGTGGCAGCGGCGGCGCGAGGCCCTGTGGCTTTACGCGGTGCTGGTTGCGGCCACACTCGTGTGGTCTGTGGGGGAAGCCGGGTTTGATTTCTGGGCCCTAGCCCCGCGTGGTGATGTGCTGCTGCCGCTGGGCCTGTGGCTTGTGTTGCCTTTTGTGTCTTCTCGCCTGTTGCCGTCTTCGCGCTGGAACAGTGCGCCATTGCTGGCCGGTGTTGTGGTGGGGGCTGGTGTATATGGTTATGCCCTTACGCAGGACCCGCAGGATATTGCCGGTGTGTTGCCCCGCGCGAATGTGCAGGCTTCATCCGCCCCGTTGCCAGGGGATAATGCAGAGGTGCCTGCGGCAGACTGGCCCGCTTATGGCCGCACGCAGGCGGGAAACAGATACTCCCCACTTGCACAGATCAATGCCAGCAATGTGCATGATCTGAAAGTGGCATGGGTGTTCCGTACGCATGACCTGAAACGCGCGGATGATCCGGACGAAATTACAGATGAAGCCACGCCTATAAAGGTGCGTGATACGTTGTATCTGTGCTCACCGCATCAGATCCTGTTTGCGATAGACGCCGCCACGGGGCATGAGCGCTGGCATTTTGACCCCAAAATTACCTACAACGCCTCCTATCAGCACATGACATGCCGCGGCGTGTCTTACGCAGAAACCCCGGTGGCGGAAGAACAGGCCCACGATGCGGCCGTGGCGGATGAGTGCGCACACCGTATCTTCCTGCCCACCAATGATGGCCGCCTGTTTGCCCTGAATGCTGATACCGGTGCCCTGTGCCGTGGTTTTGGTCGTGATGGCGCGGTAGACCTTACAGATGGCATGCCCATGCGCACGCCGGGGTTTTATGAACCCACATCTCCGCCGGTTATCACGTCCAAGGTGGCCATTATTTCTGGCGCGGTGACGGATAACTATTCCACGCACGAACCTTCAGGCGTGACACGCGGGTATGATCTGTATAGCGGCAAGCTGGTATGGGCGTTTGATCCGGGCAACCCAAACCCGAACGAACTGCCCTCCGCCACGCATCATTATGTAGCCAATTCCCCCAATTCATGGATCACCTCGGCTTATGATGCACGGCTGAATCAGATTTACATTCCAACAGGTGTGGCTACGCCGGATATCTGGGGCGGCCACCGCACGCCGGATCAGGAACGCTATGCTTCTGGCATTCTGGCGCTGGATGCCGATACCGGGCGCAAGGTATGGTTTTACCAGACAGTGCATCACGATCTATGGGACATGGATGTGCCATCCCAACCCAGCCTTGTGGATATCAAGCAGGGTGATGGGTCCGTAGTGCCAGCGCTGTATGCGCCAGCCAAAACAGGCAACATCTTTGTGCTGGACCGGCGCAACGGCCATTTGCTGGTGCCTGCGCCAGAAATGCCCGTGCCACAGGGGCCTGCACCGGGGGATCACCTTTCTCCCACTCAGCCGTTCTCGGCTCTCACATTCCGCCCCAAAAATAACCTGACGGATGCGGATATGTGGGGTGCGACCATGTTGGACCAACTGGCCTGCCGCATCATGTTCAAGCGCCTGCGGTATGAAGGGCCGTTTACGCCGCCTTCCACACAGGGCACGCTGGTGTTCCCCGGTAATCTGGGCATGTTTGAATGGGGTGGCCTGGCGGTGGACCCGGTGCGTGAGGTGGCATTTACCAACCCCATTGCCGTGCCGTTTGTTTCTCGCCTAGTGCCGCGTGGGCCGAATAACCCGGCGCAGCCGCCACAGAATGCTGGTCCTTCTGGCGGAGAGGCTGGTTTGCAGCCACAATACGGCACACCGTTTGGGGTGGATTTGCACCCGTTCCTGTCCCCCATTGGTATTCCGTGCAAGCAGCCGGGCTGGGGCTATGTGGCAGGGCTGGATTTGCGTACCAACACAATTTTGTGGAAGCACCGCAATGGCACCACGCGGGATAGTTCCCCCGTGCCGCTGGCCTTCCGTGTTGGGGTGCCTTCTCTGGGTGGGCCTATTATTACCGCTGGCGGTGTCGCGTTCCTGACATCCACGCTAGATCTGTATATCCGCGCCTATGATGTCACGACAGGCCAGCAGCTCTGGCAGGACCGTCTGCCCGCAGGGGGGCAATCCACTCCCATGACGTATGAGCAAAATGGCCACCAATATGTGCTCTCGGTAGATGGCGGGCATGGCTCCTTCGGCACCAAGCTGGGGGATTACGTGGTGGCCTATGCGCTGCCAGATGCGCAGGCAAAACACTAACGCCACTCCAGTTTGGGCAGGCTTTGGCGGGCACACGTATCATGCGTGTGCCCGCTTTGCGTTTGGGAGAAGTGCCGTGTGTGAAAACATCCTCTTGCCGCCGGGTGCGGGATGCGTGATCCTGCATTGATGTGGAACGAACCCTACCTTGAAACATGTTGCCGCGCCGCCCTGCACAGGCTTTGCCTTGCCGGTGAGGTTGGCCGCCCAACGGGCATGAAGGATGACCCCTGCCTGACACGTCTGGCAGGTAAGGGCCTTGCGCGGCAGAACGGGCAGGGGCGTTTTTTTATTACGGATGAAGGCACGGCCCGCCACGCCAGCGAAGTGCTGAAGCAGGAAGAACTCCACACCAAAAAACCATGATACCGGCAGAGCGTATATGGCACGCGCTGGATACACTGGCGCAGGAGCGTGGGCTTACGCCTTCTGGCTTGGCACGGGCAGCGGGGCTGGATGCCACTACTTTTAACCCCTCGCGCCGCCATACCGGTCAGGGTGTGTGGCGCTGGCCTGCGCTGCCAAGCCTGCTGCGTGCGTTGGATGTGTTGCGCGTTTCCCTTGCGCAGTTTGAGGGCCATATCTGGGGGTATGAACAACCAGATGGGGTAGAAGCTCCGGCACCATGTTTTATGCGCAGTCTGCCGCTTTCCTGGCTGAATCAGGAAGGGGTGCTGGACCGGGCAGGTCTGCCCGCCGGAGGGTTGTGGGAGCAGGAAGAAACATTTTTCAGCCTGCCGTCATCTTCGGCCTATATGTTGCGGGTGGATACGGAAGGTATGGAGCCCATATTGCGGCTTGGGTGTTCCTTGGTGGTGCAGCCTGCATTGTACCCGCGTGGGGCAGACCGCGTGGTGCTGATACGCCCGGGTCAAGCCCCCGTGGTGGGTATTTTGCAGGAAAAACCCGTGCTGGCCATTCAGCCCTTTGGGCGCAGCGCCCTGCAACCTGTGCCACAGGCGGCGGCAGGCGTATGGCTGCACCGTATTGTGCTGATATCGGGTTAAAAAACAGGCTGCGGGCTGGTGCCAAATGCGGCAGTGTGCGCAATAGGGAAAAAATTTACCTGATAATGGCCCAAGCCCGTGCGGAAGCGGCTGACTTTTCTTTCCGTTTCGCTTAAAGGAGCAGCATGACCGATACACCCCTTTCGCTCATCCGCAATTTTTCCATCATCGCACATATCGATCATGGAAAATCCACTCTGGCTGACCGCCTGATTCAGGCGTGCGGTGCCCTGACCGCGCGTGAAATGACCAATCAGGTTCTGGACAACATGGATCTGGAGCGTGAGCGTGGCATTACCATTAAGGCGCAAACCGTCCGGCTGACCTATCCGGCCAAGGATGGCAACACCTATGTGCTGAACCTGATGGACACCCCCGGACACGTGGACTTCGCTTACGAAGTCAGCCGGTCTCTGGCGGCGTGTGAAGGTTCTCTGCTGGTGGTGGATGCCTCTCAGGGGGTGGAAGCGCAAACACTGGCCAACGTATATCAGGCCATTGATGCCAACCATGAAATTGTGCCCGTGCTCAACAAGGTGGATCTGCCAGCCGCAGAACCCGAGCGTGTAAAGGCTCAGATTGAAGAAGTTATTGGCATTCCGGCCGATGATGCGGTGGAAATTTCCGCCAAAACCGGCCTGAATATTGAAGGTGTGCTGGAAGCTGTGGTGACCCGCCTGCCTCCCCCAACGGGTGATGCGGAAAAGCCACTGCAGGCCATGCTGATTGATAGCTGGTACGACCCGTATTTGGGTGTGATCGTGCTGGTGCGTATTAAGGAAGGGCGGCTCAAGCGCGGCATGAAGGTGCGCATGATGTCCTCCGGTGCGGTGCATCAGGTGGATCAGGTGGGGGTGTTTGCCCCACGCATGACCAGCGTTGAAAGCCTTGGCCCGGGTGAAATGGGCTTTATTAACGCGGCTATTAAAACTGTGGCGGACTGTAATGTGGGTGACACCATTACGGATGATCGCCGCCCGGCAGAAAAGCCGCTGCCCGGGTTCAAACCCTCCATCCCCGTGGTGTGGTGTGGCCTGTACCCCGTTGTGGCCGATGACTTTGAAAAACTGCGCGATAGCCTTGCCAAGCTGCGCCTGAACGATGCCTCCTTCCACTATGAGGCCGAAACCTCAGCAGCCCTTGGCTTTGGTTTCCGTTGCGGCTTCCTTGGTCTGCTGCATCTGGAAATCATTCAGGAACGTCTCTCGCGCGAGTTCGATCTGGATCTGATCGCAACCGCACCTTCCGTTGTGTACAAGATCACCCGCACCAATGGTGAGCGTGAAGAACTGCACAACCCGGCGGACATGCCCGATTCCTCCCTGATTGAAACCATTGAGGAACCGTGGATTAAAGCCACCATCATGGTGCCGGATGAATATCTGGGTGCGGTGCTGACGCTGTGCACAGAGCGGCGCGGCGTGCAGGTGGATCTGACCTATGTGGGCAGCCGTGCCATGGCTGTGTATCGCCTGCCGCTGAACGAAGTGGTGTTTGATTTCTATGACCGCCTGAAATCTCTCACCCGTGGATATGCCAGCTTCGATTATCAGATGGATGGGTATGAGGAGAGCGACCTCGTGCGTATTTCCATTCTGGTCAATCAGGAACCAGTGGATGCGCTGTCCTTCATTGCGCACCGCACGGCGGCGGAATCTCGCGGGCGTTCCATTTGCGCACGCTTGAAGGATCTTATCCCCCGCCAGTTGTTCAAGATCGCCATTCAGGCGGCCATTGGCAGCAAGGTGATTGCGCGTGAAACCATTGGCGCACTCTCCAAGGATGTGACGGCCAAGTGTTATGGTGGTGATATCTCCCGTAAGCGCAAACTTCTGGAAAAGCAGAAGGAAGGTAAAAAGCGCATGCGGCAGTTTGGTAAGGTGGAAATTCCGCAAAGCGCCTTCCTGGCCGCGCTTAAAATGGAACACTGAAACGGGACCGGGCGGAACTTTCCAGCACATCGGGCGTAACAGGGCAGGGCCGTTGGAAACCGGACTTGCCTTGTCCTGTAAACGTCCGTATGCCGGAGAGGATTGTTTGGAGCATTCGGCGTTTTTATGAACAGCACAACACCCTTGGCCATTGGTGAACAGCAGCATGTCCGGTTTGCCGAAGGGCTGGGGCTGGATTGCGGCGTTACGCTTGCCCCTGTTGATATTGCCTACCGCACCTATGGCACGCTTTCAGAAAAGCGGGATAACGCCATACTGATCTGCCACGCCTTTACGGGGGACCAGTACGTGGCGGAGGAACACCCGCTTACGGGCAAGCCCGGCTGGTGGAGCCGCATGGTAGGGCCGGGAAAGCCCATTGATACCAACAGGTTTTTTGTTATCTGCTCCAATGTTTTGGGGGGCTGTATGGGCAGCACCGGCCCACGCTCCACCCGCACGGATGGGGAAGGTGATGGCGTAGAGCTTTGGGGCACGGCGTTTCCGCCCATTACCATTCGGGATATGGTGCGCGCGCAGCACAAGCTTGTGCAGGCACTGGGTATAGAAAAGCTGTTTGCCGTTATTGGTGGTTCCATGGGCGGCATGCAGGTGCTGGAATGGACAGTTACCTACCCGCAGATGATGCTGGCTGCCATGCCCATTGCCACGGCACCTTTCCATTCCGCCCAGAACATTGCGTTTAACGAGGTTGGGCGGCAGGCCATTATTGCAGACCCGGACTGGCGCGGTGGCCGTTATTGGGCGGATGATGTTGTGCCTGCCCGTGGTTTGGCTGTGGCCCGTATGATGGGCCATATCACCTACCTTTCGGAAGAAGCCTTAACGCGCAAGTTCGGCCGCCGTATGCGGCGCGGGCCTGTTGGCGGGCAGGGGCCAGAAGGCCCTGTTTCCATGTTCAGCGATATTTTCGAGGTGGAATCTTACCTGCGTTATCAGGGCTCTACCTTTGTACGCCGGTTTGATGCCAACTCCTACCTTACCATCACCCGTGCGATGGATTGGTTTGATATTGCCGCAGATCATGATGGGGAACTCACACACGCCTTTGCTGGCACACCGGTGCGGTTTTGTGTGGTGTCGTTCTCGTCCGACTGGTTGTTCCCCACATCGGCGGCCCGCACATTGGTGCGTGCGCTCAACCGGGCTGCGGCCAATGTCTCGTTTGTAGAAATCGAGACAGACAAAGGGCACGATGCTTTCTTGCTGGAAGAACCGGATTTTGACCGCACGGTACGTGGCTTTTTGTGTGGTGTGGCCGAACATGCGGGGCTTGCCTGATGCGTCTTGACCAGCGGCTGATTGCCGAAATGATAGCCCCCGGTACCCGCGTGCTGGATATTGGCAGCGGAGATGGCACGCTTATTGACCATTTGTTCCGTTACCGTGGGTGTGATGCGCGCGGTATTGAGCTGAATATGGAGCTTGTTACCAAGTCCGTCGCACATGGGTTGCCTGTGGTGCATGGTGATGCAGACCACGATCTGGCACATTATCCGCACCATGCGTTTGATTACGTGGTGCTGCAACGCACCTTGCAGGCTGTGGCCCGCCCGCGGGAGGTGCTGCGGCAAATGCTGCGTATTGGGCGGCATGCCATTGTCTCATTCCCCAATTTTGGACATTGGGAACTCCGGCTCAAGCTGCTGCTCAGTGGCCGTATGCCCATGACATCTGTCTGGCACACACCGTGGTATGAAACCCCGAACATCCACCCCTGTACAATCCGGGATTTTCTAGAGCTGTGTAAGCAGGATGGCTACATTGTAGAGCAATGGATGGCCGTGGATGAGGAGGGTGAACGCGCTCCGTGGCGGCGCTCTATCCGGCTGGCGAACCTGTTTGGGGAGCAGGCACTTTTCCTTCTCCGGCGCCGAAATGGCTAAGGGGTGAAGGCTGGGCGCCAATAAGTTGCCTAAAAATTATGTTAGATTTATGCCATTTGCGTGAATGATCCGCTAAATGCTCTAAATGGCAATATTTTAAAAAGACCTTTAAGATATCAGCATAAACCGTTTAAAACCGACAATGTTATAACGATTTTTACCCTGATTTCTAAAAATTCCTCAACATTACACGAACATCATTTTAGGACTAATATGGTACGGAAGCCTTGCGGGGTTTGGGAAGTCCCCTTATATACACTTTTACAAGGTTTGTGAGGAACGAACTCAGTTTGAAAACTTCCTTATCGGATCTTGATGTGTTCAAAAATTTGTGGGTGCTCAGCTAAAAACCGGTGCAAAAATGTTCCGTGTGCGCCACAAAACATACAGTGCATAACTGAAAAGGGTGCGGTCTCTCGATCTCGTTTTCAGGCTGCACAAATAAGGTTGGCCCTGATGACCAAATTTTCCGATCTAGCACTTGCTCCACCACTGCTGAAAGCACTGGCAGAGCAGGGTTATGATACACCCACTCCTATTCAGGAACGTTCCATCCCCTATCTGTTGCAGGGGCGTGATCTGCTGGGTCTGGCCCAGACAGGCACAGGCAAAACCGCATCTTTTGCGCTGCCTATTCTGGAACATCTGATCAAAAACCCACGTGCAAACACGCCCAAGCAGCCGCGTGTTCTGGTGCTGGCCCCCACGCGTGAGCTTGTGGCCCAGATTAGCGATAGCTTTAAGGCTTACGCCCGCCACATGAAGTTTACGCAGGCCGTTGTGTTCGGCGGTGTAGGCCAGGGCAGGCAGGTTGAAGCCATGCGCCGTGGCGTAGATGTGCTGGTGGCTGCACCGGGCCGTCTGCTTGATCTGATGGGCCAAGGCTTTATTGACCTGTCCGGTCTGGAAATTCTGGTGCTGGACGAAGCCGACCGCATGCTGGACATGGGTTTTGTGCGCGATATCCGCCGTATCATGACCTTTGTGCCAGAGCAGCGTCAGACGCTTCTGTTCTCTGCCACCATGCCGCGCAGCATTGAAGATCTGGCAGCATCTCTGCTGAATGATCCGGCACGCGTTGAAGTGGCACCGCCTTCCAGTACGGTGGATCGTATTCAGCAGGCTGTCATGTTCGTAAATGGCGCGGGCGATAAGCGCGATGCGCTGCTGAACATGGTGGAATCTCCCAAGGTTTCCCGCGCTGTGGTGTTCACGCTTATGAAGCATGAAGCCAACAAGGTTGCGGAATTTCTGAACAAGAACAACGTGGTGGCAGAGGCCATTCACGGCAACAAGTCTCAGGGTGCGCGTGAGCGGGCCATGAAGGGCTTCCGCTCCGGTTCCGTTAAGGTGCTGGTGGCAACAGATATTGCTGCCCGCGGTATTGATGTGGACGACGTAAGCCACGTGTTCAATTACGATCTGCCAAACGTGCCGGAAAGCTACGTGCACCGCATTGGTCGTACAGCACGTGCGGGGCGTGATGGCTGGGCTGTTTCCTTCTGCGATGCAGAACAGCGGGCTTGGCTGCGTGATATTGAACGCACCATTGGCAAGACTGTGCCGGTGGTTCGGGATCATCCGTGGCACTCGGCTGAGGCCGAAGCTTCCACCATGCGTCCGCCTGTTCTGGGTGGCGGTGGCCGTGGCCGTGGTGGCCCGCGCGGCGGTGGTGCTCCACGTGGTGGCGCACCTCGTGGGGGTGCTCCCGGTGGTGGTCGTGGTGGCCCGCGCCGTTCCGGTGGTGGTGCTCGCAGCGGTGGCCGTTCCGGTGCACCTGCTGGCCGCATGTAATATTTCAGGCGCATAGCTTGCAAAATAAGGCTGCTGCATCCTTTGGGTGCGGCAGCTTTTTTTGTTTTGGGGCGTGCTAAGGCTGTGGCGGCTGATTGGTGGATGGCAGGCGTAGTGAGATGGAAACGGGGCAGTGATCGGAAAGGTTTTGCCCGGTTTCCTCCGCCAAAGGTATCACGCGTAAGGAGTTAGGGACTTTCCATGCCCGTGCGGCCCCACCCAGAATAATGTGGTCTATAAAATAGCTGCCACCTTGGCATGGGCTTGCCATGCCAGCGGTTGCCAGATCCAGCGGTGCAATGCGTAACAGCGTAAGAAATAGCGGATCATGCACCGTAAGGTGGCGGTTAAAATCTCCCATAATGGCGAAGGCTTCATGGTGTTGGGTGCGGTCGGCCACCCAATCATCCAGTGCGGCAAATTGCTGCCAAAGGGTTGTGCAGGCAGGGCGGGAAGCATGGGGCAGGTTATCTGGGCATCCGGCTTTAAGATGCACAACCAGAATACGCAGGGCCTGCCCATTCTGGTGCAGCGTAATATCCAGCCCACTGCGTAAGTGATGGTGCGTGGCCGGGGCTGTTGCGTAGGCATCCAGCGCCGTAACATCCGGGTTTTGTTCAAACGGAATATCTGCCCGCACAGCCAACGCCGTATGCTGCAATATATGGTCTTGGCTGATAGCAAGGCGATAATGCGCGAATGGAAAAAGCTGCCCGGCACTGGCGGGGCTTTCTACTTCCTGCAAGGCCACAACATCGCCGTGCAAATGGGCGGCATAGCTGGCAAGGGTGGAAATATCGGCAGAGGTACGATGGGGAATATCTGGCGGTGCTTGTGCGTAACTGGGATGTACCGGATCAAGCAGCCAGTCTAAATTCCATGTGCTGAGTTTAAGTGTGTCTGCTGCGGTTGCCGAAGTAAAACTCAGGCAACACGCAACCAGAACAAGTGCAGAGAAGAAGAACGAAGGGCCTTTAGGCGGCTTTTTCTTCCATCTGTGTAATAACAGTTTTAATGGGCAGGCTTTTACGTGTTTGTTCATCCAGCACCGTAATTTCACCGGTGCCGATATCATAAAACCACCCTTGCAGGAACAGCGTGCCCTTTGCCAGACCAGCGGCCACGGCAGGGTGCGTACGCAAATGGGCCAACTGCAACAGCACGTTCTGTTCTGCAACAGAGCGCACGGTGGCGGGGCCAACATCTTCGCCCGTAAAGGTGTGCAGCGTGGCCGCGCGAGCGGCTTCTGCATTGCGCAGCCATTTGCGCACGGTTGGCATTTTATCCAGCCCGTTCTTTTCTGGTTCCAGCAGGGCCTTCATGGCACCGCAATCAGAATGGCCGCACACAATAATGGTGGAAACCCCAAGGCCCAGAACAGCATATTCCACTGCGGAGGACACACCACCCAGCATTTCACCATATGCGGGCACAAGGTTGCCAATGTTGCGCAGAATAAACAGATCACCCGGCCCTGTCTGGGTAATCAGGTTGGGGTTAATGCGGCTATCTGCACATGCAATAAACAGAGCTTCTGGTGCTTGCCCTTTTGCCAGACTGGCAAACAGTTCTTTCTTGGCAGGGAAAATTTCGGTGTTGAAGTGCTCAACGCCACGCAGCAGGGAAAGAAGGCTGCTTCTGGCTTCAGAACATGAGGGCATATAAAAACTCCGGCAAATTACTATGTCGGTTCACCCTTGTAACAAAAGGGCTTCAACAATGGTGACGGTTAAATAACGGCAAGACAACTTGAGAGTTTTGCACGCAGATGAAAAAAAATGCCACCCTCTGTTGGAAGGTGGCATTTGCATGGTGCGCTTAGCTTAGCGGATCATCTTCATCCGGTTCGCTCATCTGGTCTGCCGGGTGGCGCACGGGTGGGGCATTGGTGCGCACGGGGCGGGGGTTTTCTGTTTGCCTACGGGTAAAGTTGCCAGCCAGAGCGGAAAGTTCCAGAAACTGGTCAGCCTGCCTGCGCAAATCATCCCCAATCAACGGCGGGGTGGAGCGCATGGAGGAAACAACGGAAACCCGCGTGCCCTGCCGCTGCACGGCTTCCACCACGCGGCGGAAATCGGAATCGCCGCTGAACAGAATGGCGTGGTCGATATGCGGGGCCATTTCCATCATGTCCACGGCAATTTCTATGGCCATATTGCCTTTTACGCGGCGCTTGCCGGTGGAATCGGTAAATTCGCGCGCAGGTTTGGTGACAAGAAAATACCCGTTATAGGAAAGCCAGTCCGTAAGGGGCTTAAGCGGGGAGTAATCTTCCGTATCCAAAATGGCAGCGTAATAATAAGCGCGGATGATGTGTGTTTTTGCTGCAAAGAAATCCAACAGCTTTTTATAGTCTACATCAAAACCAAGGCTGCGGGATGTAGAATAAAGGCTGGAGCCATCAATGAAAAGGCAGGTCTTTTCGGTTTTCTGAAGGTTCATAGTGGGTTTCCTCTAAATACTTTGGGGTGCTGTTTTGGGCATTATTATGAAATGGTCTGAGGTCTTTTCGGTTCTGCTAGAAAGAATGGTAAGATCATCGGATAACGATATCCATCAAATGTGGCAGAATTAGCTGCGGGAGCGGGTTTATAACGATGTCGGAAATGAATACCAGATTAGTGCTGATAGCGATAGGTGCGAATCTTCCGCATTTGCGATTAAGCGCGCGCCAGACATGTGAACAAGCCGTGCAGGCCTTGAAAAACCTACCCCAATTGGAGGTTGAGGCTGTTTCTCGCTGGTATGAAAGTGCACCTGTGCCACCATCTGGGCAGCCTCCTTATGTGAATGGGGTTGTGCGTTGCCGCACCACGCTGGAGCCTCTGGCCCTGCTTGATGCGCTTCAAGGGGTGGAAACGCGGTTGGGGCGTGTACGTTCCGTGCCAAATGCAGCGCGCACGCTTGATTTGGATATTATTTCAATAGACAATATACAGCTAAATACAGAGCGACTTATATTGCCGCACCCCCGCGCAACCCAGCGCGCTTTTGTGCTGTACCCCCTGCACGATGTTGCGCCGGAATGGAAAGACCCCACAACCGGCAAGGGGCTGGATACCCTGCTTAAAGGCGTTGCAGGGCAGGAAATACAGCCCGCAAAGGAATAAACTCTTTCGTAGGCGGGGCGGATGCGGTAATATACTCTTTCTGTTCCTGTAAGCATCTATAAGCTGAAACTTGTCTGGAGGCTCTCCGCAATGGCCCGCGTCACCGTTGAAGACTGTGTGGAAAAGGTCCCGAACCGTTTTGAACTGGTGGTCTATGCCGCACAGCGCGCCCGCAATATCTCCCGCGGGGAAGAGCTGACAGTTGATCGGGATAACGATAAAAACCCCGTTGTTGCTCTGCGTGAAATTGCAGACGAAACCGTCTCTCTGCCCGCTCTGCGCAATGATCTGATCCGCTCTCAGGCCCGTGAACCCGAGCCCGAACCCGTGGAAGAAGAAGTGCAGGATCTGGTTCCCACCGAGCAGAACATCTTTGGCTTGCAGGAAGTTTCTGCAGAAGAAGAAGCTGCTGATGATGTGCGGGCTATTGAAGCTGCACTTACCGGTCGCGCACGTCGGTAATTCGGGTGGCGCATACGGGCGGCGATCATTCCCCTCCGGTTCCGGTTTCCGTTAAGGACTCGGGGGAGGGGATCATGCAGCCTGTTAAAACGGACGCTCCAGTAGAAGAAAACACCGCTCCGGTTCCCGCCGCAGAAAATGGCGGGCGGAGTGAGTTGAACTGTGAACGTCTGGTTAACCGGGTGCTCAGTTACGCACCCAAGGCGGATGTAGACAGCATTCGCCGCGCTTTTGCCGTGGCCTACAAGGCGCACGAAAACCAGAAGCGCGATAATGGTGATCCGTACATAACCCATCCGCTTGCCGTGGCCATGATTCTGGCCCGCTTCCGGCTGGATGTGCAGTCCATCTGCACTGCTTTGCTGCACGACACCATAGAAGATACCGGCGTTACCTACGATACGCTCAAGGCGCAGTTTGGCCCCACAGTGGCCGATCTGGTAGATGGTGTTACCAAACTTACCCGGCTGGAGCTGCAATCAGACCGCACCAAGCAGGCGGAAAACTTCCGCAAGCTTGTGCTTGCCATGTCCAAGGACATCCGCGTTCTGCTGGTCAAGCTGGCAGACCGTTTGCACAACATGCGCACCCTGCATTTTGTGGAACGGCAGGACCGGCGGCAGCGCATTGCGCGTGAAACGCTGGATATCTATGCGCCGCTGGCCGAGCGCATTGGTATGGACCGCGTTAAGACAGAGTTGCAGAACCTGTCCTTCGCGCAGCTTGAGCCAGAAGCCGATGCCACCATCCGCACACGCCTGAACTATCTGCGCGGGCAGGGTGCGGATGTTATTGAAGAAGTGCGGCGTGAACTGCTGCGCCTGTGCCATGCAGCCGGGCTGAAAAATGTTCAGGTTTCGGGGCGCGAGAAATCTCCCTATTCTATCTGGGAGAAAATGCAGCGCCGCAATGTGGCGTTCGAGCAGCTTTCAGACATCATGGCTTTCCGTGTGATCGTGGATACGCGGGAGGATTGCTACATGGCGCTGGGCGCCGTGCACGCGGCCTACCCCATGATAGCGGGGCGGTTTAAGGATTATATCTCCACCCCCAAAGCCAACGGATATCAGAGCCTCCATACGGGGGTGACGCTACGCTCCCCCCGCAACCAGAAGATTGAAGTGCAGATCCGCACGCAGGATATGCACGATGTGGCAGAAAACGGTGTGGCCGCGCACTGGGCCTACAAGGAAGGCTCCGGCACGGAAGAGGGCGGCTATGGCGGCCTGCGTCGCCCCCGCTGGGTGCAGGATCTGCTGGAAATTCTGGAAGCCTCATCCGCCCCGGATGAGTTTTTGGAAAACACCAAGCTTGAACTGTATCAGGATCAGGTTTTCTGCTTCACGCCCAAGGGTCAGCTTATTTCCCTACCACGTGGGGCCACTCCGGTAGATTTTGCCTACGCCGTGCACAGCCATGTGGGTGATACCTGTGTGGGGGCCAAAATCAATGGTCGCCTGATGCCCTTGCGGCATGAGCTGGAAAACGGCGATCAGGTTGAAATCATGACGGCCCGTGGCGGCGCGCCTTCTCCTTCGTGGGAAAGGTTTGTTGTTACCGGCAAGGCGCGCGCACGTATCCGCCGTTATGTGGCACAGCAGCAGCGTCAGGTCTCGCTGGATGGTGGGCGCGCCGCACTGGCTAAAGCCTTCCGTCAGGAAGGTGTGGATGGCTCTGAAAAGATTCTGGAAACCACGCTTAAGCCGCTCAAACAAAGCTCGCTGACAGATCTGTATGTGGCCGTGGGCGCGGGTAATCTGGCCGCGCGGGACGTGGTGCATACAGCGTACCCCGAACTCAAGCGCGTGCAGCGTGTGCCGCGTATGCTCTCTGGCCTGCCGGGCGTGCTGGGTACTGCGGGGCCGCGTGCGCGTGGGGCAGGTGGTGGCTCTGGTCGCCGCTCTTCCAACGCTGCTGTGCCGCTGGTGGGGCTGGGTGCCGGTGTGGCCGTGCATTACGCCGCATGCTGTCATCCCCTACCGGGGGACAGAATTGTGGGCGTGGTGGCTACAGGCCGTGGTGTGACCATTCACACCCGCACCTGCCAGACGCTGGAAAGTTTTTCCGCAACGCCAGAGCGCTTTTTGGATGTGGATTGGGATTACGATGCCATGGCCCGCTCTGGCGGCGCCGGGCAGATGCGGGTTGGCCGTATCAGCATTGTGGCGGAAAACGAGGCCGCCGTGCTGGCCAACATCACCAACTCCATTTCCAAATCCGATGCAGCAATGGTGAACCTCAAAATCGTGCATCGCCAGCTTGATTTCACAGAAATTCTTGTGGATGTGGAAGTGCGCGATCTGCGCCATCTCTCCTCGGTTATCGCTAGCCTACGCGCGGCTCCCGGCATTACGCAGGCAGACAGGGTGAAATCATGACACTGATTTCCGCCGGAGTGGATCTGTGCGATATGCGGCGGATTGCTCAGGCCCTGGAACGGTTTGGAGATCGGTTTACGCAGCGCGTGTTTACCCAGCAGGAACGCGCAAAGGCAGAAAGCAGATCCGGCCAGGCACGCATTGGGGCCTATGCCAAACGCTGGGCCGCGAAAGAGGCCTGCGCAAAAGCATTGGGCACCGGCTTTGCGCAAGGGGTGGCGCATAGCCAGATAGGCGTGCATAACCTGCCATCCGGCCAGCCAACATTGGTGCTTACCGGGGCGGCCGCACAAAAACTGGCGCAGCTTATGCCCCCCGGCACTGTGCCCCATATTGTGCTGAGCATGACGGATGAGCCCCCATACGCGCTGGCACAGGTGCTGGTATCAGCCCGCAAGGCATGAACACCTGCCTTGACATCCAGCGCCCTGCACGGCTTGATCCGCCGGATTTTTCTTTTTTACTGAACCGCAGGAACGGGCGAGACAGCGTATGAGCACACCGGAACATCCTCCCACCACCGGGGCAAGCAAGCCCGAAAAGGGCGGAAATACCGTGCTGGACTCCCTGCGCACCATCATAACGGTGGTGCTGGTGGTGACAGTGGTGCGCACCTTCCTGTTTGAATCTTTTGTGATCCCATCGGGCTCCATGATCCCAACCCTACAGGTGGGGGATTACATCTGGGTGTCCAAATTCAGCTACGGGTATTCCAAATATTCCTTCCCGTTCTCACCCAACCTGTTTGAAGGGCGTGTTTTTGGGGCGGAACCGCATCGGGGTGATGTAGCTGTTTTCCGCTACACCAAAGATACATCGGTTGATTACATCAAGCGCATTGTGGGCCTGCCGGGAGACCACATTCAGGTCACCAACGGCCATCTGATCCTGAACGGGCAGGAAGTGCCGTGCCTGAACCCCCATAACTACACCACGCGGGATGAAACGCAGGTGGATATGGAAGGCGAAGCCTGCACCGAGCAACTGCCCGGCAGCGCCAACGGCACGGTGGTGAAGCACGATATCCTTAAGCTGACGGATGAAGGCCCGCAGAACAACACGCCTGAATATGTTGTGCCGCCGGGTTACTTCTTTGCTATGGGTGATAATCGGGATGACAGCGCCGATAGCCGCTTTATGGGTGATGGCCCCAAGGATCTGGGCTTTGTGCCCATGGAAAATCTGGTAGGCCGGGCGCAGCGTATCTTCTTCTCGGTTCAGTCTTCCCATCCGTTCTGGCAGGTCTGGTACTGGCCGGCTGAAATCCGCTGGGCGCGTATTCTGCGGGGCGTATCGTGAGAAAACCAAACAACATGTCCGATGCCGCACGTTTCCGGCTGGAAGAGCTGGAAGTGCGCTTGGGCTATCGCTTTGTTAATCCTGATCTGTTGCAGGAGGCGCTTACGCATCGTTCCGCCGCGCACCAGAAGGCAGGCGGGCGCAAGCGGCAGAAAGCCAAGGGCGCAGGCTCTAACGAGCGGCTGGAATTTATAGGTGACCGCGTTCTGGGTCTGCTGATGGCTGAATGGCTGCTAGAGCGCTTCCCCAACGAGCAGGAAGGCGCGCTGGGTTCTCGGCTGGCGCATCTGGTCTCTCGCGTGTCCTTGGCAGAAATTGCGGATAGGCTGGATCTGCCGCAGTCTCTTACCGTTGCCGCGCATGAAGCCCGCGCTGGTGTGCAAACGGCCGCCAACGTAGTGGCCGATGCGCTGGAAGCCGTGCTTGGTGCGGTTTTTCTGGATGGCGGGCTGGAGCCTGCACGCCAGATGGTGCGGGACTGGTGGAAATCTGCGCTGGATGCACAGGCGCATCCGCCCAAGGACCCTAAAACCGCATTGCAGGAATGGGTGCTTGGCCGTGGGCAAAGTCTGCCTGTGTATGAAACAATAGGGGCAGATGGCCCCTCTCACGCACCGCTGTTTGTGGTGCGCGTTACAGCGGGTGGCCTGTTTGGTGAAGGCCGGGCAGGCAGCAAACGTGCTGCGGAAAGTGCCGCCGCCGCTGATTTACTAGAAAAACTGGAGGGGTAGCCCAGCATGGCTGACGATACCACGCGCTGCGGTTTTGCTGCCCTTGTGGGGGCGCCAAACGCAGGCAAATCAACACTTCTTAACCGCATGGCCGGGGCCAAGTTGTCCATCGTTTCTCCCAAGGCGCAAACCACGCGCTTTCGGGTTCTGGGCATTCTTATGCGCGGGCATAGCCAGATTTTGCTGGTGGACACGCCGGGAATTTTCCGCCCCCGCCGCAAGCTGGACCGCGCCATGGTGGCTGCGGCTTGGACGGGTGCCGAAGATGCAGACATCACGCTGCTGCTGGTAGATGCTCGCAGCGGGCTGACAGAAGCGGTGCAGACCATTATCGAGCGTCTGGCAGAAACCAAGCGCAAGGTCTGGCTGGTGCTGAACAAGACCGATCTTGTGCCTGCCACAGCCCTGCTGCCGCTTACGGCTTCCATTACGGAAAAGCTGCCCGTTGAGCATGTGTTCATGGTAAGCGCACGCACCGGCAATGGTGTGGAAGACTTGCTGGATAAGCTGGCCGCAAGCCTGCCCGAAGGTCCGTATCTGTACCCTGAAGATGATCTGACAGACCTGCCAGATCGGCTTTTAGCTGCCGAACTGGTGCGTGAGCAGATTTTTATGCAAACGCATGAGGAAGTGCCCTACAGCGCCACGGTGGAAACCGAAAGCTATAAGGAACGGCCAGATGGATCTGTGCGCATAGATGCCACCATCTATGTCTCCCGCGCGGGGCACAAAGCTATTCTGATCGGCAATGGCGGGCAAAAAATTCGCCAGATTGGGGAACGCGCACGCAAGCAGCTTTCCAGCCTACTGGAACGCCCCTGCCACCTGTTTCTGAACGTAAAGGAACGCGGTGGATGGGATGAGGAGCGCGCGCGTTTGCGTGCCATTGGTCTGGACGACGTACCATAAACTACCGCATGGGCGCTTGTGGCCGTGGGCCATGAAGGATAAGAGGGGGCGATCTCGCCGTATCTGCATACGGTGTGGGATCTGTGTGGGACTTTCTGCAAGATCGAGGGCCAATGACTGCTTCTGTAGGCGAAAAGCCAAGCCGTAAACGCGTGTTGCTCAAGGTGTCGGGGGAAGCCCTGATGGGGAATGGCGCCTTCGGAGTGGATCAGCAGACGGTAGAACGCATTGCCCATGATATTGGCGAAGTGGTGCGTTCCGGCACGGAAGTGTGCCTTGTTGTGGGGGGTGGCAACATCTTCCGCGGGCTGGCGGCAGCCGCCAAGGGCATGGACCGTGCGCAGGGTGATTACGCCGGTATGCTGGCCACCGTTATTAACGCACTGTTGCTGCAAAACGCGCTGGAGCGCGAGCAGATTGCAACGCGGGTGATGTCCGCCATCCATATGTCCTCCATTGCGGAGCCATATATCCGCCGCCGCGCCGTGCGGCACATGGAAAAAGGGCGTGTGGTTATTTTTGCCGCAGGCACAGGCAACCCGTTCTTTACCACGGATACGGCCGCCGCCCTGCGTGCTGCGGAAATGGAATGCGACATGCTGCTGAAAGGCACGCAGGTAGATGGCGTGTATTCCGCAGACCCTAAAAAAGATCCTTCCGCCAAGCGCTATGAAGAGCTGACATACATGGACGTGCTGGCCAACCAGCTAAACGTGATGGATGCCGCCGCCATTAGCCTTGCGCGTGAAAACCGTCTGCCTATCATTGTTTTCAATATTGGCGCGGAAGGGGCCTTCCCGCGTGTGATGCGCAATGAAGGACCTTTCACACGGATTATCGAAGCCGCCTGAAAAGCGCCGCATCATTCTGGCACGCCTATGCCACCAGAATGACCGACAAACTGAACGGGGCATGTAAGGCCATGCCCTGCTGTAGGATGCAACGGGAGAAAACACCGTGTCTGACTTGAATGCTCTGCTGGATGACCTGAAGCGCCGTATGGATGGCGCGCTGGATAGCCTGCGCCGTGATTTTTCCGGCCTGCGCTCTGGCCGCGCAAGCCCGGCTTTGCTGGAACCTGTGCGGGTGGAAGCCTATGGCGGTGAAGTGCCGCTTACACAGGTTGGCTCCATTGCTGTACCAGAAGCCCGTATGATTACCGTGCAGGTGTGGGACCGTGCACTGGCTGGCGCCGTAGAACGCGCTATCCGTGATTCCGGTCTGGGCCTGAACCCGGCGGGTGAAGGCCAGACCATTCGTGTGCCCATTCCGCAGCTGACGGAAGAACGCCGTAACGAGCTGGCAAAAGCTGCCGCCCGTTATGCAGAAGGCGGCAAAGTGGCCGTGCGTGGCGTGCGCCGTGATGGCATGGACAAAGCCAAGGGCTTTGAAAAGAAAGGTGAAATCAGCCAGGATGATGTTAAAACCTGGTCTGACGCCATTCAGAAACTGACCGACCAGTATGTGAAAAAAATTGATGACATGCTGGCCGATAAAGACAAGGAAATCAAACAGGTCTGAGGCAGTATTGGTGCTTCTTCGGATGTGTTTGTGCACGTTAATGGGGTGGAACCCTGCCTGTTATGTCCACGCGGCTAACTGATAAAAAACCGGCAATTCCAACCCATGTTGCTGTCATCATGGATGGAAACGGGCGCTGGGCGCGCGAACGCGGCCTGCCGCGCCTTGCCGGGCACAGGGCAGGGGCGGAAGCCGTGGCCCGTTGCGTGCGCGCAGCCATGCAGCGTGGTGTGGCGTATCTAACGCTGTATGCGTTTTCATCAGAAAACTGGGCGCGCGGGCAGGAGGAGGTTTCAGACCTCACCGGCCTTTTGCGGTATTACCTGCGCCACAAGGTACGGGAACTGCATAAGGAAGGCGTGCGCCTACGCTTTATTGGTGATCTGGCCCGTTTTGATGACAGCTTGCGGGAAGAACTGGCGCAGGCCGAATCCTTAACCCGCGGCAATAGCAAGCTCACGCTTATTCTGGCGCTCTCTTACGGTGGGCGGCTGGATATCGTGCAGGCTGCGCAGCGTTTGGCGCAGGAGGCCAAGGATGGCCGCATTGCGCCAGAACAGATTACAGAAAGCGTATTCACCAACTTTCTCTGGACCAGCGGCGTGCCAGACCCCGATGTGGTGGTGCGCACCAGTGGTGAATGCCGGCTTTCCAACTTTCTACTGTGGCAGAGCGCGTATGCCGAACTGGTGTTTCTGAACGTGTTCTGGCCCGATTTTAACGAACGACATTTTGCGATGGTGCTAGACCAGTACGCCCAACGAGAGCGGCGCTTTGGCGCCCGCCCGCAAGGCCCGGCATGAGCACGAACGCGCAGGATACCTCGGCTTGGCGTGATCTGCGCCCACGGCTGATGTCTGCCGCCGTATTGGTGGCTGTGGCTGGCACGTGCATCGGCTTGGGCGGCTTGGCGTATGATGCCCTTATTCTGGGTATGATGGGCGGCATGGCGGTAGAGGCCGCAGCCCTGTTTGGGCTTTCCGTTAAAAGCTGGCGCGGCGTGCTGTATCTGCTGTGGGCCGTGTGCGCGGGGCTTTCTGCGGCTACTGGGCATTGGGCCTATTTTAGCGTTTTCTGCATCAGCTCTCTGGTGTTTGGTGCCCCGCTTTGTGCCATTATGTGCGTGATTATTCTGGCAGGCACCGCGCTGTTGTGGCTCCGGCAGGGTAGCTTCTGGCCCGTTCTGTTTGTGATTGCCGTTGTGGTGGCCAGCGATAGTTCGGCCTACGTGGCTGGGCGTATTTTTGGTGGCCCCAAACTGGCACCGCGTATCTCTCCGGGTAAAACACGTTCCGGCGCTGTTGGCGGCTTGGTTGGCGCTGTGGCAACCGGCGGTATTGTTGCCACACTTTCCGGCTTAGGTGGCGTGGGTTCCGCACTGGTGTGGGGTGGCATTTTGGGTATTTCCGCTCAAGCGGGGGATCTGGCCGAAAGCGCGATGAAGCGTGCCTTGGGCGTGAAAGATTCGGGCAAGCTGCTGCCGGGGCATGGTGGGCTGCTGGATCGGTTTGATGGACTGGTGGTGGCTGCACCTGTGGCTGCACTGGTTTCTGTATGTGCGGGAGCTTCCATGCCGTTTTGGGCAGTGGGCGCACGCACCATTTTAAGGGCTCTGGCAGGCCATCTGCCGGGGTAGGGCCAATAGGTGGTGTGGCCGCCTGTTGGGCGGTCTACCGCCGTTTGTATTTTCAGGTTTGGAAAGACGTTAAGCATGAGAACCGTAACCGTTCTGGGCAGCACAGGCAGCATTGGCTGTTCAACCGTAGATCTGCTGGAGCAGGCGCGAGACCAGTTTCGGGTACGGGCGCTTGTGGGGGGCAAAAATGCTGCCAAATTGGCAGAGCAGGCCCGCAGCTTAAAGGCAGAACTGGCCGTTCTGGCGGATGAAAGCGCGTTTGAAGAACTGAAAACCCTGCTGGTAGGCAGCGGCACGGAAGTAGCCTGTGGCCGTCAGGCGGTTATTGATGCCGCAGCCCTTCCGGCAGATTGGACAATGGCTGCCATTACGGGTGCTGCGGGGCTAGAGCCTACGCTGGCAGCGGTTAAAAACGGCAAAAGCATTGCGCTGGCCAACAAGGAAGCCTTGGTGTGCGCCGGTGATGTGATGCTACGTGCCGTAAAGGAAGCGGGTGCCACGCTGCTGCCTGTGGATTCTGAGCACAACGCTGTTTTTCAGGCTATGGCCGATCGGCAGATTGATCAGGTTGAAAAAATTATTCTCACCGCATCGGGTGGGCCGTTCCGCACCTCCACGCTGGAAGAAATGCGCGTGGCCACCCGTGCGCAGGCGCTCAAGCATCCAACATGGAGCATGGGGGCCAAAATCAGCATCGATTCTGCCAGCATGTTCAACAAGGGGCTGGAAGTTATTGAGGCCGCCCGTATTTTTAACCTGCCGGAAAACAAGATTGATGTGCTGGTGCATCCGCAATCTGTGGTGCACGGCATGGTGCAGTACACAGATGGCAGCCTGATTGCTCAGATGGGCTCTGCCGATATGCGTATCCCCATTGCCCACACACTCACATGGCCCAAGCGTATGGCCACCACGTCTCCGCGTTTGGATCTGGCAGCTTTTGGCAAGCTGGAATTCTATGCGCCGGATGAAGTGCGCTTTCCCGCGCTGCGCCTTGCGCGTGAGGCTCTGCGTAAGGGTGGGGCAGCATCTGCCATTCTTTCTGCTGCCAATGAAATTGCGGTTGATGCCTTCCTGCATGAACAGATCGGCTTTTTGGATATCTCCCGCATTGTGGAAGAGGTGATGGTGGCCCTTGGCGCACCGCCAGCAGATACGCTGGATGCCGTGCTGCATTGGGATGCCGAGGCACGCCGTGCCGCACAGCGCCTGATTCCCGTCCACGCGGCTTGAGAAAACGCAGCCCCCAGCCGATATCGGAAGAATGATGATACACGATTACCTGCGTACACTGCTTTCCTTCGTTTTCGTGCTGGGTGTGTTGGTGAGCTTTCACGAACTTGGCCACTATCTGGCGGCCAAGTGGCGCGGCGTGCATGTGGAGGTGTTCTCGCTCGGGTTTGGCCCGGCCCTGTTCCGCTGGCGCGATAAATCTGGCACGGAATGGCGTGTCTGCCCCATCCCCTTGGGTGGTTACGTACGCCCCCACGGGTTTGAAGACCCCGAAGACGCCACGCCAGAGCAAAAAGCGGCGTGGATTAAGGGCCGCACCTTCCACGATAAATCGGTTTTCTCCCGCGCCATCGTTATTCTGGCGGGGCCGATTTTTAACTTCATTCTGGCCTTTGTGCTGTTTGCGCTGCTGTTTGCCACAACGGGCCAGCCGCATGTGCGTGATCAGATTGCAACCGTCATGCCAAATGGCGCGGCGGCTGTGGCTGGCGTGCAACAGGGCGATGTCATTCAGCGTATCGGCAGCCACGATGTAACGGGTGTGGAGGATATTCAGGCCACCATTTCCACACAGGCTGGCGCACAAACCACGCTGACCGTCAAACGCGGCGAACAGAGCGTGACGTTGCCGATCACCATCGGCAAGGCCCCGGATTCGACTCCTCAAAAACCGCATGGCCAGCTTGGCATTATTTTTGCCACGGAAGTGGGCAAGCCACTGCCATTTCCGCAGGCTGTGGTGGCGGGCGTAAAAGCCACGTGGAACGCCAGCGTGCAAACGCTGGATGGCGTGTGGCAGATTCTCTCTGGCCAGCATACAGCCAAAGATTTGGGCGGTCCGCTCAAGATTGCGCAACTTTCCGGGCAGGTGGCGCAGTATGGGTTTGCCAGCCTGTTGTCCTTTATGGCGCTGCTTTCTGTTAACCTTGGGCTGATTAATCTCTTCCCCGTGCCGCTTCTTGATGGTGGACGTCTGGTTTTTTATGCCATAGAGGCAATAAGAGGCCGCCCGGTTTCCAAGCGGGTGCAAGAGATCAGTTTTCAGGTTGGATTTGCATTGCTTGCAGGCCTGTTCCTGTTCTCCACGTTCAATGACCTTTCAGGTTTTGGCCTGTTCAGGTGGATTGCTTCGCTTGTAGGATGAATGACGGCGGGAACAGGAAGGGAAGTGCTTGCGTGACAGGGGTGATTTCGGATACCTCCCGTTGCGGGCGGAATGAGAACGGAAGATGGGCTTTCGTACGAAAAGCGACCCGGATGGAAGGAAGCAGATCTTGACGGGTAAGCGTTCAGCCCTGTTCGTTTCTGTCTGTGTGCTACCTTTTGTGATGGTGGATGGCAGACAGGCATCCGCCGCATCAACAGAAGGTACAAGTGCTGCCGCACCAGCGGCAGTGGTGGCGCCATCCCGCGCTATACATGCGCGCACGCCGCGCATTTCCGAATCCACATCATCTGTTGCGCCTACGGGCGGATATATTGAAGATATCCGGGTATCGGGTAACACCCGTATCGAAACCAACACCGTGCTGTCCTACATGGTTGCACGTGTGGGGGACCCGTTCAGCCAGGATGATCTGGACCGTTCGCTCAAGACCCTTTACGCCACCGGCCTGTTCAAGGACGTAACGCTGCGGCGTGATGGCAACATCCTTCTGGTGCGCCTGAAGGAAAATCCCATCGTCAACCGTATCGTGTTCGAGGGGAACCACGCGGCCAAGGATGAAGACCTGCGCAAGGTGCTGGCGCTGCGCCCGCGTGCGGTGTTCTCGGCCGAAACCACGGCGGATGACCGCCAGCGCATTCTGGAAGTGTATGCCCAGAAGGCCCGCTTTGCGGCTGTGGTCACACCCCAGATTATCAAGCTGGCCCATAACCGTGTGGATGTGGTTTTCCAGATTAACGAAGGGCCGCAGACACTCATCAGCAAGATCGCGTTTGTGGGCAACAAGGCTTACAGCGAATCCAGTCTGGCGGGTGTTGTTTCCTCGAAGGAAACAGCCTGGTACCACTTCCTGTCCTCATCCGATGAGTACAACCCCGAACGTATTAAATACGATGCGGAATTGCTGCGCCGGTTTTACCTGCGCAACGGGTTTGTGGATTTTCAGATCAAGGACGTAAAAGGCGAGCTCTCGCCGGATCGGAAGTCTTTCTACGTCACCTTCACCATGGATGAAGGTGTGCGCTACCGTTTGGGTAAGGTGGATATCCGCTCCAGCTTGCGCCATGTGCCGGCTAAATCTCTGCGTAAGTATGTCGAGCTGTTCCCGCACCAGTGGTACGATGGCAAGGCCGTGCAGGATAACGCCACGGATATGGAGGAAATCCTTCAGGCCGAAGGGCATCCGTTTGCGCAGGTACGCCCCACCATTGCCCGCAATCCGGAAAAGCGGATTGTAAACCTGCTGTTTGATGTGAGCGAAGGCCCGCGCCATTACGTTGAGCGTATTGACGTGAACGGCAACACCATCACGCAGGATAACGTGGTGCGCCGCCAGTTGCCGTTTGCTGAGGGTGACCCCTACACAACCAGCTACAAGAAATACGCCAAGGAAGCGGTGCAGGATCTGGGCTTCTTCAAGAGTGTGGATGTATCCACCTCTCAAGGCTCTGCGCCTGATCGCACCAACGTGGCTGTTAACGTGGTGGAAAAACCCACTGGCGAATTCTCGCTGGGTGGTGGTTACTCCACCGACGTGGGCGTGATCGGTAACGTCGGGCTGAAACAGCACAACCTGCTGGGCACCGGGGTTGATGCCGGGTTCTCCGGCACGGTTTCGCAGTGGCAGAAGCAGGCAGATATCTCCATCACCAACCCGGCATTCATGGGGCGCAACCTTGTTGCCGGTGCGGATATCTTCTTTGTTGAAAACAACTACCAGACCTATCAGAACTATTCTGAAGGCCGCTACGGTATCACCCTGCGTATGGGGTATTCGTACAACCGCTATCTGTCCCAGTCCTGGAACTACAGCCTGATCCGCCGTTGGGTGGGTGATACGTGGGATCAGTCCTCCTACTACGTGCTGGACCAGAAGGGTAAGTCTCTGCTCTCGCAGATCGGCACAACCCTTATGTATGATACGCGTGATAACCGCATGGCGCCGCATAGTGGGTACTATGTGTCTGTGGGTGGTGACTTTGCCGGTATTGGCGGCGATGAAAAATACGTCCGCGGTAAGGTTAACGGTGCGTATTATGTGCCGTTGGATGATATCACCAACAGCCATAGCTGGACGTTCATGGTGCGCGGTGGTGCCGGGTACATGGCTGACTGGGGCAATGGCCGCCACGATATTATCGATAACTTCTATCTGGGTGGTAACAACCTGCGCGGCTTCCTGGATGGTGGTGCAGGCCCGCGTAGTGTGGGTATCCTGAACCATTCATCCGAAGATCTGTTGGGTGGGCGCTTTATGTATAACGCTTCCGCCCAGCTTAACTTCCCTATTCCGTTCCTGTCTGACATGGGTATTGGCGGACGTGCGTTTGTGGATACCGGGAGTGTCGCTGGTTTGCGTGTGAAGCGCCTTTATACAAGCAAGGCGAATGATGGTATCTATTACACGCCCATCAGCGGTGATACGTTGCGCCCACGTGTAAGTGCTGGTGCTGGTTTTTCATGGAAAAGTCCGTTTGGTCTGCTGAACATCGATCTGGGTGTGCCCGTTATGCGGAGCCATAATGACCGCACGCAGCTCCTTCGCTTTGGCTTCGGCCAGCAATTCTGAGGTAATGATGCGTTTTTCCACCAGAACTGCCCTGCTGGGGGCTGTTGTCCTGTCTTTCTCATCCGCACTTGTGCCATCTGCACAGGCGCAGAGTGGGGGCGGGTGGTTTGTGCCCAAAACCCAGCAGCCTGCCGCGCAGGCTCCGGCACAGCATCCGGCTGCGGCTCGTCGCGCCCCGGCTCCGGTGCAGTTGCCCGCACCGCCGGCTGATAGCCAGGAAGCAGATCAGGCTCCGCCCGTACTGCCGCTGCCGCCTATTCCATCTGCGCCAGAAGTTGCCAAGGAAGCTCCTCCACCCACAACCGTTATTGGTGTGATCAGCGTTGGTGGCGTTATGCGTCAGTCTTCCGCAGCTATGCAGGTTGAGCGCACTCTGGGTGGTCGCCGTGATGAACTGGCGCAGGATCTCCAGAAGGAACAGGCTGGTTGGCGTGATGAGCAGCAGAAGCTGCAGGCACAGGCCAAGTCTCTGACATCCGAACAGATCCAGACGCGTGAACGCAGCCTTCAGGCCCGCGTGATGAAAGCCCAGCGTGATTTCCGTAACCGCAACCGCATCATTCAGGAAGCGGCGCAGGTTTCTCTGGGCCAGATCGAACGTGAACTGGTGCAGGTTATCCAGAAAGTGGCCGCTGCACATGGCATGAACCTTGTTCTGCACAGCGAACAGGTGGCCCTGCATGTTGATGGGCAGGATATCACCAACGAAGTGGCCGTGCAGCTGAACAAGATTCTGCCGTCCGTGTTCATTCCGGAAGCCAATGTTGACCCGGAAGAGCTGGCAAAATCTGGCAAGATGCCCACAACGGCTGATGCAGATCAGGGCCCGCGCACAGGCCCAGCCCCAGTGGTGGCACCGGCAGCCGGGCAGCAGTAATCGTGGCTGAGGGTACAACATTTTCCGGGCCGGCAGACCCGCGCTTTTTCACCCGTGCGGGGCCGTTTGACGCGGCCACGCTGGCTGAAACCGCAGGGGCGGAACTGGTGCTGCCCAAAGCTGGCGCAGTGCCAGAAGAAGGCTTTGTGGGTATTGCGCCTTTGCAGGCCGCAGGCCCGCGTGATGTCAGCTTTCTGGATAACCGTCGGTATGCTCCTTTGCTGGAGCAAACCAAGGCTGGGCTGGTTATTGTTGCACCCGCTTTTGCAGATAAGGTGCCTGCCGGATGTGCCGCACTGGTAACGGCTGCGCCCTATCTGGCGTGGTCTCGCGTTGCACGGTTGTTTCATCCGCGGGTACCAGCGCGTGCAGGTGTGCATCCTTCTGCATGTATTGACCCCACAGCCAGCATAGACCCCACGGCAGAAATTGGGCCGTTTGTGGTGGTTGGAGCCAAGGCGGAAATTGGGCCGGGCTGTATTATTGGCTCCCACGCAGTGGTGGGTGATGGTGTGCAGCTTGCGCAGGATTGCCGTATTGGCAGCCATGTCACGCTTTCTCATGCCGTGTTGGGTGAGCGGGTTATTATTCTGCCCGGTTCACGCATTGGGCAGGATGGGTTCGGTTTTGCGGTTGGCCCGCAGGGGTTTGAAACCGTGCCACAGCTTGGCCGCGTGGTGCTGGAAAACGATGTAGAGATTGGTGCCAACAGCACAATTGACCGTGGTTCGGTGAATGATACGGTTATTGGTGCAGGATCACGTCTCGACAATCTGGTGCAGATCGGTCACAACGCCCGTCTGGGGCGGTGTTGTATTGTGGTTTCGCAGGCCGGAATCTCTGGCTCCACCGTGCTGGAAGACTATGTAACGATTGCCGCGCAGGCTGGCCTTATCGGCCATATCCGCATTGGCGCAAAGGCGCGTATTGGCGCGCAATGTGGCGTAATGTCGGATATAGAAGGCGGCGCGGATGTAATTGGCAGCCCGGCTATGCCGTTCAGGGAGTTTTTCCGGAACGTGGCGGTATTGCGCAAGCTGGCAAAAAAAGCGTCTGGATCGGCCAAGAACGGTTCGGACAAGGGATAAACTAAGGTCGGTGCTTGGTAACCGGCGCAAAGGGTGGTTTCGGGGACGTGGAGACGAAACAAGAATCGCAGCAGGACGCTCAGACGATCGACAGAATTGACGTCAACCGTATCATGCAGGCGATTCCGCACAGATATCCTTTTCTTCTGATCGACCGGATGGAAGATATCGTCCTGGGAGAAGAGGCAACAGGTATCAAGAATGTTTCGGTCAATGAACCATTCTTTCAGGGGCATTTTCCTGCACGCCCTGTTATGCCGGGTGTATTGCTGGTTGAAGCCATGGCGCAAACCGCAGCAACGCTGGTTGTGCTAACACTGGGCAAGGATTTTGAGGGCAAGCTGGTCTATTTCATGACCATTGAAGGCGCAAAGTTCCGCCGCCCGGTAGAACCGGGTGATCAGGTGCGCATTCATGTCGCCAAGGAACGCCACCGCTCCAATGTATGGAAATTCCGTGGTGAAGCCCGCGTAGAAGGCACTGTGGTGGCGGAAGCCACATTCAGCGCCATGATTATGGGTTGAGAACCCGGCCTGTTCACATCATTCTGTTAAGGCAAGTCAGGTTTGCCCCTAAACTGCCCAGATTTTTTGCAAAAGGGTAAGGTTAGGGCAGATCTGCCCGGCCAACGGTGAACGGAAATAAGGAACTGAATTGGTGCACGCTGCAGAGGAAGCCAGATCAACCGTTGTCCACCCAACGGCTCTTGTTGCTCCCGGTGCGCGGCTTGGGCAGGGGGTGGTTATCGGCCCTTGGTGTTCTGTCGGGCCAGATGTCACGATTGAAGACGGGGTTGAGCTGATCTCTCATGTGGTGGTCGATGGCCACACGCGTTTGGGGGCGGGTTCACGCTATTTTCCGTTTTGCACCGTGGGCATGGCCCCGCAGGATCTAAAGTATAAAGGTGAGCCAACCCGGTGCGAGATCGGGGCTGGCACGGTGGTGCGTGAACACGTTACCATCCATCGTGGCACGGCCACGGGTTCTGGCCTAACCAAGGTTGGCCAGAATGTGCTGATCATGGCCAACGCCCACGTGGCGCATGATTGCGTGCTGGGTGACCGCGTTATTATCGTCAATAACGTGGTGATGGGCGGGCATGTCACCATTGAGGACGATGCCCGTATTATGGGTTCTGCCGCCATCCATCAGTTTGTCCGTATCGGGCATGCTGCCCTTGTAGGCGGTGTGGCTGGGGTGGAAGCCGATGTTATTCCTTACGGCAGTGTGCTGGGTAACCGTGCACGGCTGATTGGCCTGCATTGGATCTGGCTGCGCCGCAATGGTGTGCAGTCTGATGAAATTCACCGCATGCGTAAGGCGTTCCTCACGCTGTACCCCAAAAACGGCAATGCGGAAGATCCTTTCTCCGTGCGTCTGGAACGAGTGCGTACGGAATTTGGTGATAACCCACGTGTGCGCGAAATTCTGGACTTTATAGATGCTCCAAGCCGGCGTGGCCTTGTGCGTCCCGCACGGCAGGATCTGGAGCGCGCAGAAACCGAGGGCGCGTGAGCACTCCCTCTGCTGTTGGTATTCTTGCAGGCGGTGGCCCTCTGCCGGGCAGAGTGGCAGAAGCGGCAGCCGCAGCAGGGCGGCCCGTTTTTATTCTCGGGTTTGAAGGTTTTGCCGAACCCGAAGTGATAGGCCCCTGGCCGCACGAATTTGTCCGGCTGGGAGCAGCCGGGCGTATGCTCTCCCTTTTGAAGCAACACAACTGTTCGGATCTGGTGCTTATCGGGCCAATCCGTCGGCCATCCCTGCGCAATCTGCGGCCAGATGCCGAGGGTGCGCGCATTATGGCGCGCTTGGGCCGTGCTCTGTTTGCCGGGGATGACGGCTTGCTGGGTGCGCTTGTGCGTATTCTGGGTGAGGAAGGCTTTCACATTCGTGGGGCGCATGAATTTCTTACGCAGGCTGTGGCGCAACCGGGCGTGTTGGGGCGCGTGCAGCCAGATGCGCAGGCGCAGGCCGATATTCAGCGCGGCATAACCGTGGTGCAGGCGCTGGGGCGGCTGGACATAGGGCAGGGCTGCGTGGTGCAAAATGGCGTGGTGCTGACTGTGGAAGCCATGGAAGGCACAGACCGCATGCTGGCCCGCGCAGGAGAATGCAGGCAGCCGGGTGAAGGCGGTGTTCTGGTAAAAATGCTTAAGCCGGGGCAGGAAAAACGGGCAGATATGCCCACAATAGGGCCTGTAACGGTGCAGAATGCTCATGCGGCAGGCCTGCGTGGTATTGCGTTTGAGGCCGCCCACACACTGCTGACAGACAGGCAGCGCTGTATAGAGGAAGCTGACCGGCTGGGCCTGTTTCTTCTGGCTTTTGATTCTGTTGAAGGTGCGGGAACACGCACAGCGCCTGCCTGATACTTCAAAATAAGGAGCAAACAGATGGCAAGTTTTCTGCACACCATGGTGCGAGTGCGCAATCTGGAAAAAAGTCTGGCGTTTTATAAGCTGCTAGGCATGCACGAACTCCGTCGGCGCGAGGTGCCGGAAGGGCGTTATACGCTGGTGTTTATTGGCTATGCAGATAACGCCGCCGGGCAGGCTGAAATTGAGCTGACCTATAACTGGGGCGAAGATGACGGCTATGAACTGGGCACCGGGTTTGGCCATTTTGCCGTAGGCGTGCCTAATGTGGCGGAAATGGTTGCGCGCGTGCGGGCTGGTGGTGGCAAGGTGACGCGAGAAGCCGGGCCAGTAAAATTTGGCACCACCGTGATTGCCTTTGTTGAAGACCCCGATGGCTATAAGGTCGAGCTGATCGAACGCGCTGAATAAAGGCTGTTCAGCTTTGCGGGCGCTGCTTTAAGCGTGCAGTCAGGCGGTCTAGCGAATCATTAATGGTTTTGGCGGCCTTCTGCACGTCTGGGTCGGCAAAGGTATCAAGCTGCTCTGCTGCCAGCATGGCGGGGGAGACAATTCCCCGAATATCGTGCCGCAGTTTAGAATCCGCTGTAGGGGCAGGTGCTTGAGGTGCAGCTACCGGAGCAGGTGCCGCTGCATAATGAGGCTGAAGCTTGATGCCCAGCCATGCGCCCAAAGCTGCGGCGCATATAATTGGCCCTAACGCTGCGGGGAAGGAAAGCCCCAGCACTCCGGCCAGCACAGCACCCGCTACAGGCAGGCAGAAAATAACGGCTGCGGCACGGATAGGAAAGGGCATGTTGTTCATGTTTTTCTCCATCTTGCGGGGGATTCTGCCGCAAGGCTGCATTCACGACTCTACGGTATAGATTGACGGTTCCTTATCTGAACTCTATAAGCCGCAGCTTCAAGAGGCGTGGTCTTTAACAGGCCACCGGATAACCGTATTCAAATAGTAAGGGAGTGCCGCCATGAAGCGCACTTATCAACCGTCCCGGCTGGTTCGCAAGCGTCGTCACGGGTTCCGCGCGCGTATGGCAACCGTTGGTGGCCGTAAGATCATTGGCAACCGTCGTTCCAAAGGCCGTAAGCGCCTTTCCGCGTAAGAACTGCCCGGCAGTCCGGCTTGATGGACGGGCCTGCAGCGCAGGAGCAGCCAGCGGCGGAATCTGCACGATCTCTGCGGCTTAAAAAGAGGAAGCAATTCCTCTTTCTGGCTTCTCGCGGGCGTAAAGCGCCTGTGCCGGGGCTTGTTTTGCAGCTTTTCCGGCGTCCGGATACGGATGTCGCGCGTGTAGGCTTTACGGTTACCAAAAAGGTCGGCAACTCCGTGGTGCGTAACCGCGTGCGCCGCAGGTTGCGCGAAGTTGTGCGTATTGTAGAAGCCGATACGCCGCTAAACGGTCTGGACCTTGTTCTTATAGGCCGTGGTGCCACCATAAATCGCCCATTTACGGCGCTGGTGGCTGATTTCCGTAAAGCATTAACGTTGTGCCAGCGGGATTCCTGATATCCTGCCTTGCATTCGTGTGCGTCCTGCGCTGGAACCTGTATGCCGTTTAAGACTCCGGGTTTTTTACGGGTGTTAAGTTTTCCAATTTGTATGTGCAGGGGGCCGCAAGGCCGGAGCTTATGGATCCAAAACGTCTAATACTGGCAACAGCGCTGTCAGCTCTGGTACTTATCGGGTATGACTATCTTTTCCCGCAGCATCAGCCCGTACCCCCGCCGCAGCCGGGTGTGCATGCTGTAGCGCCTCCGGCACCGGCTTCTTCTGGTGCGGCTGCTCCGGCTGAAAACACGCAGGCAGAAGCCGCGGCTCCCGTAAAGGATGGCCCGGAAACCCGTGTGGCCATTAACGCTCCCGCCGTACAGGGCACGTTAAACCTGCGTGGCGCACGGCTGGATGATCTGGTGCTCAAGCATTATCGGGAAACCGTAAAGCCAGATAGCCCGGATGTGCGTGTTCTTAACTCCGCTTCCACCCATGCAGATTATGTAGATTTCGGCTGGCGTGCGCCGTCCGATGTTTCCGTGCGTCTGCCAGATGCCAACACATTGTGGAAAGCCTCTGGCACCCAGATGGATGCCGAACACCCGCTCACCCTTTCCTGGGATAACGGGCAGGGGCTGACCTTTGATATCCGCATGTCGGTGGATCAGAACTACATGTTCACCATCAGCCAGCAGGTGCATAACAGCACCGGGCAGGCTGTGGCGCTGTATCCTTTCTACCGTGTGAACCGTGGTTACACGCCGGAAGAAACCGGCGGCATGCTGGTGCATGAAGGCCCGATCTCGGTTATTGATGGCCGCCTGAACGAAGGTTCCTATAAAACGGTGCGTACAGGTGGCGTGCCGCCAGACAACATTGCATGGAGCCATCAGGGCACCGGCGGTTGGGCTGGTATTACAGACAAATACTGGCTGATGGCCGTGCTGCCAGACCAGAACGCCAACGTGATTGGCACCTATGGTTTTCAGGCGGCGCAAGGCGCGTATCAGGTTGGCTTTACGGCTACGGCACCTGTGCAGGTGGCTGCGGGGCAGACTGCCTCTACCGAGGCCCACGTGTTTGCGGGCGCCAAGGAAGTGCGTCTGCTCGAGCAGTATGAAAAAGACCTACACGTGCCCATGTTCTGGAAAGCCGTGGACTTTGGCTGGCTTTCCTTCCTTACCCGCCCCGTGTTCTTTGTGCTGGATTGGCTGAACGAACATCTGGGCAGCTTTGGTCTGGCCCTGCTGACGTTTACCGTGATTGTGAAAGTGGCCTTCCTGCCGCTCACCATCAAGCAGATGCGCATGACATGGAAAACAGCGCGCCTGAAGCCGCAGGTGGACCTGATCCGCTCCCGCCTGAAGGATGACCCAATGGCCATGCAGCAGCAGATCATGGCGCTGTATCGGCAGGAAAACGTTAATCTGTTCGGAGGCTTTCTGCCGCTGCTTATTCAGGCTCCTGTGTTCTGGTGCCTGTATAAGGATCTGTATGTCACGATCGAAATGCGGCATGCACCGTTTGTGGGCTGGGTGAAGGATCTTTCTGCGCCAGACCCCACCAACCTGTTCAATCTGTTTGGCCTTGTGCCGTTTGATCCCACCCACATCACGCCGTTTCTGGCGCTGGGGGCTTGGCCCATCATGTATGGTGCCACGCTGTTCCTGATGCAGAAGGTGAGCTCCAGCTCTGCCAACATGGACCCATCACAGCAGAAGGTGATGATGTTCATTCCGCTGCTGTTCACGTTCTTCATGGCGCGGCAGCCGGTCGGGCTGGTGATCTACTACTGCTGGAGCAACATCCTTACGGCTGTGCAGCAGGTTATCATCATCTCCCGTCTGAAAGCGGCAGATGCCAAACCCCAACTGGTTAAGCCCAAATGACAGATGATGCCGCATCCTCTTTTCGAGAACTAAAGGATGAAGCCCGTATTGCCGCCGCCCTGGAAGAGGGGCGGCGGCTTTTTGCGGGTTCATGCGAATTTGTGTTTGGCGCGCAAAAGCTGGGGCAACTGCCGCCGCAAACCCTGCCGGAAATTGCGTTTGCCGGGCGCTCCAATGTGGGTAAGTCCAGCTTGGTGAACGCGCTTACGGGCCGCAAAACGCTGGCGCGGGCTTCCTCCGAGCCGGGGCGCACCAAGCAGCTCAACTTCTTCAATCTGGCAGACCGGCTGATGCTGGTGGATATGCCGGGTTATGGCTACGCAAAGGCTGCCAAATCCGTAAAGGAAGACTGGCAGGATATGATGTTTGATTACCTGCGCGGTCGGCCAAGTTTGCAGCGTGTTGTGCTGCTGCTGGATGCACGGGTGGAAATGAAGGCGCATGATCTGGAAGTGATGGACCTGCTGGATAAAGCAGCTGTCAGCTTTCAGGTGGTGCTGACCAAGTGCGATAGCGTTAAACCCGGCCCGTTGGCACGCAAGCAGGCAGAAGTTGAAGCGGAAATTCGCCGCCACCCCGCGGCTTTTCCCTACCTGTCTTTAACAAGCAGCCAGACAGGTGAAGGTATTGAGGGCTTGCGGGCGGAACTGGCAGAATTTGCCCTGCCCAAGGCGCCATGATCTGATTGATGACAAGCAGGAAGTGCAGAGCATGACAGAACCACGGGTTCCTTCTTCCCATTCCCATCATGATGCGGCGCAGGAAGCCGCCATTCTGGCCGGAGCCCTGCCGTATCTGCGCCGCTATGCGGGGGATACCATTGTGGTCAAGTATGGTGGCCACGCCATGGGTAATGCAGATCTGGCCAAAACCTTTGGGCGGGATATTGCGCTGCTCAAGCTGGTGGGTATCAACCCGGTTGTGGTGCATGGTGGCGGGCCGCAGATTAACCAGATGCTCAAGCGGCTGGAAATTCCCTCCACCTTTGTAGATGGCCTGCGCGTAACAGATGCCAATATGGTGGATGTTATCGAGATGGTTCTGGCTGGCTCCGTGAACAAGGAAGTGGCGGAGCTTATCAGCCGAGAAGGCGCGCTGGCTGTTGGTATTTCCGGCAAGGACGGTAAAATGATTACCGCCCGCAAATTGCAACGCAAGGTGCGGGATACGGAAAGCCAGATTGAACGCGTGCTGGATCTGGGCTTTGTGGGCGAACCCATAAAGGTGGACCCGCGCGTGATTTATGCGCTCTCCGGCTCTGGCCTTATTCCGGTTATTGCGCCGGTAGGCTTTGGGGAAGATGGTGCCACCTACAACATCAATGCCGATACGGCTGCCGGTGCTGTAGCCGGTGCGGTGCATGCCACACGCCTGCTGATGCTGACAGACGTGCCCGGCGTGCTGGATGCCGATGGCAAGCTGATACCAGAACTCACAGCCGCGCAGGCCATGCAGGCTATTGAGGATGGTGTGATTACTGGCGGTATGATCCCCAAGGTGGAAACCTGCATTCAGGCCGTGCAGGCCGGTGCGCGTGCAGCCGTGATTATTGATGGCCGTATGCCCCATGCCTGCCTGCTGGAACTGTTTACGGCATCTGGCTCCGGCACCATGATCCGGGCGGAATAACGCCGCGGTTGCCAGCCATTTTCCGGGGTGCCATGCGTTGACACGCCGCGTGTGTGTCCGCATGGTCGCTCTGTATTTTTTCTGCCGGGGCTGTGGTGCAGGCCCGGTGTTTGTCCATCCTGTCTGACGGTGTGTTATGACCAACGAAACTTTGCGCGCGCATATTGAAGCCCTGTGGGAAAAGCGGGACCAGATTTCCTCCGCTACAACGGGAGAAGACCGCAAAGCCATTGAAACGGCTCTGGAAGCTCTGGATTCTGGTGCGCTGCGTGTGGCCGAACCCAAGGAAGATGGCTGGCAGGTAAATGAATGGCTGAAAAAAGCTGTTCTGCTTTCCTTCCGTCTGAACGATAGCGTGGCCATTCCCGGTGGCGCAGCCGGTGCCCCGGCTTACGATAAAGTGCCGCTGAAGTTTGCTGGCTGGGATCAGGCCCGTTTTGATAAGGCTGGTTTCCGCGTGGTGCCGGGTGCTGTTGTGCGTCGCTCCGCCTTTATCGCCCCCGGCGCTGTGCTGATGCCCAGCTTTGTAAACGTGGGCGCCCGCGTGGATAGCGGCACCATGGTGGACACATGGGCCACTGTTGGCAGCTGTGCCCAGATTGGCAAGAACTGCCATATCAGCGGTGGCGCAGGTATTGGTGGCGTTCTGGAACCGCTGCAGGCTGCTCCGGTAATTATTGAAGACAACTGCTTTATCGGTGCACGTTCCGAAGTGGCAGAAGGCGTGATTGTGGAACGCGGCTCCGTGCTTTCCATGGGTGTGTTCCTTGGCGCTTCCACCAAGATTGTGGACCGTGCAACGGGTGAAATCTACATGGGCCGTGTGCCGGCTTATTCCGTTGTTGTGCCGGGCACCATGCCGTCTTCCAAGCCGGTTGGGCCGGATGGTCGCCCCAATCCTGCTCTGGCTTGCGCCGTGATTGTGAAGCGGGTGGACGAACGCACACGTTCCAAAACCTCCATTAACGATCTGCTGCGTGACTGATCAGGCAGACTAAAAAGCGAAAAAAGAGGCAGAAAAGCATGGCGGACGCAGCGCAGGTGAGTATTCCGGCCAATCTGGCACTGACAGATCCGGTTGGAGTGGCGCAGGCGCTTATCCGTCTGCCTTCTGTCTCGCCAGATCCCGGGGCATCGCAGCATCTGCTTGCAGCCATGCTGGAGCGTCTGGGGTTTGAGGTCACGCACCTTCCGTTTGGCGAGGGTGCGGAGCGCACGCCCAATTTCTTTGCCCGTCTGGGCACGGGCAGCCCCCATATCTGTTACGCTGGTCATACCGATGTGGTGCCGCCGGGGAACGAGGCCGATTGGTCTCACCCCCCTTATGCGGCGGATATTGTGGATGGCGTGCTGTATGGCCGTGGCGCGTGTGACATGAAGGGCGGCATTGCGGCTTTTGTGTCTGCCGTAGCGCGGCATGTAGCGGCTGGGCCGGGCAAAGGCTCCATCAGTTTTCTGATCACGGGGGATGAAGAAGGCCCCGCCACCTATGGCACGGTAAAGGTGCTGGAATGGATGGCGCAGCACAATCAGATCCCGGATTACTGTTTGGTAGGTGAACCCACCAACCCCAAGGTTTTGGGCGAGATGGTGAAGGTTGGCCGCCGTGGCAGCTTAAACGCGCATATTGTGGTGGAAGGCACGCAGGGGCATGTGGCCTATCCCCACCGAGCAGATAACCCGGTGCATCGCCTGCTGGCGGTGCTGGAAGCGTTGCGCGCCACACCGCTGGATAACGGTACCGAGTATTTTGAACCCTCTAGCCTTCAGGTTACCAGTGTGGATGTAGGCAATGGGGCTACCAATGTTATTCCCGCACGGGCCGAAGCCCGGCTGAACATTCGGTTTAATGATCTGCACACAGGCGCCGCACTGAAGGGTTGGGTAGAAACCGTTTGCCGCCAGCATGCCCCGCGTTCACGCGTGGAGATCAAGATAAGTGGCGAATCTTTCCTTACGTCCCCCACGCAGGAAACCACGGCCCTTGTAGAGGCCATCAAGCAGGTTACGGGCCGCACGCCCAAGCTGGATACCGGGGGTGGTACATCGGATGCCCGCTTTATCAGCCGGTATTGTGCGGTTTCCGAATTCGGGCTGGTGGGCGCGAGTATTCATAAAGTTGATGAACACACGGATGTTGCGGATCTGGAAATGCTGACACGGATCTATCAGACTTTTCTGGAAGGAGCGCAGGCATGATTCCCGATACCAGCAAGCCGGGTGTGATCCGGCGCACATTGCAGGGCATGTTGCTGCTGGCCAGCGGGCGCCGCGATGGCATAGCGTGTTTTGATGGCACGCTGGATGCCTTTGGCGCAGCACTTGCGCCGCAGTTGGCGTTTCTGGTGGTCGGGCTGATGCAGGTCTTCCTCCAGACCGACAAGATCATGGCGCTTATCAAGGTTCTGCTTTCCTTGTGCGTCACCTTGCTGCCTGCTGTTGTATCTCACTTTTACGCTCAGCGTTGGGGCCGTGGGGCGCTGTGGCTGCGCTATATTACGGCAGCTACATGGTGCAACTGGGTGGTGGTGCTGATTTCTCTGGCCGCCACGTTGCTGGCTGCTCTGCTGTTTCCCGCCATTGCACAACAGCCGGGCTTTATGGCCGCATTGGTGATGACGGCTGCTGTATATGAACTCTGGCTGCAATGGTTTGTGGCCCGCGTGGGCTTGGGCATTAGCGGTGGGCGTGCCTTTGTGCTGTATGCCTCTGTGCTGCTGGCCACGCTGGCGCTGTATGGTTTGGCCGCACTGCTGCCGCCCCATTACAAGGTGCTGACTGATCTGCTTCAGCCCATGATTGTGATGAACAATTCCTGAAGAAAGTTTTGTGCCAGACCCGTTTTAGTCAAACGGGTCTGGATCATACCCCACGCCGTTCAGGTAAAGCCCCTCTGGCGGGGCGGTAGGGCCAGCGGCGCAGCGGTTACGGGCTTCCAGAGCTTCTGCAACGCGTTCTGGCTGCCACGCCCCAATTCCCACAAGTTTAAGCGTACCCACCATGTTCCGCACCTGATGGTGCAAAAAGGAACGGGCCTTGGCAAAAACAATCACCTCATCCCCGTGGCGGGAAATTTCTAGCTGATCCAGCGTGCGCATAGGGCTATGGGCCTGGCAGGCCACGGCGCGGAAAGATGTGAAATCATGCGAGCCCACCAGAATATTGGCCGCTTCCTGCATTTTTTCCACGTCTAGCGTGCTTTTAACGTGCCACACCTGCCCGGCCAGCAAGGTAGGGCGCGAGCGGCGGTTGAGAATACGATACTGGTATGAGCGCCATATGGCTGAAAAACGCGCGCTCCAGTCTGTATCTACCTGGGCAGCATCCAGCACCACCACGTTATGGGGCTTGAGGTGATAGCTCAGACCCTCCCGCACGGAATGGCGGGAGAAACGCACATCAGCCGGAAAATCCAGATGCGCCACCTGTGCCAGCGCATGCACGCCGGAATCCGTGCGCCCGGCGGTAATGCTGCTTACGGGGCGGTTATTGGCCAGCCGTGCAGCTGCCTCTTCCAATAGAGACTGCACGGAAAGGCCGGATTTCTGGCGCTGCCAGCCCACAAGGCCGGTGCCATCGTATTCCAGTTTTACGGCCCAACGCTGAACGGGGACGAGTTCTTCTTCCATCATGCGGGGTTTTGCTGCTCGGCCCCTAAAAGTGTGCCAGCGGCCAATGGCTGGCCACGCAAAAAGGCATCGGCATCCATCATGCCGCGGCCCGGCTTTTGCAGGCGTGTCAGCCGTACAGCACCGCTGTCACAGGCAATGGTGAGGCCATCATCCAGTGCTGTGCCGGGTTGGGCGGTGTGTTGGATATCGGGCAGTGGAGTGGCCGCGCCAATTTTCAACACCGTGCCATCGGGCAGGTTAGTAAATGTGCCGGGCCACGGGGTGAGCGCGCGAATCTGGAGGTCTATTTCCGTGGCGGTTTTGGTCCAGTCTATGCGTCCATCTTCACGCGTCAGACGCGGAGCGTAGGTGACGCCTTCTTCCGGCTGCGGAGTGGGTGTGGGCATATCGGCCAGTACACGCAGCACCATATCTGCCCCCAATGCGCTGAGGGCATCATGCAGGCTGGTGGCCGTTGTGGTGGCGGTAATGGGCACGGCTTCACGCAGCAGCATGGGGCCTGTATCCAGCCCGGCTTCCATCTGCATGATGGTGACGCCGCTTTGCGTATCTCCGGCCAGAATGGCGCTCTGGATGGGGGAGGCACCGCGCCAGCGTGGCAGCAGGCTGGCATGAATGTTCAGGCAACCAAGGCGTGGGGCATCCAGCATGGCTTGGGGCAGAATAAGCCCATAGGCGGCCACAATGGCGGCATCGGCCTGTAGGGCTGCAAAATCCGCCCATTCGGGCTCATTTTTACGGAGCGAGAGCGGGTGGCGTACCACCAGCCCCAGTTCTTCCGCCGCCTGTTGTACGGGGGAAGCCTGAAGCTTTTTGCCGCGTCCAGCAGGGCGCGGGGGCTGACAGTACACAGCCACAATTTCGTGCCCCGCAGCATGGAGCGCACGCAGCGCCGGAACGGAAAAGTCCGGCGTGCCCATAAAGACAAGACGCATGGTTGGCGGCCCCTCAGGCTTATTTACGCTTTAGTTCCTTGGCCAGCCGGCGCAGGATCATGTTGCGGCGCAGGGCGGAAAGGTGGTCCACAAACAGCACGCCTTCCAGATGATCTATTTCGTGCTGGATGCAGGTGGCCAGCAGGCCCTCGGCTTCGCGCTCCACCACATCACCATTCACGTTGTTCCAGCGCACGCGAATCTTTTCCGGGCGCACCACTTCCGCATACTGGTTGGGCAGGGAGAGGCAGCCTTCCTCCCGCACGGCCATGTCTTCCGTTTCCGCAATCACTTCGGGGTTGATCATGACAATCGGGTCCCGCGCGTCTTTTTCTCCCAGATCGACCAGAATAAAGCGCTGGCTCAGGCCCACCTGCGGTGCCGCAAGCCCAATGCCGGGGGCCTGATACATGGCCGAGAACATGTTGGGCAGAATTTTGCGAATTTCTGCCACGTCTTCCGGCTTCACCAGCCGCGCCTTCTGGCGCAGCACGGGGTGCGGCGGCGTAAGGATCTGAAGGGGTGCTGCGCCATCCGATGCAGCAGAAAAAGAGATGTCTGTATTGGCTGCGTGTGTCATACTGCGGGATGTAGCGTTCCGCCGCGCCTGATGCCAGAGAAAAACACAGGGAAAATCTGCCTCTGGCCTTAAAACCTGTTGCCTGTGCGCCACAGTGTGTTGTCCAATACCCCCATATGGCCGAATACAGGCATGGGGGCGGGGTTGCGTGTCAGCGGGCCTATCCCATATCGTGATAAGATCAGATGCCGTAACGGGTCTGATTTTTCTGTCTCGCTCAAGGAAGGAGGAGGCTTGGATGTCTGGAAGACTGTTTGGCTCACCCATGTTTTTAGGGTTTGATCATCTTGAGCAGATGCTCGAACGCGCCAGCAAGGGGTCGGGCGATGGATATCCGCCCTATAACATTGAGCAGATTGCCCCCAACGGCCTGCGGATCACTTTGGCCGTAGCAGGCTTTAAAATGGATGACTTGCAGATTACGCAGGAAGATAATCAGCTTGTTATTCGTGGCCGGCAGATGGAAGACGGAGAAGAACGCGTTTTTCTGCACCGGGGCATTGCCTCCCGCCAGTTTCAGAAAGCCTTTGTGCTGGCGGAAGGGATAGAAATTGGCGGGGCGTGGCTGGATAACGGTCTGTTGCATATAGACCTGTTTCGCCCCCAGCCGGAGGTGCGTGTAAAACGCATTGAAATTGTGCAGGGTGGGCAAAAAAATGGCCGCGCGCCTGCTGCCAGTAACGGCAGCGTGCTGAAAGCCCGCTCATCGCGCATGCTGCGCCCAGTGATGGACGTGGATGAAAGCTGACCCAATAAGGAGGACGCCATGAAAAGTTCCATCTACAACGGTAGCGCCCCCGTTATGCCGCATGCGGCTGAACGCCCAGCAAATGTTCGCCAGCTTTCAGAAAGCCAGTTCCGCTCCCTTGGGCTGCGGGAGGTTGCCTATACGCGCCCGGCGCTGATGGAAGATGATGAAATTGGTTGCGCCATTTACGCGGCTGACGGGTCTTTGCTGGCCGTGGTGGAAGATCTGGAAACCGCATGGGGCGCTATTGTGCAGAATGATATGATCCCCGCCAGCTTGCAGTAACAGCAGCGGCGTAAGGGCCATTCAGCCATGCCAGACAGAGAAAAAGGATCGGCCAGAGCCGATCCTTTTTTTATGCGCATAACGCTACTGGCTTAGCGTGGGTTGGTATCAATCCACCCGATATTGCCGTCATTGCGCCGGTAAACCAGGCTGACCTGCTCATTGGCCGCGTTGCGGAACAGCAGGAAGGAAATGCCTGCCAGATCAAGCCGCATCACGGCTTCACCCACGCTCAGCACGGGAATATCCGTGGGCTGTTCGGCAATAATGGCGGCAAAGGTTTCTGTATCCGTGCCTTCCGGCTGGGTGGCCAGCACGGTTTTTTCTGCACTGTTTTCAGAGGGTAGCGGATCTTCATTAAGAGGTTGCAGCACATAGGTGCGGCCACTTTGGGCGGCTGCCTGCCGTTGTGCACCACGTGCATGGGATGTGACGCGGCGGTTATAGCGGCGCAGGCGTTTGGCAATATGTTCAGCGGCATCATCAAATGCGCCATTGGCATCTGCGGCTTCGCCTTCACCGCGCAACACAAGGCCGCTGCCTGTGCGCACATTGATATCGCAGGTAAAGAAGGAACGCGCCTTGCTAAACGTCACCTGTGCTTGCAGGGCTTTGTCAAAATATCGTTCCGCTAGGTTGCCAAGGTGGGAATTGACTCTGTGCTTGAGTGCATCGGACAGATCAATTTGTTTACCTGAAACCTGAATATGCATAGAACGTCGTTCCTTGCTGCTAAGTGGCAGAATCTCCAGATCTGAATAAACACCGGTGCCATACCAGAACCGGGTTTTTCAGGTTCAACTGGCTAGCCTTGTTACGTTACGCGAAGTGTCTGTAACGCTTCTTTCACATTTGGGCATGGGTGGCGGTTGGTGTCCATGCCTTTGTTTCAAATATAATGCAGGGCTGGGCCTCTCGGTTGCATGGCTGCGTAAAAAGCGCTCAGCAGGCTTGCAGTGGGCAAACAGGCGTGCCTAACAATAAACACTAAAGCCAAAAACGGTACGGGGCAGCCTGTCTGCCAGAACGATGTTTTTCTGACAGGAGAGTACATTTTCCATGCTGCTGCGCTCTGCTCCGCCGGTTGAAATGCCTAAAATGCCACGTGGGCAGATGGTGCGTGTTAAGCTGGGCTGCATGGCCGGGCTTGGGCTGTTGTATGGTGCGTTTGTCTGGCATCTGGCGCATGAAAAAATAGCTCCACGGCCCAATCCGGCAGCACGTGTTGCCATCCGGTTTATCAAGGTGCCCATGGTGCTTCCGCCTGCGCCGCCACCTGTTGAGCCTGTTCTTGTACAGCCTGCGCCGGTTTCGTTCCCGCCACCAAAACTGGTGCTGCGCCATGCGGGGCATCGCCGTTAGAAATTAATCTCCATCAGTCGGGAGTATGCCGCATGACAGGCCTAAGCGTTGCCAGCGTGCATGTTTATCCTGTTAAGGGGTTACGGGGGCTTTCTCCCACCCAAGCCAGATTATGGCCGTGGGGGCTGGAGGCAGATCGGCGGTGGATGATTACAGACCCGCAAGGCCGGTTTATCACCCAAAGAACCTGCCGGGATATGGCGTTGATAAACGCTGTGCCCACACCGGAAGGGTTGGAACTGGGCAAGGCCAATATGCCCCCGTGTTCCGTGTGGTTCCCCGGTGCTAACGCGCCCACGCTCTCTGTTACTGTATGGAAAGACACGGTGCAGGCGCGGGATGCGGGAGAAGGCGCGGCTGTCTGGCTCACCAAGGCCTTGGCGCAACCATGCAGGTTGGTGTGGATGGATACACCCCAGCAAGCGCGCCTGCGCCACTTGGATGCGGCCGAGGTTCCGGTTTCCTTTGCAGATGGATACCCGCTGCTGGTGGCCACTATGGCATCTTTGGCAGATTTGAACGCGCGTTTGCCTGAAGAGCAGGCTGTGCCTATGGCGCGGTTTCGGCCCAATATTGTGGTGCAGGGGGCTACACCGTGGGCCGAGGATGGCTGGCTGCGCATACGTGTTGGTGCGGCCATTTTGCGTATTCTGGCCCCATGCTCACGCTGCGTGGTGACAACCATAGATCAGACCACAGCAGAAGTGCCCAACCCCAAGGAGCCTCTGGCCACGCTGGCAGCATTCCACCGCACGCCCAAAGGGGTGATGTTTGCGCAAAACGCAGTGGTGGAACAGCCCGGCATGATAGAGGTGGGCGCGCCAGTAACCGTATTAGACTGTGGGCCATCCAACCTGTTGGCGTAGATGGCTCAAGCCTAGAGCGAGAAGCTTTCACCCAGATACACGCGGCGCACGTCTTCATGGGCCACAATTTCTTCTGGCACACCCTGCATCAGCACCTGACCACTGTGCATGATATAGGCGCGGTCAATCACTTCCAGCGTTTCACGCACGTTATGGTCGGTAATCAGCACGCCAATGCCGCGATCTTTAAGGTGAGATACCAGATCACGAATTTCCCCTACGGCAATGGGGTCAATCCCGGCCAGCGGTTCGTCCAGCAAAATGTAATGAGGCTGGCTGGCCAGTGCGCGAGCAATTTCCAGACGGCGGCGTTCACCCCCTGAAAGGGCGAGGGAAGGTGAGCGGCGCAGATGGCCGATACCAAATTCGCTCAACAGCCCATCCAGCATTACCTGCCGTTGGTCGGGGTCTGGTTCCACCACTTCCAATGCAGCCAGAATGTTCTGTTCCACATTCAGGCCACGGAAAATACTGGCTTCCTGCGGCAGGTAACCAATGCCAAGCCGTGCGCGCCGATACATGGGTAACTGCGTAATATCCGCACCATCCAGTGTGATGGAGCCGGTATCGGGCTGCACAAGGCCCACAATCATATAAAAGCTGGTGGTTTTACCCGCACCGTTTGGCCCCAGAAGGCCAACCGCTTCCCCCCGATGCACCTCGATGGAAACGTTTTTCACCACCTCACGCTTTTTATAGCTTTTGCCAATGCCGCGTGCGTACAGGCCGTGGCCGGGGCGATGTGGGGCATGAATATCCGTAGGTTCTGGCCCAACGCCGACCACTTCTTCACGAACCGTTTCTTCCGACGTCCAGGTGACTTCCTGATTCATGCTTATTTCCTGTCCGACGTATCGCCGTTATTAGGCACAACCAACCCGCTTACCCGGCTGCCGGGGCGTTCTGTCATGGTGGCTATGCCTGTGTGCATGTTGATAATGGCGGCAGCGCCCTGAATCTGGTTTGGCCCACGGGTGATATGGACATTGCCAACAATGCGGGCAATGCCAGTATCAGGCACATACACCCCGCGTTCCCCCGTGACGATTTCTGTTTGCGTGTGCACCCACACATGGCCAAAGGCGTTTACCTTTTCCAGCTTGCCCGAACCACTGCTAAGCGGATCTGAACTGTTGCTGTTAGTGTTGCTGGCCTGCTGCTGTGGCTGGGCGTTCTGATCAGGCGGGGCGCTGTAGCCCACCAGCACATCTGCCCGGATCTGGCGCTGATCATTGGTGGTGACGGTGGCATTGCCGCGCCCGATGGAAATACGCTGTTGTGAGTAATATTCCATCGAATCCCGCGCTGTCAGCACATCCTGCGGGGTGGTCAGCTTCATGGCCTTGCCGGTCATGACAAGCACGGCCTGATCCATGTCGTACACGGCTTTATCACCCCATGCCTGATCGGTCTGGGTGAAGATGTGCACGTGGCCTATGGCTTCAAGCCGGAAAATTTCGTTGGCGCCGGAATCCTGATCATCCCCCCCGGCGGCTTTCTGGCCGCCTGCATCTGCGCTGCCATTGGTGGCCGGGGCTGGTGGCGGCTGATCCGTGCTGGCCGGAGGTGTGGCCGGTGTGGTACCGTTGGCTGCCGGGGCCTGCACGCTTGCCGGTTTTGCACCATCTGCCGCAGCCGGAGCATTGCCATCTGGCGCGCCGGGGACAGGGGCTTTTTTGCGGTAATAGGCAATCAGCTTATCTGCCGTAACCGTAACATCCCCACGGATGGCTTTTGCCTGATCGTAGGCGGTAACTTTTTTCTGGTTCTGGTCCCAGTCAAACCCACCGGCGGCGGTAACGGTAATCTGCCCTCCGTGGGACATATCAATGGCCTGCGCCAGCGCGGTGCCAGAAAGGGCCAGCATGGCACATGGCAGTGCCGCCATAACGGCAGAGGCAACACGCAGGGCAGGGCGGGAGCGGGAAAAAAGGCGGCGCATATTAAGAAGCCTTGCCTTTGGGGGCTGAATCACTGTGGCGGTCATCATTCAGAATCAACTGGCCGGGGCCGCGGAACTGGGCAATGCCCTCATGCTGGGCTAGCAGGTAGCCCTTGGCATCAAGCGAGCCAAAAGGCCCTTCTGCCCGTACCCATGAATCGGAGGCAATAATGCCACGTTTGACATCAATATCGGCTACGGGACTGCGCATCATCAGGCCATCATCGCGGTACAGGGTCACTTCTCCGGTCAGGTCGAGAATCTGTGCGTGCTGCATGTAAACGCCTTTTTCCGATTCAACCCAAAGCCAGCTTCCGCCTTGTGTCAGTAGGTCAGCCTTGGGGCGGATCAGGTCCATACGGTTGTCATTTACCTGATGCGCGCTGTCCGCCGTAATCATGAACGGGCGGTTGTGTTCATCCACCCCACGATACGTGGCACCTATCAGGTTGCCGCTTTCAATCTTAACCTTGGCCAGTTCCTTGATGGTGGTCTGGTTGGCGCTTAGCAGCCTGTCCACTTCTGGCCATACGGCAATGGTGGCCAGCAGCAGCAGGGCTGTGGCGGGTAGCACCCACTTGGCCCAGCGCAGCATGGTGCGGCGGCGCGCCAGCTTGGCGGCATCCGGCAGTTTGCGCAACTGGGCGGAGGGCGCAAGCCGTTCGCGCTGGCGGCGAATGGTTTCTTCCGAGCGGGCAAAATCGGCCCGTTGCGGGCGTTTGTCTTCCGGGCTGGTCATCCAACCCCGGCTCGGATGAGGTCATGCACATGCACAACGCCTAAGGGTTTGCGCTCATCATCCAACACAAACAGAGATGTAATGGGCCTTTTACGCTCGTTCATCAGCCGCAGGGCTTCAGAAGCAAAAATACCCGGCCCTATGGTGAGTGGTGAATCGTTCATGACATCTTTCGCCAGCGTGGTCGTCAGGTCGTGATCAAGCGCGCGGCGCAGGTCACCATCCGTGATCAGCCCCGCCAAGGTACCATTCTCGCCCAGAATGGCCACGCATCCTAGCGCCTTGTGCGTCATTTCCACAATAACGTCCCGCATGGGGGTGTTAGGGGTGGCCAGTGGCATGGCGTTATCTGTGCGCATCAGCTCCCGCACGGTGCGCAGGCGCGCGCCAAGGCGGCCGCCGGGGTGGTAGGTGCCAAAATCCGTGGCGGTAAAACCGCGCTGGCGCAGCAGGGCCACGGCCAGGGCATCACCAAACGCAAGCTGGGTGAGGGTGCTGGTGGTGGGGGCCAGTCCCATCGGGCAGGATTCCGGCAGAGATGGCAGCGTAAGTGCCACCGTGGCCGCAGATGCCAAAGTGGAATGGGCCCGGCTTGTTACAGCCAGCAGCGGCAGGCCCGTGCGGCGGGCATGGGCGGCAATGTCTCCCAGTTCCGTTGTTTCCCCGGAATTGGAAAAAGCCAGAACGGCATCCCCTTTCTGCACCATCCCCAGATCACCGTGGGATGCTTCTGCCGGATGCACAAAGATGGCGGGCGTGCCGGTACTGGCCAGCGTGGCCTGCACCTTGCGGGCAATATGGCCGGATTTGCCAATGCCGGTTACAACCACACGGCCCGGCAGCGCCAGAATAATTTCTATCGCCTCTGCAAAAGCACCGCCCAACCCTACGGGGTTTTCCAGTGCTTCTGCCAGCGCATCCAGCCCTGCACGTTCCGTGCGCACAACGTCAGCCGCCTCTACGCCGGGGGAAGAGGAAGCCTGCGAGCTGATATGGGTGGACATGTTCATGCCAAGCCGATCCGGTTGATCAGAAAAAGGGATGCGAGGGCGCGTGCTTACGCGCGGTGAGAAAAAATATCCGGGTCTTCATACCCAAGCAGGTCCAACCGGGCACGGGCGGGCAGGAAGTCATAGCATGCCTGAGCCAGCTCACGCCGGCCTTCACGGTCCAGCAGGGCGGACATTTTATCCCACAATGCGTGCAGATACAGTACGTCCGATGCCGCATAAGCCAACTGTTCGGGCTTAAGTTCCTTGGCACCCCAGTCTGATGTCTGCTGCTGTTTGCTCAGTTCCACACCCAGCATATCGCGGCACAGGGCAGCAAGGCCGTGGCGGTCTGTAAAGGTGCGCACAAGGCGGGCGGCAATTTTGGTGCACACCACCGGGCTTACGGTAATGCCCAGCGCGTGCTGCAGAATGGCTACGTCAAACCGTGCAAAATGCATGATTTTGGTAATGGAGGGGTCCGCCAGAACACGCTTGAGGTTGGGGCAATCATACCCTTTGCCACCAAGGGAGGTGGGGATGATCTGCACCAGATGTGCTGTGCCATCACCGGCAGAAAGCTGCACAAGGCACAGTCTGTCCCGGTGCGGGTTCAGGCCCATTGTTTCCGTATCCACGGCTACGGACCCGGTAAAGGTCACGTTGTCTGGAAGATCGTTCCGGTGCAGTGTAATGGCACCTTCGGATGGGGCAGAGGTCATAACCCGCTCCTGCGTGTTCTGTTGCTGTATGCTGTTGTGTTCCAGACCGATACAGCCGGCGTGATGGAATGTCCATTCCTGCACGCTGTGTATGGCGCTGTTATGGCGGCGGTGCACATTTATATGCGGGATAGGCGCAGGCAGGCGGAATGCGCTAGAAGGGCCTGATCTGTTATACCCTTAATAACCCGGAACTGTGTGTTTATGCGTCAACCTCGTCATGGCCGTCCTGCGCGGCGCCCTCGTGTTTCTTCTGCTGGTGGACGGGAAGGCGCGCCTTCGGCTCCGGCAGGCACATGCTGGCTGTTTGGCACGCACGCAGTGGCCGCAGCGCTTAATAATCCGCGCCGCGTGTATGAACGCCTACTGGTAACAGAAGAAAATCATCCCGCGTTGGAAGAGGCCACACGCTCTGGCCGAGGTGTGCGCGTGGCGCCGGAACTGGTGCAGCGCCAGCGGCTGGATGATTTGCTGGGGCCGGATGCGGTGCATCAGGGTGTAGCCCTTCTGGCGCGTGTTCTGCCCCCCATGCCGCTGGATGAAGCGCTGGAACGCCCCGGCCCGGTGCTGGTGCTGGATCAGGTGACTGACCCACGGAACATCGGGGCCATTTTGCGTTCAGCCGCAGCGTTTGGGGCAGCCTGCCTTGTGGTGCAGGACCGTAACGCGCCGGAGGAAACCGCTGTGCTGGCCAAGGCCGCATCTGGCGCGCTGGAAACCGTGCCCATGGTGCGTGAGGTCAACCTCTCCCGCGCGATCGAGCAGTTGCAGAAAAGTGGGTGCTGGACAGTAGGGCTGGATGCAGGCGGCACCACGTTAGATGGCGCCAGTTTTGATGGCCGCCGCGTAGCCCTTGTGCTGGGTGCAGAAGGCAAGGGCCTGCGCCGCTTAACGCGTGAAAGCTGTGATGAAATTGCCGGGCTTTACATGCCCGGAGAAATGGAAAGCCTGAACGTATCTGTGGCCGCTGCTGTGGGGCTTTATGAACTGGTGCGCCGTGGCATGCCCAGCGCGTACCAGAAAGCCGCAGCAAAAAAGCCCACGTAATACCCAATATCGGCCCCGCCCAGCCAACGGGCTATGGGGCCGGTATACAGGCTGCTGGTTGAAAACAGCGCAATGGTCAGCACGGATGTTACGGCAAAAATGGTGGCGCCGCGTGTCCAGCCCGGGGGAATGGGGTGCACCGTGCGGTCTCCAAAATACCAGTCTGCCAGCACAATGCCGATCCACGGGGCAATCCAGTACATGGTTACCAGCAGGTAGTCTGTATAAAGTGTGGTGTAGCGGCCAGCACCGGCCACAGCCAGCACATAGCCAAGGCTGGCTGTAAGAATGGCCGCAGCAATGCGGGGCACATGCAGCCCGGCAGAAATAAGGCTGTAACTGGCGGTGTTATCGTTAAACGAATTGCCGGTGATGGATGAAAGCGCAATCGCCCCAAGGGCTACGGCACCAAGTGGGCCCATAGCCTGCTGGAGCGAGGCAATAACCGCCGTGGGTGAGGCCTCTGCCACAGACCCGGCAGAAATAAGCCCCAGAATCTGGAACGGAATGGCCGAGCCCAAAAGCCCTGCCAAAGCCAGCAACACCACCTTTTTAGGGCTGGTATTGGCAGGCAGATACCGCGTGTAATCTGATGAATACGAGGCCCAGGACAGATTGAAGCTGACCAACACACCCGTTGCCAGCAAAAAGGTGGAAAAACTAACAGCATGATGCGCGGCCAGCGGGGCTTGCCCTTTTAGCGCAAACACAATGCCAATAAGCGTGAACACCACCAGCAGCACGGTGCCCAGATATTTCTGCAAGGCCTGCACCACATGGTGCCCGTAAATGGAGGCCACCATCTGAATACTGGCCAGTATGCCCAAAGCCAGCCAGAAGGGCATGGAAAGCCCAGCCAAAAGCAGCAGCGCCATAAGGGCCGTGGCGGCGGGCACGTTATTTACGGCATCCCACCCTACGCAATAAATCCAGTTCAGAAACGCCGGAGGACGCAGACCTTTTTGCCCCAACGCGCGGCGAGAGGCCTCCATTTGTGTCAGCCCGGTTTTGGGGCCAATGGCGGCGGCAAGGGCTACGGGCAACGCGCCTATGATGTTGCCAATAATAATGGCAGCCACCCCTGTCCGAAAATCCAGCCCCATGCCCGTAAGCAACGCCCCCGTGACCCAGCCACCGGGGCCAAGGTTGGGGGAAAAGTGGCTCCAGAACACCCGGTCTGTTGGCATGGTTTTAAGTGCTGCCGGAACAGGATCCCTTACAGATGCGGCGGAAAGATCCTCCATCAGGCCACCGGTCTGGGGGGCTGAAGGGGGTGATTGTATCATGGGTGGCGTGTTCCTGCGGCGTGGGGAATGGTGGGGCTGGCGCTACAGTATCATGAAAGATCAGGTTCGGGCATGGACCCAGCGGCCCCAGAGGGCTGATTATTGTAATAGAACTCTGCCAGCCGGATGGGCAGCAGGTCCATAAAGCGGGAGCCAGCAACCAGCCATAGCGGAAAGATAATGCGCCGCTCGTTCCGGCTTAGCCCACGCAAAATACGGCGGCAGGCGCTGTTGACATCTGTGAGCCCCGGCATGGGAAAGGCGTTTTTGGCCACCATCGGGGTATCTAAAAACCCGCATACAACAGAGCTTAATAAGATACCGGCCTTTTTGGCATCTCCCCCGGTGGCCACCATAAATCTGTCCACCGCCGCCTTGGCTGCGGAATAAGAGGGCGTGCCGGGGTAAGACACCACCCCCGCAACGGAAGAAATGGCGCAGATACGCCCACGCATGCCATCTGCCCCACGCGGCTGATGCTGCATAACATCCAGCGCAGGCAGCACGGTGTTGAGCACGCCCATCATGTCTGTTTCAAAAATACGATAAATCTGTGCTGTGGGTTCATACGGCGCACCATCGGGGGTTTGCGGCTTGCGCGTGCCGCCCGTTATGCCTGCGCAGGCCAAAACCAGATCCAGCCCGTTTGTGCTGCGGACCCATGCATCCATTTCGGCACGGTCTGCCACATCCCCAAGGTGCAAATGCACCGCTGCACCCCGGCTAATGCAGGCTTTTGCTGTTTCTTCCAGCCGTTGAGCATGACGCCCGCCCAGATACAGGGTGCGCCCGGGCCGGGCCAGCGTTTGGGCCAATGTTTGCCCAAGGCCGGAGGATGCGCCAGTAATCAGAACGGTATCATGCTTCATATTACAGATCGGCCTTTGCTTATGGTGGTTATGGCATAGCATGGCGGCTTCTGGCATGAAGGCGCAAGACGGATAGATAGAACACGCAGGGAAGGCAGCATGGCGCACAACGCACAGGGTAAGCATAACGGAGCAGAACGGCGGCGCGGTGTGTGCCTGGTTATTTCTGCGCCATCCGGGGCGGGTAAGTCCACCATTGCCAATGCACTGCGTGCTTCCGAGCCCGCGCTCAAGCACTCGGTTTCTGTTACCACCCGCCAGCCAAGGCCGGGGGAAAAGGAAGGCGTGCATTACCACTTCCGCACCATGGAAGATTTTGAGCACATGGCCGCAAATGGCGAGTTGCTGGAATGGGCCACCGTGTTTGGCCGTGGGTACGGCACGCCCCGCGCTCCGGTGGAAGCCGCCTTGGCTGCCGGGCACGATATGGTGTTTGACATAGACTGGCAGGGCCACCAGCAAATTCGCCGTGCACTGCCCGATGATGTGGTGAGCCTGTTTGTGCTGCCGCCATCATTGGAGGAACTGGAACGCCGCCTGCGTGGCCGTGCATCAGACCACCCCGATGAAATTGCCCGCCGCATGGCCGCCGCGCGGGATGAAATCTCGCATTGGCGGGAATTTGACCACGTGATTATTAATACGGATCTGGACCGCGCCATTACAGAAGCCCGCGCGGTGCTAACGGCGGCACGCCTGCAAACCCGTCGGCGCACGGGGCTGTTGGATTTTGTTGCCAGTTTTGGAGCCTGAACGGCATGGATTTTTCTGCCATTACCGTGCTGTGCCTAGGTGATGTCATGCTGGACCGTTTTTTATACGGCAGCATGGACCGCATCTCGCCCGAAGCACCCGTGCCTGTGTTGTTGCTCGATTCCCGGCGCGAAATGCCCGGAGGGGCCGGGAATGTGGCCAGCAACATTATCTCGCTTGGGGGGCGTGCCATTCTGGTGGGGCTGAGTGGGCAGGACGAGGCCGGGGCCAGCCTGCGCACCACATTGGCAGAAAAAAACCGGCTGGTGGATGCTACGGTGCAAAGTGCCACCCGGCCCACAATTTGCAAAACACGCTTTATTGCCGCGCATCAGCAAGTGGTGCGGGTGGATGAAGAAAGCCACGCCCCCATTGCAGAGCCAGAGCAGGAAGCCCTGTGCCGCCAGATTGATGCACATATCGGAGCCTGCCAGGCTGTGGTGGTGTCTGATTACGGCAAGGGCGTGTGCGCTCCGGCTGTGCTGGCGCATCTGTTCCACGTGGCGCGGCAAGCTGGCGTGCCTGTTTTTGTAGATCCCAAATCTACTGATTACACGCGCTATAAAGGCGCTACCTGCATTACCCCCAATGCCAAGGAACTGGCCGCAGCCTCCGACATGCCGGTGGATACCGCAGCCCATGTAGAGGCCGCTGCCAGCAAGGTGATGGCTCAGGCCGATGCACAGGCCATTCTGGCTACCCGGTCGGAAAAAGGCATGATGCTGGTGCGGCGTGGGGGCGAGGTGCTGGCTGTGCCCGCCCGTGCGCGGGAAGTGTTTGATGTTTCTGGCGCGGGAGATACCGTTATTGCCACCATGGCGCTGGCTGTTGGTGCCGGGCTGTCGTTCGAGCAAGGCATGCGTGTGGCCAATGCGGCGGCTGGCGTGGTGGTGGGTAAGCTGGGCACGGCCACGGCGGATATTCAGGAAGTTCTGCACGAACTGGAAGAGCAATCCGGCCCGGATGAAGTGCCGCACCTGCTGCCTTTAGGGGCCGCTTGTGCGCAGGTGGCCCGCTGGCAGGCGCGTGGCCTGCGTGTCGGCTTTACCAACGGGTGTTTTGATATCATCCATCCCGGCCATATCAGCCTGCTGGCAGAAGCCCGAAGCGCGTGTGACAGGCTGGTGGTGGCGCTGAACACAGATGCAAGCGTACGCCGCCTGAAAGGTGACACACGGCCTGTAAATTCACTGGAATCCCGCGCCGCTGTTATGGCCGCCATCCGCTATGTGGATGCCGTTGTGGCGTTTGATGAAGATACGCCGCTGGAGCTTATCCGTGCCCTGATGCCAGATGTGCTGGTAAAAGGGGCAGATTATCGGCCAGAACAGGTTGTGGGGGCGGATATTGTGCAGGCCGCAGGGGGCAGGCTGGTGCTGGCCAATTTGCAGCAGGGACATTCCACTACGTCCACAATCGGGCGGATTCGCAATACATGACGTTGCATGATCTGCCGGGCGCAGAAAACCTGCCGCTTATTGCCGTGCGCAACCGCTTTGCGCGCTGGCTGTTTGAGGATGCCTTGCCTTTCTGGGCCAGCACGGGGTGCGATGGCACAGCCTCAAACCCGGCGGCCTTGGGGGCGCAGGAGAGCCTGACCTTACAGGGCACGCCAGCCTTGCCGCCGTTCAAGCGCGTAAGGGTGCAGGCACGGCAGCTTTTTGTGTTTTCATGGGCGGCCTTAAAAGGCTGGCAGCCAGCGGCAGAACGGGCGGAAAGTATTTTCAGGTTTCTGCTCAACGCCCATAGGCCAGATGGCAGATGGGTTAAGCTGCTGGCGCGTGATGGCGCTGTGCTGGATGACAGTGCAGATTTGTACGATATCGCTTTCGTACTGTTTGCTCTGGCATGGTATGGCCGTGTGGACCGCACAGGCCAGGCGGTAGAACTGGCGCGGCAAACGCTTGTGTGGCTGGGGCAGACAATGGCTCTGCCCAATGGCGGCTTTATGAACACGCGGCCTGCCAATGATGCATGGCGGCAGCAAAACCCCCATATGCACCTGCTGGAAGCCGTACTGGCCCTGCATGAAACCACAGGCGATGCTGCAGATCTGGCGCAGGCGCACGCATTATATGCGCTGTTCAGCCAACACTTTATGGATGAACGCACCGGCACGCTGGGCGAATATTTTGGGCCAGACTGGCAACCCGCGGCAGGGCCAGAAGGCCAGTGGTGTGAGCCGGGGCATCATTTTGAGTGGGTGTGGCTGTTGCAGGCTTATGCGCGCCAAAGCGGGGTGGATACCGCAGCCCAAGCCGCGTGCCTTTACCATTTTGCACATCAGTATGGTGTAGATGTCCAAACTGCATTGGTGCGCGATGCCGTTGCACGGGATGGGCAAATACTTAAGCCAACATTCCGTCTATGGGTGCAGGGCGAGGCTTTGCGTGGCGCGTTGTGTCATGATCCGCAGGATAAAGCCGGTTGGGCCACGCGTATGGCCAGTAATTTGCTGGATCGGTATTTTACAGGTTGCCCCACAGGCACATGGGTGGACCAACTGGATGCACAGGGCGCACCTGCGGCTTCACAAATACCAAGTAGCTCGCTTTATCATATCGTAACGGCGTATGATGCGCTGGATCAGGCTGCGCGAGCCTGCGTGCCATCTGCATAAAAAACGCTGTGCGGAAATGTGCCTGTAAGCAGGACGTGGCAGCGCGAATCTGATACAAGCGGTGTTGTGAGCATGACAACAACAGATACCCCCAACCAGAAGGACGAAAGCCTTCTGGCCCTTACCCTTCGGCAGCCCCCGGCCAATGTGGAGGCCGAACAGGCGCTGCTTGGCGCGTTGCTGACGAACAACCGCGCCTATGACCGTGTTTCGGACTTTCTGGCTGGTGAGCATTTTGCCAACCGTGTGAATGGCCAGATTTATGAAGCCATTGCCCGGCGCATTGAAAACGGACAACTGGCAGACCCCGTAACCATGCGGGCCGAGCTGGAACATTCCGGCATTTTGGCCAGCGTGGGCGGTATGGCCTACATGGCCAAGCTGTTGTCCTCCATGGTCGGGATTATCAACGCTGGAGATTACGGCCGCACCATTCATGATGCGTGGATCCGCCGCCAGCTGATTGATATTGGTGAAAACGTGGTGAACAGCGCGTTTGGCACCACCATGGGCCTTTCCGGGCAGGACCAGATTGAGGCGGGGGAAGAAGCCCTGTTCAAACTGGCGACGGAAAAAGGCAATGAAGGGGATTTTGTTTCCTTCAATAAGGCGCTGAGCGGAGCCATTTCTGTCGCGGCCCAAGCCTTTCAGAACGAAGGGCACGTTACGGGCCTGACATCCGGCCTGCGTGATCTGGATAAAAAAACAGGTGGGCTGCATCCGTCTGACTTGCTGATTCTGGCTGGGCGTCCTGCCATGGGTAAAACGGCGCTGGCCACCAAAATGGCCTTTTCCGCGGCCCGCGCCATTATGGATGAGGCTGAGGAAACAGGAGAAAAGCCCAAAGGGGCAGTGGCTATTTTCTCGCTCGAAATGTCGGCAGAGCAGTTGGCCACTCGTATTCTGTCTGAACAGGCCGAGGTTTCGGGCGAGCGTATCCGCCGTGGTGATATCGGGCAGAAGGAGTTTGACCGCTTTGTGCGTGTCAGCCACGAACTGGCCCGCCTACCATTGGTGATTGATGATACGCCAGCTATCTCTCTTTCCGCCATGCGCACACGCTGCCGCAGGTTAAAGCGTACGCAGGGGCTATGCCTTGTGGTGGTGGATTACCTCCAGCTTATGCGGCCTTCTGTTGGCACGCGTCCAGAAAGCCGTGTTTTGGAAATTTCCATGATTACGCAGGGCCTTAAAGCCATTGCCAAGGAACTGGAAGTGCCGGTTATCGCACTTTCCCAGCTCTCCCGTCAGGTGGAAAGCCGCGAAGACAAGCGGCCCATGCTGTCGGATTTGCGTGAATCCGGCTCCATTGAGCAGGACGCTGATGCGGTGATGTTTGTGTACCGTGATGAATACTACCTGCAACAGCGTATGCCCAAGGAAACAGCTTTTGAATCCATGGAGAAATACTCTGTGGCAATGGATGAATGGCAGCGCAAGATGAGCCTGGTGCATAACAAGGCCGAGCTTATTCTGGAAAAGCAGCGTCATGGCCCCACGGGCACCATTAATCTGTTTTTCGAAGGCGAATACACACGCTTTGCAGATTTGGATACCATTCATCAGGAACACTAAACCAGTTGAAAAGGCCCCCATGTTGGGGCCTTTTTTTTGGTAAAAACCTTCTAATTTCCACGTAAATTTGAAAAACCATACCGCTTGCTGTATGGCGCCGTATGTGCCACTGCATGCACGCGCAAGAACAGCCTGTAAACTGCGTGCCAAAAGAACAAATAAGATTGGGCAGATTTTTTAATGGATAAACTTGGTGCCATTATTGCAATGGCAGTGTGTCTTCTTGTCTTGCTGAATATTTCAACAGTTTTTGCGTTCTTGTTCCTGCTTGTAAAAATTGCTTTGGTTGTGGGGCTTCTCGCTCTGGCCGGGTTTCTGGTTTTTGGTTTTATTGAAAAACCAGAAAAGCACTTACCGCCGCCTCTAGCCCCCCAAGATGAAACCCCGGCAGAACCGGTTTTTGAGAAGCCGTATTTTGATGCCCATGAAAAAGGGCGAGAAGGGGAAGAAAAAGTATGTGCAATTCTCCAACATATGGGTTGGCCTGCCCTACATAATGTTTTGCTGGAAGATGACAGAGGGCTGACGGAAATAGATCATCTTGTAAAAGCCCCATGGGGCATTGTGGTTATTGAAACCAAAAATTACGATGGCTTTATTTCCGGTTCCTCTACGCCGGGGGTGTGGAAGCAGAGTTTTCCAAATTCTACCGGCGTAGGGTACCGGCTGTTTATGGACCCCGTGCACCAGAATTATCGGCATGTCTGTGCCGTAAAATACCTTACCGGAATGGAAAATGTGCGGTCTGTCGTGGTGTTTGCCGGGCGGGCTTATACCAGCCCATTTGTGCATCATCAGGTTGTGCGCCTGAAAAATCTGGAGCGCGTTTTACGCACACGGCCAGAAGGTTTTGCCTATGTGGATGACCGCGAACTGGAAAGAGCATGGCATGTTCTGCAACAGGCCTCTATTGCCAATACGGGGCGAGGGCGTGAGCATATAGACAAATTGCGCCAGCGTTTTTCCTGAAAACAACGTGGCTTGGTTTCTGCGGGCCATACAGGCAGCCCGCAGAATAGGGTGTGCTGGTTAAACGGTTATCAGGTTCTGCCGCACCGTCACCGGGATCTTGTTTTCCTGAAACGCCTTCCAGATTTCAAAAAGCGCTGCACTGCGCACAACCTTTACGTCTGTGCCAGACATGGCCTTGGCTGATCCAATCAGTAAGGCAGAACCATCAGATACAGAAGACATGCTTACAGTTGGCCGCATGCTTTCATCCACATCCTTACAGGTGGCAAGGGTGCGGGCCATGACATCCATGGCTTTATCTAGATCAGATGCAAAAGGCAGATTGAGTTCTATGGTGAACACACCGGGTTTTTGTGCCCGCGTGGCGTTTTTAACCGCCGAGGTAATGAACTGCGAGTTAGGAACAATCATGGTGGATTGGTCATCCAGCCGGATATCGGTAGAGCGCACGCTAATGCGTTCCACCGTGCCAGTTACGCCCGCAATGGTGACAACATCCCCAATGGAAACCGGGCGTTCGGCCATAAGGATAATGCCGGAAACAAAGTTTTGCACAATGGATTGCAAGCCAAAGCCAATGCCCACAGAAAGCGCGCTTACAACCCATGTCATGCTTTTAACGGTTACACCCAGCACCGCCAGCATGCTCAGCCCCACCAAAATCCATGCGGCATAGCTCAGAATACTCAGGATAGATGCCTGCGCCCCGATATCCAGCCGCGTGATGGGGAAAAACCTTTGCTGAAACCACGATTTTAAAATGCTGATGGCGTAATACCCAGCCACCGGCAACACGGCACACAGCAAAATGGCATCCAGAGAGATATGGGAGCCATCGGTGCTGGCCTGGCCATGAAACAGCCAGTAAAGCTGGTGCCAGATCTGCTGCGGGTCAAACCCTCCGCCACTGGTGGCAACGGCGTAAACCACAGCCAGCAGCAGCACATTTACAATGCCGGGCACCACAACGCACATCTGGTTTACAAACCGTGGCGGCAGGCCCAGTTCAACCAGATGCCGCCCCAAGGGTGCACCGGCCGGAAACAACGTGCTGGCCGTAACCGTTACCAAAAGGGAAAGCAGCAAAAGGCCCGTCATGCTAATGGCCATCATGCTCAGCCATGAGATGATGGTGTAAGCCAGCGGAATGTAGCCTGTAAAAACAGCCAGCCAGCAGACAATGGAAATGCCCATAGCCAGACTGATTAAAAACTGCGTGCGGGAGGGCTGGCTGGGGGTGTTGTCTGTTTGGTCGGAAATACGCAATTCCTGCGGAATAACAAATAGCAGCGGGCTTACTGCCAGCACATACAGTCCATCCATAAGCTGGACGGACAGCATGGAAATGCCGCTTTGCGTATCAATATAGCGTAGGAACCCGCGCATAATAAGCGCTGCTGCCAACCAGAGGGGAAACAGCCGTAAATTTCGCGCAATGGTGTCCGACATCGGAAAGATGCGCCATTCTGGATGGCGTGAAAGCAGACAAAACCCCAGCTCAATCACAAGCCCGCACAGCGGAAACTGCGCGCCCATCATGCTGCCAAGGGTGGTTAAATCTTCATCCAGCGCAGAGTTATCAAAGGCCAGAACGCTCCAGAAAATCTGGAAGGCAAAACCCCATGCCAGCAGGCTGAGCACACCACACAAAAGGGTTGCAATAATAGGGCGGATACGTCCCGCAGGTAAAACACGCGCCACCAACCGGCGAATAATGCCGTGTGAGAAAAACCACCCCACCAGAAGCAACGCAGAAAGTGCGATGCCACCCAGCGAAATAAAGATGCGCTTGCCAGAAAAAGCGACCCCCAGCACCCCAAGGGCTTCTCCCCCCAGCGCACTGAGCCGTGTGGTGTCTGTATGGAAATTGCTGGTAAACTGAGACCAGAAGTTCACCCCCAGAGGGGAGGGAAAACGCTGCCACAAGGTGGCCTGCTGTATGGCGGTGCCATGCTGGCGCAGTTCATTAACAAGCTGCTGGGCTTCTACTTGGTACAGCTTCAGCCGCGTCATGCGGGAATTGATGTCCTGCTGTTTTTTAAGCAGGAGTTTGCGCTGTTCGGTAATGGAGGCTGCTTCTGCTGGCTCATCCTTGCCCGGCGGCTTGCCCAGAATATCCAGAAAGTTCTGATAAACCGCTTGGTAGGGTTTTAAGCGGGCTTGCAGGGTATCTGTTTGTGTGGCCACAGCATTGGCGCGGCGCAGTAGGGCTGCAAGCTCGGTCGTGCTTTGGCCGTTGGTTCTTTCCTGCTGGCTGCTTTGGTAAATGGCGCTTATTTCTGAACCAATACTTTCCAGCGTGCTGTTACTGACAATATCAGAAGTATTGGTAATAAGAGTTGTTGGGGCAGGGGTGGTAACGGAGGTGTTTTCTGTATCCGCTGCCAAAAGAGGGGAAGGGGTGGCAAAAAGCAGGGCACCCTGCGTAAGCACAAAACACGCGAGAAAAAGAGAACAGAACCGCTTCAAACGCATCAGAAAACCTTGTGTTTCAGGTGTCTGGAAAAAATAACCCTTATGTCCGTAACGTAGCGGCGTAAGAGGGGGTTGCGCCACCATTAAGCAAGCGGCGAGGTGGTGTTGGGGAATGTGCGCAGGTTTCTGTTTGGTGCAGGCAGCGCAATGCGGTGCACTTTCAAACAGGCAAAAGCCCTGCCATCCAATGGTGGCAGGGGTGGAAATTAACGTATGGGAAACGTGGTGGGGTTAGTCGTCATCACCTGTTTTGAGGTGATCGTGATACCCGTATTTTTCCCACTGTGCGGCTGTGGTCAGATGCTTCGGTTCACTGGAGCTAAACATGCCACAGGCGGATAGTCCCAAGGTGCAGGCCAGCAGCAGAACCGCGCGTTTCATCTTACCGAATATCCCTTACCCGTTTTGTCTGCTTTTTCTATCTCATTGCAGGGCAGCGCGGGCAAGTGGAGATTGCAGCCAAGTGTGATTAACGCCGCAATTCCATGCTGATGGGGCCTTCACGCCGCCCGTGGGTGAACTGATCTACATACGGGTTGCCGCTGTTCATGAGGGAAGATGCTGCACCCTGCCAGATCAGCTTGCCTTTGTAGAGCATGGCGGCTTCATCCCCAATGCGTTGGGCAGATGCCATATCATGCGTAATGGCAATAGCGGTGGAACCCAGCTTTTTCACGCAATCTACAATCAGCCCATCAATTACTGCGCCCATAATGGGGTCCAGCCCGGTGGTAGGTTCATCAAAAAATAGAATATCCGGCTGGGCAGCAATGGCGCGGGCCAGCCCCACGCGCTTTTGCATGCCGCCAGAAAGTTCGGAGGGATATAAATCCCCCACAGAAGGATCAAGCCCCACCTGTGCCAGAATGGTGCCTGCATGGTTGCGGGCGTTCTTACGAGTAATTTTGTGCAGCGCCAGCAGTCCGAATGTCACGTTTTCCCATACGGTCAAACTGTCAAACAGGGCAGCGTTCTGGAACAGCATGCCAATTTCACTGCGCAGTTTTTCACGCCGTTTTTCCGGGGCTTCCAGAACGTTTTCGCCATCAATTTCGATAACGCCGGAATCCGGGGTAATCAGCCCCAGAATGCAGCGCAGCAGCACGGATTTGCCCGAGCCAGACCCGCCGATAACAACAAAGGATGTGCCCTGCGCAACATCCATGGAAACACCATCCAGCACCTTTTTGGCGCCGAAGGATTTGTGCAGGTCCCGAATACGGATTTTAGGCGTGGTGCCTGTCATGGTCTGGCTCATTGTGAAAAGAACAGGTCTGTCAGCAGGTAATCAAAGGCCAGCAGCATGATGGAAGCGGCCACCACAGCGGCTGTTGTGGCTGAGCCCACACCTTCTGCCCCGCCTTTGCTGTTATAGCCGTAGTAGCAGCCCATCAGTGCAATAAGGAACCCAAACAGCGCGGCCTTTACCAACCCTACGGTTACATCAATGGCCTTGAGGGAGTTCAGCGTGGCTGTAATGTAAGCGGGGGCAGAAAAGCCCAGCTTAACCACCGCTACGGTAAAGCCGCCTGCCACACCCAGTATGTCTGCCACCAGCACCAGCAGGGGCAGGGCAATAAGCCCGGCCAGCAGGCGCGGGGCCACCAGATACTTCATGGGGTTGGTGGAAAGGGTGGTAAGCGCATCTATCTGGTCTGTTACGCGCATGGTGCCAATTTGGGCGGCCATGGCAGCGCCTACGCGGCCAGCCACCATAAGCCCAGCCAGCACCGGCCCCAGTTCACGCGTAACGGCCAGCACCACAATACCGGCAATGGCGCTTTGGGCATGGTATTGCGCAAACCCGGTATAGGATTGCAGCGCAATCACCCCGCCAGAAAACAGCGCTGTAAGCGCCACCACAGGCAAAGAGAAAAAGCCTGTTTCTAAAAAGGTGGATAAAAACACTCGCCCATAAAACGGAGGGCGCACAATGTGCGAAAGCCCAGAAGCCGCAAACAGGGCCAAAGCCCCCGCCGCGCGAATAAGGGAAAGTGTAGCGCGGCCAAGGCGGGCCACAAGATCAAGCACCATGTCCATGAGTGTGGACTGTCCGTTCCTGCTGAAGTGTGAAAAAGGCAGTTCCAGCAGCCGTAACCTGTGCGGGCGGGTTCGTCAAAGCATCGTTGTGTGGTGGAGCAGGGGGTATTGCGTTTTCAAATAATAAATTTTGTTTAAATTTACGAACAGAGGTGGCAAACAGCGCCCAGCCATTTTGCGAAATGGTAGAATATGAGGGTGTTCAATTATGGATGATGTTTCCCGTTCTGTTTTTGTGTTTGGTTCTCCTTGCAACAGTAACTACGGCAAGGTTGTTTTTCTGCCCAACGGCCAACTTTATGGGTATCAGCACGAAAACGAACATACATGGCGTATGGATGGGGAAGAACTGTGCCTGTTAAATATTCAGGGGCAGGTGAGCAGTCGGTATCATCGTACGGGAAACGGATGGGCAGGCACGGTAGAAGACCGCAGATACCCACTTTACCTTAACACCCTGATAACAACAGATACGTGTGAAACACCGGGCCTGCCGCCGGTTATGGTCAACACCATTCCCAAAGCTGGCACGTATTATGTGGAAGCCGCGTTAAAGGCCGCAGGGTGCCCTTCCCACCGTCTGCATCTGGGGGGTGAGGATGTGGTGGATGATTACCGCGGCCTGCCGGATGAGCGCGTGCATATTATGCCCGAAACCCTGCGGCTGTATTGCCCGCTGGATCTGGTAACCGCCACGCTGCAAGGTGGGCATGTTGTGGCGCATTGCGATTTTCAGCATGTTATAGACCATGTGCGCAGCCAGGGCATTCTGGTGCTTTCTGTTGTGCGCAACCTGCGCGATATCATGAAAAGCATGTTCCGCTTTTTGCTGTACATGATCCCGCCTGAACCAGACGATTTTCTGGGCCAGTTCTGGCGTGAGCAGGAAGGCGATGCCCGCGTAACAGCTTTTCTGGCCGTAGAGCATGAACGGGGGCTGGAGCATGTGCGCCAGATGGCCCGCATGATACTGGCGGATACATCCCCCCAAAGCATTGTGCTGCGCTATGAAAGCCTGAAGCAGGGTGATTTGCAGCCTCATAACATTGAAAAATTGCAGGCTATCAATCCGGAATTTACGCAGCGTTTGTCTGATGCATTTGTGCAGACCTATGGCGCACGCACCCCAACATTTTCTGGCGAAGCCCGGCAGCAGCCAGACCCGTGGTGCGATGTGTTTGAGGCATATTTCCACAAATCCGGCATGGCCGATCTGAACGCCCAATTGGGTTACGCGTAAAAACAGTGCGGGTGAGCCCTTGAGTTTGTTCCTGTTTTATTCCACATCAAGGGGGATGAACCGGACAGCAAAAGAGCTTGCCTGATGGCTAAAAAACCTTCCCGCACCTATGTTTGCACCAATTGTGGCGCTGTACATGCCAAATGGGCTGGGCAGTGCGATGCCTGCGGTGAATGGAACACGCTGGAAGAAATGGCTGTGGAACCCTTGGCCGCATCTTCTGCCGCAGTGCGCGGTGGTAAGGGGCGGCGCGTGGCGTTGCAGGCGCTGGAAGGGGAGATCAAACTTCCACCACGCACCCAAACAGGCATTGCAGAGCTTGATCGGGTTTTGGGCGGTGGCCTTGTGCCTGCCTCTGTTGTGCTGGTGGGGGGAGACCCCGGCATAGGTAAATCCACCCTGCTGCTTCAGGCCGCCAGCAAGTTGGCAGGCAAGGGCGAGCGGGTTCTGTATATCTCTGGTGAAGAAGCGGTGGATCAGATCCGCCTGCGTGCCCAGCGGCTGGGTGTGGCAGGGGCCAAGCTGGACTTGGCGGCATCTATCAACGTGGCGGATATTGTAGCCACGCTGGAAGCCGAACCCGATGTGCGGGCGGTGGTGATTGATTCCATCCAGACCATGTGGCTGGAAACCATAGATAGCGCACCGGGCACGGTCTCTCAGGTGCGGGCCTGTGCGTTTGAGCTGATACGTGCGGCCAAGCGCCGGGGCTTCAGCCTTATTCTGGTGGGGCATGTAACCAAGGAAGGTGCGCTGGCAGGCCCACGTGTGCTGGAGCACATGGTAGATGCCGTAATGTATTTTGAAGGCGATAGAGGCCACCAGTTCCGTATCTTGCGGGCTGCCAAAAACCGCTACGGTGCAACGGATGAAATTGGCGTATTCGCCATGACCGACCGAGGGTTGGAGGAGGTGAGCAACCCATCTGCGCTATTTCTGGCCGAAAGGCGGGGCAATATTGCCGGTTCTGCCGTGTTTGCCGGGTTGGAAGGTACGCGCCCTGTTTTGCTGGAAGTGCAGGCCCTGCTGGCCCCCAAAGGTGGAGATGGCGCACCACGCCGTGCCGTGGTGGGGTGGGATACAGGCCGCCTTTCCATGTTGTTGGCTGTGCTGGAAACGCGCTGCGGGCTCAAACTCTCTGGCATGGATGTATATTTGAACGTGGCAGGCGGCCTGAAAGTGGCGGAACCTGCGGCAGATCTGGCTGTGGCGGCTGCGCTGGTTTCTGCTGCCAGTGGCGTGCCCACCAGCCCCGGAGAGGTTTATTTTGGTGAGGTCGGTCTTTCGGGCGAGGTGCGGCAGGTGGCACAGGCTGATGCCCGTTTGAAGGAAGCCGCCAAGCTGGGGTTTGACCGTGCCGTGCTGCCTCGCCGCATTGCACGCGGCAACACGCGTTCTCGCCCGCCGGAGGGGCTGCATCTGCGTGAAATCGGCCATATTTCTGATCTGGTAAGTGCAGAAATGGAGGCCGAGTAAAACTGATGCGTTGCCTTTTGCACAATGTATCGGTATAGTGCGCCCCACAAAGATGCGGATGTAGTTCAATGGTAGAACGGCAGCTTCCCAAGCTGCATACGAGGGTTCGATTCCCTTCATCCGCTCCAACTTCCAAAAACCTAATGAAATCAAGCACTTGCCTCATAGCAACGTTACTCGGTCTGTAAGCGTGCGTTACAGGGTCAGCGTTACACCTTTCGATACAAAGAAGGGTGCTGAAGATATGCGGAATATGCTGAAGCGTGGGAACAGTTATTCTGTCCGCTTCAACGTGCCTGAAGATAGACGTGCAGATGTCGGAAAGGTCTTTGGTGCCAAGAGTGGCATGAAAGATGAGATTGTCCGCACCTTGGGCACTCGTGACTATCGGGAAGCCGTGAAGCGCCGTGATGCTGCCCTTGAGGCTATCAGGAAGGAAGTCAACGCCAAGCTGACAGATGCAAACCTTCCACCCTTGCATGGTGATTATGTGCCTAACTGGTGGGCTGCACCTGAGAAGGCTGTAGAAGCTGGCCTTCATTATAAAAAGCAGATTGATCAAGCCTCAGAAGCTTATGAGCCATGTGAAGGGATAGTGCCGGGAACGATTGCAGAAGGCGCTCCCACGTCTGAGAAGGAACACATCAGGGCCGTTGTGGCTGACTTGGTGCTTGAAGCTTCTGAAAAACTCCCTCCGGCGGAGGGCCTGCGCTACTACAACACTGTCATGGGCATTGCTGAGGGCCAAGAAACGCCCTTGGAACCACTTGCAGAACGTTGGCTGGCTGATGCTAGGCGCTTGGTCTCTAACGGCCTTCTGAAGAGGCACAGGAGAGTCTTGACGATCTTCTGGAAATATCTGGACAGCGTTGGTGTGGCGCGTGTTGTGCAGAAGGTGGACAAGAGGCAGGCAAGGCGCTTCAGGGAGTGGCTGATAGCCAAGGGCAAGGAAGCAAACACAGTCAATTCGTATTTGTCCTCTTTGCGGTCTTTCTGGACGTGGCTGGATGATGCTGGGGAGGTGAGTGACAGCAATCCTTGGTCTGGCATGTCTGGGGGCTTGAAGAAGCTTGCCAAGAGGGATGCAAAGGCAAGAGGTGAGAAGCGGCCCTTCACTGATGATGAATTGCTGCTCCTGCTCAAAGGCCAGCCTAGCAGCCGACAGCGTGCCCAGATGATCAAGGATGTGTTCCGCTTGGGCTTGCTGACAGGGGCAAGGCAGAATGAGCTTTGCAGCCTCACAAGAGGCCGTGTGGTGGTGCCTGCTGATCCTGCCGAGCTTTGGGGCGTTGAGGTGACTGAGGATGTCAGCAAGACGGAAAACAGCGTCAGGACAATCCCGCTTCATCCCTTGGCAAGAGAGATTGTGGAAAGACGCCTGAAAGACTGCACAAGCCCGCTAGCAGATGACTTGGATGCACCCTTGTTTCCTGAGTGCCCTCCGGGTGGTGAAGATAACAAAAGGGGCTGGACGTTCTCAAAGGACTTCCTGCGCTATCGGAAGGCTGTCTTGGGTGCTGAAGGCAATGGCACAGACTTCCACAGCACCAGAAGATGCTTCTCAACCTTCATGGAAGTGGCAAGGGCCAATGGTGTGACTGCCTGCACTGATTTGGTGATTGATCACCTCATTGGACACAAGGCGGAAAGGCTTGCAGCAAACACCTATGCAGCAAAGCAGCTTGATTGGTCTCTCTATTCAGAAGCCATCCTTGGCATGGTTGAAAAGGGCATGTCTGAGAAGGTGAGGGCTGCAATGCTTGATGAGAGTCAAAAAGAAGCCCGCTGAGAGTCTTTCAGGCTTTCCGGCTGGTGAATGACACCAGAGAAGGTCTTGAAGGCTATCAGCGGGCAAATATGAGGCTGTATGGGCCTATATGGCTCATCTGTGGCTAGCTGGCTTGTCAGCCTTCGTTAGTTTCTAGCGTGCGGGCAATCTATCAGCTAGCGGCCTGAGAATGAGGCTCTTGAAGGCTTCAAAGGGCTTTCTGTGCTTGAGCAGCCTTGGCGTGGCGTGCAGCCTCAGCCTTTTCCCAGTCGATAGTGAAGGTCTGTTCAATGGCAGGCACCAGCACTTCCAAGTTATCGCGTGTGCAATTGAATGGGTTGTGATCCTTGAAAGTGATACGCCGCCCTCCGTGTGTCTCACCGACAAGGAAGCGGGCAACTGTCAGGAGGTCTTTAGGGTTGCTGCTGTGCTTCCATGCCTGAGCCTTGTGGCCATGAATGCTGACATATGGACGGCCTGTGCCGTTATTCACCACATGCAGGCGGATGCCATTGTCTGAGAAGCTGAGGAGGTCTGGAAGGTCTTGGGTGCTCACCAGCAGGTGCTTGCCGTTGCCGTGCCGACCTTGCAGGGAAACCTTGGTGGTGCCGTTATCAAGAGCAATGGTCTTGCTGGGTGCGTGAGGCTTCTTGGGGCCTTGAGGCTTTCCAGCGTCTGCACGTTTCTTTCGGTGCGGCTTGGGGGCCGTGCTGGGGGCTTTTAGTGTGTCATGGTGGTTGTGTGATGCTTCTGTGTGCATGTGTTCTTCTCCATTGTGGGCATGATCTTTCCTGCCTTCATGTTGTTTGAATTGGATTATGAAGCTCATGAGAAATGAGCCTTGTGAGTTATGATAGAGAGTGTCTGCCAGTGTCCTCAGCAGCAAACCTTCGGTGGTATCGCTGAGAGTCTTGGCAGGGTGTCTTGCTGGGTGTCTTTATGGATTAACACCAAATAGCATTATTTATGCTTCAGCATTATACCATCTTGCTGGGTGTCTTTATGGCTTCTTTAAGATGTCTTATAGTAGTCTTGGACCCTACGTTGAGGTTTTGAGAAACCTTCTAGTATATATCTACAACCTTATGAAATCTATCCGGCCCTCTTTATGGCCTCTATAATCATGCTTTTCATGGCTTGATTTTGCTTCAGCAATATGGGCTTTCAGGGCTCCTTTAAGATGTCTTATAGTAAGGATGGCACCTACGTTAAGGTTTTCACGTATCTTCTAGTATATATCTACAACCTTATGAAACCTTAAGCGAACGCATATTTGGCCTCTAAAACCCCTTCAAGACACAACTCACCGGGTAGTGGAGGAGGACCAACAGGCTTCCTTTTATCACCCTCAACAGGCTTTCCTTGAAGCAACTGGAAGCCTGCATCAGACAGCCTCAAGCCTGCCTCATCATAGATGGCCCACATGCTGGCCTTGTCAGCCCTTGGGCGACCACTTCTCATAGAGCCTCCATAGCATCTCCAAGATGATCTTACGCATCCCCTGCATGTTACCTGCGTGGCTCATGAACTCATCGTGGACAAAGAGGAAGTCTTGTATCCAACACCACCAGCATGGCAGGCTTTAATACCCCTTTTTGAAGTCACCATGAAACCGTGATTTGAAAACAAGGAACCTTCTTGGCCTCTTTCAAGTTTTTCTAAAAGCCTCATATATGCCCGCTGAGTGCGGTCTGCTTCTTGTCTGCTGTCATTCATGCAGGAATGTCTGCAAGGGCGCTGTGCGGGCTTCTATGAGCTTCTATGAGCCAGCAAGGCTGACAAGTCAGCAAGGCATGCCGTGCAGGAATCCCAGCGATTCCAAAGTGTGCATGGTTTCTTGTCTGCTTGGGTGTGTATCAATACCGCACAACCAACGTTGCAGATGATGAAACACAAGGAAGCCGTGATGCGGGACTTGCCAACCTTCGTGACATATCTCCGTGTCAGCACCCAGAGGCAGGGGCAATCTGGCCTTGGTCTGGAAGCTCAGAAGAAGGCTGTGCAGGATTATGCGGCTTCCTCTGGTGGCAAGGTGCTGGCTGAGTTTGTGGAAGTGGAAAGCGGCAAAAGGAATGACAGGCCACAGCTTACGCAGGCCATGCAGCGTTGTAGGCTGACAGGTGCCGTGCTGCTTATAGCCAAGCTCGACAGATTGAGCCGTGATGCTCATTTCCTGATTGGTTTGGAAAAGGCTGGGGTGGAGTTTGTGGCTGCTGACATGCCTCATGCAAACAGGCTGACGGTCGGCATCATGGCCTTGGTGGCACAGCAGGAGCGGGAAGCTATTTCAGCACGCACCAAAGCGGCCCTTGCAGCGGCAAAGGCTCGTGGCGTGAAGCTTGGGGGCTATCGTGGAGGCCCTGCACTCAATCCAGCGGAGGGCACACAAGCAGCCTCAGAAGCACGCAGGAAAGCAGCACAGGGCTTTGCTGAGCAGGTGGGGCCGATGGTGAAGGAATTGACCGGACAAGGTCTATCATTGCGCCAAGTGGCTGCAAAGCTCACAGAGCAGGGAATCAGGACGGCAAGAGGCGGGAAGGTCTGGACGGCAGCGGGTGTTTCTCGTGTGATGATGCGGATTTGATGCTTGTTATAACACTCTTCGGGCATGGGCTTCTGGTGAATTAGGCAAAGGAGAAGAAACGGCTCTCTTGCCGGGTCTGCTTTGCTCCGTTATGGCTGTCTCATTGATGGCAAAAAGGTGTGACCAACCTCACAACCGCACAGATACAGACTGAAAACGTTACAAGTCCTTGCTGATTTTTGGCAGTTTTCTGCGGGTTATATGAAGGTGGAGTTTTTCCAAGGATATTCCCTTCATCCGCTCCATTTCCTTAAAATTCAGAAATTTCAATTGGTTGTGATTGGCCTCTGCTGTTGGCGCTGTCAGTCTGCGTTACACGGCGGGCATTGCAGTTTTGCGGATGAAAAAGCATTCAATTCGCAAAATGCCTTCTCCACACAACATAAATTCTGCGCAGGGAACCCATTTGGGTTCCTTTTTTTATGGCGATATTGCAGCCCGGCATATGGGCGGGGCAGTGCGTGATGACTGCTTTTTAAAGAGCAGACATACGGAGAAAGCACAGTACTCGTGTTGAAAAAGAACAAATAAGAAATACATTCTGTTACAGTTTTGTTAAACGAGGAGAGAAAAATGAAAAAGACACTTTATATGTGTGTCGCAGTTCTTGGCCTCGGGTTTGTGCAGAGTGCTTCTGCCGCCACATGGGATGGTGGCGTTTCCAGACATGTTGAGGTCAAAAACCCGGATCAGCCCGATACCACTAAAGGCGGTGTATGGGATGGCGGGACAGACAGGAAGGTAAAGGTGGAAGATCCGGATACATCGGATACCACTAAAGGCGGTGTGTGGGACGGCGGCATATCTGAGCACGTGCCCGTAAAATACCCCAGCATGCCGCAGTAATGCGGGACGGCCCTGTTTTAATGTTGTTGTGATCGTTCACACAATATTGGAACAGGGCGCAGTTTTTTCGTTTAAAAAATATAGCGTTTGTGGCACGGAAACGCGCAGAGTATTTTCTGTGTTGCTGGTTTGGCGTTAAAAATAATCAGATATATATATATTTAAAGTATCATTTGAAATCATCATGAAATGTGTGATAATTTTGATATGTATAAAAGTATTAACATAAAAAATAATTATAAAATGAAAAATTTGTAGAAATACGTTCTGTTTTTTATTGGTAAGAAAATTAATTATACATACCGTGTATAAAATCAGAACCAACTAAAGGCGCACGCGCGCTTGCAGGCATGTACATTGTGCATGCCGCAAGATAATTTTTCATGAAATTATTGTTTCACATCCGATATGGTAAGCATTCTTTGTTTTGGAATACATAAAAGAAATACACAATACTCTTTTTATTATTTAACAATACATCTTGATTATACAAAATATAGAAGTAAAAAAGATTTGGAATTTTTTATTATAATCTCTTGAATATCATATATTGTTGTGTGATGATTATAAAAAGAGATGTGTATATGCAGTACATATCTGTCCCGTAACAGATTGCAACAAGGAGATCCTCTACACGTGGCATATCTGATGCAGGATATCATTTTTGTACAGAAACGGCTTTACCGCTTTTTTTGTGCGTGTGCGTCTGGGTTTCAACTTCATGCAGGCGCTGGCTGATTATGAGTAATTCCTTTGTCCGGCATGCGCGTTCTCATGCCACTTCAGTGTGTCGCGGGTCTCGCGGGTTTGTTAAGGCAAGCTGTTCTTTAGTCGCACTCGGTCTGGCGGCTTTTGCCGCACCAGAGGAGGTGCGGGCAGAACAAACGCTCGTTTCCATTAAGGGTATCACCCTTCAGGGTGCGCTGGATATTGGTGGGTCTGCTTTTTTCCTGCCCAATACCAACTTTGGCGCCGGCTCTTACGGCACCAAATCCTCTGGTGCTCTGGTGCGCCATAAAAACAGCACCTATGGCGAATTTTACGGCAAGCCCATGCTTATGGGGTCTTGGCAGACAGGCTGGGGCTTTACCGTTATTGGCAAGGCTTCTGCTATTGGCGCCACCACGCTGGGTGATGGTGATGCGGAGGAAGTTTCTCAAACATCGGGTACGCCGCGCTCCATTTATCTGGAAGAAGCCAATCTGGGCGTAGAAGTGCCGCTCAAGATGGCAGGCGGTCACCAGATTCTGACAGTGCAGGGCGGCAGACAGGCCTTTGCGGTGGATGATGGCTTTCTGATTGGTAAAGGCACCTACAGCGCGGGTGATAGAGGCGCATGGTGGTATGCCCCGCGATATGCGTTTTCTGGCCCCGGTGTGATCAAGCTGGAAGGTGATTCCGTGCGTGGGGATGTCTTTATGTTGGAAAGCAATTCCGACAATGACATTGACCGCGGATATGATCGCCCCAAAACCAAGTTTGTCGGGTTTGATGTCTCCTGGTTCAAAAACAAACCCGGTGGGCATGGTGGGTCTACATATGCAGATCGTGCGGCGTATGTAACGTTAACCTACTTCCATGTGCGTGATGCAGATGGGTCATCTCATTACGATTATTCTACACGTGCAGATCGTAACGGCATGAACGTAGCGGCCTTAAGCTGGGGTGGCACGTTGTTTCCCGTCAAGGCATTAGGGATTTCAAAGAACTTTACGTTCTATGGAAACTTTGTATCTGAACAGAACAGCCACGCAGGCAATGGCTACAAATCTGTAGAAGCCTACGGCATGTTTTTCGAACCCGGCTATACGTTCTCCATGCTGCCGTGGAAACCGCATCTGTTTTATCGGTACACGCGTTTTGGCGGCGGCAAGAATGCCGAAGGTTCGGTCAAGCGCAATTACGATACGTTCTTTTTGTATGATGGTAAGCGCTACACCTATGGCGGGTACTGGCCGGGTGAAATTGTGGGCATGTATCTGGCCCCGCTTTCTGATCTGGAAGTGCATCAGTTTGACCTAACAGGCACGCCGCCTGTGCACCTGTTCCGTAAAAAGGATGAGCTTAAGCTGGGTGTGCATTTTTACGATCTCTCCCTGCTGTATCCCTCCGGCATGGGGCTGAAGAACGTGGGCCGCCATGTTTCCAACGAAGTGGATTTTACGGCCGAATATATGCTGGACGAAACCACATCAGCCGCTGTTGCCGCAGGCACAGCCTTTAGTGGCCCGGCAGGGCGTGCGCTTTCTCGCGCAGGGGTACCAACGGGGTACCGCATGCACAATATCGGGCGGCATGCAGGCGTGCTGGAGGCCTATTTTTACAAGCATTTCTAACGAGAATTTCCCAAAACGTTTCGTTTTGGGGTAGAAACTTACAGGACAACAAGAATAAAGGATTTCCTGATGCCCGAACCGACGACCCTTCCTGCGGGAAAACCCGCAGACGGGCTGCGTAATCGCCACATAGCCATGATCGCTCTGGGCGGCACTATTGGGGCTGGTCTGTTTGTTGGCAGTGGCGCTGCCATTGCAGCAACGGGGCCTGCGGTTCTGCTGGCGTTTTTGCTGGTAGGATTTCTGGTTATCCTGGTTATGCGCATGCTGGGGGAAATGGTGGTGGCGGACCCCGGGCGCGGGTCCTTTGTAGAATACATTCGCGCCGCACATGGAGATAAGGTAGGCTTTACCGCAGGGTGGCTTTACTGGTTCTTCTGGGTGGTGGTGTTGGGAAGTGAGGCCATAGCCGGCGCCATTCTGTTGCAAGATTGGGTGCATCTGCCGGTTTGGCTGCTCTCTGTTGTGCTTATTCTTGTTCTTAAACTTATCAACTTTGCTGCCCCACGCGTTTTTGGTGAATGTGAATTCTGGCTTTCCGCCATTAAGGTTTTCAGCATTATCGCCTTTATTGCCATTTCCCTTTTGTATGCGGCGCATGTGTTTGGGCCAGGCGTTTCCGTAAAGGAAAATCTGCTAGGGCATGGCGGGCTTTTCCCGCACGGTGTTGTGGCGCTGCTTTCTATTATTCCCACCATTTTGTTCACCATGATGGGTTCAGAAATTGCCACAGTGGCCGCTGCTGAATCTCCAGAACCGGGTAAGAACGTGGCCCGCGTAACCCGCAGCCTTGGCCGCCGTATTACACTGTTTTACGTGGCCGCTGTGGGCATGATCCTGATTGTGGTGCCGTGGACAAACATTGTCGCCGGTAAGTCTCCTTTTGTGGCGGCTATGGATGTTATGGGTGTGCCCGGTGCCGGTTTGCTGATGCGCATTGTGGTGCTGAGCGCCATTCTGTCCTGCCTGAACTCCGCTATGTATATTACATCGCGCATTCTTACAGAGCTCGCGGCTCAGGGTGATGCTCCGGGCTTTCTGGCACGTAGCTCTGCTGCTGTTGTGCCGCGTAAGGCCATTATCGTCAGCAGCCTTGCGGGCACGTTGGTGGCTTTCTCATCCATTCTGGCACCGGGCACCATTTTTGCTTTCCTGCTAAGCTGTAGCGGTGGCGTTATCCTGCTGATCTACAGCCTGATTGTAACATCTTACATCGTTACGCGCCGTGCTGCGCGGCAGGCTGGCACAGAGGCAGAAAATTACACGCTGCCGCTTTTCCCGCTGTGCAATTACGTAACACTTGCTGGTGTGGTGCTGGTGTTTGTGGCCATGTTGCTCAACCCATCCGAACGGATGACAGCTCTGGCAACCATGGGCAGCTCGGTGGTGTGCTACCTTATGGCTGTTTACTTTGCCACCAATAACAAGAAAGCTGGCTGAGCTTTGTATTTACTGAGTATTCCCGTTGTTTAGGGAATACTCATTTTGTCCAGATGCAGGGCAAGAGGGTGGCGGCGCCAATGCAGTAGGCCACCCGCCGCAAAAACGGTAGCACCCGCAGCGGCAATACCAATTCCAACATTTTTATCAGAAACCAGAGTGCCAATAACGGCCCCCACAAACAGGCTGGCAATAGCGGCTAATCTGCGCCACGTGCCAGAGTTTGTGCCCCCAGCCACTGTGCTGTTATGGGCTAGCCCGTGCAGCACCATAGTGGCGGCAGGCAGCACCATATCTGGCAGTTTGGCATGGCGCGTGGCAGAAGTTTGCAGCCCCATGGCTAGCGAGAGCATGCCCAGCGTAATGTAAATGCCGCCTCTAAGCTGTGCGCACCACACAAATGCGGCCAGCCCCACAAGGCAGCCAACACCTAGCAGGATATCCCCCACCACAAGGCGCGTATGGCGTTCTCGCCGTACCAGGCGGCCACCAATAATGGCCCCCGTAAAGTAGCAGGCAATGGCCTCCAGGCCAGAAAGAACAATGGCCTGAGACGTGGCAATGTTAACAGCCATAAGAATAATGGTGGCTGTCATATACCCTGCAAAAATCTTGAGATGCAGTAGGGATATGGCATCCAGCATGCCCATTGCCATTGTAACCATCAGAATGGCAATAACCAGCTTGGCATCATGTCCCGTACGGGCTGTCATGATTTCTCCTCTAAAGAAAAAGAATGAAAAGAGAGGTTTTATGCGCATTTTTTAATAGAAGGATGCGCGTTATATCACCATCTCTGCTCACGAAAAGATGATCTCTGGTAAGATGAGCCATGCCCTACGCTGGAGGCACAACCGTACAAACAAAACCCCCGGCGCACAAAAACGCCGAGGGCTTGGTGTATTCAGAGTAAGCTGATTAGTTCAGCGTCATCAGGCTGGCATTGCCACCCGCTGCGGTGGTGTTGATGCTGCGGGACTGTTCTTCCAGCACCACTTCAACAGAAGGCAATGTTGCGCCCGTTACAAAGGCGGAAACAATGGGGCCATTGGCTTCTGCCAGTGTTCTGCGTGCACTGCGGAAGATGGCGTTATCATCTTCTCCCAGCAGAATAGAGCAGGGCAGGGCCGTTGCGCTGGCAACCGGGCGAATGGCCTGGCGCAGAATATCCGGCAGTCTGTCCAGCCATCCTGTCAGTTCTTCTTCTGCCAGCACCAGCGCGGTATTGCCGCCAGCCAGTGCCAGAGAGATCTGATCATACAGCCCGGCCAGCGTGATGGGCACACACAGCACGTTGCCGCGTGCGCTCAGGCGGTAGATGTTCTGCTCACCCACAGGGCCGGGAAGGGTGATTTCTCCGCCCACCAGCGGCAGGCGTGCAAGGTTGCCAGCAATCTGCGCGGCTTTGCTTTCACCCTTTTCACGCAGCCAGTCTGTCCACTGCGCCATTTCTGGCGTGGTGCGGCCACGCACAATCTGCGCCACGGCTGGGGCTTCGGATAGCAGACGGCGCAGAATAAGCGGGCCACCCGCCTTGGGGCCGGTGCCAGAAAGGCCGCGCCCACCAAAAGGCTGCACGCCCACAACCGCGCCAATGGTGTTGCGGTTGACGTAAAGATTGCCAGCCTCAACCTGAGAGAGCACGCTTTTGATTGTGGAATCCAACCGGGTGTGCAGGCCGAATGTTAGCCCGTAGCCGGTATCGTTAATTTCCAGCAGCAGTTCTTCCAGCTTGTCACGCTCAAAGCGCAAAACATGCAGCACGGGGCCAAACACTTCTGGCCCAATTTCCCGAATGTTCAGCACTTCAATCAGCGTGGGTGGCACGTAGCTGCCGTTGGCGCAGGCTTCTGGCACAGGCAGCGCCATAACCGGGGCTTTGCGGGCCTTAAAGGCGTTAACATGCGCGGTAATGTTGGCAGCAGCTTCCTCGGTAATCACCGGGCCCACATCGCAGGAAAGATGCGCGGGGTTGCCAATGCGCAGTTCACGCATGGCGCCACGCAGCATGGCCAGAACGTGGTCAGCACAATCTTCCTGCACGCACAGAACACGCAGGGCGGAACAGCGCTGGCCTGCACTATCAAAGGCAGAGGCCAGAACATCGGCCACAACCTGTTCTGCCAGTGCGGAGGAATCCACGATCATGGCGTTCTGGCCGCCGGTTTCGGCCACAAATGGCACGGGCTGGCCGGTGGCTGTACGCCGTTCCAGAAGCTGACGGTTGATAATCTGCGCTACGGTGGTGGAACCGGTGAACATCACGCCCATTACGCGTTCATCCGCCACGGCGGCGGCGCCTACGTCACCTTCACCAGTCAGCAGTTGCAGGGCTGCGGGGGGCACGCCTGCTTCTTGCAAAATGCCCACGGCCACGGCGGCAACAAGGGGTGTTTCCTCCGCCGGTTTGGCCAGCACAACGTTACCGGCAGCAAGGGCTGCGGCAATCTGGCCGATAAAGATGGCCAGCGGGAAGTTCCACGGGCTAATGCAGGTAACAATTCCCAGCGGCTTGTGGGTGGTGTTATCAAAATCCCGCCGGATGGTGGCGCCGTAATAGCGCAGGAAGTCTACAGCCTCACGCACTTCTGCTACGGCGTTGGGGAGGGATTTTCCCGCTTCACGCCCCAGAAGTGCCAGAAGATCATCTGTGCGTTCTTCCAGAATGTCAGAGGCTTTTTGCAGAATGTCTGCGCGTTCTGCCGGGCTGCGGTTGGCCCAGTCCTGCTGGCCTTTCTGCGCGGCATCCACCGCTTTTTCACAACATCTGGCGTGGCGTAGGAGACCTTGCCCACCACATCGCGCCGGTCTGCCGGGTTGGTAACGGGGCGGAAAGCGCCTTTCTTTTTCACGCCCACAACCATGGGGCTGGCTTCCCACGTTTGCGGGGCATCTTTAATGCCGGTTGCCAGTGCGGACAGAACCTTGTCATCCGCCAGATCCACCCCTGCGGAGTTGATGCGTTCTGGCGCAAACAGATCACGCGGGTTGCGGATTTCTGTGTGCGGTGCGCCGTAGGGTGTGTAACGGCGGGCCACATCAATGGGGTTTTCAATCAGGGATGAAAGCGGAATGGCGCTATCCCCAATCTGATTGACGAAGGAGGAATTGGCCCCGTTTTCCAAAAGGCGGCGCACAAGGTAGGCCAGCAGGGTTTCATGCGTGCCAACAGGTGCATAAATGCGGCATGGGCGGTTGAACTTGTCTGCCCCCACAACCTGTTTGTACAGCGATTCGCCCATGCCATGCAGGCACTGGAATTCGTAAGAGCCCAGCTTGAATTTTTCACCCGCCAGTGTGTAAATGGTGGAAAGCGTGCGGGCATTGTGCGTGGCAAATTGCGGGAAGATGACATCTCGTGCGTTCAGCAGTTTGCGGGCGCAGGCAATGTAGCTGATATCCGTGTGGCACTTGCGGGTATAAACGGGAAAATCCGCCATACCTTCAACCTGTGCTTTCTTGATTTCGCTATCCCAGTAAGCACCTTTTACCAAACGCACCATAATGCGGCGGTTGGTGCGGCGGGCCAGATCAATAATGTAATCCAGCACATAGGGGCAGCGCTTGCCGTAAGCCTGCACCACAAAGCCAATACCGTTCCAGCCTTCCAGCCCCGGTGTAGCGCACAGGGCTTCCAGAATATCTAAAGAGACATCCAGCCGTTCTGTTTCTTCCGCATCAATGTTCAGGCCGATATCGTATTTGCGGGCTAGCAGCGTAAGTTCCTGCACAACCGGCAGCAGTTCGCCCATCACGCGGTCATACTGCGCGCGGGCGTAGCGTGGGTGCAGGGCAGAAAGTTTGATGGAAATGCCGGGCCGGTCATACACATTGTTGCCGGTTGCGCTGCGGCCAATGGTGTTGATGGCGTTGATGTAATCCTGCCGGTAGCGTTCAGCATCATGCGCGGTAAACGCGGCCTCGCCCAGCATATCGTAGGAATAGGAAAAACCCACTGCTTCCAGTTTGGCGCTGTTCTTGCGGGCCTGATCAATGGTCTGGCCCAGCACAAACTGTTCGCCCATCAGGCGCATGGCGGCATCTACGGCCTTGCGGATAATGGGTTTGGATGTGCGTTCGGCAAAGTTGAGCAGAGAGCTGGCCAGCGTGCCTTCATCATGCTCGGTCACCAACTTGCCGGTAAGTGCCAGCCCCCATGCGGCGGCGTTGGCAAACAGGGGCTTGCCGCGCGCTACATGAGAAAGCCAGTTGCTTTCACCAATCTTGTCCTGAATCAGCGCATCGCGCGTGGCAACGTCTGGAATACGCAGCAGCGCTTCGGCCAGACACATCAGGGCCACGCCCTCGGTGGAGGAAAGCGAGAATTCCTGCACCAGTGTTTCCACCAGCCCCGGGCTGCGGCGCGCACGCAGGGCTTCGGCCAGTTTGGAAGCCATGCTGGCAACAGAGGTGTTTTCTGCCTCTGTTAATGTGGCATCTGGTGTCAGGGTTTCCACGCACTGGGCTTCGGGGCGGCGCATGGCTTCAATAATAGCCTGCCGAAGTGGGGTGCGGGATGCAAAATCAGGAGCGAACGTGTCTGTGGATGACATGGGCTTTTCATTCCGGATTGGTGAGCCAGAACCGGGCCTGCCATGTGTGCAGGTAGTTTTGGCTTCATAATGATTATTCCCTCCTGACATGATAATATATGATTTGCAACATAATATATTATCCAGAAATGCAGAGGTGTTCCGCTCTTTAAATCCGACCTGTAGCGCTGGGGTTTTTGTGAATTCCCGTGAGGGGAATTCAGGTGCCTGTTGCGGCGGTTTTTGCGGCTTTGCGGCTGCGGAACACATCTATGGAAATGGCAGCCGCTTCCAGAATATGCGCGCGTGTGAGTTTGGCGCACAAATCGGCATCGCGGTTGCGGCAAGCATCCAGAATCGCCTTGTGTTCCAGATCTGTAATATCCTTGCGGCCCTCTATCACCAGATGCCCACGGATATAGCGATCAAGCCGCACGTGCAGGTCTTCTATCATTTCAAGCAGGCGGGGGCTGCGGGCCGAGGCGTAAATGGAATTATGAAAAGCCCGGTTGAGCGCGCCAGAGCGGATACGGCCAGAAGGGCCATGCACACCTTCTACAAAGGCTTCATACGCATCTTCCACGCGGGCAAAATCAACACGTGTCATGTTGCGCACACCTTCTGCGGCGGCGCGTTCCTCTAAAATGGCACGGATCTGGGAGTATTCCAGAATATCCGACTCATTCATGCCAATCACCATTGCCCCTTTGTTGGGCATGAAGGTGACAAGTCCTTCGGCTTCCAGATGTTTCAGGGCTTCGCGTACAGGAATAATGCTTACACCAAACCCACTGGCCAGTTCAGATTGCGGCAAGGGTTGGCCGGGCTGAATCTGATCTTCCAGAATGGCGCGGCGCAGGGCATCGCATATGGCTTCAGAAGCGGTGCCGTGGCCTGTTATTTCTGTTTTTGCAAAAAGGCTGGCTGGCAGCATGCCTGGATATTCCCGCTTGTCGTTTCTTTTTCGATACAAGTTAACGTTGTACCCTGCTGGTTGGCTGGCTGTCCAATCTTCGGTGGAAGTTGGGCGTATATTTGGGTGAATGGTCTCACTTCGCCTATGCACTCACTAGATCGTGATCTGGCGTGAGGGCTGAAAGAAGCCGCCAATAGCACCTGCTGGGCACTTTGTTATAACATGCGCAGATCACTCAGGACTACCCGCTCATCCGGGGTAAGCGCAACAGCGAAGTTCACAAAAATCCGACTTTTCGTGTTGTGGTGGAATTGAGAAAAGTGAGGCAGATTCACCAATATTCGTATCTTTGCCATGCATAAGCGGGCAGGCGGCGCTTGCGGTGCTGGCGCTATATATAGGCAGGTGCGTAGGACACGTAACGTAAGTGCTGGATGAGGGGTTGCGGAAAAACCCTGATATATCTGTGGTCTGCCATGTGCGGGGTGCGCAATGGGGCTGCTTGATCTTTCGGGCAGATACAGGGCAGTTTGAGGCATATTCCGCTAGGGAGATTCTGAATGAAACTGATTGCCGTACGTGCCCTGTCGGCGCTTGCCCTCACCACATCTCTGCTGGCAGGGGCTGCTGTGTCTGCCCATGCGCAGGAAAACACAGATGCGCCCGTAACACGCGCCGGAGATACGTCCCGCCTGACAGATGTAGATCCGTCTGGCTTTGTTGGTTCCATTGATCCGGCAGAAAACGCTGGCCTGCTGAACTACTGTGTGCAGAACGAATACGTTGATTACGACGACGGCTGGCGCACGCTGCAGGAATACAACAAAAAGACCAACGCCGTTCCAGAAGGGCAGGAAGGCAACATGTCTTACGCCAATGGTTCTGCCGGTCTGCTGCATGCCAACAACCGCACCTACACCATTGCCATGGCTATTCTGCCAGTGCGTCAGAAAACCTGTAAGGCTGTGCTGGAACGGGCCAAGGCTTCTCTGTAAGCACAAGGCTGTTATTCCGGTTTTGTTGATAAGGCCGGATCACGCTGAACACGGCATGATGGAAGGGTCAGTCACGCAAAGTGGCTGGCCCTTTTTCTGTATGAACGCACTTTATTTGGTGTTCATGCGGTGCAGGGTCTTTCACGCAGGCGTGCAATATGGTCAAACCAGTTCTGTTTCGTAACAAGAACAACAGAAGCCGAAAGGGCCAGACAGAGTGGTAGATGCGTTTTTCCCCGCAACGGATAACCCCGTTTCTGATCGGTATCAGGATCTTGTGCAGCGGGCGCAACGTGATCCGGAGGAATTCTGGCTGGCTCAGGCGCAAAGGCTGGCATGGCATACGCAACCCATGCACGCATCCCGCTCTGACTTTACCGGCGATGTGCGGATTTCCTGGTATGAAGACGGGCGGCTGAATGCGGCTGAAAACTGTCTGGACCGGCACGTTCTGTATCAGCCCGATAATGCTGCCCTGATCTGGCAGGGGCAGGAAGACGGCCACCGCGAGGTACTTTCATACCGTGAACTGCATGCCCGTGTGTGCCGTTTGGGCAATGTGCTGCGCCGTCTGGGTGTAAAAAAGGGAGACCGCGTGGCCATCCATCTGCCCATGGTGGCAGAGGGTGTTATTTCCATGCTGGCCTGCGCCCGTATTGGGGCCGTGCACGTGGTGCTGTTTGGTGGTTTTTCTGCCGAGGGTCTGGCCGAACGGCTGACAGATAGCGGCGCTGTGGTGGTGATTACCGCAGATGTGGCACGCCGTGGCCCCAAGAAAATCCCCAGCAAGACCACAATGGATGAGGCCATAAAATTGTGCGGGGCACAAAGTGCGGTGCGCAATGTGCTGGTGGTGCCTGTAACGGGTGCTGATGTACCCATGCAAAAAGGGCGGGACCTGTCCTACACAGCAGAAGTGGCGCTTGAAATACCGGATTGCCCGCCAGAAGTGATGAACGCGTGTGATCCGCTGTTTCTGCTTTACACATCTGGCAGCACGGGCCGCCCCAAAGGGCTGGTGCACAGCACGGGCGGGTATCTGGTGTGGGCCTCTTTCACGCAGGAACTGGTGTTTGATGCCAAACCCAGTGATGTGTTCTGGTGTACGGCAGATACAAGCTGGATTACCGGCCACACCTATGTTGTGTACGGGCCATTGGTAAATGGTGGCACCATTCTTGTGTATGAAGGCCTGCCATCATGGCCGCAGCCCGGTCGCTGGTGGGATGTGATAGACCAGAATCAGGTTTCGGTTTTCTATACCTCTCCCACGGTTATTCGCGCTGCCATGCGTGAGGATGATTCCGTGGTGCAAAGCCGCTCTCTGTCCAGCCTGCGTGTGCTGGGCACGGTGGGTGAGCCTATCAGCCCGGAAGCATGGAAGTGGTTTTATGCAGAAGTAGGGCGCAATGCCTGCCCGGTGGTGGACACATGGTGGCAGACAGAAACCGGCGGTGTGATGATTACCGCCTGCGCCCAGAATGTTGCAGGCAAGCCGGGGGCCGCTGGGCTGCCTTTGCCGGGTGTGGCCGCTACGCTGACAGATACCAAAGGGCAGGATATTGAAGGCGAGGGCGAAGGCCTGTTGTGCCTTGCGCAATCCTGGCCCGGACAGGCCATGACGCTGTGGCAGGACCACGAACGGTTCCGCAAAACCTATTTCACCACATGCCCGGGCCATTATTTCTCGGGTGATGGCGCACGGCGGGATGCCACCGGTTATTACTGGATTACCGGCCGCGTGGATGATGTGGTGAACGTATCTGGCCACCGCATTGGCACGGCGGAAATTGAAGATGCCGTGGCCGAAGATCATGCTGTGGTGGAAAGTGCCGCCGTTGGCGTGCCGCATGATCTGAAAGGGCAGGCCCTTGTAGTGTTTGTGGTGCCCAAGGCGGAGGGCGCGTTTGATGCCACAGCCGTAAACAAGGCCGTGGCCGCAGGCGTGGGCCGCTATGCGGTGCCAGAAAAAATTTACGTGGTGCCGGATCTGCCCAAAACACGTTCGGGCAAAATTGTGCGGCGTTTGCTGCGTAAAATTGCGGCGAATGATCTGGAAAATATGGGGGATCTGTCCACTCTGGCAGACCCGGATATTGTGGCCGAACTGATAAAGCTGGTGGCTCAGCAGAACGGCTGATCAACCTATAAAAGGCCGGGGCGCTTATGCCCCGGTTTCTGCCGCGTTGGCGGCTTTTAGCAACGCAAAGCGCAGTACGCCGTTTACACTTTCCTGCCACATGGCAAGGGGGCGCACCCAGTAATCTCCACGTGCCTCACTGCGGTAGGTTACAAGCCATTCTTCGGTTTCACTGTGGCGGCCTGTGCAGATCACAGTATAAAGTCCGCCCTTGTAATGTTTATAAAGACCGGGGCAGGGCATTTCTGGCACTTGGGTATCTGTATTATTCTGGTTATGTTCTATCATGATCGGGGTATCCTGCTGGGGTAGGTTATGATCCTGTGTTGCGGAAGGAGCGCACTTTTGAACCATCGTGTTGTGCTGTGTCAGGCGTTAACTGGCTTTATGTTTCTGTTTTGCGTTAATCCCGGCCATGCCACAACCACGGGCCATGCCAAAACGCATGCGCATACATCCAAGCGCACGCACCATGCCGCCGCAGCAGCCCGGAGCCCCGCTGGTGGCGCCCCGGTTGTGCTGACAAGCCAGCCCGGTACATCGCTGGACAAGGAAGCCCGCCGTCTGAATGCTGAGGATATGGCCGCCGCCGCCCGGCATAAGGAACGGCCATTGGTGCTTATTGGCTCTGCCCCGCTCAGCACCAGTGGTGGCAGCATGGCGCTGTTTGTGCAGGTGCAATCTGCCAGCCTGTGCGGTTCTGCCGGTTGCTCAACAGATGTGTATCTGAAGCGCGGGAATGATTGGGACAAGATTCTGGATTCCGTCAGCGGGCCGATTGAGCTGATGTCTACCTCCCACGGGGGCATGAAGGATATTGTGGTGGATGGCACAGACCGCTGGGTCTGGAAGAACAATACCTATGTGGATACCATTGTGGCGCAGGATGTGCCGGGGCTGAAAGATTCCATCGAGCAGCATCAGGCGCAGATGCGTAAACACGGTAAGTCTTCTTCCCGGTAATTTTGTTACGTGCCTGCACCTCAACCCGGTTTGGCCTATACGGCGCTGAAAACACTGGCCACGGTGGCCATCACCGTGGTGTTGATTGCCCTTTTGCGTGGTGGCTTGGCGCTGCTGCCAAAATTTGATTCTGCAACAGGAGGGCAGGTGGGCACACATCTGCTGCAACTTCTGGCAGGAGATGGGCAGGCCCGCACCCAGAATGCAGTATCCATCGGGCTGATGTTGGGCTGTTTTATTCTGGCTGTTCTGTTGGTGCAGGTGCTGGAAAAATGGTGGCGCAGGCGGGCCAGATAACGCCCTGCTAAAAAGCGGATGTTATCTGGTTTTTGGCATGTCACTCTGACACGCGGTGTGTATTTAAGCGTCTTATTGCGTAAGATTTGTGCCTGCCAATGTGGGCCTGTTTTCGGCTGCGGCTGTTTTGTTCCAGAAAAATGTCAGCTCATGTTTGTTATGGGCCAGATGCGCCAGGCTGCCACCCGGAATAGCCTCAAACGCGGCTACAATTTCATGGTCTGTTTCACCCTGAAATTTCACCGTCAGCACAATGTTGTCTGTGTTGCCAGAGGCTATCCAGTTTTGTGTCAGCCGTAAAAGGCGCTGTGGATAGGCAATGATGTCTGAAAACATCCAGTCCACAGCAGGAAGTTTTTCTGGTTCTAAACCAAAGGCGCTGGCCTGTTGGAAGGATACACCCGGCATGGCCGCCACTTTGGGGTCAAGCGGTGCGCGGTCAAATGCCGTTACCTGTGCACCAAGGTTGGCAATGGCCCATGTCCAGCCGCCGGGTGTGGCGCCCAGATCATAACAACGCTCTTCCGGTGTGGGCCAGCGGCCAAGGCGTGTGCAGGCTTCCCACAATTTCAGATAGGCGCGGGAAGGTGGGCCAGTGCGGTTTTCTACAAACTGTGGCGCGCCGTTTACAAACGGGCTGGTTTTGCGCGCAGAAAAAAGCAGCGTGTTGGTGTCCAGCAATGTCCACGCACCCAAGGGGCTTGTTGGTGGCAGCGTGGGAAACACCAGTGGCGCGGCTTTAACCGGGGGCAGTTTGTCTGTGATCAGCGCGGTACGCCGAAAGTGATCGATAGTATACAGGCTCCAGTTCCGCTGGATGGCACGCAACGTATCTGCGGCATTGCGGATGGAGGTTATCTCTGTCACCTGAGGGTCCAGCCAGATATCCAGCGCCCAAGGGGAATACACAGGCTTGCTGCTGGAAAGGGCCAAACGGCCATGCCAGCGGTCAATTGTTACGCCGCGCCATGCCAGATCAGCTTCTAAAACGGATGTCAGCCCATCGGCGGCCAACCATGCGGTGCGAATGGTGCTCATGCCCGGCACATCCAGCCAACAGAAAGTAAGAGCCACGAAAGAATCAGCAGGCTGCCACCTGTTGGGGCAACGTGGGCTGCATGGTGGCCCGTAAAGGCTGTGTAATACACGCCCGCGCAAAACAGCAGCGTGCCCAACACCAGCCCGCATCCGCCAGCCAGCAAGATGCGGCCTGCTTGAGGTTTAGCTGTAAGACCCAGCGCAACAAGGGCAATGCCTTGCCACATCTGCATTTCCATGCCGCTATGGGCCATAACGCGGCCACCGGCAGCAAAGGCCGAATCTGGCAGGTGGGCGGTAAGTGCGCCCATAACGGTGCCGGTAGCGGCCAGAAGGCCCCCGCATATGCGCCATAGGCGCGGAAGAAGAAGTGAAAAGGACATAAGTTCTGCTGTATAGGCGCAGCCGCCGTAATGGAAAACAGGAAAGGCAACATGCCCGGCCATTTCCTGCATTGGCCTTTATAAAGTATGCGCCGCGTTGTGGCGGAACAGATGCAAAAATGAGAGCAGGAAAATCCAAAACATGAGCATCAGGCTGGACCGAATTGTGACGCGCGGTGGAGATGGAGGGCAGACATCTTTGGGCAATGGCGCGCGCGTTCCAAAAAGCAGTGCACGCATAGAGGCACTGGGCACGCTGGATGAAGTAAACGCCATAACCGGCCTTGTGCGCGCCCATGCCCCGCAAGATAGCGCCGTGGTGAACCAGCTTGCAGCCGTGCAGAACATGCTGTTCGATATGGGGGCGGATTTGTGCCAGCCAGAAGAAGGCCCAAAAGCAGCCCGCGCCAAGCGGATGCAGGAAAGTGCCGTTTTAAAACTGGAAGAATGGGTGGAGCAGTTGCGCGCAGCCCAAAAACCATTAACAAGTTTTGTGTTGCCCGGTGGTTCTGTGCCCGCAGCGTGGGCACATCTGGCCCGTACACAGGCGCGTGCGGCAGAACGGCGTATGGTGGCGTTGGCTGAGAAAGAAACAATCAATCCTGTTCTGCTACAGATCATGAACAGGTTATCTGATTACTTTTTTGTTCTGGCGCGTCACTTTAATGCAGATGGGCAGACCGATCTGGTATGGATTCCCGAAAAATAAGAGAAAACCTTACCAAAACCCCTGTCTTGTGCTTGAACATGGCAGGGAAGACATGATAATACTGTTTAGTAAGAACCAAAACACATTATAAAACGTGTGTAATAATTCTGTCTGTCCGTTTGTAATGTGTGCCCTCATGCCTGCTGTAAAGCATCATGAAGGATTGGCTGGAACCGTGTTTGGTATCGCGCGGGCAAATGCCAGAATATAACGGCTGATGGAATGTTTAAGAACTGTATCAACAGACCATTTTTCTTAAAGTGACTTCCAGATTTATGAACACAACATCTTTTATGCCACCCTTGGATGCCGATAGAGAACGGGATGAAGGGCTGGAAGAAGCCTCCATGCGCAATGCGCTGGAACGGCTTGGCGCATCTCACAAAGGGCGCTCTGCGCCGTCCTCCCCCCGCCCTGCGGCAGATGCCACAGGCAACAAGCGGCGAAGATTTGTGCGTGATGGCGAAGTGCCAGTAGAAAAACATTCTCTGGCCCGTATTACGCCCCGCACGGTTGCAGCCCCCCGCACCCCCACCACATCTCGCGCTGTTCATTTTTCTGAAGAAGAAAACAGCGAAGTTTCTCGTCTGCGCCGTTTGGTGGCAGAAGAAAAGCTGCGTGTGGAAGACATGGAACGCCAGATGGGGGAAGTGCAGGCCGCCCAGCGTGCTCTGCAAACCCAAAAAGGCCACGCCGATATGATGGTGCGTGAGCTGAAAGCCAAAGTGGCGGAGCAGGAAGCCGAATTAGCTGAAACTGGCCGTCAGCTGCGGGCCGCGCACCGGTTGGTGGCCGAGCGTGATGAAGAAATTGCCAGCTTAAAGCGGCAGGTGGAAGCCAAGCCGCGTGGCCGCCCGCGCCGCCAGTATGAACTGGCAAAAGAAGAAACGGTTGAAGATGAACCGCAGCCCGTAAAATGGTGGAAGGACTAACACTCTGCTTCTGTTTGTAAAAAGACACTCTGCGTGAGAAATCCTCCTGTCACGCCAGCGTTGGTGTTGCTGGTGGCGGATATTGCCGTGGGGGTGGCCTGTGTGTTGCTGCCGCCTCTTGTTATGGGCTTTCTGGCCTTGTTGAAGGATATTTTTGGCGTGCTTATTCTGCCGTTCAGCTTTTTGTTCGGGCTGGCAGGATGGTCATCCGATATGTCCTCACTGGAAACCATGCAGGGCGGATTGGTGCCAGATATGATGGCCCATCCGTTCCGGGCCGCTTCTGCTGCCGCATTGCTGGTGGTAGGGGGCGCGTGCTCTCTTATGGCATGTGGCACGCCAGATGGCGCACGTATGGAACGTAATCTGGCGCCGGTTTTTACTTTTGCCGCCATGGTGCTGGTTGGGGTTGATCCGGGGCTTATTGTGTTGCCTGCGTTTGTTTTGCAGCTTCTGGCGTTGCGTTACCCCGCAATGGATTTTTTAAAAATCCGTAGGTAATTCTGTAATCTGGAATATCTGTTCAAGTAATAAAAAGGGTGACCATTGAATTGGTCGCCCTTTTTATTGTGTAGAGTGTTGTATTATTTTCAGGCTGCGGGGAAAATCTTGCCCGGGTTCATCAGGTTTTTGGGGTCCAGCGCATTTTTGATCCGGCGCATGGTTTCCAGCTCCGCACCGCCACGCCATTCGGGCATCATGTAGGTTTTAAGCTGCCCCACGCCGTGCTCGGCAGAAAAAGAACCGCCAAGTTTGCGCACAATAGCTGCCACAGTGTCCATCATGGCATGATCCTGCGCCAGAAATGCCTTGGGGTCTGCGCCTTCGGGCTGCACCAGATTGAAGTGGATGTTGCCATCCCCAATATGCCCAAACGGTGCCACCCGAATACCGGGAATAAGGGCTTCACACGCTTTGGTGGCTTCATCAATAAAGGTGGGAATAGCGGCTAGTGGCACGGACACATCGTTTTTAACAGATGCCCCGGCACGTTTCTGGGCTTCTGCATGTTCCTCACGGATCATCCATAGGCTCTGGCGTTGGGCTTCACTTTCTGCCAGCACGGCATCTGTTACCAAACCATCTTCCAGCGCGGTGCCCAGCACGTCTTCCATAAGGGAGCGCAGGCTGTCATCTCCACGGGGGCTGCCCAACTCTACCAGCGCATAGGCGGGTGCGGGTTCGCTTAATGGCAGTGGCGCGCCTTCAATCAGTTTGTTTACCAGCGCCATGCTTGTGCCGGACATGAACTCAAAAGCCTGAATGGCAGAAGGGTCCTGCTTGCGGAAAGCGGCAAACAGATCCAGCGCACCCTTGGCATCTGCCACGGCGCACAAAGCTGTCTCGCGCGAGCGGGGGGCTGGCTGAAGCTGAATAATGGCCTGCGTAATAATGCCCAACGTGCCTTCAGATCCAACCAAAAGCTGCCGCAGGGCGTAGCCGGTGTTATCCTTGCGCAGCTTGCGCATCAGGTTCAGCACGTTGCCATCGGGCATTACGGCTTCCAGCCCCAATGCCAGTTCACGCGCATTGCCGTAGCGCACGGTGTTGTTGCCGCCCGCATTGGTGGCCAGAATGCCCCCAATATCAGCAGAGCCTTCGGATGAAATGGAAAGTGGCAGCAGCAGGCCTTCCTTGGCGGCAGCATCCTGCGCGGCTTTAAGCGTTACGCCAGCTTCTACCGTTATGGTCAGATCAGCGTGGTCAATGTCATGAATGCGCGTCATGCGGGTGGTGGAAATCACCACAGCCTTACCGGTATCATCCGGTGTGGCGCCACCCACCATGCTTGTGTTGCCACCTTGCGGCACCATGGGCACGTTGTGCTGGTTACACAGGGCTACGGCTTTTGCACATTCTTCCGTGTTGGCCGGGCGCAGAACAGCCGCGCATTTACCATGATAAAGCGCGCGCCAATCTATGCAGAACGGATCTATGTCTGAAGCCGCTGTCAGCAGGCCAGCAGGGCCCAAAAGCTGTAAAAGGGCATCATGCAGGGGTTGGGGAAGGGCGGCGTTTTCAGGCATGGGCGCGGGTTCCTGCAAAAGGGGTGAACACACAAAATAAAGAAAACATCAGTAAAGGTAACGGGCGTTTTCTGCCGCAGTATTGATGTGCGGGGGAAAAAAGGCGTGAAAAAGCTGGGTGCCAGCAATACCAGCCAAAAGCCCGGCAATAGTGGCAATAACGATGGTCATGCGCCGCTGATACTGGCCAAAGCTTTGTATCTGCGCCATCTGGGCCTGCATTTCGGCGCGGGCCTGTAAGGTAATATACAGCTCAGATTTAAGGGTTTCGTTCTGGGCGGTGGCGCTGCGCAGTTTACGATCCAGAGAAACAATATTGTTTCTTAGTTCCTGCAACTGGGCGCGATAGGTATCAGACATATCCGCCTGCCCCTTGTTGGCAGAGGCGCGGCTGCTGGTGCGTGCTTTGCTGGCGCGGGCGGGCTTTGCTTTTTCGGGGTCTTCTGCAATGGTCTGGAACAGGTTTTTAAGTGCGCCGCCTGTTGTGGCATTGCGTTTGGCCCGGTTGCGCAGGGCTTCCAGTGCAGTGGCAGATTGGCCCGGCTGATCTTCCAGCACCAGTGCCAGAATATCCGAAAGGATTTTCAGTTCTTTTGGGTCAATATCGCTCATGCGGGCAAGTCTTCCGGGGGCAGGGCGGGGCGCGGTGCTGCCGCACGGTTAAGCCGATCTTGTATGGCAAGCCCAAGGCCGTGCTGCGGAATGGGCTGTACTGCAATGCCACGCAAATGGTGGCTCTGGCCTTGCTTGTCTAACGTGCGCAGGCCGGTAAACAGGCGGGCGGCGGCTTCTTCCAGATTGCCACTTTCGCTCAGGTTCCAGCTTACGGCGGCCCCGCTGGGCTGTGTGTTGCCAAAGGCCAGCAAGGCTTCATCTGGTGCAACATCCGTGGCGTTCAGCCGCACGGGCAGATGCGGCGCATAGTGTGAAAGCAGTCTGCCGGGAGAGGCCGGGGCGGCATCTACCTCGGTTTCCGGCATAAATATGGTGCCACAAACAGCTTGCAGGGCTTCCAGCGTAATGCCGCCGGGGCGTAACAAGGTAGGGCGTTCGGGGTTGGAAATATCCAGCACCGTGCTTTCCACACCTACTTGGCAGGGGCCACTATCCAGCACGGCATCAATACGGCCATCCAGTTCTTCCAGCACATGCGCGGCATCAGAAGGGCTGATGCGGCCTGAACGGTTGGCAGAAGGTGCCGCAATGGGGCGTTGCACCAGCTTGAGCAACGCCTGCACGGTTTCCCCCTTAGGCACGCGCACGGCCAAAGTGGGCAGGCCATCGGCAGCCAGATCACTTACCGTGCTGTGGGGGGCGCGGGGTAGAATGAGGGTAAGTGGGCCGGGCCAGAATGTATCTGCCAGTTTATGTGCGAGCGGGTTGGCATCAACCTGTGAGAAGGCGCCCTGTGCATCTGCAAAATGGCTAATAAGCGGGTTAAAGCGCGGGCGATTTTTGGCTTCAAAAATCCGGGCCACGGTTTTGGGCTGCGTGGCATCTCCGCCAAGGCCGTAAACAGTTTCTGTTCCAAACGCCACCAGGCCACCTTCGCGCAGAATGCGGGCAGCTGTTTGAAGGCCAGAGGAGGAGGCATCCAGAAGGTTGGTCATACTTCTCTGTAATGGCCGCAAAAGGGGCGGCCTGTTTGCTGCATTGGCCAGCCTTTGCGCAAGGTTGGCCAAAGTGCAGCGTAATGGGTTTACAGCGTTCCGGTACAGACAAACGGCGGATTTTTCCAGCCCGTTTTGCCATAAACCAGCGGAGAACCGTCCAGTAGCGTAATATTTCCGCCAGCGGCTTCCACAATAGCCTGCGGGGCTGCGGTATCCCATTCCATGGTGGGGCCAAGGCGTGGGTAAAGGTCTACCAGCCCTTCGGCCACACGGGCAAATTTTACGGCCGAGCCAATATTGCCTAGTTTGGCAACCGGGCGGCCATTCAGATATTCGGCCAGACGTTTGTCATCTGCATGGTGGCGAGATGCTAGAACAGTCAGCCCTTCTGCCGGAGCCTTGCGCACATGAATGGGCTGCGTGCCGTTTTTATCCGTGCGGTGTGCGCCCAAGCCTACGCCACCTGTATAAAGCTGATGGTAAGCTGGCAGTGCCATAGCCCCCAGCACCGGGCGGCCATCACGCACCAGCCCGATATTTACGGTAAAATCATCACGCCCGGCGGCAAATTCACGCGTGCCGTCCAGCGGGTCCACCAGCCAATAGGCGGGGGCTACGGCAGTCTGTTTGCCAGCAGCCACTTCTTCTTCCGCAATAACGGGAATATCCGGCGTTGCTGCCCGCAGGCCGCGCAGAATATGCGCTTCTGCAGCGTGGTCTGCCTCCGTTACGGGGGAAGAATCGGTTTTGGTTATGGTTTCAAAGCCGCGCGCACGAATTGTACGAATAATTTCAGCAGCTTCATCGGCCAGTCTGGCGGCAAGGGCCAGAAGGTCGGCATCGGTATGGCTTGTCATAGCTGCTAGCATACGCCAGCACGCGGGCTGCGTCATGCCTACAATTGCAAGCGCATGTCATGCACTCGCGGGCTTCCTATTGCCAAGCCGCCGGGGGAGACGTACGCAGGAAGGATGAGTTTACAGAAAGGGCAGTAAACACCATGCTTCAGATCAAGTTTTCTTCCGCTTCGCTGCCAGCAGGTGGCGCTCTGGCCATTTTGGTGCCGGAAGGGGAAAAACGCTCTGCCATTTTTCAGCAAGCCGATAAAGCCACCAATGGCGCGCTAACCCGCGCAGCCAAAGCGGATGATTTTACCGGCAAGGAAGGCTCCGCCTGCGTTGTGCTGGCACCATCCGATGCGTTTGAACGCGTGGTGCTGATTGGCATTGGCAAGCTGGAAGCCGTAGATGCCTGGGCCGCAGAAAAGGCCGGTGGTGCAGCCGCATCTCGTCTGGGCCGTGATGAGCAGGCAACTTTGGCAGTGGGTGATCTGTCCGGCGCGTTGGCAGCACATGCTGCACTAGGTGCCGTGCTGGGGGCTTACCACTTTGGCCTGTATCATGGCGCGCCAGAAGCCAGCAAAAACCATCGCCTTGCCGAGCTTTCTGTTCTGACAGACCACGTGGATGCCGCAGAAGAAGCATGGCCATCCCTTTCCGCCGTGGCACGTGGTGTGGTGCTGACGCGTGATTTGGTGACGGAACCTGCAAATGTGCTCAACCCGGTAGAATTTGCAGAGCGCGCCACCACCTTGAAGAGCCTGGGGCTGGAAGTGGAAGTGCTGGACCGCGCGGCCATGGAAAAGCTGGGCTTTGGTGCACTGCTTGGCGTGGCACAGGGCAGTGCGAACGAACCGCGCACCGTTATCCTGCGCTGGAATGGTGCCGCCAACAAGGATGAAGCCCCGCTGGCCTTTATTGGTAAAGGCGTGACGTTCGATTCCGGTGGTATCTCCATCAAGCCTGCCGCTGGCATGGAAGACATGAAGTGGGATATGGCCGGTGCTGCTACGGTAACCGGTCTGCTGACAGCACTGGCCGGGCGTAAGGCTAAGGTCAACGCCGTTGGTGTTGTGGGGCTGGTGGAAAACATGGTGTCTGGCACTGCCCAGCGCCCCGGCGATGTGGTGCGCAGTGCCTCTGGCCAGACCATTGAAGTACTGAACACCGATGCCGAAGGCCGCTTGGTGCTGGCAGATATTCTCTGGTATGCGCGTGAACGCTTTGCACCGCAGATTATGGTAGATCTGGCAACGCTTACGGGTGCCATTATCATCAGCCTTGGGCACGAATATGCGGGCCTGTTCTCCAATAACGATCAGCTTGCTGCAGGCCTTGCAGATGCTGGTGCGTTTGCGGGTGAAAAGCTGTGGCGTATGCCCATGGGCAAGGAATACGATGCCCTGCTGAAATCCGACATTGCGGATATGAAAAACATCAGTGGTGGCCGTGCGGGTGGTTCCATTACCGCAGCGCAGTTCCTCAAGCGCTTTGTGGGTGAAACACCTTGGGCGCATCTGGATATTGCCGGTGTGGCTTGGGCTTCCAAGGCGCAGAATGGCCAGCCCAAAGGCGCAACGGGCTTTGGTGTGCGTCTGCTCGATCGTTTTGTGCGCGATGGCTACGAATACGAACCGAAAGACTGAACCCGCTGTAATTTAAAGCAGTTGGTATAAGATCAAAGGCTGGAAAGGCGTTGCGGTAGGTTTACCGGGCGCGGTTCCAGCCTTTTTCTTCCTGCCGCCAGTAGGCCAGTTCATGCCCGGCAGCTTTGGCGGCGCTCCAGCGGGTGCGGGCGGCGGCTACGGCTTCCTCATCATGGCCGTCAAACAGGTCAAACACCCGTTCAAATGCTGCCAGATCGGGAAAGCTGCGGTTTTCCAGCAAAAACAGAAAGCGCGCATTGTTAGGGGTATCTTCCCCCATGCTCAGCCAGATAGGTTGCAGATCCGGGCAGGCAATACCTTCGCGCCCATGTGGCAGCCATGTTGGGGTGGTCACTTTCCACAAGGCTTTATCCAGATCATCCAACATGGGTTTGCTAGCACACCACACAGCGGCTTTTTGCCCGCTGGCCAGTGTGCGGGCCAACAGTTTGGGCAAGGCCTCGGTCACGCTTGTGCGCGTAAGGTGGTAAAAACCAATCTGAGTCATACGTGTTAGTATATCCAGCCTTACCTGCGGGCAGAAGGCTGATTGAGCGCGTTTAGAAAATTAACAGGCAGATAAGCCGCCTGTTTTGCAAAGGAGAACCGGCGCAATGGCAAATACAGTAACGCTGGCCGATGGCACTGTTCTGCCCGCTTTGGGGGTAGGCACTTGGAATATGGGGGAAACCCCCGCCCGTTGGCCAGAGGAAGTGGAAAGCCTGCGCTATGCCGTATTAAACGGTGTGCAGGTGGTGGATACAGCCGAAATGTATGGCAATGGCCGCTCTGAAAGTGTGGTGGGAGAGGCCATTTATCCTTACCGCAAAAAGGTTTTTCTGGTGACCAAAGTGTTGCCTTCAAACGCATCTGCCCAAGGTGTGGCCGAAAGCTGTCGGAAGTCTTTGCGCCGTTTGGGAACAGATTGGATAGACCTATACCTTCTGCACTGGCGGGGCGGTGTACCGTTGGGCGAAACGGTAGACGCATTTAAAAAGCTGCAACGTGAAGGTTTGATCCGCTATTGGGGTGTTTCAAACTTTGATACGGATGATGTGTATGAACTGGATGGATGTTCCCGCGTTGGGGAATGTGTTGCCAACCAGGTGTTGTACAATCTGGAGCATCGCGGCGTGGAATATGATCTGTTGAAAACGGATTATCGCCGCAAAATTGTGACCATGGCCTATTCCCCCATCGGGCAGGGGCAGGAACTGCTCAAAAACCCGGTTTTGGCAGATATTGCCAGCAGGCACAGCACTGCGCTTGGCCCGGCCACACCGGCACAAATTGCGCTGGCATGGGTGCTACGCCAGAACAATGTACTGGCTATTCCCAAAGCAGCCTCGCACGAGCACATGAAGCAGAATCTGGCTGCGCGAGACCTTGAATTAACAGAGCAGGATCTGGCGCAGTTGGATGCAGCGTTTCCGCCGCCTACCAAAAAAACACCGCTGGATATGATCTAAAAAGCCGGAATGGGGGCTATTTGCCCCCGTTGCCATCCTCCCATTTAGGGCGGCGACCAATGTGGATGGTTAGTGTTATTGGCTGATTATTGCGCAGCACGTTCAACTGCGCATCCAGCCCCGGCTTGGCAGATGCCACAGCGCGTATCATGGCGCGGGCGGTTTCTACGTGCTCGTTGTTCATGCCCACAATGATATCACCCTTTTTCAGCCCGCCTTTGGCAGCGGGGCCGTTATGGTCCACCTCTGTTACCTGCGTGCCATTATGGGTCATGATATCTTCCAGCGTAGCGCCCAGCCAGCCGCGCTCAATATGTCCGGCCTGCCGCAGTGTTTCCACAATGGGGATGACAATTTCGGAGGGAATGGAAAACCCAAGCCCCACAGAGCCACCGGTGGGGGAAACAATGGCGGTGTTAAGTGCTACCACCTGCCCGGCAAGGTTAAACGTAGGGCCGCCGGAATTACCGGGGTTTATGGGTGCATCCAGTTGCAAAAAATCATCAAACGGGCTGGTGCCAATATCGCGCCCGCGGGCGGACACAATACCTGCGGTAACGGATGACCCAAGGCCAAATGGGTTGCCCGCAGCCATAATCCAGTCTCCCACCTGCACCTGCCTGCTATCCCCCCATGTGACGTAGGGAAGGGGCTGTGGGGAGCTGATTTTTATAACGGCAATATCCGTTAAGTTATCTATGCCTGCCAGTGTGGCTGTAAATTCCTTACCACTGGCAAGGGCCACGGTAATTTTGTCTGCATCTTCCACCACGTGGCCATTGGTAACAATGGTGCCTTCGGGGTCTATAATAAAGCCCGAACCCGCACCAAGCAGTTCATCCCTATGGCGGCGCATGCGTTCGCGGTAGCGCTTTTCCAGCGGGGTGCCTTTAACGGTGGATGGCAGCTTGTGTTTGGCGCTGGTATCCGAATCTCGCGTGACAGAAATATTCACTACTGCGGGCACAACCTTGCGCACCAAAGGCGCAAAGCTGATAGGCCCGCCAGAAACCAGCGGCACTGCGGGCTCAAATGTCGGGAGAGATGCAGCCTGTGCCAAATGGTGCGCGCCTGTTTCCTGAAGGGAAAAGCAGGCTACGGCCAGTGCAGGCAGGTTCCGTAGAAGCGTCTTCATGGAAATGGCAATAAAGCTCCAGACATTACAAACTTGTGGCCCGGATTATCTGCTTTATGCAACCGGCTATACGGGTTTGCCCTTGATCTGGTACGTTTTTATGGCGCGAGGGTGTTGTTTGCGCCACGTCCATAGGCCTTAGTTGCGTTTGGCGCGTGGGCGCGCCGGGGCCAAAGCGGGGTTTTCTGGCCATTCATGCTTGGGGTAACGCCCGCGCATATCGCGCCGCATATCTGCCCAACCCCCTTGCCAGAAACCAGCCAGATCCGCCGTAATGGCCTGTGGCCGCCCTGCGGGAGAAAGCAGTGCCAGCCGCAGCGGCACGCGCCCTCCGGCCAGTTTGGATGTTTCCGCCGTGCCATAAAAGGCCTGCGCTCGGGCCGAGGCCACAGGCACGGGCTGCGTATAATCCACCTCCGCCACACCGCCGGGGAAGGGCAGAGAGGTAGGGAGCTCCTTATCCAGCCAGCTTGTGCGGGCGTAACCCAGATAAGTGCGCAGCAGGTTGAGGATGTCCAGCTCCCGCAATGCAGTAATGGATGTGCAGCCTTCAACATACGGGGTCAGCCATTCATCCATACAACCAGCAAGGGCTGTGGAGGAAAAATCTGGCCACTCTTCTTCTATGCCGGTACCACCGGGCAGGGTGCGGGCCAGTTCCACACGGGCCTGAAGCTGTTTTACGGCGTCTGACCAGTTAAGCGTGGTTTCCGGTGTCTCCTTGGCCTGTGCCAGCAGCAGCGGGCCTGCATCTTCCGGTTTTACTTTTTCCGTGCGGTCTCGCAGCACAAGGCAGCCAATGCGGGTGCGCCTGCGGGCCATGATATTGCCCGATACAGGGTCCAGCGTGGTTTCAACCTGTTCACGCGTGCGCTCCAGCAAGGCTGGGGGCAGGGCGTTGCTATCCAACGGGGCTGCCATACGTATTTCAGCAGCGGTGCGCAGGTGCAGGCCCGCTACTGCCAGCAGCTTGTGTTTGGCTAGCCCATCATCTCGGCGTAGGCGGGCATTGCTGCCATTGGCCATGCGGTAACTGCCCATATCCCCCCGACACAGGGCGATACGATCAGGAAAGCCTGCGGCCAGAAGGGCTGCGGCATCACCTGCTGCCGGGTGGCGCGCCTTCAGCCCCATGCGTGTGCGAAAACGGGCCGCTGCCTGCCGAATGCGGGCCAAAGCGCCACGGTCTGCCTGTGGGGTGTTATCTTCACCCGCAATCAGATCCAGCCGGAGGGTAATATCTGCGGGCGGAATAGGCGGCGGCCCACCACGCCCGGCAGCGCGTGGGCGCAGGGGGTCTCGTTCTTCCAGCAGGGCGGCAAGGTCTGCGGCCAGTGCGGCTTCCTCCGGTGTGCGGGCAGCCAGCATCATGGCGGCAAGGCGTGGGTGCGTGCCCAGATCGGCCATGCTACGGCCCAGTTTTGTAATCTGGCCTGCATCATCCAACGCACCCAGCAGAATCAGTAGTTCCTTTGCGGCGGCTACCGCACTGCCGGGGGGCTGATCTGGTAGGGGAAGCGGCGTATCGGCAGAGCCTACCGTATCGGCCCACAAGGCGGTGGCCAGCACAAAATCAGACAGATCGGCTTCCAGAATTTCTGGCCTGTCATGCTGGGGCAAGGCGCGCTCAGTATGGGCAGACCACAGGCAATACGCCATACCCGGAGCCTCTCGCCCCGCACGTCCTGCACGCTGCCGCGCGGCTGCTTTGGAGATACGCACCGTATCCAGCCGGGAAAGCCCAGCCCCGGCATCAAACCTTGGCACACGGCGGAAACCGCAATCCACCACAACGCGCACGCCGGGCACGGTAAGGGATGTTTCGGCTATGGAGGTTGCCAGAATAACTCGCCGTTCCCCTTCATTTCCGGGGCGCAGCACACGGGCCTGTTCTGCCGGGTGCAGTTCACCATGCAGGGGCAGCACTGTGGCGGGCACACCATCCAGAAGCTGCATCACCCGGCGGATTTCTCCCGTGCCGGGCAGAAAGGTGAGAATATCGCCTTCTGTTTCCGCCAGAGCTTGCCGCACGCCTGTTGCTGTGGCGGTGGCAATATCGCGCAGGCTGGGAATATCGTGCTTGGCATGGTGGACAGTAAGCGGGAACATCCGCCCTTCGCTGGTCAGCACAGGGGCGTTCATTAGCGTGGCAAGGCGTTCTGTTTCTGCTGTGGCGGACATGGCCACAAGGCGCAGATCAGGCCGCAAGGTGCGTTGCAGATCCAGGCAGAAAGCCAGCGCCAGATCTGCATCTAATGAGCGTTCGTGTATTTCATCCAGAATAACGCAGGCCACGCCCTCCAGCATGGGGTCACCCAGCAGGCGGCGCAGGAACAGGCCTTCTGTCAGCACCTCAATACGGGTGCGGTCAGAAACAGCGGATTCCAGCCGGGTGCGGAACCCAACAAAACCGCCAACATCTTCCCCCATTAGGGATGCAATGCGCTGGGCAGCGGCACGGGCGGCCAGCCTGCGGGGTTCCAGCATAATAATTTTATCAGATGGTGCGCGCCATGCTGCAGCCGCCAGAACGGGCGGCACGGATGTGGTTTTACCCGCGCCCGGAGGCGCCACCAGAATGGCGGATGCCGGATGGTCTGTGGCGGGGTTTTGAGCCAGCACTGCGCAAAGTTCTGGCAGCACATCCTGCACAGGCAGACCCTGCGCAATGGAAAACGGGTTCAGACTGGAGGCGGAAGCGGTCATGCCCTGCTTTATGGCGGCCCCACCGCCGCAGCGCAATGTTGTGCGGCGGTGGGGGCTATATGCGCTAAGTATTCAGGCGCTTTGCTGAGGATAACAGCCTTATTGAGGCTGAGACGGCAGCTTGAGATAGCCCGGTTTAGGGGATGTCGCCTTTGTAGAGGATGAGCTTGAGGACGAATCATCATCCTCACCCGCCGGGAAGATGGCGTTGGGTTCACTATCCTGCGTTTTGGAGGCTGCGGCAGGTTTGGCTTCCGTGCTGCTGGTGGTGGACTGTGTTGCAGCATCGGTAGAAGGTGCAACAACAGGGGCGTTTTCCGGCACCGTTACGGGGGATGTAGCCTGCCCGGTTTTAGCTGCTGAAACGGGGGAAAGCGCCTCTTGCGTAGCTGCGGCACTAGCACCCGTGGAGGCAGGAGCGGGTGAGCCATCAGCTGTGAGAGGCTGGGCCTGAATAGCACCATCTACCGGCATACCCCCGGCATCCACCAGCCATTTGCCAAGGGCGCGATGCACCTGTGTATCCAGCTCGGTATTGATGCTGTCCATCATCCCTTTGGTGACGTTGTACAGATTGGCTTGGCTTTCTGTATCTTCCGTGGGGTCCGGGTGCAGGCTTTGGGTGGCGTGGGCTTCTGTATGGGCAGTTTTGCTGCCATCGGGGTTCAGAATATCCAGATGCACATCTATCTGGCCCTGTAGCGTGCCACCGGGTTCGTGCAGGATGGAGGCCCGATCAATCACAAACTGGGCGGAATTGGCGCTGGTAATGCCCCCTTTGGCGGCCAGCCTGTCCTGCACCATCTGGCGCAGGGCCTGTACTGGTGGGGTGGGGGATTTATAACCGATATCGCCCGCAACCGGGTGGGTTGCCGTGTTATCCACCAATGTCAGGGTGTTTACGTTCAGGTTGATCTGGCTGAGGTTATCATACCGCAGTGGTGCAAACTGCGTAGGCTGTTTCTGATCCGCGCAGCCTGCCAGCAGGGCAGGAAACAGCAGCGCGGCTGTTAGGCCAGAAAGGCGCATGCGGGAAAACAGCATCATGGCGCAAAACCTCTTGTGAACTTTATCTGACATTCTGAAAAATGCCTGCCCTGTGGCAGATATCTTATACCAGCAGCACCTTAAGATATTGCGCTTAGGGCCCTGCTGGCAAACTTTGCGGCTATATTTACTGTTTTACTGTGCCTGCGTGGCAATGTTTTTGCGTGCAAAGCGGAAATCCACATTGCAGAATTCGCACGTCATCACGATGTTTCCGTCATCCTGGCACATGTGGTCCAGATCATCTTGCGGGAAGGTTTCCAGCACATTGGCCAAACGCGCGCGGGAGCAACGGCACCCAAAGGCCAAAGCCCGAGGCTGGCTGACATGCAGGTCTTCTTCATGGAAAAGCCGGTGCAGAAGCTGCAATGTTGGCAGGCTATCGTCCAGCAGTTCCTTGGTGGAAAGGGTGCCTGCCAGAATGGTGGCTGTTTCCCAGCTTGCTTCTGCGGCTTCGTCTTCCACCACGTGGCTGCCGCCTTCGCCCGCAATGCGTTCCAGTATCAGACCGCCTGCGCGCCAGCCTGCATCTGTCATCTGGCAGGCCAGCATAATCCAGCAGGCGTGCTGCTCACTGCTGGCAAAGTAATGCATGGCCATTGCAGACAGATCATCCCCCGCAATTTCCACAATACCCTGATGCCGGTCCATTTCCGGGCCTTGGTCCACCGTAAGGGCCATATAGCCGTTACCCAGCAATTCGCGGTCTGTGGGTTTGGGGGTTTCTTCCAGCAGGGCTGCCAGCGCCTCATCATCCGTGCGGGCGTAAAAGCGTAGCGCGCCGGTGTTGGTGCAGTCTGCCACCAGCATGGAAACAGGGCCATCACCCTTCATCTGAAGGGAGAAAGAGCCCTGAAACTTAAGGGCAGAGGCCAAAGCTGCCACCAGTGCCAATGCCTTGCCAGCAAGGCGCGTAACAGGGGCTGGGTGATCATGACGTGTGAGCAGCGTATCGGCCAGCACGCCCAAACGCACCAACCGGCCACGCACGGGCCGACCAGCCAGATAAAAAGGTGTTACACCACCGGGCACCACCAAATCGGGCACATCTGGGCGGTCACGATCAAGAAAAGCGGGTTTTTCCATGGGAATTTAAGTTTGTCCTGAGTCCATCAAGAATACGGGAATATCAAGAACATGCGCCTGATGCGTGCGGACTCTGGTGATGCTTTTCAGGCGGACAAAAAGGAAAAGGTGGAAAGCAGGGGGTTACGCCCCTGCGGAAATATCCAGCTCCAGCTTTTCCAGCTTCTGTTCAAGGGCACGACCGGTTTCTGAATCCATGTTCAAACCGTCCTTAAGCGCAACAAGCAGCCCCTTGCGGCAGGCATCGTGCTCGCTATCCAGATCTTCCGTACGACCACAGCCTGCCAGACAATCCAGATAGGCGCTACGGAACGGTGCCAGCTTATCTGCCGGGAACGGCAACGTCGCCAGAATAGCATCCAGACTGCTTTCCACCCAGCCGGGGGTAGCGGGTGTATCTTCGGTAGATGTCATGGAAACTGTTCTGTCTGTGCCGCTCATGTGCTTATTCCTTGCCGAAAGAGGTCCAGTTTGTGCCACCCATTGTCCATGCCAGCACGCCTTTCTGGGCATGAAGGCGGTTTTCCGCCTCATCAAACACCACAGAATGCGGGCCTTCAAACACGTCCTTGGTTACTTCTTCCCCTATATGGGCAGGCAGGCAGTGCATGAACAGGGCATCTGGCGCAGCAAGGGCCATTAAATCTGCATTTACGCGGTAGGGTTCCAGCTTGCTCATGCGGGTGGCGGCTTCCTTGGGGGAATCAGACATGCTGATCCATGTATCCGTCACCACGCAATCGGCACCTTTTACGGCGGCTTTTGGGTCTACCGTCCATTCCACATCACCGCCTTCGGCACGGGCCCAGTCCAGCACGTCCTGCGGGGGCTTCATGTCTGCGGGGGTGGCGGCACGCAGGGCAAAGCCAAAACGCACGGCCCCTTCAATAAGGGAGACAAGCACGTTGTTGCCATCACCCGTCCACGCAAAGGTGCGGCCACGCACGGGGCCACGATGTTCCTCAAACGTCATGATATCGGCCAGAATCTGCACCGGGTGAGAATGCGGGGTAAGACCATTGATAACGGGCACTGTGCTCCACTGTGCCAGTTCGTGCATGGTTTTTGTGTTGCCGGTGCGCAGCATAATGGCATCTACAAAGCGGGAGAGCACGCGGGCTGTATCGGCAATGCTTTCACCACGGCCAATCTGCATTTCCTGCGGGCTGAGCACCACGGCATCGCCCCCAAGCTGGCGAATGCCCACTTCAAAAGAAACACGGGTGCGGGTGGATGGCTTGGAAAGAATAAGCCCCAACTGCCGCCCGGCCAGCGGCTGGCGCGGGTGTAGCGGAAACCGGCGGTTCTGCTGCATGCGCTTCATGCTGGCGGCTACATCCAGAATCTGGCGCAGGGTTGCGGCATCCAGATCTTTCAGATCCAGAAAATGGCGGGGCGTTGCCAAGGAAGAAGAGGGCAGGGCAGTGGTCATGTTGGCGGCGCTCACGCTGTTGGCTCCAGAACTGTCTTGTTGTTATGATTTTTTCTGAGTGTGCTGACAGCCTGCACCAGCAGGGCCACAGCTTTGCGGCATTCTTCTTCGGAAACAGTAAGCGGCGGCACAAGGCGCAGCACGTTATCACCCGCGGTTACACACAGCAGGCCTTCATTTTGTGCGGCACCCTGCACATCACCCACTGCGGGCACGCAGCGCAGGCCTATCAGCAGGCCAAGGCCACGGCGCTGGGCAAAAATATCCGGCGCATCGGCCACAAGGCTGTCCAGCAGTTCATCCAGCAGGGCCGCACGGGTGCAAACCTGATCTAAAAAGCCGGGGGCCAGAATAACATCCAGCACAGCGTTACCAGCCGCGCAGGCCAGCGGGTTGCCGCCAAATGTGGTGCCGTGTGTGCCCGGTGTCATGCTCTTGGCAATGGTTTCTGTGGTGAGGATGGCCCCAATGGGGAAGCCCCCGCCCAAACCTTTGGCCGTGCTGACAATATCGGGCTTGATGCCAGCCCATTCATGCGCAAACAGGCGGCCTGTGCGACCAACGCCACACTGCACCTCATCCAGCGCCAGCAACACGCCGGTTTCATCGCACAGCGCGCGCAGGGCACGCAGATATTCCGGGCTGGCCACCTTAATGCCGCTTTCACCCTGAATGGGTTCCAGCATAATGGCTGCGGTGTTGGGGGTAATGGCGGCTTTTACGGCTTCAATATCGTTGAAAGGCACGTGCAGGAAGCCTTTTACAGGCTCACCAAAGCCTTCCAGATATTTAGGGTTGCCGGTGGCGGAAAGCATGGCCAGCGTGCGGCCATGAAAAGCCCCATCCATGCAGATAATGTCTGTGCGTTCGGGGTGGCCTGCCATCATCTGGGCGCGGCGGGCCATCTTCACCATGCCTTCGTTGGCTTCTGCGCCGGAATTGCAGAAGAACGCGCTATCGGCAAAGGAGTTTTCAACCAGCCTGCGTGCCAGCTTTTCCGCCTGCGGAATCTGAAACAGGTTGGAAACGTGCATGACCTTGGCAGCCTGCGTGCTTACGGCTTCCACCATCTTGGGGTGTGCGTGGCCAATGGAGCACGTGGCAATGCCCGCAGCAAAGTCCAGGAATCGTCGCCCGTCCGACGTTTGCAGCCAGGAGCCTTCTCCCCGCTCAAAGGCGAGATCAGCGCGCTTGTATGTCGGCATCAGGGCAGAAATCATGGAATCTGGTCTTTGTGTTGGCGGTTGTTGAACCTGCATGGTGAGAAGTGGAGTGCAGAACGAAAAACGCCCGCTGCCTTGATATAAGGTGAGCGGGCGGCCCGTATTGCGGGCGTATCATGGCCTTTTGTGCAGATTAAAGTCAAATATTCTGTGTGAAAAAATTCTGCATACGAAACATGCGCGGCATGGCCCGTTCCGTATTTTCCTGCACGTAAGGAGTGGGTAAGAAAGAGGGATGACGCATTCTGGTTCTTCCTCATCTGTCCACACATCATCGGGGTTTCCGCAGCTTGATCGCCGCGTGTTGCGAGAGGCCGCACTGGCGCATCTGGCACGGTTTGGCACTACACGCCACGGGCTGGAACAGGTGCTTTTGCGCCGGATTGCACGGTGGGAAAAACAGGCCCTCAAAGCTGGAGCCGATACGGAGGAAGTGGCCGAAGCTGCACAGGCGCTCCGCCCCGTAGTAGCTGAAATAGCAGAAGAAATGGTGCGCCTTGGTGCGGTGGATGATGCCAGTTTTGCAACAGCCCGCGCACGTAGGTTGGTGCGGTCTGGCCGCTCTGGCCTGGCGGTGCAGGCACATCTGGCTGCGCGCGGCGTGGAGGCTGATCTGCGCGATGCCGCCTTGCAGGATGCGGTGGAAGGGTTTTCTCCTGCGCAAAGGGAATTATGTGCCGCACTGGTTCTGGCCCGCAAGCGCAGGTTGGGGCCATTTGCCATGCCTTATGTTGCGGATGATGAAGATGCTGATACCGAGCAGGCTCTGGCCCGCAGGCACAAGGCGCTGGGTGTGCTGGCCCGTGCGGGGTATGCGCGGGATGTGGCGGAGCAGGTTTTGGATATGCCTCCCACAGAAGCGGAGGACTGGATGCAACGTTTGAGGGCCGAATCGTGAAGCGTAGCCTTGTTCTTGTTCTGCCTTTATTACTTGCAGCCTGTGCAGGCGGGCGCGGAAGTTGGAACGGATCTGTGCAATGTGCCCCCTATGCGCGGGAACATTCTGCCGTAAACCTGCGCGGTGCGGCAGCAAGCTGGTGGGGGGAAGCACAGGGCCAATATAACCGCACGTCCTCCCCCCGTGCGGGGGATGTGCTGGTGTTCCGTTCTACCGGCAGGCTGCCATCGGGCCATGTTTCTGTGGTCAAACAGGTGCGAAATTCCCGCCTTGTGTTGGTGGACCACGCAAATTGGGAGCCGGGAGAAGTCACGCATCGTGCCCCCGTTGTTGATGTTTCCCCCAATAATAACTGGACCCGCGTGCGCGTGTGGTGGAGCCCCATTCATGCCATGGGCAAAACGGTTTATCCGGTTTATGGCTTTATTGAACCAACAGGCACGGGCGGCAGTTAGCACCCAATTAGCGGGTAGGTCGCGCAAGGAAAAACTTGCAAGAAAGTGTTTCCGCCATCATGTACAAACAAGGATGTGTGGTATGCGTTCATTTTGGGTGCGTATCGCAAGTGTAGGGGACTGGTTTGATGGGTAGCTTAAGTATCTGGCACTGGCTGATCGTGCTTGTGGTTGTACTTGTGGTGTTTGGCGGCGGCGGCAAAATCAGCTCGTTGATGGGCGATATGGCCAAGGGCATCAAATCCTTCAAGAAACACATGGCGGATGATGAACCGATGGATGATGGCACGGCACGCCCCGGTAACGGGCATATTGCCCCACCACCCGCATCTTCCACAGTGGAGCAGCGCACAGCTGCGCCAGCGGATAAATCTGTTCAGCCGTAAGGCTCTATCAGTTCAAGACGGGCAGAGAACGCCATGGATCAAACCGTTACGGATTTTGCCCGTGCCGTGCAGGATATTCTGTTTGCCGGGCAGCGGATGGATCAGCGCGGGTGGGTGCCAGCCACGGCAGGCAATATCAGCCGCAAGCTGGCAGATGGCCGCATAGCCATTACGCGCTCCGGCTGCCACAAAGGCTTTTTGCAGGCGGCAGACGTTATTACCGTGGATATGCAGGGCAAACCGCATAGCCCGGAAAACCGGCCCAGTGCGGAAACGCTGCTGCATTGCCAGATTTACCGCCATTTCCCGCAAGTGGGCGCAGTGCTGCATGGCCATTCCGTGGCCTCCACTGTTCTGTCCATGGAAGAAGAAACAGCAGCACTTACGCTGGCGGATTACGAAGTTCTGAAAGTGTTTGAAGGGCAGACCACGCACGAAACATCCGTGCAGGTGCCCTTGTTTGAGAACGATCAGGACATTGCGCGGTTGGCGGAAGTGGTGGAACCATTTTTTGGCACCGGTATGCCTGCGGGCTACATTATTCGCGGCCACGGTGTGTATGTGTGGGGTAAGGATATGCCCACCGCCCTTGCGCGGCTGGAAGGGCTGGAGTTCCTGCTGGCCTGCGCGCTTGAGCGAAGGAAACTGCACGCATGAGTTCCCTGACAGTTTACAAAGATACCACCCCCGAACACCCCGTGCTGCAAACGCAGGACCCGGCAGAAATGGCCCGTGTTCTGGCGCCACTAGGCGTGCGGTTTGAACGTTGGGAAGGCCCGCAAATTCCCCCAAGGGATGCAGATGAGCAGGCCGTGCTGGGTGTGTATGGCCCATTTTTAGACAAGCTGATGGGCGAAACAGGTGCAGGCTCTGCTGATGTGCTGCGGGTTAGCCCATCTACACCCAACCGCGAGGCCTTGCGGGATAAGTTCCTGTCCGAACATACGCATAGTGAAGATGAAATTCGCTTTTTTGTGCACGGCAGCGGGCACTTCATCCTGCATATTGCAGGCTATGTTTATGATGTGGAATGCACGCAAACTGATCTGATTTCTGTGCCAGAAGGCACAAAGCACTGGTTTGATGCCGGGCCAGAGCCAGATATGGTCACGCTGCGCATTTTCACACACAAGGAAGGCTGGGTGGCCCGCTATACAGGCACCGATATTGCCCGGCAGTTTCCTTCTTACGCAAACTGATTGAGGGCATAATGGCCGATACCCGGATTCCTCCGCGCGTGGTGCTGCTGGATATTGAAGGCACCACCCTGCCAGTGGCTTTTGTGCATAAAGTGCTGTTTCCCTACGCGCGCAAACATCTGCCCGCATTGCTGGAACAGCGTGAAAATCCGGTAGTGCAGGAAGCATTGACACAGATTGCCCAAGCCGCCCCCGGCGTGCCGCCGCTGGAACAGCTTGAACGCTGGATGGCGGAAGATGCCAAGGTTGCCCCGCTTAAAAGCCTGCAAGGCCTGTGCTGGCAGCAAGGGTATGAAAAAGGGGAACTGGAAGCCCAGCTTTACCCAGATGTTGAGCCCACCTTAAAGGCATGGAAAGCCGCAGGCCTTACGTTGGCCGTGTATTCCTCCGGTTCCGAAGCTGCGCAGAAGCTGATTTACGGCTATACCGAGCAGGGGAACCTGACCTCGCTTTTCAGCGCGTTTTTTGATCTGCGTGTTGGTGGTAAGAAAAGCGCGCAAAGTTATCGCCATATTCTGGAACAAAGTGGCTGGCAGGGGCAGGATGTGCTGTTTCTGTCCGATGTGGTGGCAGAGCTGGATGCAGCGGCCCAAGCGGGCCTGCGTGTATGCCAGATTGCCCGCCCGGAAGATGGCACGGTGGCAGGTACTACCCACCCTGTAGCGCAATCTCTGCCGCAGGCGGGGCAGATGTTTGGCCTGCCGGAAGGAGCATAAAAAGTGCTGAAAGCACAGTTGCACACAAACTGGCGGGATATTCCGCCGGAAGCGCACGGCTGTGCGGCAGCGCTTGGCAATTTTGATGGTGTGCATCTGGGCCACGCCCATCTGGTTCATTCCACCCACGCGGCGCGGCCAGATCTGCCTTTGGCGGTTGTCACGTTTGAACCTCACCCGCGCGAACTTTTCCGCCCGCAGGACCCACCATTCCGCCTGAGCCTGCCGGATGAGCGTTTTGCCGCCCTACAGGCGCTGGGTGTGCAGCATGTGTTCCAGATCGGGTTTGATGAAGAATTCTCCCGCATGACGGCGGAACGGTTTGTAGAAGACGTGCTGCACGATGCCCTGTGCCTGCGCCACGTTGCCTGCGGGCCGGATTTTGCATTCGGTTATCGGCGCGGGGGCGATGTTACGTTTCTGGCCGAACGCACGGGTGAGCTGGGCATGGGCTTTACATCCGTGCCCGCACTGGCAGATGCCGCAGGGCCATATTCCTCCACCCGTATCCGGCGGTTGTTGCAGGAAGGGTATCCTGAACGCGCAACGGAAGAACTCGGTCGCCCGTGGTTTATTCGTGGCCAGGTGCAGCATGGTGATAAACGCGGCCGTCTGCTGGGCTTTCCCACAGCCAACATTCCGCTTGGGCGGCATCTGGAGCCCGCACGTGGTGTTTACGCCGTAACGGTGCGCCTGCCCGGTGGCTATACGCGCCCCGGCGTGGCCAATATTGGGCGTAGGCCCACCATTAACGATGGGCAGGAAAGCCGCGTAGAAGTGAACCTGTTTGACTTTGATGGTGATCTGTACGGCCAAACACTTTCTGTGGCGCTGCACAAAATGCTGCGGGCAGAACAGCGCTTTGCCGGGCTGGATGAACTCAAGGCCCAGATCGCGCAGGATGCGCAGCAGGCACGCATGGTTCTGAACGCCGAACTGGCGGGCATATAACCCCCTGTAAAAGTACGGGCAGATAGGGCAGAATATAATTTGCGGCTGCAATGTGGCCGTTCATGCTTGACCCTGCGCTTGTCCTTTTTGATAAGAGCCTGAATGCAAGATGGTTTGACCAGCACATGCGGGGCCAGACCATGAACCCGAACTGAAGTGACATCACCCGCTCATGACCACATCCAGCAGCGACCAGGACACCCAATCCCCCGCCGATCTGTATCGTGATACGGTGTTCCTGCCCCGTACCTCTTTCCCCATGCGCGGGGGCCTGCCAAAGCAGGAACCGCAGTGGCTGAAAAAGTGGGAAGAAACCGGGCTGGATGCGCGGCTGAAACAGCAGGCAGAAGGGCGGCCAGTTTTTACGCTGCATGATGGCCCCCCGTATGCCAATGGCCACCTGCACATTGGCCATGCCATGAACAAGATCAACAAGGATGTGATCAACCGCGCCCATCGCATGTCTGGCTACGGCGTGCGCTATGTGCCGGGGTGGGATTGCCACGGCCTTCCGATTGAATGGAAGGTGGAAGAAAAATACCGCAAGGCAAAAAAGGACAAGGATTCCGTGCCTGTGCTGGAATTCCGTGCCGAATGCCGTGCCTATGCGGGCGAGTGGCTGAATATCCAGATGCAGGAATTCAAGCGCCTTGGCGTGCAGGCTGAATGGCAGAACCGCTACGCCACCATGGATTTCTCATCCGAAGCAGCCATTGTGAACGAAATTGGCAAGTTCCTGCTGAATGGGCGGCTGTATCGTGGCCTGCGCCCCGTGATGTGGAGCCCGGTTGAAAAAACCGCTCTGGCCGAAGCTGAAATCGAATATCACGATCACACCTCTACCACTATTCTGGTGGCCTTCCCGGTTGTGCGGGACCCCACGCCAGCCCATGCGCTGGAAGATGTGTCTGTTGTCATCTGGACCACCACACCGTGGACCATTCCCGGCAACCGTGCCTTGGCTTATGGGCCAGAAATCACCTACGTGGTGCTGCGGGTGGATGAAACGGGTGAGGGCGCATTGCTTGAACCCGGCGCAAAGGTGCTGGTGGCCGAAGTGCTGGTGGATGCTTTCTGTCAGGAAGCCCATGTTACTGCGCACCATATCCTTTACACCCTGCCGGGCAGCGCGCTGAAAGGGGCTGTATGCTCCCATCCGCTGCGTGGTGCCGGGTATGATTTTGATGTGCCCATGCTGCCGGGTGAATTTGTCACCACCGAGGCCGGTACTGGCCTTGTGCACATGGCGCCTTCTCATGGTGAGGATGACTTCCAGCTCTGCCGCATGTATGGCGTGGAAGTGCCAGAAGTGGTGCAGGCCGATGGCACATACGCCCCGTGGGTTTCAGGCTTTGCAGGCACGCATGTGTTCAAGGCGGCAGATGTTGTGTGCTCCACGCTGGAAGCCGTGATGGAACATGCCAACGCCAACGGCACAGCCCCCGCAGGCTTGGTGGGGCGTGGTGAAATTGTGCACTCCTACCCGCATTCATGGCGTTCCCGCGCGCCGGTAATCTACCGTGCCACGCCGCAGTGGTTCATCCGCATGGATGGTGAAGATTCGCTGCGTGAAAAAGCCCTTAAGGCGCTGGAAGACGTTACTTTCGTGCCCGCACAGGCGCGCAACCGTCTGACATCCATGATCCGCACGCGTCCAGACTGGTGCATCAGCCGCCAGCGCGCATGGGGCGTGCCTATTGCCGTGTTTGTTGAAAAACGTACCGGCGAAGTGCTGCGCGATGCTGATGTGATGCAGCGTGTTGTGGATGCCTTTAAGGAAGAAGGGGCAGATGCGTGGTATAGCTCTGAACCCGCACGCTTCCTCGGCCCGGATCGGAACCCGGATGATTACGATCAGGTGTTCGATATCGTGGATGTGTGGTTCGAAAGTGGCTCTACCCACGCCTTCGTGCTGGGCCAGCCGGGGCTAAGCTTCCCTGCAGATCTGTATCTGGAAGGTTCGGACCAGCATCGCGGCTGGTTCCAGTCCTCCTTGCTGGAAAGTGTGGGTACGCGCGGCGTTTCACCCTACAAGGCGGTTGTGACCAACGGCTTTGTTCTGGATGAACAGGGCCGCAAGATGTCCAAATCCCTCGGCAACGTGATTGCCCCGCAGGATGTGAATGACAGCCTGGGTGCAGACGTGCTGCGCCTATGGGTGGTGAACTCCGATACCAATGATGATCTGCGCATTGGTAAGGAAATTCTCAAACAACAGGGTGAACTGTATCGCCGCTTGCGCAACACGCTGCGCTGGCTGCTAGGTGCGCTGGATGGCTACACGGAAGCAGAAGCCGTGCCGTATGCCGAGCTGCCAGAGCTGGAACGCTGGGTGCTACATCGCCTTACAGAACTGGGTGGGCTGATTGCCCGCGCGGTGGAAACGCATGAATGGGTGGGTGTGTATCCGGCCCTGCATGGGTTCTGCACCACGGATCTGTCTGCATTTTACTTCGATATCCGTAAGGATGCGTTGTATTGCGATGCACCCTCCAACCCCACACGCCGCGCAGCCCGCACGGTGCTGGATATCCTGCAACGCTGCCTGACAACATGGCTGGCCCCCGTACTGGTGTTTACGGCGGAAGAAGCATGGACAGCCCGCTTTGGGTCAGACCAGAGCGTGCATGAACAGGCCTTCCCTGAACTGCCTGCAGAATGGAATGATCCGGCATTGGATGAACGCTGGGCGCGTATTCGTTCCGTGCGGCGTATCATCACCACGGAAATTGAAGGCGCACGGCGCGAAGGCACCATTGGTTCCTCCCTTCAGGCACAGGTTGAACTGACGTTCTCTGAAGAAGAAGCCGCACTGTTTGCCGGTGTAAACTGGAGCGAACTGGCCATTGTCTCCCACGTGGATGTGGTGGTGGACCCCACGTCTTCCTCCATTTACGTGGAAGGGGATGAAGGCGGCACGCTGCATGGTGCGCCAGTTGTGCAGGTTGCAGACGGTGAAAAATGCGTGCGCTGCTGGAAGGTTCTGCCAGAAACCGGCACGCGGGATGATTACGCAGGACTGTGCCTGCGCTGCGCCGATGTGGTGGAACAACAGGGTGGCCCGCGCACAGGGCAGGAGGGCGCGTGAGTTCTCGCCCCTTCATGCTGCGCCCGGCAGGCCTCGGCCTGCTGGTGCTGATGCTTACGCTTTCAGCAGATCAGCTGAGTAAATACTGGATTCTGTACGGGCTGGATCTGCCCGCACGGGGTTCTGTTAAAGTGCTGCCGTTCCTTAACTTCACTATGGTATGGAACCACGCCGTTACTTTTGGCATGTTTGGCGGGCTTGGCGGGGCGGGGCGCATTGTGTTTTCCGCTATTGCGCTGGCCGTGGCCTGCTGCCTGCTGGTATGGATTTTTCGCACGCCCAGCAAACTTACCGCTGCGTGTGTTGGGGCCATTACAGGTGGGGCCATTGGCAACGTTATGGACCGTGTGCGCTATGGGGCCGTGGTGGATTTTCTGCATGCCCATGCTTTTGGGTGGTCATGGTATGTATTCAACGTGGCAGATTCCGCTATAGTATGCGCCGTATGCATGCTGCTGGTGCAGAATTTTCTGGCAGGCGGGCAGCAACAAGACAACGTAAAAACCGGGTAACCCCCAAAGGGCTGGGTGTTTTTTCAGGATGAGTGGAAGGCAGACGATGGCGCGCCGTGTTTCGACACTGATTTCTCCGCTGCTGCTTCTTGGCGGCTGCTTTTTGCTAAGTGGCTGCTCAGGGAACGAAGCCGCCCGTGCTTTCGGGCTGGAACGCAGCTTGCCGGATGAATACACGGTTACAACCCGTGCCCCGCTTTCCATGCCGCCATCAGATGAGCTGGTAAAGCCCACAAAGGGTGATGACCGGAGGCAGGATGAAAGTGAACGCCTGCAGGCGCTGGAAACACTTTCCCCCGATGTAGCGCTGCGCGGCACAAACGGTGATACCAGTGAAGGCCAGACCATTTTGGTGAACGAGGCCACAGAGGCATCGGATGCACCAGACCGGGGTGAACTGGGTGAAGCCGGTTCAGGCTTTGTGCAGGAACTGATGTTCTGGAAAGGTGGCAAGGCCGGGGCTGTGGTGGATGCAGATGGAGAAAACCGCCGTCTGAAAACCAATGCTGCCCTTGGCAATTCCCCCACCAAAGGGGTTACGCCCACACAGCATGCTAAAGGCTCCGGTCTGTTCTGATCGGAAAGGTCTGACCCATGTCCGGCCTGTTTGCTGAACCCGGTATGGATACACACCAGCCCGAAACGCCGCCCCATGTGCGGCGGCTGCCAGAGGTTATTGTTAACCGCATTGCTGCGGGTGAGGTGATAGAACGCCCCGCCGCAGCGGTGAAGGAACTGGTTGAAAACGCCATAGATGCAGGTGCGCGCAGGCTGGAGGTTTCTCTGGCTGGCGGGGGTGTAGACCGCATTATCGTCACCGATGATGGTGTGGGCATGTCAGCCGATGATCTGGCTCTGGCGGTAGATCGGCACTGCACATCCAAACTGCGCGATGAAACATTGGTGCATATCAGCACGCTGGGTTTTCGGGGGGAGGCTCTGCCTTCCATCGGGGCGGCAGCGCGGCTGTGCATTACCTCCCGCCCAAGGGGGGAAAGTGGCGCGTGGCGCATTCGGGTAGAAGGGGGCAAGGTTTCCCCCGTTGAACCCGCAGCCGGTGCGCCGGGCACCAGTGTGGTGGTGGAAGACCTGTTTTTTGCCACGCCCGCCCGCCGTAAGTTTCTGAAAAGCGCGCGTGTGGAAGGCCGACACGCTGAAAACGTGGTGCGGCGTCTGGCCTTGGCTGTGCCGCAAACGGCTTTCCGGTTTATGCTGGATGAGCGCGTGCTGTTTGATTTGCCCGCGCAGGATATGGCCGCCCGGTCTGCCGCCTTGCTGGACGCCAGCGAGGCAGATGGTTTTTTAGAAATTTCTGGTGAGCGCGATGGCATGACCCTTAGCGGGTTTATCTGCCCGCCATCAGTCCATCGGTCCACGGCCAATGGGCAGTTCATGCTGGTAAATGGCCGCCCTGTGGTGGACCCGGTGCTTAAAACCGCCGTGCGCGTGGCCTATAGGCGCGTGATCGAACCCGGCAGGCACCCTGTTGTGGCGCTTATGCTCACGGTGCCGCCGGATAGGGTGGATGTAAACGTGCACCCGGCCAAAACGGAACTGCGCTTTGCCGATGAAGCCAGCGTGCGCTCCCTTGTTATTGGCACCATTCAGCGTGCGTTAGAGCATGGGGCAGGTAGCGTAGGTGTGCGGCCTGTTCTCTCCTCCGCGCCACGGCAGGCACGTATTTGGTATCCGCCAGAAAAAGGGGCAGCCCCACCTGTTCCTGCCCCTGCGTTTCATGCTCCCACGCCAGAGGGCGTGCGTTTTGCAGAAGGCCGCTTGCAGTTTGGTGATGCCCCGGCAGCCAGAACCTTGCCGCCTGTGGCCATGCCTTCACCCCATGCCGGGTGGGATGCTCCGGCAATTGGCACGCCAGCAACCGGGCAGGCTGAAGCAGCTTATACAGCCTCTGCACAGCCAGTGGCGGCAGATCACCCCTTGGGTGCGGCTATTGCACAGGTGCTGGACACCTATATTCTGGCCGTGGCCGCAGATGGCAGCTTGGTGCTGGTGGATCAGCACGCGGCGCATGAGCGGCTAACGCATGAACGTTTGCGGGCGCAATTTTTAAGCGGACATGTGCAGGCACAACGTTTGCTGGTGCCCGATGTGGTGGATCTGCCCCGTGTGCAGGTGGACCTGCTGTTGGCACGCCAACCCACGCTGGAAAAACTGGGTGTGGAAATTGAAGCCTTTGGCGGCGACTCCGTTCTGGTAAGGGCCTTGCCTGCCATGCTGCGCAGCAGTGATGCCGTAAGCCTGCTGCGTGATCTGGCCGATGAGCTAGAAGCGGATGAAAACGGCGCCCCAGATGAAATGGCAGCACTTGATGGGCGGTTGGATGCCGTTATTGCCCGTATGGCCTGCCACGGCAGTATTCGGGCCGGGCGCAGGCTGAGCGTGGAAGAAATGAACGCGCTGCTGCGCCAGATGGAAGAAACACCCCGCGCAGGCACATGCTCACACGGGCGGCCCACGTGGCTGAAGCTCAGCAAGGCCGATCTCGAAAAGTTGTTTGGCCGCCGTTAGGGATATGGCTGTTCTGCGTAGTGTGATCGGCTGAACGTGAACGGCCGCCTGCTGGCATCAGCCCGCAAAAAAGAGCAGGTTTGCAGCATCTTCATATAACCTGAATGGTGGTGATGCCGTGCAGCCCATCCTGCTTTCGCTCATAACCTATCTTCCTCTTGTTGCGGCGCTGGTGGCATTTTTTGCCCCCGGCAGGCCAGAACAGCAGGATAGTACAGCCCGGTGGGTTGGGCTGTGGAGCAGCCTGATTACCCTTGGCCTTAGCGTGCTGATGTGGCTGGAGTTTGATCCTGCTCAGCCCGGCCTGCAATTTGAGACACGCCTGCGCTGGATGGGGGATTACGGTATTTCCTATCACACGGGGGTAGATGGCATCAGCCTGGTGTTCATTCTGCTTACAGCGTTTTTGACTCCGTTGGCGCTGGGGGCAGGCTGGCGCAGCGTGCATACACAGGGGCGGCAGTTTGTGGCTGCCATGCTGGCGTTGGAAACAGCCTTGTTTGGCCTGTTTTCTGCGCAGGATATGCTGCTGTTTTATGTGTTTTACGAAGCAACGCTTATTCCCGGTAGCCTGATGATAGGCGTTTGGGGTGGGCCAAAGCGTGTTTGGGCTTCGCTTCAGTTCTTTCTGTTTACGTTTGGTGGCTCGCTGTTCATGTTAGTGGGGCTTATCACCATGTGGCTGCAAACGGGCACCACGGATATTCCGGCCTTAATGCACGCGGGCTTCTCCCAGCCTTTGCAGGGATGGTTGCTGCTGGCCTTTTTGTTGGCCTTTGGTGTCAAACTGCCGCTGTTTCCGCTGCATGCCTGGCTGCCCGATGCGTATTCCGAAGCCCCAACACCAGCTTCGGCCATGTTGTCTGGCGTGCTTTCTAAAACCGGCGCTTACGGGCTGCTGCGTTTTGGGGTTCTGATGTTCCCCGATGCCGTGCGGCTGTTTGCACCCTATGTGCTGGCGCTTGGGGTTGTGGCCATTATTTACGCGGCCTTTGTGGCCTTTGCCCAAACAGACATGAAGCGCGTGATTGCATATTCCTCCTTTTCCCACATGGGCATGATTGCCGTGGGCCTGTTTACGCTGACAGCGGAAGGCATTGATGGCGCAATCTTCCAGATGCTCTCGCACGGGGTGGTCATTGCTGCACTGTTCTTCTGCGTGGCAGCGGTGGCGTGGCGGTCTGAAACCCAGCAGATTGATGCGCTAGGTGGCGTTGCGCGCCAGATGCCGGTGCTGGCTTTGTTGGCTATGCTGTTCACAATGGCCAATGTGGGGCTGCCGGGCACAGGCTCCTTTGTTGGGGAGTTGCTGGTGCTTATGGGCGCTGTGCATGTGTCCTTCTGGGTGGCATTGCTGGCAGGCAGCACCATGATTATGGGTGCGGTTTACATGCTCTCACTGTATCGGCGGGTGTTGTTTGGGGGCGTAAAAGGCACGGTCAGCCTGCTGCGAGACCTCACCGCCGCAGAAATTGCCGTGCTGGCCCCGCTGGCAATCGTAACATTGTGGATGGGTGTGCACCCGGGCAGCTTTACCCGGTTGTTTGACCCCGTAATCATGCAGGCCATTCACGGCAGTGCGGCCAATGTAGCTTCGGCTGCTGGGCACAGCGTTTTGCATGTGGCAGCCCGTTAACAGGGTTTAAAAGCGTAGGTTCTTCTAGTTGGGCAGTTCTGGCACATCGCGTGCTGGAGCTGCCTTTTGTTTTGGTGAGCCGGGGCTGAGAATAATACCGGCCGATGCCGCCACCACGCACAAAATGCCGCAGAGCTGAAGGGGAGATGGCGTTTCGTGCAGGATAACCGCGCCAGCTACTGTGGCGCATACGGGTTCCAGACTACTCAGGATACCGATATCGCGAGCGTTCAGGTTCTGCATGGCCAGCATTTCCAGAGAATAGGGCAGGGCGGAAGAACAGAACGCCACCAATACGCCCAGCCCCAACATGGCAGGGGCAGAAAAGCCGATAATCAGGGCTGGCACAAAGCAAGGCAAAAACACAACGCACGCACCACACGCCATGCCGAGTGCACAAGCATGTGCCCCCGGCACTTTGCCAGCCACGCGCTGCCCGAACAGAATATAAAGCGCCCAGCAGAGTGCAGCCAGCAATGCAAAACCTACACCAACAAGATCTGCTCCAGTGGAGGCTGAAGGATTAAGCACCAATGCCAACCCCAGCACGGTAAGCAGAATCCACCCGATATCAGACAGCTTGCGAGAGCCCACAAAAGCCACAACAAGCGGGCCAATAAATTCCAATGTAACCGTAGTGCCCAGAGGTATGTGCTGGAGCGCCAGATAGAAGCAAAGGTTCATGCCTGTCATGGCTAACCCGTAAGGGATGACCAGCCGCAGAACAGGAACGGACAGAAACCTCCAGCTTCTAAAAAGCGGCACCAGCATAAAGGCTGCTAGGCAAACACGCAGGCCAACAACCCCGGATGTGCCAAATACCGGAAAGATGGATTTGGCAATGGAAGAGCCAAACTGAATGCACACCATGCTGACCAGTAGTTGAGACAGGGCCAGCAGGCGTGTGCGAAGGGGCAGGGCAGCAGAGGCAGAAGATGGAGCCGCTGTCATGCACACCCATATGGAGGCAGATGCACAAGCCCCATGCCGCGTTGCCCATCTGCTACGTTGGAGAGCGGGTTAAACATCCAGCAGGTCATCTACGGTGCGGGCATGTTCCTGAATAAAGGCAAAGCGCAGTTCTGGTTTACGGCCCATCAGGCTTTCTACCCGCTGGCGTGTTGAAAGCCTGTCCTCCTGCGGGGTGATAACGCGCAGCAGAGTGCGGCGCTTGGGGTCCATTGTTGTTTCTTTCAGATCCCCCGGCGGCATTTCCCCTAGCCCTTTAAAGCGGGAAACATCAATTTTGCCACGCGCCTTGAACTCGGTTTTCATTTTGCGGTCACGGTCTGCGTCATCCATGGCGTAAACCGATTTTGCACCTTGTGTCAGGCGGTAGAGCGGGGGCTGGGCCAGATATAGGTGGCCGTTACGGATAAGCTCCGGCAGCTCACGATAAAAGAATGTCATGAGCAGCGAGGCAATGTGCGCGCCGTCCACGTCTGCGTCGGTCATGATAATCACGCGGCCGTAGCGCAGTTTGGAAAGATCGAATCTATCGCCCGATCCACAGCCCAGAGCTTCAATCAGATCACGCAGTTCCTGATTCCCGCGCAATTTTTCTGCCGTGGCGCTGGCAACGTTCAGAATTTTACCGCGCAGGGGCAAAACGGCCTGTGTTTCACGATTACGGGCCTGTTTGGCCGAACCACCTGCCGAGTCGCCCTCTACCAGAAAGATTTCTGTATCCGGGGCAAATTCCTTGGTGCAATCCGTCAGCTTGCCGGGCAGGCGCAGGCGGCGGGTAGCACTTTTGCGGGGTGTTTCCTTCTGCTCCTTACGGCGCAGGCGTTCTTCTGCGCGTTCTATGGCAAAGCCCAGCAGCGTATCGGCCTGTGGCGGGTTTTGCGCCAGCCAGTGGTCAAACCTGTCACGCAGAGCCGTTTCTACCAGTTTGCTGGCACCGGATGAGGTGAGTTTTTCCTTGGTCTGGCCCTGAAACTGCGGATCACGAATAAATACGGAAAGCCGCCCGGCACTCATGCCCAGCACATCTTCTGCCGTAATGGCGGAGGCTTTTTTGATGGACCGCTGGTCCCCCCAAGCACGCAGGCCTTTTACCAGCGCGTTGCGGAATCCGGTTTCATGCGTGCCGCCCTGCGGGGTGGGGATGGTGTTACAGTAAGACACCAAAGAGGCCGGACCGTGTTCTAAAAATGCTACGGCCCATTCCACCTTGCCGTTATCTGTGCCGTCTGCTGCGGGCGGCAGAGGGGCCTCTCCAGCCCACAGAGGGGTGAGCAGCGGGGCTTTGGGGCCAAGTTCATCCGTAAGGCTGTCTGCCAGCCCACCGGGGAAGTGCAGGGTGGCTTCTGCCGGGGTTTCATCCCCCGCTTTGATTAACGCCGGATCGCAGGACCAGCGGATGGTAACGCCACGGAACAAAAACGCCTTGGAGCGGCAGAGCCGGTACAGGCGGGAAGGCACAAAAACATGCGTGCCAAATATTTCCGGGTCCGGCTGAAAGCTAATCTGCGTGCCGCGCCGGTTGGGGGCTGCGCCCACTTTTTCCAGCTTGGTTACGGGTTTGCCGCGTTCATACACCTGTTTCCACACGGTGCGATCACGCGCAATTTCCACTTCCATACGGGTGGAAAGCGCATTCACCACAGAAGAGCCAACCCCGTGCAGGCCGCCAGAGGTGGCATAGGCCTTGCCAGAAAACTTACCGCCCGCATGCAGGGTGGTGAGAATAACTTCCAGCGCAGAACGATCGGGAAAGCGCGGGTGTGGGTCCACTGGAATACCGCGTCCGTTATCCCGAATGGTCAGGCGGTTTTCCGTATCCAGCCGCACATCAATGGTGTTGGCATGGCCTGCCACGGCTTCATCCATGGCGTTATCAAGAATTTCCGCTGCCAGATGGTGCAGCGCACTTTCATCCGTGCCGCCAATATACATGCCGGGGCGGCGGCGTACGGGTTCCAGACCCTCCAGAACCTCAATGGCGCTGGCATCATAGGCCTGTGCCGAGTCTGCCTGCGTGCCCGGCTTGGCATCGCGGGTTTTGCCGGTGGAGGATTTGCGGGCTGGTGGGGTATTGGAAAACAGATCGCTCATGCGGGAAATCTGTCCCGCTTTGGCGCTGATTCGTCAAGCGTAGTGGTGAGGGGGCGGCAAGCTTTTAACAGCTTCCTTGCCAAAGCCCCCTTACCAGCAGGCTTTTTAGGCGCGGCGTGTGGTACGGCGGCGCGTAGTGGTGTGCGTTGTGGAACGGGAAGAGGAAGGCGCTGCGCAGGTTTCAAAAGATGCTGGCTGCGTGACGTCCTTGGCATCGGAATAGCTGGAAAGATCTTCCCCGCTTTCCAGTGCGTTCACTTCATCAAACATGGCAAGGCGCTGCTGGCAGAAAATTGTGCCAGACTGCAGGCCACGTTCAGACTGCACATTGGCCAGCTGCGTGATGTAATCATCATGCTCCTGCTGGGCACGGCGGCCATAGGTGGTGCGGAAGTAGCCGTTAAGGCGATCTTCTTCCCGCAGGAGGGTGGTGCGGAATTTGGCCACGAATGAGTTGTAGCGGTCCTGCGCATTGCAAGACAGCGCAGTCACCATCAGTTCGCTTTTAAGGCCCTGCACGTTAAAGGCTTCATGCGCAGGGGAGTGGCCACATTCGCTGGCGGCAAAGGAAGCCGAGCTGTGCAGAACGCCCGCGGCAAGAACCCCCGCGGCAAGGAAACGGGAAAAGGACATAGTACCTCCGACAGATGCTGGGAAGGGAATACCGCATTCACGCAAGAAAGAAACCGGTATTTTTTCATACCGTCTGCCTGCTTTGGGGGGTGCGGGTAAGCCAGCATGTTATTTTGGCGTAAAAGTTGGAAAAATAGGCGGCTCTGTTTAACAGAATATTTGCGGTTAAAAGATGTTTTCGCGCAGTTGTGTGTAAGTTGATATGCGACAAGCTGCCCAGCTGTGCTGTATGCCTCTTCCTTCCTGCAGCGGGATGTTTTAAAGGCAGATGCGAATCATGCTTTGCGGGTAAGGGGCAGGTGCCCGGTTTGGGCCTCTTTCCATTCCGCCCCGAAGCGTGCAGAAGAGATTGCAAGTTTAATTGATACAACAGAAGCGGAGCTGTCGAGTGCGCTTACGAGGAATTGCCGGTTTGGCGCTAACTGGTGGGATGCTTGCCGGCTGTGCAACAACGGGCGGCCCTATTCATGTCGGGTCCCCCAATCCCTTTGGGTACCTTAAAAAGTCTGCCGTGTGCAGCACAACGCCTATCAAGAAAGAAGCTGATGGCTCACTTTCCACCACGATGACCGTGCGGTCTGATGATGGGCTGTGCGAAGTGCTGGTAGATCAGCCCGGTGGCAAGCCGTATGCATCCTTTGGGGTTTCCCCTGCGCCAGAACACGGCAAGGCGTTCCTGTACACGCTGGATAGCGATACGCACGTAACCTACACCCCTACACTGGGCTATGCTGGGCAGGATAAGTTTACGGTTATCCTTATTCCCGGCCCCGGCCAGCAGCGCACCCGCCTGACAGTGACGGCGCAGGTGGATGCAACGGGCGTGGTTATTCCGCATGCGGCTGTAACGGCACCTGCGGCAGAAGCTCCTAAAAAGAAAGCAGTGGTGCGCAAGGCTGTTACGCGTAAGCGCTAATCTGCCCCACTGCCCAGCTTTTGGGTGATGAAATTAAAAAAACGGTGTTCCAGAAATGGAGCACCGTTTTTTATGCCGTAACGCTCCGGGCAAAACCCGGCAGCGTGTGGGGCAGAATAGAAATTAAATGGAAAATGTAATGGGTTCGGCCAGCGGGCGTTTTAGCCCCGCGGATTCTGCCTGTTTGACCAGATCATCCAGCGTGGTCTTGCTCATCTGCGTAATCAGCTTCTGATCAAACTTGTCCCAACATGGGGCCAGAACTTTCTGGAACAGCGCACCCTGCGGGCCATCATTGGCATCGGCATCTGTGTTCAGCACGGCTTCAATAATATCCACCAAGGAAATATCGCGCCGGGGGCGGCCAAGCCGATAGCCCCCACGTGGGCCACGAATGCTTTCCAGCAAACCAGAACGGGAAAGAGCCTGAAGCAATGGTTCTATACCACGCCGCGCCAATTCGGAGCGTTCTGCAATATCAGCAGCACTTACCGTGCCGGAACGCCCGGCGTGAAACGCAACATCCAGCATAATAAGAACGGCGGTCATGGCTCTATCACGACGGAGGATCATGCAAAACAGTCCCTGTCCTGGTTGGGGGTATGGTTGATCATGTTTTATTTCCAGATCTTATGTTCAGTATAGCAGCACAGATATGGTTTATCTACGCTATAAATTCGTATTATATGGGTCTGAGATTTGTAAAACAGACATGGGAGAGCTTCTAATGGCAGCATCAACGCAGGAAAAAGAGGATTACGGCTTTGCCGCACCCAGAGGGCGGGTTTACGAGTCTGTCCTTAATCTGGTGGGGGGCACGCCGCTTGTTGCGTTGCCGCGGCTGACACAGGAAGATGAACTCAAAGCCCGCGTACTGCTGAAGCTGGAGTTTTTTAACCCGCTTGGTTCTGTAAAAGACAGAATTGGCACCGCCATGGTGCTGGATGCTGAACGCAAGGGCCTGATCACACCGGGCCGCACTCTGCTGGTAGAACCTACATCCGGCAATACGGGCATTTCTCTGGCGTTTGTGGCGGCCGCACGGGGCTACCGGTTGATTGTGACCATGCCAGAGGGAGCCTCTATTGAGCGGCGCCGTATGCTGCGCCTGATGGACGCGCAGGTGGAACTCACCCCCTCGCGTTTGGGTATGGCCGGGGCCATTGCCCGTGCGAACGAAATTTTAAACGAAACCCCAGATGCATGGATGCCAGATCAGTTTGATAATCCGGCAAACCCCGCAGTGCATGCCGCCACCACGGCAGAAGAAATCTGGGTTGATACGGATGGCAAGGTGGATGTGGTTGTGGCTGGTGTTGGCACTGGCGGCACGGCCACAGGTATTGCAGAAGCCCTAAAGCCCCGCCGCAATACTCTACAGGTTTTTGGTGTGGAACCAGCAGAAAGTGCGATTCTGAATGGTGATGAACCCGGCCCCCACGGAATTCAGGGTATTGGCCCCGGTTTTTGCCCCGCCACGCTGAATACAAAGCTGCTGGATGGTGTCATCACCGTTTCAGAGCGTGAGGCCATTGCGGCTGCGCGCCGTTGTGCGCGTCTGGATGGTATTCCGGTAGGTATTTCTTCCGGCGCATCCTTGCATGCTGCACTGCAACTGGCCGGGCAGGATGAATACGAGGGCAAGACCATTGTAGCCATTGCGCCTTCCTTTGCTGAACGTTACCTGTCCACTCCTCTGTTTACCGGTCTGTAAGGTCGGTTTTCAGTCATCAGGTTTGGCCTGTTGGCCACAAAAAAGCCCGTTCGGCCATGTGGCCAACGGGCTTTTTTTGAAGCTGTAAAGCTAAAGCAACTTTTTAGCGGAAAATAATTTCCACGCGCCGGTTCTGGGCTTCCTTGGTGTTGGGGCCTGTTGTGACCAGCGGATGTGTTTCACCGTATCCATGAATATCAATGGTGGTGCCCGGCACGCCATCACGCATCAGCTCGGCTTTCACCACCTCTGCACGGCGGAGGGAAAGCCGCATGTTGTATTCTTCACCCGCTTTCTGGCCCGGGTGAGCGGAGGAGTTATCCGTATAGCCAGAAACCGTAATGCGGGTGAGCGCCACATGGGCGGCTGCCTGTGCGGCTACGCCAACAATGGAACGCGCCCGATCTGTCAGGTCGGATTTATCCCAATCAAAGAACACCAGATAGCTGCGGGCGGCTGCCGGGGCGGGTGCTGCCACAATAGGTGCTGGCGGTGGGGGCGGCGGGGCCGGATTGAATTCATACCGCAGCCCCAGCATGAGGGTGTGGTTGAAATCGGTTTTGGTATCGTGGTGCCCGCTGGAGAACTGATACGGGTGTGTCTGGTTGATGCTGTTGATGGTGCCGCCAATGGTGCCCCATGACGTAGCGCCATGAGACTGCGGGCCAAGCATGGTCCAGAACCGATATTCTGCTGTGGCGGAAAGCCCTACAACCCAAGGAATGGGGAAGGCGAGGCCAAAAATGCCCTGATAGGCAAAGTTGCCAAACGTGCCGCCCATTTTTTCTGCAAGCTGGTTGCCCGGTGCGGTTATGGATGTGCGCATGGCTGTCCAGCCATAGCCAATACCAGCCCCAAAATACGGGAACAGCCACGGTTTTCCAACATCCAGATCAAACAGGGCATTGGCCATAACGCCATAGGTCTGGCGGCGGCCATCTGCACGGCTGTTGAAGGTGTTGGTCACAAACCGCTGGTAGCCCATGCTGCGGTAATCGCCTTCAACTTCCACACGGAAGCCGTTGCCCAAACCCCAACCGATGGAGCCAATACCCGCAGCGCCCGTGCGCCAGCGGTCTCGCCCATCAGGAAACTGGGCGGACGTACGTACGCGCTGATCCTGGTTAAAGGTGGCACCGCCTTCACCCGCAATATAAAGCCCCTGCACAGGCTGGGCTTTTGCGGTTACGGCAGCACACAACAGAAGCCCCGCGGCCAGCGGCGCAGAAAGCAGCGTTTGCGCAAGCAATTTCTGGCGCGGCTTCATGGTCTTCTCCCTGCTATGGCAGTAGTCGCGCGATACGTCCGGCATCGCATCTAATAGTACGAAGGCACACATGCTTGCCTTCTTTGCTGTAAAGTTGCCCGCTGTGCAACAGGTAGAACGGCCAGTTGACACAAACAGACAGGATTTATGTGTAATAAATGCCGCAGGCGTGTGCGATAAGCCACAATTAAGGAAATTGTATCAGAGCAGTATTGCTTCAAACGAAGGGCTGAAGCTGTCCGATTCAATTTCCAGAACCCATAAGTCGGGGTCAAACTTAACCTGACGTTCTATAAACTTCTGAATCTGTTCCGCATCAACAGGCGTATTACCTGTGGCACGCAGCCATGCGGGTTCACCTTCTGGTGTACGGGTCTGGCTTAAAACCACGCCAGAACCGTTGCGTGCCGCCAACACCACCAGAATACCCCCTGCGTCTGGGTCTCCCTTGCGCAACAGCATGGCGGAGCTGCCATCCTGCCCACTTTGGCGGAGTATGGCGCGGGCCATGATATCGGTTTTAAGGCGGGGTGGGGGTGTCATCTATCCTGCTTTACGGGGCTGCGGAAATCTGAGGCGCCGTTACGGCATCATCCGGAATGGCGTTGATGGCCGTTTTATACCATTCCGGATTCTCCAGCACGTTGCGCGCCACGTTCACATCCCGGTCAGTGCCCAGAGCGGCCGGGCAGGTTTTGCGGATGGCCATGATCTGTGAAACGGGAATCGGGAAGCGTGCGTTGCGAGACGCCGTAATGGCAGCCTGATTGGCCACTTGCCCTTCTGCCAGATCATGCAGATTTTTTTCTACATCTGCGGCACCAAGGCTGGTGCAAACCTGAGGCATCACGCCCAAGCCCTGCAATGGCCAGCGCAATGGGGCTATCACGCGGCTCCATGTCACAAACAGCTCACCTTCATCGGGCAACTGGGCTACGGTTTGCACCAGGCCTTTGCCCAATGTGGCGCTGCCGATCACCACCGCGCGGCGATGGTCTGCCAAGGCTGCGGCCAGAATTTCTGCCGCACTTGCTGTGCGTCCATCTACCAAAATGGCAATGGGCAGGCCGTTTGTCATATCTCCACCCTGCACGGCCCAGATATGGTTGGCCTGAGAATCCCGCCCGCTGGTAACGGCTGCCACACCTCTATCAAGCAGCAGGGCGGCAGCGGTTACGGCCTGTTGCAGCACGCCGCCACGGTTGCCGCGCAAATCTATAATCAGACCTTTTAGGTGCGTATCCTGCACGGCCTGATCCAGATATTGGCTCATTTCCTCCGCAGTGTCGGCGGAAAAGGCTGTCACGCGCAGCACCACAATGGAACCACTGGCAAAAGCAAATACGGTTTCAGGCGGTGTTTTGGCGCGGCGGAGGGTTACAGTGCGCGCACGGCGCTGGCGGGGTGTGAGCAGGCGCAGTACCACAGGGGTATCTTCTTCCCCCCGCAACCAGTCCATAACCATTTCTGGCGTTTTGCCTGCCGTTAAACGGTTGTTGACGGAAAGCAGCCGGTCACCCGTATCTACGGCGGCTGTCCATGCCGGGCCGTTGGCATTTATGGCGGAGATAACAAGGTAGCGGCCACTCTGCCCAAGGCTGACACCAATATCTGCTTCCCCCCCCACACGAGCAGCTCGATCCGAGGTGGCGGAACTGGGGCCGATGTAGCGGGAGTAGGGGTCTAGGTGGTTAAACAGCTCATCAAAAAAGGCCTGCACCAGTTCTTCACGGCTGGTTGTGCGCACGGCAAGGGAATGCGCGCGTGCAGTATCCAGAAAATCCACGGCAATTTGTGCCCAATCATCCGCTGAGCCATCAGTAGGGGCCGGGCGGGAGAGCAGACTGGTCTGTCCAGAAAGAAGCTGGATATTGGCGCCGCGGGAATCGAAGGACAGGGAAGGATCAAGCGCTGAAAGGCTTGCTAGCCCCCAAAGCGTAAAATCCCGATAGCTGTGAGCTTCCAGCGTGCGCGGCTGCAAAAACTGGAGCGCGGTGCTGATAACGGATTTAACCATCAGCATATCCGGCACGGGGGCCTTGTCTGGCACAGCAGCGGAAGCAGGCTGTTGCTCAGCCGCAGGTGATGCAGATGCCGCTGCCTGTGTTGTGGAGGCAGAACCCGGAGCACTTTCTGGTGGCGGTGTATCGGCTTTGCTTTGGGCGTGCAGGGGCGCAGGCTGGCAAAAAAGCAACACAGCCAGCACCATGCCCGGCAAGGCACGCGGCAGACCACGCACAAACCAGATGGCGGTATCAGTGCTCATATACGGCATCAGTCAGCATCAGCGTACCTCGTGCCGGGCAGGTGCCCGCCAAGGTAACTGAAAGCACAGCCCCACTTTGCACGTGGGGGTGATGTGCCGAGGCATGGGTGTGCTGCGAGTCGTCATTCATCCCTGTGCGATCCGGAAAAGCTGACCATGCAAGGAAAGACGGAGTTCCGGTTTTCGTCAATCTCACCCGCAAGCCATGCCGTGTTGCTGTCATGACATGGGCAGACATTCTCTGGCCAACAAACGGGGCAAGAAAGATGGCAGCCAGCCGGTTCAGACTATCCTGCATGATGGTAGCTGCCCGGCGTTCTGTAAAGTTTAGCTGTGATGCCAAAGCCACATCTGGTGTGTGGGCAGATGTCTCGGCCTGCATAGAGGAGTCGTTTGCTTGGGTTAGGGCGCGGTGTGCCAGCAGGTCTGCATACCGGCGGATGGGGCTGGTAAAATGTGTGTAGTTGCCCAGCCGCAGGCCATAATGGGGCGCTGCACGGGTGCTATAGCGCGCCATGGGGCGTGGGCTATCTGGGCTGGGCTGCGCATGGGTGCGGAATAGTGCTGGCAATGCCTGCGCTTGCAATTTTTCCGCCGCGATCTGATTAGCCAGAATCATGCACGCCGCCACCATATAATGTGCTTCCTGAGTGTTACGCGGCACAAAGGCACAGGGTTGCCCGTTGGCATCAAACTGTACGTTCCAACCCGTTTCTTCCCGTTCCATCACACCGCGCTGTGTGGCGGCCTGCCGAATAATAGCCCCCACCTTGCGCAGTGTAGGAAGCAGGGCAGGCGGCAACAGGGCCGCAGGATGTTCGGGCGGCAAGGAGGTTTGGTGGGGTGTAGCATCAAATACGTGCTGCACGGCCTCATATGTCAGCCGGGCCGCGCTTTGCATGATCCCGCGGCTGATTTGGGCAGAAACCACATGCCCTTGTGGGGTGATGTGCATATCAGCAAATAGGCAGAGCCGATCCTGCCCCGGCAGCAGTGAACACGCCTGCGCAGAAAGGGACAGAGGCAGCATGGGCACCACTTTGTCTGGCAAATAAATGGAATTACCCCGTTCTCGCGCTTCCTCATCCAGCGCGGAGCCGGGCTTTACCCAATGCGCCACATCGGCAATGGCTACGATAAGATGAAAGCCATCGGCTGTTTGCTCGGCCCAGAGCGCATCATCAAAATCATGCGCTGAGGCATCATCAATAGTGATGAGTGGCAGGTGGCGTAAATCTGTGCGCCCAGCAGGTGCTGGTGCGCCCTGTAAGGCAGCACTTTGCTGTGCGATCTGCCGGGCTTCGGCCTCGGCCTGTTCTGAAAATGCGGTGGGTGAATGATGGATCAGCAGGCTGAGGCGTGAGGGCATGCCTGCATCATCAGCGTACCCCAAAACGCTATGTACACGTCCAGCATAAGTGCCATTGGGCAGAGCATGAGGCGTTGCAAGCCCAATCTGCCTTGATGTGAGCGGGAGAGAACTGGCGTTTTCTTCTGGTGTAAGCGGCAGGTTCAGCCGGGCATCACATGGCAGCAGTAGATGTTCTGGCGTGCGTGCGGGGGTAACGGGCAGGTTGTTATCAAGCCGGGTCAGCAGCCGCAGGCCACGTGCCTCGCGCTTTTGGGTGCCGGTTGCCGGGCGCAGGCGCACCAGCACGATATCGCCGGGAAAGAGATACGGCGTATCCGGCGGCTTTATCAGCAATACAACGGGGCGGGAGAGAGCATCATCAGCCAAAAAGCCAGCCGCGTTGCCATCATCCCGAATATAGGAAACCCGCATGCGGGCCACATCTGGCAGGCCGATGGATGCCTTGAGCGTGCCGGGTGCAAGATCAAGCAAATCCCCCGCAACAGCCATATCGTGCAGCAGGGCGCGTATGGTGGCCTTTTGCCGCATGGGAAGCAGGAAGTTGCGCAGAATGTCCGTGAGCCCGGTGGAGGCTCCGGCGCGGCTTTCAAGAAAAGCCCGTAGCTCCTGCACAGATGGCAGGGCAGAAGCGTACGGGCTTGCCGACATGACAGATTACTCGGTCTCGGCTTTTTTCTTGCGCGTTGTGGTGGCGGCCTTCTTTTTAGCGGGCGCCTTTTTCTTGGGAGCCGCTTTTTCCGCACCCTCTGCATCAGCCTTGGCTGTGCTTTTGGTTGCGGTTTTCTTTTTGGCCGCCGTTTTGGTGGTGGTGGCTTTCTTTTTGGCGCCAGCCTTGGCTTTTAGGGGTTTGCCCTTATCTGCCAGCAAAGCCACGGCCTCATCCAGCGTTACGGCATCCATATCCGTACCGCGCGGCAGGGTGGCCACCATCTGGCCATGCTGCACATACGGGCCAAAGCGGCCCTTGCGCACCATAACCGGTTCACCATCCTTGGGGTGCACGCCCAGATTGCGGATGGAAGCCAGCTTTTTAGCCAACGCATCCACAGCACGGTTGAGGCCGATGGTCAGAACATCATCGTCCTTGTCCAGCGAACCATACACCGCACCCATTTTTACAAACGGACCAAAGCGCCCAAGCCCGGCCTGAATGGGCTCACCCGTTTCTGGGTGAATACCAACAAGGCGTGGCAGGGAGAGCAGGCCAAGGGCCTGATCCAGCGTAATGCTTTCCCCATTGATATTTTTGGGCAGGGAGGCGCGTTTGGGTTTGGCTTTTTTGTCTTCCGGGTTGGGTTCACCCTGCTGCACATATAGGCCCCACGGGCCTTGGCGCACGGTAATATCCTCACCCGTTTCCGGGTTCTGGCCCAAAAGGCGCATGCCGTCTTTAAGGGCGGCATCATCACCTTCTTCCGCGCTGTCAGACGTTAAGCGGCGGGTATACTGGCATTCCGGGTAGTTGGAGCAGCCAATAAATGCGCCATAACGGCCCAGCTTCAGCCCAAGGCGGCCTGTACCGCAGGAGGGGCAAACCCGAGGGTCTGATCCATCTGCCCGTTCGGGGAAGAAGAACGGTCCCAGGTCCTTATCGAGTGCATTGAGCACATCGGTAATGGTGAGTTCCTTGGTGCCGGATACGGCCTTGGAAAAATCGTTCCAGAACGCGGCTAGAACCTGCTTCCACTGCGCACGGCCACCGGAAATATCATCCAGCAGTTCTTCAAGGCTGGCGGTAAAGCCCGTATCCACATACCGCTCAAAGAACGAGACAAGGAAGGCCGTGACCAGCCGCCCGCGTGCTTCGGGAATAAAGCGGCGGTTTTCTAGCCGCACATAGCTGCGGTCCTGCAACACGGTTAGAATGGAAGCGTAGGTAGAGGGGCGACCAATGCCCAGCTCTTCCATTTTTTTCACCAGCGATGCTTCGGAATAACGCGGCGGCGGCTGGGTGAAGTGCTGTTCGGCATCCACCTTTTCGCGCTTGAGCGGATCTTTTTTCTGCATGCTTGGCAGCATACGGGCATCATCATCCGCTGCTTTTTCCGTATCATCGCGCCCTTCACGGTAGAGCTTGAGAAAGCCCTCAAACGTGATGATGGAGCCATTGGCACGCAGTACGGTCTGGCCGGAGGGGCCTGCAATATCTACCGCTACCTGATCCAGCGATGCGGATTCCATCTGGCTGGCAACAGCACGCTTCCATACCAGTTCGTACAACCGGCGCTGGTCATTGTTTAGGAACCGGGCGACGGATTCGGGCGTGCGGGACACATCGGTGGGGCGCACGGCCTCATGCGCTTCCTGCGCGTTCTTGACCTTGGAGGTATAGATGCGCGGCTTGGCAGGCACGTATTCCGTGCCAATTTTCTGGCCGATATGCTGGCGAATGGCGTTGATGGCTTCCTGCGCCATCGTCACGCCATCGGTACGCATATAGGTGATCAAACCTACGGTTTCACCGCCCAGATCCATCCCTTCATAAAGCTGCTGGGCGGTGCGCATGGTGGTTTGCGCGCTCATGCCCAACTTGCGGGAGGCTTCCTGCTGCAAGGTGGAGGTGGTGAACGGTGGCTGCGGATTACGGCGAACCTTGCGGCGTTCGATAGATTTTACAGCAAGGTTTTCAGCTTCCACCGCCTTTTTGGCGGCCTCGGCCAGTTCCGCATTGTGCAGATCAAACTGATCCAGCTTTTTGCCGTTCAGATGAGTCAGCCGTGCAGTAAAGGCAGCACCTGCGGGGGTGAGCAGCGATGCAATAACGCTCCAGTATTCCCGCGGTTTAAAAACCTCAATCTCGGCTTCGCGCTCACAAATCAGGCGCAGCGCCACAGATTGCACACGCCCCGCACTGCGAGACCCCGGCAGTTTGCGCCACAACACGGGGGAAAGCGTAAAGCCCACCAGATAATCCAGCGCCCGGCGGGCCAGATAGGCCTCAATCAGCGGGAAATCCAGATCCCGCGGGTGCTCCATAGCGTAGCGGATGGCGGATTTGGTAATTTCGTTAAACGTAACGCGCTGAACATCCACCCCTTTCAGGGCTTTGCGTTCTTCCAGCATGGCGCGCACATGCCACGAAATGGCTTCACCCTCACGGTCCGGGTCAGTGGCCAGGTACAGTCGGTGGGCACCCTTAAGCGCTTTGGCAATGGCGGCAACCTGCTTCATGCCCCGCTCATCAGACTGCCACTTCATGGCAAAGTCTTCATCCGGCAGCACGGAGCCATCCTTGGGTGGCAGATCGCGCACATGCCCGAAGGAGGCCAGCACCGTGTAGCCATCACCCAGATATTTGTTGATCGTTTTTGCCTTTGCGGGCGATTCGACCACAACAACGTCAGTCATACTCTCTCCGACCTGCCTGCAAGCAGCACTTACCCTGCCGTTTCTGCCTGATTATCCGCCAGACCGACCATGCCTCCAGAATAAGTGGAGACGCAGCCCGAAAGCTCAAGTTCCGTGAGCGCGACAAGCACGGCAGAAGCCGAGAACTGGCAGCGCCTAATCAGATCGTCAACCGCTATAGGCGTAAAGGAGAGGAGCGAAAGCAGGTTTTCACGCACATCTTGCGCGGTGGAAGCCGCTGAAAAATGCGGTTTTAGAGCAATTGGCTCTTTTTCATCCACATTTTGGGGAGAAGCAAAAAATGCGGGCTCAGGAGGGTCTGAAACAAAAGGCAGACCGGTTTGAGCAGGGGATACAGATTTTTTCTGGCGTGGAGCAGAAACGCCGGGGAGGGACACTGTAGAGCCAGCAGATTGCGGAATGACTGGCGGCAAATGCGGCAAAATATCTGCCACACTTTCTGTAAGAATAGCGCCGTTACGCAAAAGATTGTTACTGCCCCGGCAACGCGGGTCTAGCGGTGATCCGGGAACGGCAAATAATTCCCGCCCGTAATCCACCACCATGCGTGCAGTAATAAGTGTGCCGGAATGGGGTGCGGCTTCCACCACCACACACCCAAGGCCCAAGCCAGCAATAAGCCGGTTGCGGCGAGGGAAGTGGCGTGCCAAGGGGGCCGTGCCCAATGGGGCTTCGGTAACCACTGCACCTTTTTGGGCAATTTCTGCCTGCAGGCTGGCATTTTCTGGCGGGTAGGGGCAATCCAGCCCGCCAGCAATGGCGGCAATGGTGCAGCCTTGGCGATGCAGCGCACCTTTATGGGCAGCTTTATCAATACCGCGCGCCAAGCCAGAAATAACAGTTAGCCCGGCTTCCACCAGTTCTGTCGCAAGGCTTTCTGCCAGCCGCATGCCCTGTGCCGAGGCATTACGTGCCCCCACAATGCTAACCCCCGCACGGCTGAGGCATGAAACATCGCCCAGAACACTCAGCACGGGTGGCGCATCTGGAATCTGGCGTAAAAGAGCAGGGTAATCTGCATCAAAAAGTGTGAGAAAACAGCCGCCCATTTGCAAGGTGGCGTCTATTTCCCGCATCACCACATCCATGGGCGGTATAACTGGCTGGTTGCGCCCGCGCACTGGCAGATAGGGCAGGGCTTCCAGCGCTTCTGCGGCAGAGCCGTATTTATCTACCAGTTTCCGCCATGTGCGTGGGCCAACCTGTTCGGTACGTGCCAGACGAAGGCAGGCGGGCAGGGATGTCATGCTTAGGTAATCAGGCAGCCAAATTGCGGATCACGGCTTTTTTTCGCCAATCCGCGGCTCTTTCCCGCTGAAAATGCGGACAATGTTTTCATGATGCCGCGCAATTACCAACACGCTGATAAGCACCGCAGCCAAAGGCTTGGGAGAAGCCTGAAAGGAAAAGCCATAAAGTGCCAGCAATACCACCGGCATAATGATAAAGGCCGCCAAAGCCCCAGCAGAGGAAATACGCGTGAGCTTGGCCACACCCAGCCACGTGGCGCAGCCAGCTAGCCCAGTAAGAGGAGAAAGAGCCAGCATGGCACCCAGACCGGTTGCAACACCTTTACCGCCCCTAAACCCCAGAAATATCGGGTAGCAATGCCCCACCACAGCGGCCAGAGCGGCCACAGTTACGGTGCGGTCTGAAAAATCAGGCGGGGTCATAATCCAGGCAATGGCAACCGCCAAAAAGCCCTTGGCAGCATCTAGCAGCAGCGTTGCGGCGGCCAGATCCTTACGGCCCGTGCGCAATACATTGGTAGCCCCGATATTGCCGGAACCAATTTTGCGCAAATCTCCCGCACCAGCCAGATTGGTAAGGAGCAGGCCAAAAGGCACGCTGCCCAGCGTGTACCCCATGAACGCCATGGCAGCCACAAGCTTTAAGGCATAGGGAGGCAGAGCTTCCATTATGCCTGCCCTGCCTCATACACCCGGCGGCCAGCTTTCCATGTGCCCAGCACGCGGCCTTCCAGCGGGCGGCCATCAAAAGGTGTGTTTTGTGCACGGCCCGGCAGTTTGCCTGCTTCTACCAGCCAGCTTTGTTCGGGGTCGAACAGGCACAGATCCGCCGCAGCGCCTACAGCCAGCGTGCCGCATTCTGCGCCAAGCAACTGTGCAGGGCGATGGGTTAGCAGGGAAAGTGCCTGAGGCAGCGTGAGCGTACCATCATGTACGCGTGCCAGCGTAACACCCAGAAGTGTTACCAAGCCTGTGCCACCGGTTGCCGCCTGCGCAAAGGGCAGGCGCTTGTCATCTGCATCACGCGGGAGATGGTCCGAGCCAATGGCGTCTATCGTGCCATCTGCCAGCGCGGCGCAAATGGCCAGCCGATCATCCTCGCTCCGCAATGGGGGAGAGAATTTGGCGTAGGTGCGGAAATCGCCAATCGTGTTTTCGTTCAGGTCAAAATACGGCGGAGCGGTATCACACGTTACGTTCAGCCCGCGTTCCTTGGCTTGGCGGATAAGGGCCACGCCTTCACCGGTGGAAACATGGGCGAAATGCAGACGTCCGCCCGTAAGTTCAGCCAGACGAATATCCCGTGCAATCATGATAGCTTCTGCCGCTGCCGGAATGCCGGGTAGACCTAGCCGCGTGGCCAAAGCTCCCGCCGTGGCGCAGCCAGACCCCGCCAGCGAGGGTTCTTCCGGGTGCTGCACAATCATGGCCCCAAAGCCACTGGCGTAGGAAAGGGCCAGCCGCATCAGGCGTGCGGGGTCTAGCGCACGTGCGCCATCTGTAAAGGCTACGGCACCGGCTTCGTGCAGCAGGCCAATTTCTGCCAGTTCCTTCCCTTCACACCCTTTGGTAAGGGCACCATAGGGCAGAATGGTAATGGCCCCGGTTTCTTCCCCACGGGTGCGCAGCATGCGCACAAGGGCCGGGTTATCTATGGCCGGTTTGCAGGTGGGCAGCACGGCAAGGGTGGTAATGCCCCCGGCAGAAGCGGCCCGCGCGGCGGAGGAAACGGTTTCACGGTATTCGTATCCCGGTTCACCAATTTCTACGCGCATGTCCACAAGGCCGGGGCACAGTACGGCATTTTTGCCATCAATAACGGTGGCGTTTTCTGGCGTGCCTTCGGCTCCGGCTTTATCTGTGCCTGCAATAACGCCATCGCGCACCAGCAGGCGGCCGGGTTGGTCCAGCCCGGATGCGGGGTCTATCAGGCGGACGTTTTCAAATAAAAGGGTATTCATGCGGCGGGCCTGCTGCGGGTAAGGCGGTCCAGAACGGCCATGCGTACGGCAACGCCCATTTCAACCTGTTCCTGAATGACGCTCTGGCTAGAATCAGCGACAAGACTGTCTATTTCTACCCCACGGTTCATGGGGCCGGGGTGCATAACCAGCGCATTCTTGCGGGCTAACTGCAACCGGCGCTGATCCAGCCCAAAAAAGCGGAAATATTCACGCGCGCTGGGGATAAGGCCGGAGGACATGCGCTCACGCTGCAAACGCAGCATCATCACCACGTCCACATCCTGTAAGCCTTCTTCCATGTTGTGGAAGATTTCCACCCCGCGTTGCTTCATGGCACCGGGCACCAGTGTTGGCGGGCCAACAAGCCGCACCGTGCTGCCCATGCCTGTCAGCAGGAAGATGTTGGAGCGCGCCACGCGGGAATGCGAAACATCCCCACAAATGGCCACTTTCAGCCCACCTAATGTGCCTAAGTGGCGGCGAATGGTCAGCGCATCCAGCAGGGCCTGTGTGGGGTGCTCGTGCATGCCGTCACCAGCGTTGACCACGCTGGCTTCCACCTTTTGCGCCAGCAGGGCCGGTGCGCCGGATTGGGAATGACGCACCACCAGCAGGTCTGTCCGCATGGCGTTAAGCGTTGCGGCCGTATCCAGCAGGGTTTCACCCTTGTTCACCGAGGATTGGGCAACGGACATATTGATAACGTCCGCCCCCAAACGCTTACCCGCCAGCTCGAAAGATGTGCGGGTGCGCGTGCTGTCCTCAAAGAACAGGTTGATAAGGGTGCGCCCCCGCAGCACATCGCGCGGCACCTTGCGGGAGCGGTTAAGCAGGGCATAGCTTTCGGCCAGATCCAGCAAAGGCTCGATCTGGTCGGGCGTCATGCCTTCCAGCCCGAGCAGATGCCGGGTGTGGCGGCCGGGAAAGCTAGCCATGCAGAACGGCTCCCAAACGGGCGAGGGTTTCATCCTTGCCCAGTGCTTGCAGGGTGGCATCAATGCCGGGGGAGGTGTTGGAGCCTGTTACGGCAGCGCGCACAGGCTGGGCCACCTTGCCCAGCTTCAACTCATGCTTTTCAGCAAAGTTGCGCAGGGTGGTATCAATGGCTTCTGGCGTAAAGTCCGGCACGGCGGCCAGATCACGCGCCAGTTCACCCAGCATGGTACGGGCTTCTGGCGTCAGCAGCTTTTGCGCTTTGTCATTGAACATCAGCGGTACCTGACGGCCAAGGAAAGCCGCACTTTCTGCCAGCTCAACCAGCGTGCGTGCGCGTTCCTTCAGCCCCGGCATCAGGGCGGCCACGCGGGCGCGGGTGGTTTCATCCACACTTACGCCGTCCATTTTCTTGAATCGTTCCATCACATCGTTGGTCAGGCGTTCATCATCCGCCTGCCGCAGCCATACGGCGTTGATGTGCAGCAGCTTGGCGTAATCCATGCGGGAAGGAGAGCGGCCAACGCCATCAATATCAAACAGCTTGATCTGCTCTTCACGCGAGAGGATTTCTGCATCCCCGTGGCCCCACCCCAGACGCAGCAGATAGTTGCACAGGGCTTCGGGCAGGTAACCCATTTCACGGAACTCAACCACAGACTGCGCGCCGTGGCGTTTGGAAAGCTTTGCGCCATCCGGCCCGTGAATGAGCGGCAGATGCCCAAAGCGCGGAAGTTCCCACCCCATGGCGCGGTAGATCATGGCTTGGCGGAAGGTGTTGGTCAGGTGGTCATCACCACGGATCACGTGGGTAATGGCCATATCGTGGTCATCCACCACAACGGCGTGCTGATAGGTGGGGGTGCCATCAGACCGCAGGATGATCATGTCATCCAGTTCGGCATTGGCAACGCGCACTTCACCCTGCACGAGGTCATTGATGGTGGCTTCCCCTTCACGCGGGGCTTTAATACGCACGGCAAAAGGTGCGCCAGCCGGGGCTTCGGATGGGTCACGGTCCCGCCACATGCCGTTATAGCGCGGGGGCAGGCCCTTGGCCTTGGCGTCCTCACGCATCTGGTGCAGCTCTTCAGGCGTGCAGTAGCATTTATAGGCCAGGCCCTTTTCCAGCAGCTCAAGGGCGACTTCCCGGTGCCGATCCTCACGCGAGGACTGGAAAACGGGTTCTTCATCCGGTTCAATCCCCATCCAGGCCAGACCGTCAAAAATAACGTCTACAGCCTGTTGGGTGGAACGCTCACGGTCGGTATCCTCAATACGCAGGAGGAACTCGCCGCCGTGATGACGGGCAAAGAGGAAATTGAACAGGGCTGCGCGGGCGTTGCCAATATGCAGCAGGCCTGTAGGACTCGGAGCGAAGCGTGTACGGATGGTGGTCATGGGGTGGTTCCATACCATGCGCAAGCGCAAGGAGCCATATGCCACGCCTGATGTTACACCTGCATTCTTTGCTTGTTCAGGAACAAAGGCGGCTGGTGCTGTGGGCACCGGTGGGCTTGGCGCTGGGTGCGGTGCTGTATTTTGGCCTGTTGCGTACAGAACCCAGCCTGCTGGAAGGGTTTGTGCTGCCGTGCGGTATGGCTGTGCTGGCCAGCATTGCGGCGTGGCGTATGCGTTATTCGCTTTGGGGGCGTCTGCTCTGGGGCGGGTGCATAACTGTGGCCCTTGGGTTTGCCGCAGCTTGGGGTGGCACGCACAGGCATACGCCCATGCCCGATTTGCCCCGTTTTGCCACAGAAATATCGGGCACAGTGGAGACCATAGCCCTATTACCACTAGCAGATGGCACTGATGTACCGTTTGAGCGCAGAGTAGATCTGGCGCAGGCCGTTTTTCACAACGTGCTGGATGAGGGCATGCCGCCCTTAAGGCGCGTGCTTTCTATATATCTCCAACCCAATGATTCTGTTTCGTTGCAGGCGGGCGACCATCTGAATGTAAAGGCTCTTTTGCAGCCACCTCCATTTCCAGCACTTCCCGGCGCGCGAGACAGGCAGTTTGATGCATGGTTTGCCAATCAGGCGGGGAGTGGCCGGGCCTTGGGGCATGTGCAGCTTGTTGCAATGGGGCAAACGGGGCACGGGCATAAACTGCAACTGTGGTTTGAAAACCTGCGCGAACGCATCAACACCCGTATCCATACTATTCTCCCCGGCCCGGAGGGTGGTGTGGCGGCCACTGTGCTGGTGGGAGCTTCTGAAACTGTAGAAAAACAGGTGCGGGAAGATTTTGCAGCCTCTGGCTTGGCACATCTTTTGGCCGTTGCAGGGCTGCATCTGGGCATTGTGATGGGCCTTGTTATGGCAGCAAGCCGCCTGCTTTTGGCTGCCACGGAATACACAGCCTTGCGTTGGCCCTGTAAGGCCTTGGCCGCTTTATGCGCGTGGAGTGTAGGGCTGGTTTATGTACTGCTTACGGGGGCGCATCTGCCCGCCCAACGCAGCCTGTTCATGGCCGCAGTGGCAGTGCTGGGCATTGCCGCAGGGCGGCGCGTTGTTTCCATGCGTAGCTTGGCGGTGGCGGCCTGCGTGCTGGTGCTGTGTATGCCGCAGGTGGTGATGGGTGTTGCGTTTCAGATGTCCATGGCGGCGGTTATGGCGCTGGTGGCCGGGTATGAGGTATTGCAGCCAAAACTTACGCGCTGGCGCGCCAGCACAACGGGGTTTGGGCACTGGCTGGCATGGCATGGTGCTGTTTTGGCATTAACCAGTGTGCTGGCAGGCTGTGCCACCTTGCCGGTGGCTATGGCGCATTTTGGCGTTATCCAGCCGTTTTTTGTGGTGGCCAACATGGTGGCCGTACCGCTGATGGCTGTCTGGATTATGCCATTAGGCTTGCTGGCCGTGGGCTTCATGCCCTTGCATATGGATGTCCCGTTTTTATGGTTGATGGGTGCAGGTATCCGCCCCGTTATATGGTTGGCGCACATAGTGGCGCACTGGCCTGCCGCGCGCGTGGTTGTGCCACACATGCCGGGGTGGGGGCTGCTGGCCGTTATGCTGGGCTTGAGCTGGATATGTTTATGGCGGCAGCATTGGCGCTGGGTAGGGTGCGCTGGTTTGGTGTTGGGCATGGCAAGCCCGTGGTTACTGGTGCAACCAGATGTGGTGATTAGCCCAGATGGCGGGCTGGTAGGGGTGCGGGATTCCGGTAAGGTTTATGTCATCGGCCAATCTCGTGCACAGCGGCCTATTATGCAGGCATGGGGCCAATATTTTGCCCAACCCGTAGAGGTGTTTCCGCCGGAGGGAGAAGCGCCCGATGGCGCGCTGACATGCGGGGTAGAAGATACACCAGATACCTGTGTGGCTCTGCTACGTGGGCAGGAGGTGGTGGTGCGCAGGCAGGATGCCTCGGATGGGCGCGTGCCATTGTCTGCCGATATATGCACAGGGGCGGATGTGGTTATCAGCACAGCGCCCTTACGCGCTTCCTGCCTGAATGTGCCCATAAGGCTGGATCGGTTTTCAGCGTGGGAAAACGGGGCGGAAGCCGTGTTTGTGCATCAAAGCAAAAATGTGGTCAGAACAGATCGTGCATGGCGCGGGCAACGCCCATGGGTGTTAAAACCCGGTGGCCACGGTATGCCTGTTCTGCCACTAGCCCCTTCGGAATAAATAAGGGGCTTTATTCCGGCGTATCTTCAAACGCTTCCATCACGCGGCTGGAATATACAAGTGCTGCCCCGGCATTTAGCGCCACGGCCACGCCAAGGGCTTCGGCAATTTCCTCCTTGCTGGCACCGGCTTTTTTGGCAGCGGCGGAGTGCACGGCAATGCACCCATCGCATCGGGTGGTCACGGCTACGGCCAGCGCAATCAGCTCGCGCGTTTTGTCATCCAGATGCTTTTTTTCTGGCAGGGGTGTTTCCAGCGTTTGCAGCCCTTTAAGAGTATTGGGTGTTAGGGACGCCAGCGTTTTGACATTCTGTGCCATGTTTGCACGGTAAGCATTCCAGTCTGTCATGATCGCCTCTCTGAATTATGTGGTCTAAACCGATCACAACTGCATCAGATGTGGCGCTTTTTGTCACGACACGGTTAGGAGAGGCTTGTACGCTTGCGGAATGTGCGGTGGAGCCGTTATCGGGCAGGATTATGACACAGACAGACATGAACGGGGCATCAGCCGCAACACGGCTGGGGCCATTGGCAGTTTACCAGCAGCGTATTGCAGCGGGGGAACTCAAGAGTGATCCAGACCAGCTGCGTGTAATAACGCGGCTGAACACCTTGTGGCAGGAACTGGCAAGCATGCCAGCTTTGGCTGCGCCATCACCCGCGCAGGGGATGGAAGGCAAGGCCAAAGGCTTGCTGGCCGGGCTGGCCCGCAGGTTGCGCCCGCAGGCAGATACATCTGCCACCCGCCCGGTGCGCCCGCGTGGGCTGTATATTGTGGGCCGTGTGGGGCGCGGCAAAACCATGGTGATGGATCTGTTCTACGCCTGCGCGCCCGTGCAGAAAAAGGAGCGCATCCACTTTTTGCGCTTCATGCAGGATGTGCACCGTGATCTGCATGATCTTAAAGCCGCCAACCCCAATATGGCAGACCCCATTCCGCCGCTGGCTAAAACCATTGCCAGCAAGGCACAGCTTTTGTGCTTTGATGAGTTTCAGGTGAACGACATTGCCGATGCCATGATTCTGGGCCGGCTGTTTGAGGCCCTGTTTGCAAATGGGGTGGTGATTGTGGCCACCTCCAACACAGAACCTTCGCAACTGTTCCAGAACCGCCCCGGCGCAGATGCGTTTAAACCGTTTATTGCCGTTATCCAGCGTGAACTGGATACGATTGAGCTGGATTCGCCGCGTGATTACCGCCGAGGGCGTGAGCAGGACCGTGAAACATGGCTTGTACCTGCGGATTCTCAGGCCAAAAGCAGGCTGGACAGAATTTTTGCCCGCTATGCAGGGGATGAAAAGGCTGGCCCGGTGGACCTGAAGTTCAGCGGCCGGGTGTTTGAGGTCGATCAGGCGGCAGGCCCAGTGTGCCGGTTTGATTTCAACTCTTTGTGTGGCAAGCCGCGTGGGCCGAATGATTATCTGGCGCTTGCCAAACGCTTTCCGGTGGTCATTGTCGATAACATTCCAAGCATGGGGCAGGATGATGCCAACCTTGCCCGGCGTTTCATCACGCTCATAGATGCCTTGTACGACAACGGAAATCTGCTGTTTGCCTCGGCTGATGCACAGCCCGACCAGCTGTTTACAGATGGGGATGGCGCAGATGCGTTTGCACGCACGGCATCACGTCTCGCTGAGATGGGAAGTGAAAGCTGGCTGGAGCATGGAGCGCAGGCTGCGCAACAGGCCCACAGCCTCTCTAGAGCGTGACATCCCACGCCCTTGTTCCCGCCACACACGCGGTCTAGCTCTTTGATACAGAACAAGCCGGAAGCGGGATGGCTTTCCGGCAAAAAGGACACAGGGGACGCTCCGCGCTATGGGGCGGAGTGAAGAAAAAATGGTCCGGTTTACGGTGGAGAACGACGCAATATCTGGCCAACGGCGCGTATGTGCCCCGTGGCAAGGAGGAATGTGAGATGGCGGTTTCGGACGTACTGGCAACCGCTCTTAACGGTGCCAATATCGCTTACCTTGCGGATCTGTATGCCCAGTGGGCAAAAGATCCCAAAAGTGTGGATCCGTCCTTCGATATTCTGTTCAGCTCATTGGGCGATGATGAAGCCGCAGTGCTGAAGGATGCCGTTGGAGCCTCTTGGGCACCACGCCCTTCCATTATCACGGGGGATGAACCCGCACCTGCTCCGAAAGGAAAAGGTGGCCCGGCTGGTGGGTTGGCCGCGCAGGATAGTCTGGCCATTGCCCGGCTGATCCGTGCGTATCGTGAATACGGCCATCTGGAAGCCTCGCTTGATCCGCTGGGCCTGAAGGTACCTCATAAAACCGAGGAGCTGGACCCCGCCACATATGGTTTTGGTGAAAAAGACTTGAACCGCGAAGTGTTCATTGGGTCACTGCTTGATCCGCTGCTCAAGGGCAAGAACACGGCCAAGGTTTCCGAGGTTATTGCGGCACTCCGCTCTGTGTATTGCGAAAGCATTGGCGCGGAATACATGTATGCCCGTAACCACGAACAGCGCGAATGGCTGCGCAAGCGGCTGGAAGGCGATAACTGGCGCGCCCACGTAACAGTGGAAGAGCAGAAGGTTATCTTGGCCAACCTGACAGAAGCCGAAGGTTTTGAGGCTTTCTGCCAGAAGCGCTATGTGGGTGCGAAGCGTTTTGGTTTGGAAGGGGGCGAAATCTCCATTCCTTCCCTGCACGCCATTATTGATTCCTGTGCCAGCCAGGGGGTGACATCCGTTGCCATCGGCATGGCGCATCGTGGCCGTTTGAACACGCTGGTTAACGTGGTGCGCAAGCCTTACGTGGCCATCTTTAACGAATTTGCCGGTGGTTCCTTCAAACCAGACAATGTTGAAGGTTCGGGTGACGTTAAATACCACCTTGGCTCCTCCACAGATGTGGATGTGGCAGGCAAGGCGGTGCATATCTCGCTCCAGCCCAACCCTTCTCATCTGGAAGCAGTGGATCCGGTTGTGTGCGGCAAGGTGCGTGCCATTCAGGATGATGCGGGTGATACGGAAAAACGCCTGTCCAGCCTTGGCGTTATCATCCACGGTGATGCCGCGTTTGCCGGGCAGGGCATTGTTTACGAAACCTTCGCCATGTCCCAACTGCCGGGCTACCGCACGGGTGGCACCATCCATATGGTAGTGAACAACCAGATTGGCTTTACCACCAATCCGGAATGTGGGCATTCGGGCATTTACGGCACCGATGTTGCAAAATCCATTGAAGCTCCCGTGCTGCATGTAAACGGTGATGATGCCGAGGCGGTGATTTACGTCTCTCGCCTTGCTGCGGATTACCGTCAGGCTTTTGCCAGTGACATTGTGCTGGATATCGTCTGCTACCGTCGCCACGGGCATAACGAAACGGATGAGCCAGTTTTCACTCAGCCGGTCATGTATAAAGCCATTGCCGCGCATGATACGCCGCACACGCTTTATGCAAAACGCCTTGTAAAAGCAGGTGTTGTGACGGATGACGAAGTGAAGGCCCAGTGGGATGCCTTCCACGCCAAGCTGGATGAAGATTACAAAGCTGCCCAGTCTTACAAGGTGAACAAGGCAGACTGGCTGGAAGGTGGCTGGAAAGGCTTGGTGGCTGCTGGGCATGATCCGGAACGCGCCTTCCCCGAAACCGGTGTTGCACTGGATGCGCTGCGCAAAATTGGCGAAGCCATTACAAAAGTGCCAGAAGGCTTCAACCTGAATTCCAAAATTGCCCGCCAGCTCAAGGCCAAGGCAAACATGTTCAGCACGGGTGAAGGGTTTGACTGGGCAACCGGTGAGGCTCTGGGCTTTGGCTCCCTGTTGCTGGATGGCCACCGTGTGCGTCTTTCCGGCGAAGATTGCCAGCGTGGCACGTTCAGCCAGCGTCATGCCGTATGGACGGATCAGGTTAACCAGACACCGTTTACGCCGCTGAACCATATTCAGGACAAGCAGGCGAAAATCGAAATCTGGAACTCGCTTCTTTCAGAATACGGCGTGGTTGGGTTTGAATACGGATATTCCGTGCGCAACCCGCAAACGCTGGTGCTGTGGGAAGCCCAGTTTGGTGATTTTGCCAACTGTGCGCAGGTGATTATCGATCAGTTCATTGCCTCGGGTGAAACCAAGTGGCTGCGTATGTCCGGTTTGGTCATGCTGCTGCCGCATGGTTACGAAGGGCAGGGGCCGGAACATTCTTCTGCCCGTCTGGAACGTTATCTTCAGCTTTGTGCTGAAAATAACATGTTTGTTTGCAACATCACCACGCCCGCAAACTACTTCCACGCCCTGCGCCGCCAGCTCAAGCTGGATTACCGCAAGCCGATGATCCTGATGGAGCCCAAGTCTCTGCTGCGGCACAAACTTGCGGTTTCCGCTCTGGCAGATTTTGGTCCGGGCACACGCTTTAAACCCGTGATTGGCGAAATTGATGATCTGGGCGCCGATAACAAGGTGCGCCGCGTGGTGATCTGTTCTGGCAAGGTCTATTACGATCTGCTGGCCGAACGCCGGGAAAAAGGCATCAAGGATGTTGCCATCCTGCGTCTGGAACAACTCTACCCCTTCCCGGAAGCAGCCCTTGCCGCCGAACTTAAGCGCTATCCTGAAGCAGACATTGTCTGGTGTCAGGAAGAAACGGAAAACGGCGGTGCATGGCATTTTGCAGACAGGCGGATTGAAGCAGCCCTTGCTGCCGCAGGCCATAAGGCAGGCCGCCCGCAATATGTGGGCCGCGCCGCAGCAGCCAGCCCGGCCACCGGCCTTGCCCGTATTCATGCGGCAGAGCAGGCGGATCTGGTTGAACGCGCATTGGGGCTGAAAAAGTCTGGCTGAACCGGATTAGGCTGAATTGAAGAAAATAGCCCGCAAATACGGGCGCACCCCGGTGCCACTGCCAAAAGTTAAAGTGGCACCGGGGATTTAAAAGAAGATGGGGAACAGGATGTCTGTCGAGATCAAGGTGCCGACACTGGGTGAAAGCGTAACCACAGCAACCGTGGCCAAGTGGCTGAAGCAGCCGGGCGAAGCGGTGCAGGCAGATGAACCGATTGTTGAGCTGGAAACCGATAAAGTGAGCGTGGAAGTTTCTGCGCCGCAGGCTGGTATTCTGGGCCCACAGGCTGCCAAGGAAGACCAGGAAGTAGAAGTGGGCGCATTGCTGACCACGCTGGAACCCGCCAAGGCCGGTACTGCACCAGCCGCAAAAGCCGCTGCCCCGGAAAAGAAAGCAGAACCCGTAACGGCTGCCGCTCCGGCAAAAGCAGCCGCACCAGCACCTAAGGCCGCAGCCCCGGCTCCGGCAGTAGATGCCGGTGCTGCTCTGCCCGCAGCCCGCAAGATGATGGCTGAAAACGGCCTGAGCGCACAGCAGCTTGCAGGCACCGGCCTTGGTGGCCGCATTACCAAAGGGGATGTGCTGGGCTTTTTGGCCAACCCGCAGGCTGCAACACCAGCCGCAGCCCCCAAGCCGCCGCGTAATGATGACCCGCGTGAAGAACGCGTGAAGATGACGCGCCTGCGCCGCACCATTGCTCGCCGCCTGAAGGAAGCACAGAACACGGCGGCCATGCTGACAACGTTTAATGAAATCGACATGTCCGGCGCCATGGCGCTGCGTGCCGAATATCAGGACTCGTTTGTTAAAAAGCACGGTGTCAAGCTGGGCTATATGTCCATCTTCTCCCGCGCTGTTGTGGCTGCCCTGAAAGAGTTCCCGGCCATTAACGCAGAAATTGACGGTGATGATGTCATCTACCGTGATTTCGTAAACCTCGGCATTGCCGTGGGTGGGCCAAACGGGCTGGTGGTGCCGGTTATCCGTGATGCCGATAAGATGAGCTATGCCGAAATTGAAAAAACCATTGCAGGTTTTGGCAAGGCAGCGCGTGAAGGCACGTTGAAGCTGGATCAGCTTTCTGGCGGCACCTTCTCCATCACCAATGGCGGTATTTACGGTTCTCTGCTGTCTACCCCCATCCTGAATGCACCTCAGTCCGGTATTCTGGGCATGCACTCCATTCAGGAACGCCCGGTGGCAGTGAACGGGCAGGTGGTGATCCGCCCGATGATGTATATTGCCCTTTCTTATGATCACCGCATTGTAGATGGCAAGGAAGCCGTCAGCTTCCTTGTGCGGGTGAAGCAGAACGTGGAAGACCCCCGCCGCCTTCTGATTGAAGTCTGATAGCGCGGTTGCCGAAGGGGTGAATACGTGCCCCTTCGGCCAATTTTTCTGCATATCCCTACGTGAGCGAGACGAGACCCATGCCTATTGAAATTAAAGTTCCCACACTTGGAGAAAGCGTTACGACCGCCACGGTGGGGAAGTGGCTGAAGCAGCCGGGTGAAGCTGTAAAGGTAGATGAACCAGTTGTTGAGCTGGAAACAGATAAAGTAAGCGTGGAAGTGCCTGCTCCGGCATCTGGCCGGCTTGAAAATCATGCCGTTAAAGAAGGTGATGAAGTAGAAGTTGGCGCTGTGCTGGCTACGCTGGAAGCCGGTGCCGCTGGTTCTGCCCCCGCTGCAAAAGCTGCACCTGCTGCCAAGGCAGAAGAAGCCAAACCAGCCGCCGCAGCCGCACCAGCACAGCAGGCTCCGGCAGAAACAGATTACGATGTGGTGGTGATTGGTGCTGGCCCGGGTGGGTATGTGTGCGCCATTCGTGCTGCACAGCTTGGCTTTAAAGTGGCATGTGTTGAACAGCGTGCAACACTTGGTGGCACCTGCCTGAATGTGGGTTGTATTCCGTCCAAGGCGCTGCTTCAGTCTTCCGAAAATTATCATGCAGCCGGGCACGATTTTGCCGCGCATGGTGTGGTGATTGATAGCGTAAAGCTGGATCTGGCCCGTATGCAGGCCCGTAAGGCAGATATTGTGGGCGCCAACGTGAAGGGCGTTGAATATCTGTTCAAGAAGAATGGCATCACCTGGCTGAAAGGCCACGGCAAGGTGGAAGGCACAGGCCGCCTGAGCGTGGATGGCAAGCCGGTAACTGCCAAGCACATTGTTATTGCCAGCGGCAGCAACAGTGCCAACCTGCCGGGCATTGAAATAGATGAGAAAGTTATTGTCACCTCTACCGGTGCACTGGAACTTTCCGAAGTGCCCAAGCGCCTTGTGGTGATTGGTGGCGGCGTAATTGGTCTGGAACTTGGCAGTGTATGGGGCCGTCTGGGTGCCGACGTAACCGTTGTTGAATTCCTTGATCGTCTGGTGCCGGGTACGGATAACGAAGTGGCCTCGCAGTTCCAGAAACTGCTGGTGAAGCAGGGCTTCAAGATGAAGCTGGGCCATAAGGTCACCAAAGCCGAAAAAACCAAAAAAGGCGTGGTGCTGACGGTTGAACCTTCAGCCGGTGGTGCTGCCGAAACACTTGAGGCCGATGTGGTTCTGGTTGCTGTAGGCCGCACGGCTGCCAGCAAGAACATGGGTCTGGAAGAAGCCGGTATTGCGCTGGATAAGCGTGGCCGTGTTGAGGTGGATGCCCATTACACCACCAGCGTGCCGGGCATTTACGCCATTGGCGATGTGATTGCAGGCCCTATGCTGGCCCATAAGGCAGAAGAAGAAGGCGTGGCCTTGGCAGAACTGCTGGCTGGTCAGGCTGGGCATGTGAATTACGATGCCATTCCGGGTGTGATTTACACATGGCCGGAAGTTGCTTCCGTTGGCTTTACGGAAGAGCAGCTTAAAGACAAGGGCGTGGCTTACAAAATCGGCAAGTTCCCCTTCATGGCCAATGGCCGTGCCCGCGCTTTGGGCATGACGGATGGCTTTGTAAAGGTGCTGGCAGATAAGCAGACAGACCGTGTTCTGGGTGTGCACATTATTGGCCCATGTGCTGGCGAACTAATTGCCGAAGCCACAATGGCCATTGAATTTGGGGCCTCTGCCGAAGATATCGGCCGCGTGTGCCACGCACATCCAACCCTGAGTGAAGCCGTGAAGGAAGCCGCGCTGGGTGCTGACAACCGCGCGATCAACATCTGAAAGTTTCCTTCTAACTGAAAGTGGTGCCATACTCTCTCCTATTCAGAAGATGGGAGAGAGGTGGCATGTTCGTGCCAAGGCATCCAACTGTATGGGCAATGGCTGGTAGCCTGCTTTTGGCACCGGGCGGGCTTGCTGCGGCCCAAACGCCTGCGCCAGATGCGGCCTCTCAAACCGAAGAATCCCGGCCAGAAAAATCATCCATACAGGGTGATGGCGCGCAAACTCCGGCCCCCACGCAGGAAGCGCCGGATGGCCATGTGCCTTACACACCACCGCCAGAGGAAGCCGCGCAGCTTCCCCCAATGCCTGTGGTGGATAATGAAGAAGCCCGTAAGGAAGCTGATGGCCTTACGCGGGATTTCCGGCATGAAGTGCCCGTAGCCCTTAAAGTTTCAACCGCACGTAAAACCGCATGGATTGCATTGGCCCGCCAGCAGTTGGAGCAGGCCGGATACGTTATTGATCGGCCTCAGGTGCTGGTAGTGGTGGATCGTAATCCTTCGGTGCAGCGCCTGTGCCTGATTCTGGCCTTGCCGAATGATCCAGACTGGCAGGTTATTGGTAGCACCAAGGTTTCTACAGGCACTACGGGGCGCAAGTATTATTACATTACGCCCACCGGGGTGTTCACCAACACGGCTGATCGGCTTGGCTACCGCGCGCTTGGCACCAAAAATGAAAATGGTATTCGCGGTAACGGTATCAAGGGCATGCGGGTGTGGGATTTTGGCTGGCAGTGGGCCGAAAAAGGCTGGCTACCCAGCCGGGAAAAAGGCCAGATCCGGCTGGAAATGCACGCAACAGATCCCGTTTATCTGGAACAACGGCTCGGCCATACGGCATCTGAAGGCTGCATTCGTATTCCGGCATCGTTAAACGTGTTTATTGATAAGCACGGCCTGATAGATGCGGAATATGAGCAATGGGCTGCCGTGGATATGCGTTTTAAAGCCCTGTTGCGGCCAGATAGAAAACCCACCGCTATTTCTGGCGTCGCCGTAGTGGTGGTGGATTCGGCTGATTATCACCCGGATTCAGATAAAACCGCAGCACTTAAGGAAAATGCAGGCCCATCCAAATTAGCTGCGCGTGGGTAATTAAAGGGCGGGCAGGGCGTAATGTTTAGCGGCTGAAACCAAACGCCGCCTGTGCCTGCCTTATGCCGCAACAAAAAGGCGTGCCGCCCGTAAGCAGCACGCCTTTTGTTTTAACCGGTAAAACTGGTTTTTCTTACCAGATATTACAGGCCAGCAGGCACTTTGCCGCCGTTTTCGGCCAGTTTCTGGCGCACTTCTTTAATCAGCCATACGTTCATGGTGGCGCTGTCGTTCGTGTCACCCGTATAGCCCAGTTCGCCAGCCAGTTTCTTGCGGGCATCCAGGGAGCTGTCGAGGCCCAGAAGCTTCAGCAGATCCACAATGGACTCCTGCCAGTTCAGGTTCTGGCCATTTTTTGCAGCCATATCGGCCAGCACGGCATCAACATTTACCGGCGTGCCAGCAGGCGGAATGGTGCCCGGAGCCGCAGCGGCAGCAGCAGAAGGCTGTGCGCCAGCATTAGCAGGGGATGTGGTGTCTGGCGTGGCAGCCTTGGCATGATGGAAAATGGCGGAGAGAATGGAGCCAAAAATGCTCATGTTCAGAAATCCTTTCGCAAGAGCCAGCATGACTTTTACAATACAAGAAGCAGAATGCTTAAAGGCAAGCCATGCAATACCCCTAAGCATACAGCAGCATTGCTTGTTGCATAGAGCGCTTAATGCTTTCTGAATATTAAGTTTTTTTACAAGACATGGCCGGAAAAAGGCAGCCTCTGCCGCACAGGCAAAGCAGGCAGAATATAAAAAAAGGGGTATGGGCCAACTGGCAGCCCATACCCCTTTTTGTGCACCGATTTAAAAAATCAGTAGCGGTAGTCGTGGTGCTTGAACGGGCCGTTAACGTGCACGCCAATATATTCAGCCTGCTCTTTGTTCAGCTTGCTCAGGTGTGCGCCAACCTTGGCCAGATGCAGGGCAGCAACTTTTTCATCCAGCTTTTTGGGCAGGGTGTACACTTTGGCTTCGTATTTACCTTCCGGGGCTGTCCACAGTTCAATCTGGGCCAGTGTCTGGTTGGTGAAGGAAGCGGACATCACGAAGGAGGGGTGGCCCGTGGCGTTGCCAAGGTTCACCAAACGGCCTTCGGACAGCACAATCAGGCGCTTGCCATCGGGGAACACAACTTCGTCCACCTGCGGCTTGATGTTGTCCCACGTGAAGTTACGCAGCGCGTTGATCTGGATTTCAGAATCAAAGTGCCCGATGTTGCACACAATGGCGCGGTTTTTCATGGCGCGCATGTGGTCAAGCGTAATCACGTCCACGTTGCCGGTGGCGGTGACAAAGATGTCACCACGGGGTGCACCTTCTTCCATCGTCACCACTTCGTAGCCTTCCATGGCAGCCTGAAGGGCGCAGATAGGGTCTACTTCCGTAACCAGAACGCGGCAGCCTGCATTGCGCAGGGAAGCAGCAGAACCTTTACCCACATCACCATAACCGGCAACAACGGCAACCTTGCCAGCCATCATCACGTCTGTGCCACGGCGGATTGCGTCCACCAGGCTTTCGCGGCAGCCATACAGGTTATCGAATTTGGATTTGGTAACGCTGTCGTTCACGTTAATGGCCGGAACCTTCAGCGTGCCTTTTTTCTGCATTTCCCACAGGCGGTGCACACCTGTTGTGGTTTCTTCAGAAAGGCCTTTCACGTTGGCCAGCAGTTCGGGGTATTTGTCGTGCATCAGCACGGTCAGATCACCGCCGTCATCCAGAATCATGTTCGGGGTCCAGCCATCGGGGCCCTTCACTGTCTGTTCAATGCACCACCAGAATTCTTCTTCCGACAGGCCTTTCCATGCAAATACGGGAATGCCCGCAGCAGCAATGGCAGCCGCAGCGTGGTCCTGCGTAGAGAAGATGTTGCAAGATGACCAACGGACCGTGGCGCCAAGGGCCACCAGTGTTTCAATCAGCACGGCGGTCTGGATGGTCATGTGCAGGCAGCCGGCAATGCGTGCGCCTTTCAGCGGCTTGCTCTGGCCGTATTCCTCGCGCAGGGCCATCAGGCCGGGCATTTCGCCTTCGGCAATGGAAATTTCCTTGCGGCCCCACTCAGCGAGAGAGAGATCCTTAACCTTGTAATCGCTCATGTTATCCTGTCTTCCTGTGCAGATCGGGCTTTTCTATACAGCGTGGGGCAGGTGGATGCCAGCCGAAACCGGCATGGCAGATGCAGCCCCTGCATGCTTGCCGCTTGCATATGGGCTTTTTTTCTGGTGTCCAGATGCAACATGTCCTGAATGATCTTTGAGGCTACGCCGGGTTTTTTGAATGTCTGTGCTTCGTTCCGTTCTGTTTAACGTTCTGGCTTTTCTGCTTACGCTGCTTATGGGCGTTGGGGCTTTTCCCATCCGCTGGTTTGCGCATGGGCTGGCGCTGCCTTATGCAAAATTGTGGTCTCGGCTTGTTCTGGCGCTGTTTCGCAGTATCTGCGGCGTAAAGGTGGAAATTACGGGGCTGGAGCATCTGCCTGCCAATGGTCCGGCGCTTATTGCCTCTCAACATCAATCCGCTTTTGATACGCTGGTATGGATGTTGCTGCTGCCCCGCCCCTGTTATGTCATGAAGGGTGAATTGCGGCGTATTCCCTTGCTTGGCCCTATGCTGGTTTTAACTGGTATGATGCCCATTGAGCGTGCAGCAGGGGCCAAGGCCATGCGTATGTTGTTGCAGGAAACAGACAAAGCGCTGAAGGCAAACCGGCAGATTATTATTTTTCCTGAAGGCACACGCACGGCACCGGGTGAGCACGTGGCGCTTAAGCCGGGCATTGCCGCTATGGCCAACCACGCCAAGCTGCCGGTTATTCCGGTTGCCACCAATTCTGGCCTGTTCTGGGGGCGCAATGCGTTTTTCAAGCGCTCTGGCGTTTTGCACATTGCCATTGGCCCAGCCGTAGGCCCAGCCAAGCGCGCCGCCCTGTTGGCGGATATTGAAGCAGGATGGCGTGAACAGGAAAAAACATTCCAGCCCATAGCCTGATGACGGGGGATAAACCCCCAAAGCATGTGGATAACTTTGTGGAATTTCTTTTGACCATATGTGCGATCACATCAGTAATCGGGGCGGTTTTTCTGTAAACATCTGTTAAATGCAAAACGAATACTTTGTAAATTTTTTGTGAAAGACAAAACTGTCGTCTTTTTGTCTTTCATATCAAGGGCTTTTTAGGGGGGCGGTGTTTTCCCGTAAAAAACAGCATCAGGTTTTCCCTCCAAATTTGTGTGAATGTGACACAATAAGGGCGAAGCACCCTTGCCTGTGGATAAAAGGCGGGACTCTGTAGAAAACTGCCATGAATGTTCAGGAAAAGGGTGTGAATGAAAAAAAAGCTTCTTAGTGTTGCAGTGGGGGCTGGCGGCTGCTTTCTGGTTTTAAGTGGCTATTGGTGGGCAAGTGCGCAGTATCTGCAAAAGCAGGCAGATAACATGCCATCGGGGTGTCAGGCACATTACTCATCCGGCGCGGTAAATGGATGGCCTTGGTATGCGCAGTTGGATACGCAAAATATGCGCATGGTGTGCACGCCGTTATTAGCTGCGCGGTCTTCTGCTTTTCAGATCATTTATGCGGCGGCCCGCGTTACGGCAGATACCGCGTTCTGGCGGCCCTTTTTCGTGCATGTGCGGCTGATTAGCCCAATGGTGATGGAAACCCTCCATAATGAGCAGGAAGGGGAAGATGCTCCCGTTGTGCTGCGTATGGAGGGAGACCCCATAGAGCTTGATCTTCCGTTAAGCAGAAAGGCGGCAGGCCATGCCGTTTTTCAGGCACCGTTCCTGCATGTGCTGTTTCCTGCCGGTGCCAGCCATATGGGAGATATGGTTCTGCAAAATGTGCGTGGCAAAGCCTTCTGGAACATGCGGGCCACGCAGGAACAAAGCACGGCTGCCGTTTTTGTTAAGGCTCAACGGTGGGGCATAACGGGGTGGCAAACAGTGCTGGAGCATGTGCAGGCTGCTATTGCTATACCGGGGCCGACCACAAATGTGCGCGAAAGCATTTTTCCATCCAGTGGTGCGGCTGCATGGCCTGATGTGTTGGTGCAGCGTTTTACAGCCCACTGGCGAGACCTTAACCTGAACATGACAGGGCAGGTGCGCGGCGGAGAACTTTTACACCCCACGGGTGATTTCTGGCTGAGCGTTGCAAACTGGCAGCCCTTTTTAGAAAATTTGCGGCGTGAAGGCACACTCTCCGCGCAGGAGGCCACGGGCATGGCCACTATGTTGGCGCGTGTTACGCGGGAGCAGCCGGGCAACCTGCAAATGCCACTTATGTTGCGTAACGGCACCATGCAGTTGGGAACACTGCCCGTTTCTGCCTTGCAACCTGTTTTTCAGGCGGCGCGGCATGCCGCGCAGGAAACCGCAGCACAAGCCGGGCACGCCCCTGCAAACTGAAGAGGTCAGAATGTATCTTTTTCGCGGCGCAGTTGGGCAAAGGCTTGCACGTTCTGCGCGCGTAAAAAGGGGTTGGTGGCGCGTTCCATCCCCAATGTGGAAGGCACGGTGGGTTTGTTTTCCGCTCGCAGGCGGCGCACTTCGGTCACACGTTCCTTCAGGGCCGCATTATGTGGCTCTGCATGCAGGGCAAAGGCGCTGTTGCCCAACGTGTATTCGTGCCCGCAATACACGCGCGTTGCATCTGGCAGAGCATCCAGCTTGTGCAGGCTTTCAAACATCTGTTCGGCAGTGCCCTCAAACAGTCGGCCACAGCCAAGGCTGAACAGCGTATCTCCACAAAATAGAGAGGGCGGGTTGGGGAAGTCATAGCAAATATGTCCCAGCGTATGGCCCGGAACAGCAATAACAGTGCCTGTGCATGCCCCTACGGCAATGCTGTCTTGGTCATGCAGTGTAATATCCAGTGGCGGCATACGTTGTTGTTCGGCGGCAGGGCCAGCCACACGCGCATGATAGCGCTGGCGTAGCGCTTCTGCGCCACCGGTGTGGTCATGATGATGGTGCGTGAGCAAAATCAGATCCAGCCGTCCGCCTTCCTTTTCAATAAAGTCGGCAACGGGTGTGGCCTCTCCGGGGTCTACTACTGCGGTGGCGCCTGTTTCCGTATCACGCAGAAACCACGCGTAATTGTCGGATAGAACGGGAATGGCCTGAACATCCAAAGGCATGGGGAAAACTCCTGCTGTGAAAGTTTGGGAATAGGGAAGGCAAATCATGACGGGGTCACAAACCGTATGATAGACATGCAGAATGCTCGATGTCATGCCGCCGGAAAGCAGTTTTTACACAACAGCAAGAGGCCAGTGTTTTCTGGCTCTGGTTGGTGAACGCCTGCGCTGGTTCTGGCCAGATCTGGGGCAGCAGCACGCCGTGCTGGGTTTGGGGCATGCCGCTGCGTATCTGGAAAAGCTGGAGAGCGGTAAAAACACACCAGCCTGTTTGGTTGCGGGCAATGCGCCGCAATGGGGCGCGGCACCTCCTTTAGGCAGAAGCTGTGTGGTGGATATGCACAGCCTGCCGTTTCAACCCGAGCAGTTTGACCGCGTGCTAATGGTGCACGCACTGGATGATCGCAAACAATCGGTGTCTGTTCTGCGGGCTGCCGGGCAGGTGATGAAACATGATGGCAGGCTGCTGTTAATTGTGCCCAGCCGTTTTGGTGGCCGGGCGCGGTTGCGGGGCACGCCATTTAGGCACGATGCGGCTTTTTCGCGTCGATGTCTCAGGCAAATGCTGGCTGCGGCCATGCTCAAGCCAGAACAGTGGGATGAAGCCCTTTTTCTGCCCACGGGTGCCATGCGCTGGATGCGCCATAACGGGCGAAAAATGGATATTGCGGGCAAGGTGCTATGCCCCGGCGCCGGTAGCTTGATACTGGTGGAAGCGGTGCGGGATGAGTATTCAGCACTCTCTCTCCCAGTAAGGCTGCGGCAGCGTTGGCTCTCCCGCTCTCTGTTGCCGGTAAGGGGCACCGCAAAGGCGATACAGGACAGAAAATACGTTTCGCGCATTTCGCGGCGCTGAATAGATTGTCATTAACCGGCTGTCATGGTGTTATCCGCCGGATTTCATAGCAGGTTGGGGCCGGGTTCCATTTTCACCTCCTTTGTTCTTTGCAGTTTGCTGGCAATATTTGCTGCGCTGGGCGTTTTTGCAGTGCTGCCAGACAGGCTTCTGCGCGGCGCTGCGGTTTGGCGGGCAGAAATTATGGGTGGCCTGTGGGCGCTTTCTGGCGTGCTGGCCATTGTGGGGGCTGCGTGCAAGCTGGAGGGGGAGCTCAGCTGGTTTCCGGTTTTCGGGCTGGATGGTCCGGCCTTGCCCATGCTTGTTTTGCTGGCATTTGCCGGTGGCGTAGCCGGTAGCGGTGCCGCGGCACTGGCCTGCGTGTTTGTGGGTGTGGGCTTTCTGGCCCTTTCGCCTCTTGTTTTCGGGTTGCTTACCGGCACTGCATTGGTGCTTCTGGCCGCAGGTGGGTGGCGCAGTGTGTGCCTGCCATTTGCCGTGCTGCCAGCCTGTATTCCCGCTGATAGCCCGTTTTGCGTACCGCTTTTGTGCCTGACAGTGCTGCTGATGGGCTGGGCGGTTTCTGTGCAAAAAGGGCCTACGGCTGTGTTGCCCGGCATGGTGGGGCTGTTTTTGCTGGGCCGTCTGTTGGCAGAGGTGGGCGAACTTTCCGTGCTGCCGCAGGTCATGCTGGTGGCGAGCGGATGTTTGGTGGCGGCAACAGGCACTCTGCAAGCCATGCGGGATAAGGGGCTGGCACGTATTGCATCCGGCCTGTGTGCTGCGTGGTATGGCATATTGGTGGTGGCTGTTGCGCTGGCTCTGGTTTCCAGCTTTGGTGGTATGGAAACATTCCGTATGGCCATTATTCTGGGTATGGGCGCGCCCATGCTGGCCCTTATTGGTTTGCTATGGCTGGCCCAATGGCAGCAGGCAGAACCCAAGCGCCGTATTGCCTCTCTTTCTGGGCATGTGCTGGTTGCGGGCTTGTTAATGCTGTTTTCCATTATGCCGCCATTTGGCGGGTTTGCCGTTTTATGGAGCCTGCTTGTTGGCGCGTATGATGCCATTGCCGTGGCGCAACCCGTGGGCGCATTAACCATAATGCTGCTGCTTACGCTGCTGGGCAGCATTATGGTGCTTATGGGGGCAGGGTTGCTGCGGGCTGGTGCCGCGCTACTGTTTCCTTCCACCGTTTTTCAGCCACATCAGGCCCCTGTGGCGGCTGAGTTTGTGTGGCCAAGCTGGATATGTGCCGGAGCGGCCCTGTTGCTTGTGCTGTTGCCGGGGGTATGGCTTTCGCTGGCAGATCATCTGGTGGTCGGGCCTGTTGTGCCGCCGCTCAAGTGGAACCGCATTGCCACAATCTGGCTGGAAGGCGGAGGGGCCAGCTTTACGCCTGTTTTTACACTGTTGGCATTGGGCGCGGCTTTGGCCGCTGCTGCCCTGTTGGTGCGGCTGCTGGGCTTTCTGCCTTTTGGGCGTGTTATCAAGCCAGTGCCAGTGTGGCGCCAAGGTGCTCCTATCATCCAGCCTGCTGAAGGCCATACGGTTTCTTACGAAGGTACTGCCCCTTTATGGCCCGCCTGCATGGCGCTTTTTGGGCTTGCAACAGAAACCCGAAAGGACAGAAGGCTGGCCCGCCGTGGCCGCGTGGCCCTGCGCTATGGCAGGCGCTGGTTGTTTCGAGGGGCCGAATGGTGTGAAACACAGGGCCTTGTGCTGATTCTGCTGCTTTTGGGTGGTGGCCTGCTGGTGGGGCTGTTTGTAGGAAAATGAAGCAGGATTTGACATGGGGCTGGGCGTTTGGCTGCGTTGCGGCTCTGGCTATTCAGGCGGCCCTTATGGTGCTGGTGGCGCCGTGGTTTGCTGGGTGGGTGCATCGTCTTGCCGGTCGATTGGTAGGTGAACCGCGCTTTCCCGCAGGGGGGAGATGGCAGGAAATCTGGCATCAGTTTCGCCGTCCTTCACTATACGGGCGGCAAGATGGGCTGAATGGCGTTTTTTGTGCCTTGGCGTTGGTGCTGGCGGTGTTGGCCTGTGGGCTGGTGCCTGTATTTACACTCACTATGCCGGGCTTTCCTGCGCCGGGTATGCTGCTTGTGTGCACCATTCTGGTGGCCGTAGGTGTTTTGCTGGATCTGCCTCAGGCTGTGCAGGAGGCCTCTGCCGCACAACAAGGGTGCGCGGCCATTGTGGCAGATGCGTTGCTATTGCCCGTATTAACCCCCGTGCTGTTGCTAACCGGAGCGCATGATCTGGTGGCCTTTCTGGGCAGGCTGCATGTGCTTTCTCCCATTACGGAAGGTGCGCCTTACGTTCTGGCAGGTGTGGCGCTGTTTCTGGCAACAGCCTTGGCAAGGCAGGATGAGCAAACAGCCTCTGCCACACTTTCTGGCCCGGATAGAGCCATGTGGCTTTTGGCCGCAGATTGCATGCAGATGTGCTGGGTTACGCTGGCGGCAGATGTGGCATGGGCAGGCAGCTTGGCCATGCCGGGAGAAAGCGGGGCGGAAAACTGGCTGACCCAATGTGTGGAAGGCTTGGGCCTATGGATGTTCAAGCTGCTTGTGGCATCCCTTATGCTGGCCGTGTTGCGTATGGCGTTGCTGCCAGCAGGGCGCAGGGCACGGGTGCGGCTGGGAGCCATTTTTCTGCTGGGCGTTCTGGCGTGGCAGGTCACGTCTTCTCACGTTGCTGCTCCACCTGCGGAGCCGGAAAACCACAACGTGGAGGATGAAAACACCCAAGGCTATTCCACAGAGCCAGCGCCAGAAGGAGAACCTTCATGACACTGGCCGCCATTCTCATGCCCTTGCTGGCACTGTGCGTTGTGGCGCGCGGTATCGGGTTTTTGCCTTTGCTGGGCTTGGTTGCAGCCGCCGCCATGTTGGTGGATGGGCATACGCCTTTGCAACAGGCCGGGGCGGCTATGGCCGTGGTGTTTGCCATCGGGCCGATTTTGTTTTTGCTGCGCTATCAGCATGATGCCGCGCGGGAACGTACGGGAAGTGCCATACCGTTTTTTGCACTGGGGCTGATGGTGTTGCTGCTTTTGGCCTGCACGCGCGCAGGTGTTGCGGTGTTTCCTGCCAGTTTATGCGTGGTTGTGGCTGGTCTGGTTTCTGTTATCTGCCGGCAAAGCATGGTGTGGCAGTGGGCCGGGTTGCTTACCTGTGTTGAGGGGGTGCTGTTGTGCGGCGTGCAGGCGTCTCAGCCCTCTGTGGTGGGTGTAGCTGGGCTGGCCGGTGCTGTTGTGGCTGTGCTTGGGGGCATGTGCATCCACCGTATTATGCCGCGCGTGGTGCCGTTGCGCCCACCTTCTGCACGTAAAAAATCTTCTCCCGACTCTTCAGAAAAGAACGGAGATGCAGCATGACAGGCACAGCAGGGGCAGGCATGTTTCTGGCGGCACTGGCATTTGTGTGGCCCTTTTTGGGGGCAGCAGCCGTATGTGCGGTGCCTGTGGCGCGCAGCCGTGAGCTGGCAATATGGATGTCCGCCATAGGCTGCGTTCTGGCGCTGGCAGTTTTTGTGTTTCCCGCATCGGGCGCAGTGGCCGCTGGGTGGGATGATGACCCCGTACAGCGTGCCGGGCGTGTGATGCTGGCTTTTGGCCTGCTATTGATGGTGCTTGAAAACGGCATCCTGCATGACAGGCTGGTGCGTAGCCTGCCGCATGTTTCCACTGCTTTGGCGGGGCTTGCCTGTATTGCGCCAGACCCTGCTGTGGGCTTGGGTATTCTGGAAGCCGCTCTGGCATGGGGCGTGTTTGTTTTTACCCGCCCGGCTGGGCAGGCCAGAATGGGGTGGGGGCTTATTCGCAATGGCTCGGTTGGCACGTTTTTGGTGCTTTCCGGCCTGCTATTGCCAGCTAACACCGTTGTTTCTGGCTTGCTGATGGCCTGTGGTTTGGTTGTGCTTACCGGCCTTTCTCCGTTTGGGCAATTCTGGCAGGATGAAAACGATACCTTCCTGTTTCTGCCTTTTGCAGGGGCGGCTTTGCTGCTGGCCATGCGCCTGCGCACGCATGGGGGCGAGGCGTTTGAAACAGCTCTTGTGCTGTGTGGCCTGCTTTCTGTGTGGCTTACCGCCTGTGCTGGGCGCTTTCCAGACAGGCAAAGGCTGTTCCGCACCTTTCCATCCGCACTGGCGCTAATAGCCGTTGGTATTCAGGCCGATGTGGCGGCTTTGCTGTTTTTATGCGGCTGGTGCCTTGCTGGTGGTGGGCGTGCGGGCCGTGGCTGGGCCGTTAACACCTTGGCATGTTTTCCACCCGGCGCACCGTTTGTGGGGTGCCTGCTTCTGCTTTCCATGATGAGCGATTGGTCATGGCCGTTGGCGCTGCTTACGGTTGCGGGCATTCTGGCGGCGGTTACGCGGGCTGTGCCTGCGCGGGATATTACGCATCACTTCTGGCCACAGGATGCCGCCGGGCGTGTGGCCTGCTCCGTGCTGACAGCAACGGGCCTGCTGGTGCCACTGGCCATGATGCTGGGAGCTTTCTGATATGAATGCAGCTTCTCATATCTGGGCGGGTGAAGAAACGGAAACTCCGTGGCGTTTTAGGCTGCAAGAAATGGCATGGCGTGATCTGGTAGATGCGCTCAAGCATGATGATCTGCCATTTGTAGGGCTGTGGTGCGATGGCACAGATGTGCACGCACTGTTTCTGCCAGATGGTCAGCCATTGGCGGCCACGTTGGCGCTGGAAGATGGCCGATACCCCGCACTTTCCCCCGCAAGAGATATTTCCTGCCTGTATGAACGCCGCATTTATGATCTGTATGGCGCAGAGGGCATGTGGGCAACCGATGTAAGGCCCTTGCTGGACCATGATGTATGGTCATCCTCAACACCTTTGGCGGAGCATCCGGGTGCAGGGGGTGGGCAAAAAGGGCTTATCCATTTCCAGCCCGCTGAGCATATGCACCAAGAGGGTGATATGGCAGATGGCTGGGGCCCAGCCACAGGCGGTATGGAACCACCCTTGCATGTGGCGCTGGCCATGCAAGAAGGGCGTATTCGCGCAGCGGAAACCGTAACCGGTTATGCGCATAGAGGCATGGAACTGCGCTGGCGCAATAGCCGTGTGGAAGATGCCTGCAAACTCAGCGCACGTGTGGCGGCTGGGCAATCTGTAGCGCATCAGGTGGCGTTTTGCTTGGCTGTGGAAGATGCATGCAAGGAGCAGGTAGGCCCGGAAATCCGTCTGCTACGTGTTGCCTTGTTGGAACTGGAACGTATTTGTCACCATCTTTTTCTGCTGGCGGATATGGCGCGTCTGGTTGGGGCGCGGTTGGTGGCCTCTGGCTGCATGGGGTTACGTGAAAAACTGATACAGGAAGCCGCGCCCATTACCGGTTCACGCCTGTTGATGGATGTCTGCGCGCCCGGTGGCCTCTCCCTGCGTCATGCGACGCAAATGGGTGATATGTGTGGCCGCCTGTGTGAAGTGGCAGAGCGTGACTATCCGGCCTTGCTGGCCTTGTGGCAGGAATATCCGGGCCTTTCCATGCAGTTGGCAGGCATGGGTAAGGTTACGGCAGATTTGCTGGAGCGTGTGGGGCTGGATGGCCCCACAGCACGTGCCGCCGGGTGGGATTGTGATGGCCGCCGCATGATGCCGGGTTATGAAGGCATATGGCGTTTTACCTCTGGCAGGCAGGACGGCACGGCGGAAGACCGCGCCATGCTTTTGCTGGAAGAAGTGGGCGAAAGCCTGCGCATGCTGGATGAAGTGGCATCCCGCATCGGGCTTACAGCAGGTGGCAGTGTGCAGCTTTCCATGCAGGATAGTGAAGGCACAGGCATGGTGGAAGGCCCGTGGGGCGGTATTCTGTACTGGGTACGCCTAAAAGAGGGCCGGGTGGAACAGGTGTTTGCCCGCAATCCATCTTCTGCCGCTTTGTTGACGTTTGAGGCCATATTGCCGGGCCATCAGCCAGATGATGTTGCCTTGCTTGCACGATCATTGGATATCAACGCAGCAGCGCTGGATCAGTAAGCAGTGCAGGCGGGCGGAATGAAAGGCAAAAACACATGGGGCTGATACGCGCGGTATTTGATGCAGCCTTCAGGCAGGACATGCGGCGCATGAAGCCCGTAGGCCCACGCTGGCCGCTGCTTCTGTTCCATGTTGATACAGGCGGCTGTGGCGGCTGCGGAATGGAACTTCAGGCCCTGCGATATGCGCCATACGATATGGAAGGCGCAGGTTTTGGCTTTGTAACATCGCCCCGCAATGCCGATGTGTTGCTGATAACGGGCGCGCTTACCCGTGCCATGGCCCCGGTGCTGGAAGCTGCATGGCAGGCCATGCCAACCCCCAAAGGGCTGATTGCCGTAGGAAGCTGCGCCTTGGATGGCGGCGTGTTTCCTGAAAATTATACGGTATTGGGTGGGCTGGAGCGCCGGGTTTCCATAGATTTGAAAATACCCGGCTGCCCGCCTGCGCCTCAGGATGTTTTAAACGGCCTGTGTTCTCTGTTTGGCAAACAGGCCGTACCCCCAAAGGAAACTGAAACCTCAGCCGTGTGAAGGTGCTGGGGTTTCTTCTATGTCGTCTTCATCGGTTTGCAGATCTTCTGCCGCTTTTTTAAGCCGTAGAAAGCTCAGGCGGCTAAGGGGCAGAAGAAAAACGTAAATCACGCCCGCAGCGGCCAAAGCGGCCCACGGGTCTGCCACCAGCACTACAGCATACAGCCCTGTGCCCAGCATAAGGGGCAGAACATACTGGGCAGGCACCTTGAAGTTTTTGAACGACCAGACCGGCAAAGTAGAAACCAGCAGCAGCCCTGTGCTTGCCAAGGTGAGCGTGGGAATCCACGGCAGACGTGTTAGCCGATAAAGCCAGTCTATCCCCAGCTTTTGTGCTTCCAGCCCCAAAAAGAGCGGGAAAAGAGCCAGCCCGGCACCTGCGGGTGCGGGCACGCCGGTAAAGAAGTTGCTGGCATATTTGGGCTGATGATGCTCACCATCCAGATTGGCGTTAAAGCGCGCCAGCCGGAGCGCCATGCATACGGTAAACATAATGCACGGCAAAAAGGCATACCGCCCGCCATCCTTCAATGCCCAGAAGTACAGCAGGAAGGAAGGCGCCACCCCAAAGCACAAAAAGTCCGACAGGCTGTCAAACTCAGCGCCAAAGCGGGTGGAACCGCGTAGCAGCCGGGCAATGCGGCCATCCAGCCCATCAATAAAAGCGGAAATCAGCAAGGCCACGGCAGCGGCCTGAAAACGCCCGTCCACCGCAAAACGCATGCCCATAAGGCCACCGCAAAGCCCCAACATGGTGAGAATATTGGGAATGAGCCGGTTAAAGGATGGCCCACGTATTTTGCTGCGGACCCGCCGCCGCAAACGGCGACGACGGCGCGGTGTTTCGGAAGTCTGCTGCGCAGGAGCAGAAGGAGATGAGGAAGGTTGTGTCACGATTGCTCTGTTTTACAACCGCGCCATGACGGTTTCACCGCCTACCATTGTCTGCCCGACAGAAACCAGAGGTTCCACACCCGGCGGCAGATACAGATCAGTGCGGGAGCCAAAGCGGATAATGCCAAAGCGCTCACCAGCTTCCACCTTGTCGCCTTCCTTTACGGAGCAGACAATGCGGCGTGCCACCAGCCCGGCAATCTGCACCACAGCCATCATACGGCCATCGGGCAGGGTAAGGCTGAGGGCATTGCGTTCATTCTGTTCGGAAGCCTTGTCCAGGCTGGCGTTCAGGAACAGGCCGGGGTGATAGGCCACCCGCGTAACTGTGCCAGCGGCAGGCATGCGGTTAACATGCACATCCAGCACGGAAAGGAAGGTGGCAATGCGCCATACCGGTGCTGTGCCCATATCCAGCTCTGCTGGCGGGGCTACTTTTTCGATAGAAACAATGTGTCCATCAGCCGGGGCCACAGCCACATCGTTACGCGCGGGGGTGACGCGTTCCGGATCACGGAAGAAATACAGGCAGAAGCCAAAAAAGCCTGCGCTGGCATGGCCCACGTTGCGCAATACCGGGCAGCGCAGTTTACGGCCAGCCCAGTAGGCCAAAGCAGCCGTGGCACCAGATGCCAGAAGGAAAGGGCGCGCTTCCCGGTGTGGGCGCGCAACAACAAGTTTTAGCGAAGCAAGTAGCGACATGGAGTAATCCTTACGCGAAAGCCAACATGAAGGAAAGAAAACGGGAAGGCACCAAGGAGTTCCTTCCCGTCTGGCCGATGTTTCAGGCCATGGTCTTCAGGGCTTCACGCACGGCGGCAAAAGCGGCATCGGCCGCCTGAGCATCCGGGCCGCCAGCCTGCGCCATATCGCGCCGCCCGCCACCACCTTTGCCGCCCATGGCAGCACTGGCAGCACGCACAAGGGCTACGGCATCTACTTTTTCCACCATTTCCGGACCAACGGCGGCCACAACACTGCCTTTGCCATCTGCGGTGGAAATCAGCACCACCACATCGGCATTGCCCTGCTTGAGAATGGTTTCGGCCAGCCCTTTGAGTTCACGCGGGGGCGTTTCACCCACATTGCGGGTGGCCAGACGCGCCGCACCAATTTTGTCTACACCAGCCGCAGCAACATTACCGGTGGCCAGTTGGCGCTGCAGATGGGCAATCTGTTTTTCCATCTGGCGGCGTTCTTCCAGCACAGCGGCCAGACGTTCTGGCGCATCGGCCACAGAAACCTTCATCATGGCGGCCATCTGGGTCAGGCGCTGTTCGTTAGAAATAGTCAGGTCCTGCGCAGCTTTACCAGCCACGGCTTCAATACGCCGCACGCCAGCGGAAACACCGCTTTCTGAAACAATGCGGAACTGCCCGATATCCCCTGTGCGGTTTACATGCGTGCCGCCGCACAGTTCCATAGACCACGGGCTTTTGTTGTCGGCCCCAGCGCCCATGGAAACCACGCGCACTTCATCACCGTATTTTTCACCAAACAGGGCGGTAGCCCCTTCGGCAATGGCTTCATCCGGTGTCATGGAACGTGTGACAACCTGCGAGTTATCGCGGATACGGTTGTTTACTTCGGCTTCAATGGCTGCCAGTTCCTCATCCGTAATCGGGCGGGGCTGGCTTACGTCAAAGCGCAGGCGTTCGGCGGTGTTCAGGCTGCCCTTCTGGGCCACGTGCGCACCCAAGTGGCGGCGCAGGGCTTCGTGCAGCAGGTGGGTAGCGGAGTGATGGGCGCGAATGGCGCTGCGGCGGTCATGGTCCACCGTGGCAGTTACAGCCATGCCGGGGCGCAATGTGCCTTCCGTAACCGTGCCGTAATGCACGATCAGATCCCCAGCTTTTTTCTGCGTATCCGTAACGGCCACTTTAACGCCAGAGGCCGTCAGGAAGCCGGTATCACCAGCCTGACCACCACTTTCACCATAGAAGGGTGTCTGGTTCAGCAGCACAGCTACTTCAGAACCCACCGGGGCTTCTTTCAGGAATTCATTGCCAGCAATAACGGCCTGAACTTCACCATCCGCCTGTTCCGTGTTGTAGCCCAGAAATTCGGAAGCCCCGAACTTGTCACGCGCTTCAAACCAGATGGTTTCTACGGCTATATCGCCAGAGCCTGTCCATGCTGCGCGGGCGCGTTGGCGCTGCACAGCCATGGCTTCTTCAAAGCCCTTAACGTCCACATCGTGGCCGGAACCACGCAGGGCATCCTGCGTCAGATCAAGGGGGAAGCCAAACGTATCATACAGGCGGAAGGCCACATCACCCGGCAGGGATGCGCCACTGGCCAGATGAGATTTTTCTTCTTCCAGCAGGTGCAGGCCACGATCCAGCATGGCTTTAAAGCGTTCTTCCTCACCGCGCATGGTTTCACGGATCAGGGCTTCACCATGCACCAGTTCAGGATACGCACCGCCCATCTGCTGGATGAGAGCCGGCAGGAGCTTGTAGAACGTGGGTTCTGTGGTGCCCATCATGTGCAGGTGGCGCATGGCGCGGCGCATGATACGGCGCAGCACATAACCACGGCCATCCTTGGAGGGCAGCACGCCATCGGCAATCAGGAAGGCGGTAGAGCGCAGATGGTCGGCCACAACGCGGTGGCTGGCCTTGAATGGGCCATCAACCGCCTGATGTGTGAGATCTGCCGAAGCCTGAATAAGGGCGACAAACGTATCTGTATCGTAGTTATCGCGCTTGCCCTGCATGATGGCGGCAAAGCGTTCCAGCCCCAGCCCTGTATCAATAGAGGGACGCGGCAGCGGGGAGCGTGTGCCCGGTGGGTCTTCGAAATACTGCATGAACACAAGGTTCCAGATTTCGACAAACCGATCCCCATCTTCATCGGGGGAGCCGGGCGGGCCACCGGGAACATCCGGGCCGTGATCGAAAAAGATTTCCGAGCAAGGGCCGCAAGGGCCGGTATCGCCCATACGCCAGAAGTTATCTGATGTAGGAATGCGGATAATGCGGCTGTCATCCAGCCCGGCAATGGAGCGCCACAGGCCTGCGGCGTCTTCATCTTCTGCAAATACAGTGACCAGAAGCTTGTCTTTGGGCAGGTTGAAGCCCTTGGTGACCAGATTCCACGCAAATTCAATCGCTTCGGGTTTGAAGTAATCACCGAAGGAGAAATTGCCCATCATTTCAAAAAACGTGTGGTGCCGTGCTGTATAGCCCACATTGTCCAGATCGTTATGCTTGCCGCCGGCGCGCACAACCTTCTGCGCAGTGGTTGCGCGAGAATAGGGGCGCGTTTCCTGGCCGGTAAACACGTTCTTGAACTGCACCATACCCGCGTTGGTAAACAGCAGGGTGGGGTCGTTCTTGGGAACCAGAGACGATGAAGGTACAATCTGGTGACCGTTGCTGGCAAAATACTCCAGAAAAGCGGTGCGAATTTCGTTTGTTGTCAGCATGGCGTGAGGCAGACGATCCTGAAACTGGTTGGGCACGTGATGCTTCCACACTTGCGGAAAGGGGCCTCACGGCCAGATGAAAACGGCAAGGTTCTCTTAACCTGTGCTCCTGATGTAGCGCACACTGCGCTGATCTGAAAGAGGGCAGAGAATGGCCGGTGATATGGCCAAATTATGTATCGGATGTTTGATGTGGGGTTGGGGGTGAAATTTCAACTGACATTTCAGCCAATTCCAGCGCAGAAGCTGGCGGTTTTTCCCGAAAGACAATTTTCTGGCTCATACTGAAATTGGCCAGCATACCGGCCCCGGCCCCTGCGGCCAGCGCAATAATGGGATGCTGCATGCAAAACGGGAAAACATAGAAAAGCAGGTAAACAGTGCCGCGGTTGAGGAAAAAACCAAGGCTGTTGGCGCTTAGGAATCTGAGCCACTGCAACACAGGGTGCTCATGATGGCCTGCGCCTTTGAATGTCCAGATTCGGTTAAAAACCCAGTTAAGCGTGGCTGCCACAAAATAGGCTACCAACGTTGCAGCCGTAAGCCCAATGAGCGGACGCAATGCGTAAACGGTGCCGGAATCCCACAAAAAACCAAGGCTGCCCACCATGCCAAACTTTATCAGGCGGATAAGCTTGGTTGTGGCGGCAGAAGGAGAGGGGGATGCATTGCTCATGGCATAAAGCTTTAAACTGGAATGCAGAAAAAGCAGACATAAAAAAAGAGGTGCCCGAAGGCACCCCTTTCTTTTTTCCGAAAACCGGAAGCAGGCCGATTAGTGGAGGATGATTTCCACGCGACGGTTCTGCGGTTCGCGAGTGTTCGGGCCGGTCGGAACCAGCGGGTGAGCTTCACCGTAACCGTGCACGTCAATGGCGGAAGCCGGAACGCCGTCACGGATCAGTTCTGCCTTCACGCTGTCAGCACGACGCAGGGACAGACCCAGGTTGTACTTTTCACCGCGCGGGCCGGGGTGAGCAGCGGAGTTATCGGTGTAACCGTTAACTTCGATGCGGGTTGTCTGAACGTGGGTGGAAGCCTGAGCAGCTTCTGCCACGATCTGGCGAGCGCGAGCGGTCAGGACAGACTTATCCCAATCGAAGAACACCAGGTAGGAGCGAGCCGGCAGCGGAGCCGGAGCAGCAACAACCGGAGCCGGCGGCGGCGGCGGCGGAGCTGTATCGAACGCATAACGCAGGCCCAGAATGAACTGGTGGTTGAAGCGGTGATCGAAGTTCACGTTACCGCCGGTGCCCTTGGAACCGGAGTAGTGGAACGCACCGTCCATGAAGGAACCCGGCTGACCGATCATGCGGTATTCCGTGGTCACCTGGAAGCCCGGGATGCCCGTGTCATAAGCGGCACCGACGATACCCTGGTAAGCGAAGCCACCGTTCGTGCCACCGATGCGGGTGTGGGAACCGTTAGCATAGTGGGTGTCGATCGGGTTGTAGTGCTGCCACAGGTAACCGGCACCAACACCAACAAACGGGGTCACAGGTGCATCAATACCGAACTGCTTCAGATCGATATCATACAGCACGTTCACGAAACCGCCGTAGGACTGGTCGGAACCACGGGTATGGCCAGGAACGGATGTGCCCGGACGGTGGTCAATGTTGGAGTAGTTGTAAACGCCTTCAACTTCAGCGCGCAGGCCGTTGCCGAAGCCCCAACCGAACGCACCAAAACCGGTGAAGCCGGTGTTGTGGCGCAGCTGAGAGGAGGTTCCACCCGGAGGGGCACCAGCAGCGTTTGCACCGTTGAGGTGAGCGTGCTGATTCTGAACCAGGTTATAACCACCGGCCACGTTTACATACGGGCCTGTAATCGTGGTGGCAGATGCGGCCGCCGGAGCCGCTGCCATCAGTGTCGTTGCAAGTAACGCCGTGCGGAGACGCATTTTTTGGTCCTCAATATTTCATCTGTTCGACTAACCCACCAACCATTTCAGCGGGCAGGTCCAGCTAGATGCCTAAAGCCGTATAAAACGATCAGTTCCAAAATAGGAACCCGAAGCTTCATACTCTTAGTGATTACAAGCCATAACCGTGTTGTATTTGCAACAGTTCATTTCGTGGGACGAATATGTTTCTGACGCAAAAGTATTTCCACGGTTTCTGGCCCTTTCCATAACATGTTGCAAAAGCATGTATCTCGCCCTCATTCTCGTCTGATTAAGGCGGAATTGCGGCAAGGTGACACATTTACAACCCGATAACTTACAGCGGTGTGGTGTAGCTGCTTTTAAGCCACGCTTCCGTCTGCTTCCAGCACCTCTTTTACGGCTGTTGCAGGCACATCCCGCGTGGTGAATGCCTGGCCGATTCCGTGCGCCAGCACAAAGGATAGGCGCCCATCCTGCATCTTTTTATCACGCTGCATGTGGGCCATCAGATCCTGCGTGCGGAAGGTGTGGGGCAGGTCCCGGATATGTGCGGGCATACCCAAGGCTTCCAGATGGCGATTCACACGCTCCATGTCTGCGCGTGGGCACAGACCCAGACGGACGGAAAGCGCAAAGGCCAGATTCAGGCCGATAGAAACGGCCTCACCATGCAAAAGGCGGCCATCATAACCCAGTTCGGCTTCCAGAGCATGGCCAAATGTGTGGCCCAGATTGAGCAGGGCGCGGCCATTGCTTTTCTGCTGCTCGCGTTCATCGGCTGCCACAACGCGGGCCTTGAAGGCACAGGCCTGCTGTACAGCCATTGCCAGCGCTTCCGGGTCCTGATCCAGCACGGCTGCGCCGTTTTCTTCGCACCACGTAAACAGGGCTTCATCACCAATTAAGCCGGATTTCACGATTTCGGCATAACCGGCCACCAGCTCACGGCGCGGCAAGGTAGCAAGGGTGGAAACATCTGCCAGCACGCAAAGTGGCTGATGGAATGCCCCCAACAGATTCTTGCCCCAACGGGTGTTGATGCCCGTTTTGCCGCCCACGGAAGAATCGACTTGAGAAAGCAATGTGGTGGGAATCTGCACAAAGGGCAGCCCACGCAATGTGGTGGCGGCCACGAATCCGGCCAGATCTCCCACCACGCCGCCGCCCAGTGCAATAATGCTGGTGCGGCGTTCTATGCCGTGCTCCAGAATGTTGTCTGTCAGCTTCTGGTACATCTCCAGACACTTGGTCTGTTCCCCCGGCGGCACGCGCAGGCTGCGAGATGTAATGCCGGTTTCCGCCAAAGCGGTTTCCAACTGATGCAAGTAGCGCGGGGCCACGTTTTCATCCGTAATGATGACCACGTTTTTCTGGGGCAGCACCGGGGCCAGCAAGGCACCTGCGCGGCTGATCAGATTCGTGCCGATCACTACATCATAAGATGTATGCGCCAAGGTAACAGGTAACCTTAGCGGACGGCGCGAAAGGGCGAGGGCTTCCATAACGCGCGTGGTTGTGTGCTCCACGTTGTTGTCTCCACAATCAACAATAATATCCGCTTCGGCATAAACCGGATGGCGGATGGCCATAAGGTTTTCCAGCACTTCACGCGGGGATGTCGTGTTCAGCAGCGGGCGGTGCGTGCGCCCGCTTACGCGGCGCACCAGCACGGGCAGGGGGCAACGCAGCCAGATGGAAACTGCACGCTCACGCACCAGGGCGCGGGTGGTGGAATCCATAAACGCACCGCCGCCAGTAGCCAGCACCATAGGTGGGCCTTCCAGCAACCTGCGAATCACCCGCCGCTCTCCATCACGAAAGGCGGCTTCACCATACAGGCGAAAAACATCTGCAATGGAACAGCCCGCTGCGCGTTCTATTTCTACATCGGCATCAACAAATGGCAGTCCCAGCCGAGTGGCAAGGGGGCGGCCAATGGTGGTTTTTCCTGCCCCCATAAGGCCCACAAGCACAATGCTGCGGCCAAAGGGAATGATGCCAGAGCCGTGGCTACGGCTGACCCGTTCCAGATCAAGCGGAATGGGTGGTGGGTCCGTTGTTTCGGAGTGGGGAGAAGAGATACGTGATGACATGGAACACAGCTTAACATACAGCAGACAGAACACACCTATATCAGTTAAGGGAGCCAAGCTGCATGAACCGCACGGTTCTGATTGTTGCCGCCGCAGTGTTTGCGGTTGTTCTGGGCGGTTTTGCCGCGCTGGGCCTAAGCGCACATCCACCTGTCCCCCAGCCAGTGCATCGTGATCTGCCACTGGCTGCCCCGGCTACATCTGCCGCTGCGCCAAGTGTGGCGGTGCCTGCAGCCCCTCCGGCTCCGGTGGTTTCTGCTGTTGTGCCTGCGGCTCCGGCACAGCCCACCATTACGCCTGCCGCGCCGCCGGCCCCGCCAGCAGCTGTTGCACCACCAGCACCCGTGGCACCTCCGCCGCCGGTTGCAGCTCCGGCTCCGGCAGCACCTGCGCATCCGTAAGCCATGCTAAGCGGGGGTGTTGATCTTTTTCTGGAGATGCTGGCTGCCGAGCGCGCAGCCGCCCCCAATACGCTAGCTGCGTATGAAGCAGACCTGACCTCCTGCGCTGAAAGTCTGGCGCGGGAGGGGCAAACCCTGCAAACGGCCACAACCGAGGGTTTGCAAAACTGGATGGCTGCCTTGGTAGGCAGCGGGCAGGCGCGGCGCACGGTGGCGCGGCGCTTGTCCTGCATCCGGCAGTTTTACCTGTTCCTGCTGCGTGAAGGGATGCGTGCGGATAACCCGGCAGCGCATCTGGATAGCCCCAAACCCCGCACACCTTTGCCGCGTTTTTTATCCGAATCGGAAGTGCTTGCGCTGCTGAATGCCTGTGCAGAACCCGCAGGAGCATCCTTGGCCAAAAAACGACGCGGCATTTTGGCCAAGGCAGCGTTGGAACTGCTGTATGCCTCTGGCCTGCGTATTTCCGAATTATTGGCTCTGCCACGCAAAGCCATAGCCGGTGACCAACGCATGATTATGGTGCGCGGCAAAGGCGGGCGTGAACGTTTGGTGCCACTTTCAGGCAGTGCGCGGGAAGCGGCGCAGGCTTTGCTGGAAGTGGACGCGCATTTGGAAAGTCCATTCCTTTTTCCCGGTCGTGACCCAGCAAAACCCATGACACGGCAGGCGTTTGACCGGATTCTGCACACAGTGGCCATACGGGCGGAAATTGATCCGGCGCGTCTTTCCCCCCACGTGCTGCGCCATTCCTTTGCTACGCATTTGCTGGCGCATGGGGCAGATTTGCGGGCCTTGCAGATGTTGCTGGGGCATGCAGACATCGCCACCACCCAGATTTACACTCATGTGCAGACAGAACGCCTGCAAAAGGCCGTGCAGGCGCATCACCCTCTGGCGGCGGATTCTGTCCACACCAAGTGAAAAATCGACATTCAGATATGTTTGGTTGCATGAAGTGACTTGGTTTTACACGTCATTGTGCTATCGGCTTCTGCATGCGTCAGTTCCTGGATTTCGAAAAGCCCGTCGCCGAACTTGAAAACAAGATCGACGAACTGCGGCAAATGACTGACCCCAACGGGGTCAACATAGAAGAAGAAACGGCCCGTCTTTCTGAAAAGGCGGAAAAGCACCTGCGTGCCATCTATGCCAAGCTTACGCCGTGGCAGAAGGTGCAGGTGGCCCGCCATGCGCAGCGTCCGCACACGCAGGACTATGTGAATGCGCTGATAACAGACTTTACGCCGCTGGCGGGGGATCGTCTGTTTGCAGATGATAAAGCTGTTATTGGTGGCATGGGCCGTTTTGACGGCACACCGGTTATGGTGATCGGGACTGAACGCGGTTCAGACCTTGAAACCCGGCTCCAGCATAATTTTGGCATGGCGCGGCCAGAAGGCTACCGCAAGGCGCAACGGCTGATGCGCATGGCCGGGCACTTTAACATGCCGATTCTGACATTTATTGATACCGCAGGCGCATGGCCCGGTATTGATGCCGAACAGCGCGGGCAGGCCGAAGCCATTGCCCGTTCTATTGCCACCTGTTTTGAAGTGCCTGTGCCGCTTGTTGCCACTGTAATTGGTGAAGGTGGTTCTGGTGGTGCCGTAGCGCTGGGTGCTGGTGACCGGGTGATGATGCTGGAAAACGCCATCTACTCCGTTATCTCGCCCGAAGCCTGCGCCTCTATTTTGTGGCGTGATCCCAAGCAGGCCAGCACGGCAGCAGAAACACTGCGGCTGACGGCGCAGGATTTGCAGAAGCTAGGCCTGATTGACCGGATTATTCCCGAACCCGTAGGTGGTGCACAGCGTGAGCCAACTGTGGCGATCGAATCTGTTCGCACTGCGTTGACAGAAGAACTTAAAACACTTCTGCCAATTGCTCCGGCACGCCTGAAAGAACTGCGGCGTGAAAAGTTTCTGGCAATGGGGCGCGAAGCCCTAAGCTAATATACGCATTGTTACCTCCCCGCGGGCGCAAAACCGGCGGAGAGGTACGTAAGGCGTTAGACAGGCGGCTCTCCTTCTATGGGGATGCCGCCTTTTGTTTTGATAAGATCATGGATAGCGCTGGCCGCTTCTTCTACCTCGGCCCGGTTCTGCCCTTTAGCAACAAGGGCTACGCCACGGCGGCCATCTTCACGATGGAAAGGGTAGGAGCCGATATCCAGATCCGGAAAGCGATTCTGAATATCCTCTAGCCCGTCAGCCAATGTGCCTTCAAAAAGCGATGTGGTGTGCCATGTGCGAGAAAAAACTGGCGCACCCTTTTGCAGGCTGGGGGCAAGGCTATCAAACATGCCGCGCATAATGCGGGGCACACCGGCCATAACGTGCACATTGCCAATGCTAAAGCCCGGAGCCAGTGAAACCGGGTTTACAATAGGTGTGGCACCTTGCGGCAGCTTGGCCATGCGCTGGCGGGCGGCGTTAAATTCTTCCGGCCCAAAATAGGTTTCCAGCAGTTTGAAGGTAGGCGGGTGAATCTCCCATGGCACACCAAAAGCTTCGGCAACACAGGGGGCTGTGATGTCATCATGCGTGGGGCCAATGCCGCCGGTGGTAAAGACCTCATCATACTTCGCGCGCATTTCTGTCACGGTGTTGATGATGGTTTCCCGAATGTCCGGAATCACACGGATTTCGCGCAGAGGAATCCCCAGTTCACCTAAGCGGAGGGCCAGAAACTGGATGTTTTCATCTTTTGTGCGGCCGGAAAGGATTTCGTTGCCAATAAGAATAAGGGCGGAGGTGCGGCGCATGGGTTGGGCCTGTCCTTTGCTGAAGCCTTCTTGATTTAAGTATAAAGCATGAAACGCAGGGGTGCTAACGTCAATGATTGGTAAAATTTGCCTCTATCCATCCTGTGCTGCGCGTTTTTGGATTGACCGCAGCGTGTCCAGTTCATAGCTTCCCGCCATGTCAGAAAGCCGATCCGCTCCCGTTTCCGATCTTCCACGTGCCTGGCCTTTTGAGGAGGCGCGTAAACTAGCCGATCATGTTGGTGTGCGCAGCACCGCCAACGGTGAGGACGATGCACGCCCGGCGCTGCTGGAAACGGGCTATGGCCCTTCCGGCCTGCCGCATATTGGCACGTTTGGTGAGGTTGCCCGCACATCTTGGGTGCGGCAGGCCTATACAGCCCTGACAGGCCGCCCCTCGCGCCTGCTGGCTTTTTCCGATGATATGGATGCCCTGCGCAAGGTGCCCGATAACGTGCCCCAGCGCGACATGCTGGAAAAATATATCGGTCAGCCACTTTCCCGCGTGCCAGACCCGTTCGGCACGCACGAATCGTTTGCCGCACATAACAACGCCCGCCTGTGCGCGTTTTTGGACAGCTTCGGCTTTGAATACGAATTTGCGTCTTCCACCCAGTATTACACCTCTGGCCGGTTTGATGCCGCACTCCGCCGCGTGCTGGAAGTGCATGATGAAATTCTAAAGGTTATCCTGCCCACCTTGGGGGCAGACCGGCGCGCCACTTATTCTCCCGTTCTGCCGCTTCATCCCCGTACGGGTGAAGTTATGCAGGTAAAGATGGACGCCATAGATGCCGCAGCCGGCACTGTGCGCTGGACAGACCCTTCCAACGGTGAGGTGTTTGAAACACCCGTAACCGGTGGCCACGCCAAAATGCAGTGGAAGGCCGACTGGGCCATGCGCTGGTATGCGCTGGGCGTTGATTATGAAATGTCTGGTAAGGACCTGATAGACAGCGTGCGGCTTTCTGGCCGTATCTGCAAGATTTTGGGCGGCACACCGCCAGCCGGGCTGACATATGAGCTGTTTCTGGATGAAAAAGGCCAGAAGATTTCCAAATCCAAGGGTAACGGGCTTTCTGTTGAAGAATGGCTGCGTTACGCCCCGCCGGAAAGCCTTGGACAGTTCATGTTCAACCAGCCGCAGCGCGCCAAGCGGTTGTATTTTGATGTCATCCCCAAAACGGCGGATGAATATCTGACACATGTTGATAAGGCCAAGGTGTTGCAGGCCGAAAACCCCAAGGGGAATGACCTGCGCGCCAACCCGGCATGGTTTATCCATAAGGGCCATATTCCCGAAGATGCAGGCAGCCCGGTGCCGTTTAGCATGCTGCTGAACCTTGCCAGCGTGGCCAATGCAGAAACGCCAGAAGTGCTGTGGGGCTTTATCCGCCGGTATGATGCCGCCGTTTCGCCCGAAACGCACCCCATGCTGGCATGCTTGGTGAAACATGCTGTAGCGTATTACGCAGATTTTGTGCGCCCGGCCAAAACCTTCCGCGCGCCAACCGAGCAGGAACGCGCTGCGCTGAGTGATCTGGCAGAATGCCTGCGTGGGTATGAAGGTGAAGCCGCAGATGCCGCTACCTTACAGAATCTGGTGTTCGAAGTAGGCAAGCGCCACGCGTTTGAACCGCTGCGTAGCTGGTTTACCTGTTTGTATGAAGTTCTGCTGGGCCAGAAGGAAGGGCCGCGCTTTGGTGGCTTTGTTGCGCTGTATGGCGTGGCAGAAACTGTGGCCCTGATAGATACCGCCCTCCTGCGTGAGACGCAGGTTTAAAACATAGCGCCGCAAGTTACATGACGCAGACCCCACCCCCACCAGCTCCCCCTTCTTCGCTTCCGGGCGGAGGGGGATGGAAAAAGTGGCTCAAGCATCTGCCGCATATTCTTGGCCTGCTGCTTATGGTGGCCGCCATTGTGGTGGTGCAGCATGAACTGCGGCACCTGCGTATTTCAGACATCCGCCACGCCATGGAGGCCATTCCGGCCCGGCAGATGTGGATGGCGGTTGGCTGCACGCTGCTGTCTTACTTTATCCTGTCCTTTTATGATCGGCTGGCCGTCATTCAGGTGGGGTATAGTAAGCTGCCGTTTCGGCGGGCGGCTTTTGCGGCGTTCTGTTCCTACGTGCTTTCGCATAATCTGGGGTTTTCTGCCGTGTCTGGCGCGGCGGTGCGGTATCGGCTTTACCGCAACTGGGGCGTTAATTCCTTTGCCATAGCCCAGATTATTGCCTTCTGCTCTGCCACCTATCTGTTAGGTGCTGCGGTGCTGATAGGCGCCGTACTGATCTGGGAACCCACGGTGTTGCCGGGCATTGGCCACCGCGTGCCCGCATCTGTGCTGGCGGTTATTGGCGCGCTGATGTGGTGCGGTGTGGCTGCTTACATCGGGCTGGCGTTTAAGGTGCGGGAATTCCGTTTCCGCAAATGGGTGGTGGAACTGCCATCCCCCCGTATGGCCATTATGCAAACACTGGTGGCCACGGCAGAAGTTGCGGCTACGGCCAGCATTGCTTTTGTGCTGCTTCCCCCCAGTGCCGGGGTAGATTTTGGCTCGTTTCTGGCCATTTACATTGCGTCTTATACAGCCGGGCTGGTGGCCAGTGTGCCGGGTGGCCTTGGTGTGTTTGATGGCGCCATGCTGCTGGCTTTAGGCCCCTATATGCCAGCACCGCAGATTTTGGGCATGGTGCTGATTTTTCGGCTTTTCTATTACATCATTCCGCTGTTTCTGGCGGGGATCATGTTTGCCGGACACGAGCTGTTTTTGCGTGGTGATGCCGCTCTGGCAGAAAAGAAAAACCGCAAGATACAAAATAACCCGGATGCCGCCACAGCCCCAGCACCCGCGCAGCGCAGGCCCAGCCAAGTGGTGCGGGAAAGTGAAGCCGCTTTTTCTGTGGCCGTGGCAACAGGCACGGTTTCACTGTGCGGGGTTATGCTGATCTGTTTGGTGATGCTGGACCCCGTGCCCAAATTTGCCATGGTGCCAGAAAGCCTGCTGACAATGGCGCGTGTGGGCGGCAACTATGTGCTTTCCCTTATGGGTGTGGTGCTTATCAGCTTGGCTATTGGGCTTTCCCAGCGGGTTACGCTGGCATGGCGTGGCGCGCTGTATCTGCTGCTTACTGCAACGGTGCTGACGTTCTTGCGCGGCAATACGTTTTTTGTGCCGGTTATGCTGGGGCTTTCTGCGCTGTTTATTGCGCCGTTCCGCTCCTGCTATTACCGGCATGCGCGGCTTTTGAGCGAACCCCTTTCTACCGGAACCCTCCTTTCTTTGCTGCTGCTGTTTGGCTGTGTGATCGCACTGGCCACACGGCATGATACGTCTGGTAGTTGGTGGCAGATGATGCTGGCCACGCACGCCCGTGGCTCGGTGCGCTGGACAATCGCGCTTTCTGTGGGCCTGGCGCTGTTTGTTGTGGCGCGGCTGATGTGGCCGGGGCGCATTGCCGTGCGGGAGTGGGATGAAGATGCCTACACCCACTACAAAAATCTGGATCACGCCCTGCCAGATATTCAGGCATTTCAGCCCTATGGCTATGTGACAGGTGAAGCCGGTGAGGCCATGTTGCCGCTGCATCGGCGTGATGCCTATCTGGTGGCATTTGGAGACCCGGCAGGGGAGGAAGCAGATAGTATTTCTGCCATCTGGAAAATGCGGGATCTGGCCTTGCAGGAAGGGCTAAAACCCGTGTTTTGGCATGTGGGGGATGACTTCGTGCGTATTTACGATGATATCGGGCTGAGTGTATGGGCACTTAATGATGGCAGTGGATTTAATTTCTGCTATCCAGCGGACGATATTGCGCAGGCATCACGCTTTGTTAAAACGTACAAGGGTGGTGTGGGCAATTTGGTGCCATCAGATTTTTCGTGATTAAACGGTGTTTCCTCGGGTAGAGGGCGGATGCCTCGGACAGAACGGTGAGGGGTTATGTCAGCTCATTTTCCCGCAATGCTGTTAACGGCAACAGCATTTACATCTTCCATTTCCTCGTTTCTGCTGGCGTTTCCTGCGCTATTTTCCATTGTAAACCCGTTTGGGGCTGCGCTTATTTTTGCGCAGGCAACAGCAGGCCGCTCGCAAACTGAAATTATGGCACTGGCGCGGCTGGTGTCTTTTTATTCTCTCTGCCTCATCATGGCCTCGCTTTGGCTGGGCAGTATGGTGCTGGCGTTTTTCGGTATCACCGTAAATGCGCTGCGCGTTGCTGGTGGGCTGGTTGTGGCTGTGCGTGCGTGGGATTTGCTGCAAAGCCCGGAAACGGTTGAAGCGCAGAAGGAAAAGCAGGCTCTGCAAGGTGGCCGTACGGTTATGGCTCCTAACTGGGCCGATGCTGCGTTTTTCCCGCTTGCCATGCCGTTTACGGTGGGTCCGGGCACAATTGCCGTGGCCATTGCCCTTGGTTCTGGCTGCCCGGCAGATGAACCTTTCTGGGCGTACACCATTGGCACTACGTTGGCTGGTGTGTGCGTTGTGGCTATTGTATGGGCGGCCTATTCTGGTGCGGATAAGCTGGTATCCATGCTGGGTGTGACCGGCACGCGTATTGTCAGCCGTATGGCAGCATTGGTGCTGCTGTGCATTGGCGTGCAGATTTTGGCCGCAGGCGTGCAGGGCTTTGCCACGGATATGTGGCGGCACCTGCTTGCCATAAAACTACACGCATAACGCCGGTAAGGGCGTTATTCCTCTACAAGCTGGGTGACGCAGCTTTCATGCGCGCCCAGCACGTGTTGCAGCCGTTCAAGCTGTACGCATGCCTTTTCTGCAAAGCCAAAGGGCGGGCGGATAACAAGCAAACCTGCGCCGTTAAGCTGATCCGGGTTGTGTGGCGGGCGCATAAGCAGTTCTGCTACGCAGATATTGCGGATACCGGTACCCATAAGCGTTTCATGAAAAATCCGAACCGGCGTGCGGTGCTTGATGGGGTACCAAATGGCAATAATTGCATTGGCAAAGCGGGCCTGAATGGTTTGCACTGCTTGTGCAAGGCGGTCGAATTCTCCCGGTTCCTCAAATGGCGGATCAATCAGAATTAGCCCGCGCTTGGCGGTTTTGGGGGGCAGCAGGGCACGCAGGGCCTCGTAAGCATCGCGCTCATGCACCGTGACATTGGGAGTGTTGGTAAAAAGCCGGTAGAGGCTGCGCTTATCTTCGGGGTGTTTTTCGCAGCAAGTTAACGCATCCTGCGCCCGCAGCATCTGCGCAATAATCAGTGGAGAACCGGGGTAAAACTCCGGCCCGCCTGCTTTTTTGACTTGTTCCAGCCAATCGGCCAGCGGGCTGGAGGCATCTTCATTCCACAGTTTGCCAATGCCATCCCGCCATTCCTGTGTTTTTTCGGCTTCAGGGCTGTGCAGATCATACCGGCCGATACCGGCATGCGTGTCCAGCACCATAAAAGGTGCGGGTTTGCGCAAAAAACTTTGCAGCAGGGTAACAAGCAGGGCGTGCTTCATGCAGTCGGCAAAGTTGCCGGCGTGGTAGGCGTGGCGATAGTTCATGCGGAGGGTGTTTCTGCTTCAAAGCGGCTGGCCATATCTTCCAGTGGCCAGCGTGGGCGAGGGCGTAAGGCGTTATCGTTTATGGGGGGCAGATTGCGCTCTGCGGCTTCCCGCCATGTTTCCAAGGCTGCCCACCCCACCATAACGGCGTTATCCGTGCACAGGCGCAAAGGGGGAGCTGCAAAGCGCAGGCCACGTTGTGCGGCTGTTTTTTCTAACGCGGTGCGCAAAACCGTATTTGCAGCCACGCCACCAGCGGCCACCAGAAGTTTGGCTTCGGGCATCATATCCAGTGCGTGTTCAATACGGTTGGTGACCACATCGGCCACAGCCTGTTGGAAGGAGGCAGCCAGATCTGCCGCAAATTGGCGGGGCAGGGGGTCTTTGCCAAAAGGTGCAAGCTTTTGGGAAATGGCGGTTTTTAGGCCGGAAAACGAAAAATCGCAGCCTTCACGTCGCCAAAGTGGGCGGGGCAGAGAGATGGCCTTGGGGTTGCCCTCACGCGCCAGTTTTTCCAGCTCCGGGCCACCGGGCCAGCCAAGGCCCAGCATTTTGGCAACCTTATCAAAGGCTTCACCTGCGGCATCATCAATTGTGCCGCCCAGTTTGCGGTAATGGCCTACGCCTTCTACGGCAATGCACTGGCAATGGCCGCCAGAAACCAGCAGCAGCAGATAGGGGAAGGGCGCGCCATCGGGCACAATGCCGGGCAGGCGCGCCGTAAGGGCATGGGCCTCTACGTGGTTGACCGCCACAAACGGAATGCCCAGCGCCAATGCCAACCCTTTGGCAAAACCGCTGCCCACAATCAGCCCACCAATAAGCCCTGGCCCGGTGCTGGCGGCAATGAAAGACAGAGTCGCCGGGGCGATGTTGGCATCCTGCAAAGTGGCCCGAACCAGATTCGGCAACAGGGCCAAATGAGCACGGGCAGCAATTTCGGGCACCACACCGCCAAAATCTGCATGCCCGTCCTGAGAAATAACACGCTGTGCCAGCACGGTGCCATTGGGGGCCAGAATGGCGCATGCGGTTTCATCGCAGGAAGATTCAATGGCCAGTATTGGGCCATCTGGCCTGCGGTTTTGTGCGGTTTCGTTCATGGACGCATCATGCAAAACGGCGTATCCTTACGGCAACGCAATAGATGGACGGGGGCGGAATGTTTTTTCGGTCGCGCAAGTTTTTCAGACCAGCCGGGCATCATCACTTCTTGTCCTTTCTCTACTCCCGGTAATAGACACTCTTATGGATTCAGCCTACCCTTCCTCATCCGCCCCTTCTCCTGCGTTGCAGGAACTTGCGGCGGAAGCGGCGGCCCGCCAGAAAAAGGCAAGTGGCCATTCTGGGCGCCGCACCCTGCCTTTGCGTGTTGGCACGCGGGGTTCGCCCCTCGCGCTGGTGCAGACGCGCGCCTTCCTTACCACACTGACACGCTTCTGCCCCGTTTTGCGGGATATGGGCGCGTTTCAGGAACACCAGATTAACACCACGGGTGATCAGGTGCAAAATCGGCGTCTGGCCGAAATTGGTGGTAAAGGCCTGTTTGCAAAGGAAATTCATGAAGCCCTTGCCGATGGGCGGATTGATTTTGCCGTGCACAGCCTCAAGGATCTGGAAACCACGCTGCCCCCCGGCCTTGTGCTGGCCTGCACGCTTAAGCGGGAAGATGCGCGTGATGCCCTGATCCTCAGCCCCGGCCTTGCGCAGTCCGACCCGGATGATCCGTATTCTGCCCTGCCAGAAGGTGCGCTTATTGGCTGCGCATCTGTGCGTCGTCAGGCGCAGATGCTGCATGTGCGCCCAGACCTGAAATTTGGCCTGCTGCGCGGCAACGTGCAGACCCGACTCGATAAACTCGCGGCCCATCAGTGTCAGGCCACGTTGTTGGCTCTTGCCGGGCTTAAGCGCCTTGGCATGGCAGAACGTGCCAGCATTGTGCTGGACCCCACAGTTATGGTGCCAGCCGCAGGGCAGGGCATTGTGGGCGTAACCGTGCGCGAAGATGATATTGAACTGCGCGAACTGCTCTCTGCGATTGAAGATTACGAGGCCCGTGCCGTCGCCACGGCAGAACGCTCGCTGTTGGCAGAGCTGGATGGCTCCTGCCGCACGCCTATTGGTGGCTACGCACAGCTTATTCCCATTGTGGCGGGGGAAGACCCCAAATTGCACCTTACGGGCCTTGTTGCGCGTGAAGATGGATCCTTCCTGTTAAAGCGTAGCATCACTGGCTTGCCAGAAGATGCAGCAAGGCTGGGTAAGGAACTGGGTGAAAGCCTGCGTAAAGACAGCCCGTCTGATATTTTTGAGGAAAACTGAGGTAAGGCCATGCATCCGCGCGGCGTGATTGTCACGCGCCCGGAACCGGGGCTGAGTGAAACAATGGCAGCCGTTGCAGATGCAGGCTGGCTGCCATTGGCCTCACCCGCACTGGTTGTGCAGCGGCATACGTTGCGCATGCCGCAAAAATTACCCGCAGCTATACTACTTACCAGTGGGCAGGCTGTTTCTGCTGCGGTTGCAGCGGCACAGCAGGTCAAATCGCTGGATATACCGGTTTATGCGGTAGGGGATCGCACAGCTCAACGGGCGCGAGATGCCGGGTTTACGCACGTTAAAAGCGCGGATGGTGATGCCCGAGCTCTTGTTGCGCTTTTACAAACTCACCAACAGCCAGAATGTGGCAGCCTGTTGTTATGCTCTGGGGCAGGGCAAGGCGTAGAGCTTGCGGCTTGGTGCAGGCAGGCGGGGTTTAAGGTTGTGCGCCGGGTTGTTTATGCAGCCAAACCGATCCAACACATAAACCCTCAAACATGCACAGCCATTCAGGCTGCCAAGGTGGCGGTGGTTCTGTTTTTTTCAGCAGAGAGTGCGGCAGGCTGGTTGGCCGCTTTGCCTGAGGCAGAACAGAAGCTGTTAGCTGCGCAGGCAAGTGCGGTAGTGATATCTGGCCGTGTGGCCGGTGTGCTGCGTGCGACCGGTTGGCAGAATATACGCGTTGCAGACCATGTATCCGCCGCAGCGGTTATGGATGCTTTGGGGACGTATCCCGCATAAAAAAACCTCCGCACCCGTAAGTGCGAAGGCTTTTTATAACCCTTACAACAAGGACAACGCGATTATGCGTGGCCTGCTGCTTCGGGGAATTCTGCGCGGCGTGCCTGCCACAGAGCCACAAAGTCGATCGGCTGCAGCACGATGGGCGGGAAGCCACCATCACGTGTCACATCGCTGATGATGTTACGTGCGTAGGGGAAGATCAGACGCGGCACTTCAACCAGCAGGATCGGTTCGATCAGTTCCTGCGGCGGGTTGGTCAGGGTGACTACAGCGGCGTAAACCAGCTCGGTCAGGAACACGGTGCGGCCAGCGGGGCCACCTTCCTTTTCCGGGGCTTCCTTGGCTTCTGCCTTAATGGACAGAACAACCTCGTAAACCATCTGGTCGTCCTGCAGGCGATTGGCCTGCACATCAATGTTCACGCCAATCTGGGGCTGGCTGCGCAGGGTGGCAAAAATTTCTGCACCAACCGGCACTTCAAACGACAGATCGCGGGTGTACTGCAGGTTAACGGCAAGCGGCAGTGCGGGTGGGGCACTCTGTTCTGTTTCAGACATCGGTTCTGCTTTCGTCAGCTTCAACTTTGGATACCCTTCGCGGTAGCATGCCCGCAGGCATCCGCCAACCGCAAGCGGCACGTTTGGTAGGGTATCTGGGCTGTGCGCACGCCTTTTTATGCGTGCTCAGGGTGAAAAGTGCTGCCAGTCTCCATTTTCAAAACTCTCTCCGGTCAGGCTCAGCAAAAACCACCAGTGGGAAACCACAAGCGTTTCGGATGCTCTGGCATCCTGCGCCATGATCTGGCGGAACTGTTGTGCCCGGCTTTCCAGGCTTGCACTGCTTTCTGGCAACGGAGACCACCAGTGCTCATCTATGTGGGCAAAATCCAGATGCGGCCATGCAGAAGCCAGAACAGAGGCAGGTGTACCTTTATCGCATGAATACATGCCGCGTTCGCGCACAAGCGGCATAATTTGCGGGGTAATGCCCAAGCGTTGCGCCAGAGGTGTGGCGGTTTGGAGCGCACGGGTGAACGGAGAAACCAGTATGCGCCGGATTCCCCTATCTGCCAGTTTCAGGGCCAGATCCTGCGCGTGGGCCTTGCCCTCAGCAGAAAGATGCGGGTCTTCCAACCCGGGGTCTCCTCCATGAAGGTTGTAATGGCGGTTGAATTCGCTTTCGCAGTGTCGCAGGATGATCATGATACCCGCAAGGTAGGAAGCATAATGCCCCTTTAGCAAGAGGGCAGGTGATTGTATCCCCCCATGCGCGTGACTATGTGATAAGTAACACGCGATTCTCCGGTTCTGTTTCATGTGCTGTGGCAGAACAGGCGCAAGGTTTTTGGTGGACGTAAGACAGATGGATTTTTCTCTCGGCCATTTCCCGGTCGATCTGGTGCTTCTGGCTCTGGTTGCAGCATTTCTGGTGCTGCGGTTGCGTAGCGTGCTGGGCAAGCGCGTGGGTATTCAGCCGGTACAGGTAAAGCTTCAGGTTCGGCCGGATGCAGCGCCCAGAGTAGTGGAAGGCAAGCCAGAGCAGGCTGAAACCGCGGCGGAATTTGATATTCCTGCTCCGGGCACGCGTGTGGGTACATTGCTGGCAGATATTCGGCAGAAAGATCCTTCCTTCACACCCCAGCAGTTTTTGAATGGCGCGCAAATTGCATTCGCGCAGGTGGTGGGTGCCTATGCGCAAGGCAATGTGGATGTGCTGAAAACGTATCTGACCCCCGCAGTGCTGGCTGCGTTTGAGGCCGGTATTACAGCCCGCACCAATGCGGAAGAAACACAGCGCACAGATGTAAAAGCCATTCGGTCTCTGGCCATTGAGGACGTGCGCATTTCCCCTATGGAAGCAGGCACGGCAGCAGCCATTGATGTGCGCATTGTTTCTGACCAGATCAGCCTTGTGCTGAACAAGGAAGGTCAGCCGGTAACAGGCACGGATGCCGTAACCGAGTTTTCTGATCTGTGGACTTTTGAGCGCCTGCTGGATGTTAACGGCAGCACATGGCGCCTTGCGGCGGCGCGTAGTGCGTGAAAGCTGCCAAAGGTAACGGGGCATCCCGCGCCAACACCACATCCACCAAAGCGCCTCGCGCCCGCCGTTATAAAATTGGGCAGCAGGAAATTGTGATGGGTGACTGCCTGCGTGCGCTTAAGCGCGTGCCGGCAGAATCGGTTGATGTGGTTGTTACGTCTCCCCCCTATAATATCGGCCTGTCTTACCGCAGTTATCCAGACAGGCGGGAGGAAGAAGATTATCTGGACTGGATGCTGGAGGTTGCGCAGCAGTTGCAGCGTATCCTTAAGGATGATGGTTCGTTCTTCCTGAATATTTCCGGCTCATCCGCACAGCCTTGGCTACCGTTTGAACTGGCGGTGCGGCTGCGTGATCTGTTTGTGCTGCAAAACCATATCTCGTGGGTAAAATCCATTTCCGTGGGGGAAGACAGCTTCGGGCACTTCAAACCCATGAACAGCCAGCGGTTTTTGCATCGCGGGCACGAGCATGTTTTTCACTTCACACTGCATGGAGATGTGCGGCTTGATCGGCTGCGCGCCGGGGTACCGTATAAGGATAAATCTAATATCGCCCGCCGTGGCCACAGGCAGGATAGGCGCTGCCGGGGTGATACATGGTTTATTCCGTATGAAACCGTGCGGGGGCGGGCAGAAAAGTTTGATCATCCCGGCACATTTCCCGTAGCGCTGCCTGAACAGTGCATTCTGCTGCATGGGCGTGAGGGTGCGCGTGTGCTTGACCCATTTATGGGTACGGGCACCACGCTGTTGGCTGCCCAAAGGCTTGGCTGTTACGGGCTGGGGATGGAACTGGATCCCGAATACGTGGCCATTGCCCGTGCCCGTTTGAAAGATGATCTGGCGTCCTGAACGCCTGATCATCGAAAATTTCAATTATTAAAATAAAAACAATCGTTTGGACATATTGATATGTATCAAACACAATGCAGGTAACAGCGCATAAAAGCTATTCAATCAAGGCGTAGAAATCAGGAGACCGGGTTTTGAAACGATTAATCGTGTCAGCAGTGGGTGCAGCTCTGCTGGCTTATGGTGGAACAGTCGCTTACCTGCAGCATTTTGACCATATTACAGCACCAGAATTACCAGCATCTTCCCCCACGCTGAAAGATCCTGTGGCGTTGGCAGCGTTTAACGCCCTGCGTGAGGCACGGTGCGATTACTGCCATGCCGAACAGCGTGATCTGCCGTTTTACTTCCGCGTGCCGGTTGCCAAAACGCTTATGGAAAAAGACCGTGCCAACGGGCTGCGTCATTTCCGTGTAGAGCCGGTGCTGGATGCGTTTGAACAGGGTACAGCCCCTACGGAAGAGCAGCTTTCCCGCATTGAGGAAGTGATTACGCAAAACCGTATGCCGCCAAACCTGTACCTGATGATGCACTGGCACGCCCATCTGTCTAACGCAGAGCGTGAAGCCGTGTTGAAGTGGGTGCAGGATACGCGCCGCAAAAACTACAATAACACCGGTGCGGCAGAGCAGTTTGCAGCAGAGCCTATTCGCCCTGTGCCAGAAAGCGTGGAAGCAGACCCGGCTAAATGGACGTTAGGGCGCAAGCTGTTCTTTGATAAGAGCCTGTCGGGCGATAACACGCTTAACTGCGCAAGCTGTCACGGGTTGGATACCGGCGGGGTGGATAATCTGGTTACAGCCACCGGTATTGGTGGACAGAAAGGCCCCATCAACACGCCTACAGTGTATGATGCCTACTTCAAGATGGCGCAGTTCTGGAACGCCCGCGCCACCACGCTGGCAGAACAGGCCGCTGGCCCTGTGATGAACCCGGTGGAAATGGGTTCTCATAACTGGGAGGAAGTGGCCAACAAGCTGAATGCCAACCCGGAATACGCACCGCTGTTCCAGGCTGCATTTGGCCCAGATGCCAAGGTTGATGAAAAAACCATCACCACGGCTATTGGCGAGTTTGAAAAAACGCTGGCTACGCCAAATGGCGCTTTTGATGAATACCTCAAAGGCAAGCCGGATGCCATTAGTGAGCAGGCCAAACGCGGGTATGAACGCTTTAAGGCCATTGGTTGCTCAGGTTGCCATACCGGCATTGGTGTGGGTGGACGCGGCATGGAAATCATGGGTCTTGAAGGCGATTACTTTAAAGACCGTGGTGGCAAGCTGACGGACGCTGATCAAGGCCGTTATGCGGTAACGCATGAAGCGAGTGACATGAACCGCTTTGTGGTGCCCAACCTGCGTAATATTGAGCTGACAGGCCCATACTTCCACGATGGCAGCGTAAAAACGCTGGATGAGGCTGTGCGCAAAATGGCCCGTTACCAAACCCCGGATCAGAACATCTCTGATCAGGATGTGGCGGACATTGTGGCCTTCCTGAAAACGCTGACAGGGCGTTACGATGGCAAGTTGCTGACCAACAGCAATCCGGCCGCCAAATAGTAAATCTGGTGTGAGAAAAGCAGCCTTCCAAATGGGGGCTGCTTTTTTCTTTTCTTGAAAGATGGCCCGCAGGCAGGTGATAACCAAGCCTGACGGGCCATTTTTGGTTTTAGGGCATGAAACGTAGAGGGTGATGTGAACAGGCGTCGGCGGCACTTGCAGGAGGGGGAAAAGGCGCTATGGGCGCTGGTTGTGCGGGATGTTGCCCCCCTGCATGTGGCCGAACTGGTGCCCCCCGCAGCGCAGAATGAGCCAGAGCCACAGGCTATTCCACGCGCGCAGGCCAAGGCAGGCAAAAAGTCTCAGGCCAGTGGGCTTATGGCGTCTTCATCCGGTGGTGAAAGCGGTATGGCCGCAGCCAATTATGGTTTTATGGCCCCGCGTGCCCCTGCTGCGGGCCTGCGTGTGCAGCAGGCACCGCGCCCGATAGAAACTATAGGCAAGCGCCAACCCGGTGTGGATGATTACAGTTGGCGGCGCTTTACCCAAGGCAGCTTTAAGGTAGAGCGGCGGTTGGATCTGCACGGTATGGTGGCGCAGGAAGCCTTCCATCGGCTGATGGAGTTTATGGATGTGGCTACCCATCGGGGCCTACGCTGTGTGGAAATTATTACCGGCCTGGGCACAGGGGAGGAAGGCGGCATTTTGCGGCGCGAACTGCCCCATTGGCTGGAAAGGCCAGAAATCCGCCGGCGTATTCTGGGGCTTACGTACCCTCATGCAGGGAACAGAGGGTCCGTTCGCGTATTACTCCGTCGGCGGCGTTGAAAGCAGAGCCGGGGGCGTGGCATCGCGCCAGCGGGGCAGGCTTTGGGCAAACCAGCGGCGCAGTGCCATTAGCACATGCGGTTCGGGCATGAGCGTTTCATAAAACGGAGTGCCTGCCGTGCCTGCCAGAATGGTCTGATTTTCTGCCGCAGCAGCTTGTTGAATGGCCGGACGGTTTGCGCATACTTCAGCCGCATGGCGCCAGCGGGCAATGCTATCGGGCTGCGTAAGGGCAGGCAGCACAAGCCCTGCATGCAAGCTGCACGCTGCGGCAATGGCGCCCCAAGCTGGTAGCAGAAACGCAGGTTGGGAATATTTGTGTTCCTGCTGTAGTACAGCCAGCAGATCGGGCGGCAAGTTGGGTTGATGAACCTGCATATCCGGCCGCGCATTATTGACAAACAAGGGTGCAAAACCCGCAGCCTGTAATGTGGCAATGCGGCTGGGGTAGCTGGCATCCAGCGGCAGTTGAATCACATCGGTCTGGCCTGCCTGCAAAGTAGCCATTGCGGCTTCTGGTGAGGCATGTCCGGCTACGGGTTGTGGGCGCAGGCCCAGCATATCCAGCGCCAGAACGGTGGTGAGTTCCGGTCCGGTGAGTTTGGAAACAGCAACACGCGTAAGCTGCCCGCTCAGACGTGCGCGGAAAGACTGATGCAGGCTGACGCGCCCCACGGCAACGCTAGGCTGTGCCACCAGAAATACAGGCGCCCAACGCCGGTAATCAAAATGAATACGCGGCCCACCCAGCATGGCGGAAAGAATAGCCGTGCCGGGCACTATTAAGCCAACAGGGCCGGGAGCAGATTGCTGCTGGGTATCAAACAGATTGGCCCCGGTTATGCCATCCCACCCGGTTGTAGGGGTAAGTTGCAAAGGGGGGCTAAGGTGCAGTTCTTCTTCAAGTGCTGGTGCCAGCAGGCTGGCCCAGCGCCCACATTCGGAAGAAGACGTGCCCCCAATAATAAGTGCGGATCCGCCATCTGCACTGGTGGCAAGAGAATCCTCCGCACGTGCTGTATGCGCACCTGCCATAATGGCAGCAGCACCACCAAGCAGAGTGTTCAGGAACACACGACGCGAAAGCTGCCGTTCAGGCATCACAAAAAGCCGGGGCTTATCAGCGTGGGGCAAGCGCGGGAGATCCTCTTTCTGTTTCCGCCCCATATTAAGCGCATATGAGGCAAGAATCACGCGTGTTTTATTACGGCCATTTTACTTCGGGTGGCATGCTCATCAGAATGGCTTCGGTATGGCCACCGGTTTTTAGGCCAAACAATGTGCCTCTGTCGTGCAGCAGATTAAATTCCACATAACGGCCACGGCGGATAAGCTGGGCTTCGCGCTGCTCTGGCGTCCACGGTTCCATCATGCGGCTGCGGATAATTTCGGGGTAGGATTTTAGAAAAGCCAGCCCGACATCTTTTGTAAAGGCAAAGTCTTCCTGCACATCACCACTGTTCAGCCGATCGTAAAAAATACCGCCCAGGCCACGGGGTTCGTTACGGTGGGGAAGGTAGAAATACTTGTCACACCATGCTTTGAAGCGTGGATAATATTCCGGATCATGCGCATTGCAGGCCTGCGCAAAGGCGGCATGAAAGCGTGCGGCATCATCCTGCGCTTCTGCACTTTCGGGGAACATGGGGGTAATATCCCCACCGCCGCCAAACCAGCCTTTGGTGGTAATAATCATGCGGGTGTTGAAATGCGCGGCAGGTACTAACGGGCTGCACATATGCGCCACCAGACTAATACCCGTGGCAAAAAAATGCGGGTCTTCTGCCGCACCGGGAATGGTGGCGGCAAATTCCGGTGTAAAAGTGCCCTGCACGGTGGAAACGTTTACACCCACTTTTTCAAAAACACGGCCATGCATCACGCTCATCACACCGCCGCCGCCGGGGCTGCCATCTTCGTTCAGGCGGTTCCAGCTTTTGCGCTCAAAACGGCCTGCGGCTTCATGGCCGGGCAGAACAGGGCTGTTCTGTTTTACGGCGTCATCCTCAATGGCTTCAAAAGCAGCGCAAATTTTGTCACGCAGGCTTTCAAACCATTGGCGGGCTGGTTCTCTAAGGGCTTGGTGGGCAGAAACATCAGCGGTGTCGGTGGGCGTCATTGAACTGTCTTTTCCTCATCGTCCTTGCCTGAAGCTGCCATCTGCTTACAGGCTTTCAAGGGGTGCGCTTTTAGGCGCGTCATTGCAAGATGAACCCGAACATCGTTAAACCAACAGCAGCTCTGCGCAGGGCAGAAGCATGTACCTTATAAGTGGCGTAAGGGGAGAAAAGGGCAAGATGGCAGCAACACCGGCCCGCCATACGGAGCAGGCAGAAAAGGAAGCACATTCCTTTTTACAGCAGGCGGGGGCGTATGCACGGCATTATGGCCGCCTGCCTTTGCCCGCAGATCTGAACTGGTGGTGGACCATTGGCGCCATGCTGGTGGCTGTTCTGGTGCTCATGCTATTATCGGGGCTAACCCTTACACTGGCTTACACACCAGATGCCTCGCTTGCGTTCGGGTCAGTCGAGGCTATTGAGCGGCGTATGCCCTCTGGCTGGCTGCTACGCGCCATGCATATGACAGGGGCCTCGTTTTTTATGGCGGCCCTGTATGCGCATTTATTGCGTGGGCTGTATTACCGCACCTATCTGCCACCTCGGCGCGGAGTGTGGTTAAGCGGGTGTGGCTTGCTGGTGTTGGTGATGGTTACAGCCTTTGCAGGATACGTGCTGCCTTGGGGGCAGATGTCTTACTGGGGCGCAGATGTGGCCGCCAAGGCTGTAGGGGCTGTGCCATTTGTGGGGCAGGGGCTGGAACAGGTTTTTCTGGGCGGTGAAAGCCCGGGCACACCTACATTGCACCGTATGCTCACTCTGCATTTTCTGCTGGCGTTTGTGATTATCGGGCTGGTTTTGGTGCATGTTGCTGTTGTGCATGCAAAGGGCAGTTCCAGCCCTTCTGTACAACTCGAAATACGCCGGAAATATCTGCCCTTTTACCCGTATTTTACCACGCGGGATATTTTGGCCGTATTGGTTATGTCCTTGGGTTTTGTGGCCGTGATGTGCTTTTGGCCGGGGCTGATAACAGAGCCAGCCAATTATCGCCCAGCCAACCCATTGCACACACCTGCGGATATTGAACCTGAATGGTATTTTCTGCCGTTTTACGGAATGTTGCAGGTTGTGCCTTCCAAATTCTGGGGGCTGCTTGTTTCCGGCGGTGCAGTGGCTGTGCTGTTTGCTGTGCCGTGGCTGGATAAAGGTAGGCGCATAGCAAATAGTGGCTTGGCACGGCTGGCAGATGCCGGGGCGCTGTTGGCCTGCGTAGGGGCTGCGGTTACTGCCGCAGCAGCAGGCGTGCATCATGCCCAAGGTGGGTGGCTTATGGCAGGGCAGGCTGCCTGTTTGGTTTATTACCTGTATTTTCTGATTTTTCTGCCCTTGCGCACCCGTTTTGAGGGGAAGGGGGCATGATAGTGCAGAAAATACGCCCCACATTTTGGCTACGCGGCGGAGGGATGCTGCTTTTGGGCGCTATGGTGCTAGGGCCAGATATTGCGCAGCCCGCACAAGCACAGCCCGTTAAAGCGCCAGAGCAGAACTGGTCTTTCAAAGGGCCGTTGGGGCATTTTGATTTGCCATCTGTTCAGCGTGGATACGCTGTGTTTGCGGGAATATGTGCCTCCTGTCACAGTTTGTCGGAGGTGCGTTTTTCCGATCTCACAGATATGGGGCTGACGCTGGAAGAAGTGGGGGCCGTGGCCGCCACATGGCAGGTGGCAGACGGGCTGGATGCCGAAGGGCGGCTGAAGCACCGTAATGCTCGGCCAGATGATGCACTTTCTTCCTCCTATTCCGGGCCGGAGGCTGCGCGTGCGGCCAATGGGGGGGTGGTGCCGCCCGATCTTTCGCGCATTGTGCAGGTTTACCCTGGTGGAGCAGACAGGCTGTTTGCGCTGCTCACCGGCTATAGGCCCGATGCAGTGCGTGTGCCGGGTAAAGGGTTTGCCAATTCCTTCGCTATTGGCCATTACACCGCCATGCCGCCGCCTTTGCGTGAGGGCGCGGTAAAATATGCAGATAACATCCCCGCAACCGTTACGCAGCAAGCGCGGGATGTTACCACTTTTCTTGCGTGGGTTTCTGCACCGCATCAGGATACCCGCCGCCGTGTTGGCATAGGTGCAGGCTTGTATCTGTGCTTTCTTGCCGTGTTGTTTGTGATTTTAAACCGGAGACTCTGGTCGCATGTCAGAAAATGAAACTGTGGAACCCGTTATTGGCCTGATAGGCGGGTCTGGCCTGTATGATATTGACGGGTTGGAAGAAAAGGAATGGCGCACGGTAGAAACGCCTTGGGGCCTGCCTTCTGACCAGCTTCTTTTCGGGCGGCTGGATGGCGTGCGCTGCGTGTTTCTGCCGCGCCACGGCCGCGGGCACCCTATTCCGCCTTCACGCCTGAACTATCGGGCCAATATTGCCGCCATGAAGATTTCTGGCGTAACAGATATTGTCTCGCTTTCTGCTGTTGGGTCTTTGAAAGAAGAACTGCCACCGGGGCATTTTGTGGTGATCGATCAATTTATTGATCGCACCATTGCACGCACCAAAAGCTTTTTTGATACAGGCTGTGTTGCGCATATTTCCATGGCAGATCCGCTGTGCAACCGCGTGGGCGATGTGCTGAAGGCGCAGGCAGACAAGCTGGGTATTACCGCTGTGCGTGGCGGCACCTATCTGGTTATGGAAGGCCCGCAGTTTTCAACCCGCGCAGAAAGCGAGTTGTACCGGAGCTGGGGTTGCTCCGTTATTGGTATGACCAACATGCCAGAAGCCAGCTTGGCGCGTGAAGCTGAAATTTGTTACGCCACGGTGGCTATGGTGACAGATTATGACTGCTGGCACACGGAGCATGACAATGTGACCGTAGATAGCGTTGTAAAAACCATGCAGGCGAACTCAGCCAATGCCAAGGCGCTGATTAAAGCTGTTATTCCTGCTTTGGGTGGCAAGCGCCATAGCTGTAGCGCAGGCTGCGACCATGCACTGGAACACGCTATTATGACAGCACCTTCTGTGCGTGACCCGGAACTGGTAGCAAAGCTGAAAAGCATTGCAGGCCGCGTTCTGTAAAAATGTAAAAACAGGGCATGGAGTATTGGTTTTTAGTGCTTCATGCCTTGGGTTTTTAGGGTGTTAGCAAAACCGGCCTTAAAAACAGAAAGAATACGATACATGGTAAAATCAGCCCGCACGTCTGCCCCTTTGCTTATCATGTGTCTGCTTGTGGGTGGTGTGCATGCAGCGCAGGCGCATCGGGCTGTAAGGTCTTGCAAACCGGCTGATTTATCTGTGCATTTTGAGGACGGGCAGGGTGCTTTTGATGGCATGTCCCATAGCGGGGCGTGGGTTGTTCTTGCCAACCGCAGTGCCACGCGCTGTGCTGTTCCTGCATTGCCGGATGTGCAGCTTGAAGATGCACAGGATCATGTTCTGGCAATAGGCAAGCCAGTGCCCCTTTCCCCCCACCAACAGCCAAGCCAGAAAATACTCAAGCCCCATGCACTGTGGCGGGCCAGCATGTATTGGGTTTCTGGCAATGTGTATGATGGGGGGCAATGTGTTTCCCCCAATCGTGCTGTATTGACGTTTCCTTTGGGTGATGTGCGCGTTGATTTTCCTGCACGCACTTTATGCGGGCCAGCCCAAACACCGCTTACGTTTGAGCAGGGGCAATTACAGCCGGTACCGCGTTAACAAGGTAAAGCGTATTTAAAACCAAATGCTGTGAGTAATGCAGTGGCATCAGGGGTGTACTGTTTTTTATTACAGCCTGTTCACCTTTTCCGTTTTCTCCTTTAGGACGCTTCCAAACCTTTAACCGGAGAGCCGGATCGTTATGCCGCATGTTTTCCTTCCTGTGCTGGCGTTTGCTGCTGCATGGGGTGTTCTTGTTTTAACACCGGGCACAGAAACGGCCCTTATTATCCGGCTGAGCATCAGTGTAGGGCGCACAACCGCCATTGGTGCGGTATTGGGCATTGCTGCGGGCCTGACCCTGTGGGGCATTGGCACGGCATTTGGGTTAAGCGCGCTTATTGCGGCATCTCACACATTGTATCTGGTGCTGGAATGGGCCTGCGCTGGCTATCTGCTCTCTCTGGCTTTTCGGTTGGCGGTCAATGTTCTGCGCTCCACACCAGAGACGGAAACGGATTCCGAAAATCAGGCTCCCAAGGTATTTTGGTCGGGCTTTCAGCGTGGGATGTTCACCACAATTCTAAACCCACTTGTTGGGGTGTTTGATCTTACAGCCTTTCCACAATTTATTCCCCCAGAAGTAAATGCCGTAACGTATGCACTGCTGTTAACCGTAGTGCAGGCTACATTAACTCTGACATGGTATTTTACACTGGCTTTTACAGCGCTTTTCTTCAGCCGCTTTCTTGCCAACCCGGTTGTTATTCGTGTTCTGGATGGATTAACAGCTTTGGTTTTTGTTATCTTTGCCATTCGGCTTGTTATAAGCGGCTGAAGAGGTGCAGTTAGGAAAACTTGCGGAGCTTCTGCATGTTTTTCTGAAAGCGGGATTCCTTATTTTTCTGCTGCATGGCAATTAAATGCCGGAACGCAAAAGACATAAGGGCACACCCAATAACAAACCCCACAAGGGTGAACATAACCAAGGCAGATGTGCTGTACACAGCCCATGATCGGGTATCGGGCAGGGCATCCCATACCGGTTTCAACCAGCTTATACTGTGCGGATCATGCACCGGTATGTTGGCACGCAGCATGGCATCTTTAATAATCACCATTAAGGTTACGGGTAATGAAAGTGCCATTAAAAATGCACCAGATGCCCATATCAAAATGTATCTTCGTTCCTCTGTGCACATTTCTTGTTTTCCCCTTACATGTTCTTGAGATCATGCAATTGTGCATAAGTAACGCTACAGCTCTGCTTGAAGTTGCGTGCTACGGAGGGGAAGGGAGGTTTCGGGTTTCTGTTAGAAAGGCGTATTTTCTGAATATCTACTGGAAAATACTTGAAAAATTTCTGTTTGCAGTGCGGCTAACTTAGAAAACTAAAATACAAATGGCGGATGGCCTGCATGCAGCAGACCGTCCGCCGTGGTTTTTAGAGCTGCGTGAACAGGCTTTTTTCTGGCAGACGAGACTTGGGCAGTTTGGCGTTGAAATCTGCATCGGAATGATAGCCGAGCGAGACAATAACAGCCGGGGCAAGCCCTTTTTCTTTCAGGCCCAGTTCCTTATCCAGAATGGCAGCATCAAACCCTTCCATGGGGGTTGCATCCACCCCAAGAAGTGCGGCTGAAAGCAGCAGAAAACCTTGTGCAATATATGTCTGCTTTTGTGCCCAGGTTGTCACATCGCCCATTTGTTCATGCAGCCCCACAAAACCATTGCGTCCCTTGGTAATGGAAACTTTGGTGGCTTCATCCGCAAAGCGGCCGTCTTTCTGTTCTTGTTCGGTAATGCTTTCCAGATATGCAGGCGGCAGGCTTGTGCGCGAGCTCAGCACAATAACATGCGATGCATCCATAACGCGGGGCGCGTTAAACGCAAACGTGCCGCTGGTGGCCTTGGCAATGCGGGCTTTGCCTTCATCATTGTCAGCAACAAAAAAGTGCCACGGCTGAGAGTTTACGGAAGATGGGCTGTAGCGCAGTGCTTCTCGTAACTGAGCAAAAATATCTGCCGGAATTTTACGGGTTTTATCGTAAGCTTTGGTCGTGTGCCGGTGGGTAAGAGTTTCAAGAAGCGTCACGGCTGTTCTCCTCAGCTTTATACAATGGGTGATGGCAAGCGTAACTTCGTACCCTCAAAAGGTCACGGTGCATTACGTTAATGGATGCTATGCCAAGATATATGAGACACAGGCAGTTATGGCAGCATGGCGCGTGCAACGCGGCAGGCGGCCAGATCCCACACCGCGCACCCAACGGATTTAAAGAACACGGGGCGCGTTGAGTCTGCGGGTGTCTCCAGCGCTTCTGCCAGAGCGTGCACAGTGCTCCAGTTTACACCTGCTTGCAGAATATCACCGGCTTTGGTTGGGGCGCCAATCGGGTCATCTACATAAAGCTGGCTGGCGCGTACAATCTGTGGCGCAATTTCTGCCATATCGGGGCGGTAAGCGCCTACGCCAATAACAAGGCAGTGCGGGTCGGCTTTGCCATCATAAATGGGCGTAGTGCTGGCTGTGGTGGTGATAACAACGTTAAACGGTGTTTCTTTGAGGGCTTCCGGGCGCAGTGTCAGAAGGTTTGTTGCATGCTGCTTACAAAAATATTCCGCCCGTTCTGGGGTGCGGCCACGGATTGCAACCTCAATGCCCGGATATAGGGCTGAGAGCGCCTCTACATGGGCAAGGGCTTGGGTGCCTGTGCCAACAATCAACACCCTTTTTACAGCGCCACGTGCAAATGTGCGCATACCCAGCATGCTCATGGCGGATGTGCGGCGCATTGTTACGGTGGGACCATCAAGATTGAAAAGGAAGCGCCCATTATGCGCATCGGCGCATGTAATCATACCCTGTATGGTGGGAAGATGCAGCGCAGCATTTTTGCCAAAAATTGTGAGTATCTTTGTGGCAATCAAATCGTCCGCCACGGTTGGCATGCACATCAGCGTGCCATTGCCATCCTGCGTGGGAACAACCGTGCGCGGCGGGCATGTAATGCCACCATTTGCGTAATCACGCACCGTGCGGGCCAGCATGTTCACCAATGCAGGAAATGGTAAAAGTGCCTGCGTTTCTGGCGCACCGTAATATTGCATGTAAGGCGTGTTCCATAGTTCAGTTTAGTGGGCGTGGCGCTTATTGCACTGCGAAGTACAATAAGCGTCAAGGGCTGGAACCGCCGATTTTCATTGTAGTGTAAGGCAAACACTTTAGAAAATTGCTGAATAATACCCGGTCTTGTTGTGCGTGGTATTCTTATCGCAAAAGCAGATTGGTGATGGTATCAGTCAGTTTGTTGAATGGAGGCTGAAGCAGCGTTGCGGCATTAAAGCGCCCCTGTTTGTAAATGCCGCGGGCATGTGTAAGGGCCATAAAGCCTTCTTTTCCATGATAGGCTCCAATGCCACTTTCTCCCACGCCGCCAAATGGCAGGGCATCTTGCACGTAATGCAGCAATGTGCCGTTTATGGTTACGTTTCCTGAAACTGTGCGTTGCAGAAGCCTGTTTTGTTCAGCGTGTTTTTCTCCAAAGTAATACAAAGCCAAAGGTCTGGGGCGTGCATTGATAAAAGCAATGGCTTCATCAAGATTTTTGTAGGTCAGCACAGGTAACACGGGTCCGAAAATTTCTTCCTGCATGACCGCCATTTCAGGTTTAGCGTTGAGTATCAGAACAGGCGCAAGCACATGGTCGGTTGCGGAATCGCTTCCCATTCGGATAACCCGCGCGCCTTGTTCTTCCGCATCACGGATCAGACCGCTGAGCCGTGTATAATGATGCTGGTTAAGGATGGCTGTATAATCGGGAGAGCCGACATAACCGCCGGGATGCAGCTTTTTTACGGCTGCCTGATAGGCTTTGGCAAAAGCCTGCTGTTGGCTTTCATGCACCAGCACATAATCTGGAGCGATGCAGGTTTGCCCAGCATTGGTGAGTTTGCCAAATGCCACGCGGCCTGCCACCCGCTGCATGGAAAAACCGGGCTCGATCACGACGGGAGATTTGCCGCCGAGTTCGAGGGTGACGGGGGTGAGATTGCGCGCTGCGGCTTCAGCCACTTTCTTTCCAACTGCCGTGCTGCCGGTGAACAGGATATGATCAAAGGGCAGGGCCGAGAATGCGGCACCCACTTCGCCATCTCCCGTCACAACAGATACCTGATCAGGCGGAAAGACAGCCTGCACAATTTCGCCAATCACTGCCGATGTAGCCGGTGTGAATTCCGATGGTTTCAGCATGGCGCGGTTGCCCGCCGCAATGGCTGTAGCCAGTGGCGTAAGAGCGAGGGAAACAGGGTAGTTCCACGGTGCGATAATGCCTACAACCCCGATAGGTTGGCGCACCACCCATGCCTTTCCGCACTGGAAATAGGCCGCTACATGCCGACATTCCGGTTTCATCCAGTGCCCGACATGCCGGATCATATAATTGATCGACTGCACAAGCGGGATGAGTTCCACAATGGCGCTTTCCCGTTCCGAGCGCTGGCCAAAATCGGTTTTCAGAGCACGCACGATGTCAATGCGTCTCTTGAGGATTTCAGCTTTAAGGCGGCGCAGATCAGCACGCCGCTGTTTTAAACTGGGGGGCCCGGCGCGTAGGAACGTGGCGCGTTGGTGATCGAGAATGTCACGCAGATTGGCAGAAGTAACATCAGGCATTGTGCGCTCCATGTTTACAGGAGAAACTTGTGCGGGCATGGTATGAACCATAACATTCCTGTGTCAACGAAAGTTTCTTCTGTAAACATGAGCCTCACGAATGAGTGAAACCGCAAACCGCCCTTATCATCATGGTGATTTACGCCATGCCCTGATCGACACAGCACTTGCCATGCTGGCAGCAGACCAGAACTGGACCTTCACTTTGCGGGAAGTGGCACGGCGCACAGGTGTTAGCCACGCGGCCCCCTACAAGCATTTCCGGGATAAGGAGGCGCTTTTGCGTGAACTGGCGCGCATCGGCTTTGTTCAGCTTGGGCAGAGCATGGCGCAGGCCATGTCAGCAGATACGTTTTCTGTAAGAGAGAAATTCGTTGCCGCCGCACAGGCTTGTATTGATTTTGCCATCCACAACCCCGGTCTTTACCGCCTGATGTTCAGTTCCGATGCGGATAAAACGATAGATTCCCAATTGCATGATGCCGCTATGAACACCTTCGGGCTTCTTCTACGGCTTTTGGAAGAAGGACAGCGGGATGGCAGTTTCCGACCCATTGCCATGAGTGCGCAGGCAGCAGCAAGTTGGGCACAGGTGCATGGTCTGGCCATGCTGGCAATCAATCATCAATTACTTGAAGAAAAGGTGGGGGTAGCCCCAATTCCTGCCGCGCTGGAGGTGTTGCTGGATGGTATGTGCTGCGGAGTAAGCAACCAGCAGAAGCCATAGTCCCCTTACGCCGTTTTTATGAGGCCGCATCGTTACATGCTGCAAGTTTCCAAAAATTTGCAGTCTGCATCGTGATGTTTTCTTTAGGAACCAGTAGGGTTGTCTTGCCTTGTCTGGAACCTTGCGTGTTGTATCGAAAGAAACTTATTGGGCGGATAAGGTGTTTATACGTTCACAGGCAAAGGAAGAGTATGGTGCAGCGCGTAATTGCCGGAGTGGTGCTTATTGGCCTTCTGTCTATGGGTACAAATACCGTATGTGCTCAGGATACGGACCAGAATCAGCCAGAAAAACCGCCCACCACCTATTACTGGCACAACTGGGCGGATCATAATGGTGTAAGCCATATGACGAAGTGCCCACTTCATCATTACAGCCTCAAGACAATGAACAAGCCTGCGGCTCCTCAGTGGTCAGACGTGCTTTCCAAAGGAGAGGTGCAAATTATTTCAACAGTGCAGCCGGACCATTGGAACGGCGCATGGCATACCGATCCTAAGGTGCAGTGGATTATTCCACTGAAAGGCACATGGTTTGTTCAGGCAATGGATGGCACACGTGTTGAAATGGGGCCCGGAGATATATCTTTAGGCGAAGATCAAAGAACACTTCCTGATGCGCAGAAGCATAAAGGACACTTGGGCGGGAATGTAACGGCTGGCCCGGTAACGCTGATGGTGATTCAATTGGCAGAAGCGCCTACAGTGGATGAGGCATGTCGCTTCAAATAAAACATCACGGCGTATAGAACACATTTTGGATTTGCGACGTCCGCTGATGGAGGCATGGGCAGCGGAGTGTCGTGAATGATCGTCAGCACCATTCAGTATATCGTTTTTGCGGTGTTACTGGTGTTATCGGTGTTACCGCACATTAAGACCTGCCGAGCGTTATGTTTCCGGCCGGATCGCCCGGCGCAAAGATCGTCACTTGCGATGATGCCGCTTCGGTTCGCACGATAGGAGGGTGACACCTGCTGTGGCTTCAAAATCGTCCGGATGCGCCGTGAGAGGCATGGACACGACATCATCGCTCCGATGGTCGGCATAGACGAACGTCAAATAGTAAGACTGAGCCTTGGTCCAGGGGTCGCCATTAAACATCTTGTCCCATTCCAGCAGGTCGCGCCGCAGCGGCGACCCGATGCCGCCACTGCGGGTCCAGACCGCCGACACGCAGGTCGCAACACGCTCGACGCGCACGATCAGCCGCCCATTGAGAAACGCTTTTCCATCAAGCTCCTCGTTGAACATCGTATTGCCGTTGTAAGACTGCTCCTCCAAAGATTCCGGCTTGGCACCCGCGTGTGCGGTGCCGCCGATACAGATGACACAAATCAGGCTCAGGAGAGCACGGATCATCAATATTGTCCTTCCAGCAGAAGCATGGCCTCGTCGTACCGTCTCCGGACCAGGCCACGCAAGACCTTGCCTTTTGAGCGCACCTGCTCCTCGATTATTCTGGCGGCCTTGCGTTTGTCGCCGCTGTTGGTAGCAGCACGGACACCCCGCCAACATCTTCCCGGATTATAGACGAACGAGACGAGGGCGTTGAACTCGTTTTGTGTCAGGTAGACATGGATGCCCCGACGAACGATCGCCTTATAGCTCGGGAGATTGACCTGTAGAAGACGACTTTGCTGATCATCCGTCAGAGTGACGAGATTTCTGTTATCCTGGACGAACTTCCCAGCCGCTTCACTGCTGCAGCGAGCACGTAATAATCCAAGAAAAAAGTAAGAGATAAGCGGTATACTCTCTTATATTAAGACTCAATGGAACTGTGTCTTGAACTTCAAGAATTCAAACGTCCACTATGGTGGCGAACGACCCGCCCCTACATACTCGGGTCAATCTCTCTTCCCATCTGCACCTCAGGATCGTTTTCAAAGGCATGCAGAACGGCTGACCAGAATGCCCGTAGGGTGGAAAAGCTGCCCCAGTTGGGTGGTTCTTCAATATCCACCGTTGGGTCTATGCCGAGCACAACCCAACTGACGAGCTCAATATCCTCGTCACTATAGGTCAGGAAATTCCTTAATTCGTTGACTGTCTGCTGTTTGAACGGCAGATCATGAGTTTGTGGTGCATTCTGAACAACTTCACGTAACGTATCACCGAAGATATCGGCGTCTTCACCGAATGGGCCGCCACCAAGATTTTTTATACGCGGGAACATGTCAAGAATATCATTATTGGTACAGTTTAACAGTTTGGACATAATATATCATCCCATTGTATTCTTTTTTGACAATTGTAACTTGAATGCGTCGCGCAGCCTTACGTTGCCGATTGGCATTCTCGATTACGACAGCTCCCTTTCCCGAGGAATACCCTTCGACATAGACTGAGCTTCCATTTGCGGTGTTCTTGAGCCAGGTATAAATTTTAGAGGCGTTATCTCTGAGCACTTTATGAATTGCACGTTCACCTTCCTCCTTCGAAGTGAAGAATGAAACGACAGGGCGTTTTTCCTTCGTAAACCGGCCTTCGATATATTCTTCGGTTGGATCGACGTGCTTCAGCAAGACATGCCCTTCTGCCTTGCGATTATGTGGGGGTGCCTCATGGCGGTTGAGATTGAGCCGCTTCTGTCGATGGGGTGAGAGAAGGTTCTGGTTGGTGGGTAGTCTTGGCGGTTGAGGAGACGGCGAAGGCCGGTGGAAGTGCTCCGGGGCGATATCGGCATGCCGGAAGGTTAGTCGGCTTACGTCCGCTGAAGCCACGCGAATGGCCCGAGTGGCTGCGAAAGACTCTGCTGCATGCAGTAGGCCGCCCGGGATCAGGGCGTCCGCAGCCGCACCTGCCAGATTGGCAACAGCGGGGGGCGCATGCGCCTTCAGGGCCGCGGCGCGGACCGCACGTTCGGTCCGGGTTTGCGGTGGCGTGGCGGTGTTCCATGCACGCTGTCCGGCGGTCATCATGTCAACGCCGTGGCCTAATGCTATGGCGCTTTTTGGGAGGATCATGATTTTGTGGGAAAGCCCGGATCAGTGAACATCACTATCTGAACTGTAGCTTGTATGTAGCAAAAACTGCGCGCGGATACCAAATGGAAAACAGGTCGACTGGATTCCAGCAATGTCCGGTTTTGCAAAATTGTTAACCACACACAGATGTCCGAAATGAGGCGAAAGCAGACACTACCAGCAAACTGTTTGTTGTTGTTTCGTTCGATCACTGCCGCAGCGAGAATGTAATAATCCAAGCAAGAGTAAGCTATAAAAAGACTGTGCTTTTCCTTCTACCTCGCAGCTCTCCGTACTATCACTTTTCCAGCACCATTAAGCCTTTGGAGGGCAGGATTTATGGGAATGAATCACGGTATTATTCAGGCTCTTACGCAGACATTTGAACTGCTATGGGAGCGGGTTATCCCGACTGCGCTGTAATGGCTATCAAGGAAATCACCGTTACTTACCAGCAGGAGGGTGCTGATTTTGTAAGTGTCTATGGTGATTGTTTTAAGAAGGGGAACGCTCAATAAGTGACCGCTATCTTTTTGTTTTTATTGAATATTTTCAAAGAAAATGGTGGAGGGAGTTGGATTCGAACCAACGTAGGCATACGCCAGCGGATTTACAGTCCGCCCCCTTTAGCCACTCGGGCATCCCTCCGATTTGTTGAGCCGTGATCTAAAGGGTTGGAGAAGTGTTGTCAATGCTTTGAAGGACATTCTTTTCCTTTTTATGGTTTTGCTCTGTTTCAGGCCGTGGCAGGGCTGGACAGCCGAAGGGGATAGAGGAAAGCTGCCCTCACTTTTTGATCCACGATCCTGAACTGAAACAAGGAGAGAATACGCGTGAGCAGACATCAAACAGTCAAGCGGCACACACCGCGATCTTTGGCGGCGCTGGATGCTCCCATCGTGTCTCTTACCGCTTATACGGCCCCCATGGCCCGCTTGCTGGATGCACACTGTGATCTGCTGCTGGTGGGGGATTCTGTGGGTATGGTGGTGTACGGCATGGAGTCTACCTTGGCCGTTACGCCGGAAATGATGATAGCGCATGGTCAGGCCGTTGTGCGTGGCAGCCAGCGGGCTTGTGTGGCGGTGGATATGCCTTTTGGCAGTTATCAGGAAAGCCCACAGCAGGCGTTCCGGGTGGCGGCGCAGATTATGGCGCAAACTGGCGCCGGATGCGTAAAGCTGGAAGGCGGGCAGGAAATGGCCGAGACCATTCAGTTTTTGGTGCAGCGCGGTATTCCGGTTGTGGGGCATATCGGGCTGAAACCGCAGGCCGTGCATGCGCATGGTGGCTTCCGCACCGTTGGCCGTGGGGATGAAGCCGAACAGATTTTGGCGGATGCACGAGCTGTGCAAAACGCTGGCGCGTGGGCGGTGGTGATTGAAAGCACAATGGAGCCACTTTCCCGCAAGATTAGCGAGATATTGCATATCCCCACCATTGGCATTGGGGCTTCTCCCGCATGTGGCGGGCAGGTTTTGGTAACCGAAGATATGCTGGGGTTGTTCCCGGACTTCACACCCAGGTTTGTGAGAAAATTTGCTGATCTGGGCAAGGAAGTTGAGCAGGCAGCCGCTGCATATGCGCAAGCCGTGCGCAACCGCAGCTTTCCCGGACCGGCTGAATGTGTAGGAATGCCAGAGAAAAAATAAGTTTCTCACCGTGCTCCGGGCATCTGAGGGAGAGCCCGGAACACGTGAGTAATCTCGCGTTACTGATAACGCGCCAGCCACCACCCGTAAGAAGGTGGCAGAACTTTTCCAGCATCTTTCACGTGCAAAGTGCGTGCGGCTTCATACGGCCAGTGCGGGTTGGCAAGTAAGGGGCGGCCAAGCGTTGCCAGATCCAGCGCACCTGTGCGGATCAGCGCATCAGCCTGTCGACCTTCGCTAATGTACCATGAGGTTGTAACAGGCAGCGCAGCTTCCTGTTTTACGCGCTGGGCATACGGGGCCATAAACCCGGCACCCCATGGAATATTGGCGGTGGGGGTGGAAAACCCGATGCTGACATCCAGAAAATCCAGCCCCACATCTTTCATTTTCTGAACAAGGGCAATGGATTCCGCCAGTGTCTGTTCATCCTGCCCGTCAAATTCAATCACGCCAAAGCGGGCAGAAAGAGGCAGGTTTTCAGGCCATACGGCACGCACGGCTTCCAGCGTTTCCAGCAAAAAGCGACCACGGTTTTCAGCAGATCCACCATACTGATCCGTGCGTTTGTTGGAATGGGTGGACCAGAAACTTTGTGCCAGATAACCGTGGGCAAAATGCAGCATCAGCCATTTAAAACCAGCATCTCGCGCACGTTCTGCGGCACGCACAAAATCGGCTTTTACACGGGCAATGTCATCCAATGTCATTTCCGTGGGCACGCGGGGCAGGTTAGCCCCAAATGCTACGGGAGAGGGTGCAATGGGTTGCCATCCTGCCGGGTCTGATTCCGGAATATGGTCATCACCTTCCCACGGCACGTGTGCGCTGGCTTTGCGGCCTGCATGGGCAAGCTGGATGCCGGGCACTGCGCCTGCTTTGCTTATAGCCGCTGTAATGGGGGCAAAGGCAGCAGCCTGCTCATCATTCCATAAACCAAGGCAGCCAGGGGTAATGCGCCCTTCGGGGGAAACGGCTGTGGCTTCCACCACAACAAGCGAAGCACCGCCACGGGCCAGTGTGGGGTAATGCACGCTGTGCCAATCATTCGGCACGCCTTCTTGCGCTGTGTATTGGCACATGGGGCCAACCACAATACGGTTGCGTAAGGTAATATCTTTAAGGGTATAAGTATCAAACAGTGTCGGCATGCGTAGTCTCCGTTACGGATCAGGTCTGCACGACCATTAGTTCGACTATAATCGAACTAATCATGTAGGCAAGAGTTAAGGGCTCAAGCGCAACCCATGAAGCAGTATGATCATCCTGCCCCCGAGGAGTTTCAACTAGCCGGCATTCTGCACGCGCTGGCAGACCCTTTTCGGCTTTCTGTTGTGCAAAAGCTGATGCAGAAGCAGCCTCAGGCCTGTGCGCCATTGCAAGATGGGCGGCCCAAATCTTCCATCTCGCACCATTTTGCAGTGCTGCGTAAATCTGGTGTGTTGCGCACGGAAGTTGTGGGTGTGACACATATGAACAGCCTGCGTTTGCAGGATATGGAAGCGCGCTTTCCTGGCCTGCTGGCAGCTATTCTGGCCGCTGCGGAGCAAGAGGAAAAGTCTGCTCCGCAGCCAGCCTGATATATTGATCTTGGCTTAGGGCACCAGCACGGCAGCACCATCAAACCGCCCATGCCGTAAATCATCCAGCGCCTTGTTAGCGTCCTTTAGGGCATATGTGGTTGTGGTGGTGTGGATGCCAATTTTGGGCGCGATGGACAGAAAATCCAATCCATCCTGACGGGTGAGATTGGCAACGGAAACAATTTCACGTTCTTCCCACAAGATATCGTAAGAAAAAGCAGGTATTTCGCTCATATGGATACCTGCGCACACCACGCGCCCGCCTTTACGCAGGGTTTGTAAGGCTGCCGGCACCAAGGCGCCTACAGGTGCAAAAATAATGGTGGCATCCAGTTGTTCTGGCGGCAGTTCGTCAGAACCTCCGGCCCATGTTGCCCCTAACTCACGCGCAAAAGCTTGGGTTTTTGCATCACCGGGGCGAGTAAAAGCGTAAACCTGCTTTTTCTGCCAGACCAGAACCTGCGCAATAATATGGGCCGCAGCACCAAAGCCATATAGCCCCACTTTTTGCGCGTTTCCAGTTTTTACCAAGGAACGCCAGCCAATAAGCCCGGCACACAAGAGCGGCGCTACTTCTACGTCCGATCCTTCTTCCCCTAGTGGGAAGGCAAAACGGGCATCGGCTACGGCCATTGTGGCGTAGCCGCCATCTCGCGTGTAACCGGTAAATACAGGATGGTCACACAGGTTTTCATGATGATCGCTGCAATAAAAGCAGTGCCCGCATGTGTGCCCAAGCCACGGAATACCTACGCGCTGCCCAACAGACAAGGAGGTAACGCCAGAGCCAATTTGGTCAATCCGCCCGACAATTTCGTGGCCGGGAATAATGGGCAGCTTGGGGTGTGTAAGGTCTCCATCCACCACGTGCAAATCTGTGCGGCATACACCGCAGGCCAGCACTTTTACCCGAATTTCACCGGGGCCGGGCACCGGGTCTGGCACTTCCTCCCATTGCAGGGGTGTTTTGGGCTGGTGCAGACGCATGGCAAACATGGAGGTTTCCTTTCTGCGGTATCAAACCTTGGTATTTCTACCAGAACGAAGCCTACCCTGCGCAGGGGAATATGGGCTGTCTTTGATCTGTCGCAGTTTAAGGGCGTGTTTTTTAGTTCTGGCTTAAAAGGGGCACGGCGCGGCCTCCAGCACCATTGGTGAATGCCTGAACCTGCACACCAATAACATGCCATCCAATCTGATCATGAAACAGTAAAGGTGCGCCGCTGCTGCCATGTGTGCCAGCGCAATTATGCACGAGCATGGGGTTTCCGCCACCATCTTGAGTAATGCTTAAAAAATGGCAGTTCTGATCAGCCGTGATGATATCTGGCTGATTTTGCTCATACCCGCCCAATACAACAGGCATTCCGGGTGTAAGGGCCTGTTGGGGCGTATTAATATGAAAAACCTCATCCGGTTTGGCGATGGCATGGTCCAGAATAAGCGTGGCATGGTCTAACCCGCCGCTATTGCTTTCCTGATCCGTTCTGTAACCGGGGGGAATAATAATTTGCACGGCACGGGCATGGGCCATGTAATGGTCCCCCGTATAGGCGCGTAAAAAATGCACGCTTTCAGGCTGCACAAACCCGCGCACATGGCTCAGCCACAGGCAGTGCCCGGCCGTTTCCACCACGTTGGGCGCAATCAGAAAACCGGTGCACCGGCTACCAAGTTCTGTTTGCACGCGGCCTACGGCAGACCAAGGCGGCTGCGTGGCATCCACTCTTTGGCGTGGGTCATGTAGCCCCACACCAGCCAGATGCGTGCGATAAGCTGGGCCTTCAGCCAAGGCTGCATGGCCTGTAAAGGTGGCCTGCATGGCAGCGGCAAATGCCACCATGCAGGAAAAAAGAAGGTTACGCGCCATAGCCCTGTGGGTGGTTTTTGCGCCAGTTGAAGGCTGTTTCCACAATCCGATCAATATCCGTAAACTCTGGTGCCCAACCGGTTGCTTCCATCAGGCGGGCAGGGCTGGCAACCAGACTGGCCGGATCACCCGCACGGCGTGGGCCTGCCTGCCAAGGCACTTCCAGATTGCTTACGCGGCCAACGGCATCAATAATTTCACGGTTGGAATTGCCGCGCCCTGTGCCAACGTTAAACACCACGCTTTTATTATTCAGCAATGGCAGTACGGCCAAATGTGCACGTGCCAGATCTGTAACATGCACATAGTCACGTATGCAGGTGCCATCTGGCGTGGGGTAATCTTCACCAAACAGGGTAAGGGCAGGGCGGCGTTTTAGGGCGGCATCAATGACCAGCGGGATCAGATGCGTTTCGGGGCGGTGATCTTCCCCCGCACGGCCAGCAGGATCAGCCCCGGCAGCGTTGAAGTAGCGCAGGCACGCACTTTTTAGACCATGAATTTTGTCGGCCCAGTACAGGGCGCGTTCCACCATATATTTGCTCTCACCGTAAGGGGAGCCGGGGTTGATGGGGGCGTCCTCGTTAATCGGGCCTTCTCCGGCGGAACCAAACAGATTGGCGGTGGAGGAAAAGACAAAGCGTTTTACACCATGGCGCACACAGGCATCAATCAGACCAAAACCGTAACCTGCATTGGCTGTCATGTACATCATGGGGTTCTGCATGCTTTCCCCCACCAAGGAGAGCGCTGCAAAATGCAAAATACCATCCCACAGGCCGGAGGAAAGAACTTTATCCAGACAGGCAATGTCTGAAATATCACCTTGCACAAAAGTGGCCTGATCCGGCACGGCAGCGCGGTGGCCAGTGCGCAGGTTGTCCAGCACAACAACGTCATGCCCATCATCCAGCAGGGCAAGAACAACGTGGCTGCCAACATACCCAGCGCCACCGGTTACCAGAAAACGTGCCATACTCTCTTTTTGCTCCGTGCAATGTAATTCAAAGTCTTACCCGGCACTCTTGCAGATAAGTTGGGTAGAATGAGTGTGCCTGATTTATGTTTCAGAATGGTTTGAGCAAACGGTCAAGGTAATCCAGTTCCTGCTGCGGGCGAGTACGGTCTGAATCTCGCCGCCTCAGTTCCTGCTCAATTTCTCTGGCGCGCTGGCGGGCCACGTTATCTGGAATGTGGGTGGAATCATCTTCGGTCTGATCCTTGCCTTCACCCAGCTTGCGGCCCAGCGGATCGCGCTTGCCGCCCTGTTGGTCTTCTTCCTCCTGATTTTCTGAGGAATCAGACGGTGTGCCAGAACCATTCTGTCCATCGGATGCATTGCCAGAACCAGAAGATCCATCAGACGGGCTGCCAAGAGCAGGCAAAAAGCTGGGAATGCTGTTTTTGCCATTGCCCTTAACCGCATCCTGCATTTGCTGGCGGGTTTTGCGCAGGGCTTCCAATGCTTTTTCTTCCGCATTGGCGGCAGCGGCATCATCCCCATCGGCCAGTGCCTTGCGGGCATCCTGCATGCTTTTGCGGGCTTCATCAAAAGCGCTGGGGATTTTGCCTGTAAGATCCTTGAATTCGTCTTTCAGCTCATCCAGCGCATGTTCCAGCGCATGCTGCATGGCGCGTTCATTGCGGCGCGCCGCTGCCTGAGCCTCTGCTTTGGCAGGGTCGGGCATGGCTGGTGGTGTTTCGGGCTGCGTGGGCGGAGGGGGGGGCGCAGCCGGTGCGTTTTCCGAACCCGGTGGCATGGGCAGGCCTAAACGGCGCAACAGTTCGGATGTTGGCATGTTGGCGTAATCGGCCTCACCATCACCATCGTCTGCCAGATCACTCTGCTTTTGGGCCTGCGCTTTCAGGTTTTCATCAAGGCGAGATTGCGCATGATCCAACAGGGCGGTTTGTTTGCTGGCCAGATCATGCAGGGCGGCTGCCTGTTCACGCATTTTCTGTTGCGCCATCATCTGCTGGGCAAGGTTTGCCATATCCTGCGGCGTTGCGTTGCGCATGCGCTCGGTAGCGTTTTCCATATCCTGCAAACGCTTGAGCGCTTCATCCGCATGGCCATTGGAGGCATCGGATTGCAACTGGCGCATCAGGCGGGAAAAAGCCTGATTACCCGTGCTGGTAAAGCCCGGAAGATCGGGAATAACCGTATGATCTTTCATGGCCTGATTGGCCAGTGCCTGCATTTTACGGCTGATGGCACTTTGCAGGGTTTTTAGCCTGTCTTCCAGTTCCTGCTGGGCCTGTTGCCCTTGCTGTCCATCCTGATGCATGTGCTGGAGCTGCTGTGCCACGGCGGCTTGGGCCGCACGCACATCGATAGATGCCTGAGCACTGGCATCATCTCCGTTGCGGCGGTCTTCTATATCCAGCGCCAGATCCCACAGCAGGTTTGTGGCGCCCGTGCGGGCTGTGGCGGTGTCTGTCAGACTGTCATCCAGCATCGCCACCACGCTGCTGAGTGCGAGCAACATGCCGGTATGTTCACGCACAGGGCCGGGGGCATCGGCCAGTGCTTCCAGATCCGATGCCGCATCCTGCCGGCTTTCCTGCCCCAGAGCGAAGCGTTTGCGTACATCCAGCAAAGCACGGGCAATAGGGGAATGAAAGGTGCGTGCGCCCATGCGGAATGTGGCAGAAGCGCTTTTGCCTTCATGCCCACTGACAGAGGTTGCAACCACGCGGCCGATTACGGCTTCACCCGCCCACGGATCTTCCGACAGATCAGGGCTGATAGCGCCTTTTACAGATTTGGGGTGCCCAACAAGTGGCAGGGGAATGGTAAGCACGCGTTCCGGCCCATGTTTGGCATGTGCCAGATGCAATTCCACTTTAAGGGACGCCAAACCATAGGCATGGCTGGCCTCATACGGCAGAAGTGTGCGCCATTTTTCCTTACGGGGAGAGCCGGGGTTAGGACCCCATTTCACGTTAGGGTCTGCATCCGGCAGAACGGTGATAGGCCATTGCGCCAATGTGCGGCCACGGCCTGTAAGGCGTACGGTGCCAGAATGTTCCAACACCACATCCAGCTTCCAACTATGGGTATCCAGCTTATGGCGTGTGGCATCATGCAGCACCATGTCACCCTGTTCCCGCAAGGTGGGGTGGGAGGCCATGCCTGTAACAATAGCGGTAAGGTGCGCCCCTTGCGGTGTTTGGGGCGGTGTTTTGAGATTACCCAGAAAAATCGGAGCATCCGGCGCATAAGCTGGTGGGGTTATCCATGCCTCTACACGTGGGAAGGGCACATCAGGATCATCCCGCCCCGGAATAAATCCGGCAAGAATACGCCCCGGCGCGGAGGAGCCCGCAAGCCCGGCTGTGCCAGCAAGGGCTGCAACCAATATCCAAGCGCTTATCTGCCGCACGCGGCCTTGTGGCCAAAGGCGTGGCCAACCTGCCCGCAACGCGCCGAGTGATGCCAGAATGCGCTGTTGATGCGCTTGCCATAAGGTGCTGGAACTTTGCGAGGCTGTGCCTGCAGGGTGGTCCGTTAGCGTAGCAAGGGGGCGATTGTGAAGGCCCGATGCCTGTTCAATCCGCCGGTCAACCTCGCTGGAGGTAGGGGGCGTAAGGTTTTCAATATCCTTGTGCAGCCGCCAGCCACATAAGCTCAGCCAGCTTGCCACCAGCAGCAGCCGTACACCATCTGGTAGGTGCTGAGGAATGCGCAGCAAAGATGCCACGCAGTAAATGCCCAGCAGGGCAAGAGCAGGCTGTAGCGCAGGCCACAGCCTTTCTATCCGCAAAACAATGGCGGCGTGGCGGCGTGCGGTGGCAAGGCGCTCCGCCAGCGCTCCATCCTCAGCGGTGGAGGCGGTCAGGGATTGGTGCAGACCGCCTTGGTTCATGTGGCTTTGGCAAGGTGGGAGGGCACAGTTTCATCCTGCCACAGTTCTTCAACACTCTGCCTTTGGCGTATCACCTGCCACTGGCCATCTTCAACCAGAACTTCTGCGGCAAGCGGGCGGCTGTTGTAAGTGGAGCTCATAACCGCACCATACGCGCCTGTATCCAGCAGGGCTATACGTGCATTGCGTGCCAGTGGAGGCAAAAGCCTGTCCCGCGCAAAGGTATCTCCACTTTCGCACACAGGGCCAACCACATGGGCCAGAGAAACAGGCTGGCTAAATGCCTGCGGTGCCAGCGGCAGAATGCCATGCCACGCATCATACATGCTGGGGCGCAGCAGCTCGTTCATGGCGGCATCCAGCACAAGGAAGGGCACATCCATGCCCTGTTCCTTACGCAGGATCACGCTGCTCAACAACACACCAGCCGGGCCAATGGGCCAGCGGCCTGGCTCAATTGCCAGCTTTACGCCCAGATCACCCAGTTCTGCCTTAATGGCGCCCGCAAGGGCTTCGGGCTGACCTTCAGTTTCATTGCGGTAGCAAATGCCAAGTCCGCCGCCACAATCCACAACGCTTACGGCATTGCCTGCGGCGCGCACGGTACGCACCAGTTCCGCCACGCGGGCATAGGCCGCACGATAAGGGGTTGTGGTTAAAATCTGGCTGCCAATATGCGTGGCAAACCCAACAGGGCGCACACCGGGGAGGGTGAACGCATGGGCATACAGTGCTGCAGCATCCTGAAACGGAATACCAAATTTGTTGGCGGCCAACCCGGTTGTAATTTTGGCGTGGGTTTTGGCATCCACATCCGGGTTTACGCGCAGTGTAATGGTGGCCTGCTTGCCCAGCTTGGTGGCAATAGCTGAAATAGCTTCCAGCTCTTCAGCACTTTCCACGTTAATCTGGCCAATGCCGTGGCTGATAGCCTGCTCCAGTTCGGCATCTGTTTTGCCAACGCCAGAAAACACAATGCGGTCTGCCGGAATGCCCGCCTTTAAGGCGCGCGCCAGTTCACCACCGCTAACAATATCCGCCCCAAACCCTTCCTGACCGATCAGGGTAAGAATGGCCAGATGGTCGTTGGCTTTCACGGCATAGTGGATGGAAACATCCAGCCCGGCATTTCTCATGGCTGTGTGCATGCGCCGCATACGTGCGCGCAGCGTGCCAGCCCCCAATACCCAGCAAGGCGTGCCAACAGAATCAGCTATGGCGTTCAGGGCCACGCCTTCCAGCATCAGCCCACAGGTGGGGTCAACCGTAAGCTGTGGGTGCGTTTGTAACAGTTCTGCCAGTGTTGGGTCGGCATCGGTATAAGCAGGTGTTTCGGCCATGAGGCGTAAAGGCCCTGATTGCAAAAAAGGAGCAGGAGACCACGCCAAGAAAAACTCGGCATGGCTGGTTACGGAGTGCGGTCTTAAACCAATATGGTGCGCATCTTGGCCTTATTCATTCGGCGGATACATGCGCGGATAGGTGATTTGATTTTGCGGGCCGGGCTGGTGCGGCGTGCCCTTTTTGCCGCAGGCTGCCAGCGGCAGAAACAGGATGGTAGCCAGCGCAAGGCCAAAAATCAGGCGGTAATTCATGGTTTTACTGCCCCGCTGCGGTGGGTTCTGCACCCAGAGCTTTCAGCCAGCGCTGGGCCTGCGCACTGACATTGCCCGGTGCGGTGCCGCCTTCGCTGGTGCGTGAGGCAATAGAGGCATCTACGCTGAGAACCGAATAGATATCATCCGTAATGCCGGGTTCTTCTGCCTGCATTTCCTGCAATGTCAGATCTGCCAGACCCACGCCTTTTTCCTCGGCTTTAGCAACCAGACGACCAGTGACGTGGTGCGCGGTGCGGAAGGGCACTTTCAGCACCCGCACCAGCCAGTCCGCAATATCGGTAGCGGTGGAGTAGCCAGAACCTGCCAGCGCACGCATCTGGGTGGTGTTGGCTGTCATATCCCGCACCATGCCATCACACGCAGCAAGGGAGAGAGCAGCAGCATCCGTGGCTTCAAATACGGGTTCTTTATCTTCCTGCATATCCTTGGCGTAGGCCAACGGCAGGCCTTTCATCACCGTTAGCAGGCTAACAAGGCTGCCGGTAATGCGGCCGGTTTTGGCGCGTACCAGTTCTGCCGCATCCGGGTTGCGCTTTTGCGGCATGATGGAAGAGCCGGTGGTGAACGCATCTGAAAGGCGGATGAAGGAGAAAGGTGAGGAGCACCAGATGACTATTTCTTCCGCCATGCGGGAAAGGTGCATGGCCATGATGGACAGCGCAGAAAGATATTCCAGCGCAAAATCACGGTCGGATACGGAATCCAGAGAGTTGGCTGTGGGGCGGTCAAAATGCAGCAGTTCGGCGGTCATCTTCCGGTCAATGGGGAAGGATGTGCCAGCCAGCGCGGCAGAACCCAGCGGGCATTCGTTCAGGCGCTTGCGTGTGTCTGCCAGACGGCCCCGGTCACGCGCCAGCATTTCCACATACGCCATCAGGTGGTGGCCGAATGTTACGGGCTGTGCGGTTTGCAGGTGGGTAAAGCCCGGCATGGGGGTGGCGGCGTGTTCCTCTGCCCGGCGGGCGAGGGAGCGCATAAGGGCGGCAACCTGCTGGTCCAGCCCATCAATGGCATCACGCACCCACAGGCGGAAATCTGTTGCAACCTGATCATTGCGGGAGCGGGCGGTGTGCAGGCGCTTTCCGGCCTCACCAATCCGGTCAGACAGGCGGGCTTCGATATTCATGTGAATATCTTCCAGCGCTTCGGAAAAGGGGAAGTTGCCAGCCGCAATTTCCTGCCCGATTTCTGTTAGCCCCTTGCGGATGGTGGCTTCATCATCCTTGGAGATAATGCCCACATGCGCCAGCATGGCGGCATGGGCGAGGGAGCCAGCAATATCCTGCTTCCACATCACCTTATCAAAGCCGATGGAGGCATTGATGGCCTGCATGATCTCAGAAGGGCCACCGGCAAACCGCCCGCCCCACTGGACATTGGCGTTTTTCTGGTTTTCCGTTTCCGTGCTGTTCTGGCTGTTCAGAGACATTTTAGGCCCTAATTCCGTCCTGCTGCGTAAGATGTGCTCAGGCGTTGGCTTATACTGCCGCGGCGCGGATGCAAAGATGCCACAGTAATGTTGCACGCCCTAGGGCGCAAATGCCGGTTTTGGCAAAGGGCGTGGCAGGGCCGATCCTGCGGCGGGGCTGTTCTGTGCGCTGCGGTGCGGGAAAGGGCTGTGCCCGGCGGCATTTCTCTGCTTAAAAGCAAGTGAAATTCAGGGAGTTCATGAACATGACAACACCACACAAGCTTACAACCTTTGCCGTGATTGATCCCGGCCCGAATGTGCTTTTGGAAGTTATTCGCGCAGAAAGCCCGGTTGTGGCTGTTGAGCGCCTGGAAGGCAAAATGCGTGGGCCAGAATACGTGGCAGCCCGCAGCTACGATGTTGGCGGCGAAGAATCGCTGGATGGCGCAGATCCGGTCTATCTGGTGTACGAACTGGATGATAGCGGGCTGGATGCAGAAGGCCTGACAGGGGAAGATGCAGGGCAGGTACGTGCACAGGCCGATCTGGCTGCTGTTGTGGTATCTTCCGCCAAATAAGTTTTCAAACCCGAACAAAAGTGTTCTGCGGCATGGCGGAAAGGTAGGGTGTTGTCCTGCTTTTTTGGCACCATGCCGCGCAATGCAGGAGGTGGAAAGGCATGTCTGTTGATCAGGTGCTGATGGCAGAAAGTTTTGTGGTGCATGGCCGGGATGAAGGTGGCCCCTTTGTGTTGGTAAGTGACCATGCAGGCCGTGCCATTCCGCCTGAACTGGGTGATCTGGGGCTAAGTGCGCAGGAACGTGCGCGCCATATCGGCTGGGATATCGGCATAGATGGCGTAGGCCGCAAACTGGCTGACCTGCTGCCTGCTGTGTTGATTGAGCAGGTTTATTCCCGCTTGGTGATAGATTGTAACCGCGCCCCCGGCCACCCAACCTCCATTGTGCAGGTAAGTGATGGCACAACAGTGCCGCGCAACCAGAATATCTCGGCGCAGGATCGGGCATGGCGGGAGCAGACAATTCTGCACCCTTATCACGCCCGTATCCGGCAGGAACTGGATGCCCATGTGGCCGCTGGCCGCCAGACGGTGGTTGTGGCGCTACACAGTTTTACGCCATCCATGCACGGTAAACAGCGCCCGTGGCATGCAGGACTTTTGCATAATCATGATTCCCGGCTGGCCCGTATCATGATTGCTCTTTTGCAAAAGGATGGCTTGGTGGTGGGGGATAACGAACCCTATGCCCTTACAGATACATCAGATTACACCATCCCTCAGCATGGTGAGCAGCGTGAACTGCCGCATATTGAAATTGAAATTCGGCAGGATCTGATAGCCGATGATGCTGGGCAGACCGAATGGGCAAACCGTCTGGCCCGCTTGCTGCCACAGGCATGGCAGCAGTTTTGTGAACAGTATGGAGAAAACGCATGACCGCCACAGATACAGCCAAGCCGCAGATTATTACGGGCAAGGCCAAGCTGGCGGGTGTTCTGGGCTGGCCCGTTGCACATTCGCGCTCTCCCGTGCTGCACAATTACTGGTTACGGCGGCATGGTGTGGATGGCGCTTATGTGCCACTGCCGGTTGAGCCAGATGCGTTTGTAGCAGCCGTTCTGGGCCTACAGGCTGCGGGTTTTCGGGGCGCGAATGTGACCATTCCGCACAAGGAAGCCGCCTTTAAAATTGCCGATGTGCTGGACCATTCCGCCCAGCGTGCAGGTGCCGTGAACACACTTGTGTTTGAAGATGACGGCAAAATTCACGGTTACTCAACCGATGGCGCAGGGTTTGTAGCCAGCATGGAAGCCGCAGGCTTTAACCCGCCCAAACAGGCGCAGGCTCTGCTGCTGGGTGCTGGCGGCGCTGCGCGATCCGTGGCTGCTGCGTTGCAGGATTGTGGCCTGCGTGTTGCCGTGACCAATCGCACCCAAGGGCGGGCGGAAGAACTGGCAAAAGCCCTGCCGGGGCTGGATGTGGTGCCGTGGAATGTGTGGGAAGAACGCCTTGGCGCGTTTAGCCTGCTGGTCAACACCACGTCTTTGGGTATGGAAGGTGGCCCGGATGCTGGGTTCCGGCCTTCCTTGGCGCATGCGGCCAAGGAACTGGTGGTGGCAGATATTGTGTATGTGCCCCGCGTAACACCTTTGTTGGCAGAAGCTCAGTCTGCTGGTCTGCGCACTTTGGGTGGGCTTGGCATGCTGCTGCATCAGGCACGGCTGGGTTTTGAAAAATGGTATGGCGTGAACCCGGAAGTGGATGCCGCAACGGAAGCTTTTGTGCAGGAAAGTTTCTAAGGGTTACAGCAAGGGCATGAAAATTCTGGGCCTTACCGGCGGTATGGGCATGGGCAAAAGCACCGTGGCCACATTGTTGCAGCGTGCGGGCTTGCCGGTGTTTGATGCCGATGCCGAAGTGCGCCGACTGCAGTCAGATCATGGGGCCGCTTTGCCTGCCATAGCGCAACTAGTGCCGCATGCTGTGCAAAACGGGCACTTGGATAGAGCCGTATTGCGGCAAGCTGTGATAAAACAACCGACGTTGCTGAAAAAACTGGAACACATCATCCACCCCATGGTGCGGGCTGCGCGTGCGCAGTTTTTACGCACGCAACGCTTGCAGGGCGCGCGCTGCGTGGTGCTGGATATTCCGCTGCTATATGAAACAGGCGCTCAGCGTGAGTGTGATGATGTGCTGGTGGTATCTGCCCCACATTGGGTACAGGCGCGGCGCGTGGCCAAAAGGCGGGGCATGCCACCGGCTGAGGCGTGCAAGCTGATAGCCCGGCAAATGCCAGATGCCCAACGTGTGCGCCAGGCAGGCAAGGTTATCCGCACTGGCGGCAGTATGCGAGAAACAGAACGGCAGGTACGCCAGTTCATCAGGAGCCTGAGGGTATGAAAAGATCCATTCTGTTTGATACGGAAACCACAGGGCTGGATCCGGCCACGGGTGATAGGGTGATTGAAATTGCAGCCCTTGAACTGGTGGGTGACCTGCCAACCGGGCGGAACTTTCACACGCTGATAGACCCTGAGCGCGATGTGCCGGAGGAGGCTTCCCGCGTGCATGGCTTCACGCGGGCGGATCTGGAAGGCAAACCCAAATTTGCCGAAATTGCGGATGATTTTCTGGCCTTTGTGGGGGATGACCCCCTTATTGCGCACAATGCCCGGTTTGACTTTGGCTTTATGAATGCAGAGCTGAAACGCGCTGGCAAGAAAACGCTGGGGCTGGACCGTATGGTGGATACGCTGGATATGGCGCGCGAGCGCTTTCCCGGCATGCCCAACAGTTTGGATGCCCTGTGCCGCCGCTTTGGCGTAGATCTTTCTGCCCGAACCACCCATAACGCGCTGCTGGACTGCAAACTGCTGGCCGATGTGTATGTGGAACTTATGGGCGGCCGCCAGCATGGGCTGGGGCTGATGGCGGAAGATGGGCAACTGCCTTCTGTCATGTATGAAGGCCCCGTGAACCGCAAGGCTGTGCGTGTGCAGCCAACGGCAGAAGAACTGGCAGCGCATGCGGCATTTGTTGCGGGTTTGAAAGAGCCTATCTGGGAGCTCTGACCGCACATTCAAACCGTGTCGTCAATTCTTGCGAAAAGGGCTTTGCAGGGGCGGGTGGGTATGCCATCCTTGATTCTACAAAACGTGACGAAATGTACAAAAATGTTTTGTCAGCCGTTTCCACCGCTTTTCACGCAACGGAAAAGGTAAGTTGTTTCAATGAATTCGGGGAGCCCTTTGATGCGTTCTGCATCCCGCCATTTTGCTGCTGCCTTGGCGCTGTGCGGAGCATGGTTCATGCCTGCGGGCGCAGAAACCATGCTCGGCCCGGTTACGGCAACAGTTACATTTAATACGCGTTCGGCGGATCTGGGCGTAGGATATACATGGGGCCGGGGTGTGCTGACATATGGCGGCCGCCAGTATCCGTTCGAAATCAAGGGGGCTTCCGCCATTGCTGTTGGGTATTCCTCTGGCCACAGTGTGGGCAAGGTATACAACCTCCAGCGTATCGAAGATTTTGAAGGTACGTTCTGGGCACTTTCGGGTGAGGCTACAGTTGGCCGAGGCGTTGGTGGCCTGCTGATGGAAAATAATGATGGCGTGCGCATCCGGCTGGATGAATGTCGTTCAGGTGGGCGTATTGCGGCATCGCCTTCCCGCCTGACAATTCATTTGCTGAATAAGGTCGGCACCCCTGTTGCAACCGCACCGGTTGATCAGAAATCCGCCCACTAAATACACGCCCCTCGCGCCTGATGGCTTAATGTGTCAGCAGGCGCGTGGTGGTTTGTAGAATTGTTTTTTCATCAAACAGGCGCAAGGCGCGTTTAAGCCCGGCATCGCCCATACGCTGGCGTAAGGCCGGGTTTTGCACCAGCGTTGTAAGGGCTTTTGCCAGTTCTGCCGTGGTGCCGGGCGGCACAAGCAGCCCTGTTTCATGCGGCACAACCTGCTCGCGCGAGCCCCGAATATTGGTGGCCACAACCGGCAGGCCGCACAGCATGGCCTCAATAATAGACATGGGCAGGCCTTCAAAATGGCTGGGCAGCACAAAAATGTCCGCTGCCGCCAGTAAGGCCGGAATATTTGCCCGATAACCAAGGCATTTTAGCCGTGGGCCAAGTACAGCACGTGCTTTGGTAAGGTATTCATCCATATTGGCACCATGGTCCGATGCCAGTCTTTCCCCCACAATCCATAATTCTGCATCTGGCACCTGTTCCATAGCGGCCAGAAGTTCTGGATACCCTTTGTGGCGGACAAGGCGAGAGACCACAATAATGACCGGTGTTGGCGCTGGTGTGCCTAGTTCTGTGCGGATACGGGTTCTGGCTTGCGCATCTGGGTGAAAGCGAGCCGGGTCTCGCCCATTGCCGATGGCAACCGGGTGGGAGTGAATATGCAGGCGTTTTGCATCCTGCGCTTCTTCACGGCTGACAGTTAGGTACACATCAGTTATGCGTCCGCACAGAACTTCCAGCACCAATGCCAACCCGCGCCGAAGGCGGGAGCCGGGCTGATTGAACAAAAAGCCGTGGCACGTATAGGCAATGCGCGGCACACCGCACAACTTGGCTGCCACACGCGCCAGAATGCCGCTAATTGGCATATGTGCGTGCACAAGATCCGGCTTTTCTTTTTTTATAAGCCGAACAAGCGCCCAAAAGGCCCGTAGCTGCGCGGGTATGGAAAATGAACGCGCAAAGGGCAGTGTTTCAACTCGAAACCCTTCGCTTCTGGGCTGTTGAAGCAAAGGACCATCTGCACAAACGCCTATGACTTCGTGTCCTTCTGCCCGTAGCTCCTGCATAAGAGGCAGTAAAAAATGGGTAAGTGAAAAATCGACGTTTGTAATTTCCAGAATTTTCACGTCAGCCCATTACGCGTTCTTGAGGGAGAGCGACCAGCGAATAGGTGGTTTGCTTGGGGCCTGCGGCACAGGTGGTGGTGGCAGCAAGGTGTTTTCCAAACCGTGCGCCTCAGGGGTGGAAGGATCAGCCAATAGGCCAGAACCAACTTCTGGCACCGCGGGCATCTGCTCTTCCGGCATATCGGGGGCGGGGGCTAATTCGGCTTCTTCTTCCGGCGCAATTTCGGGAGAAGAGTGTACATCTTCATCGCTCTGATCAGGCTGCGCTGGGGTAAGCACGAATTGCCGCGTGGGCTCACATTTTCCCTGCCCCAGATAAACGCTTTCTTCTATTTCAATGTGCGCGTCAGACCAGAAAAACCATGTTTCTTCCGGCGTGTGCAGCAGGTAGCCATCTTCTTCCTGCTCAATGCTCACATCAGGGTGCAGGTGGAAGCGGATGCAAAGCGGCACCGGAATACTCACATCTTCCAGCTTCTCAATGCCCTGCAAAAGCGTGCCGTCTTTATCCAGATAAATCTTGCGAGAATACAGGCCCCCACCTTGGGGCTTGTAGCCATCATGCGTCATGCTCAGGCAATGCATGCCATCCTGCACGGATGTCTGGCGTGTGACCTGTGGTTTTTGAGAAATACCGCCATCGGCATCAAAGCGCATGGGGGTAAGGTCTGCCAGTTCCAGAACAGAATGTGCAGCCGGGTAACGCAAGGCTTCTGCCCAACCGCGCTGGATGCTGCTGCCGCAATTTACAATCAGCCGTTGCCTGCCGGATGAAAACTCAAAGGACAACATGCCCGCATGTGCGCTGCCATCATACCCCGCAGGGGCGGCAGAGGCAGCATCGGCAATCAGCAGGGCGCGCCCGTTGTTCAGGCGTGCAAAGCCAGATTCAGGCAGGCCAGCCGCCACAACGCGGGTGCGGGATGCACGGCTCAGCACGTGTTCGATAAACTGGGGGTTTTGTTCACAACTGCCATTAAACAGGGCCAGCCCGCCATCTCCATGCCGCATGGCGCGCAGGGCCGGGGCGCTGCGGTTGGCGGCATCCAGCACACTGGTGGGCAATGGCACGCGGGCAACCTGCAGAATATACAGCATTTCCGCCAGTTCGCGCACGCACTGCAACAGGTCTTCCGGGCAGCGGGTAATGTGGCCGCCATCGGGCAAAATCTGTTGGCTAATGGCGGTATCAATCAGGCGCAGATAACGGGTTAGAAATTCTGGATAATCGGGCAGGGAAACCGCAACAGCCAGCAACCCCTTAAGGGCCGTAAGGGCACGCCAGCCTTTGGCTTCCTCTGGCATGAGCGCCATGATGGAGCGGGCTTCCATAATCAGCGATGCCATAAGCTGCTGGCGGAAAGAATCATCTGCCGATGCAGCAAAAAACTCGTAACAGCCCAGCCAAGCCGCCAAGCGGGCGCCAGTTATGGATGGGTCTGAAATAGGCCGTTCTGCCGGGGTTTGCTCCATCCACTGCGCCACCAGTGTACGGGCCTTAATGCGGGCAGATTCAGCGCCTAGCTCCCGCAGATCCTGCAGCCACGTAAAACCCTGCAACCAACGGCGATAGGCCCCTGGCCATTGTGGGTTATCCCATTCCCCTTCAATCAGAGGGCGTTGGGTGCCTTCAAAAAGTGTCTGGTTGCGAACAAGCTGTTCACCCCCAGCAGCGTTTCCGGACCACAGATCCCGCAAAGCAACGGCAGGGGCTGCCGGCACGCGGGCAAACCCTCCCAAAGGGTTGCGCATGGCATAGGCAAGGCGGGCTCCGCGGGTCCAGCGACGCAGGGGCATTGGAAGTTCAGAACTCCATCAAGGCAGGTGCAGAAAAAAGTTAAGATCGGTTTATGGCAGAATATTCATGCAAGGAATGACTTATTTGCCGGATGTGGCTTTATTTTGGCTTGGCAACATGTGGGCGCAAGGCAGCAATGGCGGCTGCATAGTCCTTTTTGCCATATACGGCGCTTCCGGCAATCAGCACATCGGCGCCGGCTTCTATGGCCAGTGGGGCGGTTGAGGCGTCTATACCGCCATCCACAGCCAGCCGGATATCGCGCCCGCTTTGGGTAATCATATCCCGAATGCGCCGGATTTTGGGAAGCTGGCTGGACAGGAACTTCTGCCCGCCAAATCCGGGGTTAACAGTCATCACCAGAATAATGTCCACCAAGTCCAACACTTCACTAATGGCTTCTGGCGGTGTGGCGGGGCATAGCACAATGCCCGGCTTGGCCCCTAAATCTCGAATGCGCTGTAAGGAACGGTGGGTATGCGGCCCGGCTTCAATGTGGATTAAAATCTGATCTGCCCCGGCTTGTGCAAAAGCTTCCAGATACGGGTCCACCGGTGCAATCATCAGGTGCACATCAAATGGCAGATCAGAGCAGGGGCGCAGCGCCTTAACCACCGCAGGGCCGAACGAAATGTTGGGCACAAAATGCCCATCCATCACATCCAGATGCACCCAGTCTGCCCCAGCCTGTTTGAGTGCTGAAACTTCTTCTCCCAACCGTGTAAAATCGGCAGCGAGAACACTTGGGGCGATAAGGGGATAAGATACAGGGCGCATACCCTGTTTATCGGCAATCCTACGCCTGTGCGCAACAGTATGTTTGGTCTTTTTTCAAACAGTTTTGCAAATGTTATGGGCGAATAAAGCGTGCGGCAAAAAATCCATCCATGCTGCCTTTGTCTGCCCACATTCCTGGGTGGGTGCGCAGCCAGCCTTCGGGGGTTCTGGCTTCTGGTAGAAAGGCCAGTTCTTCTGGCGTAAATGGGTCTGGCACCAGCCCCATGGCTTCTGCTGCACGTGCGCGGTCTGGCCCTTCTTCCTGCTGCAAGGAGCACACGGCGTAAATCAGCCGGCCACCGGGGCGCAGCATGTTTTTGGCGGCCTCCAGCAAACGGTCTTGCCCGGCGGTGAGTGTTGTTAAATCACGCGGGCGTTTTACCCACAAAACATCCGGGTGGCGGCGTGCTGTGCCTGTGGCGGAGCAAGGGGCATCCAGCAAAATGGCATCAAGCGGAGCATCGGGTTGCCATGTGCCAGCATCAGCTTGCAAGGTGATCACATTGCCAAGGCCCAGACGCGCCAAATTTTCCTTAAGCCGCGCCATGCGGTTGGGGTTGTTCTCAATAGCGGCCACTTGCGCACCGGTGACAGCAAGCTGTGCGGTTTTGCCGCCCGGTGCTGCGCATAAATCTGCGACCTTTTCACCTTCCTTTACATTCAGGAGGCGTGCAGGGAGAGTGGCTGCTGCATCCTGCACCCAAAAAGCGCCTTCTTCATACCCAGCCAGATCAGCAACGCGCGTACCTGCCGGATAACGCACAGACCCGTTGGGCAACACAATGCCTCCCTCTGGGGCCGTGGCGCCGGGGCGTAGGGTAATATCCAGCGGGGCTTCATGGCTGATACCTTCAGCTATAGCGCGGGGCACACCACGGCCTAGCACGCTCCATGAGCTCCATAGCCATGCGGGAATGTTCAGCCGTGCCTGATCCAGCCCTTCCAGCACATTTTGCCCTTCTGCCGCTACCTTGCGCAGCACGGCATTGGCCAGCCCGGCAAATGGGGCCAGCTTGCGTCGACGCAGGAGGGAAACAGTGGTGCCAACAGCCGCATGCGGAGGTGTTTCTAAAAACAGAAGCTGCGCGCAGCCAATCATCAGCGCCACACGTACGGGTTCAGGTGGTTCCTTGCGCAAAAACGGTTCCAGCACAGTGCGCAGCGTGCCCATGTGGCGCAACGTGGCCGCGGCCAAACGGTGCGCTGCGGCTCTGTCTCGCGGTTCGGCCTTATGCACCTCGGCAGAGCGGGAAAGGCTGTTTTCCAGCATGCGCCGGTGTTCCACCACGCCGCACAGAATATCAAAGGCGATATCGCGCGTAGGATCAGGCTGCGGGGGGGCAGGGCGACCTTTTCCACGTTTTGGGGAACGGGGGGCGCGTGCTGGTGTGTTCATAAGACTGTCAGAACCGTTCAGGAAAACAGAAAGGGGAAAAACGCCTTACCCAACAAGCAGGGCGCACTATGCCGGAGCAGAAACAGGGCGTTGAAGCAGAAAGTGGCGGAGCACCTGTGGGTAAAGCTGGTGTTCCTGCCGCAAAACGCGTGCTCCAAGTGTATCTGCGGTATCACCCGGCAGAACAGGCACAGCGGCTTGCCCCAGAATAGGCCCTTCATCCATGCCTTCTGTTACCAGATGCACGGTGCATCCATGCACGCGCACGCCAGCTTGCAGCGCACGTTCATGCGTATGCAGGCCGGGGAACACAGGCAGCAGGCTGGGGTGGATGTTCAACATCCGGCCAGCCCATGCGCCGGTTAAAAATGGCGTAAGCAGGCGCATATAACCCGCAAGGCAGATAGCCTGAGCGCCAGCTTCCGTTAGGGCTGCGTGCACGGCGCGTTCATGCGCCTCACGGTCTTTGCCAAAATCACGATGGTTGATTGCCAGCGTGTGCAGGCCTGCTTTTTTAGCCATTTCCAGCCCCGGTGCATCCGGGTTGTTGCTTAAAACAAGGCAGATACGGGCAGGAAAGGAAGGATCTTCACACGCGCGGATCAAGGCCGTGGCATTGCTGCCCCGGCCACTGATCAAAATGGCAATGGGTGTTTTTTTAACGCTCATGCTGCGCGAAAATCCGGAGTGGCCTGCATTTTTAGGTCAGGCTTGGCTGTGGGGGAGGCTGCTTTGGCAATGTGGCCAATGCGCACGGCCTGTTCACCCATATCATGCAGGCGGGCCAGAACGGCATCGGGTTCTGGAGTAATCAGGATCATGCCGATACCGCAGTTGAACACACGCAGCATTTCTTCTGTATCCACATTGCCGGTGCGGGCCAGCCATTTGAACACAGGTGCCACAGGCCATTCCTGATCAATTACCGCATCCAGGCCATCAGGCAGCACGCGGGGCAGGTTGCCGGGCAGGCCACCGCCGGTAATGTGGGCCGCACCATGCAGCAGGCCCGCTTTATGCAGCGCCAGAACCGGGCGCACATACAGGCGTGTGGGTTCTAAAAATGCTTCACCAAGGGTTTTGCCCGGCGCAAAGGCTGCGGGGTCTGTCCATGCCAGATGGGCGTCTGCAACAATGCGCCGCACCAGAGAGAAGCCGTTGGAATGCACGCCAGAGGATGGCAGCGCAATAAGAGCATCACCTTCTGCAATGCCGGAGGGCAGGAGCGCGCCGCGTTCTGCCGCACCAACGGAAAAACCAGCCAGATCATAGTGTCCATCGGCATACATGCCGGGCATTTCTGCTGTTTCACCGCCTACAAGGGCGCAGCCAGACTGTTCGCACCCGGTGGCAATGCCGCGCACAACCTTGGCGGCGCTGTTTACAGACAGGCGGCCCGTGGCGAAGTAATCCAGAAAGAACAGGGGTTCAGCCCCCTGTACGATCAGATCGTTCACACACATGGCTACCAGATCAATGCCCACGGTTTCGTGCAGGTCATTATCAATGGCCAGTGTCAGCTTGGTGCCTACGCCATCTGTGCAGGAAACAAGCACGGGGTCTTTAAAGCCGGCGGCCTTCAGATCAAACAGTGCGCCAAATCCGCCAAGGCCCCCCATTGTGCCGGGGCGGTCTGTGGCTTTGGCCGCTGGGCGAATGGCATCAACAAGGGCTTCGCCTGCTTCAATGTCCACGCCGGAATCACGGTAAGTGAGGCCGGAGGAAGGGGTGCTAGGTGAAGACGTCATGCGCGTGCTCTTGGTCCGAATGAGAATAAGGGTCGATGTGCGAGGCAGGGTGGGTTAGGATTCCCGCTCGAGGACAGTCTTTACGGCAGGAGAAGCGGCGCGCAAAGCGGCATGACACGGATTGATGAAACAAAAAGCCCCTTAAACGCGCCTTCGGGTGGGCAAAAGCGCCAAAATGAGGCCAACGAGGCAGAACAGATTGCCTTGCCATTTGCGCATCGCCCCCGATTCGGAAGGTCGGACTTTGTGGCAGCACCCTCCAATGCGGCGGCACGGGCATGGGTGTTGGATGCAGAAGCTGCTGCGCGTTGGCCAGAAGGCCGCATGGCCCTATGGGGGGAAAGTGGCACGGGCAAAACGCATCTTCTTTCCATTTGGGCGGGCCGTTATGGCGCTCCCATTATGGAAGGCAGCCGCCTGAACACGCATGAAGCCGCAATGCTGTTTGAGGATGGCGGGTTCCGCGCCGCTGCCTTGGATAATGCCGATAAAGTACCCAATGAGCGTGATCTGCTGCACCTTATCAATTTAGCGCGGGAAAGGCGTGTGGCTTTATTAATGGCCGCGCGCAGGCCCCCCGCACGTTGGCCGGTAGTACTGCCAGATCTGGCAAGCCGCCTGCGGGCCACGGCTTCCGTACCGTTAGGCCCGGCGGAAGAGGGGCTGTTGCACCGTCTTTTGCTGCGGCTGCTGGCTGAACGCCAGATTGTGGTGGGCGCACAGGTTACGGAATGGCTGCTGCGTCGCCTGCCGCGCAGGGCAAGTGCTGTGCGTGATTGTGTGGCCATGCTGGACCAGGCCGCATTAGAATCGGGCGGGCGCATTACACGCGCCTTGGCGGCCAATGTGCTGGAAAGCCTGCTGGCGCGGGAAGAATAATGAATATATTCGCTTCAAACGTGTTGTGATGTTTCAGTTTTATGACATCATTCATCAGAACGATGAGCTGAACTTTTCGCGCCAGCCGTGTTTGCGTAAAGCTTTGCTTGCCCCAAGGCGGGAAACGGGGCGCATGATGCAGCACAAGGAAAGGAAGAAACGTGACGGCGCAGGATAAAAAAGAGCAGGCCCCTGTAAAAGCTCGTTCACCAGCCCGAAAAGCAGCGCCCAGAAAACCTTCTACCCGCCAACCTCGGCAGAGCAGAAAAACGGCAGAGCGGAAGATTACTCTGGAAATGCCAGAACGGTTTATCAACCGCGAGCTATCTTGGCTGGATTTCAACCAACGTGTGGTGGAAGAGGCCGATAACGCCCGCAACCCTCTGCTGGAACGCCTGCGCTTTTTATCTATCAGCGCCAGTAATCTGGATGAGTTCTATTCCGTCCGTGTGGCCGGGCTTGTCGGGCAGGTGCGGGAAGGGCTGACCAAACTTTCCCCCGATGGCCGCACCCCTGCCCAGCAGCTTGAGGCCGTGCGTGAACGCTGCGCCCGCCTACTGCGTGAACAGCAGCGAATTTGGACAGAACTGCGCGGCCTTCTGGCAGAAGCTGGCGTAGAACTGTGTGAGCCAGATGCGCTGACGGATGCTGATAAGGAGCATCTGGCCAAGATATTTATGGACAGGGTGTTCCCGGTTCTCACACCTCTGGCGGTGGACCCGGCACATCCTCTGCCGTTTATCCCCAATATGGGTTTGGCACTGGGTTTGCGCCTGCTTTATGCAGATACGGGGCTGTTCGCCATGAACGCCCTTATTCTGCTGCCCGCGCAGATAGAGCGTTTTATTCGCCTGCCATCTCCCACCCCGGCAACGGATGCCGCAACCCCGCCAAAGGTGCGCTTCTTCCGTCTGGAAGACTTGATTACCCTGTTTATTGACCGTCTGTTTGATGGTCTGGAGGTAGGTGAAAGCGGCGTGCTGCGCGTGGTGCGTGACACCGACGTGGAATTTGAGGACGAGGCGGAAGATCTTGTCCGCTCCTACGAAACAGCATTGAAACGCCGCCGCCGTGGGGTGGTGATCCATCTGGATATGGAAAAGCGGGTGCCGACGGAACTGGCAGAAGCCATTGCCTCGGACCTTGATTTGCCGCCTGATGAAATTGCCGTGCATTCCGGCATGATCGGCGTGGTGGATCTGAAGCAGATGATTGTGGATGATCGGCCAGATCTGCTGTTTCCGCCCTACACCCCGCGCTTTCCTGAACGTATCCGGGATTTTAACGGCGATTGTTTTGCGGCCATTCGCGCCAAAGATCTGCTGGTGCATCATCCGTTTGAAAGCTTTGATGTGGTGGTGCAGTTCCTGCGGCAGGCCGCGCTGGACCCCAACGTAATTGCCATTAAGCAGACGCTGTATCGCACATCGCGCGATTCACCCATTGTAAAAGCGCTGATTGAGGCGGCAGAGGCTGGCAAGTCTGTTACCGCCATGGTGGAATTGCGCGCCCGGTTTGATGAGGAAGCCAATATCCGCCTTTCCCGCGCGCTGGAAGCTGCGGGTGTGCAGGTGGTGTTTGGTTTTGCGGATTTAAAAACCCACGCCAAGCTCAGCCTTGTGGTGCGGCGTGAAGGCGGGCTTGTGCGCTCTTACGCACATTTTGGCACGGGCAATTATCACCCCATTACCGCCCGTATTTATACAGATCTTTCCTTCTTTACGTGTGATCCGGCATTGGCGCGGGATTCCGCACGCCTGTTCAATTACGTAACAGGCTACGCCATGCCTGCGCAGATGGAGAAAATTGCTTTCTCCCCCATCACCATTCGCAGCACGTTGAAGGAACTGATTCAGGAAGAAATTGATCACGTTAAGGCAGGCAAGCCGGGCAGCATCTGGTTGAAGATGAATGCGCTGGTGGACCCGGAACTGATTGATTGCCTGTATAAAGCTTCCTGCGCAGGGGTGAAGATTGTTGGCGTTATCCGCGGCATCTGCTGCCTGCGGCCCGGTGTGCCGGGGCTTTCAGAAAATATCCGCATTAAATCCATTGTCGGGCGCTTTCTGGAACATTCGCGCATTTTTGTGTTTGGTAATGAACATCGCCTGCCATCGCGCTATGCCAAGGTCTTTATTTCCTCGGCAGACTGGATGACGCGCAACATGGATTGGCGTGTGGAAAGCATGGTGCCCATTACTAACCCCACCGTGCACGCGCAGGTTTTGGGCCAGATCATGGTGTCCAACATTCGCGATACCCTACAATCTTGGATGCTGGAACAGAACGGAGAATGGCGGCGCGTAAACCCTGGAAACCGGCCTTTTTCCGCGCATGAGTGGTTTATGACACATCCTTCACTTTCCGGACGCGGCTCCGCCGCGCATGACACACCCATCCGGGCCCCGGCGTCTTTGACTTCTTCACAGGACTTGCTGATAGATTGATGTCTGAAATCATGAGCTTTTTTCTTGCGTCGGGATTATCTCATCCCCGTTGTTCCAAGCTGCACAGCCAGTTTTTGCAAACGGGGAGGGGCTTCTGATGGAGGCTGATCAACCGTGCCGTTCCGCAGTGGTGGATCTTGGCTCCAATTCCGTCAGGCTTGTGGTTTTTGAAGGGCGTTCGCGCAACCCGCTTCCCATTTTCAATGAAAAAGCCGTGCTGCGTTTGGGGCGCGGGCTGACAGAAACCGGGAAGCTGAATGAAGAAGGTGTGGAGATGGCAAAGGAAGTGCTCAGCCGCTTCCACGCCATTGCCCGCGCCATGAAGGCCGATCCGTTTGAAATTCTGGCAACCGCCGCCGTGCGGGATGCCAGCAATGGGCCTGCTTTTGTGCAAACCCTGCGTGAAAGCATGCCCGGTGTGCCCATTCGCATTCTTTCCGGCAAGGAAGAAGCCGATCATTCCGCTATTGGCGTAATGTGTGGTATTCCCGGTGCATCCGGGTTGGTGGCCGATGTGGGCGGAGGCTCTCTGGAGCTTATCCACCTTACGCCGCAGGGGCGGCATGATGCCACAACTCTGCCATTAGGCATGATCCGGCTGGCTGACCGTTCTGGCCGGGATTTGGATAAAGCCAAAAACCTGGCGGATAAGGATATTGGCGGCGTAGAATGGCTGCCAAAAGTAAAAGGCAGCACGCTTTATCTGGTAGGCGGGGCTTTTCGTGCGCTGGCACGGCTCCAGATTGCGCGCACGCAATATCCGCTTAACATCGTACACTATTATACAATGGATGTGCAGGAAGCGCGGGAGATGACGGGCTGGCTGCAAAACAGCTCACGCCGCAGTCTGGAGCGTCTGCCCGGTGCCCCCCGCAAGCGGTTGGATGATACACCTTTTGCCGCCATGGTGTTGCGGCGGCTGATGAAAAAGGTGCAGCCGGATAAAATTGTCTTTTGCGTGGATGGCCTGCGCGAGGGCTGGTACATGCTTAAGGTTGCGCCGGATATTCTGACCCAAAACCCGATGGATGTAGTGGCGCGTGAAATGTGTGCCCGGTTTGGGCGCAGCAATTCACTTCCCTATGCCTTGATGCAGTGGACAGATTTTTTGCGGCCGGAGGAAACGGCAGAAGAAAAATATCTGCGTCATCTGGCGTGTTATCTGTCTGATATCGGTAGCCACGATCACCCGGAATATCGGGCCGAGCAAACGTACTGGCGTATCCTGCGCGTGCAGAGCGGCGGGTTTGATCATCCTTCCCGCGCATGGTTGGCGTTGGCGTTGGCTATCCGCTACGCTGCAGATCAGCAGGCACCTTTTCTGGCAACATCTCGTGCACTGTTGAGTGAACAGGACTGGAAAAGTGCTGTAGTGCTGGGGCTGGCCCTGCGTCTGGCGTATTCTCTCTCGGGTGGTGCAGGGCGGTTGCTGGAAGGCACATCCCTTGAATGGGAGGAAGATGCGCTGGTGCTTATCCTGACATCCGCCCGCGTGGCTGTAAAAGGAGAAAGCGTGCGCCGTGGGCTGGAACGTCTGGGCCAGGCCTTGGGTGTTGCAACACGTTTCGAGATTGAACTGGTCGGCTGATATGCCCTAGACAGGATACAGGTGCGGGGTGGACAACCCCCATCTATCGGGGCACATTACGGTTTATACATCCTGATATGGTGCGGTGGCGCGGTTGCTTGGCCGGTTTGCTGTAACTGTCTGCCAGAATCAGGTTTTGAATAACCGGTAAAGCAGCGGAACCTTATCTCGTGGCTTCTGAAGAGATCATAGATCCCACAGTCCAGCACGATGCTTCTGTTCGAAGGGTTCTGCTGCATCTTGTTCTGCCATTTGTTGTTACGGTTATGGCCGTGCTGGCCATTGCGCTGGTAGGTATCAATTCATACCGTACTACCAAGGAGGGTGTTTCCACCCTTACGCACCAGCTTATGGGTGCTGTGCAGCAATATATTGTGCAGCAGGTTACAGATTATATTCTACCGGCTGCGACGGGTAACCTGATTGCCTCTGGCATGATCGAACATGCCCCCGCGCAGGTGGAAGACAAGGTTTTCTATTCCTACGGTAGCACCATGCTGCGCAAGATTCCGCAGCTTCAGTCCTTTTATCTGGCGGATGATGAAGGGCATTTCATGCTCATCGCCCGTGCAGCGCAAAAGGGCGTGCAGGAACATGTGCGTCTGATTGAAAAAGACGGCCACACCTATTTCCACCACGCGTTCTGGGATGATAACGGGCAGAAAATTTCCGAAACGGAAGAAGATGCCAAGGGGTATGACCCACGCACGCGTGATTGGTATAAGAATACGGCCGGAACAGATAAGGTAACCTGGACCAAACCGCACCTGTTCCCCACCACCAGCCAGTTTGTCATGACCAGTTCTCTGCGGTTCAAGACAGATGCTGGCCATACAATGGTGTTTGCCACCAATATTTCGCTCAACGAACTCAGCTCGTATCTGGATCAGATCAAGGTTGGCAAAACCGGCTCCGCCATGATTGTGGATAGCCGCGGCCTGTTTATTGCCGGCAAAAACCTTACGCAGCAGGCCAAGGCCGCTGGGTGGGACCCGGATAAAATGGTGCTGGACCGCAATGCCTATCCGGTTTTTGCATTGGGGTATGACCACTATCGTGTGCGTGGTGTTGGCCCGCGGCATGTTACGTGGGATGGCACGGATTACATCACCATTGCTGCAGCTCTGCCGCACTATTCCGATAGCTGGATTTTGCTGATGGCCGCGCCCGAAAGTGATTTCGGGTCCTTCGCACGCCAAAGCAGCCACCAGAGCTTGCAGTTTTTGGCCATTATCACGGTTTTCTCGCTTGTGCTTGCAGGCCTGCTTGTGCGGCAGGTGCGGCGCACAGAGTCCAGCACGCGCCTGTTGGTGAAGCAGAAAGAGCAGATTCAGCGCGAAAGTTCTGCGGTGCAGCAGGTGGCCGTTGCGCCGCGCCTGTTTGACCCCACCGTAGAACCCCTGAGTCTGACAGAGCAGCTAACGCTTGTAACGGGTGCCCGGCGCGCCACGCTTTGGCGCTTCTTGCACGATGGCGCTGCCATGGTGTGTGAAGATGCGTATGATCAAACGCAAAACACACATTCCGGCGGGTTTGAAATGGCTCGTACAGAATTGGGGCCATTCTTTTCTGCCATTGAAGAAGGCAATGCGTTTTCGGTTGAAAATGCAGCCGTAGACCCGCGTACCACGCGGTTTGAGCGTTTGACCATGCGTGAACTGGGCACAAAGGCATTGGCCATTTGCCCCGTGCATGGCCCGCATGGGGTGGAAGGTGCGATTATGCTGGAAGATCCGCATCTTCAGCCGCACCTGCTGTATTTCCTTGATCTTATGGCCGGGGTGGCTGCCCTGCGCTTTGCCGCACAGGCGCAACTGCTGAATACGCAAACCGGCAAGATTGTAGATGCCGGGCAGCAGGTTGCCACGCTGGATGTGCCCGCGCCCAAATCTGATAATATGCTGATGAAGGCGCCAGAAGCCGCCGCCGTTAATTCTGCCAGCATTTATCCGTCTGTTGCTGTGTTGGTCATCACATTCTCTGACCCCGTGGTGGAAGGGGAAAAAGAAACTGAGGCCCTGATTGAACTCATCAATCAGCTGGCGGCAGATGTGCAGTCCGTCGCGCAGGAAGAAAAACTGTTTGCCGTGGAAGTGGCCGGTCACCGTATGATTTGCATGGCAGGTTGCCTGCCCACGCCAGATGTTACAGCCATTGTGCGCGTTGCAGATGCCGCGCTTAAAATGCGTGAAATCTTTATGGCATCACTGGCTGCAGCAGATCTGGAACCGGTGTTTACCATGGGTATTGATTACGGCCCGGCATTTGGTGGCGCGGTAGGAAACGAACCCAAGGTGTTCAACCTGTGGGGGCAAACGGTCTCTCTGGCCGAGCTGATGGCACAGGGCGCGGCAGACCCCGGCACCATTCAGGTAACAGAGCGTGTTTATGGCGTGTTGCGTGACAGATATCTGTTCCGCAGCCGTGGGTCCTTCTTTGCGCCGCATCTGGGGCTGGGGCGTGCCTATACATTGGCGGCAAGGCGATGAGTGGGAGCCAGCAGACAGGCGGCCCCAACACCACGCCGTCGGATGATGAACCAGATCTGATTCTGCAAACAGATGCGCATAAGCCTGCCAAGCGTATTCCGGTGCATGAATGGATACGCAGGAAGCTGGCATGGATCGGCCGACTTGTGCGCAGGCAGGCCCGGTTTTTCCTGGTTGTTTTGGGGGCAGGCTGGGGCGTTATTTTTGAGAGCTTCCGCTCTCACGCATGGCGCCGTACCGTGCGGTACGAATTTATAACCACCATGAACAACATTATCGGCGGTGGTGTCAGTGCCTCACTGTTTGCCGGTATGCTTACAGGTGTGGCGGCTGTTTCTCAGGTTATTTACTGGTTGGGTCTTACCGGCCTTGCCAAAATGACAGGCTCCATTCTGGTAAATGTGGTTATCCGTGAAATTGCGCCCATTCTGGTTGGCATTCTGCTGCTGGGGCGTAATGGCATGCTGTCCGCCACAGAGCTGGGGCTGCTGACTATTGGTGGGCAGGTGCGCTCCATGCAGTCTGTGGGGATGGACCCGTTCCTGATGCTGGTGCTGCCACGCACGCTGGCGTTTACCGTGGCCGGGTTTACGCTGGGTATTCTGTTCTCCATGTCATCGCTGATAACCGGGTATGTGATGAGCCGTATTTCCGGCGTGATCACCAACCCGATCTGGACATTTCTGGATGATGTGGCCGCGGCCATGTCTGTGACTGATTATGCCGTTATTCCGCTTAAATTCATCATGGTTGGTTTTGTGGTGGGGCTTGGCGGCTGCCTGACGGGCCTGACCGCCACCAATGAAGATTCACTGCGCACCTTGCTGCCACGCGGCTTTTCCCGCGGGATGCTGATTGTGATGATGGTGAGCGTTCTGTTCAGTCTGGATCTGTAAGATGGAGACATATTCAGCAGGCCCACTTCTGGAACTGAACAAGGCAGTGCCCTCATTTGAGGATAGCGGCCTGCCGCCGGTGCCCTTCAACATGAAGCTGATGCCCGGCGAATGTATGATTGTGGAAGCGCGAGACCCAAGCCGCGCCACCATGTTTGCAGATTTGTGCAGCGGTATGGTGGAGCTGGAAAGCGGGCAGGTCAGCTTTATGGGGCTGGATTGGGCAAACCTGCAGGATCGGGAGCTTAATGCTCTGCGCGGGCGTATCGGGCGTATTACCCGCCGCGCCAGTTGGGCGGAGTTTATGCCCACGCATCTGGGTATTATTTTGCAGCAGTTGCACCACACCACCCGCAGTTTGGATGATCTGGTGGCAGAGGCTGTAAGGCGTTCAGAAAGTTTTGGTCTGCCGGGTGTGCCGACCGTGAGCCCATCCCTGCTTTCAGATACGGATCTTACGCGTGTTTCATGCGTGCGGGCTTTTATGGGGCAGCCGCATTTGCTGCTTTTGGAAGACCCGCTGGAGGGTGGCCCGCCCGAACTGTACACCTCTTTCCTGTCTTCAATTACAGAAGCGCGGGATAGAGGGGCAGGCGTAATCTGGCTGGTGCGCAGCAATGCCGTTTGGCAAAGTTACCGGCAGGGTATTACCTCCACATGGCGTCTTGCTGATGATGGCCTAGTAGCAGTACGGATGGCATAATGTTCCAGCTCCGCTTAAGACAGAAAGTGAAACCTCTTATTTCTCTGCGTTATGCAGATGAATGGGTTGGATTTCTTGTTCTTCTCAGCCTTGTTATTTTTGCAGGCGCGGTGATTGAAGCCGGCGTGCTGCGAGACTGGCTTACTCCGCCTGCGCGCTTGCGCGTGGTGCTGCCTGCTTCTGGCGTGGGTGGCCTTACGGTTGGGGGGGATGTGCAGCTTATGGGTGCCCATGCAGGTACCATCCGTTCCATCAAGCTCAATCCGTCAGGCAGTATGTATGCGCTGGTGGATCTGGACCCGCAGGCCAAGCCGTTCATCCGGCGCGATAGTTCAGCTATTATCCGCAAACAGCTTATTGTAACCGGTGCTGCTTATCTGGACCTCAGCCGTGGGCATGGGGAGCCTATGGATTGGAGCTACGCCGTTGTAAGCGCAACGCCAGCCCCCAACCCGGCAGACCAGATTACTGCCACGCTTAACAGTATTCAGGCAGAAATCATGCCCGCACTGGCAAGTGCCCGGCACATGATGGCGCAGCTTGATGGCACCATTAGCGATATGCACGCAGGCAAAGGCACCGTTGGCCAGTTGATGACGAATGATCAGCTGATCAAGCAGGCCGAAGCCACCATTGTTTCGCTTAATGGGGTGATTGACCGCCTGAAACCGATTGAAAACCAGATTTCCGGCATCATGAACAAAACCGATGCCACGGTGGCCAACCTGAAAGGGGCCTCGCGCGATCTGAAGGGCGCCACACCGCATCTGCCAGGTATTGCGGCTAATCTGGATGCCAGCACCGCAGATCTGCCAGCATTGCTGGCGCAGGCGCAAACCACACTTTACGGGCTGGAAAAACTAACAGACCAACTACGCGGCATGTGGCTGCTGGGGGGACAAAAAGTGGTACGGCATAACCGTCTGTCACCAAAGCAGGTGCGGCCATGAGGTATTTTTCTCCCGCTGCGGCTGTTTTGTGCCTGCCTTTGTTGCTGGCTGGGTGCGGTGGTGCGGCACAAGATAAACCCACTGCGCAGGATGATGCCGCGTGGGATCAGGCCATGACAGCCGGGCGAGATTCCTTTGAACTCGGGCGTTATACCGTAGCCGTTACGCAGTATCGCAAAGCAGCAGATCTGGCTTTGCTGCGGGATGATGCAAGCGCGATAACCGAAGCCGGGTATGATCTGGCAGTTGCCCAATTAGCCGCAAATACGCCGGATAAAGCGTTGCAAACAGCGCAAGCTACACGGCAGGCCGCTGGTGTGCGTGGGCAAACGCAGCTTTATTCGCTTGATCTGGTAGAGGCCGCTGCACATTACAGGCTGGGCCATTACAGTTCGGCCATATCATCTGCCACGCAGGCCATGCAGTCATCCGATAGTGCATTGGCAGGCAGGGCGGCTTTGGTGCTGGGGCTTGCGGCCGATGCGCAATCTGATAGCGCAAATCTGCAAAAAGCTGCGGCCTATCTTAGTAGCCTTAAAAAGCCGCTTTCGACCACGCAGCAGGCAGATCAGGCAGAAATTCAGGCCCGTGTGCTGCGCCAATCCGCACCACAGCAGGCGGAAGCTTTGGCCGTGCAGGCGGCTGACCTGCGGCGTAACGATGGCTCCTACCGTGATATGGCGCGTGCACTGGCACTGGCCGCGCGCATTGCTTCTGCTCAGGGTGACCAGCAAAAGGCCCGTGCGCTGTGGGAGCGTGCAGCACAAAGTGCAGCGGCGCAGTCTAGCGGCTTGAACCGGATGGATGCGCAAACACTGGCGCATGGTTCCATCAACAAAGGCAACTACGTGCCGCCCGAAGATGATGCCGCAGCCTGGGCGCGGGATGCCGGGGGTGTTTCCCTCCGTCCGTTTGAAGATAAAGACGCACAGTAAAACGAGTAAGGTGTAAGTGGCTGGGCAATGCAGCGGAACCTGATTATTGCGCGCTGTGGTGCCCACTCCTTGCACCCGGAATGGCTGAAAGGGGGCGTGCCAGAATGGGATCTGGTGTTATGCCCATTTCAACCTGTAGATATGCAGGGCCTACCCGGCCAGATGGTGCCGGGCCATAAATGGGATGGCCTGTATCGTTTTCTAACAGAATGGGATGGCTGGAAGCAGTACGACTATATCTGCTTTCCGGATGATGATTTGCGCGCTACGGCAGAAACGTGGAACCGCTTTTTTGCAGCGTGCAGGCAGTATAACGCCAAACTGGCAGCGCCGGCGCTTACCCCGGGTTCTTTCTGTAGCCATCTTTCCACATTGCAGAATAAAAACTTTGTGGCGCGGGCCTCTACATTTGCAGAAATCATGGCCCCCTGCATGCAGCGGGATTTTTTGCATCAGGCACTGCCAACCTTCCGCTTTTCACGCGCAGGCACAGGGTTCGGGCTGGATCTGCTGTGGCCCATGATGCTGGGTTGGCGCGATATATGGATAATGGATGCCACCCCGGTAGAGCATACCCGCCCGGTAGGGCAGCAGAGGTCTTCCGCATTGGGGGAAATCAGCCAGTATGATTTTCGTTTCATTGCGGGTTTGGGCGTGGTTGGGGCTACGTGGTCTTACGGTGGATATACCCAGCAAGGCACGTATCTGGATTATCATGATAGTCGTTTTGCTGAACTTTATCGGAAAGGCTATGCCTATGTGCAGCAGCACTATCCGCAATATTGGGCGGAGGTTTGTGCGTTTCAGCCAAGTGCACCTCCGCAGTTGAGTACGCAGGCGCTTGATAAGCTGGAACAAGCTCTATTTCATTTAAACAAGGATGCCGGGAACATTCTTTCTCGCCACCGGCCAGCTATGTTGTCTACCGTCTCTCAATGGTCATGGTCTCATGATGCGGCGCGTGAAGCCTCTGGCGGCAATGATGGGCTGATAAACGGCGGCTACGGTTTTCATACAGATTTTGAAGATGATCCGTGGTGGCAAGTTGATCTGGAGCAGATGTGCAAAGTGCAGGAAGTAGTGCTGCACAATCGGCTGGATCAAAAAGAATGCTGTGTGCAGCTTGATATTCTTGTTTCGCATAACGGCACGGATTGGCACACGGTTTTTACCAAACGGGATGATACGCATTTTGGCGGAGCGGATTCCCAGCCTTTGCATGTGGTTTTGCCCAAACCTGTTATGGCGCGTTTTGTGCGTGTGCAGGCGCTTGGGCACACGGTGCTGCATCTGGATCAGGTAGAAGTGATAGGCACGCCCGGCAGCATGAGGGCGCAAAACGGCTTTTTTGAAAAACTTATCTACAAAACCGCACGTTTTCTAAACGCAGGGCGTTCTGAATAAAAACTGAGTGTTTTATTATGTTTTTTATGGGAACTTGCAGGGGTTCCATGCAGAAATGTTGAGGCACACGCACGCTGTGCCGTGTATCACCGCACTATAGGGCGCATCCCCATACCGGGCCGGTGCGTGGAGCGGTGATTATGAAAAGACTATTGCGAAGGTACAGAAAGAAAAGCCAGCTAGATAAGGAAATTCGTCACACGCCGCTGGAGGATGTGGGCGGATCTTCCACGGCGCAGAAGAAGAAGGAAGGCGGACGTTTTTCTTTAAGCACGCGTGAAGCTGCCAAGCGTTTTAGAGCCCACGCGCTGGTGGAAGAAAAAGGCCACCACGATGTTGTGCGTGTGGGGCTGAAGGACAGCGTATGGACAGATCTGTACCATCACGCCCTTACAGCAAGCTGGCCCGCATTTACGGCTGTGGCTGTGTTTTCTTACCTGCTTATCAATTTTATATTTGCGCTGCTGTATATGGTGGCACCTGACCAGATTACGAGTGATGGTCAGCATACTCTGCTTTCACTGTTCTTTTTTAGTGTGCAAACGCTTTCCACCGTGGGTTACGGGGGCATGACACCCGTTGGCATTTACGCCAATGCCATTGTCTCGTTGGAAGTGTTTATCGGCATGATGCTGACAGCCGTGGCAACGGGGCTACTTTTTGCCCGTTTTGCACGCCCACGTGCGCGTATCATGTTCAGTAATACCGCTGTTGTCAGCAGTGAAAGTGGTATTCCCGCACTGTGTATTCGCATTGCCAACTTGCGTGTCAGCGTCATTCTTTCAGTGGATGTGGAAGTAGCACTTTCCCGCTTGGTTATGGGGGAAAATGGGCATCTGGTGCGCAAGTTTGACCAGCTCCTGCTTGTGCAGTCTCATGTGCCAGTGCTGCGGTTTGCTTTTGTGATGGCGCATGTGATTGGCCCAGATAGCCCCTTACACGGCAAGACAATGGCGGAACTGGAAGCCGAAGAAGCTGAAATTATTGTAACAGTTACCGGCACGGATGAAGCCTTGGGCCAAACCGTATTTGCCAGAACGGCTTACAGGTTTGACCGCGTGCGCAATAACCATCGGTTTGTAGATATTGTGGTTTCCCGCCCAGATGGCCGTATTGCAGTGGATTATACGCGCTTCCATGATGTGGAGCAGCACTAGGGGTTAGGCCGCTAACTGATCTGGAGCGTTGGTAAGATGAAAGCGTCGGGTCACATCCATAAATGTGGCATGGGCTGTAAACTCATGCCGCAATACTTCCAGCGCCCCAATAGCCCGCACAAGGTCTATTTGCTGAGAGAGATTTCGTTCTGCCATGGCAGCCGGTAAAAGGGCTTGCATGGCTTGGGCAGAAGCAAGGGCAGGGGCCTGTGTGTAGCCTTTTATGTGGCTGATTGTTTCCAATACATGTGTAATCTGCTGGTGTTGATTGGCAGATAAAAGCTTGTGAGACAGCACATTGTGCAGGCGCAAAATCAGCAAGCCGGTTGTCATCGCGCTCATGGCGCCTGTCAGATAGGCTTCCACCAAAGCGTTTGGGTGCGTGCCAGCATGGCGAATAATCTGCGCAAGTCTATCGCCCGAACGGGCAATCCACTGGGCAGATGTAAATGTTAGGTGGCCTTTGGCCATCAGGCGCAGATCACGCACCATTCTGCGGCGGAGCCTCCACCGTTCTCCGGCAGGATCAAACGGCAACACAAGGCGGAACGCCCATATCCCCAGCCCAATACCCAAAACAACCGCGGGGGTGGTGTTAAACCACGTTATTTCATCCATGCGGGTGTGGTTGGCTGGCCCCACCATAAAGGGCAGGAAGTTGTTATAGGCTGCCGCTGTGCCCGCAATACTGCCGGGCGCACGCAAAGCCAGCCCACCTACCAGCATGGGAAAAAAGAGTGATGCCAGCAATGTTTCCACTCCAGATTGCTGAGGCAGCACCACAAAGCTGAGAATGAACGAAATAACAGCCGCCCATACCGCACCGCGAAAAAAGCCGCTGGCTGCATGCACAGGGTCTTCAAATGAAGAAAAGCGCGTGGTGGTTACAGCCACAAACATGGCAAGTGTAGAGCCATCGGGCCATGCCGTTACTTCCCATAACAAACCACCTGCGCAAATGGCGGCTGCAGAGCGGATACCGTTATTGGTGGCCAGCAGAACATCTTTTTCAGGTGAGCGGTCAAACCGGAAGTGGTCCGCCCTCTTGGGCATCTGGGTGGCAATAAAGTGCTCCAGAACAAGGTCCAGTTCCATCAGGAGCTTGGCCAAAGCAGATTCCAGAATACGCCCTTCAAGCAGATCACGCCGCTGCTGTTGGGTGGAAGGGGCATCTTGCTGTTGCAGAATCTGGAACCGTACAAGCCGCTCTATGCCACGTTGTTGGCTGCGGGTGCGGTAAAGCCGAATTTGAGCGCGCGCCCGTGCTGCCGCAATAAGGGTGGCATCTTGTTCCAGCTCTGTTGGCAATGAGGTAAGAAGCGCGCAGATATCATCAATAGCCTGCTGGAAATCTGCGGGAACAGGGGCTGCGGCCTGCATATGAATGTTGAGTGTGATGCCGCGCGCCAAAAAGGCGGAAACAGCGTTCAGGCTGGCGCGTGCGTGGTCTCCCGCATGGTTGTGGGGCCCCATTTCAATTTCACTAAACTCGGTTTGATCTGCCAAAGAGGGAATGCTCCCTAGCAAGGCGCGGGAGCGTAGCAGTCCATCGGGCTGGTTGCGTAACAACCCCTGCACACCTGCACATGCCCCTTGTAGCGCGCCCAGTAGGCGCTCTCGCATTTCCTGTTGGGCCACGTGTTCAAGGCGTGGGGCAAACAGGGCGGCCAATAGGCTTTCACACACAATACCAAGCGTAATGTAAGTGGTGCGGGAAAGCGCAATCATAAACACGTTGTCGGGCTGGTTGGCAGCACTCAGCACAATAATGGTGGTGGTGAAGGAGACCAGCACCAGCGCGTAAGACCGAAAATTGCGCAGAAAGGTTGCAATGGCACAGCAACCACCTGCCCATATGGCCAGAAAGGGAAAAACAAGCCCCGGCTCTTGCGGGAACGCCGCCAGAAACGCCACCCCTGCCACCGCACCAATACAGGTGCCAATCAACCGCCATTTGGCTTTGGAGAGGCTTTGCCCACGAGAGTTCTGTGCCACAATCCATGTGGTCATGGCGGCCCATTGGGGGCTGTCCATTTCCATCCACAGGGCCAGGCTTAAAGCAATAAAGGCCGCTACGGTGGTGCGCAGTGCAAAACCCAGATCAGCCGGGGCGGGCGCAATCAGCCACGCCAGCGGAAAGGAAGACCCGCTGTGTATTTTGGCATGCAGGCCGCGATACCATTGTAATGGAAATGAAAATGAAACCACGCAGCCAGATGCCCCAGATTGAAGGGGTTGTTATAACAATTTCTTGAGCATCTGACAAAAAAAGAGCCGGAACAAAAGCCCGGCTCTTTAATAGCTTGATTTAAAGGGTATTTACACGGCCCGATAGGGCTTGGAGGCATCCAAAAACACAGCGTTGGCGTCCAATTCGTGCGAAACCACAATCAGGTAGGCAATGGCGCGTGTCAGCTCAATACGGGTGGAAATATTGGGCTCCATGGCTTCCATACGGCGGAGGGCAGATGTTGCAACCCGCGCAGCATGTGCCGTATGGCCGTATTTGCCGGTAAAGCGGCTCATACGCTTCATAACAATTTCAATGGCGCGTTTGGCTGGCGGTGGAATCTGGTTGCGTTTTAGCAGGGTGCGCAAACGGATAATGTTTAGCCCGATGGTCATGGCTGCCAGCGTGCCCTGCAAACACCCTTCAATAGTGGGGGAAGGCGTGGGGCCAGCGTGGCGGATCAGGCGGGCAAACCTATCAATATTGCGGCCAATCCAGTCTCGCGTTTCGGGCATAGGCTCGGCAGATGCCAGTGTGCGTAGGTCATGCAGCATGGTGCGGCGCATGCGCCAGCGTTCTGCATTATTGTTGAAGGGGAGCACGGCCCGGAAAATCAGCACGGCAAAAAACACGCCCAGCAGTACGGCTGCGGTGGAATTGAACCATCCGATTTCGTTCTGACGCCCTTGGTTAAGGGGATGCACAAAGTTGGGCAGCAGCAGCGTATAGGCCGCAGAATGCAGGGCTGTGCCAGCATTACGGGCAGCAAGGCCACCAGCAATCATGGGTATGGCGAGTGAGCCCACCAGCATTTCGTAATCTGCCTGCGTGGGCAGTACAAGAAACACCAGAAAGAACGAAACAACAGCCGCCCATATGCCCCCCACCATGAACTGTGATGAGGCAACAACGGGGTTTTCTCGGGTTGCAAACAGCCCGCAAACAATGGCCACAAAGGTAATAAAGCCCAAACCTGCGGGCCACGCCGTACATTCCCACACCAGCCCGGCAGCCGTAATGGCCACCATGGCACGCACGCCGTTATAAACGGCTTCGCGCTTATCTACGTGGGCTTGCAGGCGGAAGTGGAAGTGATCCCCACGGATAAAGTGCTGGCTGGCATCATATTCCCGGATAGCCTGTTCCAGCTCACCTAGCAGTTCATCCAGCGCGTTGTGCAGAATGCGCCCATCCAGCAGGGCGGGAATATCTGTATCGTTTGCGGGGTTATCATCAAACGCCGTGTCAATTTCCTGCGAAAGCGCATCCACCACCCGTTGGTGGCATTCAGCCCGCAGTAATTGCAGATCGTGCAGCAGTTCCTGCACGCTTTCATCGGAATCCAGCCGGTTGGGAACGGTTGTCAGAAACTCGCTCACATGGGCTGCCGTTTCACGGAAAGCGGGCTGGTCTGTCTGCACATATTGCAGGCGCACCGCCATACCCAAACCGCGTGAAAGCAGCACGGAAACGGCTGCCAGTGCAGCGCGTGCGTGGTCCCCTTCATGCCCGTGGGGGCCCATTTCCACTTCGGAAAATTCGATCTGATCGTTAATCGAAATCAGCGGGCCAAACATGGCGCGGGAACGCACCAGCGCTTCCTCATCTCCCGCTAGCAGGCTGGAAACAGAGGTAGACACGTTGGAAAGTGCCGTGCGCAGTTTATCACGCATGTTGCGGCGGGCTGTTTCGGCCAGATTATGGGCAAATAGGCCTGCCAGTGTGCCCTCGCACACAATGCCCAGCACAATGTAAGATGCACGGGACATAGCCGTCATAAACACGTTTTCTGGGTGCGGAATGGCGCCAATGGCAATAATGGCCGTGGTATAACCGGCCAGCACAAGCGCATAGGAACGGAAGTTGCGCACCAATGTGGCCATGGTGCAGCATGTGCCCACCCAAATGGACAGAATGGGGAAGAACAGCCACGCATTCTGGTTAAAGGCCGAAATCAGGGTGATGGACATCACCACCCCTATGGCGGTGCCCACCAGACGCCATCGGGCTTTGGAAAGACTTTCCCCGCGGGAGCCCTGGGCCACAATCCATACGGTCATGGCGGCCCATTGTGGGTCATCCAGTTCCATCCATAGGGCAATCACCAATGCCAGCAGGGCAGCGGCAGTGGTGCGCACAGCAAAGCCGATGGCAGCAGGTGTGGGAGAGATCAGCCAAGCAAAAGGCAACTTCCCGCGTTCACCCGGCCGGTGCAGGGGGCGGAAATTGCGCAGGGGGCCGATCCGGTCAAGGATAAACATAGGGAGACTGGGCACGGCGACTATTTTATCCTGACAACGAAAAACAGGGAGGAACGCCGCACAGGGTAGCCTGATTCCCTGCTTTTTCCTTGTGGGTTCAGACGCATATCAGCTATCAGTCTTCCGGCGATGAACGCGCGTGGGATCAGAAATTATTTATAAATCTTGCGCATATAAGCTATCATGTTCCCAGATAGAAAAATACTGTGAATATACTATGTTCACAGTTGAGGTAAGATAAACGAAAGTAGGCGCGATGTCTGATTTCCTTCAAAACATTCTTGGTAAAGTAGAAAGTGCTCTGGGCGTGGATGTGCAGGGGGCATTGCAGCAACAGTTGCAGTCTTTGCTACAGCCGCAGAATCTGGAAGCACTGCTTACGCGGGCAGATCAGGCCGGGCTGGGTGATAAAGTGCGTTCATGGGTAAGCCAGGGCGGCAACGTGCCCGCCACTCCAGATGAAATTCGCACCATTCTGGGCAGCGATATGGTGCATAATCTGATTGAAAAAACCGGCCTGCCAGCAGATACCGTGCTGACAGCTCTGGCACATTTTCTGCCAGCCGCTGTAGATAAGCAGACCCCACAGGGCGTGCTGCCAGAAACTGGTGCAGAAACCAAACAGGCGTAACATTTCCTGCACGCCTGCAATGCGCATGTGTTGAAGGCGTGCATCCTGCGTATGAATCCGGTAGAATTACGCCATGGATTTGGGCGAACGCATTAAACGCATGGATAGCTGGCTGCTGGATGAAGTCTGCCAGCCTTTGGCAGATAAGCTGCCAGAACGTCTGACTGCTTTTGAAGTGGGCATGAGCTGCCAGCTCGGCTCTTTGCTATTATCTGCCGTTTCCATCATTGCCGTGTTTGTTGTGACTGGCATGAACGATTTTGGAAACATGATCTTCAATGTGCTGGTCTGGGCGTTGTGCGTTACGTTTTTTATTGGGTTGGGTCGCTTGCGCGTGCTGGTGCAGCCGGGCAAAGCCAACCCCTTGCGCTACATGCTGATTAGCGTGCGCATTATCTCTATTCCGTTTACATTTTATGTTATTTACCAGGCCATTACATCGCCGGTCACGTTTAGTTCGGCAATGTGGTTTAACGCGTTTTCCAATATTGTTTTTGTAGTGGGGCTGTATTTTATTTCCTGCCAGCCCCGTCCGCCCCAGCGCCGGGCGAAGGAAGAAATCTGGGGCCGTGTTATGGCCCCAGAAGGCAGCGGTCTTTAACGCTTAAAATGTAATGGGAAACAGCGATCAGGGGTTATCCTGATCGTGCTCTCCCTGTGCAATGCGCGCCTGCACGGCACTGCGCCATGTTGCATCCTGCGGGGCGGCATCTAGCGCCTTGCGGAAAAGTGCTAGCGCTTGCGGCGTAACCTGATGATTGGTGCGCGTAATGGCTTCTGCTGTGCGGGCAGCCAGTTCGGCATCAAAACCCATATCTAAAGCGTGGTTCCACGCATCTGCAGCTTCAGCGTAATGCTCGCGGGAGGCCTCAACCTGCCCAAGTAGCAGATACCCTTGGCGTAAAGCAGGATCACCCGGCGGCAGTGTGGCCAATGTCTGCTTTAGCCGTGCCACTAGCATATCATTTTTTGTGTCCTGCATATGCTCAGCGGCAAGGCGTGGGCCAAGCGGCTGCGCAGGTAGGGAAGGCACGCCGTTTGTCAGATACAGCCCTACTGCCAGCACGGGGGCAAGCCCAAGGCCAATCCAGCCCACCGTAGCAGCGCGGGAATTATCGGCGGAGGATGGTGCCTTATCAGCTGCCAGAATACGGCGCTGAATTTCCAACCGCGCAATTTCATGTTCGGCCGGGGCTATCAGCCCGATTGTGAGGTCACGATCCACCTCAGCCAACTGGGCTTCGTGCAGGGCAAGAGCGGCGCTGCGTTCATCCCGCACGGTGCGCGTGCGTTTCCATAAAGTGGCGCAGGCAGGGGCCAGAGCCAGCAGGCTGAGCAGGGCAATGGAAAGCCAGATCATGGGGCGTTATCCTTATCCTTTGTCAGCTGGGCCAGCCGGGTTTTTTCTTCTTCTGTCAGCGGAGGCGGAGAGGGCGGGGCAGCCGCGCGACGGCGGTAAAAGATAAAGGCCGAAGCAAGCCCCAGCAGCAGCGCCAGAACGGGCATACACCACAACAACAAGGTGCTGAATGAGAATGCTGGTTTCAGGCGGATGAAGTTGCCATAGCGGTTTACCATCCAGTCCATGATCTGCTGGTTGTTTTCACCCTTGGCAACGTGTTCACGCACCACGCGGCGCAGGTCTCGCGCCAAGCCAGCACTGCTGTCCTCAATAGATTCATTTTGGCAGACAAGGCAGCGCAGTTGTGAGCCAATGGCCTCGGCCCGTGCTTCATCCTTGGGGTTGGGCAGCATTTCCATGGGGTCATCCACCGCCAGCACCAGCGCAGGTGCGGCAATGAGGGAGAACCCAACGCAGGAGGCTGCCAGAAAACGGCGCATGTTCATGGCGTTTTCAACTTTTCAACCAAAGGCAGGAGTGTCTGGTTCAGAATATCGTCCGTAAGCGGGGCCGCGGTGTGCCAGCGGATAACGCCACCGGGGCCGATCAGGAAGGTTTCCGGCACGCCAGAAATCCCCCATTCAATCCCCACGCGGCCTTCATGGTCGCTCCCAAGGCGGGAGAACGGGTTGCCGGAATGCTTGAGAAAGTTTTCCGCGTTTTCTGGCCTGTCCTTGTAGGCAATGCCCCACATGGTCAGTTTGTCTTTCAGCGTCATCAGGGTTGGCATTTCCGCAAGGCAGGGAATGCACCATGATGCAAAAAAGTTCACCAGCACAGGCTGCGTCAGGTTGCGTAAATCCTGCGTGTTAAAACCCTGCATGGGGGGCTGATCTGGCAGCGTGAAATCCGGCACCGGGCGGTTCAGCACTGGTGCGTTGATATCATGCGGGTTGAAGGAGCCATGCTCCATGCCGGAAAGCATTTTCCAAAACGCAACGCCAACAACGCCAGCTCCCGCCAATGGCAAAGCCATAAGCAGGCGACGGCGGGATGCATTGGGGGGTGTTTCTGAATTGCTCATGATGCTGCACTCATTTCGGCAGAAGATTTGGCACGCTGCGGCGCACCCACACGCACACGACGGTCAGATAGCGAAAGCGCGCCACCAAACGCCATAACCAGCGCCCCCAGCCACATCCACGGGGCCAGCGGGTTGTAATGCAGGCGCAGCACGTAGGTGGGGTTATTATCCGGCCCGTGTTTGTCACCCAGAACACCGTATAGATCTGCCAGCAGGTTGGTATGGATGGCAACATCCGTTGTGGTCTGGTTTTGCGTATTAAAGCTGCGTTTGGAAGGGTGCATAACCGTTACAAGGTGCCCGTTACGCCGCACTTCCAACGTGCCCATCATGGCGGTGTAGTTTGGCCCCGGTTCCTGCTTTACGTTTGTCAGCGTCCAGTCATAGCCAGCCAGATGTTCTGTGGTGCCAATAGGCACTTCCACAATTTTATGCTGGGCCTGAGACATAGCGGAAAGCCCAAGCACCGTAATGCCCACGCCAATATGCGCAATGGCCGTGCCAATAATGGCGCGTGGCAACATGCGCGCACGCTGCACACTTGTGGCAAATGGCGCACGGAACAGGCGCACACGTTCCACAACATCCGTAATGGTGGATGCAATAATCCAGATAGCCGCTGCTGCGCACAGAATGGGCAGAACGCCAGAAAGGCGGAAGGCCGCAATGGCGCAGGCAATGGCGGTGATAACAGCCGCTACCCACAGCTTTTGCAAAATGGGCCAAAGCTGCGCGCGCTTCCATGGCAGCATGGGGCCAAAGCCCATGAAGATGAACAGCGGCAGCGCCAGCGGAATGGTGGTGGCATCAAAAAACGGTTTGCCCACAGAAATGGTGCGGTCAAACAGCAGGGACATAAACGGCGGATACATTGTGCCCGTGAGCACCACGGCGCAGAGCGAACACAGCAGGATATTGTTCAGCACCAATGCCCCCTCGCGCGAGACCGGGGCAAACAGTCCGCCGGAAGTGAGGGATGGGGCACGATAGGCAAATAGCGCCAAAGAACCGCCAATCACCACAGCCAGCAGGCCCAGAATAAACACGCCACGTGCGGGGTCATTCGCAAAGGCATGCACGGAATTCAGGATGCCTGAACGCACAAGGAAGGTGCCGGAAAGCGAGAATGAAAACGTGCCAATAGCCAGCAGCACGGTCCAGATTTTAAGGGCTTCACGCTTTTCCACCACAATGGCGGAGTGAATAAGGGCGGTGCCTGTCAGCCACGGAATGAGCGAGGCATTTTCCACCGGGTCCCAAAACCAGTAACCGCCCCAGCCCAGCACGTAATAAGACCACCAGGACCCCATGGCGATCCCGCAGGTAAGGAAGCACCAGGCGGCCACGGCCCAAGGGCGCACCCAGCGGCCCCATGCGGCATCTACCCGGCCTTCCAGCAGGGCGGCAATGGCAAACGCAAACGGCACGGCAAAGCCCACATAACCTGTGTAGAGAATAGGCGGATGAAAAGCCAAGCCGGGGTCTTGCAGCAGGGGGTTCATGCCCTGCCCGTCCATGGGGGCAGGCCAGATGCGGGCGAATGGGTCAGACGTGGTCAGGCAGAACAGCTCAAACCCGGTAGCCACCAGCCCCAGCACGCCAATAACGCGGGCGCGCAAAGCGGAAGGCAGGTTACGCCCAAAAGCCGCAACAGCCGCGCCGCACAGGCCCAGAATAAGCGCCCATAAAAGAATGGAGCCTTCGTGGTTTCCCCATACGCCGGTAATCTTATACAGCAGCGGTTTGGAAACCGCGCTGTTGGCCGCAATGTTCTGGACAGAAAAATCATCTGTAACGGCAGCGTAAACCAGGCAAAGGAAAGAGGTTAGCAGCGCAATAAGCTGACCAATGGCAAGGCCGGGGGCCAGTGCCATCAGCCGCACATCGCGGCGGCGTGCACCCATAAGGGGGAGAATACCTTGTATGGCAGCAAGCACGCAGGCCAGCGCAAGGGCGTAGTGTCCGAGTTCGGGGCTCAGCATGTCAGGGGGTAGGCTCCCGCTTTTTCAGGTCTGTATATTAGTTGGTGGCAGGCTGGGTGGCGGTGTTTTTGCGGGCATCCTGCACCGTCATTTTGTTCCAGCTATCCGCACTGGGGGGCGGGCCAAATCGTGGGTCCCACTTCCCGGCCTTTTTCAGGGCCTCGGCCACTTCCTTGGGCATGTAGGTTTCATCATGCTTGGCCAGCACTTCGGTGGCGGCAAAATCATGCGAGGGTTGAACCGTGCCAATGGCCACAACGCTTTGGCCTTCACGGAACAGGTCTGGCAAAATGCCTTCGTAATGCACGGTTACTGCGGCTTGGCCATCGGTGACGTTAAACGTGGCAACAGGTGTTTCACCCCTGCGTTCACGGTGGACAGAACCGGCCACCACCATGCCGCCCAGCTTGACGGTTCTATCCTTGGGCGGAGGGGAGGCCATAACCTGCGAAGGCGTGACAAAAAACACGATATCGGAAGAAAAAGCCCGCAGGATCAAAGCTGCGGCGGTGCCAAGGCACGCCACGCAGGCAATGACAAGCCAGAGGCGACGGGTTTTGCGGGTCATGATTGTGGAGCGGCTCCTGCCTTGCGGGGGGCTTTTTGTTCAAGGGTGGCCAGCCGGATGCGGTCGCGCTTCAGGCGCAGGGCAGCGCCAACGGAAAACACAAGCGCCATAATGGCAAACAGGCCGTAGCTGGCGGCAATATAAGGCAGATGGGTCATGCAGCGTTGCCTCTGCGGCGGGGGGAGGACAGCAGGGCGCGAATACGGCTTTCCATTACGGCGGCGCGGGTGCGGGCCACAACAATGGCAGCAAAGCCAAGCCCCATGCCCAAGGCAGACAAGGCCAGAGGCCACAGCATGGAAGAAGACATGGTGGGCGCACCCGTAAGGGTAATGCTGTCTGGCTGGTGCAGAGTGTTCCACCATTGCACACTAAACTTGATAATGGGCAGATCTACCGCACCTGCAAGGGCCAGAATGGCGGCGGCTTTATAGCCACGCTGCGGATCATCAAATGCGCGAATAAGCGCAATATGCCCCAGATACAGGAAAAACAGCACCAGAACGGAGGTCAGCCGTGCATCCCACACCCACCATGTGCCCCACATGGGTTTGCCCCAAAGGGACCCCGTAGCAAGGCAAAGTGCGGTGATGGAAGCGCCCACAGGGCCAATTTCCACCGCTGCCAAGTCAGCCAAGGGGTGCCGCCATACAAGTGAGAGCAGGCCACATATGGCCAAACCAGCATATCCGGCAGAAGCCAGCATGGCCGCAGGCACATGCACATACATAATGCGCACGGAATCGCCCTGCTGCCAGTCTGCGGGGGAGAAAAACAGCCCCCAGCCCAGCCCCGTAAGGGTAAGGAGTATGGCAGGCCATGTAAGCCACGGCTGAAGGCGTGCCCCCAGCTTAAGAAACTGGCCGGGATTGGCATACCGATGGAAAAAATTGCCGGTACGCGCGACAAAGGTCGGAGAGGCGCTCAAAAGTCAGTCCGTTCCATCTGTATCTGGTTCAATCCTGTGGTCTTCCTCTTTCACTGCCATGCGGAAGTGGGAAAAGGACTACCTGTGTCCCCTTTTACAACATTCCGTGCCTCTTGACACGATGCAGTTGTTCATGGGCGTCTTGCCCACACAACACAACGGAGGAAATTATGCTGTTTGCCATTACCTGTACGGATCGCCCCGGCGCGCTGGAACTGCGCAAGGCCACACGTGCGCAGCATCTGGCATTTTTGGAAGCCCATAAAGACGGTATCCTGTTTGCAGGCCCGCAGTTGGATGCCAACGGCAACCCCTGTGGCAGCCTTGTTCTGCTGGAAGCACCAGACCGCGCTACGGCAGAAGGTTTTGCGGCGGCAGACCCGTATGCAAAGGTAAACCTGTTTGAAAGCGTGATTATTCGCCCGTTGCGGACCGTGTTCCGTGATGGCCAGATGGCTGAATAATCATGGCCTACTGGCTGGTGAAAAGTGAGCCTGATGCCTTTAGCTGGGATGAGCAGGTGGCCAATGGCGTGGAGCCATGGACAGGCGTGCGCAACCATCAGGCTAAAAAGAATCTGGCGGCCATGAAGGCGGGAGATCGCGCTTTTTTCTACCATTCCAACGTGCAGCGCGCCATTGTTGGCGTGGTGGAAGTGGTGCGTGAAGGCTACCCGGACCCAACGGCAGAAACCGATAAATGGGTATGTGTGGATGTAAAAGCCATAGCCCCTATGCCCATACCGGTAACACTGGCGCAGATTAAGGCGGAACCTACGCTGGAAGATCTGGCTTTGGTGCGGCAGTCCCGCTTGTCTGTCTGCCCCGTATCGGCAGAGCACTGGCAGATTTTGTGTGACATGGGCGGATGGCAGGAACCAGCCTGAAACGTAGCCCATGTTCACGATATTTTGTAGTAATGGGCATAACGCACCTAAACAAAAAAGGCCGCTCCATAAAGGGCGGCCTTTTTTGCAAGCAGTGCAGAGCAGGAATTAGCTCTGTGTTGCCAGTGTCCATGCCTGAGCAGAGCGGTTGCCAGAACGGCAATAAGCAAAAATCGGCCCCGGCAGGGTGTTGATGGCTTCCTGCGTTTCAATCACGGCATCGGAAGAAGGCGTGAGCGGTGCAGAAACCGGAATGGCAATAAAGGAAAGGCCAGCCTTGCGTGCGGCTTCACCAATGGTTTCAGCAGAAGGTTGACCAGCTTCTTCGCCATCCGGGCGGTTGCAGATAATGGTTTTGAACCCTGCATCCCGAATGAGCGGAATATCTTCCACCGTAATCTGGGGGGAAACTGCAAAATCGGGAGAAACAGAATGATACTGCATGGGACTATATATCCTGAAAGCTAAGCTAAAAAGAACTGCCGCAGAATGCGGCTTTTGGGCCTGAATGCAAGATCAAAGCAGCCAGACCCAAAAGCATAGGCACCGGGGTATCTGTTTTAGCGGTGAATGAAGTACATATCGGAATACAGGTTTTTCAGCGCAGCATGGTCTGCCAGGCAGTGGCGCACCAGCACGGCGCGCAGGCTGATAGCGGCCTGCTGCACGGCTGGGTCTGTGCTATCTGGGTGCAGGGCTGGGTAATGCTGCATGCAGGATTTAAGCGTGGGGTTGTTCATATCCACGCCAGAGCGGATCTTTTCTTTCAGCTCGTTATAGTAATCGGAAACTTCTTTATCAGAATCCCACAGCGGCACGGAGGTATCCACCTTACCGTTGTGCATGAAGTAAGCCACCGTGAAAAAGCCTGTTTCAGGCGCAGCCGTGCCGGATTGAACTGTCATGCGGCAAGCGCGTTGTGAATATGGCGGAAAGCTTACATCCGGCATGGCGGAAGAAGCTTGCACCTGTATGGCTGGCGCAGGCGTGTTAGGGTTGGGAGAGGCATCTTCAACATCTGCCCCACCGACTTCATGTGCCTTTTCCCATGCTTTTGCCACAAGAACGTGGAAACGGTCAGACTGGCACAAATCAGGTGCAGTGCGTGCTTCAGCCAGCCGGGTTTCATATGTCTGTTCCTGCGGGGTGGCGCAGGCTGCAGTTGCCACAACAGCCGCCAGCGGTGCCAGCCGCAGAAAGCGCCGTACAGAACGCTGGATGGGTGAAGGATCGGTCATATCAGGATACTCCGCAATAAGGTGTGCGCCTGGGTGGAGAACGGTATTTCTGCTTTGGAGTGTCTAAGGGCTTTATGCAAGCCTTACAACGGCGCGGGCCGCGTATGCAGGGCGGATAAGGTGCTGGGTGCTGTTTTTCGTGCCCTGTGCCTGTTATGATTACAACGGAATAGAGAAAAATAAGGCGCCAGAGTGCGTCGCTGCTTCGTTCGCAAACGGGCGTGGCATGCAGCAGGCAGGAGAGGCACGGATGAGCACACAAAAAACAGCAGGGAATGCCCTGGCCCCCATGCTTTTGGATGGGCACGAACTGGCAGAACTGGAACAGGCGCTGGCCGATGTGGAATCTGGCCGGGGCGTTCTGGTGCGTCTGGCAGACCTTATGGGCGGTGCCGTTGGGCATGCCGCCCGTTTGGGCCTGCGCGGTTTGGGCATGGCCCCCAATATGGAAGAAAAAATGCGCGGGCTGGCAGAAACCGCCATTGCGCGCGCGTTTGATGTGGCCATTGTGGGTATGAAAGGCCCTGCCGATAGCCAGATGGCAGAAGCCCGTTGGCGTGGCCCAGCCTTGCAGGCTGCGGTGGCTGTTTCTGGCGCAGTGGGTGGTTTTAGTGGTTTGGCTGGTTTAGCCCCGGATATTGGTTTTACAACGCTGACAATCATGCGTGAAATTGCACGCGTTGCGCGGGAGGAAGGGGAAGATTTGTCAGACCCGGATGCCCGCCGTGCCTGTCTGGAAGTGTTTGCGCTTAAAGCCTTCCCCAACAACAGAAGCGGGGAAGAAAGCGAGTTGGGTTATTTCTCGGCCCGCGCTGTGCTGCGTGGCCGCCCGGTTGTGATGCTGATTGCTGAAGTAGCCTCTCATTACGGGTTGGCGCTGGGGCAGAAAATTTCCCTTCAGCTTATGCCTGTGGCAGGTGCACTGTGTGGGGCCTCTTTGAACACGGCGTTCTTCAACCATTACCGTGCACTTGCCCGTGCGCATTTCACCATTCGCCGGCTGGAGCGGGAACATGGGCCGGTTGTGCGTGATACTGCCATGTCCATGCGTGAAGATCTGGCCGAACGTGGAGCAGAAGCCTAAGCCATTTTCAGCTCAGGCTAGAAAGATTGCAAAAAGGCCAGCACCTTTACGGGCTGGCTTTTTTGCTGGTCAGGCAGGTTTTTTCTGCACCTTGCGGGGCGGTTCGCCCTCTAAAAACGTGGTGAGAATGGCAAACCCAAGCAGGGTGATGCCAATAACCTTGGCCGCCAGATGGTAATGCGGTGCCCAAAAGGTTACGGCAAAGCACACCGCAATACCAATCAGGCAAGACAGGCGCATGTTCATGGCAAAAGCGGCTCCTTACGGCGTAACGGGAGAAGGCATGGGCAAGCCTTTTGCCAAAGCCTCTACATTGTCTAGCGCCAGCATGCACATAGCGGTGCGCGTTTCTATGGTGGCGCTGCCTGCGTGCGGTGTCATGAAGATATTGGGCAGGGCTGTCAGCCGTGGGTTGGGGTTTGGTTCCTGCCGGTAAACATCAAGCCCGGCCCCAAACAGATGGCCAGATTCCAAGGCCTCTATCAGCGCATCTTCATCCACCAAGGAGCCGCGCGCCGCATTTACAAACACACTGCCCTTGGGCAGCAGGGAGAATGTCTGGCTGTTCATGAGAGGCGGCGCGGAAGGTGAGCCCGGCATGTGCAGGGTGAGCACATCGCAATGGGGCAGCATGTCTTCCAGCTTTTCAAAATAGGTGGCGCCAGCTTCTTCTGCTGCAGAAAGGCGGCTGCGGTTGTGGTAGAGAATGGTCATGTCAAAGCCGCGTGCGCGCTTTGCCACAGCCTGCCCAATGCGGCCCATGCCTACAATGCCCAGACGCTTGCCGGTAACACGGTGGCCCAACATGCCGCCCATACCAAGGCCATGATGCCAGCCGTTTTTCATGAGCGTATAATATTCGGCAGCCCTACGGCAGGCGGCCAGAATCAGCATCATGCTTAAATCGGCATTACAGTCTGTCAGCACATTTGGGGTGTTGGAAACTGCAATGCCGCGTTCATGCAGGGCGGGAAGATCCAGATGGTCCAGCCCAACGCTTACGGTAGATACCAGTTTTACGCAGTCTGGCAGCGCTTCCACATCCTTGCCTTTAAGGGGGGCGTTGTTGGTAAGCACAACAGCAAAAGGCTGAAATTCCTTGGCAAGTTCCAGAAGTGCCGGTGTTTTCAGGCTTCTTTCTGGCGGGGGCGGGGCTGTAAATTCTGCTTTAATACGATCTTCCGCAGCATCTAACAGGCGGATGGAGCGGATAAGGCGAGGTGCGTCTGTGCTCACAGGCAACTCCGTAGGCTGGTGAGTCGGTGGTTGTCTGGCGCAAGTTTGTGCCCAATGCGGGGTGGCATCAAGCGGGGGCAGACAACATATGGGCTATGACACTCCATAACGGCATGCAAAGCCAGAGGTTGCCTTGGTGTGCAGGATGATGGGTTGCAGGAAGGGAACACGCAGCAGATGACACAGGAACTTACCCCCCAGATCATGCTGGGTGCATACGCGGCGGGGCTGTTCCCTATGGCATCTGATGCAACAGATACCACCCTACGATGGTATGACCCGGACCCGCGCGGCATTCTGCCGCTGGATGGTTTTCATCTCCCGCGCCGCTTGCGCCGTACCGTGCTGTCCGGCCAGTTTGAGGTGTGTGTGGATCGGGATTTTCCTGCCGTTATGCGCGCTTGCGCCGCCCCCGCACCGGGGCGAGAAACCACTTGGATAAATAGCGAGATCTACCGTCTGTTCTGCGCCCTGCATGACATGGGCTTCAGCCACAGTGTGGAATGTTGGCAGAACGGTGAACTTGTGGGGGGCCTGTACGGCGTAGCCCTTGGCGGCGCGTTTTTTGGAGAAAGCATGTTCAGCCGCACAACAGATGCCTCCAAGGTGGCTTTGGTGCATTTGGTGGCACGCTTGCGCTTGTGCGGGTTTATTGTGCTGGACACACAATTTGGCACCGAACACCTTGCCCGCTTTGGAGGTGAGGAAATACCGGCAGCCGAATATAAAGCCATGCTGGAAAAGGCCGTAAGCATGCAGCCGCGCTGGCAGCAGAATATTCCGGCTGACGTGCTGGAAGCAGAAATCCGAAACATGTAAGTAACTGCCATATTCCGGCCCGTGGCATGCCCTAGGGTTGCAGCATGTTGGTTGCGCCCAAGGTAAATAGCCAAGCGTGGGCCTGTAATTTGAATGACTGGAATGGATGATATCATGAGCACACGCCTGTATGGTCGTATGCGTTTTTTTTGCCTTATGGGTGTTCTGGGGGCGGCTGTGCCTGTTGTGGGCACGGTGTTTTCCGGGCAGGCACAGGCACAGGTTGCGCTGGACCATCCGCGTTTAACGCCAGCGCGTGATGCCATTATTGATTACAGCTTTCAGCCCCAGCCCACAGCGCAGGATTTGCAAAACGGCGCCAAGCCGGACACCCCCGTGCCAACGCGCCATGTGCAGGTGATGTTCTCTGGCGATGGCGGGCTTATGCGCATCAACTACATGACCAGCATGGAAGGTGATGAAAGCCGCGGGGCCGTGATTATCAATCGTGCCTCGCAGGAAGTGCTGGTGCTTTTGAATGATCGGCACATATACACCCGCCTTGTGCAGCAGGAAGGTATTCGCAACCCGTTTCTGCTTGATCTGTCCATGCAGTTTACGCGCAAAGGCAGCGATGTTGTGGCCGGGCAGCCATGCACCGTTTGGGCTGCGCAATCTGCCCAAGGGCAGGCCACGGCCTGCGTAACAGATGATGGCTTTATTCTTTCCCAAACCGGTATTGATGTGGATGGGCTGAACGGCCGTATCCGCGCCATGAAGGTATCTTACGAGCCTGTGCCAGATAGTGTGTTTCAGCCACCTGCAGGTTTTCAGGAAGTTAACCCGCATAGTGGGAACAAGAATAGCGGAGGTTCGGCAGGTGCCGCACCAGCACAGCCTGCGGCGCCTTCTGGCGTAGGGCCGATGATATCTACCCCCACTAATGGCACGGAAGGAACCCCGTAAGATGGTTACAAAACGCTTGCTTGCAGGTGTGGGGTTTGTGCTGATGGCGGCTTCCGGCACTGTGGCCCACGCCCAGATACAGCCCCAAACACCAGAACCAACACAGATAAGCCCAGCCGATGCACCAGTAGTGACGCCATCGGTTGATGCAGATGTGTTGTATGAATTGAACTCAGCCCAAGGCGATGCGCATACCCAGCAGCGTATGCGCTGGCAGGTCAGCTCCCTGCGCCAGCGGCTGGACCCGCAGAATTCTGATGTGTTCATGATTACATCATGGACAGATCACACTCTTACGGTGGTGGATACCGCACGCAAGCGCGCCAGTGTAATGCCCGTACCCGGCCCACAGCAGATTACCCCCCCAGGGCAGCCCGCAGCGGCTGGCACCTATGCACGATTGGGGAATTCCGTTGTGGCGGGTGAACAGTGCACATTATGGCGCACAACGGATGCCGATGGGCACCCAACAGATGCATGCTATACGCCAGACGGCCTGCTTTTGCAGGTTGCACAGCAGGGGCAGGTAACGGTGCGCGCGCTGAGTGTAAGCCGAGCCACCCAGCCAGATAGCGTGTTTGCCATTCCGTCCGGGCTGAAGCGGGAAGCCCCTGCGCACCCATAAGGTTTGATGTTTCGGGCGGCAGAAAACGGAAAAAAGAGAACGTCGCCATGAAAATCCGCCCCAGCATTGCACTTTTTTATCTGTTTTTAGCTGGGGTGAGCCTGCCTGTGTTTGCGCAGGCGGATGATGGAAGTTCCGGCACAGTTTCCGTATGTTTGCGCGCAGATATTGCGCAACCCCCACAAGCCATGCAGGTGGTGGCATCTGGCACTGTGTTTACAGCACAAACCAAAGCCGGTGGCCGCAAGGGCGGGGAAGAAAATGAGGCGCTGGTTACCACCGAAACCGTAACCCTCACCCATATGCAACCGTGTATGGATGCAGATGCCTCCTCCGTTATCTCACACACGCGGCACTGGCTGGTTTCCCCCGTGCAGCCGCAGTCTGGCGTGGTGTTTCATGCTGTGGGAGAAGTTAGCGGCAATGGTCTGGACACCGCGTTTGATGATGAAGGCACATCTTTTCGCGATATCGTGCGGGCAGGGGGCATTACCGCCACAGTGCACAACCCGCTAACAGATGCCGTATCCTTGATGGAAGGGGCGGCGGATCTTCCCCCCAATGCGGATGGAGAAGACCCTGCTATTGATGATAAATAACGCAGCCTTCTAAAGGGGCTGCCACCGGGTTAAAAAATCCGGCGCAGCGCCCCGGGCAGGAAGATGGAATAGGGGTTCACGTGCAGGGAAGGGTTGTTCATCTGACCAGCCACGCCAAACGTTACGGCAACAAGCCCGCCATCTTTTTCCGGGCTGAACATCCAGCCAATACCCGGCAGCTTTCCGGGCAGTTTGTTAATGGCAAAAATAGGCACCACAGTGCCGTGTAAATCTATGCTGTTTTTATCCAGATTTACATCGCCTTCAAGCGTTGCGCCCAGCGCATTGTTGCCGGTTCTGCCATCATGAATATTCAGCACGCCATCTTTGAATGTTACGGGTAGCACAAGGTGTGTCACCATAAATTCTGATGTCTTGTGTGCAGCCAGCCAACCGTAAAACGAGATATTTCGCGCCATACGCAAGGCCGTTGGGGCTTTTTTGAGCACAAATGGCGTAACGGTTATGCGGCCATTAAACGGGGCGGAGGCCTCCGTATCATCAAAAGATCCGCTGAGAACGGCATGGCCACCTTCAATATCTGGCAGAATGTTGAAGTCAGACAAAAATGCGCCCATGTCTGGAATGGAAACGCGCAGGTCTCGCCCCGCACCTTTGGGCGTAAGTGTCATGCTGACGGGGGTTGGTCCGTGCATGGCAAAGTACATTTTTTCCAGCCGCTGACCGTTATCCTCAAAATAGGCTTTTACAGCTTTTAAGGAGGGTTTATCAGGGTTGTAGCGCAGTGTGTTGGCTGTCAGATCAATCGCCCAAGCCGTTCCCGGCGGGCCGTGTAGCTTGCCTGTTGCAGCTTCTGGCACATGGTAGCCAGTGCTGGCGGGCTGCGCGGGTTTGGGGGCCGATGGATCACCCGTCACCAAGGGGGAAAGATCCAGCATGTCTGCATATACGCCAACGTGAATAACCGAACCTGACACACCTTTTTGCGGCAGTTCTAGCATGGCGTGGCCGGTGGAATTGGCAACGCGGAAGGATGATATAATCAGTTGGGGCGCATGGTTGGGGCGCAGGCGGGCCTTGCCGCGTACATCCAGATCCGGCCCTGTGGCCAGAATACGATCCACCGCAACAATCTGCCCATTCTTTAGCCCCAGCGTGGCATTGGCCTGCGCTGCCCGCCCCGGTGCCTTGTGCCAGAGCGGAATACGGATTTGGGAGTTCTTGAGGTTGAGGTTGATATCCACCAACCCGTGGTGATCTCCATACTGGCGGTAATCCACCACGGCATCAGCCGAACCACCAAAGTGGTCTCCCGTTGCAAAACCGGCGGCTGTTGCGGTTTGCGGCGTGATGCGGGATGTCAGATGCGCCTGTTCCAATAGCCCGGTAGGCGGTACGTGCCGGAAATCTGTTGAATAGGAGATATTGGAGGGCAAGCCACCCAATACGCCATGCCCGGCAAGGGAGAGCCCATCTGCTGTAGCATCCAGCTTGATATCAGCACGCCGTACACCACGCCCCGCCACCACATTATCAAGCGATGCCTGTGTAATATCGGCATGACCCTTAATTTCCATGTCATCAATACTGACATCGTCTTTCAAGGGCAGGCTGAGCATGAGCTGAAGTTTGGCGCGCCCACGTGGGTTGCGAATATCCAGCGGGTGGCGGGAAAGCAGATGCAGGCGCGGTTCGGCCAGAAGAGCCATAACATCCTGCAACTTGCCATCCAGCTGCGTGTTGATAATGCCGGTCTGGTCTTTTTTGGTCAGGCCCACAATGTCCATGCTGCCGGGGCCTGCGGCAATGCGGCCCGTGCCATTCTGGCCCACATTTTTGCCAGCACGGTCAACAAGCTGATAGCCGTGGTCAAACTTGATGCTCAGCTTGTCCAGCCCATCCACATCCATATGGGCATCCATACCCCGAAGCGGAGAAATGGGCCGCAGCCAGTGGATGGTCAGCCCCTTGGCATCCAGCCCGCCAGCAATGTTGCTTACATCCACACCATTCCAGCCCGTTTTGCTGGAGAGGGAAACAACGGTGTGCAGGTTGTAGGCCACACCATCTGTAATATTCTTGGTTACCCACTTTTTGCCGCCCTTGGCGGCCTTGTCTGGCCAGTAATAAATCAGATCAGGAAAGTACACTTGCGGAATATCGGCAATAACCTGCCCGGAAACGGTGGTGGGGTTTATCAGATCCGTGGCATCTACTTGCCCGGATACGGCCAGATTAAGCCCTCTGGATTCATCTTCCGGAAGGTCTGGATTGCGCAGGTTTGCGGTAATGTTGTGGACAATAATATGCGCGGGTGTGCTGCCATCCTTAAGATGGTCCAGCCGCAGGGTAATATTGGCAGAACCACCGTTTAAAAAGTAACGCGCCCCGGCGGCGGTTACCTTGCCGCTTTGTGCATCTGCATGCAGGTCCATCGCCCCTGGCATCAGCCAATCCGAACCCGGCGCAGGCAGGAAATTAACATCAGACGTGACCGCTATAGGCGTTCTAATGTGTTGCAGATCATGCGAGATATGGGAAAAGCTGGAAGGCTTAACGGCATTGGTTTCCAGATGCCACGTAATGCCCTTGCCATCTGAATCTGGCAGGCTGTTGGCTTTTACCTCTATGTGGCAATCAGGGTTTTCTTCCCCCGTTACGGCAAATTGCACGGCACCTGTCAGGCCCTTTTTGCCTTGGGCTGAGGCCATGTGCAGCGTGGCATCCAGCGGAGAAGCCACCCAATGCGTGCCAGTCAACTGGTCATTCATGCGCACAATGGCGTGGGAGATAACGGCACGGTCCAGACCGGCGGCATCTACACTTCCGCTATCACGTGCTCCCGCAGAAGGCGGGGTATCAAAATCAAACCCCACAGCCCCGTTTTTGCCACGGCGGAGGGCAAGATTTACGCCTTCTAATTCCACAGCGCGCAGGGCAATGCCGCCGTGCACCAAGGCCAGTGTATCTAGCGTAACGTGGGCCTCGTGCACGGTATCAACAACTGTGCGGTCCGGCCCTTTAACAGCAATATCTTGCAGAACAAGCATGAGCGGAGATGTGAAGCCATCGCGCACACCGTTCCATTCCAGATAAGCGCGGCTAAGCCCCAATGTGGCGACAGGAGGCTGCTTTTTGCCGCCAGAAATAACGGTAACCGGTAAAAAAGGGCGCACCAGCGGCGTAACATTTATTGGCCCCAGCGCCATGCGCGCAAACAGCAAGGCTGTGCCCACAAGCGGCAGCCCAACCATGGCATAGGCACCATAGACCAGAAATCGCCGGGTTTTTGTGCGCCGTGGGCGCGTGGTGTCTTGACCGTTGGAAGTCAACGCAGCAAGCCTTTATTGTTCACAGCACGGGCCAGATCATGACGCAGGCAGACCATTCCCTTTTTCGAGACGTAAGGCAACCTAGAGGGCATGGTTCCCGCATGTGGCCAGATGCAGACTGGCCCGCCCCGGCTGATAAACGTGCGGCTGAACTGTTTACGCAGGATATGCTGGCCCTGGCGCAGGAAGCGGGTGTTGCAGAATCTGTCATGATACAGCCCGGCGCGCGGGAGCTGCTGGCCTGCCTTGGGGGCAACAGCCCGTATCTGGCTGATCTGGCGCGTGAAGATGTTCTGGCCTTTGCGGCCCTGCTGGAACAGGGGCCGGATATTTGTGTGCAGGATGCGTTTGCAACATGCGCGGAGTTTGACACAACATCGGGGCGAGAGTGTGTCGCGGCTTTTTTGCGGCATACAAAAAAACGCATAGCTTTTATTTGTGCTGTGGCGGATCTGGGCGGCTTCTGGTCTTTGGAAGAAGTCACGCATGCTCTCAGCCGTTTGGCTGATACCGCGCTGGATCTGGCTGTCAGGCATTTGCTGTGGTGTGCCTTTCAGGCAGGGCAGCTGGCTTTGCCAAACCCGGAACAGCCTGCGCAGGGCTGCGGCTTTGTAATTCTGGCCATGGGCAAGCTGGGCGCGCGGGAGCTGAATTTTTCATCCGATATAGACCTGATGGTGCTGTATGATCCCACAGCGTACCCTCAGTCGGACACAGTGCGGCGTGTGTTCGTGCGTATGACTAGCGATCTTGTGAGCCTGATGGAAGCACGAGATGCCAATGGATACGTTTTTCGCACAGATTTAAGATTACGGCCCGATCCATCCTCCACCCCTCCGGCGGTTACGGTGCAGGCGGCCACCCTGTATTATGAAAGCCTCGGCCAAACGTGGGAACGCGCGGCCATGACAAAAGCGCGCCCTGTGGCGGGGGATCTCACACTGGGGCGGCGTTTTCTGGCAGCCATTCGTCCCTTCATCTGGCGCAGACACTTGGATTTTGCGCTGATTGATGACCTGCATGACATGAAGGCCCGGATTGACCGTTACCGTAAGGCAGGCCGAACAGACTTAAGCACTCTGCCAGATGCCGTGCTGGCAGATCCTTCCGCTAGCATAGAATGGCTGCTGGGCCATAACCTCAAGCTGGGGCAGGGTGGTATTCGTGAAATTGAATTTATCGCGCAGGCCATGCAGCTTGTCTGGGGTGGGCGCGAGCCCGCGTTGCGGGATAAAACCACCTTTGGTGCGCTCAAAAAACTTGTGGGTTCAGGCCGCCTGCCGCGGGAAGAAGCCGAGGTGCTGGCCCGTACCTATCGCTTTTTGCGCGATGCAGAGCACCGCTTGCAAATGCGGGCAGACCACCAAACCCACAGCCTGCCAGATACGCGGGAAGGGTTTGAGGCTTTTGCCATCTTCATGAACTATCCAGATGCCGAAGTTCTGGCGCTGGATATGTTGCCCCGTATGCGTGAGGCACGGCGTATTTTTGAACGCCATTTTGTGCTGCATTCCGCCCAGCCGGAAGAAGTGGAAGGCAGTGTTCTGGTGCCCGGCCCGGAAGATGGGCAAACGGCAGAACTGTTGCAAAAGCACGGTTTCCCGCCCGAACAGGTGGAGGAAGCCACACAGGTTCTTACCCGTTGGCGTGGTAACGGCTTGCGGGCGCTGCGGTCTGAGCGTGCACATGCGTTGTTGCGTGTGTTGTTGCCGACATTGCTGGCCAGTTTTGGCGCACGCAGCAATCCTCTGGCCTGTTTGCGCCGGTTTGATGCCTTGCTGGCGCGGCAGCACGCTGGGGTGCAGCTTCTTTCTCTGTTTGAACGCAATCCGGCATTGGTGGACCGTATTGCCAATATCTTTGATGCCTCGGTTTTTCTGGCAGATTATCTGGCAGACAAGCCTTCTGCGCTGGAAGGGCTTTTAGAATCCGAACCAGAGGAAGGGCGTACGGTAGTGGCGCGCCTTCAGCATCTGGCAGAGGAGATGGCGGATATTGAAGAACTGGTCACAGCTTTACGCCCGCTTTTGCGTGGTGAAGAATTTCGCCTCTCCGTTGCCTTGCTGGAAGGCCGCATGACGGAAAACGAGGCCGAAAAGCAGCGCACGGTGCTGGCAGATACCATTATCACCATTGTTAAACACGCGGTGGAGGTCGAGCACACGCGCCGCTACGGGCATGTTCCGGGTGGGGGGATGGCCATTGTAGCACTTGGCAAAGCCGGTTCGCGCGAGATGATGCCGCGCTCAGACCTTGATTTGCTGATGGTGTTTGATCACCCCGAAGATGTGCAGGCCAGCGAGGTACCGCAGGCGGAGGCAAAAGCAGAGCGTCCACTGTTTTCCGCTCCACGGTCTGTTGGGGTGGCGCAGTATTATACACGGTTGGCCCATGCCTTTATTGCCGCGCTTACTGCACCGGGGCCGGAAGGGCCATTATATGCGGTGGATATGCGGTTGCGTCCCTCCGGCGCAGCGGGGCCGGTTGCTGTCTCGCGCCCCGCTTTTTTGCGTTACCACACAGAATCCGCATGGACATGGGAGTGCATGGCGCTCACGCGTGCCCGTATTATAGCTGCTCCAGCAGAATTGAAGCATGTGTTGCGGAAGGATCTGGATACCATTCTGGATGGCCGTTTGCGGGCCGAGCCAGCATCTCGTGCAACGTTGCTGAAAGATGCCTGCGCCATGCGTGCGCGTTTGGCGCGAGATCTGCCAGCATCTTCTGTGTGGGATGTAAAACGGCGGCTGGGCGGGCTGATTGATGTGGAATTTATTGCCCAGATTTATCAGCTGATTGGCGCAAATAGTGCCGTGCGGGATGTCAGCACCCGTTTGGCTCTGGGGCGGCTGGAAAAGGTAGGGCTACTGAGTGCTGAAGATGCTCAGTTTTTAAAGCAGGCCGAGTTGTTCTGGCGTCAGCTTCAGGCTGTGTTGCGGCTGCTGTGTGGGGCAACGCCGCCTGTTGATCTGGAGCGTGATCTGGCTCCTGCATCATTAAACGTGCTGCTGAAAGCCATGAAGCTGGAGACGCTGCCGGATCTGATTGAAAAGGCGAACATTCTGGCGCGTGATGTGCACGCAGTTTTTGCCCGGCTGGTTGGCCCGGTGGAATAAGCCGCGCACGGCGCCGGAACAGCTCGCTGACCCTGCACGTTCACTCTGGCGTAAGAGATTTTAAAAGAAGGAAACCAAGCATGACGGAAAAACACACGCTTGAAGTAGGAGATGCTGCTCCAGCGTTTGATATGGAAGCAAGCGGCGGCCGTAAGGTGGCGTTGGCAGATTTTAAGGGCAAACCGTTTGTTCTGTATTTCTACCCCAAGGCAGATACACCCGGATGCACAAAGGAAGCCTGCGGATTTAACGAGGCCCTGAAAGATTTTGACAAGGCAGGCCTGACCGTTATTGGCGTTTCGCGCGATCCGGTAAAAAAGCTGGACGCCTTTGCTGCCAAATATGATCTAACATTTCCCTTGGCATCAGATGAATCCGGGAGTGTGACAGAGGCCTACGGTGTGTGGGTAGAAAAAACCAATTACGGCCGCCAGTATATGGGTATCGAGCGCACAACGTTCCTGATCGGGGCGGATGGTAAAATTGCGCATATCTGGCCCAAGGTGAAAGTGCCGGGCCATGTTGAAGCCGTGCTGGAAGCTGCCCGCGCCTTAGCGGGCAGCGCCTGATTTTTGTTTTCAGGCCTCAGCTTTGTTCGGCTGGCTGATTACCATGCCTGATAATATCCGCGCGGGCCGTAATAGCCGTAACCCGGCCCGGGCATAACCGGCACAGCGGGAACTACGTAAGCTGTTGGTGGTGGCGGAGGGGGCGGCGGTGCGTAAGCCACTGGTGGGCCGCCAGCCATTGTGGCGCCTGCCAAAGCCCCTACGGCCAGACCGCCAATAAGGGCACCGGCAATGGCACCACCACCGGGGCCACGATGATGATAATAGCCGCCTCTTGGTCCGCCCCAGCCGGGGCCTCCCGGTCCGCCACGTGGGCCACCAGCCCAACCGGGGCCGCCCATCATATGTGGTCCGGGTTGCGCCTGCGCCGCGGGCACGCTTGCCAAGCCAAGGCCCGTAATAACGGGCAGGGCCATCAGAAGTTTGGTTATCTGGCGCATGAAATGAGCCTCCTTGAAACAGGATTACACCTGCGTTCTTTGTCTCATCTCAAATAATGGCGCGTCTTATGGCAAATTAAAGGCGTATCCGCGGCGTTATTTTGTATGCTTATTTTATGAAACATCTGGCCTCGTACTTAAAAGGCCGTAACTGGCATGCTGCCTTATGCGCGAAAGGCAACATGCCGTGCACTGAATATTCAGGAACGTGCAGGAGCGGCAGTCGGTGCACTAATGCGGTCTGCCTGTTTCAGGCGTAAAACCGTAAACAGGGTAACTGCCGCACAGATGGAAACATAACCGGCAAACCAGTTTTCATGCCCTATCTGTTTGCACCACAGGGCAATATATTCGGTTGTGCCGCCAAAAATGGAAACCGTGAGTGCATAAGGCAGGGCTACACCCAAAGCACGAATACGAGTGGGAAACAGCTCAGCCTTCACAATGGCGTTAATGGATGTGTAGCCCGATGCAATAAATAGCGCCGTAACAATCAGACCAAATGCCACCCATGGGGATGAAGCAGTAGCAAGTACATGCAGTAGCGGAATGGTGCCAAATGTTGCGCCAAAGCCAAAAAACAGCAGCAGCGGCTTGCGACCAATTTTATCAGAAATGGCCCCAAAAACAGGCTGCATGGCGGCAAATACCACCAGACTGGCGGTGGAAATAAGAGTTGCCGTTTCCTTGGGAAAGCCCAGCGTGTTGGCCAGATATTTCTGCATGTAAATGGTGTAGGTATAAAACGCCACGGTGCCACCAAGCGTCAGGCCACATACCGTTAATACAGCCCGCCAATGGTGCAGAAGAACGCGAATACCGCCTTTTTCTTCTTCCGTATGTGCGTTTTTAAAGCTGTCGCTTTCTGACATCTGGCGGCGCAGCCAGAACACCAGCACAGCGCCCAAAGCCCCCATCAGAAACGGCACACGCCAGCCCCAGCTTGCAATCTGTTGTGGGGTTAGCAGCACGTATTGCATGAGCAGCAGCAGAACAAGCGCTAAAAGCTGGCCCATAACCAGTGTGACATACAAAAAGCCAGACCAGAATCCACGATGTTCCGGTGTGGCTACTTCGGCCAGATAGGTGGCGGATGCCCCGTATTCTCCCCCAAGGCTCAGGCCTTGCAGCAGGCGGGCAATCAGCAGTAGCAGCGGGGCGGCAAGGCCGATCTGGTCATATGTTGGGCATACGGCAATGGCCAAAGACCCCAAACACATGGTGAGCACAGAAATGGTAAGCGCGCTGCGGCGGCCATACCGATCTGCCGCCATACCCAAAAGCCACCCGCCCACAGGGCGCATGAAAAATCCTACAGCAAATACTGCGGCTGCATTTAACAGCTCAACCGTAGGGTTGCCGTGCGGGAAAAAGGCATGGGCAAAGTAAATGGTGAAAGAGGAATAAACATACCAATCAAAATATTCCAGCAGGTTACCTGCGGAACCTGCCACAATGCCGCGAATGCGCTGTGCCGTGTTCACTCTTATTGTTCTCCTGTCTGGAAAAGGCACGGTGTTATTTGATTCCGCTGCCTGAATGACATGTTTTTAATAGCTTGCCACGCAGTGCATGTTCTGCACGCAAGGCAGGCGAAGGGGCAGGTCATACCACTGCCTGTGGTCGATTGTCATTACGGTGCCGCGATAAAGCTGTTCTGGCGGGCAATCTATGCGTTTGTAGTGCTTGCTCTTGCTGCGGACATAAGACAAAACGGGGCATGAGTTCCATAATTGTTCTTTTGAGTATTGCTGTGTGCGCCCTGTTGTTGGGGGCGGGCCTTACCATTTTGCTACGCCCTAAATCTGGTGGCACGGATGCAGATTTGCTGGCACGGCTGTATGTTCTGGTCGAGCGAGAGGCCGCAACTGCGCGTTCCGATATTGCTGCCCAGCGTAACAGCATGGTGGAAATGGAACGCGCCATGGGTGGGCGCATTGAACGCATGCGCACAGAGCTGGCAGAACAGCTTGGCGCACTAGCCGGAGGGCTGGGGCGAGAACAGGCCGAAGCCCGTGCCGCACAGGCCGAAGCCCTGCGCAATCTGGCAGATACATCAGCCCAGCAGCTTGCCTCTATCCGCCGTGCCGTGACGGAACAGTTGCATGAAGCGGTAGAGCAGCAGATGCAAACATCGTTTCAGCGTGTGCTGGAGCAGTTTTCTGCCATGCAAAAGGCTATGGGTGAGGTAAGGGCCATGACAGGCCAGATAGGAGACCTCAAACGCCTGTTCAGTAACGTCAAAACCCGTGGCGGCTGGGGGGAAGCCCAGTTGCGCGCCATTCTGGATGATGTGCTGCCGCCCGGCACGTATGAAAGCAATGTGCGGATTGGCAACGGGAATGACGTGGTGGAATTTGCCATTCGCATGCCGGTTAAATCCAGCACGCCGCCCTTGCTGCCGGTAGACAGTAAATTCCCCACCGAAGCCTATGAACGGTTGTTAAATGCTGCGGATGAAGGGGATACAGCGGGAGAAAAGGCAGCCCGCAAATCTCTGGAAAACACCATGCGGCTAGAGGCGCGCAAAATTTCCAGCAAATATATTCACCCGCCTAAAACGGTGGAGTTTGCGGTACTGTATCTGCCCACAGATGGGTTATATACAGAAGTGGCACGTATGCCGGGGCTGATTGATGATCTGGGGCGGCAGTTTCGGGTTATGGTTATGGGGCCTGCTCTTATGCCCGCCATGTTGCGCACAATCCATTTGGGGTACGTTACACTGGCATTGGAAGAGCGGACAGAAACCATTGCGCGCCTGCTGGGGGCCACGCGGCAGGAAATGATCAAGATGGATGGCGTGCTGGATAAACTGGCGCGGAATGCGCAGGCCATGTCTTTTTCTATCGAGGAAGCCCGCAGGCGCACACGTTCGGTGAGCCGCAAGTTGCGCGAACTGGATGAACCGGAAGACAATGCCAGCGGAACAGAAGAGTCTGAAATTGAATTTACTGGCGTTGATTCAAATGGGACGGCATCAGTTTAACAGATGAATGGAACAGCGGATATGTCTAAGGAAGATACCGATTTTTTCTCACCCAATGGGAAAACGGTGCTTCTGGTAGAAGATGACGGCACCATAGCCGAAGAAATTGCAGCTGAACTGACAGCCCGCGGTTTTAAGGTGCTGCACGAAGCCACGGGTAATGCCGGGCTGGAAGCCGCCTTGCGGTTAGAAGCAGACATAATGGTGGTAGACCGCCTTTTGCCCGGTCTGGATGGTTTGAGCGTTATAGAAACCATGCGGCAGCAGGGCATACGCATGCCTGTTCTGGTGCTTTCTGCCCTTTCTGCGGTGGATGATAGGGTAACCGGCCTTAAGGCTGGGGGAGATGATTACCTCACCAAACCCTTCGCCATAGAAGAACTGGTGGCCCGTATAGAAGCCCTGTTGCGCAGGCCGGATGATACCCGCAGCACCAAGCTGCATCTGGGCCCGATTGATATGGACCTGATAGAACGCCGCGTCTGGCGGGATGGGCGGGAAATCGAGCTGCTACCGCGTGAATTCCGTTTGCTTGAATACCTTATGCGCAGGCCGGGGCAGGTGCTCACACGTTCCATGTTGCTGGAGGATGTGTGGCAGTATCGGTTTATTCCGCGCACCAATCTGGTGGATGTGCATATCGGCAAGCTGCGGCGGAAAATTGATGGGCCGGGAGAAGAACCGTTGATCGAGAGTATTCGCGGAACGGGATTCCGGCTGCGTGTTCCTGACTGAACTTTTTCGTACAGCTACCTTCCGCATCACCCTTATGGCGCTGGCCGCCATGGCGGGGGTGATGGTCATGCAGTTTGGTCTGGTTTACGCGCAGCTTGAGGCTGTGGAATCTCGTCGTTCCACTGAATTGCTGAAAGGCGAGGCCGAACTGCTGGCCCAGATGTCTCCCGAGCATCTGGAATACGTTATCCGCCGGCGCGCCACGGATGATCTACGGCTCATCATCAACAGTGCTGGGCTGTTTGATTCCGGGCATGCCCTTATTGCAGGGGATTTGCGTACATGGCCCAAGGGCCTGAAGGCAGATGGCAAACCCCATAATGTAGAAATCTACCCCGAAGAAGGGGATTCGTACCCCTTGCGCGTGCTGGCAGAAAAGCTGCCAGATGGCACCATTCTGGTGTTGGGGCGCAGCTTTCATCTGCTTTCCGAGCAAAAGCTCATGCTGCGCCACACCATGCTGGTGGCGGCCATACCCACCTTTGTGTTTGCGTTGTTTCTGGGCATCGTGCTTAGCCACCGCGCGCTTTCCCGCGTGAAGGAAATGCACGAAGCCATAGACCGCATTATGGCCGGTGATATCCATGAACGCCTGCCTGCCGCCAAGGAGCGGGATGATCTGGAACGCCTGGCAGGCAGTGTAAACCGCATGCTGGACCGGCTGGAACGGCTGATGGACGATATGCGGGAGGTGGGCAATGATATTGCGCATGATTTGCGCACCCCGCTTTCACGCATGCGGGCCAGATTGGAGCGGGCTCTTTCTGCCGGTGCGGCCGATCCAGCAGCACTGGAGGCCGCAGTAGGGCGCGCTGTAGATGATCTGGACCAGTGTCTGGGAATTATCACCGCGTTGCTGCGCATTGCAGAAATAGAAAATAGCCGCAGAAAAGCAGGCTTTGGGCAGGTTCTTTTAGCCGATCTGGTGGCAGACGTATTTGATTTGTATGAACCCATAGCTGAAATGGAAGATAAAGTGCTGGTTGCAAAGGAGGGCGAGGCCCCTTGCTTTGTATGGGGGGACCGGCACTTGTTGATCGAGCTTTTGGCTAATCTGGTTGATAACGCCATCAAATTCACACCAGAAGGTGGCCGCATTACTCTGGGGTCGCAACGGATCAACGGTGCGGCGTCTCTTTTTGTTACGGATACTGGCGTAGGCATTGCACCGGCTGAAAGAGAAGCCGTGCTTTCACGCTTTTACCGGTCAGACAAAAGCCGCCATGTACCGGGTAGCGGGCTGGGGCTTAGCCTTGTGTGCGCCATTGCGCATCTGCACGAAGCCCATGTCACCATTGAAACAGGGGCAGAAGGAATAGGCACCTGTTTCAGAATTACCTTTCCATCCGCTTTTTTACAAAAGGTTGAAGATTGCACGTAATGATGTTGGCGGGCCGCAGATATGTATGTAACGATAAAACCATGCCAAATCTGCCTGTCTGCAATGCAGCGTCTCTAACCGTGCAAGGTTGGAGCGCATGAACGAAATTGTCGTTACCGCGCTTAAAAAGCCGTATACGTTTGTGGTGCTTTCCATCCTGATTCTGGTGTTCGGAATCAGGGGGATATTCAATACGCCTACAGACGTATTTCCCAGTATTCGTATTCCTGTTGTGGCAGTGGTCTGGACCTATACGGGCCTGATGCCTGAGGATATGTCTGGCCGCGTGGTGTATTATTACGAGCGCGCCCTGACCGCGACCGTGAATAATATCGAGCATATCGAGAGCCAGTCGTATTACGGCCGCGGGATTGTGAAGATCTACTTCCAGCCCGGTACGGATACATCTGTGGCGCAAACCCAGATTACCTCGGTATCGCAGACAGTTATCAAGCAGATGCCCACGGGTTCTACCCCACCATTGGTGCTGGCTTATAATGCGTCCTCTGTGCCGGTTGTTACGTTGCAGGTGTCTTCCACCTCCATGACGGCCTCGCAGATTTACGACATGTCCTCCAACCTTATCCGTCCGGCGCTTGTTTCCGTGGCGGGGGCTGCCATTCCCAACCCTTACGGGGGGCAGCCGGGCAATATCATGGTGGATCTGGACCCGGTTAAGCTGCTGGCGCACCGGCTTTCTCCGGTGGATGTCTCGCGCGCGTTGAACAGCCAGAACATTGTGCTGCCCGCGGGTGACCAGCGCATTGGCCCGTTTGACTGGATGGTTCAGACCAACGCCTCTCCCAAAAACATGGAAGAGCTGAACATGATCCCCATCAAACAGGTGGGGGATGCCGTGGTGCGCTTGCAGGATGTGGCATGGGTGCATGCAGGTGGGCCGCCACAAACCAACCTTGTGCTGGTTAAAGGGCAGCAGGGCGTTCTGATTGTCATTATGAAAAGCGGTGATGCCTCTACGCTGGATGTTGTGGCTGGGGTTAAAAAGCTGCTGCCGGGCATTGTAAAAACCTTGCCCGAAGGCGTGAGCATCAAGGTGTTGAATGATGCCTCCACCTTCGTGAAGGAATCCGTGCAGGACGTGGTGCGCGAAATGCTCACTGCCGCGTGCCTGACCGGGCTTGTGGTGCTGCTGTTTCTGGGGTCTTGGCGCTCCACCGTTATTATTGCCACCTCCATTCCACTGGCCATGCTGTGCTCCGTTATCGGGCTGGGTTGGGCTGGGCAGACCATCAACGTCATGACACTGGGCGGCTTGGCGCTGGCCGTGGGGATTCTGGTGGATGATGCCACGGTGATGATCGAAAATATCGATGCGCATCTTGAGATGGAGAAGGATCTGGAAACGGCCATTATTGATGCCGCCAACCAGATTGTTATTCCCACCTTTGTCTCCACCATGTGCATTTGTATTGTGTGGATGCCGCTGTTCCAGCTTACAGGCGTTGCAGGCTGGCTGTTCATGCCAATGGCAGAAGCCATCATTTTTGCCATGATCGCCTCTTTCATCCTGTCCCGAACGCTGGTGCCCACCATGGCCAAATACATGCTGGCCGCACAGGTGGCGGCCCATGCACATGGCCCGCAGGAACCCAAAACCATTTTTGGCCGCTTTCAGCGTGGGTTTGAGCGCAAGTTCGAACAGTTCCGGCATCGCTATCACGAGCTTCTGTCGCATCTGGTGGCAACGCGCGGCACTTTTGTGCCGGTATTTGTGCTGTGCTCGCTTGGTTCCTTGGGGCTGCTGTTCTTTGTGGGGCAGGACTTCTTCCCCGAAGTGAACTCCGATGCCATTGCCCTGCATATGCGTGCGCCCATCGGCACAAGGCTGGAGGAATCCGGCAAGATTTCCCAGCTTGTGAATGATGAGATCGAACGCACCTTACCGGGGCAGGTGGAAGGGCTGGTTGATAACTGCGGCCTGCCATTCAGCCCGCTGAATCAGGCTTATATTCCAACGCCAACTGTGGGTACGCAGGATTGCGATATTACGGTTTCGCTTAAAAATCCGGCATCCCCTGTGGCGGAATATCGGCGGCTTTTGCGCCATAACCTCAACATGAAGTTCCCCGGCACGCAGTTTTCCTTCCTGCCGGGGGATCTGACAGCCAAAATCCTGAACTTCGGTCTGCCATCTCCCATTGATGTGCAGGTGGTTGGGCGCAACCTGTCGGAAAACTTCCGTTTTGCGAACCGTCTTGCAGAACGTCTGCGCCACGTTACGGGCCTGACAGACGTGTTTGTGCAACAGCCCATGACAACGCCAACCCTGATGGTGAACACCCGCCGAACCTACGCATTGGGCACCGGCATTACAGAAGCCGATGTGGCCAATAACGCGCTGGTTTCTCTGTCCGGGAGTTCTCAGGTGGGGCAGGTGTACTGGCTGGATACCAAAACAGGTGTCTCGCATCTGATTGATATTCAAACACCAGCACCTTTCCTCCAGACCATGAATGATCTGGAAATCACGCCGGTTGATAAAGGGGATGGCAACCCATCTGGCCAAGACCCGCAAATTCTGGGTGGTTTGAGCAAGATCGATCAGATCGGCACCCCGGCGGAGGTGGCGCATTACAACATCATGCCGGTGTTTGATATTTACGCCACGAACGAAGGCATAGACCTTGGCACCGTCTCGCGCGAGGTGACGCGTATTGTAGATGAGGCTCAGGGAAATCTGCCGCATGGTTCTTCCCTCAGCGTGCTGGGGCAGGCTGTCACCATGAACAGTGCCTATGTGCAGTTGCTGGGTGGCTTGGCGATGTCCGTGCTGCTGGTTTACCTTCTGATTGTGGTGAACTTTCAGTCCTGGCTGGACCCGTTCATCATCATCACCGCATTGCCCGGTGCGCTGGCTGGTATTTCATGGAGCCTGTTTCTTACGCACACCACGCTTTCTGTGCCTGCGCTTACAGGGGCCATTATGTGCATGGGCACGGCCACGGCCAACGCCATTCTGGTGGTGGCCTTTGCGCGTGAACGGTTGGAAGAACACGGCGATGCCATTAAGGCCGCGCTGGAAGCCGGGTTTGAGCGTATTCGCCCCGTGCTGATGACAGCCTCCGCCATGATTATTGGCATGTTGCCCATGTCTTTAAGTAATTCGCAAAACGCACCCTTGGGTAAGGCAGTTATGGGCGGCCTGATGGTGGCAACGGTTGCCACTCTGCTGTTTGTGCCCTGCGTATTTGCCATGCTGCACACACGTAAAAAACCGCATGAAACCGAACAAGAGGAAGCTGCCGCATGACCCAAGAGCATCCAGACGCTTCAGGGCCTCAATCTCCCACGCCGGCTGGCAGCACACGTAAACGCAAGATCGGGTTTGTGGCTGTTGGCGGGGTTGCCATCCTGCTGGCAGTGGTGGGCATTGTTCAGCGCCACACGCAATATGTTAATCTGGCGCACGAAACGGCACATAACGCTATTCCATCCGTGCAGGTTATCTTCCCTCAGCCGGGGCCGGATGAACGCACGCTTTCCCTGCCAGCCAATATAGCCGCATGGTATCAGGCGCCCATTTATGCGCAGGTCTCTGGCTATGTGAAAATGTGGTACAAAGACTTTGGCGCCAAGGTTAAGGCGGGCGATGTGCTGGCCGAAATTGATACGCCGGGGCTGGATGCCCAGTTTGCCGCCGCCAAAGCCAACCTGAATGTGGCACTGGCGCGATACAAGCTGGCCCAGATTACAGCAAAACGCTGGAAGGCCCTGCAAGGCACACAAGCTGTTTCTCAGCAGGAAGTGGACGTGCAGGCCGCCAATGCCGAGGCCCAGAAGGCCGAGGTGGAAGCCGCCCAGCATGATGTAGAGCGTTATGCTGCGCTGGAAGCGTTTAAAAAGATTGTTGCGCCGTTTGATGGTGTCGTCACATCGCGCTTGGCGGATGTGGGGGATTACGTCAACGCCGGGCGTGGGGATGTAGATGCCCACGGCAATGCCACCGAATTGTTTAGTGTGGCAGACGTGCATGCTATGCGTGTGTTTGTGGCCGTGCCGCAGGATTATGCAGATATTATCTCCCCTCGGTTGGAGGCGGATTTAAGTATTCCGCAATATCCTGAGCGCACATTCCGCGCGCATTTTCTAGCCACGGCTTCGGCGTTTAACGCCTCTACCCGTACCGTCACCACAGAACTGACGCTGGATAATAAATCCGGAGAGCTTTGGCCTAATTCTTACGCCACAGCCACGTTTCATGCGCCCGGTGATACGGATGAGCTGATTCTGCCGCTGGGGGCCATTGTGTTCAGGGCGGAAGGTACACAGGTTGCGCTGGTAGATGATACCAACCACGTACATCTGGTAAGTGTCACGCTGGGCACCAATTTTGGCACAACGGTGCAGATTCTGCGTGGTGTGAAAAAAACGGATCGGGTTATCAATAACCCATCTGCTGGTCTGCTGGATGGGCAGGAAGTACGCATTGTTAAAGGCACTCCCGGTTATAACATGCCCAGCACACCGCCTGCGGCCAAAAAGCAGGAACCCCAAAAGCCAGTTCCTCCCACCAAATCCTCCGAACTGGAGGAAGGGGATGATACCCGTGCGATGCCGGATGACAGCGCGGATGCATCTGAAGCTGGGGCCCGCCCATGAGGAAGGGGAACATTCTGCCACGTAACGTTACGCATATTTTGTTGGTGGGGGTGGCCACATCAGCCTTGGCGGGGTGTGATATGGCCCCGCGCTACAAGCCTGCCCAATTTGTGCTACCCGATAACTGGAGCGGGCAGGGCGTAATGAAGCCCGCGCATCCATCGGATGATGCCATTCGCCCAGATTGGTGGACAATGCTGGGTGACCCAGTGCTGAACCAACTGGAAGATCAGGCCATGCGCCTGAACCCGGATTTGCAGGCGCAGGCAGAGGCGTTCATGCAATCGCGCGATATGGCGGCAGAGGCCAAGTCTCACCTCTATCCGCAGTTGAATGGGGCCGCGAGCGGAGAAAAATATAAAGGCTCGCAACACAGGCTCTGGCGTGGGGCCGGGGCAACCGGGCCGATGTATATGTCGTCCGAGCAGTATTCAGCCACGGCCACGTGGGAGCCGGATTTTTGGTCTGCCATTCGCAACCGGATTCGTATGGCCAAACAGGGTGTGCAGGAAAATGCCGCCAATTACGCCTCGGCACGTTTGAGCCTACAAGCGGAGTTGGCATCAGATTACGTTATTCTGCGCGGGTTGGATGCGCAGGATGCGGTGTACAAGGATTCCATCCGGTATTACCAGACAGCCGTGCAGGTTACGCGCATGCGTCTGGCCGGGGCCATTGCGCCGGGTATGGATGTTTCCCGCGCAGAAGCCCAGCTTTACACCACGCAAGCGCAGGAAACAGATATCCACACCCAGCGTGATGTGATGGAGCATGCCATTGCCGTGCTGGTCAATCAGGCTCCGGCCTCGTTCCATATCGCGCCGGTTACCAAGCTGACATTCGCGGATAAAGAACCACCTGTGGCGCTGCCATCCACCTTGCTGGAACGCCGGCCAGATATTGCAGCGGCTGAACGGCGCATGGCCCAAGCCAATAGAGCCATTGGTGTATCGCGCGCGGCGTTTTATCCGCACGTTACCTTTAACGCCATGACAGGCTTTATGGATAACGGGTTCGATCTGGCCTCGCTTTACAACGCTATGTACCAGTTTGGGGCGCAGGCTGTGCTGCCGTTGTTCCAGGGTGGTCTGCGGCGTGCAGAATTGCAGCGCACGTGGTCGGGCTATCGGCAAACGGAAGATATTTACCGCGCCACGGTGTTGGATGCCTTTCAGGAAGTGGAAGACAATCTTACGCGCACCAATCGGTTGAAAACGCAGGTGAAGCAGGAAAGCAACGCCGTAGATGCCGCCTTGCGCACGCAGGGCATGACGATGGCGCTATATACCGGCGGGCTGACCAATTATCTGGATGTTGTAGTGGCGCAGGTGGCGGCGCTGAATGCGCGTATTTCATTGGTGCAGGCGCAAACCCGGCAGGTGGATGCACGTGTGCAGCTTGTGCGGGCTCTTGGGGGCGGGTGGTCTCGCAGCCAGTTGCCGCATGGTGAGGAAACCATTATGCCGTTCAAGCCCTTGCAGTATGAAAATCTGCGCCATGCCGCACCGCTGGGTGGCATTAGCACCCAGACAGATCCGGTCTCCAATGATCTGACAGGCGGCATGAAAAACACACAACCACTTGACACACAGCCAGCGTCCCGGTAAGCGCGGCACTTCTGATCGGAACGCGGGAGATTCTTGTCTGCGCCCTGTGCGTGGTGCGGAATCGGAAGAACCGCGGTCCGGGTTCATTTTGAGGAGTCCCGGATATGGCCAAAAAAGTTGTTGGCTACATCAAACTTCAGATCCCCGCTGGTAAGGCTAATCCTTCCCCGCCGGTTGGTCCGGCACTGGGTCAGCGCGGTCTGAACATCATGGAATTCTGTAAGGCATTTAACGCCAAGACCCAAGGTCTTGAGCCGGGCATGCCGATTCCGGTGGTTATCACCGCATATGCAGACCGTACGTTCAGCTTCATCACCAAAACCCCGCCGAACACCTACTTCCTGCTCAAGGCCGCCAAGATTTCCAAAGGCAGCCAGACAGTTGGTAAGGGTGGCAGCGTTGGTAAAGTGACCATGAGCCAGCTTCGTGAAATTGCTGAACAGAAACAGCAGGACATGAACGCAAACGATCTGGATGGCGCAGTGCGCATGCTGATCGGCTCTGCCCGCTCCATGGGCATCGATGTGGTGGAGGGCTAATCTATCATGGCAAAGAACAAGCGTCTCGCCGCTGCGCGTGCCAAGGTTGAAGCTGGTAAAGCTTACGGTGTTGATGAAGCTGTCGCGCTGGTAAAAAGCAACGCAACAGCCAAGTTTGACGAAACCGTTGAAATTGCACTGAACCTGGGTATTGACCCACGTCATGCAGACCAGATGGTTCGTGGTTTTGTTTCCCTGCCGAACGGCACGGGTAAAACCCTGCGCGTTGCCGTGTTTGCACGTGGCCCGAAAGCTGAAGAAGCTCAGGCTGCTGGTGCAGACATCGTGGGTGCAGAAGACCTGATGGAAAAAGTGCAGGCTGGCGAAATCAACTTCGACCGCTGCATTGCTACGCCTGACATGATGGCTCTGGTGGGTCGTCTGGGTAAGATCCTCGGCCCGCGTGGGCTGATGCCGAACCCCAAGCTGGGCACCGTGACCATGAACGTAAAGGGCGCTGTTGAAGCGGCTAAGTCTGGTCAGGTTGAATATCGCGCTGAAAAGAGCGGTATCGTGCATGCTGGTGTTGGTAAGGCTTCCTTCAGCGAAGATAAGCTGGCTGAAAACGTACGTGCATTTATCGATGCCGTGCAGAAGGCCCGTCCGTCTGGCGCAAAAGGTGCTTACATGAAGAAGGGCGCTCTGTCCTCCACCATGGGCCCCGGCGTTCAGCTGGACCTCTCTGCCTTCGCTGGCTGAGAAAGAATGACGCCGCGCTAACTTTCGGGTTGGCGTGGTGCATGAAGGAGTGGTTACGGCTGCTCCTTCTTCCTGTCCGAGACCGTGCGCAACTGCGGTTTTAATCAGTCTTCGGGTTGGCGAACGGTAAGACGGGAATGCTGGTTACAGGTCGTATTTACGGCACGCCAGATATTCCGTTTCAAGGACAGGCGAGCGGGTTCCGTTATGTATAGCGGAACCTAAAGGGCAACCCGTTCTGTTGGGCGCAAGCTTGATGGAACAAGACGGAGACGGGATTTGAACCGTACGGAAAAGAAGGCCTTTATCGCCTCTCTGGCCGCCGTTTTCGCCCAGACGTCCATGGTTGTGGTCACCCGTAATGACGGGCTGACTGTGGCTGCTGTGACGGAACTGCGGCGTAAAGTGCGTGCAGCGGGTGCGAACTATAAGGTCGCTAAAAACCGGCTGGCAACTCTCGCCCTGGATGGGACCCAGTTCAACGGCATCGCGCCGCTGCTGCAAGGCCCGACCGCGCTTGCGTGGTCTGAAGACCCTGTGGCTGTGGCTAAGGCTGTCGTTGAGTTCGCCAAAACAAATGACAAGCTTGTGCTGCTTGGTGGTTCTCTTGGTTCTCAGGTGCTTGACGCCGATGGAATCAAGGCTCTGGCCGAGCTGCCGTCTCTTGATGCGCTGCGCGCGCAGCTCGTGGGTCTTATCTCCACGCCAGCTACGCGTATCGCCAGCGTTACTCAGGCGCCGGCAGGCCAGCTTGCACGTGTTTTTGGGGCCTATGCCAAAACGGGTGAAGCTGCCTGATTTCATTCCTTCGTATGAGGGAATGTTCAAGAATTTTGCGCTGCCTTCGTGCTTGAAGGTTGCGTTCTGCTAACCAGTATCTATATTAGGAAGTCAAACTATGGCTGATCTTGCTAAGCTTGTTGACGAACTGTCCGCTCTGACCGTTCTTGAAGCTGCTGAACTTTCCAAGCTGCTCGAAGAAAAATGGGGCGTTTCCGCTGCTGCTCCTGTAGCAGTTGCTGCTGCTGCACCTGGTGCTGCTGCTGCACCGGCTGAAGAAAAAACCGAATTCACGGTTGTTCTGGCCAGCGCTGGCGACAAGAAGATCAACGTGATTAAGGAAATCCGCGGCATCACCGGTCTGGGCCTGAAAGAAGCCAAGGATCTGGTTGAAGGTGCGCCGAAGACCGTTAAAGAAGGTGTCAGCAAGGACGAAGCTGACAAGATCAAAAAGGCTCTTGAAGGCGCCGGGGCAACCGTCGAAGTCAAGTAAGTTTGCCAATTTTCTGATGCACGGCATCAGAGAAATGGGAAAAAAGGTTTTCGGGTGGGGGCGCTGTGCCTCTGCCCGTTTGCCTGTTTCGGGTTGATCTGAAACAGGAGCCGGGTAAAACCGGTATGGGCTTGAGACCAAAATTAGGTCGGACCATCAGGCTCGCGGGATGACCACGGGCATGATGGTCCGAGATAAATGGGCGGGGCAGGAGCGACGATGAACGCAATCACTAAATCGTTCACAGGACGGAAGCGGATTCGCAAAAGTTTCGGGCGGATTCCCGAAATCGCCCCGATGCCGAACCTGATTGACGTGCAGCGTGCGTCTTACGAGACATTCCTTCAGGCAAATGTATCGCCTGATGCACGTACTCCAACAGGTTTGCAGGAGGTATTCCGTTCCGTTTTCCCCATCAATGATTTTGCGGGGCGGGGGCGTCTGGAATTCGTCAGTTACGAATTTGAAGAGCCTAAATATGATGTGGAAGAATGCATTCAGCGTGGCCTGACATATGCCGCACCGCTGAAGGTTATTTTGCGCCTGATCGTATGGGATGTGGACGAAGATACGGGGTCTCGTTCCATTCGCGATATTAAGGAACAGCCGGTTTATATGGGCGATATGCCGCTCATGACAGATAACGGCACCTTTATCGTAAACGGTACGGAGCGTGTTATTGTTAGCCAGATGCACCGTTCACCCGGTGTGTTCTTTGATCATGATAAAGGTAAAACGCATTCTTCCGGCAAGTATCTGTTTGCCGCACGTGTTATTCCTTACCGTGGTTCCTGGCTGGACTTCGAATTTGACGCCAAAGATCTGCTTTACGTTCGTATTGACCGTAAGCGTAAGCTGCCTGTTACCACGCTGCTATATGCGCTTGAAGGCGCAGCATCTGAAGCCGCACGCAAGGCAAAGGCAGCTGAAGGTGGCGATGTTGACTCTATGGAAATCAAGGGGATGGATGCCAATGAAATCCTCGCCTATTTCTATAATGCTGTCACATTCGTAAAAACACCTAAGGGCTGGGCGCGTCCGTTTGATGCGGATTCTTTCCGTGGTCTCAAGCTGCTGGCACCGCTGGTGGATGCGGAAACCGGTGAAGTGGTGGCGGAAGCCGAAACCAAGCTGACCGCCCGCATGGTGCGCAAGATCGCGGAAAAAACGCGTGAAGTGCTGGTGGGTGAAATCGATCTGCTTGGCCGTTACATCGCTCATGATATCGTCAACATGCAGACTGGCGAAATCTATGGTGAGGCTGGTGAAGAAATCACCGAAGCGCGCCTTGCTGCTCTGGAAGAAGCTGGGATTACAGAGCTTCCTCTGCTGGCGATTGATGCAGCTAACGGCCCGTGGATCCGTGATACGCTCACGGTAGATAAAAACAGCACGCGTGATGAAGCGCTGATTGATATCTATCGCGTAATGCGCCCCGGTGAGCCGCCAACGGCTGAAACAGCCGAAGCCATGCTGAATGGCCTGTTCTTTGATCCTGACCGCTATGATCTTTCCGCCGTTGGTCGTGTGAAGATGAATATGCGTCTGGACATGGATGTGCCGGACACAGTGCGCGTGCTGCGCAAAGAAGACATTCTGCGCACCATTAAAACGCTGTGTGACCTGAAAGACGGTCGCGGCCAGATTGACGATATTGATAACCTTGGTAACCGCCGTGTTCGCTCGGTTGGTGAGCTGATGGAAAATCAGTACCGCATTGGCCTGCTGCGTATGGAACGTGCTATCCGTGAACGCATGGGTTCTGTGGATATTGATACGGTCATGCCGCATGACCTCATCAACGCAAAACCTGCCGCCGCTGCTGTGCGTGAGTTCTTCGGGTCTTCCCAGCTCAGCCAGTTTATGGATCAGACCAACCCGCTGTCTGAAGTCACGCATAAGCGTCGTCTCTCAGCGCTTGGCCCGGGCGGTTTGACCCGTGAGCGTGCAGGCTTTGAAGTGCGTGACGTTCACCCAACACATTACGGTCGTATCTGCCCAATTGAAACGCCGGAAGGCCCGAACATTGGTCTGATCAACTCTCTGGCAACCTATGCCAAAGTGAACAAATATGGCTTTATTGAAACGCCTTACCGTCTGGTGAAGGACGGCGTGCTGCAGGACGGCTGGAAGTACCTCTCCGCTATGGAAGAGGAAAAGCTGGTTGTTGCGCAGGCTGATGCCAAGGTGAATGATCAGGGTGCGCTGACAAGCGATCTGATCTCTGTGCGCCGTAACGGTGACTTCCGTCTGGTTCCGCCAACAGAAGTTACAGCGTGTGACGTTTCTCCCAAGCAGTTGGTGTCTGTTGCTGCAGCGCTTATTCCGTTCTTGGAAAACGATGACGCGAACCGTGCACTGATGGGTTCCAACATGCAGCGTCAGGCTGTGCCGCTGGTGCGTTCCGATGCACCGCTGGTTGGCACAGGCATGGAAGCTGCTGTAGCGCGTGATTCCGGTGCAACAATTGTCGCTAAGCGCGATGGTATTGTTGACCAGATTGACGGTGCCCGTATCGTGGTGCGTGCAACAAACGCAACAGGCTCTACGCAGGGTGTGGATATTTACCGTCTGCGTAAATATTCCCGTTCCAACCAGTCCACCTGTATCAACCAGCGCCCTCTGGTGCATGTTGGTGACAATGTGCGGGCTGGCGATATTATTGCTGATGGTCCTTCCACAGAGCTGGGTGAACTGGCGCTGGGCCGTAACGTGCTGGTCGCGTTTATGCCTTGGAACGGCTACAACTTCGAAGACTCCATCCTGATTTCCGAACGGATTGCCAAGGATGACGTTTTCACCTCGATCCATATCGAGGAATTCGAAGTCATGGCTCGTGATACCAAGCTGGGTCAGGAAGAAATCACGCGTGATATTCCGAATGTGGGTGAAGAAGCCCTGCGGAACTTGGATGAAGCCGGCATTGTTTACGTAGGTGCCGAAGTTAATCCGGGTGATATTCTGATCGGTAAGGTGACGCCAAAGGGTGAAAGCCCGATGACACCGGAAGAAAAGCTTCTGCGTGCCATCTTTGGTGAAAAAGCCTCCGACGTGCGTGATACGTCTCTGCGTCTGCCGCCTGGCACGTCTGGTACAATCGTTGATGTACGCGTGTTCTCCCGTCGTGGCGTGGACAAAGATGAACGCGCCATGGCTATTGAGCGTGCGGAAATCGAACGTCTGGCTAAAGACCGTGACGACGAACGCGCTATTCAGGAACGTTCTTTCTACAGCCGTCTGCGTGAAAAACTGCTGGGGCAGGTTGCTGGTGCTGGGTTCAAGGGCATTCGCTCCGGAACCGAGATCACTGATGCTGTTCTGGACGAACACCCGCGTGCTACATGGCGCCAGATTGTTGTCGCTTCTGACAGCGTGATGGCCGAGCTTGAAACCCTGCGGCGTGAATTTGATGCGGCTATTGCCCGTATTCAGGCACGTTTTGAAAGCAAGGTTGAAAAGCTGCAGCGTGGTGATGAACTGCCACCTGGCGTGATGAAGATGGTCAAGGTCTTTGTGGCTGTTAAGCGTAAGCTGCAGCCTGGGGATAAAATGGCCGGTCGTCATGGTAACAAGGGTGTGGTTTCCCGCGTTGTTCCAGTTGAAGACATGCCATTCCTGGAAGATGGCACAGCTGTTGATCTGGTGCTGAACCCACTGGGTGTGCCTTCACGTATGAACGTGGGGCAGATTCTGGAAACGCATCTGGGCTGGGCCTGCGCCAAAATTGGCCGTGGCATCGGCGATATGGTGGATGAATACCAGCGTAATGGCGAAAAACGTCAGGAACTGCTGGACCGCCTGAAAGATGTGTACGGGGATAAGGTTTACAGCGAAGACATTGCCAACATGAGCAATGATGAGCTGGTTGAACTGGCCAATAACCTGCGCAAGGGCGTGCCGATTGCAACGCCAGTGTTCGATGGTGCCTCCATTCCGGATATTGAAGCCATGCTTGAAAAAGCTGGTGTTGATAAATCCGGTCAGTCTCAGCTGATTGATGGGCGCACAGGTGAGCCGTTCGAGCGTAAAACAACGGTCGGTTACATCTACATGCTCAAGCTGCACCATCTTGTTGATGACAAGATCCATGCACGTTCTATCGGCCCATACTCGCTGGTTACACAGCAGCCTCTGGGTGGTAAGGCGCAGTTTGGTGGTCAGCGCTTTGGGGAAATGGAAGTGTGGGCGCTGGAAGCATACGGCGCAGCTTACACTCTGCAGGAAATGCTGACTGTGAAGTCGGATGACGTTTCTGGCCGAACCAAAGTTTATGAATCCATCGTGCGTGAGCAGGATGATTTTGAGGCCGGTATTCCGGAAAGCTTTAACGTTCTGATCAAAGAGCTGAAGTCTCTGGGTCTGAACGTAGAACTGGAGCAGGGGGCCGAGTGACGGTGAATTTCGCCACCACCATCCGTTCTTATTTCAAAGGGGAGGCCGGGGTAGAAACCTCGGCTCCCCGTTTCCCGCTGGGGGCTTCGGCACATGAATGAGCTCATGAAAATTCTTGGCCAGACCGGCCAGGCGATGACGTTTGATCAGATCAAGATTCAGCTGGCATCGCCCGAACAAATCCGTTCCTGGTCTTATGGCGAAATCAAGAAGCCCGAGACCATCAACTATCGTACGTTCAAGCCAGAACGGGATGGCCTGTTCTGCGCGCGTATTTTTGGTCCGATCAAGGACTATGAATGCCTTTGCGGTAAATACAAGCGGATGAAATTCCGCGGTATTATCTGCGAAAAGTGCGGTGTTGAAGTTACGCTGGCCAAAGTGCGTCGTGAACGCATGGGCCATATTCAGCTTGCCAGCCCCGTTGCCCATATCTGGTTCCTGAAGTCTCTGCCCAGCCGTATCGGCCTGATGGTTGATATGACGCTGAAAGATCTGGAAAAGGTGCTTTACTTTGAAAGCTACCTGGTTCTGGAACCCGGCACGTCTCCGCTGAAGCAGTACTCCTTGCTGACGGAAGAACAGTACCTTGATGCCATGGACGAATATGGCGATGAGGGTGTTGAAGTCGGTATTGGTGCAGAAGCCATTAAAAAGGTTCTGGAGCGCATTGACTGCGATGCCGAAAAGGTAGAGCTGCGCCAGGAACTTAAGGAAACAACTTCAGAAGCTAAGCGCAAAAAGCTCGTTAAGCGCCTGAAGCTGATTGAAGCGTTTGCAGAAAGCGGTTCCCGCCCAGAATGGATGATTCTGGATCTGGTTCCGGTTATTCCGCCTGATCTGCGTCCGTTGGTGCCGCTGGATGGTGGGCGTTTTGCAACGTCTGATCTGAACGATCTGTATCGTCGCGTCATCAACCGTAATAACCGTCTGAAGCGCCTGATGGAGCTGCGTGCGCCCGATATTATCGTGCGTAACGAAAAGCGTATGCTTCAGGAAGCTGTGGATGCGCTGTTCGATAACGGGCGTCGTGGCCGGGCTATCACGGGTGCTAACAAGCGTCCGCTGAAATCCCTGTCCGATATGCTTAAAGGTAAGCAGGGTCGTTTCCGTCAGAACCTGCTGGGTAAGCGCGTCGATTACTCTGGCCGTTCCGTTATTGTGGTGGGCCCAGAACTTAAGCTGCACCAGTGCGGTCTTCCCAAGAAGATGGCTCTGGAACTGTTTAAGCCGTTCATTTACGCCAAGCTGGAAAAATACGGCCATGCCACCACCATTAAGGCTGCAAAGCGGATGGTGGAAAAAGAGCGTCCGGAAGTTTGGGATATTCTTGAAGAAGTTATCCGCGAACATCCGGTTATGCTTAACCGTGCGCCTACGCTGCACCGTTTGGGTATTCAGGCTTTTGAACCGGTGCTGGTTGAAGGGAAGGCTATTCAGCTGCACCCGCTCGTCTGCACCGCGTTTAACGCAGACTTTGACGGTGACCAGATGGCCGTGCACGTGCCGCTGAGCCTTGAAGCTCAGCTTGAGGCACGTGTGCTGATGATGTCCACCAACAACATTCTCAGCCCGGCAAACGGTAAGCCGATTATTGTGCCTTCTCAGGATATCGTTCTGGGGCTGTATTACCTCAGCCTCGAAACACCTGAATTCAAGGTCACGCCGGATCGTTGTGAGTATGACGAAACAACAGGTGCTCTGACCAAAGAAGGTGCGCCGTCTTTCTCTTCCATCGGTGAAGTGGAATATGCGCTGAGCGCTGGTGCACTGAAGCTGCATGATAAAATTCGTGCACGTTTCCAGAAGATCGGTGCAGATGGCAAGGTCACCTACGAAACAGCCGTGACCACGCCCGGTCGTGTGCTGATTGCGCAGATCCTGCCGCAGCATGAAGCCGTGCCGTTCTCCCTCATCAACCGTCAGCTCACCAAAAAGGCTGTGTCTGACGTTATTGATACGGTGTACCGTCACTGTGGTCAGAAAGAAGCCGTTATCTTCTGTGACCGTCTGATGGCTTTGGGTTTCCGTCACGCTGCTAAGGCTGGTATTTCCTTCGGTAAGGATGACATGATCATCCCGCCCGAAAAGAAAGAACTGGTTGATCGCACGGCTGCCGAAGTGAAAGAGTTTGAACAGCAGTATCAGGATGGTCTGATCACGGCTGGCGAACGCTACAACAAGGTGGTCGATGCATGGTCACGTTGCACGGACGAAGTGCAGGCGGCCATGACTAAAGAGATTTCCCGTCAGGAAGTTGGCAAGCAGATCAACTCCGTGTGGATGATGAGCCACTCCGGGGCTCGTGGGTCGCCGGCTCAGATGAAGCAGCTGGCCGGTATGCGTGGTCTGATGGCCAAGCCATCTGGTGAAATTATTGAACAGCCGATTATTGCCAACTTTAAAGAAGGTCTGTCGGTTCTCGATTACTTCACCTCTACCCATGGTGCACGTAAAGGTCTGGCCGATACCGCGCTTAAAACCGCTAACTCCGGGTATCTTACCCGTCGTCTGGTGGACGTGGCGCAGGACAGCATCATTATTGAAGAAGATTGCGGTAGTGAACGCGGTCTGACGGTGCGTGCAGTTATGGACGGTGGGGAAGTTGTGGCTTCTCTGTCCGAACGTATCCTTGGGCGTACTGTTGCTTCTGATGTGGTGGTTCCGGGCACCGGTGAAGTTATTGTGCCGCGCAATCATCTGATTGATGAAGCTGATGCAGAGCGGATTGAAAAATCCGGCGTGGAAACGGTTCATATCCGTTCTGTGCTGACCTGTGATAGCCGCGTTGGTGTCTGCGGCCGCTGCTATGGGCGTGATCTTGCACGCGGCACGCCGGTAAACATCGGTGAAGCTGTGGGTGTTATTGCTGCTCAGTCCATTGGTGAGCCCGGCACACAGCTGACAATGCGTACCTTCCATATTGGTGGTGCGGCGCAGCGTGGTGCGGAACAGTCCATGATCGAGGCCTCTCGTGATGGACATGTTGTGATCCGTAACCGCAACGTTGTGCATAACAGTCAGAACGTGCCGATCGTGATGGCACGTAACTGTGAAATCCTTCTGTCTGACGACAACGGGGTCGAAAAAGCCCGTTACCGTGTGCCGTATGGTGCACGCCTGCTGACAGAAGAGGGTGCAAAGGTTGCTCGCGGTCAGAAGCTGGCTGAGTGGGATCCGTACACCCTTCCGATCATCACGGAAAAAGCCGGTAAGGTCGAATACCTGGATCTGATTGACTCCATTACGCTTGTTGAGCGTATGGACGAAGTGACAGGCCTGACATCCAAAGTGGTGGTTGACTATAAGCAGGCAGGTAAGGGTGTGGATTTGCGCCCACGTCTGCAGCTTAAAGATGCCAACGGCGATGTGGTGAAGTTGGATAACGGTGCAGATGCCCGTTACTTCCTCTCTCCCGAAACACTTCTGTCTGTTGAAAACGGCACGGAAGTGAACGCCGGTGACGTTCTGGCCCGTCTGCCACGTGAAGGGTCCAAAACCCGTGATATTACGGGTGGTCTGCCGCGCGTTGCTGAACTGTTTGAAGCACGCCGGCCAAAGGACCACGCTATTATCGCGGAAATGGAAGGTCGCGTTGAGTTCGGGAAGGACTACAAGTCCAAGCGCCGTGTTATCGTGAAGAACGATGAAACGGGCGAGGAACAGGAATACCTGATCCCGAAAGGCAAGCACATTTCCGTTCAGGAAGGTGACTTTGTGGAAAAAGGTGATCCGCTGGTCGATGGTCCGCGGGTGCCCCACGATATCCTGAAGGTGATGGGTGTTGAGGCTCTGTCTGATTACCTGATCAACGAAATTCAGGATGTGTATCGTCTTCAGGGTGTGAAGATTAACGATAAGCATATTGAAGTGATCGTGCGTCAGATGCTTCAGAAGGTCGAAATTCTGGAGCCGGGTGACACGACGTACCTGATTGGTGAAACCGTTGACCGTATTGAGTTCGAGGCTGAAAATGCCAAGTGCCTCAAGGCGGGTGAACGGCCAGCTCAAGGTATGCCGGTGCTGCAGGGTATCACCAAGGCCTCTCTGCAGACACAGTCCTTCATCTCTGCTGCATCGTTCCAGGAAACCACACGCGTGCTCACAGAAGCTGCTACGGCAGGGAAAGTGGATAAGCTGATGGGCCTGAAGGAAAACGTGATTGTTGGACGTCTGATTCCGGCAGGCACAGGCAGTGTTATGAAGCGTCTGCGGGCCATTGCGGCAGAGCAGGATCGTCAGCGTGTTGGGCGTTCTGCGGCTGAATAAACGTTGCAAATATGCTTCATGAAGGAAGGATCAGGGGAAACCCTGGTCCTTTTTTCATGTACAGCGTACGCAATATCTTTAAGAATCGCAGGGTAAAACTTGACTCCCAGCGGGGGGAGGGTTAGGTAGCAGCCCTCAGCTCTGGATATCCCTGTGGATAGAAAGAGCAATTAGGTTTTCTGTGTGAGTCTAGCATGCGGTTGGCTTCCGGGGTGGAAGCGGGGCCGGATGCCAACATAGCCCCATACAGGCACATGCCTGATGGGATCTTTTTTAATGAAAGTCGGCAGTCAGAAATAATGGCGGCCGGCCGAACTGTGTAAGGATCGGGAAAGGCGCATGCCGACCATCAACCAGCTCATTGCCAAGGGGCGCAAGCCTGCGGTCAAGCGCAACAAGGTGCCCGCGCTGCAAGGATGCCCCCAAAAGCGCGGTGTTTGCACCCGCGTTTATACTACGACGCCAAAAAAGCCGAACTCCGCACTGCGTAAAGTCGCTAAGGTGCGTCTGACGAACGGCTATGAGGTGGTCAGCTATATTCCGGGTGAAGGTCATAACCTTCAGGAACATAGTGTTGTGCTGATCCGCGGCGGTCGTGTGAAGGATTTGCCGGGTGTGCGTTATCACATCCTTCGTGGTGTTCTGGATACGCAGGGTATTGCCAAGCGGCGTCAGCGTCGTTCGCTGTATGGCGCCAAGCGTCCGAAATAAGAGGAAGAACAGGTATGAGTCGCCGTCATCGCGCAGTAAAGCGCGAGATCCTTCCCGATCCGAAATTCGGAGATATCGTTGTCACGCGTTTCATGAATGCGCTGATGTACGATGGTAAGAAGTCTGCTGCAGAAAGAATCGTATACGGTGCGCTGGATGCCATGGTGCGTCGTAGCGGTAACGGTGCGGATGCAGTGGTTCTGTTCCACAGTGCGCTGGACAACGTAAAGCCGGCTGTTGAAGTGCGTTCTCGCCGTGTTGGTGGGGCAACCTACCAGGTGCCGGTTGAAGTTCGCGCAGACCGCCGTCAGGCGTTGGCGATCCGTTGGGTGATTGACGCTGCGCGCAAGCGTGGCGAAAACACCATGCAGGATCGGCTTTCCAATGAGCTTCTGGATGCCGTCAACAATCGTGGCGCAGCAGTGAAGAAGCGGGAAGATACCCACCGTATGGCGGAAGCTAACAAAGCATTCAGCCACTATCGCTGGTAATGAAAGAAGCTGCTGCATTTCCTCTTGCAGTGAGTTTGCAGGGCTTATAACAACTGCATCCCGAATAGTTTTTGGGGCATGGAGTAAAAAATGGCTAAGGCTAAATTTGAGCGGAATAAACCGCACTGCAACATCGGCACCATTGGTCACGTTGACCATGGCAAGACCTCTCTGACGGCAGCGATCACCAAGACGCTTGCAAAGAAGGGTGGCGCTGAATTCAAGGCGTATGACCAGATCGACGCTGCTCCGGAAGAACGCGCTCGCGGTATCACCATTTCCACAGCACACGTGGAATATGAAACCGACAACCGTCACTATGCGCACGTTGACTGCCCCGGGCATGCTGACTACGTGAAGAACATGATCACGGGTGCAGCGCAGATGGACGGCGCAATCCTGGTTGTGTCCGCAGCTGACGGCCCGATGCCGCAGACCCGTGAACACATCCTGCTTGCTCGTCAGGTTGGTGTGCCTGCTCTGGTTGTCTTCCTGAACAAGGTTGACCAGGTTGACGATCCGGAACTGCTTGAACTGGTTGAAATGGAAGTTCGTGAACTTCTGTCTTCCTATCAGTTCCCTGGCGACGATGTGCCGATCATCAAGGGTTCCGCTCTGGTAACTCTGGAAGATGGTGATCCGGAAATCGGTGAAAACCGCGTTCGCGATCTGATGGACGCAGTTGACTCCTACATCCCGCAGCCGGAACGTCCGGTTGACCGTCCGTTCCTGATGCCGATCGAAGATGTGTTCTCCATCTCTGGTCGTGGCACCGTGGTAACGGGTCGTGTTGAACGCGGCGTGATCAATGTTGGTGACGAAATCGAAATCGTTGGTCTGAAGCCGACGACGAAGACAACCGTAACCGGTGTTGAAATGTTCCGTAAGCTGCTTGATCGCGGTGAAGCTGGTGACAACATCGGCGCTCTGCTGCGTGGCACGAAGCGTGAAGATGTGGAACGTGGTCAGGTTCTGGCAAAGCCAGGCTCCATCACGCCGCATAAGAAGTTCAAGGCAGAAGCTTACATCCTGACGAAGGAAGAAGGTGGCCGTCATACGCCATTCTTCACCAACTATCGTCCGCAGTTCTACTTCCGTACGACTGACGTGACGGGTGTTGTGCACCTGCCAGAAGGCACCGAAATGGTGATGCCAGGCGACAACTGCGCTATGGAAGTCGAGCTGATTGCTCCGATCGCCATGGATGAAGGTCTGCGTTTCGCTATTCGCGAAGGTGGCCGCACGGTTGGTGCTGGCGTTGTTTCCTCCATTATCGAGTAATCGATAGAGGATATTGAGCCTAAGTGGCCCCGACCGATTCATTTTGGTCGGGGTCTTACTTGGCGGCCGGGATTCCCCGGATAGGTAAAGTGTTGGACTAAAAAACAAATGGACAACCAGAACATCCGCATTCGCCTGAAAGCGTACGATCATCGGGTGCTGGACAACAGCACGAAAGAGATCGTGAATACGGCGAAGCGTACGGGTGCGCGGGTTCGGGGTCCTATCCCGCTGCCTACGCATATCGAACGGTTTACGGTTAACCGTTCTCCTCACGTTGATAAAAAGAGCCGCGAGCAGTTCGAAATTCGAACTCATCGCCGTCTGCTCGACATTGTTGAGCCCACTCCGCAGACCGTGGACGCTCTCATGAAGCTCGACCTCGCCGCTGGCGTTGATGTCGAGATCAAACTCTAAGGTCCAGACGATGCGCACCGGATTGATCGCAAAGAAGTTGGGCATGTCCCGACTGTTCAAGGAAGATGGCACGCATGTGCCTGTTACCGTCCTGCATGTTGATGATGTGCAGGTGGTTGATGTCCGTAACCAGGAACGGGACGGCTACGTAGCTGTTCAGCTGGGTATGGGTAAAGCCAAGGTGAAAAACGTAACCAAGCCGAATCGTGGGCATTTTGCTCGCACGAAGGTGGAGCCCAAGCAGGCGCTTCGCGAATTTCGTGTGGCTGATGATGCCGCTCTTGAGGTTGGTGCTACCCTTTCAGCTTCTCACTTTGTAGTCGGCCAGAAGGTTGACGTTACGGGTGTGAGCAAAGGTAAGGGATTTGCTGGCGCAATGAAGCGCTGGAATTTTGCTGGTCTTGAAGCCACGCATGGTGTGTCCATTTCGCACCGTTCGCATGGTTCGACCGGTAATCGCCAGGATCCCGGCAAGACCTTTAAGAACAAGAAGATGGCTGGTCATCTCGGTGATGAACGCGTGACCACCTTGAATCTGGAAATCGCAGCGGTCGATCCGGAAAAGAATCTGATCATGGTTCGTGGCTCCGTGCCAGGAGCGAAGAACGGTGTTGTTCTGATCCGTGACGCCATTAAAAAAGCCCGCCATGGTGACGCGCCTTATCCGGCCGGCCTCGTGAAGGCGGAGGGCTGAGGTCATGGAAATCGAAATCAAGACGCTAGACAACAGCAGCGCTGGTTCTGCAACGCTTCCGGACGAAATTTTCGCCGTAGCACCGCGTGCAGATATCATGGCTCGTGTTGTGCACTGGCAGCTGGCAAAACGCCGCGCCGGCACACACAAGGTGAAGGGCATGGGCGAAGTGTCCGGCACCACCAAAAAGCCGTATCGCCAGAAAGGCACAGGCAGCGCCCGTCAGGGTTCATTGCGTGCGCCGCAGTATCGTACCGGTGGGGCAGTGCATGGCCCGGTTGTGCGTGACCACGGTTACGATCTGCCGAAAAAAGTGCGTCGCCTTGGTCTGATCTCTGCGCTTTCTCAGAAGGCGAAAGACGGCAAGCTGATCGTGCTGCAGTCTGCTTCTGGCGTTGATAAAACCAGCGAACTGGCAAAGAAGCTGAAGTCTCTGGGTTGGACATCTGCACTGATCGTGGATGCAGCCGTGGATGAGAACTTCGGTCGTGCCGCCCGTAACCTGCCCAAGATCGACATTCTGCCGACCATTGGTGCGAATGTTTACGACATTCTGAACCACGAGGTGCTTGCTATTACGCAGGCCGGCCTTGAAGGACTGAAGGAGCGCCTGGCATGACGAATATTCTTGCCATTCGCAAGAAAGCCGAGCGTCTTTCCCGTGAAGCAATGTACGATATCGTGCGTACACCTGTGATCACGGAAAAAGCTACGGCGCTTTCTGAAAAGAACCAGGTTGTTTTCAAAGTGGCAATGTCCGCTACGAAGCCTGAAATCAAGGTTGCGGTGGAAACGCTGTTCGGGGTCAAGGTTGTTGGTGTCAACACCTTGGTTCAGAAGGGGAAAACCAAGCGCTTTAAAGGGCGTGTTGGGCAGCGTTCCGACGTGAAGAAGGCGTTCGTTCAGCTTGCGGAAGGTCAGTCCATTGACCTTACCGCCAAGCTGGCGTGACCGAAGGTAGAAATTCATGGCTCTGAAGCACTTTAATCCTGTCACGCCAAGCTTGCGTGGTACGGTGCTGGTTGATCGTGCTGACCTTTGGAAAGGTAAGCCGGTCAAACAGTTGACCGAAGGTAAAAACAAGACAGGCGGCCGTAATAATAACGGTCGTATCACTTCCCGTTTCCGTGGGGGTGGTCATAAGCAGTCTTACCGTTATGTAGACTTCAAACGTCGTAAGTTTGATGTTCTGGGTACGGTGGAACGTCTGGAATATGATCCGAACCGCACCGCGTTTATTGCGCTGGTGAAGTACGAAGATGGTGAGCTTGCATATATCCTGGCTCCGCAGCGTCTGAAGGTTGGTGACAATGTCATCGCTGGTGCACGCGTGGATATTAAGCCTGGTAATGCTATGCCGCTGGCTTCCATCCCGGTGGGAACGATCATCCATAACATCGAGCTGAAGCAGGGTGCAGGCGGTAAGCTGGCACGTTCTGCTGGCACATATGCCCAGCTCGTTGGTAAGGATTCCGGCTACGCCCAGATCAAGCTGCAGTCTGGTGAGCTGCGTGTTGTTCGTGGTGAGTGCATGGCTACTGTTGGTGCCGTGTCCAACCCGGATAACATGAACCAGCACATGGGTAAGGCAGGGCGTTCCCGTTGGTTGGGTCGTCGTCCTCACAACCGTGGCGTGGTGATGAACCCTGTTGATCACCCACATGGTGGTGGTGAAGGCCGTACGTCTGGTGGCCGTCATCCGGTTACGCCGTGGGGCAAGCCAACCAAAGGGTATAAAACTCGGGTCAACAAGCGGACGGACAGTCTGATTATCCGTCGTCGAAAGACCGGCAAGTAAGGGGCAATAGAAGATGGCACGTTCCGTCTGGAAAGGCCCGTTCGTCGACGGGTATCTGCTGAATAAAGCTGAGGTATCCCGCGCGTCGGGTCGTAACGAAGTGATCAAGATCTGGTCTCGTCGTTCTACAATTCTTCCGCAGTTCGTCGGTCTGACGTTCGGTGTTTATAACGGTCAGAAGTTCCTGCCCGTACAGGTTACGGAAAACATGGTCGGACATAAGTTCGGCGAATTTTCCCCTACCCGTACATTCCACGGGCATGGCGCTGACAAGAAGTCTAAGCGGGGCTAAGCAGAGATGAGCAAGCCGAAGCATCCGCGCACACTCGCGGAAACAGAAGCGCAGGCAATTACGCGCAACATCCGGGTTAGCCCCCGCAAGCTGAACCTTGTGGCCGGCCTGATCCGCAACAAGCCTGCTTCCCAGGCCGTTGCAACGTTGACGTTCTCTAAGCGCCGTATCGCTCAGGAAGTGAAAAAGACGCTGGAAAGCGCAATCGCTAACGCTGAAAACAATCACCAGTTGGACGTTGACCAGCTGGTGGTGAAGACAGCTGAAGTTGGAAAATCCATTGTCATGCGGCGTTTCCATGCCCGTGGCCGTGGGCGTTCTGCTCGCGTTGAAAAGTTTTTCAGTCACCTGAAGATTGTTGTAGCTGAACGGGCTGCTGAGCCTGAAGCAGCTTCTTCCGAACAGAAGGCGGCCTGAGGTATGGGACATAAAGTCAATCCAATCGGGCTGCGGCTCGGTATCAACCGCACGTGGGATAGCCGGTGGTATGCCGATTCCGACTATTCAAAGCTGCTTCATGAAGATCTGAAGCTGCGTGCATTCCTGCGCCGCAAGCTGGTTGGCGCTGGTGTGTCTCGTGTCGTTATCGAACGTCCGGCTAAAAAGCCCCGTGTTACCATTTACGCTGCCCGTCCGGGTGTTGTGATTGGTAAGAAGGGCCAGGACATCGATGCGCTCCGTAAAGAGCTGACGCGTATGGCTGGCACGGAAGTTGCGCTGAACATTGTTGAAATCCGCAAGCCGGAAATTGATGCAACATTGGTTGCAGAAAACATTGCTCAGCAGCTGGAACGCCGCGTGGCTTTCCGTCGTGCAATGAAGCGTGCCGTGCAGTCTGCAATGCGTTTGGGCGCACAGGGCATTCGTATTAACTGCTCTGGTCGTCTTGGTGGTGCAGAAATCGCACGTATCGAATGGTATCGTGAAGGTCGTGTGCCTCTGCACACCCTGCGTGCTGATATCGATTATGGCACAGCCACAGCAAAGACCACCTATGGCACTTGCGGTGTAAAAGTCTGGATCTTCAAGGGCGAAATTCTTGCTCATGATCCGATGGCTCAGGATCGCCGGGCGGCCGAACAGGCTCCTCAGCGCTGAGGAGAGGGATAAAACAACATGCTTTCCCCGAAGCGGACAAAATTCCGTAAAGCCCACAAAGGCCGTATCCACGGCCTTGCTAAAAGTGGCACCACGTTGAACTTCGGTACGTTTGGACTGAAGGCTCTTCAGCCGGAACGTATTACGGCACGCCAGATTGAAGCCTCCCGTCGGGCTATCACACGTGCCATGAAACGTGCAGGTCGCGTCTGGATTCGTATTTTTCCTGACCTTCCGGTCTCGACAAAACCTGCAGAAGTGCGTATGGGCTCCGGTAAGGGTTCCCCCGAATTCTGGGTGGCCCGTGTGAAGCCAGGTCGCATTCTGTTCGAGATCGAAGGTGTACCCCCTGAACTGGCGCGTGAAGCGTTGGCTCTGGGTGCAGCAAAACTGCCGATCAAGACCAAGTTTGTGACCCGAATTGGAGATGCGTGAGATGGTAAAGGCAACTAAGCCAGCCGATTTGCGCGCCAAGACTCCAGACGAGCTCGAAGCTCGTCTGGTTGAATTGAAGCGTGAGCAGCTTAATCTGCGTTTCCAGCAGGCCACGGGTCAGACTGAAGCGCAGAGCCGTATGCGTGCGGTGCGTCGTGAGATTGCACGAATCAAGACGATTGCAGTGCAAAATGCAAAGACTGCAGCAGGTGCAAAAACATCTGCTGCCAATGCCTGAGGAGAGTTAGCCGATGCCAAGGCGCGTCCTGACCGGGCGTGTGACCAGCGATAAGATGGACAAAACCATTACGGTTCTTGTTGATCGTCGCGTCATGCATCCGCTCTATAAGAAATTCATTCGTCGCTCTAAAAAATATGCGGCGCATGATGAAGAAAATATCTGCAAGGTTGGTGACTCCGTGCGGATTGTTGAATGTCCGCCTATTTCACGCCGCAAGACGTGGACTGTGATTTCCCGCAACGGCGAAGTCGTTGGTGCGGAAGCCGGTGCATCGGCCTAACGTAAGGATATTTAGGTTATGATCCATCCCGAGACCAACCTTGACGTAGCCGATAATTCCGGCGCACGTCAGGTGCAGTGCATCAAGGTGCTGGGCGGCTCCAAGCGGAAGTCCGCCTCGGTCGGCGACGTGATCGTCGTTTCCGTCAAAGAAGCTATCCCCCGCGGGAAAGTGAAGAAGGGCGACGTTCACCAGGCTGTTATTGTACGGACTTCCTATCCAGTTCGTCGGCCTGATGGTAGCGCTATCCGTTTCGATAAAAACGCAGCCGTGCTGATCAACAAGCAGCAGGAACCAATTGGTACGCGTATTTTTGGGCCGGTTGTGCGTGAATTGCGTGCGAAGAAGTTCATGAAGATCATCTCTCTTGCGCCGGAGGTGTTGTAATGGCTGCCCGTATTAAAAAAGGCGATACGGTTGTCGTCATCAGCGGTTCCTCCAAGGGAACGCAGGGAGAAGTTCTGGAGGTTCGTCCTTCCGAAAACCGTGCTGTTGTTCGTGGCGTGGCGCTGATTAAGCGCCATCAGCGTGCGCGCCGCATGGGTGAAGAAAGCGGGATTATTACCCGTGAAGCGCCCATTCACCTTTCTAACCTGAAGCTGATTGATCCGGCCTCTAAAAAGCCCACACGTGTTGGCTTCCGAGTGCTGGAAAACGGCAAAAAAGTTCGCATCGCTAAGGCGACCGGCGAAGCTATTGAAGGTTGAGGGGCTACGAATGAGTGCGAAACAGGAAGGTCGTTCTCTGCCGCGCTTTCAGCAGCGGTATGAAAGCGAACTGCGTGCCAACCTGCGCAAGCAGTTTGGTTACAAAAATGAAATGCAGGTGCCTCACCTCGAAAAAATCGTCCTGAACATGGGCGTGGGTGAAGCTGCTGGCGATCAGAAGAAGCTGGATGCTGCTGTTGCAGAAATGGCTCTTATTGCTGGTCAGAAGCCTGTTAAAACAGTGGCGAAGAAAGCTATCGCGGGCTTCAAGATCCGTGAAGGTCTGCCGATTGGCTGTAAGGTCACTCTGCGCCGTGCACGGATGTATGAATTCCTTGATCGTCTGGTAACCATTGCTATGCCACGCATCCGCGATTTCCGCGGTCTGCCGGCTACCAAAGGTTTTGACGGTCGTGGTAACTTTGCTCTGGGTCTGAAAGAACAGATCATCTTTCCTGAAATCGAATACGATAAGGTAGATGAAATCCGCGGCATGGACGTGGTGTTTGTTACCAGTGCAAAGACAGATGCAGAAGCCAAGGCCCTGCTTAAGGCGTTTGATCTTCCCTTCTTGGGGTGATACAGACCCTTCTGGGTGTTTTAATGTGTGATCTTGGAAAACCGTCGAAGGTTTTCGAAGGGTTCCGGAGGTAATTTGTATGGCTAAGACTTCTGCCATTCTGCGTAACGCAAAGCGCGCGCGCATGGCGGCACGGGATAAAGAGAAGCGGGTAGCTCTCAAAAATATCGTTATGGATCGTTCTCTTCCCGTGGAGGATCGGTTTGATGCGTCTTTGAAGTTGGCTGAACTGCCGCGCAATGGTTCGCGCGTGCGGGTTCGTCTGCGTTGCAAGCTGACAGGTCGTTCTCGCGGTAACTACCGTAAGTTTGAACTGTGCCGTATTGCTTTCCGTGATCTGGCATCTGAAGGCCAGATTCCGGGCGTGGTTAAAGCAAGCTGGTAAGGGCGCGAGATGTCACTTTCTGATCCTTTGGGTGATATGCTCACCCGTATTCGTAATGCTCAGCGTGCGCGTCACAATGCTTGTGTTGCTCCGGCTTCCAAGCTGCGCGTGAGTGTTCTGGAAGCTCTGCAGCGTGAAGGCTACATTCGTGGCTATAAGCGTGAAGATGTCCGTAAGGGTATTGCTCAGCTGCATATCGAGCTGAAATACACTGACGGTGAGCCGGTTATCCGCGAAATTCAGCGCGTTTCACGCCCTGGTCGTCGCGTATATTCCAAAATTAAGGAACTTCCTCGCGTTTGTGCAGGTCTGGGTGTTTCCATCCTTTCCACACCGCGTGGTGTTCTTTCCGATGTTGAGGCTCGTGCTGCCAATGTTGGCGGTGAAGTCCTCTGCCGTGTTTTCTAAGGAGGGGTAAATGTCACGCGTAGGCAAGTATCCTGTTGAAGTGCCGGCAGGGGTAACCATCGCTATTGCAGATGGTGTTCTGAAGGCCAAAGGAAAGTTGGGGGAGCTGGCTCTGCCGCTTTCTTCACATGTTTCCGTTGATGTACAGGATGGAAAGGTTGTTGTGCAGCCAGTGGGCACCGCTGCTCAGGCTCGCATGATGTGGGGCACAACTCGTGCTCTGATCGCAACGGCTGTTAAAGGGGTTTCGGAAGGTTTTTCCAAAGCTCTGGAAATTAACGGCACAGGTTACCGTGCAGCTGTGCAGGGTTCCAATCTGGTGATGAACCTTGGGTTCTCCCATGATGTTGTGTATCCGATTCCTGCAGGCATCAAGATTTCTACGCCGCGTCCGACGGCTATTGTGGTGGAAGGGATCGATAAGCAGCGGGTTGGCCAGGTGGCCCTTGATATCCGCAGCTTCCGTAAGCCTGAACCTTACAAGGGCAAAGGTGTTCGGTACGAAACGGAAACCATTCGTCGTAAGGAAGGCAAGAAGAAATAATGAGCACTCAGCAGGAATTGCGGAACCGCCGTCGGGCGCGTCTCCGTTTTCAGCTGCGCCGCAAAGCAGGTGGGCGCCCGCGTCTGTCTGTTTTCCGGTCTGGCAAGAACATTTATGCTCAGGTGATCGACGATGCGCAGGGCCGTACTCTGGCCTCAGCGTCCTCCTTGGATAAGGAGCTGCAGGCGGATCTGAAAAAAGGTTCCACGCAGGAAAGCGCTGGCGCTGTCGGTAAGCTGGTTGCACAGCGCGCCGTTGCTGCAGGTGTATCTCAGGTCGTGTTCGACAGGGGGTCTTATCTTTATCACGGGCGCGTCAAGGCCCTGGCAGAGGCGGCCCGTGAGGGCGGTCTCTCCTTCTGAGGAAAGGATCACGGAATGGCTCGTGAACCAAGAGAAGGCGGTCGAGGCGGCCGTGAGCGTGAACGCGAAGGGGATGAACTGGTCGACAAACTGGTAACCATCAATCGCGTTGCGAAAGTGGTTAAGGGTGGTCGTCGGTTTGCTTTCGCTGCTCTGGTTGTTGTTGGTGACCAGAAGGGGCGTGTTGGCTACGGTGCTGGTAAGGCGCGCGAAGTTCCTGAAGCAATTCGTAAGGCTACGGAACGTGCTAAGCGTGGCATGATCCGTGTCCCGATGAAGGAAGGCCGTACACTGCATCATGATGTTGCTGGTCACTTCGGTGCTGGTAAGGTTGTGCTGCGGTCAGCCGAAGCGGGGACGGGGATCATCGCTGGTGGTCCGATGCGTGCTGTGTTCGAAAGCCTTGGTATTAACGATGTGGTTGCGAAGTCTCTGGGTACCCGGAACCCGCACAACATGGTTAAGGCAACTTTTGATGCGCTGACACGTTGTGCAAGCCCACGTTCTGTAGCTAGCCGTCGCGGTAAGAAGGTTGCTGAAATCTTCGGTAAGCGTGAACAGGCTGCTGCTGCGGAGGCCGCTGATGTCTGATAAAAAAACCTTTAAGGTTGTGCAGATTGCGTCCGGTAACGGACGTAAGCCTGGGCAGCAGGCAACTTTGATCGGTCTGGGTCTGAACAAGATTGGCCGTGAACGCGTTCTGGAAGATACTCCGTCTGTCCGGGGTATGGTACGCAAAGTGGCCCACCTGGTGAAGGTGGAGGATTGAAATGAAGCTGAACGAACTTCGTGATAACGAAGGTTCCCGTTACCGGAAAAAGCGTCTTGGGCGCGGTATTGGTTCTGGTAAGGGCAAGACGTCTGGTAGGGGTGTAAAAGGCCAGAAGGCTCGTGAAGGGGTTTCTCTGAACGGGTTTGAAGGTGGTCAGCTTCCCATCTATCGTCGTCTGCCGAAGCGTGGCTTCAAAAACATCTTCCGCAAGGTTTATGCTCCTGTAAACCTTGGCGCGGTGGAAAAAGCCTTGGCTGATGGCAAACTTGCAGCAGGCGCACCTGTTACTGAAGAAGCTTTGAAAAAAGCTGGTCTGGTTGGCACTGGCAAATATGCTGGCGTGCGCATTCTGGCCGAAGGTGAGCTGACAAAAGCTGTTACGTTTGAAGTCTCTGGTGCATCAGCTTCTGCTGTTGCAGCAGTAGAAAAAGCCGGAGGTAGCGTTAAGCTGCTGCAGCCTAAAGCTGCTGAAGCCAGCGCTTCCTGATGTTGCAAAAAGGAGAGCAGTGTTCGCACTGTTCTCCTTTCTTGTTCCTTCTCAGAATGTTGTCTGAATTTTTCAGGCGATTGTGCCAGCGTCTCCACAGCCGTGGTGGCGCTGTTTGTATGAAAGGACGGATGCATGGCTTCCGCGGCCGAACAACTGGCTGCCAACTTTAATGTCGGCTCTTTTGCCAAAGCGACAGAACTGAAGAAGCGAATCTGGTTTACGCTAGGTGCGCTGATTGTTTACCGCTTGGGCACATACATCCCGGTTCCGGGGGTAGATGCCACAGTTATGGGGCAGCTTCTGGCGCAGCATCAGGGTGGCATTCTGGGCATGTTCAACATGTTCACGGGGGGTGCGCTTGGGCGTATGACCGTGTTCGCACTGAACATCATGCCATATATCTCTGCGTCTATTATTGTGCAGCTTATGTCTACTGCTGTGCCTTCTCTTGAGGCTCTCAAGAAGGAAGGTGAACAGGGGCGTAAAAAGCTTAACCAGTACACACGTTACCTCACTGTTCTTATCGCGCTGTTTCAGGCGTATGGGATAGCTGTCGGGCTGGAGAACGTGCATAGCGCTGCTGGCGCTGCTGTTGTTCATCCGGGCATGTTCTTTTTGCTTTCATGCGTCACTACGCTTGTTGGCGGAACCATGTTTCTGATGTGGCTGGGTGAGCAGATTACCGCGCGTGGCGTGGGGAATGGCATTTCGCTCATTATCTTTGCTGGTATTGTGGCCAACCTGCCGCATGCGCTGGCAAGCCTCTTTCAGCTTGGTTACACGGGTGCACTTTCGCCGTTCTTCGTGTTGCTTTTCTTGGTTCTTGCAGCGCTTACCATCATGTTCATTGTGTTCATGGAACAGGCGCAGCGTCGGGTTGTCATCCAGTATCCAAAGCGCCAGATGGGGCAGCGGATGTTTGGGGGTGACACAACCCATATGCCACTGAAAGTGAATACGGCGGGCGTTATCCCACCGATTTTTGCATCTTCAGTGCTGCTGATTCCGGTTACGATTGCTGGTTTTATGAATGGCAAATCACTGCCGGGCTGGCTTTCATTTCTGGGGCAGGAGCTTGGGCAGGGGCAGCCGCTGTATATGCTGTTCTATGCTGCCATGATCGTGTTTTTCTCATATTTCTATGCGGCCGTTACCTTCAACCCGACGGAAACAGCCGATAATCTGAGAAAGCAGGGTGGGTTTATTCCTGGTGTGCGCCCTGGTGCGTCTACGGCGTCATACTTTGATAAAATCCTTACCCGTCTGACCACGATTGGTGCAGCGTATATGGTGGCAGTCTGTCTGTTGCCTCAGATCCTGATCAGCCACTACAACGTGCCGTTCTATTTTGGCGGAACGAGTCTGATTATTATTGTGTCTGTAACTATTGATACGGTCACACAAATTCAGTCTCATTTGGTGGCGCACCAGTATCAGGGGCTTATGCGTAAATCACGCGGCGGCAGGAAGCAGAGGATCATCAGACGATGAATATTATTTTTCTGGGCCCTCCCGGCGCGGGAAAAGGTACGCAGTCCAAACTTCTTGAAGAGCGGTATGGACTGATTCAGATTTCTACAGGTGACATGCTGCGCGCAGAAGTGGCCAAGGGATCTGAAACAGGTAAGCAGGCAAAAGCTCTGATGGATGCCGGGAAACTGGTGCCGGATGAGCTGATTATTGCAATGCTGAAAAGCCGGATTGCGCAGGCAGATTGCCAGAATGGTTTTATTCTGGATGGTTTTCCGCGCACGCTGGCGCAGGCTGAAGAGCTGGACAGCATGCTGTCTTCTGATGGGAAGAAGATCGACACCGTTCTCTTCCTGGATGTGGATGAAGAAATTCTGGCAGATCGGATTTCCGGTCGCTTTACGTGTGGCAACTGCGGCAAGACGTACAACGAGGTCTCTAACCCACCTAAAGTGGATGGGGTCTGTGATTCTTGCGGCAGCCATGAGTTCAAGCGCCGGGCGGACGATAAGCGGGAAACCGTTGTTGAACGGCTGAAAGAGTACCGGAAACTGACGGCTCCGATTCTGCCGTTTTATGAAAAAACCGGACGGCTGCACAAAATTAACGGCATGCTGTCGGCCTCTGAAGTGACAGGCGAAATCGAAGATGCGCTTGCCAGCGAGGGGCTGATCACGAAAAAGTGATCCGTTTTCGTTGACTTGTGGCGGTGGCCGGTATATTTCGCGGCCACCAAGTGAAATCTGCCCCAAGGGCTATGAGCGTTCGTGGTTAAGGCGGGCGAACAGGAGTATAAGGCGTGGCACGTATTGCCGGCGTGAATGTCCCGACCAACAAACGGGTTGTTATCGGGCTTCAGTATATTTACGGGATTGGCGCAACTAAGGCTGTTGAAATCTGCAAGGCTCTGGAAATTCCGGAAGCAAAGCGGGTTAACGAGCTGAGCGATGACGAAATCCTGAAGCTGCGTGAACTGATCGACAGCAAGTATCGCGTTGAAGGCGATCTGCGTCGTGAAATCGCAATGAACATCAAGCGTCTGATGGATCTGGGCTGCTACCGCGGTCTGCGTCATCGTCGCGGTCTGCCTGTGCACGGTCAGCGCACACACACCAATGCCCGCACGCGCAAGGGCAAGGCTGTGGCGATTGCAGGCAAGAAAAAAGCAACGCGCTAATCCAACTGGTTAGGATGTCTAACCCTGCTGCGGCAGGCTCTGGGCAGGGACTGAGGTAGAAAAGACATGGCGAAAGCCGCAACTCCGCGTATTCGCAAAAAAGAGCGTAAGAACATTATTTCTGGCGTGGCGCATGTGCTCTCCACGTTCAACAACACCATGATCACCATCTCTGATGCACAGGGGAACGCCATTTCTTGGTCTTCCGCTGGCGCACAGGGGTTTAAGGGGTCTCGGAAATCTACGCCTTATGCGGCGCAGGTTGCGGCGGAAGACGCAGGTCGCAAGGCTCGCGAACATGGTATGGAAACTCTGGAAATCGAAGTTTCCGGTCCTGGGTCAGGGCGTGAAAGCGCACTGCGTGCTTTGCAGGCTGTTGGTTTCACCATCACCTCCATCCGCGATATGACGCCGGTTCCGCACAATGGCTGCCGCCCGCGCAAGCGTCGCCGCGTCTAAGTCCTGAGCAGGAAGGCAGCTTATCAATTAGGCTGTCTTCCGGTTGTTGTGTCCACTTCAGAGAAATCGCTGCGATTGCAGTGGTTTTTCGTATTGAAAGGCCGGTACCTTGGTCCTTCAGAAAAACTGGCAATCTCTGATCAAGCCTGAAAAGCTTGAGGTCGAATCCGGTGTGGAGCCAGCACGCATCGCAACCGTGGTTGCAGAACCTCTGGAACGCGGGTTCGGGATGACACTGGGGAATGCGCTGCGGCGTGTTCTGCTGTCCTCGCTTCAGGGTGCGGCTGTTACTGCTGTGCAGATTGACGGCGTGCTGCATGAGTTCTCGTCTGTTGCAGGCGTTCGGGAAGATGTCACGGACATCGTGCTGAACATCAAGCAGCTGGCATTGCGTATGCATGGCGAAGGGCCAAAGCGTATGATGCTGACGGCCACAGGCCCCGGCGAAGTGCGTGCCCGTCAGATCCAGACCGGCCATGATATCGAGATCATGAACCCCGATCTTGTTATCTGCACGCTGGACGATGGCGTTAAGCTGGGCATGGAATTTATTGTAAACATGGGTAAAGGCTATGTGCCTGCCGCGGCTAACCGCCCGGAAGATGCACCAATTGGCCTGATTCCGGTGGATGCAATTTATTCCCCCGTAAAGCGCGTGTCTTATAAAGTTGAGCCTACCCGCGTTGGGCAGGTGACCGACTATGATAAGCTGCTGCTGACGGTTGAAACCAATGGCGCTGTAACGCCTGAAGATGCTGTGGCTCTGGCTGCACGTATTCTGCAGGATCAGCTCCAGCTGTTCATCAACTTTGATGAACCGCGCCCTGTGCAGGCTGAAGAGCCTGAAGATGATCTGCCGTTCAACCGTAATCTGCTGCGTAAGGTGGATGAGCTTGAACTGTCTGTTCGTAGTGCAAACTGCCTGAAGAACGACAACATCATCTACATTGGGGATCTGGTGCAGAAGAGCGAGCAGGAAATGCTCCGTACTCCGAACTTTGGCCGGAAATCCCTGAACGAAATCAAGGAAGTTCTCACTTCTATGGGGCTGTCCTTGGGTATGAATGTGCCGGCTTGGCCGCCGGAAAATATTGAAGAGCTGGCAAAGCGGCTTGATGAGCCGTTTTGATCTGACTTTTCACACAGTACGTAGGAACTGAACTATGCGTCACGGGATTGCCGGCAGAAAGCTCGGCGTTACTTCTTCTCACCGCGCAGCCATGTTTCGCAATATGGCTGTTGCACTGATCAAACACGAACAGATCACCACCACGCTGCCTAAAGCTAAGGAACTGCGTCCGGTTGTTGAAAAGCTGATTACGCTGGGCAAGCGGGGCGACCTGCATGCACGCCGTCAGGCTTTTGCCGTGCTGCGTGATGATGTGATCGTGAAAAAGCTGTTTGCTGCTATTGCAGAACGCTACAAGGCTCGTAACGGCGGTTATACGCGCGTTTTGCGTGCTGGCGTGCGTTATGGCGATGCCGCACCTATGGCTGTTATCGAACTGGTTGATCGCGATGTTTCTGCCAAAGGGCAGGACAGCGGCCCACGTCCGGAAGCAGAAGAAAAGCAGGATCTGGCTGCATAAGCCACTTATCCGGTTTTTAGAAAAAAGGCTGGCTCAGAAATGGGCTGGCCTTTTTTTATGCGTTTATGACTCCGTTAGTGGTGCGATTTTATATCGTGAAATTGGTTGGAAAATTTACACCATTTCTACTTGCTATATTGACAATATAGCCTTGTAGCACGTTAGTAATTGCAAAATGAACGGCGCAAACAAACACGGTGGCATTATGAGGCGAGTTTTTCTGCGGATCATGCTGGTGATCAGCCTGCTTTTTGTAGGGCTGACACAGCAGGCACGGGCCGGAACCCCGGTGCGTATTGGGTATATTCCTGTTCTGGGGTCATCCGCCCTGTTTGTTCTGGATGGTGAAGGCTGGGCCAAGCAGGCCGGGCTGGACTTGCAGCTTGTGCGCTTTGGTTCTGGCCCTCAGGCTATTCAGGCCTTGGTATCCGGGCGGATTGATGCCTACGTGGCGGGTGTGTTGCCGTTGCTGCAGGCCCGTGCGCATGGTGTGGATGTTAAGGTTGTGGCTTCTGGCTCGGTTGAAGAACTGGAGCTGGTGGCCCGTGGTCCACTGGCGCAAATGGTGCCAGAAGGGCAGGAAGGTGGCCTGTCTGCTCAGGTCATTAAGGATGGTTTTGCCAAGTTCAAGCAGGAACAGGGCCATCTGCCACGTGTTGCTGCACAGCCAGCCGGTTCTGTGCCGGATATCATGCTGCGGTACTGGCTGCAAAAACGCCTTGATATTGCGCAGCCTGCCTCTGTTATCAACATTGCCGGTGTAGATATTGATGCCGCACAGCAGGCTTTTCTGGCTGGCGCGGTAGATGCCGCTGTGTTGCGCGAACCTTCTTTAACCGTTGTTAAAACCCGCATTCCGGATGCCCGCATTCTGGCCACCGGGCATGATATGCTGCCCGATCAGCCGGGTTCTGTTCTGGCTATTGTAAAGCCAACAGAAGTGCCTTGGGCAAAAACACTCACAGGCCTGTTTGTTAAAGCCAACACCTTGGTGGCCCAGCATCCGGATGAAGCCGCTCCTTTTGTGCGCACGGCACTTGGTGGCGGTATGCTGAAGGAAGAAGTGTTGCAGAAAGCCCTTGCGCGCTCTGCCCAGCATTTTGTGAGCGACCCTGCGCGTATTGTAGAAGGCGTGCGCCAGTTGCAGGATTTTGAGGTTGAACAGGGGCTTTTGCGCAAAGCCGAGCCAGTGGATGGCCTGTTTGATCTGGAGATGTGGAAGCAGAGCCAGCAGTGAGGGATAAAGTTTCGTTTTCAACAAAATGGGCGTTAGGTCTTATCGGGCTTATCGTCTTTTTTGGAGGGTGGGAGGCAGCAGTCCGCACAGGGTTGCTGCCTTCTGGTATGGTGCCTGCTCCCAGTTCACTTGGGCCAGCCTGGCTGGATGAAGTGCGCGGGGGTTTTTGGCAACAGGCCATTCTGGATAGTCTGCATCATTATCTGTTGGGCCTGCTTATTGGTTCCGTGCTGGGGGCTGGCTTAGGCATTCTGTGCGGCATGGTGGCCGTTGTGGATGGCTTGCTGGAAGGTATTGTCCGGCTGCTGCGGCCTGTGCCGGGCTTGGCATGGGTGCCTTTTGCCATTTTGTGGTTTGGCCTGAACACATCTGGCGCCACGTTTGTCATCGCCATTTCAGTTTTCTGGATCAACTTTTACGCGGCGCATAGTGCCGTGCGCGGGGTGGACCCGGAGTTGTATGAACTGGCAGCCGCTTTTGGGCATGGTGGCTTTTTTGGCCGCTTGTTCAAAGTGGTGCTGCCTGCGGCTTCTCCCGGCCTTATGTCTGGCCTACGCACAGGGCTGGGGCAGGGCTGGATGTCTGTTGTGGCTGCGGAACTGTTTGGCGTTCCCGGTATTGGTGCGCGAATGATGCAGGCCTCCAGCTTGCTGGCAACCGATGTTGTGGTTGTTTACATGCTCACCATGGCGCTGCTTTATGCGGTAACCGATTTTCTGTTCGGGTTTGTAAGAAAGCGCGTGCTGAGGTGGCAACCATGAGCGAAAAACATAGCGTTGCCAGCTTGGATAATGTTGGCCTCTCGCATGATGGTGGGGCGAATTTTGTACTGCGCAATGTCAGCCTGACATTGGAGCAGGGGGAGTTTGTTGCGCTTTTAGGCCCCTCTGGCGTGGGTAAATCCACGCTGTTGCGCGTGTTTATGGGGTTGATGCAGCCTACAGAAGGCACGGTAGGAGGTTCGGCCTGCACAACAGATGCAGAGGAAACAGGCACCAAACGGCGCAGGCGTGCCTTGGTGTTTCAGGATGCGCGGCTTATGCCGTGGCGTTCTGTGCTGAAAAATGTTGAGTTCGGGCTGGAAGGCTTGGGCCTGACGCGTGAAGAAAAGCGTACCCGCGCCATGGATGCGCTCAAGTTGGTGGGGCTGGAGGAAGCCGCAGACCGGTGGCCGCGCCGTATGTCCGGCGGCCAGCGCCAGCGTGTGGGGGTTGCCCGTGCTTTTACGGTAAACCCTGATCTGCTGTTGATGGATGAGCCTTTTGGCGCGCTGGACCCTATTACACGCACCAGCCTGCAGGAAGAACTCCAGCGTATCTGGCAGCAAACACATAAAACCGTGCTGTTTGTTACGCATGATATTGAGGAAGCCTTGCGCCTAGCAACACGTGTGGTGGTGCTGGCAGGTGGTCCACCAGCAGGCATTACGGGTGAAATTGCCATTACGATGGATGAACGGAACCCCGAAAGCACGGTTTTTAGAACCTATGCCGCCCGTTTGCGGGCCATGATTGCAGGGGAAAAAGACCCCGGTGGCGCTCCTTACTGGCGTTCTGCTGAAATTTAGTTGAAAAGCATATAAATAAACATAACACGGCATCCTTTGCGGGGTGTCGTGCGTTCACATGCAACAAAACGGGGAGACATCGCATGAGCGATGACAACACAAAGGATTACGCGCTGGAAGAAGGTATTGGCCGTGTTCAGGATGGTGCGGAAGGCTTGTTCAGCCAGCTCCCCAGTTATGATGAAATGAACCCGGGCAAGCGTTGCGCTGCAACAGAAGCAGTGAAAGATGTGGTGATTGACCGGCCTTTTCTGATCCTGCCGGTTGTGGGGATTTTCAGCTTTATTGTTGGTGGCCTGCTGCGTCGGCGACGCTAAGGTTTTTTGATAGACGTCTTTCAGTCAGAAAAATTCTGCCTGAGAGTATGAAGGAGATGATTACATGCTGAAGCTGGCACTGTTTTTTCTGGTTATTTCCCTTATTGCAGGGCTGTTCGGTTTTGGCGGCATTTCCACTGCAGCTGCGGGAATGGCAAAAATCCTGTTCTTTATTGCAATTATTCTTTTTGTTGTTTTCCTGGTGGTGGCCTTGCTGGCTGGGCGCGCCATTACAAAATAACCGCTCTGGAATAATCAGAGCATGAAAAAACCCCCGGTCTGGAAAGGCCGGGGGTTTTTGTTTGTGCTGCAGAGCTGCGCAGACCTTAGTTTTTGTCCTTCTGAATAAAGGAAGGCAGAAGCGGGTTGTCTGTTTGCATGGAATCTTTGCTGGGTAGGGAGGATGCGTCCCACCCACCACCAAGAGCCTCAATCAGCGTTACGGAATCCAGAATACGGCTTTGCTGGATTTGCAGCGCCGTTTCCGCGTTGGAAAGGGCCGTTACTTCCGCCGTAATCACCGTGGTGTAAATCTGGGTGCCAGCCATGTACTGGTTGAAGGAAATCTGCACAGCCTTATTGGCGGCTTCTACCGCAACGGCCTGCTGGTTTGCCTGATCTGCCAGTACGCGCAGGTTGGCAAGCTGATCTTCCACCTGTTGCAGGGCGGTCAGTACTGTCTGGCGGTAGGCAGCTACATAGTAATTATAATTGGTCTCGGCTTCACGCACGGCGGCTGTACGTGCACCGCCTTCAAATAGGGTTTCCGTGGCGGAAGCACCAAGCGCCCAAATACGGTTGGCCACCTGCACCAGCGCGCCCACCGGGTCACCACTGTAGGAGTAGCTGGCTGTCAGTTTTACGTCCGGGTAAAAGGCGGCAAGGGCTGCGCCAATCTGAGCGTTATATTCTTCCATCCTGCGTTCTGCAGCAGAAACATCAGGCCGACGTTGCAAGAGTTCGGAAGGCACAGCAACGGGGATAGCCGGAATATCCCGCGTAAGCGCACCGTGCGGGATGGACAGATCTGCCGGAGCCTTACCCATTAAAATGGCAATGGCGTGCTCATACCCTGCACGAGCGGCATCTGTTGCAGTGGCTTGGGCACGGGTTTGCTCAAGCTGCGTTTTGGCCTGCATCAGGGTGGTAGGGTCGGCCGTGCCTGCATCATACTGGTTTTTGGTAATCTGGTAGGAGCGTTCGTAAAAATCGACGTTCTTTTGCAGCAGATCGTGCAGGCTGTCCTGATACCGTAGGTTGAAATAGGCGGTGGCTAACTGCGCCTGATAGGAGAGCTTGGCATTGGCCAGATCCGCCGCAGAAGCCTGAGCCTCGGTTACCTGAGCCTGAATCTGGCGGCGGATAGCGCCCCACAAATCCAGATCCCACGATGCCGAAGCACCCATGGCATAGGTGTTTTCTGTGGTGTTGGAGGCAACGGATGAGGTTGTATCTCCGTAATTGATGATCGTGCCCGATGAGCGTGAACCACGGCCAGAGCTCTGCCGGTTGAAGGAGAGGGCGCCGCTTAAGGTAGGATACAGTTCAGCCCGTATGGCGTTAATGGCAGCGCGGGCATTGCGGTATCTGGCCTCATACTGCGCCACGTTCTGGTTGTTGATTTCAACCTGAGATTCAAGCTGGTTCAACAACGGGTCATTATACAGCGTCCACCACGCACCTTTGGGAATGGCGGCCAAGCTGGGCTGCGCGTAGTTCCAGCCCGGAGCAGGCTGCAGCTCCTTGAACTTGGGAGAGATAGTGGCGGAGGGCCGCTTGTAATTGGGGCCAACCATGCAGCCCATCAGCACCAGTGGCGCCATAAGGCTGGCTGCGCGGCGGGACAGTTTTTTGTGTTTGAGCATCATGCTGGAAAAAGAAGGCGAAACCATCAGCTATCCTGCCGGGAGGTGCGAGAAAAGAAGGAGCGCAGGCGTATTTTCTGAACACGCAGCCGCCACGTATCAAGCGTAAGATAAATAACAGGGGTGGTGTAAAGTGTAAGGGCCTGACTGACGAGCAGCCCACCCACAATGGCAATGCCCAATGGGTGGCGCAGTTCTGCCCCATAGCCATTGGTGATCATCAGCGGGGCTGCCCCCAGTGCTGCGGCAGCGGATGTCATGATAATGGGGCGGAAGCGCAGCAGGCAGGCGGTACGAATGGCCTCGAGTGAAGACATGCCATGTTCACGCTCTGCCACAAGGGCAAAGTCCACCAGCATGATGGCGTTTTTCTTCACAATGCCAATCAGCAGGATCACCCCGATCATGGCGATAAGCGAGAACTCTTCACCAGCCAGTTGCAGCGCCAGAAGCGCGCCCACACCTGCGGAAGGCAGGGTGGAAAGAATGGTGAGCGGGTGCAGATAGCTTTCGTACAGAATGCCCAGAACAATATACACGGCACATAGGGCCGCCAGTATCAGCAGGGGCTCATCATTCACGGCTTTCTGGAACTGTGCGGCATTCCCCGCAAAGCTGCCGTGGATGGTGGAAGGCATGTGCAGTGTAACCTGAGCCGCATTGATAATCTGCGTTGCCGTGCTGAGTGAAACCCCTTTGCCCAGATTGAAGGAAATGGTGGAAGCCACCGCCATACCCTGATGGTTGACCGAAAGGGGGGTGCGTGTCTGCACAATCTGCGAAACCAGGGTAAGCGGCACCATGCTTTCTGATGATGTGCTGACAGCAGACCCGTTGGAAGCCCCGGCACCTCCGGCCAGTGCGTTGGCAATCTGGTTTTTGAAGGATTCCGAACTCAGGGAGGATGCCGAGCTACTGCCCGCTGCATCCAGCCCGGTCGTGTTGCGTACGCGTATGGTGTTGGATTGTGTGCCACCACCTGCTGTGCCACCGGCCACACTCACCCATACCTGCATCAGGCTATGGGGGTTGGACCACAGCACTGGATCGGCTTCCATAACCACACGATACTGATTGAGTCTGTTGTAGATGACAGAGGCCGCACGCTGGCCGAAGGCATCATACAGCGTGTTGGAAAGCAACTGGGGCGTGATGCTGACACGTGCGGAGGTATCACGGTCTATATCCACGCTCATGGCGGAACCGCCCTGCTGCACGTCGGATGAAAGATCTGTCAGTTCCGTGTGATGGCGGAGCTCGCTCAGTAGTTTTTCAGTCCATGTATAAAGCTCGGAGGCGTTTTCACCCTCCAATGTATATTGGTAGGCGGCATTGCTCTGCCGGGCACCCGCACGTACGGCGCCGGGTTCCATCAGAAAGAAATCAGCCCCCACCAGTTTGCTCAGCCGCTTGCTGATACGGTTGATAAGGTCTGTTGGTGTATCCGAGCGCTTACTTTTGTCCTGCAATTGTAGGAACAGATTGGCTTGGTTGGAGGAGCCTCGACCACCGATAAAGGAGGAAACACTTTGCACCTCCGGTTCCGCCAGAATGGCCTTTTGCACATCTGCCAGCTTTTTGCTGAGTGCGCCAAAAGAGATGGATTGATCGCCCTGCAAATGCCCCATCAACAGGCCCGTATCTTCCACCGGGAAGAAGCCTTTGGGCATAAGAATAAACAGCGCCACAATCAGTGCCAGCGTAAAGGGCAGGCTCAGTAGCACCAGCTTGTTATGCCGCAACGCCACATCCAGTGAATACGCATATCCAGCCTGAAGCTTATCCAGCGCACGCGTAATGCGTGCCGCCACGCGGGCAGAAAGCGGAGGGTGTTCCTGTGTTTCAAGCGCAGGGGCACGTGGGGCCAGCAGGTAAGCGGCCATCATGGGCGTAAGGGTGAGAGACAGCACCATGGAAATAATGATGGTGATGCTGACCGTCATGGCGAATTCGTGGAACAACCGGCCCGCAAGGCCACCCATCAGCAGAATGGGCAGAAAAACCGCAATGAGCGAAATGGAAATGGAGAAAACGGTAAACGCCACCTCGCCACTGCCTTTTATGGCAGCCTCGCGCGGGGCAAGGCCTTGCTCTATGTAGCGGGCAATGTTTTCCACCACCACAATGGCATCATCCACCACAAAGCCGGTGGAAACCGTAAGCGCCATAAGGGACATGTTGTCCAGCGAATAGCCAAACAGCGCCATCACCCCAAACGTGGCCACAATGGACGCAGGCACCACAATGGCGGGAATAAGCGTCATTCTGACAGAGTGCAGGAACAGCAGCACCATCAGCACAACCAGCACCACCGAAATAACCAGCGTAAGCTGTGTATCCGCCAAAGAGGCACGGATGGTAAGGGAGCGATCAAGCCCCACATGCAAATCCACCCCACCGGGCAGGGCGGCTTTGAGCATGGGCAGTTTGGCGTTGATCTGATCCACCGTGTGGATCACGTTGGCCCCGGCCTGCGGGAACACAACGGCAATAACTGAGTCCTGCCCGTTATAGTACCCGGCGTTGCGCAGGTCTTCCACGCTGTCACGCACTTGGGCAATATCGGCCAACCGCACGGGCCGGCTATTGCGCCATGCAATAATCAGATCCCGATAATCCTGCGCCTTGCTGACCTGATCATTCGTGTCCAGCGTAAAGCGCATGCCGCCCTGATCAATAATACCTTTGGGGGTATGGGCATTGGCTGAGGCCAGGGCTGCGCGCACGTCTTCAAAGCTGATGCCGTAACGGTAAAGCGGCAGGGGGTTTATTTCCGCACGGATAGCAGGCAGCGCACTTCCGCTGATTTCTACCTGACCAACACCCGCTACGGAGGAAAGATGCTGCACCAGCACGTTGGTGGCGTAATCATAAAGCTGCGGGCGCGTATGTGTATCTGATGTCAGGGTTAAAATCAGAATGGGCGCGCCGTTGGGGTTGGCTTTACGGTACGTCGGGTTTTGCCGCAGGGAGGAAGGCATATCTGCATGGGCGGCCTGAAGGGCGGCCTCCACATCTCGCGCAGCGCCGTTGATATCGCGCGAGAGGGAGAATTGCAGCATGATGCGCGTGGTGTTCTGCGAGGATTGTGACGTCATTTCCGTCACATCCGCAATCTGGCCCAGATGCCGTTCCAGCGGGGCCGCTACGGAACTGGCAATTTCTTCCGGGCTGCCACCGGCCTGCGTGGCCTGCACCATAATGACTGGAAAATCCACATTCGGCAGGTCAGATACCGGCAGGGTGCGGTAGCCCAGAATGCCCCCCAGCAACATGGCCACCGTAAGCAGAATGGTGGCCACGGGCCGGTCAATAAACAGCCGGCTTATGCTCATGGCGCAGAATGTCCATCAGCCGGAGGTGGGGCAGAAGGCTGGCTGTGCCGATGCCGCATGGCATTGAACTTATGGGCCAGCGTATCCAGCGCCAGATAGATAACCGGCGTGGTGAACAGCGTAAGCAATTGGGAGAGTGCCAGCCCGCCAATAATGCTCAGCCCCAGTGGGTAACGCAGTTCCGAGCCTGTGCCGTGTGAGATGACCATAGGCACCGCACCCAGCATGGCGGCAAGGGTTGTCATTAAAATAGGGCGAAAACGCAGTGTGGCGGCGGTACGGATGGATTGCAGGGAGTCCATGCCATGCACGCGTTCGGCTTCCAGCGCGAAGTCGATCATCATGATGGCGTTTTTCTTTACAATACCAATCAGCAGCACAATGCCGATAATGCCCATAATATCCAGATCCACGCCCGCAATCATCAGCGTAAGCAGTGCACCAATGGCGGCGGAGGGCAGGGTAGACAGAATGGTAACCGGGTGCACAAAGCTTTCGTACAGAATGCCCAGCACGATGTACACAGCTATCAGCGCCGCAGCCACAAGGAACAGCTCGTTACTGAGCGAGCCTTCAAACGCCGCCGCCGTGCCTTGGAACGATGTCTGGAAAGCCGAGGGGAGCCCTATTTCCTTTTCCACCTTGCGGATGGCGGCCGTGGCATCCCCCAGCGCGTAACCATCGCTCAGATTGAAGGAAATGGTGGTGGCCGGGAACTGCCCAAAATGCGTGAGCAGCAGGGGAGCTGTTTCCTGCGTAACGGTGGTAACGGCAGCCAGTGGCACCAGCCCGGAGGTAGGCGAACGCGTGGGGCCAGAAACACTTTCCCCCGAATTGCCGCTAATACCCGGTAGGTAAAGCTGGGAGAGTGAGGTCAGGTTGGTCTGAAACTGCGGGTCTGCTTCCAGAATAACGCGATACTGGTTGGACTGCGTATAGATGGTGGAAATCTGCCGCTGGCCAAAGCTGTCATACAGCACGTTATCAACGGTTTGCGGCGTAATGGAATAGCGCGCCCCGGTGGCTCTATCCAGCGTAACCTTTGCCACCAGCCCAGATGCCTGCAAATCCGATGTCACATCAGAAAGCGCAGGTTCCTGCTTCAGGCGGTCTAGCAGTTTTGGCACCCATGTTTCAAAGGCGCTGTATTCCGGGTTTTCCAGCAGAAACTGGTATTGCGTGGCCGTAACCGTTGTATCCAGAGAAAGATCCTGAATAGGCTGCATATACAGTTTGATACCGGCGACCTGCGCGGTTTCATCTGCCAGCCGGCGGGCAATCTGTGCTGCAGTGCTTGTGCGGTCATCATGCGGTTTGAGGTTGATAAGGAACCGGCCCTGATTGAGTGTGGCGTTCTGCCCATCCACCCCGATAAAGGAAGACAGAGAGACCACATCAGGGTCTTTCAGCAGCACTTTGGCCAGTTCCTGCTGATGTTCCTTCATGCTCTCAAAAGAGATGGTTTGCGAAGCAACGGAGATGCCCTGAATAACCCCTGTATCCTGCGCAGGAAAGAACCCTTTGGGGATAACCCACGCCAGCACACCCGTAAGCACCAGTGTGCCCACGGCCACGCACAGGGTGAGCACACGGTGGGCTAGCACCACATCCAGTATGCGGTCATACCCGGCAATCAGCTTTTCCGTGTAGTCTTCCATCCGGGCAGACCAGCGCTGGAATGCCGTGGTGGCCGAACTGGCATCATGCACACGTTCGGAAAGAATACGCGCACACATCATCGGCACCAGCGTAAGCGAGACCACAGCAGACAGAATGATGGTCACAGCCAGCGTAAGCGCAAATTCATGAAACAGGCGGCCCACCACATCGCCCATGAACAGCAGCGGAATCAGCACCGCAATCAGCGAGATTGTGAGCGAGATAATGGTAAAGCCAATTTCCCCGGCCCCTTTCAGGGCGGCTGTCATCCGGTCTTCTCCTGCTTCCACATAGCGGGAGATGTTCTCAATCATGACAATGGCATCATCCACCACAAAACCGGTGGCGATGGTCAGCGCCATGAGAGACAGATTATCCAGCGAGAAATCCAGCAGGTACATCACCGCCAGTGTGCCGATAATGGAAAGCGGCACAGACAGGCTGGGGATAATGGTGGCAGGGATATTGCGCAGGAACACAAAAATAACCGCCACAACCAGCGCAAGGGATAAAAACAGTTCACCCTGCACATCGGAAACAGAAGCGCGGATGGTGGTTGTGCGGTCTGTCAGCGGGGTAATATCAATGCCCGGAGGCAGCGTTTCCCGCAGGGCAGGCAGGGTGGCCTTTACGTTGTCCACCACGGAAATCACGTTGGCACCGGGCTGACGCTGCACGTTCATGATGAGCGCAGGCGTCAGATTGGACCACGCCGCAAGCTGCGTGTTTTCTGCGCCCACAACCACAGTTGCTACATCACGTAGGCGGATGGGCCCGCTGTTCTGGTAGGCGATAACCTGATTAAGCAGCACATCTGCGCTGGTAATCTGCCCATCCACCTGCAACGTGGCGGCTTTTTGCGGGCCATCAAACGTACCGGTGGGGGAGTTTACGTTCACGTTGCCAATGGTGGTGCGTAACGTGTCCAGATCCATCCCGTAGGATGTGAGCTTGGGAATGTTCACCCGCACCCGAATGGCCTTGCGGTTGCCGCCAGAAAGCGTCACCAACCCCACGCCGGAAATCTGGCTGATCTTTTGCGCCAGACGCGTATCCACGTAGTCTTCCACTTCAGGCAGCGGAATGGTGGAGGATGTAATGCCCAGCGTCAGCACAGGTGTATCGGCCGGGTTTACCTTGGCGTAAACCGGAGGGGCTGGCAGATCTGTTGGCAGCAGGGAGTTGGCCTGGTTGATGGCCGCCTGAACTTCCTGCTCCGCCACATCGATAGAGGTATCCAGCGCAAAGCGCAGAGTAATAACCGATGCCCCACCAGATGAGCGGGATGTCATCTGGTCCAGCCCCGGCATCTGGCCGAACTGGGTTTCCAGCGGCGCAGTTACGGAGGTGGACATCACATCCGGCCCGGCGCCGGGGTAGAATGTTTCAACCGTAATGGTTGGATAATCTACCTGAGGCAGGGCGGAAACGGGCAGAAAATGGTAGCCCAGCAGGCCAGCCATAAAAATGGCCAGCATAAGCAGAGTAGTGGCAACCGGCCTGCGAATAAAAAGGGCTGAGGGGTTCACTTTGCCGCGTGATCCGATGCTGGAGTGGTTTGTGCAGGAATGGTGACTTTAATGCCGGCGCGCAGATGGTCTGTGCCATCTGTTACCACTCTGTCACCATCTTTCAGGCCAGTGGGCACAACAATGTTGTTGCCATCTGATGTGCCGGTGGTAACGGGCCGCACCTCAACAGTGTTATCGGCCTTTACAACGTAAACAAACTGGCCGGTAGGGCCAGTTTGCACTGCTGTAGTGGGCAGCAGCAGCACGTTGTTAAGTGTTTTGACCAACAAACGGGCATTTACAAACTGGTTGGGGAACAGGTGCTCGTCCGTATTGGGGAAGATGGCACGCAGGCGCACGGTGCCGGTGGAGGTATCTATCTCACTATCCAGCGTGCTGACGGTGCCATCAGCAATTTTTTGCGTGTTGGAACTGTTCCATGCCTCTACGGAAAGAGACTTCTGGGTGCGCAGTTCCTCCGCCACTTCTGGTAGCTGATCCTGCGGCAGGGTGAAGATAACGGAAATAGGCTGCATTTGCGTAAGAATAGCCAGCCCGCCAGATTGGCCCGCGGTTACGTAATTGCCTTTATCCACGGCGCGGATGCCAATGCGGCCATCTACAGGCGCAATAATATGGCAGTAGGTAATCTGGAGTTTCTGGTTATCTACCAGTGCCTGATCGGATTTTACCGTGCCTTCCAACTGCTGCACAACAAATTGCTGATCCTTGGCGGTTTTGGCATCAATACTGTCCTGCCGGATCAGGCGCTGGTAACGCGCGCTATCAACACGGGCCTGTGCAAGCTGGGCCTTATCTGCTGCAAGCTGGCCTTCATACTGGGCCAACAGCACCTCATAGGGGCGGGTGTCTATCAGCGCTAGCAAATCACCTTTGTGCACGTGCTGTCCTTCCGTAAACAGCACGTTCATCAGGTAGCCTTCCACGCGGGTCTGCACGGTCACGTTGGTAATGGGGACTACCGTGCCCAGTTCAGTAAACACCACAGGCATGGAACCACTATGCACTGTTTGCACGGCCACCGGCTGCGCTTGCGAGGCATCCGCAGTATGGTGTTTGCCTTTTTTATGCGTTCCGCTGCTGGTGTCTCCATGCGGGCGCAAAAAGGCAAAGGCCAATACGCATGCGCCTGCCAGAGCTATGCCTGCAAGTAACATCCGTTTTTTACGGGGAGGGCGCGGAGATGGTGAAGACGGAGAAGCGGGAGAGGCTGGCTGATGTTCATCCATGTGGCGCGCTGCGTATTACCTGAAAAATAAGGAATGTTGGTTCAGACAGGAAAATAAAGGCCAGAATAAGGTTTTATAATCCACCTGAAGAAATTGATATGTGCCGGAAAGCAGAAAATCCTGCTTTCACCGTAAAACGTACCACATGGATATGGGAAGGGCTTGTTACGTTTTTTTAGCGCCTGTTGCCGCTCATGGAGGCTCCGGCAGAAGGCGCAAGGCGTGCCGCAAAAGGCACTGCCAGCAGAGATACAGCCCCGGTTGCCAAAAAACCGGCGGAAAAATCACCCAAAGTGGGTGTTGTGTGGCCATATATTTGCCCCAGCACCGTAAGCGTGCCCGCAGCAATACATATACCAGCCGAAAGCATGATCTGCTGCATGGTGGAATACAGGCTGGTTGCCGCACTCATATTGCTTGCCGGCACATCCGCATAGGCAATGGTGTTGTAGGCAGAAAACTGGATTGCTTGTGCAGCCCCGGCACATGCCAGAATAAGCGAGAAAAGCCACAGCGCATGTGGCAGCCGAAAGCTGGCCACCAGCGTAAAAACAACAGCCGCTGAAACACCGTTAAACATGAGCACTCTGCGGAAGCCCCAGCGCTTGAGAATGGCTGGCACAAAGGGGCGCGTTATTAACGCACCAATGGGGGCAGTAAATGTTACCAGCCCGCTTTGCTCGGCATTCAGCCCCATGCCGATTTGCAGGAAAGACGGCATAAGAAAAGGGAGAGACCCCACGGCCACGCGTGAGGCTGCACCCGCAAAAACAGAAATCCGGAAGGTGGAAATACGCATCAGCCGGAAGTCCAGCAACGGCGCGGGAACACGAAAGGCATGGAAGCAGTAAATGGCCATCAGAAGGCTGCCTGCTCCCAACATAATCAGGCGTAGGGTGACCGAGCCTTCTGCGTGGCTGAACAGTTCTGCAAAAACAGAAAGCAAAGCCAACCCGCCACCGGCCAACACCATGCCTTTCAAATCAAACGGTGGTGGTGAGGGTTCATAAATTTGGGGAATGAAGCGCCACGTAAGCCCTAGCCCAATCAGCCCGATGGGAATGTTGAGGTAAAAATTCCACCGCCATGAAAACCATGTGGTGATAAACCCGCCCACCACCGGGCCAAGCAAAGGGCCAAGTGTGGCGGGCAGCATCATCCATGTCATGGTGCGCACAAGCTGATCACGCGGTGTGCTGCGGATAATCACCAGCCGCCCTATGGGCACCATAAGGGCACCGCCAATACCCTGTAGCGTGCGCATGCAGGCCAGAAAGGGCAGGGAGTTTGCCTGCGCACACAGCAGGGAACTGGTGACAAAAATGCAGATGGCAACCATCAGCACGGAGCGGCTGCCCAGCCTGTCTGCTAACGCGCCGGAAGCCGGTATGAAAATGGCCAGACCAATAATATACGATGTGAGTGCAACAGAGGTTGCAACTGTATCAACGTGTAAACTGTTAGCGATAGAAGGCAGAGCTGTTGCCAGAATGGTGCCATCAAGCTGTTCCATAAACATCATGGAGGCAACGATCAGGGCGGTGAACTGCGCTTTGGTCGGGCGTGGCATGCCTAGTCAGAAACGTGTTTTTGCGGTCTGATGCAACCTATGATCCTGCAGGCACTGTTTTGTTACGGCAAGCAGGCGGGCAGGATTGCACTCAAAGTTTAAGGAAAAAGTCATGGCTGAAGATAAAATCAAAAATGTTGAAAGCAAGGTTGAAGGCGCAGCAACAGATGCCAAAGGCCATGTTAAAGATGCCGTGGGCGGTCTGACAGGCAACATTGGCATGCAGGCCGAAGGCAAGTTCGATCAGTTTGCTGGCCACATGCAGCAGGATTTTGCAGACCTGTATGAAGAAGGTGAAGGCGTGCTGGAAAAAGCAGCCACCTTTGTGCGTGATAAACCCCTGCTTTCATTGGGTATTGTATCCGCTATCGGCCTTGTTCTGGGCTGGCTGATCTTTCCCCGCCGCAAGCGTTCTTGAAAAATTAGTTTACCGGGACTCTTGCGCTCCTAGGTAAAAAAATGCTTCTCCTTCCCTGCGGAGTCGCAGTTGATGCGACTCGGTTAATTTAGCCGAGTCGCATCAAATGGATGGAAAGAGGGGCAATGCCGGACTTTACGCGGGAGCAGCAGCTGGGTGGCCGAGTGGCTGGGGTGGATGAAGTGGGCCGTGGCCCGCTGGCAGGCCCCGTGGTTGCTGCCGCAGTGGTGTTTGGCGCTGGTGTACCTGCTGATCTTGCCGCCGTTATTGATGATTCCAAAAAATTAAAACCAGCTGTGCGCGAAGCCATAGCAGAACGCCTGCCACAGGTGCCGGGTATTGAAATCGGCATTGGGGCGGCGTCCACTGCGGAAATCGATAAGCTGAACATCCACCATGCAGCCCATCTGGCCATGCAGAGGGCGGTCGGCCGCCTGCCGCGCCTGCCAGACCACGTGCTGGTGGATGGTAACAAGCTGCCGGATTTTGGTTGCGATGCACAGGCCATTGTGGGTGGAGACAGGGTGAGCCTGTCTATTGCCGCGGCATCTATTGTGGCCAAGGTGGTGCGTGATCGCGCCATGGCCCGGCTGGATGCGCGCTGGCCTGATTACGGCTGGGAGAAAAACGCGGGCTACGGCACGGCTGTTCATCGCAAGGCGCTGATCAGCGTGGGCATTACACCGCACCACAGAAAGACGTTCGGCACAGTGCGCCGGCAGCTAGAAGAACATTATTCGGCGGAGAAGCAGGTATGAGCGGCGCAAAATCAGCATCCATGGAACTCCCTCTTGATCAGATCCTCCGTGGTGAATGTGTGGAAACCATGCGGTCCCTGCCTTCTGGCTCTGTGGATTGCGTGTTTGCAGATCCGCCATACAACCTCCAGTTGCGTGGAGAGCTGCGTCGCCCGGATGATACGCTGGTGGATGGCGTGGATGATGATTGGGACAAATTCTCCGATCTGGAAGAATACGACCGCTTTACCCGTGCATGGTTGGCAGAAGCCCGCCGCGTGCTGCACAAGGATGGCACAATCTGGGTGATTGGCTCCTACCACAACATCTACCGCATTGGCGCCATTTTGCAGGATCTGGGCTTCTGGATTCTGAATGACATTGTGTGGCGTAAATCCAACCCCATGCCCAATTTCCGTGGGCGGCGCTTTACCAACGCGCATGAAACCCTCATCTGGGCCGCCCGTGGGCAGGATAGCCGCTACCGCTTCAACTATCAGGCCATGAAGGCACTGAATGATGATGTGCAGATGCGCTCAGACTGGTATCTGCCCTTGTGCACAGGCAATGAACGCCTGCGGAATGAGCACGGCCTGAAACTGCATCCCACCCAAAAGCCGGAAAGTCTGCTGCACCGTGTGCTGCTGGCCTCCACCACAGTAAACGATGTTATTCTGGACCCATTCTCCGGCACAGGCACCACGGCTGCCATGGCGCGCCGTCTGCGGCGGCACTTCATTGGTATTGAACGCCACCCGGATTATGTAGAAGCTGCCATGGCGCGTGTGGCTGCTGAAACGCCGCTGGAAGCCGATGCTGTGCAGACCACGCAGGATAAGCGCGAAGCCCCGCGTATTCCTTTTGGTTCCTTGGTAGAGCAGGGTGTCATTGCTGCTGGCACAGTGGTGTGTGACAAAAAACGCCGTGTGCATGCTACAGTCTCACCTGATGGCACGCTGGTAAACGGCACCAAGCGCGGCTCTATCCACAAACTGGGTGCGCAGCTTACAAATGCCCCTTCCTGCAATGGTTGGACATTCTGGCATTTTGAACGGGCGGGGGAGCTGTTGCAGCTTGATGTGCTGCGGCAGGAAACACTCCAGAAAACAGCGCAGGCCTAACTGCGCTTTTTTTCTGACAATTAAGAAAATACTTTAAAAACAGATGGGAAAAGGCAGCTTTTTAGCTGCCACCAAACCCCAGAAAGCCAACAGAAGGCTGTGCGGTGCCGCCTGTGCTATCATAGCGCCGTTCTTGAATACGCTTCTGTTCTTCCTGCTCATAACGGGCAGTGTTTATGCCGCCAGAAACAACAGGTTCTGCGCCCCCGTCATCCATGCTGCCACCGTAAGAACGCGGGTTATCTGCCGGGGTGCGGAGGGAGAGCAGCAGGAAGGTAATGGGGTTCCGGTTGAGGTCAATAGACATATCCAGCGGTGTCTGACCCAGAATATTATGCCCGTTCAGATCTGCACCACGGTTAATGGCATCTTTTGCGGCAGAAATACTGCCACGGTTGATGGCATCAAACAGAGCGGCTGTGGGCTCCACATCCTTGTTGGATTTATCCCCGTCATCTTCATCCAAGCCTGATGCACCGGGAATATTGGTGGGCGGGGCTGCCCGTTTGGCAGCCTGTGCGTCTTCCGCCTTTTTGGCGTCTTCCGCTGCGGCAGCTTCATCGCCCCCTTGTGCCTGCGCCCAGACAGGAGTGGTGGCAAAGCAGGCAAAACTGCCCATAAGCATGGCAGAAGAAGCAAGGCGGCAGAAACGGGTCATTGTCTGTCCATCATTACACGTATGCGTCATGCTATCACACCGCATAATGGTGTGAAAGTGGAGAGACCGCACACCCCACGCTTTCCCTGCTGTTATCAATTCCGGCCTTCACGCCACCACCCAGCAAAAAGGAAGGCGAGGGATACCAGCAGCATGCTCCATGTTGGCAATAAGGGTTCTGCACTTTTGCCCGTAACAATATGTGCGCCACGCTTCGGAAAAGCCAACCAATCTGCACCGTGCAGGGTGGTAGATTCTGCCATCCGAATGGTTGGTATGGCCAGATGCCCCGGTGCGCCCAGCCAGAACACCCCTCCGCCCGATTGTTGCGCCATAGGAGCCAGCTTGGTAGCCGTGGCTCGTAAATCCGTTATTTCACGGATATCGCTTTGCACCGGGGCTGCGTAGGCAGTGTGTGTGCCATCCGTTACCTGCCAGATACCCATTTCATTTGCAGGCAAGGTTGCCGTCTGGCTACCATCCTGTGGGGCTGCATGTAGGTGTAGCGTTGTATGTGCGCCTGAAGGTGCCGTAACGGTCACATCCGGCGGCGTGGCTTCGGTGCTGATACTGTGGCGTGTTACGGTTAGCACGTTGTCTGTAATGCTGGCGGACAGTTGTTCTTCTTCCAGCTCAGGCTCTTTCATGAGCCAGTGGGAAATCCGGCGCAGCAATTCCGCCTGGGGTCCGCCGCCACCTTCACCGCGAGACCAAAGCCAGATCTGGTCAGAAAGCAGGAGGGCCACACGGCCCTGATCCACCCGGTCCAACACCAGCAGGGGGGCGGCATCTGGCCCGCTCATCAGCACTTCACCATGTGTGCTGTCTGGCTTTAAGGCGCGGTACCATGGGCCCCATGCACCGGCAACGGTTGTTGTGCTATCCGGCACATTTGCATCTGGCGCGCCGGAAAGAGCCGCCGTTACAGGGTGTTGGCGACCCTGAGCCGTCAACCGGGGCCGGAACTGGTGTTCCACCATGCCCGTTTCTGGTGGCACATGTGCGGGTAGCACATCGCCCACAGGTGTTTCCTGAAGTGATCCGGGGCCTACAAATTCCGGTCCCGCAGTCAGCAACAGTCCGCCACCACGGCGCACAAAATTGGCAATGTTTTCCAGATAGCTGTGGGGCAGAATGCTGCGGTTTTCAAAACCATCCAGAATAATCAGATCAAACTGGTTGATCTTGTCCTGAAACAGTTCCTTTACGGGAAAAGCAATCAGAGCCAGATCAGAGAGCGGCGTGCCATCATCTTTTTCTGGTGGACGCAGAATGGTGAAGTGAATCAGATCCACCGCTGGGTCGGCCTTCAGCAACCGGCGCCAGACACGTTCCCCTTGGTTGGGTGTGCCGGAAATCAGCAGCACCCGTAGCCTGTCCCGAATGCCCATAATATGGGTGATGCTCTGATTATTCAGCTGTGAGACTTCTCCCGCTAAAGGAGAAACCGAAAGGCTAATGAGCATCTGTCCCGGCCGAGCAACCGGAATACTGATATCCTGTGGCGTGCCTGTAACAACGGGCATAACCACTGGCTCTTCCCCGTTCACGCGCAGGGTCAGTTCAGCTTGTGTGCCGGCATGCGTGCCGGGGCCGGAATCTTCAGCCAATACGCGCAAATGTGCCGGTTGTCCGGCAATAGCGTAGGGCGGTGCTTCCAGTATCTGGAGCTTGCGGTCTGTTTCCTCACCTTTGGCAGTTAGCAACACATGTAGGGGCAGGGTGGTTTGTTCCCCCGTAGCGGTGCGTGGGCGCAGGCGATCAGGCAGGTTGGCGGGAACATCAGCAACCTGACCGTCTGTGACCATCATGGCCCCAGCAAGTTGATCGGGTGGGATATCTGCGGCAGCCTGATCTAATGCTTCAAACAGGCGTGTGCCGTCATGCCCGTTCTGGCGCACTGTAATGGTGCGGATATTCAATCCATCCACCTGCATATGCGCCAATGCATCCGCCGCCTGCCGGGCAATAGCCGCCCGCTGCCCGATGGACATGGAAGGGGATTGATCTACCAGCATAAGGGCAGTTTGGGGCAGGCTATGCCAGCTTTCGCGTAGATGCTGCGGGCCCGCCAACCAGAACAGAAGTGAGGCAAGTGCCGCCAGACGCAACAAGGCCCCGCGCGCGCCGTTATACAGGCTCCATGCACAAAGCAGCACGCCCGCAACACTAAGTAGAGCCAACAGCCATAAAGGCAGCAGTGGCGCAAAACCGATGGATTGCATCAAACTGTTCATCATGGCCGGTCTTCCAGCCGTTTCAGCAGCATGGGCACGTGTACCTGGTCCGCCTTATAGCTGCCGGTAAGCGCGTAAATGACAATATTCAGCCCAAAGCGGTAGGCCAGCAAACGCTGTTCCGCCCCACCGGGAATAACAGCAAAGGGCGTGTTGCCAGATGCATCAACCGCCCACGCATGCGCCCAATCTGCCGAGCCGATAATAATGGGGCTAACTTCATCATTCCCGGCATCGCCTTCACGCGCCACCCAAATGGGCTGGCCCGCATAACGGCCCGGAAAATCATGCAGCAGGTAAAAGGTATGCGCCAGCAGGTGGTGGTCATTCATGGTCACAAGTGGTGGCACTGTCAGCCCTGTTGTAGCACGGCGCAGGGCTGCGAGTGTGCCCGGGGCATCACCAGCAAAACTGGCGTCATCTGTGGCACTATCTGGTGTGTCCTGCCCTTGGGTATCAATCAGCAAGATACCACCATGCGCCATAAAGCGGTTAAGCGCGGCTATCATGGCGGGGGAGGCATGGGCATCTGGCGTAATGGGCCAGTATAGCAATGGATAGTAAGCCAGATCATCCGTTTCCGGGTGCACGCCATCAGGGTGGCCCAGCACGGCAGATGTGCGGGCATTGGTGAAATCCGCCAACCCCTGAAGCCCTTGGCGGGAGGCCTCATCTACATCTGCATGCCCTGTTAAAACGTAGGCCAGACGTGTTTCAAGTGCCGCTCCGGGTACGGAGAGGGTAGCTTGCGGCGTTAGAACTGCGGGCTGTGTATCTGCAGCATAAGCAGGAGCAGCCATACCAAGCAGCATGCCCCCCATAACCAAGGTTGCCACATTGATGTGTTTGGGTGCCAAAAATCCCTTACGCATCAGCAACGCCAAAGCACCATCGAGCAACAATAGAACAAGAGCAGCCAACAGGCAGAAGCGCCCAAGAGGCACATCCGGCTGTTGGCCTGCGGGGTCTGTAATAACCCCCACGGCACTTTCAGGATGCAACGCGGTAACGTGATCTGCGGCATTCAAGGCGCGGCGGCCAGAGCCGGGGCCATACAGGCCCGGTGGGTGCGCGGGGGATACATCCGTGGTGGCAAGGTCGGAGGCTTTCAGGCCGCGTGCATATGGTGGCGGAGGGCCAGCAACGCCTGCGCCATCTAGTGTCAAAGCTGGTTGCAATATGGCATCATCCGCAGGTACGGTCACGCCATTTGCGTGGTCAGTCAGCCTTTGCAGCATGGAGACAAACAACCCCGAAAGCGGCAGGTTGGACCAATCCGTAGTGCTGCTAACGTGGAACAGCACAATCTCCCCTTTGCCCAGAGCAGCGTGCGTAACCAGTGGTGTGCCATCTGCCAGCCGTGCCCATGTATGCTCGGTGAGCGTAGCGGAGGGACGGGCCAGAACCTGCCGGGAGACCGTAACATCATTGGGGGGTACCAAACCGGCAAATGGGGAGGTTGCATCAAACTGGGCAAGTTTTTGTGGTGTGCCCCATGTCATGGAGCCGCCAAGCTGGCGTGCGCCATCCAGCAAAGTAACGGGCAGCAGATCTTGCGTAGGTGGCTGGGTGTTTTCGCTCTCGGTGGTTTCGGTAGCCTCATCATGCTGGGCACCGGCAAGGGCTGGGCCAGCAAAGCGGATAAGCGTGCCGCCATTTTTTACCCATTCGCGCACTTTTTCCCGTGTTTCCGGGTCTGCCAGCGTGCCATCAGGTGCGATTAAAACAGAAAGTGGGCGGCTTAAAAGAGCTGTTGGCGTGCCTTCATGCAATTCGGCAGAAGGCGCAAGGGCGCGGCGCAGATAGAACAAAGACCCCACCAAAGGTGTATCCGCACCACCAGAAGCCAGAAGGCCGACCGGGTGCAGGCGGCTGCTTTCATCCATCAGCACCGTGGTGGCTGCACTGGCTGTGCCTGCAAGTGTGAGCGTGTCTATACGGTTGCGCACGGCTGCTGGCAGGTTCACAGAAATATCGGCATAGGCGGATTGTGCTGGCAGGGTTACGGGCACAACGGCCAGCGTTCCGCCATCTTGAGTATGCGCAATAGCATTAAAGGCTCGTGGAGCCGCCATCGGCATTGCCACCAAGCGCGCCATGACGTTACTGCCTTTATCGGCCATTGGCGCCAAAGCCACAGCATTTTGGTGCGGAAAACGCACTTCGCGCACATGGCCTAAACTTTGCAGGGCCTGCCTAAAGGCATCATCGCCGGGGGTGGCAATGCCATCTGCCAGATACAAAACGCTGCCAAATGTCTGTGATGTCAGATGTTCAAGTGTGTGAGCGGAAGCTGATCGATCCACTTGCCAAGGTTCTGGGCGCAGTGCGTTCAGATGCTGCCGTACTTGCGCAACGGGTAGGGGAGCGAGGTTTTCTGCAACCGCTGTTTCTGCTTCTGGTGCGGTTGTCAGCAACAGCACAGGGCGTTTGGCGCGTTCGGCATCATCCAGAAGGTTTTGTGCAGCAGCGAGCCGCTCGTTCCAGTCTGCGGCGCTGAACATGCCGTTATCTATAACAAGCAGTACCGGGCCAGAACCTTGCTGGGCGGCATTATGCCCCGGCAGCACAGGCCGGGCGAGGCCAAGCACCAACAAGGTAACAGCTAAAAGGCGCAACAGCAGCAACCAGAGCGGAGAGCGTGCGGCTTCGGTCTGGCGTGGTTTCAGGCTGGCCAGCAGCTTTACGGGCGGAAATACCTGTTGGCGTGGGCGCGGCGGTGTTGCCCGCACAAGCCACCACACCAACGGCAGCGTAAGAAGCCCCAGCAGGGCAAGAGGAGCCAGAAATATCATACTCGGCGGCCCATCAGGTTATGCAGGGCCAGCAAGGTGGGTGTGGCTGGGGTATCGGTAACGTGGCAAAGATAATCATGCCCAAGGCTTACGGCCATGTGTTCAATCTGGCCGCTGCGTGCTGATGCCAGATGGGTGTAATCTGCACGCAATGTTTGCACATGCGGCAGTTCTATGGGGTGTTCGCCTTCCAGCCCCGTAAATTCAATACGCCCTTCATAGGGGAGTGAAAGTTCTGCCGGGTCTGCAATATGCAGCACATGCGTGCGCACACCACGGGCCGCGCATTGATGGAGCAGCCCACGCAGGGTTTCTGTTTCGCACAGCAGATCACTGGTCAGCAGCAAATGTGCGTGGCGCGGCAATGCGGCAGCTGCGGGCAGGGCGTTTTTTTGCGGTGTAGATGCCTGAAACACCAAGGCCAATGCCAGACGTTCCAGCAGGCTGCCACCAGCAGGTAAGTGCACCATGCCGGATGATGAAAGCAGGCGAATACGTTCTCCCCCACGGGCAAGGGCTGCGGCCATTGCCAGCGTGAGCAGAATGGCGCTTTCCAACTTGGTGGGAATGTTGGTGCGGGATTGCCAGTTCATGGAGCCGGAAAGATCACACCAGAGCAGAATGGTTTGCGCACTTTCGGCTTCTGTTTCGCGCACATAGGCGTGGGTGCTGCGGGCAGATTGTCGCCAGTCTATGTGCGCGGCAGGTTCCCCCGGTTGGGCCGGACGATATTGCCAGAAGGTATCACCCCATCCTGCACGATGTTGCGGGTGCTGCCCGGCCGCCAGCGTGGCGGCTGTGCGGTTGGCCTGCACAATCAGATCGGGCATGCGCGCTGCCAAAGCCTGCGCCTGTTGGGTAAGGGCGGAAGGTTGCCCAATGGCAATAGACTCATCCGCCAGCGTGGCAAAATGCGGAGCCCGAGTGGTGCCAGCCTTATTGCGGCGGAATGCGGCGGTAAGAAAAGATGGGCCGCGCAATGGCTTTAACCCAACTGTTGCAGAAGGCGAGAGATCACATCCTGAATCTGCACACCTTCAGCACGGGCGGCAAAAGTCAGCGCCATACGGTGGGCCAGAACAGGCTGTGCCAGTGCGGCAACATCATCAAGGCTGGGGGAAAGTCTGCCATCCAGCAAAGCGCGCGCACGTGTGGCCAGCATAAGCGTTTGCGCAGCACGCGGGCCGGGGCCCCATGCAATTTGTTCACGCAAGGTGGCATCCTGCGTGGTTTCTGGCCGCGCGTTGCGCACCAGATCGAGAATGGCATCCAGCACTTTTTCACCCACCGGAATGCGGCGCACCAGTGCCTGTGCTTCCAGTAGGCTTGTGGCATCCATAAGGGTTTGGGGTTGCTCTGTTTGTGCGCCAGTGGTGGCCAGCAGCATCTGCCGTTCCGCTGCTTCATCGGGGAAGGAGAGCGGAATTTGCAGCATAAAGCGGTCAAGCTGTGCTTCTGGCAGCGGGTAGGTGCCTTCCTGCTCCATGGGGTTCTGGGTGGCTAGAACATAGAAGGGGCGCGGCAGGGGGTATTCCGTTCCGGCCACGCTTACGCGGTGTTCCTGCATGGCTTGCAACAGGGCAGACTGCGTGCGTGGGCTGGCACGGTTGATTTCATCCGCCATTAACAGTTGGCAGAACACAGGGCCAGGCACAAAGCGAAAGCTGCGATGGCCTGATGCATCTTCATCCAGAATTTCACTGCCCGTAATGTCGGAGGGCATAAGGTCTGGCGTGAACTGCACGCGGCGCGAATCAAGCCCCAGCACTGTTCCCAAAGTTGTGACCAGCAATGTTTTGCCCAAACCGGGCGCGCCCACCAAAAGCGCATGCCCACCTGCCAGAATGGTGGCAAGTGTTTGGCGGATAACCTGTTTTTGGCCAAAAACAATGCGAGAGGTTTCCTGCTGCACGGCTTGCAGCCGTTCGCAGATACGGTCTGCCTCCCGCACTTCGGGAGGAGAGGAGGGCTGTTGCGCGGGCTGCGATGCGTCTGATGCGGTCATGGTTCCAGTGTGAAGCACATACGGGGCTTACATCAAGCGGGGTATCATCCCTATATCATCAGGATGACGGTATGGACACGTATTACAGGATGATAGGCCAGTGAAAGGCGAACACGCAGTGAGTGGCGACAGTCTTGCCTGTTCGGGGCATCAGGAAAGCCCGGAAAGAAAAAGGCATGACTTGGGATATCTGCCTTTTCTGGTGCGGCGCGATGGCGTGTGGCTTTATCGGGGCACACCCATAAAGCGTAAGGCCATGCTGTGCATGTTTGGCTCCATGCTCACGCGGGATGAAAAAGGGGCATACCTGCTGCGCTCCCCGTTTGAGACCGGGTATATCGAGGTGGAAGACGTACCTTTTCTGGCGGTAGAGCTGGATTGGACGGGCTGTGGCAAAATGCAGCGGCTGTGTTTTCGCACCAATATGGATGAAGTGGTGGTAGCCGGGCCGGAACACCCGATTCGGACAGATTGGAACATGCCGCCAGAGGCCTGTCCGGAGAGTTGCCCCCCCTATATCCGGCTGCGGGAAGGCGATAACAGGCATTTTCCGCTAGAGGCGCGTTTATCTCGCCCAGTGTGGTACGAGCTGGCGGCTTTGGCGGAGCCGGGCATGTGCCAGGGTATCCCCTGCATGGGGGTTTGGAGTTGTGGCTGCTTTTTCCCGCTTGCCAGACAAACATCCGGCACAGACTGCGACGTATGACCCGTAAATTATTGGACCGCTTGGAACCCACGCGTCTGCACGCGCTGGAGCAGATATGGGCCGTGCTGCCCGATGCACGTCTTGTCGGCGGTGCGGTGCGTGATCTGATGGTGGGACGCTCCATTGCGGACATTGATCTGGCAGTGCCCCAACCGCCCGAGGAGGTGATGCAGCGCCTGAAGGCGCAGGGTATGACAGTGGTGCCCACAGGGCTGGCGCATGGCACGGTTACGGCGGTGATCGATTCCGCGCCCTATGAAATTACCACCCTGCGGCGAGATGTGGAAACAGACGGACGCCACGCTGTGGTGTGCTGGACAGACAACTGGCAGGAAGACGCCGCGCGCCGTGATTTTACAATCAATGCCATGTCCTGTGACAGCACGGGTACTGTGCATGATTATTTTGGCGGCCAGCATGATCTGGCAGATGGAAGTGTGCGCTTTGTAGGCGATGCCACGCTGCGGATACAGGAAGATGCCCTGCGTATTCTGCGGTTTTTTCGCTTCTGGGGGCGCTATGGGCGTGGGCAGGCAGATGCACAGGCCATGCACGCCATTACTACACAGGCAGAATTGCTGAATGGCTTGTCTGTTGAGCGTATATGGTCTGAACTCAAGCGTATTCTGGCTGGGCCGAAGGTGCTGGACGTTGTGTATCTGATGCAGCAGGCCGGTATCCTGCCTGTTTTGCTGCCAGAAGGTGCGCATGTGCCTTTGTTTGTGCAGTTAATGGCGTTTAATCCGCCAGCAGATGCCCTGTTGCGGTTGGCAGCTTTGGTGCCAGACAAAAGTGCGGATCTGGCGCGCCGCCTTAAATTTTCCCGTGCTGAAGCCGCGCGTCTGAAAGCCATGCAGGCTGACCCCGTGCCTTTGCCCGATATGTCTGATGCGCAATTACGCCACTTATTGGCAGATACACCGCCGGATATTTTGACTGCACGCAGTTGGCTGTATCAGGCGCGGCATGCTGATGTTTTGGGCACAGAACTGCGTCAGCGTTTGGCGCGACTTGAAATACCCGTGTTTCCACTAGCTGGGCGAGACATGCTGGATGCAGGCTGCCAGCCGGGGCCGCATGTTGGGCAGGTGCTGAAAGATGTGCGCAACTGGTGGCAACAGGGCGGGTGCACTGCGGATAAACAGACCTGTTTGGCCCATGCGTTAGGGCTGGCTAAAGCGTTGCCATAATAAAACCATGCGTCAGCCTCTTACGTGAAAGGGTGGGAGGCTGTTAGAGAAGAGCGCATGACGTCACAAGCATCTGCTTCCTCTACCCGTTCGTCCCGTTCATCCCGCGATTTGTTGCCGGATGATACCCGCGTGCTTCTGAGGAGGTTATGGCGGGGGCAGGTGCGCCGTTATCCCGGCAATCTTACGGCTGTTGTGCTGCTTACGGTGTTAACCGCCGGGCTTACGGCATTGTATCCGCTGGTTATCCAGCGCGCGCTGGATATGTTTTCCAGCCACGATTCCCGCATTCTGTACCAGGTGCCGCTGCTGGTGGTGCTGATTACGGTTGCCAAATCCATTTCCCAATACGCGCAAACGCTGGCGTCTCAGGGGTTGGTGCTCAAGGTTATTCGCGGTTTGCAAAGCGAGATGTTCGCACATCTGATGCAGGCGGATATTACCGATGTAGAGCGTGAAGCCCCAGCCAAACTGGCCGCACGTTTTACCACGGATGCCGTTTCCATCCGTGAAGCCATGATCCGGGCTGTGAACTCGCTGGGTGATGTTGTTACCGTGGTGGGGCTGATTGCCTCCATGTTCTATATGGATTGGGAACTCAGCCTGATAGCCGGTCTGCTTTATCCCATTGCTGCAGTGCCTATCCAAAAACTGGGCAAGCGCGTGCGCCGCGCATCTGGTGGGATGCAGGAGCGGATTGGAGAAACCGCTGCTTTTCTCACAGAAAGTTTCAGTCAGGCCCGTACCGTGCGCGTGTATCGGCTCGAACAGCGTGAGGAAGAACGCGCAGCTATTTCCTTCGATCATCTGCATCAGGCTATGTTGCGCATTACGCGGGGCCGTGCGCGTGTTGATCCCTTGTTGGAAGCACTGGGTGGCTCGGCCGTGGCTGCCGTACTGGGTTTTGCAGGGTGGCGTGCTGCTATGGGTGGCGCCACATTGGGGGATTTTTCCGGCTTTGTAGCGGCATTGTTGCTGGCAGCACGCCCACTGCGTGCATTGGGGGCCTTGAACGCTGCTTTGCAGGAAGGTCTAGCCGGGCTTGTGCGTATTTTTGAAATTATTGATGAAAAACCCGCTGTGGCAGATTGTCCGAACGCGGTGCCCCTTTGTGCCGGACAGGGTGATCTGGTTTTTGAGAATGTAGGTTTTGTTTACCCAGATGGGCGCGTTGGCCTTTCTGGCCTGAATTTTGAGGCCAAGCCGGGCTTTACCGTAGCTTTGGTGGGGCCATCTGGTGCAGGTAAGTCCACCGCACTTTCCCTCGTGCCGCGCCTGCACGATGTGACATCAGGCCGTATTTTGCTGGATGGGCAAGAACTGCGTGATCTCACGCTGGCCAGCCTGCGAGATGCCATTGCTTATGTCAGCCAGGATCCGTTGCTGTTTGATCTTTCTGTGCGCGATAACATTCTGATAGGCCGCCCCACTGCCACGGAAGAAGAAGTGCAAGCAGCAGCCAAGGCCGCGGCGGCTGAAAAGTTTATTCTGGCCCTACCTGCAGGCTATGAAACCATAGTGGGGCCGGGTGGGCAGCGGCTTTCTGGCGGCCAAAGGCAGCGTGTGGCCTTGGCGCGCGCGCTGCTGCGCAACCCGCGCCTTCTGCTGCTGGATGAAGCCACAAGTGCGCTGGATAGTGAGAACGAAGCCGCAGTGCAGGATGCCTTGGCAACCTTGCGCAAGGGGCGCACCACGCTTGTTGTGGCGCACCGTCTTTCCACCGTGCGTTCGGCTGATCTGGTGGTGGTGATGCAGGAAGGCCATGCTGTGGAATGCGGAAACCATGATGAACTTATGGCGCAAAATGGCCTGTATGCGCGTCTGGTCAGAACGCAGGGGCTGGAACGCTAAGGCCAGCGCAGCAGATCAGACGTAGCAAACTGCGTCTTTTTTACAGCAAAACATTAAAAACCCAGCTTGCACATGCGCTGAATGCCATGTGCGACTTGATGCCTGCTTGTGAACATGCCACAACTCTGACCGACCAGTTCGGTCAGAGAAAGAGTGACCGAAAAAGCAGGGTATGCGCCGTGCGTTTGAGATGGCAGGGAACAGTATGACAGACGACCACAACGACCAGTCTTCCGCAAATACCGGCGCACCAGCCAAGCCAGAAGAAAAGAAAAAAGAGAATCCCCGCCGCAAGATTATTCTCACTGGGGTTATTGCCGTACTGGCTGTGGGTGCCGGTGTGTACTGGTTTATGACTCGTAATGAAGTTGAAACCGATGATGCCTTTACTGCCGGGCGCGCCATTACCATTGCGCCACATGTAAGCGGGTATGTGACAGAACTGCTGGTGAACGATAACCAGTTTGTACGCAAAGGCCAGCTTTTGGCCCGCATAGACCCGCGAGACTGGAAAGCCGCGCGAGATCAGGCCGCCGCACAGGTTGAAAGTGCGCAGGCCTCCAAGAACGCCAGTGACATGATGCACATGGTGGCCATGCTGGAGTTCCCCGGTAAGCTGTTGCAGGCAAAAGGTCAGCTAGAAGCTGCCAAAGCGCAGGAATTTAAGGCGCAAACAGATTTCCGCCGCCAGCATGTGGTGGAACGTGCAGCAACTTCGCAGCAGGATATAGATTCCGCTCGTGCTGCGTTGGATGCCGCCAAGGCTCGTGTGATAGCCGCACAGGGTGCCGTGCAGATGGCCATGCCCGTGCAGCCTAACATCCAGAATGCCGCCATTCAGATCAGTCAGGAAGAAGCAGCGGTTAAAACTGCACAGGCCCGGCTGGAAACCGCAAACCTGAATCTGGAATGGACAGAAATTCGTGCCCCGCATGATGGCTGGATTTCCCAGCGTAATCTGGAGCAAGGCAATTACGTGCAGCAGGGGCAGAATATACTGTCCATTGTAGAGCCGGAAGTGTGGGTGGTGGCCAACTATAAGGAAACCCAGATTACCCGCATGAAGCCCGGCCAGAAGGTGGATATCAAGGTAGATGCCTATCCATCCCTCAAGGTGCATGGGCATATTGATTCACTGCAAAAAGGCACGGGCGCGCAGTTCAGTGCCTTCCCGCCAGAAAACGCAACAGGCAACTACGTAAAAATCGTGCAGCGTGTGCCGGTTAAAATCCTGATTGATGATGGTCTGGATCCCAACCAGCCGCTGGCACTTGGCATGTCCGTGGTGCCAACAGTGCATGTGGATACACAAGGCCATTCTGATGCAGCGCCGCGTGATGGGGCTGAACCCGCAACTCCGGCCCCGGCTGCGCAATGAGCACACAGGCCGAAGTAGCCCCCGGCGGGTGGAAGCCAAAGCATAATCCGTGGACTGTCGCCTTTGTAGTTACCATGGCGGCGTTCATGGAAATTCTGGATACAACCATCGTGAACGTCTCCCTGCCGCATATCGCAGGGAGCTTGTCCAGCACGTATGATGATGCCACGTGGACACTCACGGCCTATCTGGTCGCCAACGGGATTGTGCTGACAATTTCTGGTTGGCTGGGTAAGGTTTTTGGCCGCAAGAACTACTTTCTTATCTGTATTGTCATGTTCACCGTATCGTCGTTTTTGTGCGGTACGGCTACCAGCCTTGCTGAACTGGTTATTTTCCGTCTGATGCAGGGCTTTTTTGGCGGAGGGCTTCAGCCCAACCAGCAGTCCATTATTCTGGATAGCTTCCCGCCCGAAAAGCGTGCCGCAGCATTTGGCCTTACCGCCATTGCTGCCGTTGTGGGGCCGGTTATTGGCCCAACGCTGGGTGGGTGGATTACCGATAACTTCTCATGGCGCTGGATTTTCTTCATCAACGTGCCATTCGGGTTTCTTACAACTGTGGGTGTGATGGCGCTGGTGGAGGACCCACCGTGGGCGCGCAAGCAGAAAGCCCCGGTGGATGCCATAGGCATCAGCCTGATAACCATTGGTTTTGCCAGTCTTGAAGTGATGGTGGACCGTGGTGAGGATGCAGACTGGTTTGGTTCCACCTTCATTCGCATTATGGGTGTTCTGGCGTTTTTGGGCATTGGTGGCGCTATTTTGTGGCTGCTGCATGCCAAAAACCCGGCGGTGGATTTGCGCGTGTTCAAGGACCGCAACTTTGCGGTAGGCACGGCACTTATGGGGGCAATGGGCGCGCTGCTTTATGCATCCGCCATTATTGTTCCGCAGTTTGCCCAGCAGGTTATGGGTTACACGGCCACAATTTCCGGTTTGCTGCTTTCTCCGGGGGGGATTGCCGTTATCTTCCTTATCCCGATTGTGGGGAAGCTGATGACGCTCATGCCCGTGCGCAATGTGATTGCACTGGGTTTTGGGCTTATGGGCATAGCTCTGTTCTGGTCCGCCCATTTGCTGCCGTTGCTGGACTTCCATCACCTCATGCTGTTCCGCATGAGCCAGACAGCCTGCTTGGCCTTTCTGTTTGTGCCGCTTTCTACCATTGCGTATTCCACCATTCCCGAAAGACTGAATGCAGATGCCTCGGCGCTATTCAGTATGGCACGTAACGTGTTGGGCTCTTTGGCTATTTCCGGTGCTACGGCATTGCTTACAGAGCGACGGCAGGCGCATCAGTCCTACATGGTGCAGTGGATGACGCCGTATCATCAGCCGTATAATGATTATCTGGCACAGGCCAAAGGTGTTGCCACAGCCCACGGATACGCCCCTGGTGCGGCACAGGCCATTGCCCAGCACACCCTGTTTCAGGAATTTACCCGGCAGGTGGCCATGCTGTCTTACAATGAAGTGTTTATGATCTTGGGTATCGGCTCGTTTCTGTGCGTGCCGTTCTGCTTTTTGTTTTCTGCCATTACAGGCAGCGGCAAAACGACGGGCGCACACTAAAAAGCACGGCAAAAAGCCAACAAAAAAGCTCCCTGACTATGGTTGGTCAGGGAGCTTTTTTATTGTGCGTTATGTTTATGCGCGAGGTTTTACAAACTGCGCAAAATCCTGCACCAAGCGTTCGTAAATCGGTTTTTTAAACCCGACATTCTGCTGCGGTAGGGTGGCAAGGTCTATCCATTGCCATGCGTCAAATTCCGCAGGGGTTTGGGCATCCAGCCGGATATCGGCATCTGTGCCCTCAAAAGCCAGGGCAAACCATTTTTGTGTCTGGCCCCGATACTTCCCACCCAATGCACGGCCTATGAGGTGCTGGGGCAGATCATACGTAATCCATTCTGGATGTTCGGCCAGAATACGCACTTTGTCTGTGCCAATTTCTTCTGCCACTTCGCGCAGTACGGCTTTTTTTGGGTCTTCTCCGGCATCAATGCCGCCTTGGGGGCATTGCCATGTGCCTTCGCTTAATGGGCCGCCAGCGCCGGGCATATCCGTGCGCCGGGCAATAAAAATGCGTCCATCAGCATGAAAGATCATGGCCCCAACATTAGGGCGATACGGAAGGGACGGAGAGCTTACATCTGTCATTGTTGCGGCTGGCCTTGCTGCTGCACACGTGGGTTGGAGAGGTTCACATGCATGCTGCCATCTGCGGCGGCTGGGCCGTAAGCAGACATATCCGGCGGCAGAACAATCTGGCTGACAGGCACCAATGCAATGCCCATATCTTTGAGGTGCGGCAACCATGCGCGCAGGCAGGCCATGGCTACAGGCCGCAATGGCCCCAAAATGCCAATGGCGCGCCCGTTCTGCCGTGCCAATTGCTGGAGTTTCAGCAACTGGATATCAATGTTTACAATATCCGTATCCGTGTTCACCACCACATCAGCGGTAGCAGTGCTGCTAGCACCTTCGGTTTGCGTGCCAGGTGTAGCATCCAGATAAAGCAGGCCACGCTGGTCTATGGCCTTTACCAGAGATTTAAAGCTTTCAGATTGCGGGAAGCTGCCACCGTTCTGCCCGGCAAAGGCGTTGGTAACACCCACATACCCCGCCAGATGAGAAAGTGCCCAGTTCAGATTATCCATGTTCTGCTGGGGTGAAAGCAGCAGCCCAAGTGCTTTGGGGCCGGCATCTGTGTTCTTGGTGGCGTTATCCTGAATGGGGAGAGAAAGCAGCGTTTCATGCCGGTGCTGGCGTGCTGCGTTCATCAGTTCTTCAGGGTTGGCGGCGTAGGGTGAAATACCCAGAGAAACCGGGCCGGGTAGGGAGTTTATGGCTTCGGTTGTCAGGTCATCTGTCTGGTCTATGCCATCAATCAGCAAAGCCACCATGGGGGTGCCGGGCGGTACGTCCACCGCAGGGGCGGCATAAACCTTTTTGGGTGTGCGATCATGCGCACCCACTTTGGGGAGGGGAAAGCCCCCTGGCCCATTCTTGCTTTCCAGCAGATCAGCCTGCGGCCCCGGAATGGTGGTGCGCTGTGCGGGGGAGGATTGTTTGGCAGCAGAATCAGCCGAAACATCAATATCCTGCCCCTCAATGGAAAGGCCGGGCGGCCCCATAACCTGCAACCCTATGGCCAGAGCCACAGCGGCTGTGGCGCACCCGCCCCAGAAGCGGATAAAGGCGCGCCCGTTAGAGGGCAGTTGCTGCCAGAGCGATGGAGTGTGCATGGCCTTTCCCTTTCGCGCCCTTAGTGGTGCGTTGCACTATCCGTTTTGGCGGGTTGCTTGGCAGGCGGCAGAGATGCAGCCGGATCTGGAGAAGGCAGGCCAGCCATAAAGCGCACAATACGCAGGCCTTCCTGAAGCTGGAAGTCTGTTGCGGGCTTGTCGTATTCAAACTCCGGCCAGTTTGCTGGCGGTTCGTTTGGAATATCCTTGGCAATGGCAGGCAGATCCGTGCGTGGCTGCGCCTTGGTCTGGTTGCCACCCTGATTTTTCAGAATATGTTCCAGATCAGCTTCGCGCAGGCTGAAAGCTGGGTCTTCGCGCGTTTCCTTCACCACAATATCGGGTGTGATGCCCAACGCCTGAATGGAGCGGCCAGAAGGGGTATAGTAACGTGCGGTGGTCAGCCGCACAGCACCATTACCCGGAATGGGGATAATGGACTGCACAGAACCCTTACCGAAGGAACGCGTGCCAACCAGCACTGCCCGGTGATGATCCTGCAATGCGCCGGAAACAATTTCGGAAGCAGAAGCGGAGCCACCGTTAATGAGCACTACCAGAGGCAGGCCATCTGTAATGTCGGTGCCGTGGGCATCCCAACGCTGGCTGTCTTTGGGGTTGCGCGAGCGGGTGGAAACAATTTCGCCTGAGCGGATGAAGTTGGAAGAGACATCCACAGCCTGATCTAACAGACCACCCGGATCATTCCGCAGATCCAGCACCAGCCCGGCCAGCTTGCCACCAGCTTGCTGCTTGAGGCTATTATAAGCCTTCAGCAGTTCTTTTTCCGTGGTTTCGTTAAACTGTGCCACGCGGATGTAACCCACCCGGTCATACAGCGCGGATTTCACTACATCGATGTGAATCACTTCACGCGTTAGCGTCACCACAATCGGTTTGGGTGTTTTTTCGCGCACCAGTGTCAGGGTAATTTTGGTGTTGGCCTTGCCGCGCATTTTCTTCACGGCTTCATCCAGCGGTGTGCCGTCAATTGGGTGGCCATCTACGGCAATAATGTAATCACCCGGCTTGATGCCAGCCCGAAAACCCGGTGTGCCATCAATGGGGGACACAACGCGGATATGCCCATCCTGCTGCTGAAGCTCCAGACCAAGGCCGCCGAACTCGCCCTTCATCTGTACCATCATGTCATCATACTGTTTTTGCGTCATGTAGGAGCTGTGCGGGTCCAGCCCGCTCAACATGCCATTCAGCGCATTCGTAATCAGATCACGGTCTGAAACAGGTTCCACATACTGTTGGCGGATCATGTCCATAACCGTGCCAAACAGTGTGAGCAGCCGGTATGTTTCAGCATGGTTTGTGGTGGGTGTGGCATCTGGCGCAGTGGCAGCCTGCGCGGGGGAAGCTACAAGGGCAGAGCCAGAAAAATGGCCCGGATGAAAAGCCAGGGCAAGGCCGGTTAAGGCAGTGGCGCCGAACATCAGACCTGTGCGGAACTTCATGCGATCGTCTCTCCTGTCGCAGGGCTGTATGTGGCCCTTGCGTGTTCTTCCTGTCTTTTCAGCCAGCACAATAGGGGTGTGGCCAAGGTTTTACGCGCATAACCAGATGTTCTGGCGTTGGTTGGGCAGAGTAACCTTTGTACTCCGGCTTGGCAAAGTGCCAGCGTGTTTTCTGCCATTACAGAAACGGCGCGGGATTGATGGTTTTCTGCCCATGGCGCAACTGAATGAACAGCGTGCCAGAGCCTCCGGAACTGCCCATCTGTCCTATAGGTGCGCCCTTTGTCAAACTCTGGCCCATATCTACGGCCAGTCCGCTCAGGCCCGCCATGATAAAGCGGTAATGGCGGCCGCAATTTAAAATAAGCATTTGCCCATAGGTGCGGAACGGGGCTGCAAAATCCACAGTGCCAGCACAGGGGGCGCGCACACTGGCGCCGGGGGGTGTGCGATATGTCATACCCGTAGCAGGGCCAGATTCGGTGGCAGACCCCCAAGTGGAAATAAGCGTGCCCGCAACGGGCCGCAGGCCAGATCCGGCAGAAGGATGTTCGGCCAGCCCAGGCCCCTGTGTTTTTACCATAGCGGCCATTTTACGGCGTGCGGCTTCTGCCCGCGCGGCCTCATGCGCGCGTTCTGCGGCAGCTATTTCCTTTTGCAGGGCAGATTCGGCCTGTGCCTGAAGGGCATCCAGTTTGGAAACGGCATCCTGCAAACTGGCCGCGCGTTGTGTTGCGGCCTGTAGCTGATGCGTGGTGCTGATGGCAGTGGCAGACGCCTGTTTTTGTGCTTCCCGCGCAAGGGCAGCTTGTTGGCGCACGGTATCGCGCTGGTGGCTTTGGGTTTGCTCAAGCTGGTTTAATTCAGCCAGCTTGTTTGTGAGCGTGGTATTTAATGCAGCCAGCCGAGCCTGACGGGCGCGCATGCCTTCGGCTTCCTGCTCCATCTGCCGGGAAAGCCCGCGCAAAACCAAAAAGCCGGTAATGGCATCACCCTGCGGCATGGGGGCAGCCAGCAAGGTATCTGATGGATAAAGGGAAAGACGTTCCGCCAAAGGCAGAATAGGGGCAAGCGCATGGGCATCTTGCACCAGGGCGGCCTGAAGGGATGCCTGCTCTTTTTTGACATTCGAAATCTGGTCTTGCAGATCAGCAATCTGCTGTTCTGTGCTTTGAAGTTGCGATGTGGCACTTACCGTTGCAGCAGAAAGTGAAAGCGCACGGTTTTTGGCTTCTGCCGCTGCAGCCTGAGCCGCCTCATTCTGGCTACGAGATTGCGCAACTGCTGCGGCTTGGCGGGCTTTTTCCTGCTCCATGGCCTCATGCTGTGCATGGGCTGCATTGACGGCAGCCTGCGCTTCCCGCACGGAACGATCAGACATGACGGAAGGTTCTGCAGCCGTTTTGCTTTTGCGCGTATGTGTACTGTGGGCTTTACTTTCCCGCGCAGATGTTTTGGCCGCAGTTTGTGTGGAATGATGTGCCGTAGCTGCTTTTTTATGATGTGTGGTTGCAGCCTGTAAGGGCATTGCCGGGTAGCCCGCCAGCAAAGCAGGGGCTGCAACCAGAAGCGCCGTATATCCGGCCAGTTTTCCCCAGTGGGAAGAAGGGCAGACAGGGGAAGAAAAAGGCCGGATACGTTTCATTCAGCGTTCAAGCAGGGAAGAACCCGTCATTTCCGCAGGTTTTGGCAGGTTGAGAAGAGCCAGCAGCGTGGGGGCAATATCTGCCAGTCTGCCACCATCGCGCAGGGCGGATGCACCCGAACCATAGGCAATAAAGGGCACAAGGTTAAGTGTGTGCGATGTATGTGGCCCGCCCGTTTTTGGGTCTTTCATGGTTTCACAGTTGCCATGATCGGCTGTTACCAATAGCGCGCCATGTTCTTCTGCTATGGCCTGCGCAATACGGCCCAAACCGGTATCCACAGCTTCCACCGCCTTTACGGCGGCATCCAGTTTACCCGTATGGCCGACCATGTCCGGATTGGCAAAGTTGAGAACAAGCAAGTCGTATTCACCACTTTTAATGGCGGCTACGGCTTTGTCCGTCAGTTCCGGGGCAGACATTTCCGGCTGAAGATCATACGTGGCCACTTTGGGGGATGGCACCAGAATACGATCTTCCCCTTCAAACAGCATTTCGCGCCCACCGTTCATGAAGTAGGTGACGTGCGGATATTTTTCTGTTTCCGCCATGCGGATCTGCTTGAGGCCTGCGCGGGAGACAACTTCTCCCAACAGGTTTGTCAGTTCCTCTGGCGGGAACAGAATGGACATGCGTTTGGAAAGTGTATCGCTGTAATGTGTCATGGCCACAGCGGCGGCAAACTGCACAACCTTGCCACGCGCAAAGCCATCAAAATCAGGCTCCAGCAGGGCATCCATCAACTGGCGGATACGGTCTGCGCGGAAGTTGAAGGAGAGAATGCCATCTCCATCCTTCATGCCGGTGTAGCCTTCCAGCACGGTGGGGATGATGAACTCATCCGAAATATCTGCCTGATAAGCGGCGTTTACCACATCTTCCGGCGTGGCAGCTTGCGGGCCTTCTGCGCTGACAATGACGTTGTAGGCTTTTTCTACCCGGTCCCACCGTTTGTCGCGGTCCATGGCGTAATAGCGGCCGGAAATGGTGGCGAGCTTTACGGAAGAAGGTAGATCAGCGCGGAGTTTTTTCAAAAACTCCTGCGCGGAGCGTGGGGCGGTATCGCGCCCATCTGTAAACAGGTGGAACGCCACTGGCACACCGGCTTGGGCAATAATATGGGCAAGAGCCGCAGCATGATCCTGATGAGAATGTACACCACCGGGAGAAACAAGGCCCATCAGGTGGCAGGTGCCGCCGGTTTTTTTCAGCGTGACAATAAAGTTTTCCATCACCGGGTTACGGGCAAGGCTGCCATCCCGAATGGCGGTGAAAATGCGGGGTAGTTCCTGCATCACCACACGGCCTGCACCAATATTCAGGTGCCCAACTTCGGAATTACCCATTTGGCCTTCAGGCAGGCCAACATCTTCACCACTGGTGCGCACAAAGCTGTGCGGGCTGTTTTGCCACAGCTTATCAAAGTTGGGGGTGCGGGCAATCTTCACCGCGTTGTCTGATTGATCCTCTCGCCATCCAAACCCATCAAGGATGACAAGCATAACTGGTCTTTTCTGTGGGTGCGATGTGGAGGTCATAGGTTAAGCCTTTTTATGTTTTTTGTTTATGCGTGAATAATGCCACCAAATTGCATGAAGACAAAGAGGGCAAGTGCAGCAGGTGCCCGTATGCCCAAACACAAAGGGCAGCCCCAATACTGGAGCTGCCCTTGTAAAAGCCTCAACACCTAAAAGTTTTCAGGCGCGGCGCACAATGTAGGATTTACCAAGTTCCTGCGTGATAAGGGCAGCGTGTTCTGGGTCTCGCGCTTCTATCATCACTTCCAACTGTGCTGCCTGCACGGAAGGTGCTGCGAACAGGCGCTGGTGCGAAACTTCGATAATATTGCCGCCAGCTTCCCCAATGCTTTTGGAAATGTCGGCCAGAACACCGGGGCGGTCTGGAATTTCCATAATCAGGCGCAAAATGCGGCCATCACGCAGCATGGCGCGCAGCAGAGTGTTGGCCAGAATACGGCTATCAATGTTTCCGCCAGAAACAGGCAGGGCAACCTTTTTACCGCGGAACATATCCGGGTAGGTTAGCAGGGCAGCAAGCCCGGCAGCGCCTGCGCCTTCACTGACCTGCTTGGCACCTTCAGCCAGCAGGGTAATGGCGTTTTCAATAGCGGATTCAGAAACAACCAGAACCTGATCAACCAGCTTGCGGATAACTTCATCCGTCTGGCGTCCAATTTGCAGAACGGCAATACCTTCCGCAATGGTGGCGCCACCATTGGGGCGCGTGGCTGGGCCGGGGAAGGCACACAGGGAATCATACTTTTCCACCTGCACACCAATCAGCTTGATATCCGGGCGCATGGCGCGGGCCGCCACGGCACAGCCAGAAAGAAGGCCCCCACCACCAATAGGCACCACCAGCGCATCCAACGGCCCAGCGTCCTGAAAAAGCTCCAGCGCACAGGTGCCTTGGCCCGCCATAATTGCGGGGTCATCATACGGGTGGATAAAGGTGCGGCCTTCACGCGCTTGCAGGTCTTCTGCAAACATCAGGGCTTCTGCAAAGCTTTCGCCTTCCAGAATAACACGGGCCCCCCAGTTGCGGGTACGCACCACTTTGCCTGCCGGCGTAAACTTGGGCATGACAATAACGGCATCAATACCCAGCAGGCTGGCATGGCGGGCCACACCCTGCGCATGGTTGCCAGCGGATACGGCAATGACACCACGGCTGCGTTCTTCGGGGGAAAGCAGTGCCAGCTTGTTGGCGGCACCACGTTCCTTGAACGACCCGACAGCCTGAAGATTTTCAAGCTTAAGGGTAATATCGGCCCCGGTTGCCTTGGAAAGCGCGTGGGAAGCAATGGTGGGCGTGCGGATCACATTGCCACGGATACGATCTGCCGCGGCTGTGACATCCTCAAACGTGATCATATTAGATGAATTTGACGGAAAGGATTTCGTAAGTCCGATCTCCGCCCGGTGCGGGCACAGAAACGGTATCGCCTTCTTCCTTGCCAATCAGCGCCTTGGCAAGTGGGGAGGAAATGGAAATTTTATGCTGTTTGATGTCTGCTTCGTGCAGGCCAACAATCTGGTACGTAATTTCCTTGTCCGTATCTTCGTCCACCAGGCACACAGTGGCCCCGAACTTGACTTGCTTGCCGGAAAGGGAAGTGGGCTCAATAACTTCTGCGGTGGAAATAAGCTCTTCCAGCTCCAGAATACGGCCTTCAATAAAGGACTGTCGTTCCCGTGCTGCGTGATATTCCGCATTTTCAGAAAGATCGCCGTGGCTACGGGCTTCCGCAATGGCGCGGATAACTGCCGGACGTTCTTCTGATTTCAGCTTGCGCAGCTCATCTTCTAGCTGCAGCAGGCCCTTGCCCGTCATTGGAGTTTTCTGCAAGACGCATCCCCAGACTTAAAAAAGCAGCCGGAACCAGCGGGTTCCGGCGCAAAAGTTAAACAGTTACACGGGCAAGGCATAACCTGCAAAAGCAGGCTGCCACCCGAACATGGCTAAGGAGGCGCGGGCAGGTTATGCCCGCGCCTTTAGCTTAGAATGTTCCACTAAAGTATGACTGAAGTGGCGCAACATCAAGCGGTCCTTCACGCATTGCCGCAATTGCATGAATTGCAGCCCGCGCGCCGGCCATGGTGGTGTAGTGCGGAATGCCCAGCACAAGGGCGGAGCGGCGGATATCAAAACTGTCCGCCACAGACTGCGCACCCTGTGCCGTGTTGATAACCATCTGCACTTCGCCAGAGCGAATGGCATCCACACAATGTGGGCGGCCTTCCAGCACCTTGTTCACAAGGTTGACCTCAATACCGGAATCGCGCAGCTTTTTGGCTGTGCCACGGGTGGCCATGATACGGAAGCCCATAGAAGCCAGCAGGCGGCCCAGCGGCGGCAATTGGGGCTTGTCACTTTCACGCACGGAAAGGAACACCGTGCCGGAGGTTGGCAACTTAACGCCAGCCCCAAGCTGGGATTTGGCAAAGGCACGCTCGAAAGATGTATCCAGCCCCATGACTTCACCCGTGGAGCGCATTTCTGGCCCCAGAATAGTGTCTACTTCCGCAAAGCGGTTGAAGGGGAATACAGCTTCCTTCACCGCAACATGCGGCACCACGGCTCGGTCATCCAGATTGAAGCCGGAAAGTTTGGCGCCAGCCATAACGCGCGCACCAATCTTGGCTACCGGCACACCCGTTGCCTTGGCCACAAACGGCACGGTGCGGGATGCGCGTGGGTTCACCTCAAGAACAAAGATTTCCTGATCCTTGATGGCGTACTGCACGTTCATCAGGCCCACAATGCCCAGTTCCCGCGCCATGGCCTCTGTCTGGGCTTTCAGCTCAGTTACAATCGCGGGGGAAAGGGTATAGGGCGGCAGGGCGCAAGCACTATCGCCAGAGTGGATGCCTGCTTCTTCAATGTGTTCCATCACGCCGGCCACATACACATCCGTGCCGTCTGCAATGCAGTCCACGTCAGCTTCAATGGCTTCGTTCAGGTAACGATCGAGCAGGATCGGGCCAGAGGAAATATCGTGCCCGGCCATTGTCAGCACATCGCGCATGTAGCGCTGCAGGCCGTTACGGTCGTACACAATTTCCATGGCGCGGCCACCTAGCACGTAGGAAGGGCGCACCACAACCGGATAGCCAACTTTTTCGGCCACGGCTTCGGCTTCTTCCGGCGTACGGGCAATACCGTTTTCTGGCTGACGCAGGCCCAGCTTGTGCAGCATGGTCTGGAAGCGTTCACGGTCTTCCGCCCGGTCAATGGCATCTGCCGGGGTGCCCAGCAGCGGAATACCTGCGGCTTCCAGAGCGCGGGAAAGTTTAAGAGGTGTCTGTCCGCCATACTGCACAATGCAGCCCTTAACCGTGCCTTTCTGCTGTTCGCAACGGATAAGGGAGATCACGTCTTCAGCCGTCAGTGGTTCAAAATACAGACGGTCGGAGGTGTCATAGTCGGTAGAAACCGTTTCCGGGTTACAGTTGACCATGATGGTTTCATAACCGGCTTCACGCAGGGCGTAAGCGGCATGAACACAGCAGTAATCGAACTCAATACCCTGCCCGATACGGTTGGGGCCACCACCTAGAATAACAATCTTTTCCCGGTCTGTCGGGTTGGATTCACAGGTTGGCGGCGCAAACCGCCCTTCGTAAGTGGAATACATATACGGGGTGGAGGATGCGAACTCACCCGCACAGGTATCAATGCGCTTGTAAACCGGCGTAACGCCAGCTTCTGCCCGCAGTTTGGCCACTTCTTCAGGCTGCGTGCCAGACAGGCGGGAAAGCTGCACGTCTGAGAAACCAAGGGCTTTCAGGCGGCGCAGGCTCTGGGCATCCTTCGGCAGGCCGTGGTTTTCCACTTCCCGTTCTGCGTGAATGATTTTTTCCATTTCACGCAGGAACCAAGGCTCAAACTTGCAGGCTTCGTGAATATCATCCACGGAAAGGCCCGCACGCAGCGCCTGCGCAGCCATAAGGATACGTTCTGGCTTGGGTTGGGAAAGAGCCGCGCGGAAGGCATCTTCTCCACCATCACCGGGCTGTTCCACTGGGTCCAGCCCGTGCAGGCCGGTTTCCATGGAGCGCAGACCTTTCTGCAAGGCTTCAGGGAAGGAGCGGCCAATGGCCATGGCTTCCCCAACCGATTTCATGGAGGTGGAGAGCAGGGCTGGCGCGCCGGGGAACTTTTCAAACGTAAAGCGCGGGATCTTCACCACCACATAGTCAATGGTGGGTTCGAAGGAGGCCGGGGTGGTGCGCGTGATGTCGTTTTTCAGCTCATCCAGCGTGTAGCCAACGGCCAGCTTGGCCGCCACTTTGGCAATGGGGAAGCCCGTTGCTTTGGATGCTAGCGCAGAGGAGCGAGACACACGGGGATTCATTTCAATCACCACCATGCGGCCATCTTTGGGGTTGATCCCAAACTGCACGTTGGAACCACCCGTTTCCACGCCAATGGCCCGCAGGCAGGCAATGGAGGCATCACGCATGCGCTGATATTCTTTGTCAGTCAGCGTGAGCGCCGGGGCAACGGTGATGGAATCACCCGTATGCACACCCATTGGGTCAATGTTTTCAATAGAGCAGATGATAATGCAGTTGTCCGCCTTATCGCGCACAACTTCCATTTCATACTCTTTCCAGCCCAGCACGGATTCTTCCACCAGCACTTCCGTGGTGGGGGAGGCATCCAGCCCGGAAAGCACGATCTGGTCGAACTCTTCACGGTTATAGGCAATGCCACCGCCGGAACCACCCATGGTGAAGGATGGGCGGATAATGGACGGAAAGCCAATCTGCTTGAGCGCATCGTGCGCTTCTGCCAGCGTGTGGGCAATAAAGCTGCGCGGGCTTTCAATGCCAATGGCATCCATGGTTTCGCGGAACTTCTGGCGGTCTTCCGCCCGGTCAATCACCTCGGCGTCTGCACCAATCAGTTCCACGTTGTGCTTGGTTAAAAAGCCCGAAGCATGCAGCGCCATAGCGGTGTTCAGCGCTGTCTGGCCACCCATGGTGGGCAGCACGGCATCTGGCTTTTCCTTAAGGATAATGCGTTCCACCACTTCCGGCGTAATGGGTTCCACATAAGTGGCATCCGCAAGGCCGGGATCTGTCATAATGGTGGCCGGGTTGGAGTTTACCAGAATAACCCGGTAGCCTTCTTCCCGCAGGGCCTTACAGGCCTGTGCGCCAGAGTAATCGAACTCGCACGCCTGCCCGATAACAATAGGGCCAGCGCCGATGATGAGGATGGAGCGGATGTCTGTCCGTTTGGGCATGATACGTTCGTTCCCGTTATTTCTTGGCGCTGTTAAGGTCGATCAGGGTGACAAAGCGTTTGAACAGATAGAAGCTGTCAGACGGGCCGGGGCTGGCTTCGGGGTGATACTGCACGGAAAACGCCGGATACTTGTCTGATGCCAGGCCTTCGTTTGATCCATCAAACAGGCTGACATGCGTGACGTGAGCATCGGCGGGCAGGGTGTCGGCATCCACGGCAAAACCGTGGTTCTGGCTGGTAATTTCCACCCGTTTGGTGGCCAGATCCTGCACCGGCTGGTTGGCCCCGCGGTGGCCGCGTTCCATCTTGTAGGTTTTCGCACCCAGCGCACGGGCCAGAAGCTGATGGCCAAGGCAGATGCCAAACAGTGGCACACCGGCATCCAGCACAGCTTTAATGGCGGGCACAGCATATGTAGCTGTTGCTGCCGGATCACCCGGGCCGTTGGAAAGGAACACACCTTCCGGCTTAAGGGCCAGAATTTCTTCACCCGTGGTGGTGGCGGGCACAACGGTTACGTCACATCCAGCGGCCACAAGGCAGCGCAGGATGTTACGTTTTGCGCCGTAATCCACAGCCACAACCTTGCGGCGGTTTGCGGGGGCTTCCTTGCTGCCTTTGGGCCATTCCCACACGCTTTCTGTCCACGCATATGGAACAGCGCAGGTGACTTCCTTGGCAAGATCCATGCCTTCAAGGCCGGGCCATGCTTTGGCTTCTGCCAAAACGGCATCCAGATCAAACTTGCCATCCTGCGGGAAAACCAGCGCGGCTGTTTGCGCACCCTTGTCCCGGATTTTCAGAGTGAGGGAACGGGTATCCACACCAGCAATGCCGGAAACACCGCGTTCCTTCAGCCACGCATCAAGGCTTTCTGTTGCGCGCCAGTTGGCCGGTGCTGTGGGGTCTTCCTTCACCACAAGGCCGCGGGCAAACACTTTTGCAGCTTCATCATCTTCAGCATTTGCGCCCACATTGCCGATATGGGGGAAGGTGAAGGTAATGATCTGCCCGGCAAAAGATGGATCAGTCAGTGTTTCCTGATACCCGGTCATGCCGGTTGAAAAGCAGATTTCGCCAATGGAGGGTTTGGAGGTAAAAGCGCCAAAGCCTTTCCCCCACAATACGGTTCCATCTGCGAGAACAAGCGCGGCGGTGGCGCCATCGGGGCGGGCGTCGGGCATGGATGATCCTGTCTTGCTGTCTCCCGCATGGGGGGAGGGTCGGTCTGTCGGAATGGGCTGGAGGTCTTCCAGGGAAAGGCCTGTGGCCTGCGCAATAACTGGCCAATGGCGGGGCGGAATAGCCTGCGCCTGCCGCCATTTGCGGATGGCTTCTGTGCCAACGCCTGTCAGCTTGGCTGTGGCGTCTGGGCCGCCAATCCGGGCGATAATGGTATCTATGGACAAGGGCATGTGCGTGCTTGTGCCTCCCGAAGCCGTCTTCTAGCACTCGATTTCCTAGGTGGGAAGAAATTTCCCACACGCAAGATGCGGTGGTGTAAGTGGGTGGGAAGTTTTTTCCCGCAGTGTTGCATACGTGCCGCGCAGGGCGGAGTGGCACTTTAATTTCCTGCCTGATGTTTTTTGTGAGTCTGGGTGATATGGTGCGCCCGATTGCAGCACAGAAAGAGCGGAGCATATGGAAATGACATTACGTGAACGCCTGATGGCAGACCTGAAAACAGCCATGAAAGCAGGTGAAAGCGCCCGCGTGGCCACAATCCGGATGATTACGGCCAAGCTGAAGGATGTGGAAATTGCAGGCCGTGCCAAAGGGCAGGAAGGTCTGAATGAAAACGAAGCCATTGCCGCATTGCGCGGAATGGTAAAGTCTCGCACGGAATCTGCTGGCATGTACCGTGATGGCGGTCGCCCCGAACTGGCAGAAAAGGAAGAGGCGGAAATTGACGTTATCCGTGGCTATCTGCCGCCAGAAATGGATGAAGCTTCCCTGAAGGCCGCGGTGGATGAAGCCGTTGCTACCGTAAAAGCCGAAAGCCTGAAGGATATGGGCAAGGTGATGGCGGAACTTAAAAACAAGTTCGGCGTGGCGCTGGATATGGGTAAAGCCAGTGCTGCTGTCAAAGCACGTCTGGGCTAAGCGTTTTTTAACGTCATATTGCAGAAATAAGTATCGGCCCGATCTGAGGTGGCTTTGTGCCACTTGGTCGGGCCGCTTGATGAAACGGACAGTCAATGGCGATTGATTCAGCTTTTCTGGATGAATTGCGGGCCCGCACGCCCATTGCGTCCGTTGTGGGGCGCAGGGTCAAGCTGGCCCGCTCCGGGCGGAACTGGAAAGGGTGCTGCCCCTTCCACGGTGAAAAAACACCTTCCTTTTATGTTTATGATGATCACTTCCACTGCTTTGGCTGCGGTGTGCATGGAGATGTCATCTCCTTTGTCATGCAGATGGAAGGCAAGAATTTCCCCGAAGCTGTAGAGGAATTAGCCTCCAGCGCGGGCATGGAAGTGCCAAAGGATACGCGCCGTACGCAGGAAGAAGTGGCGCATGTGCGTTCGCTGGAAGATGTGCTGGCTGCTACGCAGGAAATCTGGTCTCACGCTTTATACAAACCGGAAGGGCGCGCCGGGTTGGATTACCTGTTGGGGCGCGGCCTCACGCGGGAAACGCTGGAAACCTTTGGCTTGGGTTGGGCGAGTGAGAGGCGGGGAGAACTGGTTTCTGCTCTCGCACCCAAAGGCATTACGCCCGAGATGATGGCCGAAGCTGGCCTGATGCGGGTGGATGAGCACGGGCACCCCAAGGGTGAGTTATTCTGGGGGCGCGTTACTTTTCCCATCCGGGATCGCAAAGGGCGGCTGGTTTCCTTTGGTGGGCGTATTCTGGGGGATGGGCAGCCCAAATACCTCAATGGGCCGGAAACCCCTGTCTTTTCCAAGCGGCGGCTTTTGTTCGGGTTGGACCGTGCCCGTGCGGCTGTGCGTGCGCCGCGCCCCAAAGGTGTGTCGGCGCCGGATCTGGTGGTGGTGGAAGGGTATATGGATGTTATTGCCCTGCATCAGGCCGGTTTTACGGGGGCAGTGGCCCCGCTGGGCACGGCGCTCACGCCTGAGCAGCTAGAGGCGCTCTGGCAGGTCGATCGTGCACCTATCCTGTGTTTTGATGGGGATGCAGCCGGACGCAGGGCGGCAGTTAAGGCGGCAGAAACGGGCTTGCCACTGCTCAAGCAGGATTACTCCCTGCGCATTTGCCTGTTGCCAGATGGGGAAGACCCGGACAGTCTGGTGCGCACGCGCGGGCGGCAGGCTGTTGCAGAGATGTTTGCCGCAGCGCAGCCTTTATCCGAAGTGCTGTTTGATCTGCTGAGCGCTGGCATTAACAATCCGGGGCCAGAAGAACGCGCAGCCCTGCGGCGCAGGCTGACGGAAGTTGCCGCCCTTATTCCGGATAAAATGCTGGCGTCTGAATATCGCTCCACATTGCTGGATCGGTTTTTTACAACTTTCCGGCGTGGCGGTGGCGGTAAATGGAATGGGCCGCAGGGGCGCAAAAGCAATGCACCTGCCTCGGTGCCCGGTGCTGTGCCTGTCAATATGGACCAAACACGGGAGCGCCAGCGCCTGATGCTGGAGTTGCTGCTGTTTCATCCTGTGTTGGTGCCGGAGGTGGAGGAAGCTCTGTGCCGGCTGGATTTACCCGAAGAATTTGCCGAGGTGCGCGCTCTTTTGCTGGACCTTTCTGCCGAGGGTGAGTTGCCAGACAATGCTGCGGCACTATATGCATGGTTACAGGCGGAAGGGGCGGAGGAAACCATTCGCGCTGTCATGCGTGAAAGCTACTCTGCGATGTCGGAAAGTGATGCAGAAGACCCTGCGCACACTGTTGCGGCAAGAACACAGTGGTGGCATTTTTATGGTTTGCTCTACGGGCCGCAATTTATTCAGGAAGTAAATCGTGAGATTGCGCGTTTTGTTGAAAAAGGCGGAGATTCCGCTGAATGGCAACGGTTACAGGCGCGGCTAGAGGCAATGGAACGCCTGAAACGCGGCGGTGTGGACGACACCGAGCTATAAGACAACAAATGTGTTCAGGGCGTGTTCCCCTTGACTTCACGCGCAGGATATCCCACGTCCTGCCCGCCCTGAAAAGAGAGCAGTACATAGTAAACTGGTCGTTCTGCATTCTGTTCGGATGCGGGCGGGGAGGAGCAGGTCTGGCATGGCGACAAAAACGGCATCAACCAACGCAGCGCAGGAACAGGATGGTGATACCACCCTGCTTGATACGCGGTCTTCTGCAGTCAAAAAACTGATTGCCAAAGGGCGTGAGCGCGGGTGCATCACGTTTGATGAACTAAATGCCGTTCTCCCGCAGGACAAAATGTCTTCTGAGCAGATTGAAGACATTATGGCCGTGCTGTCTGAAATGGGTATTCAGGTTGTCGAGAACGAAGATAACGACAACGAGGAAACTGAACCCAAGAAAGCCGCTGCTGAAAGCGATGACGCAGAGGAAGAAGCCGAGGCTGAAACCGAAGCGGAAGCCGAAAGCCCAACCGGTAATGTAAATGCCGAAAGCGTAGGCCGTACGGATGACCCCGTGCGTATGTATCTGCGTGAAATGGGCACGGTGGAACTGCTCTCTCGTGAGGGCGAAATTGCCATTGCCAAGCGGATTGAGGCTGGCCGTGATGAAATGATTGGCGGCTTGTGTGAAAGCCCGCTGACATTCCGCGCCATCATCTCTTGGCATGAGATGATCCGTAACAATGAAATGCTGCTGCGTGACATTGTGGATCTGGAAGCCATGCAAAGTGGTGGCAACCCGCTGGAAGAAGGCGGAGACGGCACGTTTAACGAAGCCGAATCCGATTCTGAAGCGGAAGAAGCCGAAGAGCCAGAAGCCGAGGGCGAAGGCGATATTGAAAGCGAAGGCAGTGGCCTTTCTCTTTCTGCGCTGGAAGAAAAGCTCAAGCCGGAAATTCTTGCGCATTTTGATGAGATCGAACCGCTTTATGCCGAACTGCGCAAGTTGCAGGTGCAGCGGATTGAAGCCCTGACATCTGGTGAAGATGTTGATGGCAATTTTGAAGAAAGCTACGTTGCCCTGCGTGAAAAGCTGGTGGGCAAGGTAGAGCAGGTTCACCTGCACAATAACCGGATTGAAGATCTGGTGGCCCAGCTCAAGCAGATGTTCCAGAAGCTGAACATGCTGGAAGGGCGTATGCTGCGTCTGGCAGAAAGCTGCCGTGTCTCGCGTGAAGATTTCTTGCTGAAATACCGTGGCCGTGAGCTTGATCCGGGCTGGATGGACATGGTTTCCGGCCTGTCTGGTCGTTCGTGGAAGAACTTTGTGGCCAAGCACGCCAATACGGTGGTTGGTCTGCGTGATCAGGTTGCACAGTTGGCGCAGGAAACGGGTTTGCCAATTGGTGAATTCCGCCGTGTGTATGCAACGGTTGCGCGCGGTGAGCGTGATTCTGCGCGTGCTAAAAAGGAAATGATTGAAGCCAACCTGCGCTTGGTTATTTCCATTGCCAAAAAATACACCAATCGCGGCCTTCAATTCCTTGATCTGATTCAGGAAGGCAATATCGGCCTGATGAAGGCGGTGGATAAGTTTGAATACCGCCGTGGCTACAAGTTCTCCACCTATGCAACGTGGTGGATCAGGCAGGCGATTACGCGCTCCATTGCGGATCAGGCCCGTACAATCCGTATTCCGGTGCATATGATCGAAACGATCAATAAGCTGGTGCGCACCTCTCGCCAGATGCTGCATGAAATCGGGCGTGAACCCGCGCCGGAAGAGCTGGCTGAAAAGCTGGGTATGCCGCTGGAAAAAGTGCGCAAGGTGCTGAAAATTGCCAAGGAGCCCATCTCCCTCGAAACCCCGATCGGGGATGAGGAAGATAGCCATCTGGGTGATTTCATCGAGGATAAAACAGCTATTATCCCGCTGGATGCCGCTATCCAGACCAACCTGCGTGAAGCCACAACCCGCGTTCTGGCCTCTCTTACCCCGCGTGAAGAACGCGTGCTGCGTATGCGCTTTGGTATTGGCATGAACACCGATCACACGCTGGAAGAAGTTGGTCAGCAGTTTAACGTAACGCGTGAACGTATCCGCCAGATTGAAGCCAAGGCTCTGCGTAAGCTCAAACATCCAAGCCGTAGCCGTAAGCTGCGTTCCTTCCTGGATGATAACTGATCTAAACTTTAACGCCGAATCCACAACGCGCATGAAGGTGGTTGTTACCTTCATGCGCATGTTTTCTCCGCCCCGATACGCACCTCTGGCTTTGCCAGAAGGATGGCATGTGCAGGAGCATCTTCGGCCTGATGTGGCTGGGTATCGGCTTTTGCAGGATCGGGTGGGGCGAGACTATTGCTGGTGGATGCGGCAGGCGGCATCAGATGCCACCTTGGCGCGTTTTCTGGAAACAGCGCCTGTAAACATTGGCCTGTTGCGGCAAAAACAGCAGATCCGCGGTTTTTTTGAGCTGGATCTGGCAGACCCGCAATCTGTAAACCTTTCTTATTTCGGTCTTTTTCCTGAAGCGATTGGCCAAGGGGTTGGGCGCGCTTTTCTGGATAATGTGTTGCGTTTGGCATGGCAGGGTGGCCCGCACTCTGTGCGCGTGAACACCTGCACGGCAGATCACCCACGGGCTTTGGCGCTGTATCAGCAGGCTGGCTTCAAGGTTATGCGCCGCGTGCAAGAGATATGGGATGTGCCAGATCGGCTTGGCATTCCCGTTCCTCAGCATTTGCGTGTGTGAATCTCTCTTGCTTTTGCCGCGTAAATATGATTGAGACTGCTCTTTCCCTGCCGGGTTCATGGCATTGGCCCGGCTATACCCGCAGCTTCAGATTTTAAAACTCTGTAGCACCGTAGGCCGGAACGGTTCGGCACGGGTGGGTTGATTGTATCCGAAGGGAGTCAACATGCCACTTTATGAAACCGTGCTGATTGCGCGGAATGATATTTCCCAGCAGCAGGTGGATGCCATTCTTGATGGTATTGCCGCCCAGATCGAAGCCGATGGCGGTGCCGTGCGCAAGCGCGAGTACTGGGGCCTGCGCAGCCTTGCCTATCGTATCAAAAAGAACCGCAAGGGCCACTATGCCCTTCTGGGTCTGGAAGCACGTTCCGAACTGGTGAAAGAAATTGAACGCCAGCTCGCTCTGAACGAAGACGTTCTGCGTCTGATGACCCTGCGCGTTGAAGAAATCGACGAAACTCCGTCTCCGGTTCTGTCCCGCAAGGGTGATGACCGTGGTGACCGTGGCGGCTTCCGTGGTCCCAAGCAGGCCGGTGGTCGTTTTGAAAGTGGCCGTGGCCGTCGCAGCGGTGGTGAAGACCGCAGCAACGCCGAACAGCCAGCTGACAACGCAGCAGCGGAGTAATCCAGAATGTCTGATACAATGGAAGTAAACCCCGCCGCCCGTCGCCCGGCTGTGGGTGCGCGTCGTCCGTTCTACCGTCGTCGCAAGTCTTGCCCGTTCTCCGGCCCCAACGCGCCGAAGATCGATTATAAAGACGTGCGTCTGCTCAGCCGCTTCCTGTCCGAACGTGGCAAGATCGTGCCGAGCCGCATCACGGCGGTTTCCGCAAAGAAGCAGCGTGAACTGGCACAGGCTATCAAGCGTGCCCGCTTCCTGGCTCTGCTTCCCTACGTTGTAAGCTGAGGGAGCGATCAATGGCTGCTACAGAAGTAATCCTGCTTCAGCGCGTCGAACATCTGGGTCAGATGGGCGATGTGGTGAAGGTACGTCCGGGTTTTGCCCGTAACTATCTGCTGCCACAGGGCAAGGCTATCCGTGCAAACGATGATAACCGTGCCCGTTTTGAGCGTGAACGCGCTCAGCTGGAAGCACAGAACATCAAGCGTCGTGAAGAAGCTGAACGTCTGTCCGAACGGATGGAAGGTCTGGCTGTCATCCTGATCCGTCAGGCTGGCGATAGCGGCAGCCTGTATGGTTCCGTCAGCACGCGCGATGTTGCGCAGGCTGTTACGGAAGCAGGCTTCACCATTTCCCGTCAGCAGGTTTTCCTTGCACACCCCATTAAGTCTCTGGGGCTGTATGAAGTGAAAATTGCGCTGCACCCAGAAGTGGTTGTGCCGGTTATCATCAACGTGGCACGTTCTGAGGAAGAAGCAGAACGTCAGGCACGTGGTGAAGCTGCTTCTCCTGAAGAAGAAGCTGAAATTGCTGGTGATGACGCCGTTGTTGAAGGCGAACTCATTACCGACCCAGCAGAAATTGCTGAAGCAGAAGCTGCACCGGCAGAAGCTAACGCTTAATTTGCCGTTTGCATTTTCATGCGGAAGAAGCCCGGAAAATTCTTTTCCGGGCTTTTTTTTTGCGCGTATGCTGCAATCAATTTTCTGAAGGAGACGCGGCATGAAGCAAGTTCTTGATCGCATTCTGCAACACTTTATCGCAGATGGTCAGTTGCAGGTGCGCTGGCCGGATGGAAGCACAAGCCTTTATAAAGGGCACAATCCCGGCCCTTCAGCAGGCGTGGTCCTGCATAATCAGGCTGCCGTGCGGGCAATGGTGATAAATCCGGGGCTTGGTTTTGGTGAAGCCTATATGGACTCTCACCTCGATCCGCTGGATTGCACACTTTACAATCTGCTGGATGTGTTAATGCTTAATGCCATGCGCCCCGGTGGCCATGTGGCAGAACGTCTGGCATCGGCCCTACGGTATGTGCGCCGTGGGTGGATTCAGTTTAATCCTATCAAGCGTGCGCAGCAGAATGTGGCGCATCATTATGATTTGGATAACCGCCTGTATTCTTTGTTTTTAGATAAAGACTGGCAATATTCCTGCGCTTATTTCCGGCACGGCACAGAAACGTTGGATGAGGCGCAAGAGGCCAAAAAGCACCATATTGCAGCCAAACTGTTACTAGATCGGCCGGGTTTGGAAGTGCTGGATATTGGGTGCGGCTGGGGCGGTATGGCCCTTACGCTGGCCAAGGATTACGGTGCGATTGTTACCGGCATCACCCTTTCTCAGGAACAATTGGCTTTTGCACGCCAACGCGCCAAGGATGAAGGGCTGGAAGGGCGCGTACGGTTTGAACTGCTGGATTACCGCAACCTGCACAGGCGGTTTGACCGTATTGTCTCCGTTGGCATGTTTGAGCATGTGGGTGTTGGGCATTATCGCCAATTCTTTGATGTTATCAAAAACGCACTTGTGGAAGATGGTGTGGCCCTTGTGCATTCTATTGGCCGCAGTGATGGGCCGGGCACAACAAACCCGTGGGTGAACAAATATATCTTCCCCGGTGGGTATTCTCCAGCACTCAGCGAGGTTTTTGCCGCAGTTGAGCCTACAGGTTTGTGGGTGACGGATTGTGAAATCCTGCGCCTGCATTATGCAAAAACCATTGCCATCTGGCGTGAGCGGTTTGAGGCCAAGCGTGCAGAAGCTGTTGCGCTGTATGATGAACGCTTTGCGCGGATGTTTGAATTTTACCTTAACGCTGCTGAACTGGCTTTCCGTGTGCAAGGGCACATGAACTTCCAGCTCCAGCTTTCACGCTCTATTTCTGCTGTACCGTTTACGCGGGATTACATTGCCGCAGCAGAAAAAGAATAAGCCTTTTATTGAGCAGATAGGGCAAAATGCGCGCGTGCCAAGCGGTCAAACTCTGCAACATCCAGAGTTTCCGCGCGGCGCGTGCCATCTATGTCTGCTGCGGCCAAAAGCTTATCACCGTTCAGGCCTTTTAAGGCCCCGCGCAGCATTTTGCGCCGCTGCCCAAAGGCTGCTGCCGTTACCCGCTCCATTGCTTTAAAAAGCGCAGGCTCAGGCTGCTGGGCATGAGGCGTAATGCTGGCAACGGCAGACCATACCGCTGGAGGGGGTGAAAACGCACCCGGCGGCAGCTTCATAACAATCGCACAATCTGCACACCATTGGGCCAGTACAGCCAAGCGCCCGTAATGTTCGCTGTTAGGGGCGGCGCAAATGCGCTCTGCCACTTCCAACTGGAACATGAGTGTTAGCCGTTCCCACGCGTTACCTTGCCGCAGCCAGCCAATAAGCAAAGGGGTGGCCACATTGTAGGGCAGATTAGCAATAATCTGCCGTGGTGCAGGGCATAACTCTGTAAGGTCGCACTTGAGCGCATCGGCTTCCACCACCTTGAGGCGGTTGGGGTAAAAGCCTGCCAGTTCCTGAATAACCAGCACTGCGCGGCTATCAAGTTCCACCGCCGTTACGGATTCTGCCGGACCGTTCAGCAAAGCGCGTGTCAGCCCGCCGGGGCCGGGGCCAACTTCTACAACGTGGCGGCCTTTCAGGTTGCCTGCCAGTGTTGCAATACGTTCTGTTACACCCGGATCAAGCAGAAAGTGCTGGCCAAGGGCTTTGCGTGCATCCAACCCGTGCCGATGGATAACATCGCGCAGGCTCTCCAGTGGGGCAGACAGGGCCTTATACCCCCTTCAGCTTGATGTGCTTGTCAATAATAGCGCGGCGGTGCAGGTCACTATCCAACTGGCGGGCAGCCTGTTCCACACGTTCATTCATCAACTGGTCTGCAATTTCGCTGGGTGAACGGTTGGAAAAGTTCTTTTCCTTTTTGGTGCACACCATCAGCAGATCGATCCCATCGCGCGAGACCAGAGGGCGCGATACCTTGCCTTCGGGCAGATCAGCCAGCAGAGACTGCATTTGAGGGTTCAGGCGTTCCAGCGGCATTTCACCCGGATCTGTGGGGCGCTTTTCACCTTCGGCCTTGTTAAGGGCCTCCATTTCCGTGCAGCTATGGGTGTTCTGGATAACCTGCATGGCCTTTTGCAGCGTAGATTCCTGCTGCGGCGTAATGTGCTGCGGGTCTAGCGGTGTATCAAAGGAAAGGAACACCTGCCGAATGGTAATCAGGTGGCCCATTTCGTGCCCGATAACACGCTTGCCATTAAGGGTGATGATAACATACCCGCCCGGCACCTTGATGGGGTTGGAAATAGCTCCAACGCCCACAGGCATCTGCCGCACCACCTGAACCACTGCGGGGTCAAGCTCATCTTCCTGCACCCAGCCCATGGACCCACCATCCAGCGCTGTCTGACTTTGAGAAAACTGAGCCGCCACAATGGGGAAGGGCGCACCCTTACGCAGTTCCTGAATAACGGTGTTGGTGAAATCCAGCTCTTCCTGATCGTGCCGGGGATCTTCCACTTTTACAAAAATTTCGGCCAGTTCGTATTCCGTACGGCCTTCTTCACGCTTGAGCGCAGCCTGACGCTGGGCAATATCCTGCGCAGATACGCGAGAGCGCGCGCCCAGTTCCTGCCGCAGCACCTGAATCCAGCCAATCTGCACCCGGATCTGATCAATCAACGTGGTGAGAGATACGCCATCTTGCGCCAGATGCTCACGCAATGTGCCTTCGGGCATGCCGTTGCGCCGCTCAATATTGGTAATGGCGCCTGCAATCTGTTCTGGCGGCACGTTGATATGGCGGCTGAGAATTTCCTGCGTGCGCAGGCGTTCATCAATAAGCTGGCGGATAATCTGGGGCCGTAGCCGTGCCATCAGATCAGGCGTGAGGGGCAGGCCGGTAGAAAGGGCAAACAGTTTGCCGCGGTTATCAACATCGCGCTTGGTCAGCGGAATACTGTTGATAACAGCCAGAATCATGTCATCCGGTTCTGGCTGGGCAGGTGTTGCTGTTTGCTGCGTTGCCGCGCTGGAGGTGTGCCGTGTTGCTGCCTGCGCATACGGTGCGCCAGCAATGGCGGGAACAGTAAGCGCGGCAAGGGAACAACAGGCCAGTGCAAGGGAACGCAGGCGCATACGGAACAGTCTTTCAGCTTTCTGCCAGATCGGGAACTCTGTTCCCTGATACCGGAGCGCGAGGCATTTTTGAAGCAGTTCTTACTTAAGGCCGAAAGACCCAAGCGTTTTCAGGCTAAGGGTGAACAGGAAGGTGGAGTTACGCTGCTGCCCACCAATGGTGGTGTACTGCTTGAGATACATGAAATCGAGGCCGAAGCAGTCATTCGTATATCCGATATCCCCACCCAGAGAGACAAATTCACGGCGGGAGAGGCTGCGGCGTGCAAAGCCGGAAAGATGCCAGTTATCCCAATCGGAAGAGAAGCCGCCGCTGATTTCGTTTGTGCGTACAGTGTACAGCTGGTTGGGGTTATAGGAACGATAGTTGGTGGCGAAGTAGTAATAGGGTGTCACCGGCTCATACACATACCCGCCACGGATACGGAAATGCGGCACCCCGGCGCTGAACAGGGCATCACCAAAGTTGAACTTGCCGGTGTAGGGGTCAAGCCGCATGCGGGCATTGAAGTCAAAATACTCGTTGGGCGAAACACGGGCGCGCGCCACAATATCCGAGGCATGATGGTCTAGCCCAGAATAGGGCAGGCGGTCATGCTCGATATGTTCCTGGAAGCTTTCACCGGCCAGAAGGTCAACTTCGTGGCCATCCCATGTCCAGTTGGCATGCACCCCAATGTTGCCGCGCAGGCCGCCATCCAGCCTGTCTGTGCCCTGATAGCGGTTGAGCGAGAACAGCGTTGAATCCGTAAATTCATAGGCCATACTGTCTTCGTTCGGGATCAGGTCATTAGATCCCATACCCGTATTGGGGGCGTAAATGGCCTGCACAATGGGTTCTATCAGCTGCGTGCCACGGCCATGTTCAAAACTGCGGACAAACGGCCAGTTGGTTTTCAACGCAATGGTTGGCAGAACCTGCCCACTTACAACAGTACGGGCTGTTTTGTAGTAGTTGGGCTGCTGGTACAGCTTGCGGGCGCGGTAGACCATGGAATCAAGCCGCAATGTCAGCAGGAATTGCTGCCCTTGGCGGGAACGCCACAGCCTATCCCAATTAAGCTGCAATTCACCGCGTTGATCGGCAGACCCGTTTTCACGATATACGTAAAAATCGGTGGTGTTTACGCTGGTGCGGCCGCCCAACGCATCTGGCTGGCCAACAAAGCTATACGTATAACGCGGTAGCGCCCACGGCAGATCGGTGTTGTGAATGACACCTTTGTTCAAGCCCTGATAGTACTGCCCATCAATGCGAGAGTAAGAACCTGTGCCAAAGCCTTCAATATAGGCGTTGGAGTTCAGGGTATCAGACCCATAACCCTGCACACGGTAATCGCGCATATAGTCAGCAGAGGTGGCCAGATTGATGTTGGCGCCAGCACGCCAGTGCTTGTCTATGGAGAACTGGCCGCGCGCAAACAGATAGCCCTGTACACCATGGTTGCCACCGCGGCCCACATCATCACCAAAGCCGTTGGTGTAGCTGTTACTGCGGTGCGTATCGTAAGCCAGACCACCCTGAATGTTGATTTTGCCGAAGTTAAAGAAGTTGCGATACTGCGCGCTGATCTGCGGCCCTGTTTTGGTGGAGAACAGGCCCTGCACGGTCAGGTCAGACTGATCATCAATCACCCAGTAATACGGGATGGTGAAATACGTGCCCAAGTAACGGTCATGCGGCGTAATGCCGGGCATAAGGAACCCGCTGTGCCGCTTGGCTGAAGGATCCGTCATGGAGAAATAGGGCAGGTAGATTACCGGAATGCCCAAGATATCCAGATAGGCATCACGGAAGTCGATCTTCTGGTGCTCCAGATCCTGCGTGGCGTCATAGGCGCGGAACTGCCAGAAGGGCGCGCGGGTTTTATCTTTTTCGCAAATTTCGCAGGCCGTATAAACGGCGCGGCTCATTACGTTAATCTTGCCCGCAGTGCGGCGCAGGCCATTGGCTGCCAGTTTGGCGTTGTCCTGCATGGTGGCATTCACGTGCATCATGATGCCATCCTTCATGCCACCCGAAAGCTCGGCATAATGGGTGTACAGCACGGAGCCATCTGGCTGGATGGTGGCTACATTTCCGCGCGCGGCCATAACGCCGGTATCGCGGTCATATACAATGCGGTCTGCTCGCAGCACATGGTCGCCCTGCCAGACCTGGACATTGCCAGTCCAGGTAACGGTGTGCTCAACATCGTTATAGTCAACCTTGTCGGCCTGAAAGGTTGCCGGTTCATCGGGAGATGTCGGGCGGCCGGTATCAAGATGCATCACCTGCGGGCGGAACTGCGCGTGCGCATGTTTGGGCAGGCTGAAAAGAAGGCACGCGGCCATGCTCCCCAATGCGGTGGCCGCACTGAGGGTGGAACGACGGCGCAGCAAAGGGCTGCGGAAAGGCCGGCGGGCCACGGTCAATCAGCCATCCTCCAAATGAAGCAGCAACGAAACAGCCAGACACAACCCAGCCAGCGTAGGCGCCCATGCAGCCAGCATTGGAGGAAGTGCCCCCGAATTACCGAACTGCTCTGCAACCTTGGATACGGTGAAAAGCAGAAAACCAGCCGCAACGCCAGACCCGATCATGCGGGCAACGCCTCCGCGCCGTGATGGACGCATGGAAAAACCCGCCGCAACCAGTGCCATTGTGCCTGCCAGCATAGGCAATGCCAGCAGGGATTGAAAATGAATACGATGCCGAATGGATGAGAAACCAGAGCGATCAAGCAGGGAAATAAAGCCCGGCAGCGCCCAGACAGAAAGCGTTTCGGGGGAGGAAAAACTTTCCTGCACACGGTTAACCGTTAAATCTGTGGGCAGATCAATCTGGCCAACGTGGTGCAGCAAATCATTTGGCCGCACGACCGAGGCATCACTTAAAATCCATTTCAATGTTCCCAGATAGCCCTCAGGGGCTTCGATTCGCATCATCAGCTTGTCCTGATGATCAAGACGGAACACGCTCACATTACGGATACGGAGCAACCCATCCTTAAGCTGCACGCCACGCGCATGCAGCATGGCCACGCCGTGCGGATCATACTGGCTATCTGATTGCCGCAGCCATAAGGAGCCGCTGGAGAGGCTAAGCGGCCCACCGCCGGTACGCAGATATTGCTGATCCAGTTCTTCTGCCCGGCGGTACATGGATGAAGATACTGGGGAAATCAGGGTGGTGAAAACAGCGCCAATCAGCATGGCGCAGGCCACCGGGGCGGTCAGAAACTGCCATGCAGAAATACCAGCCGCACGTGCCACAATCAGTTCGGAAGAACGGGTCAGGCGCCAGAAGCACACAATCCCGCCCAGCAGCATGCCAAAAGGTAGAATTTCCGTGGCAAAATAAGGCACATGCAGCGCTGCAATTTCTGTCACCACATTGGTGGAAACATCAGGCTTGGTGGCCACGCGGCGCAACAGGTCAATAAAGTCAAACAGGCAGACAATACCGGTAAGGGAGGCAATCATTGCCACAACGGAAAACACAAACTGCCGCGCGATATAGCGGGAGAGGGTAACGGCAACAATCATCAGGCCGGAAGCCCCTTCAGTTTTGTGTCAGGCGGGCAGAGGCGCGGTCTGCCAGCATTTCCGGAATGAACAGTATGCCTGCGCATATCAGCCCCGGCAGTAATGCCACAAGCGGAATAAGCGGGATAAGGGCCATGTTTCGGCTGGCCAGATTTTGCAGCAACAGGTTGATGGCCAATAGCCCCACAACTGTCAGCACCGCGGCAAGAGGCCGCTTGATATTGCCGTAGCGGGAAAAAGCCCCGCGCAGCACGGCAACCAGCCCCACCATGGCAAAGGAAAAGCAGGTAAGGGGGGATGTCAGGCGGCGCCAGCCTTCTACCTTGAACTTGCCGGTATCGCGTTCAGAAACCTGCTGCGGATCTGGGTGCAGCAGTTCCCCCAAAGACATTTCAGCAGCATCCCGAAAGCGGGCGTCTTCCTGATGTGCGGAAGACAAATCCATGGAATCCTGCTTGAAAACCAGCATGTTCAGGCGGCCTGTCTTATGGTCGATCACCTGTCTGGAACCATCGTACAGGATCACGCGTGGGGTATCATTCACGATCATCATGGACCCATGATTGGCCAGAATTGTGGCCTGATTACCCGGTTGCCGATCATCTTCCACCATAATGCCGTGCAGCGTGCCATCGTGGCTGCGGGAACGGATATAGACCGTCATGGCATCCGAAACCTTGGTGAACACACCTTCTTGCAGCATGAAGGCAGCCATCTTGTTGCGGATATCAAATTCGTATTGCCGGAAGGCATGGTAGGATGTGGGCACAATCCACAAATTCAGCAAAAAGCCCATAATGGTGGCCATAAGCGCGCAGCCAAGCCCCGCCCTTGCCAGTGCGAACTGTGAAAGGCCCGCTGCCTGCATAACCGTAAGTTCACGGTCTCCCGCCAGCCGCTGATAGACAAACAGGCTCACCACAAAAGTGGTAATAGGCAGCACCACTGCTACAAAGGAGGGGATGAGCAGGCTGGTGAGTTCAATGAACACGCGCAGCGAAAGCCCTCTGTCCACAACCAGAGAGACAAAGCGCAAAGACTGCATGAGCCAGATGAGCGCGGCCAACCCCCCGGTGGTTGCCAGCAGTGCCACCAGAAGCTGGTGGAACACATACCTGTCCAGCGTGAGGAAACGCGATTTCAGCCAAGACTGAAGTGAACGGACGGTCATACGTCTGTTATCTACTTCACCTGTGCGGGAGGCAACAGCCTTATCATGCATAAAGCAGGTGGAGGCATGTTGCTCCGGCGCGGTTTTTCTTGAAAAGTGACAGTTTTATTGGCGCAAACTCTCAAAATTCTGCGTTTTCTTTTTTCGGTTTCCGCAGAATTTCTAGAATAGAAGAATCACACCACCAGCAGCCGTGTTGTCGCTTTCCTTGTAAGGGCCGTGGGCGGCAGACGATGTATGCGTGTATTCGCCCACCAGATTCAGCCAGTCTGTCAGCTTGTAAAAGACAGCGCCAACTTCAGATTGGTTGCGCCGCACAAGGGTAGGGCTGTTTTCGCCCGGCGCCTGGTACAGGTTACTCACGCCGTAACTGCCCACTAGCTTAAGCCTTTTGGTCACGTGGTAGGCGCCCTGCACGTAATACCCTTCGGATGCGCGTTTGCGGCCATTTTGCCCAACGCCATCAAAGAACAGCCCGGTGGTGCCCAGCCCGCTGCCGCGATAGTAGTAGGCCACACCTTCAAGCGGCCCATAGGTAACCTTGGTGCCGATATCGCCCGCTTCGGCCATGGCGCCTTTGCGGCTGTCTGTATTCAGCAACGTGCTTTGCAGGCCCTGCTGATGCTGGATCAGGAAGCTGGCCCAGATGCGTGTCTGCACCTCGCCAACCTTGAAATCATACGTAACCTTGCCCTGCACCATGGGGGAGGAGTGATGCTCGGATGAGGCAGACAGATCGCCCCCGGCAAAATTGAACTCATCCAGCGGCTGGAAAATACCAACGGTGCCCTGAAAGCCGTGGATTGTAGGTGAGGCATAGGAAATCTGCGGAATCCAGTCTGCATACACATAGCCGACACCAATACGGCCCAGAGATGTGTTGCCCGGAGCAGCGTTGTTGCCAGAGGCACCTACGCTCAGCAGTGTTGCATCATTCAGGATGGCGTCGGAGCCAAACAGTGCCAGATCACGCCCGACTTTGAACGTGCCGATATTCTTGTTGCCAAATGTGACGTAAACCTGACGAAGGTCGATACCAGCAGTGCCAAGCCCAACGGGGCTGCCGCCTGTGTTGGCGTTAAAGGCCCCGTTCTTGGCGTTATCAATGCCCGGATACATGCCCAGAACAGCAGAAATATCCATGCCGCGCTGCACGGTGCTCAGCTTGAGCACAAAGCCGGCAGGCAGCAGGCCGTTACGCACGGCGGAAGAATCAAACCCGCTGGAACCGGTAGAAACACCACCCGCCACGGCTTGCCCGCCAGCGGGACTGTTATAGGTGTAAAACCCGTTCACAAAGCCGGAAAGGTTGATGTTGATGGGGCCTGCCATAAAGGTAAGGCCTTTGCCGGGCACGTATTTTGCCACGCGCACCACATCATTGCCTTTAAGGGATTTGGCAGCTTCTTCAGCGGAGCGTGCACTGGCTTCTGCGCGTTCTGCAGCACTTTCGGCCCGCATGCCGGAATCTTCTGCGCCGGGGTCAAACTTAATGCCGGGTTCGTATTCATCACCGCCCGCACCGTGTCCGGCATGGGCTACCATACGGTGCCGTGTGCCTGCCGCTGCCGTGCGGCCAGAGCCTGAACCACCTCTCCCGCCGGAAGATGCTCGCTCGGTTTGTGCCGGGGCGGAGTGGCGCACGTGCTTGGCAAGGAGTGTATCGTATTCATGCTTGGTCAGGCTGCCTTTGGCGCGCAGCACGTCCAGCAGATCGCTGTAATCATCGGCCAGAGCAGCTTTTGGCAGCATGGCAGGCGAACCAGCAACCGATGCGGCCATAACCGTGGCAACCAGCGCCTTTTTTCCCGATGCCATAAAACTTGCTCCCCTAAAAACCTGCTCTCTCTTACTGTGGATCAGACTTCCTGCCGTCAATACGGCGTAAAAAGGCAGCAGATGTGTGAGCTAAGGGGAAAGGATGCAGCAAAACAGAATGCATTGGTAGAAATTTCCCGACCATGCGCTGCTGCGTGAACGGGAAAACGTATTGGGTTCATAACGGAATGGAATAAATAATAATTTTTAATATCAAGGAATTATAAGTTGATTCTCTGCGTTGGAAGCAGAGCGGGAAACAGTATGAATTAAAAATGACGTAAGCAGTTTTGGCTATAAAATGCTATACACACAGCACAAAAAGTGAAGAAAAGTGCACTTACAAAAGTTCCCATCATCACGGAATTTTTATTGTTATAACAATAATTTACATCACCTCCTGTCTCTGTTTTCGAGTGGTGGCGCAAAAGGGTGCAGGAATTCTTCCGTAATTGCAGTACCTTGCATCATGCTTTGCCATTATGCCGCCGTGTTCGCGCTGCACAGCACATTTTGGTGTCCTGAATTCAAACTTAGCCGGGCAGGGCGTGTTGTTCTGCCAAATCAGTAACGAAAGCAAACACGGTGTCGGCGGAAAAAGAAAAACACAGTCAGGCTTTGCCTCAAGGCACTCAGCAGCAAGCTGTTTCTGCTCAGCCCGTCATAACTGTGCCGGATGAGGAGTTGCCGCACTATGCCGGGCGGCCCGTAGCCTTTCTGCTGCGTTACATGCGGCACCGGCCTGTAGGGCATGCGTTGGTGTTTGGCTCCGTAGGGCTGGCCATTGGCTGCATTGTGCTTTCGTCCAACGGGATCCGCCGCTTGGTGGACCTTATGACAGGCACATCCCCTACGGGAGATGTTATGGCCGTATGGTCTGCTGTTGGGGTGTTGATCGGCCTGATTGTGGCAGACAATATCTCCTGGCGTATTGCCGGGTGGTTTGCTGCCCGCACTTTTGTGGCGGTTACGGGGGATATCCGGCAGGATCTGTTCCGTTTTCTAACAGGCCATTCTCCGGCTTATTTTGCAGACCGCATGCCCACATCTCTTGCTGCGCGTATCGCCACTGCTGGCAATGTCAGCTTCACCATAGAAAACCTGCTGGCATGGAGCGTGCTGCCCCCTAGCTTGAATGTTCTGCTTTCTGTTGCGCTGATGTTGTCTGTCAGCACCATTATGGGCAGCGTGACGGTGGTTTTGGCCATTGGTCTGTGTTTTCTCATGTTCCGTCTGGCTGTAAGGGGCCGCAAGCTGCATGGAGATTACGCAGCCGCAGCCGCCGGGCTGGAAGGTGAAACACTGGATGTAATGGGCAACATCGCGCTGGTGCGGGCCTTTGGTATGCGCAACCGTGAGCGTGAACGGTTTAATGCCCTGACTCAACGGGAAATGGGCGAACGCCTGAAATCTCTGCGCTATATGGAAAAGCTGCGCATGATCCATGCGTTGTTAACAGCTGTGCTCACCACGGGTTTGCTCATCTGGGCTGTGTTGCTGTGGCAATGGCAGCAGGCAACCGTGGGGCAGGTGGTTATGATTATCACGCTGGGCTTTGCCATTCTGCACGGCACGCGGGATCTGGCTTTGTCTATGGTGGAAACCATCCAGCATAATGCCCGGCTTTCCGAAGTTCTTTCCTCGCTGCTGGTGCCACATGATATGCCAGATGCCGAAAACGCCGTGCCGATGAAAGGCCCTGTGCTGGGCGATGTGCAGTTTCGGGACGTGGTGTTTGCGTATCCGGGTGGTGCTGCGGTGCTGGACCATTTCAACCTGCATATTCAGGCAGGCACCCGTGTGGGGCTGGTGGGGCGTTCGGGATCTGGCAAAAGCACGGTGCTGGCCCTGTTGCAGCGCATGCGTTTTGTGCAGTCTGGCAGTGTGCTGATAGACGGGCAGGATATCCGTGATCTTACAGAAGATGCGCTGCAGGCCTGCCTTTCCATTGTCCCGCAGGATGTTTCCCTATTGCATCGCTCTGTGATGGAAAACATCCGCTACGGTAGGCCAGATGTTACGGATGCAGAGGTGCGTGCCGCCGCAGCGGCAGCCGGATGTGCTGCATTTATTGAGGAACTGTCTGAAGGGTTTGATACCATTGTGGGGGACAGGGGCGTAAAGCTGTCTGGTGGGCAGCGCCAACGTATTGCTATTGCACGTGCCTTTTTACGCAATGCCCCCATTCTTATTTTGGATGAAGCCACCAGTGCGTTGGACACGGAAAGTGAACAACACGTACAGCAGGCACTGGATAGGTTGATGGTTGGACGCACGGTTATTGCTGTAGCGCACCGTCTTTCCACCTTACAAAATTTTGACAGAATCGTTGTGATGCAGGAAGGCAGGATTATCGAGGATGGTTCTCCTGCACAGCTTGAACAGCAGGATGGCCCTTACAGACAGTTTCTTAACAGGCAGATGACACACGCATAATGATAACCACACAAACACCACAGGCGTGGACCAACCTGCGACCCGAAGGGCGGGGCGAGGCGCGGGGAGCCCTTGCTGCCTACGCTTACCAGCAGATACGTGACAGGCTGATTTACTGCCATTATCAAGGTGGTGAGCGCCTGGTTTTACGCCCGCTTGCAGCTTCCTTGGGGTTGAGCCCAACCCCGGTGCGTGAGGCGTTGTTGCGCCTGGTTTCAGAACAGGCGCTGGAACTGGATGAACGCAATACGGCCCGTGTACCCACCACCACGCGTACGCTGTTTTTGGAAATTCATGGCGTGCGGGGAGATCTGGAAGGCCGCATCACCCGAGATCTGGCTGCGCATATTACTCCCGAACAAATTGCAGTGCTGCGAGAAAAGCATCTGGATTTCATTGTAGCCTATGAAAATGCAGATCCACACGCCACGGCTGTGGCCAATGCCATTTTTCACAGTACGGCGGCTGGTTTTTCCCGCCTGTTGTTTACGGTAGGGATTATCCGTGGGCTATGGGCGCGTATGGGGCCAATTTATGCGGCAGCTAATAGCTTGCCTACACTTAGTCCAGCAGATCCCAACCACCCGCATTTGCAAATTCTTGCCGCGTTTGAAAAGCGCGATGTAGACGCCGCAACAGATGCCTTGCAGCGTGATTTTCTGCAAGCCAGAGAGTGGCTGGAACCTCTACTGCCAGAAGAACAGCCCGTAACAATTTGAAATTGAAATAAAAATATACAAGCCTGCCACGCCGTTAAGATGGGGCAGGCTTGTATATTTATGTGTGGGCAAGCAGCCCTAACACGAAGATCAGGCCATCAGGCCGGTTTGGTTTTGCTGCCAGCCGAAGGTTTGTCTGATGCAGCATTTTTGGCCTTGTCTGCTTTGTCAGACAGACCCGGTACTTCCACATCAATTTCCAGCATGGAACAATGCGCCCCACGGTCTAGCTTGATCTGAACCTTGTCCTGATCAACAGCAACGTGCCGCTTGATAACTTCCATGATCTCGCGGTGCAGCTGAGCCAGCAAGTCATCCTTGCCGTCACCCATACTGATGCGTTCATGCGCCAGCAAAATCTGCAACCGGTCCCGCGCAACGGGAGCGGAGGAGCGGCGCTTAAAGAGGTTGGAGAGGAAGGTCATGAGACTCTCCGTTTGAACAGCCAGTCAAACAGGCCTTTGCGTTCAGTTGGAATGGTAACTTCCACTTTTTCACCCAACAGGCGGCGCGCTGCTTCTGCATAGGCGCGGGCCGGGGCGCTTTCCGGTTCAGCAATGGTAACAGGGGCACCCACGTTAGATGCTTTCAGAACATCCGGGCTTTCTGGAATAATGCCAAGCAGTGGAATGGAAAGAATTTCAAGCACGTCATCCGTTGCCAGCATGTCACCGCGTGCGGCGCGCTGGGGGTCATAACGTGTCAGCAGCAGGTGTTTCTCAATTTTCTTGCCGCTTTTGGCTTTTTCCGTTGTGCTGTCCAGCATGCCAATCATGCGGTCACTGTCTCGTACAGAGGAGACTTCCGGGTTGGTGACAATAACAGCCATATCTGCATGGTGCATGGCCATTTGTGCGCCGCGTTCAATACCAGCGGGGCTATCACAGATCACCCAGTCAAACTTTTTGCGGAGTTCTTCAATAACCTTGGCAACGCCCTCTGTTGTCAGGGCATCTTTGTCACGCGTCTGGGAGGCTGGCAGAAGAGAGAGGGTATCAATCCGCTTATCCTTGATAAGCGCCTGTGCCAGATTGGCGTCGCCCTGAATAACGTTAATCAGGTCAAACACCACGCGGCGTTCCGCCCCCATAACCAGATCAAGGTTACGCAGCCCGACGTCAAAATCTACCAGCACAACTTTCTGGCCGGTTTTGGCCAGTGCGGCTCCCAAGGCTGCGGACGTTGTGGTTTTACCCACACCACCTTTGCCTGACGTGACGACCAGAACCTTTGCCATCAGTATTCCTTTTTATATCTCTGCGGGATCATCAGGATTGAAGCCATGATGACCTTGTATGGCGATAACATGACAAGCTGCATCTAAAAAGAAAACTGCCAATATCCATTTGGCGTTAGTTTTCTTTTTCTTTACGTTTTTTAGGGCAGCGGACGGAACAAAAGGGCTTCCCCCGAAAGCAGAACCTGCGCGGGCTTTTCTGTGCAGGCGGGGTCCATTTCTTCCGCCGTGGCATAGAATCCATCTATGGCAACAAGCTCGGCTGCCAGATTGCGGGTATAAATCCGGGCATTGCCGTGCCCGCCAATGCCTGCAATGGCTCGCCCCCGCAGGGCACCATAAACATGAATGGACCCGCCGGCAGAAACTTCTGCTCCAGAGGCCACAGCCCCCAGAATAACCACATCGCCATCTGGCCAGACAATGTGCTGGCCGGAGCGCACGGGGTCTTCTATCAGCAGGGTTGTGGGGTCTGGCGGGCCTTCGGGTTCTTCTTCCGGCGCGGTAATGGGGCCGGAGGAACGGCCACCTACCGGGCTTTCTGGCCATTCCCAATCAGCCACGGCTGGCCATGAGCGATCACCGTTTTCTATGCCCAGCACGCGTATGCCGCGTTCTTTAAGCGCTGGCAGCAGAAAGGCAAGGTTAGGTGTATCGGCCTGCATCATGCTCAGATCAAGAATGACGGGCTTGCCAGCAAAAAAGCCAACAGACCGCGTGATCTGATGATCCAGCGCCACCAGCCAATCTTCCAGCGGGGCTTCCGGCGTGAGGGTGAGCGCCAGAAAAGAGCGCCCGGACATACGGATACGGGGGAGTGGGGGATGTGTGCCGGACAAGAACAGCCGCTCTCGAAATAAAGATCAGGAATAACAGATGCACAGGATAATGGCGTTACAGTGCAGTTGGGAAGTGTCTGTTACGCATTGGATGCATGAAGGCAAGGGGATGGTGGGAATTTGATGTGCTTTCATGCTGTTTTCCCTCTGGCGTTGGGGCAGGCAATGGCATAAATCATCGGGTATGCGTACCCTCTTTCATTTTCCCCTCTCTCCTGCCAGCCGTACTGTTCGGCTTGTACTGGCGGAAAAGCGCCTGCCGTTTGAGGCCATTATTGAACGGGCATGGGAACACCGGCCCGAATTTCTGGCCATGAACCCAGCAGGTGATGTGCCGGTTCTGGTGGAAGATAACGGGCTGATTGTGCCGGATTCGTATGTGATCTGCGAATATCTGGAAGAAGCATATTCCGATACGCCGTTGCTGGGGCGTACGCTGGCAGAACGTGTGGAAGTGCGCCGTGTGATGGCGTGGTTTGATACGCTGTTTGCGCGCGAAGTTTCTGGCCGGTTTATTGATGAACGGGTGATGAAGCGCCTGAGCGGCCGCGGTAACCCCGATGGCACCGCGCTGCGTGAGGCCTATGCCGCCATGCGCCCGCTTATGAAATACGTGAACGATCTGGCAGAAAACCGGAACTGGCTTGCTGGTAATTTTCTGTCTCTGGCAGATTTTACGGCAGCCGGGCATCTGTCCTGCCTGGATTTTATTGGCGATATTGACTGGAGCAAGGTGCCTGCTGTGCGCGATTGGTACGCACGCATGAAGTCTCGCCCCTGTTTCCGTCCGCTTCTGGCCGATCGGGTTTCTGGCATAACGCCGCCTGAATATTACACCAACCTGGATTTCTGATCTTTTGAAACACCAAACGGCGTGGCACGCGCCAGATGTGCTGGTTATTGGCGGCGGTGCCGCAGGGCTTATGGCCGCCATAACGGCAGGCCAACGCGGGTGCAGCGTTGTTGTGGTGGAACATGGGCCAGAGGTGGGGCGCAAAATCCTTATTTCCGGTGGTGGGCGCTGTAATTTCACCAATACGGAAATGCGGGCAGATCGGTTTTTGTCTGCCAACCGGCATTTCGTAAAATCAGCACTCAGCCGCTATAAGCCAGAAGATTTTCTGGCGCTGTTGGCCAAACATTCCATTGCGTGGCACGAGAAAAAGCTGGGCCAGCTTTTTTGCGATCATTCAGCGCGGGATATTGTGTCCATGCTGCTGGCGGAATGTGCAGCAGCGGGTGTGCGTATTCTTACAGACACACGCATTCGCCATGTCAGCCGCTCTGGTGATGCTTTCCGGGTAGATAGCTCTGCTGGTGAGTTTCAGCCAAAGGCCGTTATTTTGGCCTCAGGTGGGCTTTCTATTCCCAAATTGGGGGCCAGCAGCTTCGCGTATGATGTGGCCCGGCAGTTTGATGTGCCCGTTATCAAACCAGAACCCGCGCTTGTTCCGCTGGTGTTTGATCAGCCTCAGGATGGCTGGTTGAAAACACTGGCAGGTGTTTCTCTGCCCGTGCGTGTAAGCTGTGGCAAAACAGCGTTTGATGAGGCCTTGCTGTTCACGCATCGGGGGCTTTCTGGCCCGGCCTTGTTGCAAATTTCCTCCTATTGGCAGTCGGGGCAGGCCGTAAAGGTGGATATGCTGCCGGGGCAGGATTTGGCAGCATTGTTGATGGGGCTGAAAAAAGCTGGTTCAAAAGCCAAGGCTCCAGCAGCTTTGGCCCGATGGTTGCCCCAGCGTTTGGCTGCGGCCTTGGCGGCGCAAAAGGCATCTGATCGCCCTATGGCAGAATGGGCAGATAAAGATATTCAGGCCTTGGCGCAGCGTGCGCAGAACATGCAGCTTTACCCCACAGGCACAGAAGGCTTTGCCAAGGCAGAGGTAACGCGTGGTGGGGTGGATACACGTGCGCTTTCTTCCCGCACCATGCAGGTAGAAGCTGTGCCCGGCCTGTTTATGGTGGGTGAGGCTGTGGATGTTACGGGCTGGCTTGGTGGCTATAACTTCCACTGGGCATGGGCCAGCGGCCACGCTGCGGGGGAAGCCGCAGCGCAGTTTCGCGCTGTATAGGTTTTAGCTTTTTGCAGCCTTAATTTCGGCGGCCAGCTCCAGAGCGCGCGTATAAACGGTGCGCTTTGGCAAGCCCGCTGCCGTTGCTGCCAGTGCAGCGGCATCTTTAACGGAATGTGTTTCCAGTAGGCTGCGCAGGGTGGTATCCAGATCATCTTCAGATGTCTGCTCCGGCTCGGCTGGGCCAAGCAATACGGTTATTTCTCCGCGCGGCGGGGTGGTGGCGTAAAAAGCGGCCAGTTCACCTACGGTATCGCGCCGCACTTCCTCAAACTTCTTGGTCAGTTCCCGCGCTACGGCACAGGGACGGGTGGGGCCAAAAATTTCCGCCATGTCGGCCAGCGTTTCAGCCAGCCTGTGTGGGGCTTCGTGCCAGATCAGGGTGGCGCTCAGGCCAGCACGCTCAGCTGCATGCAGCTTGGCAAAGCTTTCCTTACGGGCTGATGAGCGCGGAGGCGGAAAGCCAATAAACATGAACGGATGCGGTGGCAGGCCAGAAAGCACAAGCGCTGTAAGTGCCGCGTTAGGGCCGGGCACGACCGTAACCGGCACGTTGGCTTCTATGGCTGCCCGTACAAGGCGAAAGCCGGGGTCTGATAACAGGGGCATACCTGCATCAGAAACCAGTGCAATATTGGCACCATCCTGCAGGCGGGCAATCAGGCCGGGAATACGCTGGCGCTCATTGTGCTCATGCAAGGCTTCCGTGCGGGCAGAAATACTGCGTTCTGCCAGCAGCCGGGCCGTAGTGCGCGTATCTTCGCACAGAATCAGATCCGCACTGGCAAGGGCTTCGGCACCACGTGGGCTGAAGTCCCCCAAATTGCCAATAGGTGTGGCAACCAGCGTAAGGCCGGGGGAAGAAGGCGCATGACTTGGCGGCTTTCCTTCGCTATGGAGGGGAGAAGTCCGGTCGCGGTGTTCATCAGGCCGGTTGTTTGTGGAGGACGATCTTGATGATGACGCGTGCATGTTCGCTCCTGTCTGGACTTGCCAGCCAAGGTCTGGCGGGAAAACAGACATGGCGCAAGGCCGGTCTGGCTGCGTTGGGTATAACGGGCATGGCTTTGGCTGGCTGTGCAGACCAATCTCCCTCTGCTGGCGGTGGGGTTTCCAAGCCTGTTGGCAGCCATAAAATTGGGGTTCTGTTGCCTCTGAGCGGCCCAAACGCCGGGTTGGGGCATGAATTGCTGGCAGGCGCACAGCTTGCAGTCGGCACAAATGCATCAACAGACCCAACCGGGTTGCAGTTGGATGTGCATGACACAGCCGCAGCCGGCGGTGCATCTGGTGCAGCTACTGCCGCAGTAAGTGCCGGAGATGGCCTGCTGCTTGGCCCGCTCACCAGTGGTGATACTGCAGTGGCCGCACCAGCCGCACAATCAGCCGGTATTCCGGTGCTGGCGTTTACCAGTGATATTTCGCAAGCCCGTTCTGGTGTGTGGATTATGGGTATCACGCCAGAAGATCAGGTGCAGCGGCTGGTAGAACAGGCACGGCAGGATGGGCGGCGCAAGTTTGCAGCACTTTTACCCAACAATCCGCTGGGCCATGCTTTGGGTAATGGGTTGCAGTCTGCTTGCCATGATCAGGGTCTGGCAGCACCTACCATTGTGTATCACTCCGGTACGGCGGCCAGCATTTCGCAGAGCCTGCGTGATATTTCCAATTACGATACGCGCCTGCAGGCGGCTAAGGGTAGCAGCAGTGAGCCTGCTCCTTACACGCCAGATGCCACCACGGCAGATGCAGATGCCGCCAAAACGGCAGACAAGCTGCCTTCCAATCTGGCGGCTGCATTGGGCACGGATGGCAGCTCCCCCGCGCCAACAGATGCCCCCAAGGCGGATACCCCCAAGCTGGAAGCACCACCTTTTGATGCGTTGCTGCTGGGAGATACCGGCCTGAACCTGAGAAACGTGATTGTGGCGTTGAACGAAACCCAGATCAATCTGCCATCCGTGCGGATTATGGGGCCGGGCCTATGGGCTGCGTTTGCTACCAAATTGGGCGCCATTAAAGGCGCATGGTATGCCGCGCCAGATCCTTCATCCCGTCAGGCTTTTGTAACGCGCTTTATGGCGGTTAACCACCATATGCCCAAGCCATTGGCTGATTTGTCTTACGATGCAGCCAATGTGGCCAAAACCGTGGCGCAGAGCGGAGTTTCTGGCTATCCGGCAAATGCACTTACACGGTCGGATGGGTTTTCTGGCGTAAATGGTCCGTTCACGCTGCTGCCTGATGGGCGCGTGCGCCGCGCTTTGGGTGTGTTTGAAGTGATTGGTGGTGGTAGCCCTGCCAAAATGCAGAGCGCTCCAGCAAAGGCCAGCGCAATATCTGGCTAATCTGGGTATATTTGCAATAAATTCTCAAAAGGGCTGCCTGATGTATTTTCAGGCAGCCCTTTTTACTTGTGATGTATTAAGAATTATTTCTTGTGCTGTGCCAGAATGGTTAAAACCTCGGCAACACGTTCTACCACATCATCCCACTTCCGCGGGGTTGTTTGGCGGATAATCTGCAAGGTGGGGTACCACGGGCTATCTGTGCGCCCGTTCAGCCAGCGCCAGCAGTTATCATACCGGTCCATCAGCAAAACCGGTTTGCCCAAGCCACCAGCCAGATGCACCACAGAGGTATCTACCGTAACCACCACATCAAGAGACATGATGAATGCTGCGGTATCATCCATATTGTGGAAGTGGTGTGTGGGGTCGTACAGCACCATGTTGGGTGGTGGGTCATTCATCTGCTCGGCATAGGGGCCTTTTTGCAAGCTGATGAGATTGACGCCTTCTACATTTCCCAAGGGTGAGAGCGTATGCAGGTTTAAAGAACGCCTGCGATCTACAATATGGGCGGAAATGGTATTGGGCCGTGGTGCACCACCCCATACCAGCCCCACATTCAGATTATCATTTTCAGGCAGGAACTGTGCCAGTTCGCGCACTTTTAGGGTGTCTGCGCGCAAATAGGGCACAGGTGCGCCCATGGCATCCGGCGTAGCAGAAAAAACGCGCGGCAGGCTAATAAACGGGCAGTGCCAATCAAACGGTGGTGTGGTGCCGCCAACCTGCACAATTTGTGCGCCAATAACTCGCTTGGAAAGTTCGCCGAGCGTTTCAGGCACCCATAGATGGGGAATGGCCCCCCGATCTGAAAGTGGCTTGATATAACGCAGATACATTAAGGTATCGCCAAGCCCTTCTTCCTGCGTAATCAGAATACGCTTGCCCCGAATATCCGTATTCGGCCCAAGCGAAGGCATAAGAGTGCTTGGCGGTAGGCTGGTATGGCCGGGCAGGCGCAGGCGCCATTCATGTTCTGCCCAACCCTGTGCATAACGCCCGGCTTTAAGCAGCGTGATGGAGTGGTTTAGGCGGATTTGCGGTTCCGTAGGGCGGAGGGAGATAGCCCGGCGATAGTAATCCAGTGCTTCATCTAACCGCCCTTTTCCTGCCAGTATACATCCGATGTTGGAGAGCGTGCCGGCATGATCTGGCTGCGTTTCCAAAACACTTTGCAGATGTTCCAAGGATTCATCAAAACAGCCTTTTTCAAGCAGAGCCATCGCCAACAGGTTGTGGGAGTGCATGCTGTTAGGCCGCAGTGTAATGGCTTGGTGTAGCAGGCTAATGGCTTCATCAAACTGCCCATATTGCACCAGCAGATTGCCCAGAATCTCATAGATACGGGCATCCTGCGGTGTTCGCTTAAGAGCAGCACGGCAAGTGGCTTCTGCCAGAGGGCGTTTATTCAGCTCCGCCATCAGGTCACTCAGTGCCTGTAATGGATGTTCCGTGCCCGCATGGCGGGAGGCAATATCACACAGAATTTCTGCGGCTTCTTCTGGCTGGCCAATTCCGGCAAGGCAATAGGCGTAAAGGGTTTTGGCCAGATCATTCTCGCTGGTGCTGAACGGCTCCAGAACAGCACGCATTTCATTGAAATGGCCCATAATAATTTCTGCACGTGCGCGCCGCAACGTCAGTTGATCGGGCAGGGGAGGGGCAGAAGCAGCAGGAGTATTCATGATGGCATTAAGTATCGTTCAAAACAGATGAATGAATAACATAAGGCAGGATATGCGGAGGCAAGAAAAAACCCGACACGATAGTGTATCATGCCGGGCGATGAACCTGAATGTATAAAGTAACGGAATATAAAAGGTTCAGGCAGCTTTCATAACTGCTGTCAGGGATTCCAGAACTTCAGTCGGGTCTTTATTTTCCAAAACGGCCACTTCGGCCACAAAACGTTCCTGTGCAGCTTCAAACAGCTTGCGTTCGCTAAAGCTGCCATCCAAACTATCAACATTGCGGCGTAGATCACGCAGCACTTCAGCAATCTGGACCAGATCACCCGAGTTGATTTTTTCCTGATAAGCTACGGCGCGCCGGGCCCACATGCCTTTACTGACATGCGGCTTGCCCTTGATAATGGCCATGGCCTTATCCACAATCTCGCGCGAGACAATTTTGCGCAGGCCAGCCTTACGGGCCTTGCTGAGCGGGATGCGCAGTGTCATCTGGTTGCCGGGGAAGGAAATCTGGATCACTTCCAGCTTCGTTCCGGCAATTTCATCAACCCCTATCCGGTCTACCCGCCCCACGCCATGGGCGGCATAGACAATGGCATCGCCTTCCTCAAAAGGATCTTCATCCTTTACTTTTGTTTTTGCCTGGGCTGCCGTAGCAGCTGCAGCGGTGCGTGCCATGGCGTCTGTCACGCCGCCTTTAGGAGGTGCTCTGAACGTGTTCATAGCGATAGCTTGTAGCATAAAACCGCAGCGTTGTCTTGTAAAAGAGAAAACTGCGGTTCTGCTATTCAGTATTGTACGCCGTTTACAGCGCCAAGTGGTGGGGCTGTTGGGTCTCCGGTAGGCTGGGTGACATCAATTTCAATATTTCGTGCCATTGTTGCCATGGGTAGCGCGTGCGGTGTGCCAGAAAAAGGTTCCTGCAGGTCATTCGCACTTTTATCCAGCACCAAAAACAGACACCCCACTAGTGATGACCCCAGTGGGGTAATCCATTCCAGCGTCTGCACCATGGAAAGGGGCAGTACGATGCAAAAGATGTTCACCAATGTGCGTGGCAAAGCCGAAAACTGCATGGGCAAAGGTGTGTTGCGAATACGTTCCAACCCACCTTGAGCGTTGGCGATATCGGACAAAATGCGGTCAATCTGCCCGTGCACTGCGCCATCAATGCCCTTTTTATTCACTTCCTCCGTAACACCCAGCCCAATCTGATACAAAATGGCGTTGGGCTTGTTCCGGTAATTAACAATGGCATCCTGCATATAAGGTGGCAGCAGGCGCTGAATATCGGCCGAAGCATCTTCCTTTCCCAAAGCCATGCGCAGGGCATGGGGGTAGGCGGCAATGGCGTACATCAGATCATGCCGGTCTCCCAGCAATGTGCCAGCCTGTCGGCCAAAGGAGCGGCAGTTGTTGGTAATGGCCCCCCACAATGTGCGGGCTTCCCACCAGCGGGCATAGGCGCTGTTGCTGCGGAACCCCATAAACAATGCAAGTGCAGAGCCGATAAGAGAAACCGGCAGGCTGGGCTGTTCCATCCACTCCTGATGGAACACCTGAAAAAGCACAACTACAATTAAATCCCACCCTGCCATCAGCAGGATAACACCTAGAATTTCTTTCCCGATAATGCGTAGCCCGACCCTTTGGTCAACAATCATTCATAAATCTCCGCGTGTCAGAAAAGCGTTCTTGCCTGAACCTATATCAACATGGCACGAAAAAAGGAGTTTCTTAACAATACATATATTTATTTCATATTTTTCAGCGTGATTGCGGATTTTTGAAGGGATCAGGAGGGTGGAGATGACAACACAACCAACCGGCTTGAAGCTGCGTGAAGAGCATCTGTGCCACGGTGGCAAGATACAGTTTTACGAGCATTTTTCTCATACTCTTGCGCTTGCTGCCCGGTTTGGTGTGTTCCTGCCGCCAGCAGCCTGTGCCGGGCAAAAGGTGCCTGTTGTATATGCACTGGCTGGCCTAACCTGCACGGAAGAAACATTCCTTATCAAATCCACAGCATTGGCAGAGGCAGCACGTTTGGGGCTGGCATTGGTGGCGCCGGATACATCACCACGTGGTGCCGGTGTGCCGGAAGAAGATAAGGATTGGGATTTAGGCACGGGTGCCGGTTTTTATCTGGATGCCACGCGGCAACCTTGGAGCAAACATTACCGCATGGGCAGTTACATTGCGCAGGAACTGCCAGAAATTGTAGAGCAAGCCTTACCATTAGATAGCGCACGGCGTGGCATTATGGGCCATTCCATGGGTGGGCATGGGGCGCTGATACATGGCTTGCGCGCACCAACATTCTGGAAATCCATATCCGCTTTTGCGCCCATAGTGCATCCGGCGGCTGTGCCGTGGGGGAAAAAGGTATTTACTGCGTATCTGGGGCCAGGTCAGGCTGCTTGGCGCGCGTATGATGCGGTGTGCTTGTTAGAAGATGGCCACAAACACCCCAATACCATTCTGGTTGACCAAGGTGAGGCTGACCAGTTTTTGCAACGCGAACTTCAGCCTTGGCACCTGCAGCAGGCAGCGGAACAGGTTGGGCAAAAGCTGAACCTACGCCAGCACGCTGGGTATGATCATTCCTATTGGTTTGTGCAAAGCTTTGTGGCTGACCATTTGCGCCACCATGCAGCAAACCTAAAAGCAGGCTGAACTTTTTCAGGAGTGGAGGGCGCGGCTAAGGCTGGGAGAGGTAAATCCCCCTAGCGCGCCCAGCCATTTAAGATACTCCAAAGCCAGAAGCCGCAAAGAGGAACGGCGCAAAGGGTGTTCCATGGCAGGTGGCAACACCGGATAAGGATACAGAGTCACATCTGGCAAGGTGCGGCTGAGTTCCAGCAAGGCGCGGCGCATGTGGTAACTGGCGGTTACAACGATAAGCGATGTTATGTGGTTATCCGCAACCCAAACGGCTGTTTCTGTGGCGTTGCCAATGGTGGAGCGAGCCTGATAGCCCAGAGTAATGCGCTCCGCCAAAGCCGGAGGGGCGGTGGGCGGTAAAAGCTCACTCAGTGTAGTTTGGGTATCTACTCCTGAAATCAGCAGTTTCTCGCCCTGATTGCGCGCAAGCAGATTAAGCGATGTATCAATGCGGCCTGCGCCACCTGTAAGTGCAACAATGCCATCGGCATGGGGCAAATAGCCCGGTGGGCGCAGGGCATCGTTTACAAACCAGCCAAACCCACCAGCAAAGGCAAAGCAGGCCAGTAAGATCAGCCGGAATGAAAGCCGTATAAAAAGCATGATCGGGCCAGAAGGGCGCGGCCCGGATGGCTTGCGTTGAGGGATTATGGGAGCCGCCGCAGCCATAGGCGCACCATGCTCTGTGTTGTAATCCAGCAAATAAAGGCCGCAACAAATGGCAGTGCTGCAAAGGCAACCAGCATATCTGTTGGAATAATGTTTTGCAGGGTTTGCCAATCTGGCAGCAACAGCGTGTCAGACTGGAGCGAGATATTGGCAAAAGGCGCGGCCATTCTGAACAGCACCAGCAAAGGCACCATGGCCAAAACAGTGCCAGCCAAGCTGCCGCCTAGCCCCAGCATAGCCGTGCGCCATGCAAAGCGGCCTGCAATATAGCCATCGGATGCCCCCAGCCCGTGCAGAATTTCAATAATATCGCGCCGGGTTGAAAGGCCCGCACGTGTGGCAAGGCCGGTTACAAGTGTGGCAATGCCACCAACAGTAAGCAACGCCAAACCTGCGCAGGCCAAAAGGCTGTTTGCCAGTGCCTTCAGGCGTTCTCCCCAGCTTGCGTTATGCTCCACAATGGTGCCAGGCACATGCGCGGTAAGGGTTTGCTCCAGATCATTGGGCACCTGTGCGTTGTCTGGCAAACGAATGCGGATAATGGCTGGCAGAGGGAGGGCGGAATTATCAGCCTCACCCAGCCAAGGCTCTAAAAGCCGTGCCAGTTCCTCTTTATCCAAACGGTGCATTACCGAGCCGGGGGGCAGGGTGTTGAGATCTGCCAAAACAGCTTCCGCTCGGGTGGGGCCTGCGGGCTCTTTTTTGCTGGCAGGGGTAAGGGGCTGATCCGGGTCTGGCACCTGCACGGTTACAAGTTGGGCCGCACCTCCGGCCCAACGGGCAGAAAGCGCACGCGCACCTGTTGCGCCTGCAAGAGTTAAGGCTGCCAAAAAGCTCATCATGGCCACAAGTGTAAACAGGCTGCGGTCTGGCAGGGCTTCGGAAACAGAAAGACCATCCTTACGGCCAGAAAAGGGCATCATACCGTTGCCCCTTCATCCTGCACCAGTCGGCCGCGTTCCAGATACAGGGCCGGGCGTTCCAGCCTACGGATCAGGGCTTCGTTATGCGTTGCCACAACCATGGTGGTGCCCATGTCGCTCAGTTCGGCAAACATATCCAGCAGCCGGTGGGCTTGGCTTTCTTCCAGCGCGTTGGTGGGTTCATCCGCCAAAATCAGGCCGGGGCGGTGGATAATGGCGCGCGCAATGGCTGTACGCTGCTGCTCCCCACCAGAAAGGCTGGCTGCGGGAGCATTTAGGCGCTCACCCAAACCGACCCATTTCAGAATGGCATGAATTTCATCCTGAATTTCATCTTCAGGGCGTTTTTGCAGGCGCAAAGGTAGGGCCACATTATCCGCAACACTCAGGCCGGGAATAAGTTTGTAATCCTGATGCACCATGCCGATTCTCTGCCGCAGGCGCACAAAGTGCGCACGCTTTTCTGCCTTGGAAACAGGCTTGCCCAAAAGCAGCATGCGCCCTTCTGTGGGGAGTGTTTCAAGGTGCAGCAGGCTTAACAGGCTGCTTTTGCCAGCCCCCGATGGACCAAGAAGCCAGCGGAATCCGCCTTGCGGGATAGAGAAGGAAAGATCGGACAATACCTGCGTATTCTGCTTTTTGCCCCGCCGCCATGAAACGTTTTCCAGACGGATCATGCTGGAACCATAAAGGACAGAAGTGGCATAAAGCGGAGCAATTGTTGCATGTATGCAGTGTAACCGAGAGGCAGGGGGAGTGTCGATTGAAAGACACAACATACTGCTTAATAAACGGTATGTTCCATCTTTTTGGCGCGATGTCTGGCGCGAACGGGTGATACCTGTGCTAAGGGAGATGCCAAATCTGTTCTTCCGTTCGATGCCTTAGCCTCGCATCTGCGTGCAGCAGGCGCAGGGAGGAAGGCAGCCTTGTATCAAGAGAGTGTTCATGAAGATCGTCTGTCCTTCCTGCGGTGTGGCCTATCAGGTTCCAGAGGCTCTTCTTGCCAAAAGGCAAATGCTCAAATGCTCTGCCTGTGGCGTTAAATGGCGGGTTCAGATCCCGCAACCGCAGCCAGAACCCGTTGCGGAGCCGGTGCAGCATGAACACGCTCGACCGCAATCTGCTTCACCAGAAGCAACAGCACCACACCGCGCGGCAGAAGAAACGGTAGAAGAAAAAGTAGCTCCCGCTCCGGCATCTTCGGAAGCACCCATTGCCGATAAACTGGATTCGGGGCCTTTGCATTCAGCAGAAGCTTTGGCGCCACAAGCGCCTGCTCCAGCACCTGTTGCGGAGGAAACACCGAAAGAGCCTGCGCCGGTTGAACCGCAAGCACCAGCAGCCCCCGTTCAGCCACAGCCAGAACCTCAGCCTGTTCCACCACCAGCGGAACCTGCGCCGGAAGTGCCCAGCGCGCCTGCTGTTGAACCGGAACCTGAAGTTGAGCCCGAACAGCCATCAGCGCCAGAGCCGGAAGAACCAGTTGCACCGCAGCCCGTGCCGGAAGTGCCGCAGCCAACAACAGTGCGGCAGGTGCATGTTACGCAAACACCTCCGCCATATGTGCAGCCGCATGTTGAACCAACGCTGTCATCGGCGACAAAACCTTTTGCGCCTTCTGGCCCCGTAGCTGCACCGGAACCGCCGCAGCCAAAAGAAGCCGCTACACAAACAGGCCAACGTTCTGAGCCTTTGCGTAGGGCATCATCACCCGCTGCCACACCTTCTGCACCACAAGTGGGAGCTGCAAACACGCCTCGGCCTATGGGAATGCCCAAAGTAAGGCCGGAAGTGGCGCAGGCTTATGCTCAAAGTGCAGCGGCACATGTTGCGCAGCCCAAAGCACAATTGGCGCGTCAGCTTGATGTGCGTGGGCTAATTTTAACGGAAAAATTCTGGAAAATAGCCTGGATTGTCAGCGTTCTACTGGCTGTTATCGGCTTTGTGGCCATCTGGCATTGGTGGAATGCCATTGTACATGCATGGCCTGCGGCAGCGCGTCTGCATCGGGCCGGTTAAGACCTGATACGAAAAAGACGCGCCTAAATTTGTCAGGGTGAGCTTGCGCAGCTTTTACATGCTGCGCCCGGCCAATGTTGCCAGTGTGGCGCCTGCGGCAGCCAGAGCCATCAGCATAATACCGTCCCAGATCAGGCCGCTTGCCGTAAGATCGTGCCCAGCAATAACAAGATGATGCGGAATGGCGGAAGCCACATTGGCAATGGCATCACGCGCTTGCGGGTCTGCCGATGCAGCTGATTTGGAAAGTGCGCCAACCAGCGCGGGCAGGGCGGCCCATGCCACACCTGCAATAAGCAGCAGTGGGGCAAACAGTTCTGCAATCTGTTGCACAAAATAGAATGCAAAATAACAGACAGACCAGATAGCCGTGCGCACAAGGGCAAAGCCAGAAGCGCCAGATCGGGAGGCAGCAGAAGACTGGGAGGAAAGAGGCATGCGCGGGTCCATAGGTCGTATTCCTTGCCGGCAGTAAATGGGGCCGAATGGTTGTGTTGTATCCAACCCACAGAGCGCGCAGGCGGACTATTCTTGCCCTGTATATACAGGCACAGGGTAAAGCATGCCAATGGATAGCCATATGACGGATGCAAGACATGTTTTCATACGGGTAACGCATTCGCGATGAGGGTGTGAGGGCAGAGTTTTGGTAGGGTGCATTTTTTATACTGACCTCTCGGAAGGGCATGTCAGCGGATTTTATGCCGGTGGCCGGTAAAATTATGGATTTTCTTTCCTGCTCCATCCTGTTTGCCGGGGTGGACGCGGCTTGGCAGGCGCACCTTGAAACCTTGCTGCAGGCGCGTGGGTTGCGTGTAAAAAGCGTGGCGGATGGTCGTTCCGCCTTTGCCGGGTTTGATGAGGATTTGCCTGATCTTCTGGTCGTGCCCGCACGTTTGCCAGATATGCCAGCAACCCAGCTTTGCCAGCGTTTGCGGTTAAACGCAGCCACGCGCGGTATTCCGGTTGTGGTGTTGTTGCCAGAGGCCAACAGTAGGCAGGAAGCCGAAATTCTGGAACGCGGGGCAGATTGCTGCTTCAGCATGGCGGATAATCCGCTTTTGCTGGTTTTCCGTATTTGTGCGCTGCTGCGTGAATATGATGAAGACCTTGCCGGGCGTGAGGGCGTGGTGTTTCGCCAACCTCGTATTGTAATCATGACAGCACCGGGCGGTGTGTTATGGGCGTGGTCCGATAGGCAGAAACCCGCAGATTTTGAACCGATCAGAGGTGGTCAGCCTTATCTGGTGGAGCTTCTGCAACAGAATGGGGAAGATGCCCTGCTGGTGGAAGACCCGGAAAAGTTGGACCTTTCTGGTATTGCCAGCAGCCGTGCCTGCCCGGATTGTGTGGTGGTGGATCTGGCTTGCCCGGCATTTGATGGCCTGGCACTTGCCCGCACCATAGCGGCTTTTCGCAGGCGCAGCCGCCAGTGCACACGCATTATGGGCATGGTGGAGCATGGCGGCCTTTCTGGTGAACAGGTGGCACGCGCATTTCATGCCGGGATAGATGATCTGCTGGATGCCGATACACCCGTAGATTTGCTGGTAAGCCGTATTGGCAGCCTTGTGCGGCGCAAGACATTACAAGATGAAGCTCGGCGCGAGGAAGCACATATAGAAAGCGCCCGTGCACGTATGGCGCTGGCCGATGCTCTGCGCCGCGTGAATGCAGATCTGGCGGCCGCTAACCGCAAATTGATAGAGGCGCAGGCCAAACTGGTGCAGTCCGCCAAAATGGCATCGTTAGGGGAGTTGGCGGCCGGTATCGCGCACGAATTCAACAACCCGCTGGCGTTTGTTCTGGCGCATGAAAATACGGTTAAGCGCAGTATGGTCAAGGCGCTGCATGCTGTCAGATCGCAAGATCTGGTTACGGCGGAAACCGCATTGCAAAAAGGGAGTGAGCGCCTTTCAGCCTCTCTTATCGGTCTTTCACGCATGCGGGATCTGGTGGCCAGTTTGCGCCGTTTTTCCCGGCTGGAGGAAGGGGAGTTCCGCCGCCTGGATGTACCCGAAGCCATAGGTATGGTGCTTACATTGCTTGCCCCCAAACTGGGGCAGGATATTGAAGTCACCTGCAAGCTGGAGGCCCCGCCGGAACTGGTGTGTCAGGCGGCGCTGGTCAATCAGGTGGTCATGAATATTGTAAGCAATGCCGCAGATGCCATTTTGGACAAACGGCGCGAGACGATTCAGAACTCCGAACCCATGCTTTCACACGCAGATCGTATCCTTATCACCTCGTTTTTGGAGCAAGCCGAAAACGGAAAAGGTGAAGAATACGTGATCCAGATAAGCGATACTGGGCCGGGCGTGCCCAAAGAGCTGCAGGAACGTGTTTTTGAACCGTTTTTTACCACAAAACCTGTAGGGTCTGGTACGGGGCTTGGGCTGGCCACCGCATACGGTGTTGTGCAGGCCCACGGCGGCAATGTTGTTGTAACCAATGCAAGCACGTTGGGGGGCGCCTGTTTCACCCTTCGCGTGCCATACAGAGCAGGAGAGGAGAGGCGCGGTGATAACGTTGCCTGACCTGAAACAGCGTCCCATCGTGCTTGTGGTGGATGACGAACCGGAGATTCTGGTTGCGCTGACAGACCTGCTAGAAGGTGCCTACCATGTTCTTTCTGCCTCATCAGGAGAGCAGGGGTTGGCGTTGCTGCGTGAAAACCCGGATGTAGCGGTTATTATCTCGGACCAGCGTATGCCCGGCATGACGGGTGATGTCTTTTTGGCGCAGGCGCGGGATATTTCCGGCGCGGGGGCCATTTTGCTCACGGGATATGCCGATATCTCCGCAGTAGAAGCCGCGCTGAACCGGGGGCAGATTTCCTTTTTTGCGTACAAACCGTGGGATGATGAAACACTGCTTTCCATGGTGGGGCAGGCTGCTGCACGCTATTTTTTGGAAAAAGAACTGGAATGTGAGCAGCTTTTGCTACGCGGGCTATTGGAAAACCTGCCATTCGGGCTGGCGTTCAAAGATCAGAACGGCTGCTTTATCCGCCTGAACCAGCAGATGGCGCGGGAATTCGGGCGCAGCGTTGCCGAATGTCTGGGCCAGAAAGAAGAGGACCTGGTAAACGGCCCGCGGCAGGAAAGTCTGGAAGAAGCGCAGCAGGCGCTGGAAACATCCGGGCGGGATCAGCAGGTTTTGCAGCTTCCGGGGCCTGATGGACAAAACCGCTGGCATGATCTTACCCGTGTGCGGCTAGATAGCCTGCGCAACGCCCCTGTGCGCTCGGGCCTTTTGTCTGATTACTCCATCCTGATTGATCGGGACGTAACAGACCTGCTGGGGCTGGAACAGCGCTTGCGACAGGCCCAGAAAATGCAGGCCATTGGCACATTGGCTGGCGGCATTGCGCATGATTTCAATAATCTGCTTACCGCCATTCAGGGGTCTCTGGAACTGGTGCAGGATCTGGAGCCTCCGCGTGAGCCGGGTGTGGCACGGCTGTATCAAAACGCCATGGAAGCCGCACGCCGAGGGGGCACACTTACGCGCAAACTGCTGGACTTCAGCCGTCCGCGCCATTTGGTGTGCCAACGGGTGGAAGTGCAGGATGTCATCCAGAACCTTCAGGGCTTTATGAAGCAGGGCAAGGTGCCAGAAGATATCCGCGATGCGCTGGATTCCGCCTTGGTAGAAGGTAGTGGGCGCTTTAGCAGCGTGCAGTTTGTGCTGCCCGAAGAACCTCTGCCACCAGTATGGACAGACCCCGTGCAGCTTGAACTGGCGGTGTTCAGCCTGTGCATTAACGCCATAGATGCACAGCCGGAGGGCGGTAAAACCAGTGTTTCCGTGCGGCAAGTTGCACGGCTTTTGGGCCGCCATGTAGGCAAGGATCACGCTGGTGCGTGGGTGGTTGTGCAGGTTTCGGACAGAGGCGTGGGCATGACGGAAGAAATGCGTGCCCGCATTTTTGATCCGTTCTTCACCACCAAGGATATGGGGCAGGGCACCGGGCTGGGCCTGTCCATGATTTATGGCTTTATCAGCCATTGCGGCGGTGAAGTGCGGGTGGAAAGCACACCGGGTGGCGGCACTTCTGTAGAGTTGTGGTTCCCGGCCATGGATGCGCAGCTTTCAGCATCCATTCCACCAACGGCAGGTGCTTCTGGCAATGCCACCGCCAACATGCGCACATTGGCTGCCACACCACAGGGCCGCGCTATTCTGGTGGTGGATGATGAGCCGGGCGTGCGGGCGGTAACGGCAGGCTTTCTAAGTCGTGCAGGATACGAGGTTCTGGAATCGGCCAGCGGCGCCGAAGCCGTGGAAACCGTGCGCAACAGGCCAGATATTGCCCTTGTGGTGATGGATGTGATGATGCCCGGCATGAATGGGGGCGAGGCCGCACAACGTATCCATGCTGAACGGGCAGAACTGCCAGTGTTGTTTGTAACAGGCTATGCAGATCTGGGTATTTTGCCTCAAGGCGTGGCCGTTTTGCACAAACCCTACACGCGTGATGCGCTTTTAGGAGATGTAAAGGCCATGCTGGCTGCATAGGCCAACCCCTTGTTCTGGGCGGAATAAGGCTTATCTGAGGAAGATCATGCATACTTTTCACACAGCTTCCTCATCTCATGATCCCGTCGGCTGGCACGGGACAACCATTCTCTGCGTGCGGCGCGGGGCCGAAGTTGCCATGGCGGGCGATGGTCAGGTCACGCTGGGCAGCACGGTTGTTAAGGGCAATGCCCGTAAGGTGCGCCGCATAGGCCCGCAGGATAATATTCTGGCGGGCTTTGCGGGGGCTACGGCAGATGCCTTTACTCTGCTTGAGCGGCTGGAAGCCAAGCTGGAACGCTACCCTAACCAGCTTGAGCGCGCCTGTGTGGAACTGGCAAAGGATTGGCGGACAGACCGTTATCTGCGCCGGTTGGAAGCCATGATGGCCGTGGCAGATGCCGAACATTCCTTTACCCTCACAGGCAATGGCGATGTGCTGGAGCCAGAAGATGGCATTATCGCTATCGGGTCAGGCGGCAATTACGCTCTTTCCGCTGCCCGTGCCCTGCTGACGGTTGATGGGCTAGGGGCAGAGGAAATTGTACGGCGGTCTATGAAGATTGCCGGTGATATCTGCGTTTACACCAATCACTCTGTCCGTGTGGAAACACTCAAGGCAGCCTCAGATCAGGAGAGCCGGTAATGGATGCTCCTAACTTTTCCCCGCGTGAAATTGTAAGCGAACTGGACCGGTTTATTGTTGGCCAGCAGGATGCCAAGCGGGCTGTGGCTATTGCCATGCGCAACCGCTGGCGGCGTGCGCAGCTTTCTGAGGGTATGCGTGAGGAGGTTGTGCCTAAAAACATCCTCATGATCGGCCCCACGGGCTGCGGTAAAACGGAAATTGCCCGCAGGCTGGCAAAACTTGCGCAGGCTCCTTTCCTGAAGGTGGAAGCCACCAAGTTTACCGAAGTGGGTTATGTGGGCCGAGATGTAGACAGCATTGTGCGTGATCTGGTGGAAGTCTCCATCACCATGCTGAAAACATCTCGCCGCAAGGATGTAGAAGAAAAAGCTCGGCAGGCTGCGGAAGAACGCATTGTAGATGCACTGGCGGGGGAAGGATCTTCTGCCGATACAAAAAGCAAATTCCGCAGCATGCTGCGCAGCGGCCAGCTTGAAGACAAGGAAATTGATATTGCCGTAACCGAGCAGGCCCCTGCCGGAAGCAGTGATATGCCCGGAGCCGTGCCGGGGCAGGCCATCAATGTAGGCGATATGATGAAAGCCTTCATGAACCGTGGCCCCAAGCAGAAAAAGCTCAAGGTTTCTGTGGCACGGGAATATCTAAAGCGCGAAGAAGCAGACCGCCTGCTGGATGGTGAGGCCCTTACGCGGGAAGCCGTAGCCAATGCGCAGGAAAACGGCATTGTCTTTTTAGATGAGATAGACAAGGTGTGTGCCCGTGCATCAGAAAGCGGTGCAAAGGGTGGCGATGTCTCCCGTGAAGGGGTGCAGCGTGACCTTCTGCCGCTGATTGAAGGCACAACCGTTTCCACCAAACACGGCCCAGTGAATACAGACCATATTCTATTTATTGCTTCAGGCGCGTTCCATTTGGCTAAGCCGTCTGACCTGTTGCCAGAACTTCAGGGGCGTTTGCCTATTCGGGTAGAATTACAGCCACTTAGCCGTGAAGATTTGCGCCGTATTTTAACAGACCCAGAGCATTCTTTGCTCAAGCAGTACATCGCACTGATGGGCACAGAGGGTGTGACGCTGAACTTTACGGATGATGCCATAGATGCACTGGCTGAACTGGCAGCAGATATTAACGACCGTGTAGAAAATATTGGGGCGCGGCGCCTTGCCACGGTGCTGGAAAGATTGTTGGAAGAAGTCTCTTTCACGGCATCGGACCGTAAAGGTGAAACCGTGGAAGTAAATGCTGCAATGGTGCAGGAAAAAGTCGCGCCACTGGCGCGCAAGGGAGATCTGAGCAGGTTTATTCTGTAATGGAAGCACCATTTGTAACGCCGCAGGAAGATACGGCAGAAGAAGCTATTGAAGCCATCCGCGATGAGCTGGAAATCTTTGATGATTGGATGGAACGGTATCAGTACATCATAGAAATGGGGCGCAAGCTGCCCCCATTCCCGAAAGAATGGTGTGATGATGCCCACCGCGTGCCCGGCTGCCAAAGCCAGGTATGGCTGGAAGAAAAGGAAGAGGGCGGCAAACTGTATTTTGCAGGCCTGTCAGATGCCGCCATAGTGTGCGGGCTGGTGGCCTTGCTGTTGCGCGTATATTCCGGCCGATCCAGGGAAGAAATTCAGGCAACAGATCCCAAGTTCCTGCGTGATCTGGGGCTTGTGCAGGCACTTTCCACCAACCGAGGCAATGGGGTGGAAGCTATGGCGCGGGCTATTCGTTCCGTTGCTGCTTCTGCTGTGGCCTGAACTGAATGTGAATTGCGCCGCCTTTAGACAGGTGGTGCAATTTCAAATAAAAAACCGGCGTGCTGGAAAAATCCAGCCGCCGGTTTTTATTATGCCTGCTTTACAGAAAAGCGGGTGCCTGAAAAATCAGGCGTTCCCTTTTTCTTTTAGCGCTTTCAAAATGTCAGCCGGGCGCACGGGCAGGTGCCGCATACGCACGCCAACAGCATTGAAAATGGCGTTGCCAATAGCTGGTGCAATGGTGGTTACACCCGGTTCACCAAGCCCCATGGGTTTTTCCGTGCTGGGCAGGAATTCAATATCCATATCCGGCACATCTGTAATACGCAGGGGCGTATAGGTGTTCAGGTTACGGTCACGCACGTTGCCGTTTTCAATTTCCGTACCTTCAAACAGCGCCATGCTCAGGCCCCACAATGCGCCGCCTTCGGTCTGGGCCAATGCGCCGTCTGGGTCAATAATCGTGCCAGCATCCAGCACCAGCCAGATTTTCTGGCAGGTTACAACACCTGTTTCGCGGTCAACATGCACCTGTGCGGCACCTGCTGTCCATGTTGGCATGTTGCGTTCCTGCCCAAAGGTGGTGGCAATGCCAATGGCCGTATCTTTCGGCAGGCTGACTTTGCCGTAACCGCACTTTTCCACCAGCTTTTTAAGCACATTGGCCTGACGGGATGCCCCACCAACAGAGTTGGGAGCACTGCCCGCATTACGGCCCTTGCATGTTAGCAGCCCAAGGCGGAAATCAACTGGGTCTTTCCCATAATCATGGGCCAGTTCATCCAAAAAGCTTTCATGCGCCCAAGGTGTCCAGCCGGAACTGACCGAACGCAGCCAGCCGGGACGGAAGGTGGCATCGGCCAGATCATTATCCAGCGCACGCACCAGAATAGGGCCGACATCGTACCAGTGGTCAGCGCCTGCAATGGCGAACTGATCGTATGGTTTGCCGTCTTCACCTTTTTCCATAAAGGCGGCAGCCATCACGCCTGTTGGCCAACCGGCAGAGGCATGATGCTCCCACCCGTTAATGGAACCATCCTTGTTAACACCAGCGCGCACTGTCTGGATGGACGGTGAGCGGATGGAATCAAACAGTACGTCGTCAGATCGGGTAAACACCAGTTTAACAGGCTTGCCACCCAGTGCCTTGGAAATCAGCGCGGCGGGAACTGCGTAATCCCCGTTCAGGCGGCGGCCAAAACCACCACCCAGCAGGTAGCTGCGCATCACCACATCGGATTCAGGAACCTGAAGCGCCTTGGCAATAACGGGCAGGAACAGGGTCTGCCACTGGTTACCGCAATGCACTTCCCACTTGCCTTCATGCAGGCGGGCAAGGGCGTTCATGGGTTCTAGCTGATAATGCAGCACGGAAGAGCACGTATAGGTGCGTTCCACCACCTTATCGGCTTTGCCCAGTGCCTCATCCACTCCGGCATCATTAAAGATGCGCGAACCGCCGGTTTTTTCGGCAATCTGCTTGCGGCCGTGCTCAATAATGTCCTGTTCTGTCACGTTGGCGGTTTTACCCGGTGTCCACGTTACTTTCAGGGCATCTGTTGCGCGGATGGCAGCAGGGTAGGAGGAAGCCAGAACAGCCACCCAGCCAGGTACTGTGTTGGAAGGATCTTCCAGCACAATGTAGCGGATATAGCCCTTAACCTTTTTGGCTTCCGTATCATCAACAGAAACCACTTTGGAGCCATACCGCGTGGGTGGCATTTTGGGGCGGGCATACACCATGCCTTCCAGCTTGGCGTCAATGCCATAAATGGCTGAGCCATCTGTTTTGGAAGGAATATCCAGCGCTTTAACTTCACGCCCGATCAACCGATGTTCGGATGAAGGCTTGAGCGGCAGCTTGGCCATTTCATCTGGCGTAAAGGTGCGGGTGGGGTGCGCACGGCTTACAATGTCACCGTAGGAAATGGAACGCTTGCCCGCAATAACCTGCCCATTACGTGCAATACAGGCAGAAGGCGCCACACCCAGCAGGCGTGCACCTTCTTCCACCATCACGGTGCGGGCTGCCGCACCAGCTTGGCGGAACTGATCCCACGTGAGCCAGACAGACCAAGAACCACCCGTAATCATCAGGCCCCATTTGGGGTCTGTATCTACATAGGTGATCTTAACCTTGTTCCAGTCCGCTTCCATTTCATCGGCAATAATCCGGGCAAGGGCTGTGCCAACATGCTGGCCCATTTCTGCACGAATAACGTTTACGTTCACCCAGCCATCTGGTGCAATGGAGCACCAGATTGTGGGTTCAAACGCACCGCCGGCGGGCAGATTGCCTGCGGCCTGCGGATAAACCTGCGCAGCGTTACCCTGCCGCGCAAAGCCGAACATAAAGGCCGAGCCCATGGCCGTAAGCAGAAAACCGCGGCGCGTGGGCCCACGGCCTGCGGCCCGATCCTGCCGGGCTGCAATGCGTTCCAGCTTACCCATGAGATGCCTCCTCCTTCTGCATGGCGGCGGCCGCTTTCTTGATTGCCTTGCGGATGCGCACATACGTCATGCAGCGGCACAGGCTGCCGCCCATTACGCCATCAATCTGCTCATCCGTCGGGTCGGGATAATCTTTCAGAAGGCTGACAGCCTGCATGATCTGGCCGGACTGACAGTACCCACACTGCGGAACCTGAATATCCTTCCAGGCTTCCTGCACGGGGTGTTTGCCTTCTGGGTGCAGGCCTTCAATGGTGGTTACATCAGCGCCTTCAATGGAGCTGATGGGCGTAATGCAGGAGCGGGTGGCTCGGCCACCCACCAGCACGGTGCATGCACCGCACTGGCCTACGCCACACCCAAACTTTGTGCCTGTCTGGTCCAGATCATCACGCAGGGCCCACAACAGGGGGGTATCTTCTGGCACATCGACGGAAACGTCACGGCCATTGAGTTTGAACTTTATCATCTCTTGCTCCGTGTTCCGTCTTAGTGCGAAGAATTGACAGGAACTGGCTGGACGGTCTTGCGCACTTCAGCGGCCTTTTTCTCAAGGTTTGTCCACGGTGGCAGTGTGGTGCGGGTGCGGCGCAGATAGGCGGCAATGCGGGCCATATCCTTATCGGACAGCGCATTGTAGAAGCTGGGCATGGCTACGCCAGGTTGCCCTTCTTCCGCCGTAAGCCCACGCAGCATGACCTGATACAGGTTTGTGGGTTCATCCAGCCACAGTGCGTTGTTCAGCGCCAGATCCGGGCGGCCAAGAACAGGCGTGGGCGCTGCGTTGTAATGGCAGGCCGCACAGGCACCCTGATACAGCTTTGCGTCCGGGTCCACATTCGGGCCGATTAGATCGGTTTTGGATTCTTCCATGGCGCGGGCCAAGGCAGCCTTGTCGTTCTTTTCACGCTCGGCAGCGTGGTCCACATCCGCAAAATAATGCGCAATAGCGTGCACATCTTCTTCCGGCACGGTGGAAAGGAAGCGATGCGGCACGGGGGACATAGGCCCACCGGCCGGGCCGTGCAGCGGGGCTACGCCAAAGCGCAGATACTGGAACAGCTCATCTTCCGTCCATGTGGTGGGGGTTGGGTTGTGCTCGTTAAGGGCAGGCGCAATCCAGTTATCCACCACGGCACCTTCGTAGGCAGAGCCTTTCTTTTCGGCCCCCATAAGGTCACGCGGGGTGTGGCACGCGCCGCAGTGGGCGTTGCCTTCGGCCAGATAGGCACCGCGGTTCCACAACGCATCATGCCGTGGGTCGGGCTTGTAAACGCCGGGGCGCAGATACAGCAGTTTCCAACCAGCCTGAAGAATACGCAGGCTGAGCGGGAAGGGCAGCTCGTTCGGGCGGCGAGACATATGCACGGCCGGGCGTGTCATGATGTAGGCATACAGATCGGAAATATCCTGATCCGTCATCTTGGTGAAATGATCGTACGGGAAAGCCGGGATCAGATGCACGCCCTTGCGGGATACACCAAGATGCATGGCGCGGCGGAAGGCCTCTTCCGACCAGGCACCAATGCCCATTTCAACATCTGGTGTGATGTTGGAAGAATAGATGGCCCCGAAAGGGGTATCCATTCTATAGTCACCAGCCAGTTCCGGCCCACCGCCGTTATCTGTGCGGGTGTGACATTCTGCGCAATACCCTTCAGCCGCCACAATCCGCCCGCGTTCTATCTGCTCGGCAGAAAAGCTGGCGGGGTTTGGCCGCTCAATCGGGGCAATTGGTGGATACCATGCATAATATAGAAACCCGAGCCCCCCAAGGACCCCGGCCGCGGCTACTCCCGCTAGAAGACGTTTGATCACTCTACCCCCAATCCCGTGAAAAACGTACCATCTGGCGGGCAACACGTAAGCCTACGCGCCATGAGCCGATGGATCAGCGTCTGAGGTTCGTTTCTTGATTCAGGACGATTCTTATCTGGAATTGCGATGTAAATAAACGCATAGGTTCCACTGTATTACAGTGAAATCTGAATAAGATTTATTTGTCTGCCGAGAATATTGCAGAAAAACAGGGGGTTCGTCTTTATCTATATTTTAACGTATATAGTTAAGCGTTGATTTTGCATGTATGCCATGCGCTCAGTTCTTGAAAGAAATCATATTTTTGCGATGAAAGAGGCCGTTGCACTTCTCTGCTGTAGCCGTATTCGGTTTATCAGAGAGAGCGCAACGGTACGGCGGCACAAAGGCCTAAGGCAGATTAGCCAGCGTGCTGGGCAAGGGTTTTGTGTGTGCCTTGAGCGCGAATGCTCTGGCGGATTTTCACAACGTCAGTTGCAAAGTCGGGGTGGTCTTTCAAGTTCCAGCCCGCAAAAACGGTCATCTGCAACCCTGTGGCCAGATCTTCTGCACGGGCCAGCGCAAGTTGTTCTGCGTTAATGGCAGGTTCTGTAATGGTATAGGGCGTGCCCTTATCCGTAGTGCCACGCAGATATTCCAGAAAACATGCCGTGCCAAACGCCAGCCGCCAATGATCGCGCCCAGAGCCTAGAACGCCATTGACGGTATCTGTCAGGAATACAGGCAGCTTGGAGCCGCTATCGGAAGCAATGCGCAAAAGCTGATCGCCCACCGCAGGGTTGCGGAAGCGGTGCAATACCTGTTGGGCGTATTGTGCCAGAGAAACACCTTTTGGTGGCGTGATGAAGGGTGACGCGTCTTCTGCCAGAAAACGTTCCAGATGGCCCAGCAGCAAGGTGTCTTCTATGGCATGTGGCACAGTGTCATACCCCATTAGCACACCGGGCAGTGCCAGCATGGAGTGGGAGGCATTGAGCATCCGCAGTTTTACCTGCTCATAAGGCCCAACGTCATCTGTAAACTGAACGCCTACGGTTTCCAGTTCCGGCCGACCATCGCAGAAATTATCTTCAATCACCCATTGCGTGAAATCTTCTGCAAAAATGGGCATCTGGTCAGCAACACCTGTCAGGGCATCCAGACGTGTAACATCTGCTGCGCCAACAGATGGCGTAATCCGGTCCACCATGCTGGATGGGAAGGTAACGTTTTCCTTCATCCACGCGCCCAAAATAGGGTCACGCGCTGTGGCGTAGGTGCAAAAAGCCGTGCGGGCAGCTTTGCCATTATGGCGCAGGTTATCGCAGCTCAGCACCGTAAAGGGGCCGGTGCCGCTTTCGCGCCGCTGGCGCAGGGCCTCACATATCATCCCGAATGCTGTTTCAGGCACATCGCGCGCTAAATCTGCTTTAATATCAGGGTGATCGAGCGTGAAGTTGCCTTCAGCATCCAAGTAGTAGCCACCTTCTGTAATGGTCAGGGTGACAATTTTAATATCCGGGTCTGTCAGGCGCTTAATGGCGGCAGCGCGATCTTTGGCTGCGTGCACATATTCTATAATGCTGCCGATAACATTGGTTTCATGCGTGCCATCGGGCGCAAAGGCGGTGAGTGTGTACAGGTTGTCCTGTTCCGCCATAATGGCAGCGCGCTTGTCTTCGCGCGGTGTATTGCGCAGGCCTACGCCAACAATGGCCCAGCCTTGCTGGCCCTCGCGCTCCAGAACTTTGTTGATATACATGGCCTGATGGGCGCGATGAAAATTGCCCACGCCAAGATGTGCAATGCCTGCCGTGGTTTTCTGCCGGTCATAACGCGGCGTTGTAACCTGAACAGGAAGCTGATGCAGTGTGGCGTTGGAAAGAGGGATCATGAAAACCGTGTACCTCGCTTTAAAATATCTGTTGGGCATAATGTTGGGGCAAAACGCAGCATAAGCAAGAAAGCTGCGTATGTGAGGCTTGAAAGTGATGGGGCTTTCCGTTAAGGGAGCGCATTCGCACACGCGTCCGGGCTTGTAGGGCATGCCCGGCCGTGGTTGGTTGCCTTAATTATTTAAGGTGACGTTATCCAGATTTGTTCAGGAGTGTTGAAATGCCCAAGATGAAGACCAAGTCGTCGGTCAAAAAGCGGTTTAAAATCACCGCAACCGGCAAGGTGCTCTCTGGTCCGTGCGGTAAACGCCACGGCCTTATCAAGCGCACACAGAAAATGAAGCGCTCCGCTCGCGGCACGCAGACCATGACCCCGCAGGACGGTCGTACCGTCAAGCAGTGGGCCCCCTACGGGCTATAAGGAGCATCTGATTCATGGCACGTGTAAAACGGGGTGTTACCACCCTTGCTCGTCATAAAAAGGTTCTGGAACTGGCCAAGGGTTATCGCGGCCGCTCCTCCACCAACTATCGCATTGCGCTGGAACGTGTTGAAAAGGCACTGCGCTATGCTTACCGTGACCGCCGCAACAAAAAGCGTGAATTCCGCGCTCTGTGGATTCAGCGTATCAACGCTGCGGTGCGCGAACATGGCCTGACCTACAGCCGTTTCATCAACGGTCTGGACAAGGCTGGTATCGAAATCGATCGTAAGGTGCTGGCCGCCATTGCGTTTGATGATGCCGCAACTTTTGCTGAAATCGTAAAGAAGGCTCAGGCTGCTCTGGCTGCCTGATCTGCCTGTCTGATACGATAAGGTTGAAGAAAAGGCCGTCCCCCGTGGGCGGCCTTTTTGCTTGGTGCCGGTGAGGGAGGATGTGGTTTTCCCTCTTGGGGCTTTTCTCCCGCTGCGGGAAATTGTATCCGCCCGGTAAGCATTTTCTCCTCGCGTGAGGTTTCATGAGCAACGATCTTGAGATTCTGCGGCAGGAAGTCCTGTCCGAACTGGCTGGCGCCACAGACCTGAAAGCATGGGATGCCGTGCGTGTCAGCACCCTGGGAAAATCCGGCAGGCTGACGGCTTTGCTCAAAGCGCTGGGGAAAATGCAGCCAGATGAACGCAAAGCCCGCGGTGTGGCGCTGAACCGCCTGCGTGATGAGCTGACCCGCGCTGTTGAAGCACGCGGCAAGGAACTGGAAGCCGCAGAGCTGGAAGCCCGTCTGGTTGCTGAACGGGTAGATGTTACCCTGCCGCCACCGCCGGTAGAACGTGGCTACCTGCACCCCATCAGCCGCACGATTGAAGAAATGACCGCCATTTTTGGCGCCATGGGCTTTAAGGTGGCAGAAGGGCCGGATATCGAAACCGACTGGCACAACTTCTCTGCTCTCAACACGCCTGATCATCATCCTGCCCGCACGGATCATGATACATTTTATCTGCCGCCACAGCCGGGGCTGGATGTAACGCGTGTGCTGCGTACCCAGACATCTGGCGTGCAAATCCGCACCATGTTGGCGCAAAAGCCACCTATCCGCGTTATTGTGCCGGGCCGCACTTACCGGGCGGATCATGATGCCACGCATTCCCCCATGTTCCACCAGTGCGAAGGCCTGGTTGTGGGCAAGGGCATTACGTTGGGGCACCTTAAGGGCTGTCTGATTGAATTTTTGCGGGCGTTTTTTGGTAAGCCGGAACTGCCGGTGCGCTTCCGTTCTTCCTACTTCCCGTTTACCGAACCTTCCTTGGAAGTGGATATCGGCTGGTCTCGTAAAACCGGTGAGATCGGTGGAGGGGAAGACTGGCTGGAAGTGCTGGGTGCAGGCATGGTGCATGCCCGTGTGCTGGCTAACTGTGGGCTGGACCCGCGTGAATGGCAGGGCTTTGCCTTTGGTATGGGCATTGAACGGCTGGCCATGCTGAAGAACGGTATTCCCGATCTGCGTTCGTTTTATGAAAGTGATATCCGCTGGCTGCGCTATTATGGGTCAGACCCACTTGCGCCCGCGCTACTGCATGAGGGGGTGTGAGGAATGAAGTTCACGCTATCTTGGTTGTATGACCATCTGGATACGCAGGCCACGCTGGAAGAAATCTGCGCGAAGCTGAACCAGATCGGGCTTGAAGTTGAAAGTGTAGAAAACCGCGGCGCGGCGATTGAACCATTTTTAACTGCCCGTATTCTGGATGCCCAGCCGCACCCCAATGCAGACCGCCTTCAGGTATGCCGGGTAGATGCAGGCCCCGGTTTTCAGGACGTGCAGGTGGTATGTGGCGCACCCAACGCGCGCAAAGGCTTGGCCGTGATTTTTGCCAAGCCGGGCACCTATGTGCCGGGGCTGGATATTACCATCAAGGAAGGCAAGATCCGTGGAGAAGCCAGCGGCGGTATGCTGTGCTCCCTGCGTGAACTGGGCCTTGGTGAAGAAAGCAACGGCATTGCAGAATTGCCGGAAGATACGCTTCCCGGTCAGTCCTACGCTGATTTTGCTGGCCTTGATGATGTGGTGATCGACATTGCCATTACCCCCAACCGGGGTGACGCACTGGGTGTGCGTGGCATTGCGCGGGATCTGGCTGCTGCCGGTCTGGGCACATTGCGCCCGTGGCTGGCAGAAACGGTGGAAGGCAAGTTTGATTCCCCTGTGGTGTGGGATATTTCCTACCCGGAAGCCTGCCCGTGGGTGTTGGGCCGCACTATTCGTGGTGTGAAAAATGGCCCCAGCCCAGAATGGCTCCAGCGCAAACTGGAAAGCATCGGCCTGCGCCCGATTTCCGCTCTGGTGGATATCACCAACTATTTCTGTTTCGATCTCGGTCGCCCGCTGCACGTGTTTGATGCTGCTAAAATTGCTGGTGGTAAGCTGACAATCTGCCGTGGTGAAGGTGAGCAGTTTCGTGCGCTGGATGGGCAGGATTACACCGTTGGCCCGGAAGACTGCGTGATTGCAGATCAGGCTGGTGTGCAGTCTCTGGCCGGGATTATGGGCGGTGAGGCCACAGGTGCCACAGCAGAAACCACAGATGTATTTGTGGAATGCGCACTGTTTGACCCTGTGAAAATTGCTCTGAGCGCCCGCCGCGTGGGTGTTTCTTCCGATTCCAGCTATCGGTTCGAACGCGGGGTAGATCCGGCTCTGCCCGTTTCCGCACTGGAAGCAGCCACACATCTGATTATTGAACTGTGCGGTGGTGAGGCCAGCGAAGTTGTTTCTGCCGGTGCGCAGCCCGCATGGCAGCGTGATGCCACACTGCGCTTTGCCCGCGTGCGTGATCTGGGTGGGCTGGATGTGCCTGCTGATGAAAGCGTGGACCTGCTGGAAAAGCTGGGTTTTGAGGTGCAGGAACGCACCGATACGCAAGTGCGCGTGAGCGTGCCATCATGGCGGAATGATATTGCCCAAAAGCCTGTTCTGGCACAGGGCGAAGGTATTCCGGCTGATGTGGCGGCCAAGGCTGCGGAAGGTGTGGCTGCCATAGAATCAGAAAGTGATCTGGTTGAAGAAGTGCTGCGCCTGAAAGGGCTGGATGCTGTGCCTGCGGTGCCGCTGCCATCTGTGGTGGTTGTGCCAGAAGCAGCACTTACACCCCGGCAGGCACGTCTGGCATTGGCACGGCGCTTTCTGGCTGCGCGCGGGCTAACAGAAACAGTCGGTTTCTCCTTTGTCTCGCACGAGGTGGCTGAGCGCTTTGGTGGTGCGCCGGAATCCCTGCGTCTGCTCAACCCTATTGCATCTGATCTGGACCAGATGCGCCCCACACCCATGATCAACCTGTTGGCTGCGGTTAAGCACAACAGTGCACGTGGTTGGGGTGATCTGGGGCTGTTTGAAGTTGGCCCAGCTTTTGCAGAAAACGGCCAGCAGCCAGTGGTAGCTGGTGTGCGCTCTGGCCACACACCGCGTTATCCGGGGCAAGCGGGACAGCCTGTTTCCCTCTGGGCGGCCAAGGCCGATGCGCTGGAGCTGCTCCAGCAGCTTGGTGTCAACCCAGATGCCATCAGCACCACTATAGATGCACCGGGTTGGTACCACCCCGGCCGTTCTGGCGTGCTGCGGCAAGGGCCTAAAAACGTGCTGGCCTATTTTGGTGAACTGCATCCATCTCTGCTTCAGGCCGAAGGTATTGATGTGCCAGTTGTCGGGTTTGAGCTAATGCCTGATACAGTGCCAGACCCTAAGCGTAAAAAGAAAGCCGCACCGCGTCTTTCTGCGTTCCAACCTGTGCGGCGTGATTTTGCATTTGTTGTGGCGCGCGATGTACCGGGTGAAAAACTGCTGCGGGCTGTGCGTGGGGCGGAACGTCAACTTGTGGCAGATGTGAGCCTGTTTGATGTGTATGAAGGCCCACACGTGCCAGAAGGACATCGCTCCATTGGTGTGGAAGTCACCCTTCAGCCCATGGATAAAAGCCTGACAGATGCAGAGCTGGAAGCTGTGTCTGACAAAATTGTTGCCGCTGTTACCAAGGCAACAGGCGCAACCCTGCGTTAAGTGGCAAGGAGCAGGGCTGTATGAAGGAAAAGCGCATCATGGTGGGTAGGGCAAAAATGATGAGTTGGAAGAAAACTGTTGCCCTTTCTGCCTTGTTGTGTGGCTTGGCAGGCGCTGTTTTGCCGCAGGCGCAGGCCGAGCAGATTACAGGGGCCGGTTCCAGCTTTGCTGCGCCCTTGTATCAGTCATGGTCTGCGCATTCTGCGGCGCAAACCGGTGTGCAGCTTAATTATCAGACCATTGGCTCTGGTGCCGGGCAAAATCAGGTTCTGGCTGGCACGGTAGATTTTGGGGCATCCGATGCTCCTATGTCTCATGCGCGGTTGGAAGCTGGGCATCTGCTCCAGTTCCCCACCGCTATTGGCGGCATTGTTGTTATTGCCAATGTGCCGGGTGTGCCAGAAGGTGCCTTGCGGCTTACTGGTCCCGTTCTGGCCGCTATTTATGATGGTTCCATCACGCAGTGGAATGATCCGCGCATTGTAGCACTCAACCCCGGTGTGACGTTGCCGGATCTGCCCGTGGCTCCGCTGCATCGGGCAGATGGGTCTGGCACAACCTACGTGTTTACAGAATATCTTGGCCGAGTTTCCCCCACATGGGAAAAACAGGTAGGGCGCGGCACGTCTGTTGCGTGGCCAGTTGGTGCAGGCGCGCGTGGGAATGATGGCATTGCCTCTTACGTAAAAAATACGGAAGGCAGCGTGGGCTATGCAGAGTATGCCTATGCAGAGCGCAACCACCTTTCCACAGTTGTTCTGCAAAATCGGGCCGGGGAATTTGTGGTGCCGTCCGTTACCAGTTTTACACGGGCTGCTGAAAACGCGACGTGGGACCACGCAGACATGACAGCCTCGCTCTGTGATGCAGATGGCGCCGGAAGCTGGCCGATTGTTACCACCACCTACGCGCTTGTGCCGCGTGAGGCGAATGAGGCAAACCACGGAAACGCTGTAAGAACGTTCTTCCGTTGGGGTGTGAAGGATGGAGAAGCCGCCAGCCGGGAGCTGGACTACGTGCCATTGCCCCCAGTTGTACGAGATGCCGTTCTGGAGCGTCTGAAATAAGCGGATAACCGGGTTATCCGGTTCTTCCAGCGTTCATCCTGCGGTTGTCCCACGTTTCATCCACAGATTCTGTGGATAAAGCGTTAAAGCGGGATAAGTTACTGAACCCATGCCTGAGAAAACAAAAGCTGGTTTACGGTTGTAAACAGCAGGTTTTTCAGGCGTGGGGATGTTAAAATCACAGCATCTTTTTCAATGGCGGGGGCTACGGGGGCCTGCTCCATAACCCGCCTGTCTGCCTCCTGCCACAAGGCGTTTTGTGCCTGTGCGCTCAGGCTTACATCCGTTTTGGCCTTATCCATCAGGCTTTGTACATCTTGGTTGCAAAAGCCGGGAATATTGATGGAACTGTCTGAACCGGGATGAATATTTTCACACCCCAATAAAGCATCCAAAAAGTTGGAGGCCGATGGATAATCGGCAGACCAGGAGGCTACGCCAATCTGCACATGGTTATCCGAATTCTGCATGTAGGAAAAAGCCAGCGCGCTGCTAAGTGGGCGCAGGTTGGCACGGTAGCCAAGGCTTTGCAGCATATCCCGCACCCATGCGCCCATAGCCAGATCCACGCTGGTGTTTGCGGCAATTACTGTTACTTTCTGGCCGTATGTTCCGCTTTCACGCACCAGATTGCGCGCTTTTTCCATATCTGTGCCACGCCACATGGGGGCGGGAGATTCAGGAGAGGCATCCTTGGTATAAAAACACTGCGTAGAGGATGCCGGTAAAGTGGAAGGCAGCATGCCGCATAGCGGGCGGGCAATGCCGGGGCCGCCATATAAAATGGTCATGGCCTTGCGGTTTAGTGCGTAATTGACGGCTTGCCGCGCCTTGAGGGAAGAAAAAGGTGCTTCCCGCATGTTCATGGGCAGAAAATACATGGCCGGGTGGCGCAATACGTGTGTCTGGCTTGCAAAGCGGCTGCCCAATTCTCCCAATCGGTCTAGGGGAATAGGGTCTGCCATCCAGTCATACTGTCCGTTTTCTACGGCGGTTACGGCAGCTTCATCCGGTATGCCAAAGGTATAGTCTATCCGGTCCGGGTAGCCGAAAGGTTGTGCTTGCGGGTTCCATTCCTTGAAATACGGGTTGCGTTCCAGCTTCAAAAACCGGTTTGGGTCATATGCTGCAAGCTGATAGGGGCCAGAGCTGGGTAAGGGCACGTTGCCGGTATCGTGGTCTGGCGCGTTGGCTGGTAAAATAACGGCGTGGGTAAATGCCAGCTTATGCAGGAATTCTGTATCAGGCGTTGTAAGATGAAACGTGATCCTGCGGGTGGCGGGGTTTTCTACAACCCCTTCAAGTTTGCAGTCTGCCGGGCTGCGTAGGCAGGTATCAGCACCTTTAATAGCACCATAAAAAGCCCCGGCCGTTGGGCTACCTACACGAAAAATTCGGCGGAAGGATGCCACAACATCTGCTGTGGTAACGGGTTGACCGTTGGAAAACGTAATGCCTTCACGCAGGCGGAAGGTATAGGTCAGGCCGCTATCTTCAGGCTGTGGGAGTTCTTCTGCCAAATCTGGCACCACATCTGCTCCGGCCAGACCATCGGCTTTGCGAAAGGTGGTTAACCCATCATACACATTGGCAAACAGATTGATGTATTTGCCGGAGTAATTGATCTGGGGGTCCAGCGTGCCGCCGGAAGAAGCCGCGACCAGACGCAAAGTGCCACCCATATGGGGGGAGGATGGAGCATCTGGAACATCCGCGGCTCTGCCTGCTTCTGTGGTGCCAGCTGTAAGCAGCACACAAAAGCAGGCAGAGCGAAACAGCTTGCCAGACTTACTGGCCAGCATTCTGCTCCATTGCCGCTTCAGGGGATGGGGATGTCATCAACGCGCTAAGGTTTTTGTAAAGGGACGACACCATCATGATCCCCACAACTATCGTGGCGATAATGATGCAGATTCGTACAAACTTACTGGTCATAGCGTATTGAGCCACCACCATAATTGGTGGTGGAATGTTTGTAAGGATTGGTTCCCTGCTGGGGCGTAAGAGGGGGACGATACCAACCAGGCGCAGCGCGCCCGTGGTTTGAGCCGGGGTGATAATAGTGCCGGTGCGGGTCATGCGCACACGCAGCAAGCCCAAACCCGGCCAGCAACATAAGGGCGACCTTGTGGGTGCGCCGCAATGAAGAAAACTGTTTCATCATACCTCCAACATAGCGTTGTTTGGGTCTGTTCGCCAAGAACAAAGCAGGTAGGCGCTGATATGTGGCGTGCAAGCCCGGTGCATTCACATAATGGCAAGAAAATGCGTGAATAATGAGGCCAATGCCGTGGGCAATATGGCTAGGGCAGGGCATGCCATGTTAGGGATAACGCGTATATGGCGCAGAGGCTGCCATTTCCTTGCCTTATCCTGATGATAACGGCGAGGCAGTGTGGATGTTGGTGTTGGATATAGGGAATAGCGTGGCATGGCGGTAACGGGTCTGGCAGCGGTACTGCTTGTTATTGCATTGCTTTTGGTGGTGGTAAGCACCGTACAGCCCATTGCACGCAAGCTGGAACTGTCTGAAACGGTTCTGCTGGCAATTGTGGGCATTATCATCGGTTCTTTGGCAGACGTTGCGCTGCGCAGTTCTCACACCTCGGCCTTCAACGGCATTGCAGAAGCTTTGCTTGATTTCCCGCTGAACAGTGAAGAGTTTCTGCTCATCTTTTTGCCCGCGCTGGTGTTTCAGGGCGCGTTGGCCATTGATGTGCGGCGTCTGGCGCATGAAACAGGCACCGTTTTGCTGCTGGCTGTGGTGGCGGTTGTTATTGCCACAGCTACTATTGGTTTTGCGCTTTACCCCTTTGCCCAGATGCCGCTTGTGGTCTGCCTGCTGCTTGGATCCATCGTGGCCACGACGGACCCTTCTGCTGTGGCAGGGATTTTCCGAGATATCGGGGCCGCAACACGATTGACGCGGCTGGTGGAAGGTGAGGCGCTTCTGAATGATGCTGCGGCCATTTCCATCTTCTCTATTCTTCTGCCGTCCGTCACGCTGCACAAAGCCATTCATCTGGGTGATGCGCTCATCTCCTTCGTGGTCTCCTTTGTGGGGGCGCTGATTGTCGGGGTCGTTGTCGGGCGTCTCACGCTGGTCATGATGTCTGCCATCGCCAGTTCGGCAGCGGAAATCACGCTGACTGTGGCACTGCCTTACGTGGTGTACATCCTTTCAGATGAAATTCTGGGGGTTTCCGGCGTGGTGGCTACGGCGGCTGCTGGGCTTACGCTTTCTGTTTACGGGCCATCCACCATTCGGCCGCAAACATGGCTGTTTCTCAATCAGCTTTGGCAGCAATTGGTGTTCTGGGCGGGGTCCTTGGTGTTTGTGCTGGCCTCCATGCTGGTGCCGCGCCTGCTGGTGGGCATGACCCGGTGGGACTGGGTGCTTATCCTTATTGCCAGCGTGGCGGGTTTGGCTGCACGTGCAGCCGTGGTGTTTGGCATGTTGCCGTTGCTGGCATGGACACGCCTTTCCCCACCCGTGCCCACACCGTTTAAGGTGACAATGGTGTGGGGTGGTTTACGTGGGGCCATTACGCTGGCGCTGGCGCTGGCTGTTACGGAAAACGAGCACGTTTCCACACCCGTTGCGCATTTTATCGGTATTATCGCCACGGGCTTTGTGTTGATCACGCTGCTTGTTAACGGCACCACGCTGCGTTCACTCGTGCTGTTTCTCAAGCTCGATCGGCTTTCCCCCATTGATGAGGCCATGCGGCATCAGGTGCTCAGCATCGGGTTGGGTAATGTGTGCACCCGCGCCAAGGAACTGGGGGATGAACTCGGTTTTAGTGCAGACGCCTCACGTTCGGTGGTTGATCATCTGGCGCGCCGGGCAGAGGAAGAACAGGCGGCCAATGAGTTTGACCGCGCATTGTCGGACATTCAGCGCGTTAATTTGGCGCTGATCACCATTGCCAGCCAGGAACGCTCCATGCTGCTGGATCTGTTCCGTATGCAGGGGCTTTCCCGCCGTGTGATGGAAACACTGCTGCGGTCTTCCGAAGCTGCTATTGATGGCGCGCGGCTGGAAGGGCGTTTGGGCTATGTGCGTGCGTTGCGTAAACGGTTAAGCCCATCCTTGCGCTTTAAGGCTGCGCAGTGGGTGCATAACCATTTGCGTCTGGATCGGCCGCTAATGCTGTGCATGGCGGAACGGTTTGAAATGCTGATGGTGGCGCATTTTATTTCCATCTCGCTCACACGTTTCATGCACGAACGGCTGGAACCCACATTGGGCAGCCGTATTGGAGAAATTGTGGCCGAAGTGCTTTCTCGCCAGCGCAAGCTGCTGGATGAGGCACTGGAAACCTTGCGCCTGCATTATCACGGCTATGCCGAGGCGCTGGAAAACCGGATTTTCCGCCAGATCGCTCTGCGGCTGGAAAGCGAGGAATATACAACCCTGCTTTCAGAATCCCTTATCAGTGATGAACTGAGCCGCGAATTGCTGAAAGAGCTGGAACGCCGCAGGCATCGTCTGGTCAAGCGGATGAGCTTTGATCTGCGCAGCGGCATAGAAGACCGGCTGAAGCATGCAGCCATCTTCAAGGGCCTGCCGGGGGCGGAACTGCATGATCTGGCCACCACTACATCGCTACGCTTTGTGGCCCCGCAGGAGGTTATCTGCCGGAAGGGGCGCAAGATGCGCGCCATCTATTTTATTAGCGCAGGTTTGGCGGAAAGCCACGTGGCCGGGGCCGATGTGCTGTATGGCGCAGGGGATCTGATAGGCGCGCAGGAGGCCTTGCATGGCTGGCGCTGCCCCGGCACCATCCGTGCCGTGCAGTTTGGGCATTTTATGGTGATTACAGCCAGCCGCTTCCAGCGCCTGATTGAAGATTACCCCGTGGTGCTGGAAAATATTCAGAACATCTTGCGCAAGCGTGAAGCCGGAGAGCGGCCTATCGCGCTGTTGCCCGGTGCAAACCGTAAGGTGGAAGATGATGCAGGCAAGGATGCGCTGATGCTGTTGGCGCCCAAAAGCCAGCTACCGCCTGCACCTGAAACAAAGGAATAAATAGCCTTAATAATGCGGGCATAAAAAACGGCGCGGAGCCAACAGGCCCGCGCCGTTTTTTGTAGAACACGCTGTAGGTTTTACAGGCGGGTAATGGGCGGCGGCAGGGAGTTGCTCTGGCGCAGGGCAAGGCCAATTTGCAGCCAGCTTATGCCGCTTACAATCAGTTCCGCGCCAACAAATGTGCCAATCAGCCACAGGCCAGACCACGGCAGGGTGAAGTACAGGCACAGGCCTACAAGCAGGCTGATAAGCCCGCTACCCAGAATAATCACCCAACCGGGCATACCGCGTGCCTGCAGGGCCAGAACGCAGCGCAGCACACCCACAACCACAAAGCAGGCAGATACAAAAATTGTAATGGCAACAGAGCCTGTGGCTGGTTCTTCTATAAGAAGGTAACCGCCAGCAGCGTAAAGCAGCCCGCACAGCAGGGAAAAAATAAAGCCGCCCCAATCACGCACGGCAAAGGCATGTACCACCTGCATAATGCCGGCCACAATCAGCAGCGCGCCAATAAAGATGGTGCTGGCAAGGGTGACGGAAACCGCATCAATACAGGCAATAAAGCCCAATACAATCAGGGCGAGACCCAACGCCACAAATAGCCCCCATTTTTTAGCAAATGGCATGCTGAGCAATCCTTTCTTTTCAATTTTATGTGCCGATGGCACGACTATGCACTGCACAATGGCAGAAAGTGCAACGGAAAAAGTTGACACTGCGCCCGGGGTTTCGTAATTCCTGCCTCCATTGCCGGGAATGTGGACAAATCGGCCAGCAGGGGAACATATCCCACTGGTAATACGGTTTGCGCCCGCTCCGATCCGTGGTGGACGGAGACTACCGGTGTAACGACGGACATCTGCCCGATGTTCCGCCTGTTAAGAGAGAAGAGCGCACTATGAGCAAGCGCCTTGAGAGCAAGTATAAAATTAACCGTCGCCTTGGTGTAAACCTGTGGGGTCGCGCCAAATCTCCGGTTAACCGTCGCGAATATGGCCCGGGCCAGCATGGCCAGCGCCGTAAGGGCAAGCCGTCTGACTTCTCTGTTCAGCTGATGGCTAAGCAGAAGCTGAAGGGTTACTACGGCAACATTACAGAAAAGCAGTTCCGCCGCTATTATCAGGAAGCCGTGCGCCGCAAGGGTGATACGTCTGAAAACCTGATCAACCTGCTGGAACGCCGTCTGGATGCCGTTGTGTACCGGATGAAGTTTGCGATCACGCCGTTCGCTTCCCGTCAGTTCATCAGCCACGGCCACATTCTGGTTAACGGCAAGAAGATGAACATTCCTTCCTACCTCGTGAAGGATGGTGACGTTATCGAAGTGCGTGAAAAGTCCAAGCAGCTGGCTATCGTTCTGGATGCCGCACAGTCTTCCGAACGCGATGTGCCGGAATACATGGAAGTAGATCATCGCCAGATGAAGGGCACGTATCTGCGTGGCCCGCAGCTTTCCGATGTGCCGTATCCGGTGCAGATGGAACCGAATCTGGTGGTCGAATACTACTCCCGTTAATCGGCGTTTAGGTTCGTTTCATGCCGCGCCGGGTGGAGGGGTTTCTCTCCATCCGGCGTTTGCCGTTTTTACTCATGTTTGTTTCGGAACAGAGCCCTTATGTCTGATACCGCATCCGCCCCTCTTAGCAGTGACATTACCCGCCGCCGGACTTTTGCTATTATCTCGCACCCGGATGCCGGTAAAACCACGCTGACAGAACGGATATTGCGGGCAGGTGGGGCTATTCAGATGGCGGGCAACGTGCGCGCCAAGGGTGAACGCCGCCGCACACGGTCTGACTGGATGGGCATTGAGCGGGACCGCGGGATTTCCGTTGTCAGCTCGGTGATGACGTTTGATTACGGCGGCTGCGTGTTCAACCTGCTTGATACGCCCGGACATGAAGACTTCTCGGAAGATACCTACCGTACCCTAACAGCCGTTGATTCCGCCGTAATGGTGATTGACGCTGCCAAGGGTATTGAAGATCGGACACGCAAGCTGTTCGAGATTTGCCGTTTGCGCGATATTCCGATTGTCACCTTCATCAACAAGATGGACCGTGAGGCGCAGGATCCGTTTGCCCTGCTGGATGAAATTGCATCATCCCTTGCGCTGGATACATCGCCTGCCACATGGCCGGTTGGGCGTGCGGCCAAGTTTGTTGGCACGTACGATATCCTCACCAAAAAGCTGCACACAACGGTTGATCTGCCAGAAGATGATGACCGCCTTGTGCAGATGCGTGAGGAACTGGAACTGGTAGAAGCCGCGTTGCCAGAGTTTGATAAAGAATCCTTCGATGCCGGGCACCTTACCCCCGTGTTCTTCGGGAGTGCGATGAAGGAAATCGGGGTGACTGATCTGCTGGACGCATTGGTGGCCTTTGGCCCACCACCGCGTGACCAAGCCGCAGAAACCCGCGTGGTAAAGGCCACGGAACCGAACATGACGGCGCTGGTGTTCAAAATTCAGGCGAATATGGACCCCAACCACCGTGACCGTATTGCCTTTGCCCGTATCTGTTCCGGCAAACTCAGCCGTGGCATGCGCCTTAAGCACACGCGTACGGGCAAAAGTTTTGCCGTGCATACGCCTCAGTTCTTTTTCGCGCAGGATCGGCACTTGGCAGAAGAAGCCTTTGCGGGCGATGTGGTGGGTATTCCCAACCACGGCACCTTGCGTATTGGTGATACACTGACAGAGGGTGAGGATATCCAGTTTACCGGCGTGCCACACTTTGCCCCGGAAATTCTGCGCCGCGTGCGGCTGGATGACGCCATGAAGGCTAAAAAGCTCAAGCAGGCGCTGGTGCAGTTGGCAGAAGAAGGCGTGGTGCAGTTGTTCCGCCCGCAAGATGGTGCGCAGCCTATTGTTGGGGTGGTGGGCACCTTGCAGCTTGATGTGCTGCAATCTCGCCTGAAAGCAGAATACGGCGTGGCTATTGGCTTTGATTCCACGCCTTATTCTCTGGCCCGCTGGATTACCGGACCGCGTGAGAAAATTGAGGCCTTTGCAGCAGCACATCGCTCCGCCATGGCGGATGATCTGGATGATGATCCGGTATTTCTGGCCACATCAGCGTTTATGATGCGCCGTACAGAGGAGCAGAACCCGGATATCAGCTTCCATGATATCAAGCAGATTGGTGTGGAAATTAAATAAGTAATGCAGTGCCGCGTATCAGAAGATGCGCGGCATTTTACTTTTTACGTCATGCTGCAAAAGATACTGGCTGGTTGGTAAAATGGCGTTTTGCCCCAGCCATGTTGTTACGTCTTGCGCAGGCACACAGGCCAGCATGTCGTATTCTTTGTTGGCATGTTGTTTCCAGCTTTCTTCCACTTTTGTAAAAGCAAGCTGAGTTTCTAACACAAGCCCAATATCCAACACGCGGGTATGAGGGTGCCGCACTGCCATAAGTGGCAGCCCAACCTGTAGCCTTTTGGCATCCAGCCCGAGTTCTTCTGTAGCCTCTGCTAAAATCTGCTCGGCCAGATTGACGTTTTGCGTATCGGTGCGTTTTTCAATGCTGCCAGCGGGCGGGCTTTGCCAGAAATTTCCCTGATAAATGGAAGATGGGTTGCGCCGGCCCAACACGTATCCATCTGGCGTATGCACCAGCCCCACCACGGCTAATGGTTGCAGGCGCAGAAAAGGAAAAAGTGCAGGGTTCTTCATTTGCGCAAATACGCGGCGATACTCTGTCCAATAGCCTTTAATGGCTGTGCGCGTTACGCAGGATGCAGAAAATACGCAGCCATTAAACAGGGCTGGCGTTGTTGCACAGGCTTGCTGCCATAGATGCGTGATTTCCTGCTCAATATCTGCCGGAGCCGCTGGAGGCGGTGGCTCTACATCAATGCGGAAGGAAGCAGAAAGGGGCAGGGCAGGCCACGGGCCACCAAAAGAACGGGTCATGCCGTACCCTAATGCGATATATGGCCAAAAGAAAAGGGAGCCACTAGGGCTCCCTTTCCATCGCAATCGGTTTTTTGAACAGCCAGACTGCTCAATATCAGGCAACGGCCTGTTTCAGGGCTGCCGTCAGATCCTTTGTGGTGGCATTGCCGCCCAGATCTTTCGTGCGCACCGTACCGTTGGTGATAACCTTTTTGATACCGGCATCAATACGGTCAGCCAGATCATTACGGTTTACATGGCGCAGCATCATAACGGCTGCCAGCAGCAGAGCCAGCGGGTTGGCAATGCCTTTGCCTGCGATATCTGGCGCAGAACCGTGCACGGCTTCAAACACAGCGGCTTTTTCACCAATGTTTGCACCCGGTGCCATACCCAAGCCACCCACCAGACCGGCCGTAAGGTCGGAAAGGATGTCACCAAACAGGTTGGTGGTCACAATCACATCAAACTGCCACGGGTTGATAACAAGCTGCATGGCGCAGGCATCTACAATCCGTTCATTGAATTCAATGCGGCCCTTGTATTCTTCTGCAACCTTGCGGCCTTCTTCAAGGAACAGGCCTGTCAGCAGTTTGAGGATATTGGCCTTGTGAACAATGGTCACCGTTTTACGGTTGTTCTTTACCGCATATTCAAAGGCAAACTTTACAATCCGGCGGCATTCTGCGCGGGAGTTAAAGCCGGAGCTTAGCGCAATACCCTTGGGGTCATCCCCCACCGGAATGTAGTGTTCCATTGCTGCGTAATAACCTTCAAGGTTTTCACGGAACAGAACAAGGTCGATATCATCAAACCGACCACCGGGAATGATGGTTTTGGTTGGGCGCAGGTTGGCAAACAGGCCAAATTCCTGACGCAGGGTTACGTTGATGGATTTGAACCCACCACCAACTGGAGTTGTCAGCGGGCCTTTCAGGGCCAGGCCCGTGCGCCGGATGCTTTCAATTGTCTGCTTGGGCAGCGGGTCATTTACCGCGTCCACACCCGCCATACCGGCCAGTTGGCGGTCCCATACAAATGGGGCCCCAACGGTATCCAGAATTTCGGTAACTGATTCAACAATTTCAGGGCCGATGCCATCACCTGCAATAAGAGTGGCTGGAATGGTCTTGCTGTCTGTCGTCATTCTGAGAAGCTCCCTTCAACTTCGTAGCCTGTTTTGCGCCCGTTTTACGGTGCATGCGATTCTCAATTTCGTGACTAGAGGGGAAAGACTCCGCCTCTCACGCCCTCTTGAGAGGCGCACATGCCGTTTTCAGCCATTTCTGTGCATCAGATGGCAGGTGAGGGCCTACCTGATCCAAGATTTGAGCATGGTACGCGTCCAGCACGGCGGTATCTTCCGGGCCTAACAGGGTTAGGTCAATCAACCGTCTGTCAAAAGGTGCCAGTGTAAGGGTTTCAAATTCCAGAAAAGCCCGATCCGAATGGGGCATGTTGCCCGGGCGGATCATTACTAAGGTTTCCAAACGGATGCCGTAAGCACCGGGTTTGTAAAAGCCCGGTTCGTTGGAAATCACCATGCCTTCTTCAAGCGTAATGGGAGAAGGCATTTTGGAAATACGGGCTGGTCCTTCATGCACGGAAAGAAAGCTGCCCACACCGTGGCCAGTGCCATGATCATAATCCAGCCCAGCCTGCCACAGGTCAAACCGCGCCAGTGCATCTAGCGCATGGCCTTTGGTGCCCACCGGAAAACGAGCGCGGCCAAGGCGCAGATTACCTTTGAGCACGCGGGTAAACACGTCTTTCAGGCTGGCAGATGGTGCATCGGGGCCTGTCCAGATTGTGCGGGTAACATCTGTTGTGCCTTCGGGGTACTGGCCACCGCTATCAATCAGGTAAACTTCGTTATCCTGTAATTTCCGGTCACTTTCCGGCGTAACGCGGTAATGAATGATAGCCCCATTGGGGCCGGAACCGGAAATGGCAGGAAAGGATTCTTCTTTGTAATCCTTCCCTTCAGCACGGAAGGCATCAAGCTGCGTTGCGGCTTCGAGTTCTGTGCAGTTGCGGCCTTCTGTATCCAGCCAGTGCAGGAAACGGCAAAGTGCTACGCCATCGCGCAGATGGGCTGTGCGCATGCCCATCTGTTCCACCTTGTTCTTGCGGGCTTTAGGTAGAAGGCACGGGTCTGGAGCTTCCTGCACCGTAGCACCGTGGCGGGTGAGGGTTTGACCAAACCAGACAGCATTGCTGGCAGGGTCCACACCAACGGTTTTGCCTTTTAGGGTTACCAGAACCTGTTCCATCTCCTGCGGTGTATGCACACGCACGGAAGAACCGAGCCATCCCTTGACGTTTGCCGTGATTTTTTCTGGCTCTATAAACAGATCAACCGAATTGTTTGCATGCACTAGCGCAAAAGCCAGTACCACAGGCGTGCAGGGAATATCGGAGCCACGAATATTCAGCAGCCACGCAATAGAGGCTGAATCGCTCAGAATGGCTGCGTCCTGACCGTTTTGCGTAAGAATGGCAGAAACTTCCTGCCGTTTTTCAGCAGAGCTTCGGCCAGCAAAGGCAAGCGGGTGCACACAAGCTGGGGCCGAGGGAAAAGCTGGGCGGTCTGTCCAGATATCATCCACCAGATTGCGCGATGTTGGTACCAGATTTATCCCGCTTTGGGCTGCAAACGGGCGCAGTTCCGCTACACTCATCACACGCGGGTCATACCCCACGCGGGTTTGGGGTTTTGCTTGCTCTTTCAACCATGTGGCCGGAGGTGTCTGGCTAATATGCAGGCGTTGCCAGCATGTGCCATCCACCTGTTGATCCATCTGGGTAATGTAACGGCCATCAGAAAACACGGCAGCAGTATGGGGCAGCACAATGGCCGTGCCGGCGCTGCCTGTAAAGCCTGTTAACCATGCCAGACGTTCTGCACAGGCTGGTGTGTATTCCCCCAAAAACTCATCACTATGGGGCACAATCAGGCCATCCAGCCCCTCGTTTTGCAAAAGGGTGCGCAATGCGGCCAAACGGGTAGAGGATGCAGACGCCATGGAAACTGTGTCCTGAAAATATAGGAAAAGAAAAGGCCGATCAGGCTGTTTTTCGAATTGGAAGAACCGGGCGGCGCAGGATCAGGGTCGCCCATTCGCCTTCATGAAGTTCCTGCTCAAGTACAAGCCCCTGCCGCCGATGTGCTGCCAGCACCATGCGTACCTGTGTGCGCAACAGCCCGGCCAGAATAACCGTGCCACCGGGGGCCAGATACCGCGCCAGATCCTTGGCCATCAGACACAGAGGGCGTGCCAGAATATTGGCAAAAACCAGATCAAACGGGGCGGCCTTCCAGATAGCGGGGGTTTGCCACCCATTGCCCAAGCGGCATGTTATGGTGCGGTTAAGTTGGTTGCGTTTGGCGTTTTGTGCTGCTACGCGCACTGACCACGGCTCAATATCTACCGCCAGCACCTTTTGGTGCAGCAATGCCGCTGCAGCCATGGCCAGAATGCCGGTGCCGCAACCCAAATCTAGAATACGGCGCGGGTGGCGATATGCCACACGTTCCAGCGCGCGCAGGCACCCACGGGTGGAACCATGCTCGCCCGAGCCAAAGGCCACGCCAGCATCCAGCGTAAGCACAATGCGGGTGGCATTTTTGGAATCGGGCAAATGCGTGCCGCGCACCACAAAACGGCGGCCTACTTCCTGCTCCGGAAAGGCTTCATACGTGCGGGCCAACCAGCCTTCGGCTTCTGTGCTGGCACGTTCCAGTGGGGCGCTTACGCCTGTTGTCAGTTCAGCCAGCACAAGGGCGGCTGCTAGTTCATCCTCGCGGTGCCCGGTGTCTTTTACGCCTTCTACCCGCCACTGGGTACCTTCCGGGTTAGCCTCAAAAATACCTACCGTGGCGCATACGCTGCCAATGGCGTTTTCATAAGCTTCCACCGCCGCTTCCGGCACAGTGACAGAAATGGTTTCAAGGCTGGTGGCATGACGGCGGGTAGGAGGGGCCATTAGATTTTCTCGATAAAGGATGAAAGAAGACGTTTGGTGCCGACAGATTCAAAAGACACTTCAACATGGTGTCGATCTGCCGAAATAACGACGCCCTCCCCAAAGCGGGGGTGGCGCACATGGTCTCCCAGTTGCAGGGCCGGTGCGGCTTCCAGCATGGGGTCTTTTCTGCGGCGGGCAATAATGGGGCCGTTATCAAACACGGATTCGGAAAGGTTGAGGCCCTGCCGCTGGAAGCCGCCACCTTCATCATGGCGGACTACGTGTTCATCTGGCAGTTCTTCCAGAAAGCGGCTGGGCATGGAAGGCTGCCAGTTGGCGTAAATACGCCTGCGGCCCGCATGAAAGATAATGGCTTCCTGCCGTGCGCGCGTAATGCCCACGTAAGCCAGCCTGCGTTCTTCCTCCAGCCCTTTCAGGCCGCCTTCATCCAGTGTGCGTTGGGAGGGAAAAACGCCTTCTTCCCAGCCGGGCAGGAATACTGTGTCGAACTCCAGCCCCTTGGCGCCGTGCAGCGTCATGATGGACAGGTAATCATCCTGCCCGTTTTCATCATGATCCATAACAAGGGCGACGTGTTCCAGAAACTCGCCCAGCGTTCCAAAATCGGCCAGTGCGCGCGTAAGTTCTTTCAGGTTTTCCAACCGTCCCGGCGCATCGGGGGAGCGATCCTGCCGCCACATGTCCATATACCCGCTTTCTTCCAGCAGGTGTTCTACGGCTACCACATGCCCTTCACGCGCTAGAATATCGCGCGTGCTGGCGAAGGCTTCCATGAGTTGGCGCAAATGGGCGGCGGATTTTCCTTTAAGCGTATTATCTTCCAGCAGCTTTTCCGTGCCGCCTGTAAGGGGTAGGTTATTAGCGCGGGCCGCAGCGTGCAGCTTTTGTAGCCCAGCAGGGCCAACGCCGCGTTTGGGCACGTTGATAATGCGTTCAAACGCTAGATCATCCGCCGGTTGGCTCAGTACGCGCATATAGGCCAGAGCATCACGTATTTCTGCGCGCTCATAAAACCGCAGGCCGCCCACAATGCGGTAAGGTAAGCCTGTTTGCATCAACCGTTCTTCAAATGCGCGGGTTTGAAAGCCCGCACGCACCAGAATGGCAATTTCCTTTAAGGCGTGGCCTTGTGCGCGCAGTTTTTCAGCCTGTTCGCACACCATGCGGGCTTCTGTATCCGAATCCCACACCCCAAGAACGCTAACTTTTTTGCCTTCTGCATCTTCTCGGCCGGGGCGGAGTGTTTTGCCCAGTCGTTCACTGTTATGGGCAATAAGCCCTGCCGCCGCGCCCAGAATATGCCGGGTGGAGCGATAATTGCGTTCCAGCCTCACAACCTTGGCGGAGGGAAAATCTTTTTCAAACCGCAGAATATTTTCAACTTCTGCGCCGCGCCATGAGTAGATGGACTGGTCATCATCCCCCACGCAGCAGATATTGGCCGGGCCTTCTGCATGTTTGGCCAGCAGGCGCAGCCAAAGGTACTGAATGGTGTTGGTATCCTGATACTCGTCCACCAGAATGTAGCGGAACAGGCGATGATACTGGGCCAGCACATCAGGCCGTGTGCGCAAAATTTCGGTGACATGCAGCATCAGATCCCCAAAATCGCAGGCGTTCAGCTGCTTCAGGCGGGCCTGATAGGCGGTGTAAATGGCGCGGGCATGGCCATTGGCAAAATCCGAATCCTCGGTGGGGGTAATGCGTTCTGGCGTAAGCCCACGGTCTTTCCAGCGCTGGATCACGCCCAAAAGGCCCGGAGCAGGCCAGCGTTTGATATCAATCTGCCACGGCGCCATAACCTGCTTGAGCAGGCGCAACTGGTCATCCGTATCCAGAATGGTAAAGCTTTGTGTTAGCCCCACGTATTCAGCATGGCGGCGGAGCATGCGCGCGCACAGGGCATGAAATGTGCCTAACCATAACCCTTCTGCCGGGCTGCCCAAAAGCAGGCCGATACGCTCACGCATTTCGCGCGCGGCTTTGTTGGTAAAGGTTACTGTCAGGATCTGCCACGGCTTGGCGCGGCCTGTAAGCAGGATATGCGCAAAGCGGGTGGTTAAAACCCGTGTTTTGCCTGTGCCAGCACCAGCCAGTACCAGCAAAGGGCCATCCGTTGTTTCAATAGCCGCACGCTGTTCGGGGTTGAGACGAGCTAGATAATTGTCACCCGAGGCAGACGGAGATGAAAAAAGCGGGGCGGAGGGGTGTTCGGACGTATTCACCATGCCTTTATATAAGCATGTGCGCTTCAGGCCAAACGGAGCAATGGAATGGGGAGACAGTCGGCAGAGCAAAAAAGGCAAAAAAAGCCCGGCAGCTTTGCAGTAAAGGCCGACACAACCCAAGGTTGTTTAAATATACAACAAGGTGCCATGCCTGTTTTTGAAAGCACCGGCCCGACAGGGCACCGTAAACGTATGCGCCAACGCGTGCTGGCGCAGGGGGCGGCTTCTCTGGCTGATTATGAATTGCTGGAAATGCTGCTGTATGTCGGCATTCCACGTAAAGATACAAAGCCGCTGGCCAAAAACCTTATCAATGTTTTTGGCTCTTTGCCGGCTGTGCTGGAAGCCGGAGAAGAAAATCTGCGCCAGATTAGCGGTGTTACACGCGCAAGTGCAGCAGTTTTGCAAGATATCGCCTATGTGGCAGACAGGTTGCCAGAAAGTGGTGAGGAAACACGCCAGTTTTTGGGAAACTGGGACAGCATTTTAGAATATGCAGATGTATATCTGGCAAAAGCCCCCAGAGGGCAGGTACGCGCTTTATTTCTGGATAGCCGTAACCAGTTAATTGCCGATGAAGCTGTGCCAGCCTTTTTGCATGAGGGACGCAGCCATGAGGCTATGGCCAGTATCCGGCAAGCGGTTGCGCTGGTTTTACAACGTGCGTTGGCGCTGCATGCCTGTGCGTTGGTAACGGTGGATTTGGTGGCAGAAGATCAAACGCTGGATCAGACCCTTGCGCAAAATGCACCTTTTGTAAGGGAATTACAGCGCAGCGCACCGCTATTGGCCGTAGAGGTGCATGACCATATTGCCATTGGATGTGGCGAATGGCGCAGCTTCAACCACCATGCAGGGCCGAAATCTTGAAGCGCCCATCTGTGAAATCCGGAAAAAAGCCCACAAGTCAATTTGCTGATGCCACACATTTTCGGCTGAATGTTTCAGCTGCGGAAGCCATTGCCCTTCCGACTGAAATGTACAGTGGCACAGCGTCAGAACTCTCTGTAGCAGAAGAAACAGACCTCGCTCTCTTATGCAGGTTGATAGCACAAGCGCAGCCACGTAATGCCAAAGCACAGGAACAGGCGCGCAATTTATTACATGAGTACGGAAGCCTTTCCGCAGTTATGGCGGCTATTAGCTGGCATGAGCCAAGTAAAAGCATAAAGGCGCTGCCAGAAGCGGTGCGTGTTTTGCTGATGTTGGCCCGTGAGGCAGGGTTGCGCATCCAGCGTGCAAGATTGCGCCGTTCTGGCATATTGGCCGATAGCACACAGCTTTATGCGTATTTGCGCGCTGTTATGGGGCCGGAAAAGCGTGAACAGGTGCGTGTATTGTTTTTGAATGACAAGCACGAACTGCTGGCCGATGATGTTATGGGGCAAGGCACTGTGGACCATACGCCTGTTTACCCGCGGGAGATTGTAGCGCGTGCCTTGCAGCTTAACGCCACTATGCTGGTGTTGGTGCATAATCACCCAAGCGGAGACCCAACACCTTCAGCCGATGATGTGGTGATGACAACGCAAATTTGTGGTGCGGCAAAAATTATGAACATCCATGTATGGGATCATATTATTGTTGCCGGAGAAAAACTGTTGAGCATGCGTGAAGCGGGGTTTTTGTAAACACCCGGCTTCACGCATGCTTTAACTGGCGGCTTAGTCTTCTTCAGGTTCCGGGGCGGCTGTTTTGGTGGCCAGTGGCCCCAAGGCATCCTGAATACCCAGATTGCCGGGCAGTGCACCGTAGGGGAACAGAATGTTCACGTGCCCCATTTTGCGGCCAACGCGGGCTTCTGCCTTGCCATATAAATGCGGAATAAAGCCCTGAGAGGCCATAATCTGCGGTAACAGAGCTATATCTTCCGGCCCAACCAGATTTTTCATAATCGCATCAGAATGGCGCACTGCATGAGGCAGCGGCAGCCCTGCAACAGCACGAATGTGCATGTCAAACTGATCCTGCGGGCAGGCATTCATAGTCCAGTGGCCCGAATTATGGGGCCGGGGGGCCATTTCGTTCACCAGCAGGTTGCCGGTGCGATCAACAAACATCTCAACGCCCAGAATGCCCACCAATTCCAGTTTTTCTGCAATCGTAGTGGCCAGTTTTACAGCCTGCGCGGCAATGCTGGGATCAATAGGGGCTGGAGCCAGTGTAAGGTCCAGAATGCCGTTCCAGTGCCGGTTGAGGGCTGGATCAAAACACCGCACCGTACCATCTGCACTGCGCACCACCATAACGCTGATTTCGCAGGCAAAATCCACCATACCTTCTGCAACCAGAGGATGTGGTGCGAGGGCGTTAAAGGCCTCTTCCAGATCATGGATATGATGCACGCGGCGCTGGCCTTTGCCATCATATCCATTGCGGGTGGTTTTGAGAATCAGCGGTAAGCCAACTTTTTCTGCGGCTTCATGCAGTGTTTTTTCATCCGTAACGGCATGCCACGGCGCTAATGGAATACCTGCAGAAGCAAAAAAAGTTTTTTCAGCCAATCTATCCTGGCTGATGCGTAAAATATGGCCCGAAGGATGCACAGGGCAGTGTTTGGCCAAAAGGTCCAACGCATCTGCACTGATGTTTTCAAACTCAAAAGTGACAACATCAACAGCGCTGGCAAATGCATCCAGCGCTGCCGGGTCATCATACTTGCCGCATGTTACGGCGTGAGAAACCTGAGCCGCCGGGCCATTGGCCTCGGTTGTCAGAATATGTGTCCGAAAACCAAGGCGCGCAGCAGCAATGGCAGACATGCGGCCAAGCTGGCCACCACCCACAATGCCAATAACAGCATTGGGCTTAAGCGGAGAATGTGAGGAGGTCATTTATCTTCGGTAATGGGGGAGTTGGGAACAGAAGCTGTCTGCAATGCGCGCCATGTTTCAAGGCGTGCGGCAAGGGCCGGGTTATGTAGTGCCAGAATGGAGGCCGCCAGCAAGGCTGCGTTTTTAGCCCCGGAGGCACCAATAGCCAACGTGCCCACAGGCACACCGCCGGGCATCTGCACAATGGAAAGCAGGCTGTCCATGCCTTTAAGCGCGCGGGATTCTACCGGAACACCCAGAACGGGCAGGCGTGTCCATGCCGCGCACATACCCGGCAGGTGGGCGGCCCCGCCAGCCCCGGCAATAATAACGTTTAGCCCGCGTTCGGCTGCCGTGCGTGCGTAATCCGCCAGCCGATCTGGCGTACGATGTGCTGAAACAATCAGAGTTTCATGCGGGATTTCCAGCTCGGTCAGCAGTGCATCTGCATGGCGCATGGTTTCCCAGTCTGACTGGCTGCCCATGATAATCCCCACAACTGGGGCAGAGGCTGCTTTATCTTCTAAAGCATCGGAGGCAGAGGGCAGGGGGGCAGTTTCGCTCACGGTAGGTATCTATCCGGGTTTTCTAAAGTCTGAGACGGAATGGTTTAGGCGATATCATCAGGGATCAGAAGGCTTTCAACCTTGGTGATCTGATCTTTTAACAGGAGTTTACGCTTTTTAAGCCGCTGGAGATACAGTTGGTCAATAAAAGTGGTTTCATGCGCCATTCGGCTGATAACTGTATCCAGATCTCTGTGTTCACTACGCAGTTCATGCAGTTGGGCAAGCAGTAAATCGCGATCTCGCAGCATGATGTCCTGTCTCCTTCACCACTAATGCGGAATCGCGCGCCGGGTCTGGCGGCCCGCAGAGTGAATAGCATGCCCGAAGCAGTGTTTACCATGTAGGGGCCAGACACCAGCCAAGATTACAAAAAAACTTCCATGCTCAGGCTGCATGCCAGCTGGGCGCGATATATGAAATTAACATGAACTTTCTTATCCTCGGTACGCTAGCGTTTATGGGTCATCAATCGAGTGGAGGCACCCAAATGACACGCCTTTCAAGGATCGAGAGTCTTAAATCCCGCCATTTCCGTATTGATCAGAAAATTATGAGCGAAGGCGGACGCCCCAGACCGGACGAGCGCGTGCTGATGTGCCTGAAATTACAAAAGCTACGAATAAAGGAAGAAATAGAGCGCCTTTCGGACTGACGCCGTATTTGGCAGCCTGAATGCATCTGAGGCAGAAAGAATGATCTTCTGCCTCAGGGCATAACCCAATTAGTTTTCAGGAGAGCTAAAGCTTTCCATATCTGTCACAGGTGCAGGAATTTCCTGCCCTTCGCGTTCCAGACGCATATTGGCATCATGCACGGCAGCGTTCAGGTCTGTCTGGCTGCACAGCCCCACGGTTACCGGATCACGCGGTTTGATGTTGGGGGTGTTCCAGTGCTGCTTGTTGCGCACTTTGGCAATGGTATCTTTGGTGGTGCCAAGCAGCTTAACAACCTGCTGATCGCTCAGCTGTGGGTAGTTGCGCAGCAGGAATGCAATACCATCCGGACGATCATGACGTTTGGCAACAGGTGTGTAACGTGCCCCTTTGGAGCGACGGCGCACCGGGTTGTTGGAGGGCAGAATTTTCAGCCGCGCGTTGGGGTCTTTTTCACAACGCTGGATTTCTTCCTGCTTCAGCTGGTGATTGGCCACCGGGTCATAACCGACAATACCATGTGCCACTTCGCCATCAGCAATGGCCTGCACTTCCAGCGGGTGCATACCGCAAAAAGCGGCAATCTGTTCAAAACTGAGAGCAGTTTTTTCAATCAGCCACACAGCAGTTGCTTTGGGCATTAACGGTAGGGTCGTCATGTTTTTGTATTCCTGTCGTCGGGCGGCGCTTGCGCAGGCACCGGGAACTTGACGGCCCGGAACGTGTTCCGCAGGCCTGCGTGCCTGCCGGCGCGCATCTGTGCCACGATATGGGGGGAGTGGCTGCTTCAGGTCAAGCCGCAATACACATAACGGATCAATATTCTACACAATTAAATAAGGGGAAACCGCAGTTTCCCCTTTGCTAAGCCCATATGGAACGTATTGGTAAAACTTAAGCAATCAGGCTGCCGTGGCAATGGAATGCTGGGGCTGCTGCGGCGCCTGATTTTTCTGCTCGGTTGCTACCGCGCGTTCTGCCGGTGTGGTGCTTACCGTTTTAACAGGAATACGCCGTGGCTTGAGTGCCTCGGGAATAATCTGTTGCACTGTAATGCGTAGGAGCCCGTTGTTCATTTCCGCGCCGGTCACTTCAACGTGGTCAGCCAATGCAAAGCGGCGTTCAAACGCACGGCGCGCAATCCCACGATGCAGAATTTCCCCTTCATCTTGCGGGGCATTCACACGGCCAGAAACAACAAGCGTGTTATCCTGCACCACCAGTTCTATATCTTCCGGCCCAAACCCGGCCACAGCCATGGTGAGCGTGTAGCTATCATTTCCCGTTTTGGCGATATCGTAAGGCGGAAAGCTGGAATTGCCCGGTGAACGGGCCGCAGAATCCATCACCTGAGCAAGGCGATCAAAGCCAATTGCGGTGCGGAATAGCGGTGTAAAATCGTAACTCATGTAAGAACCTCCTCGTTCAGCAAGGTTCTGCCGGTTTTGCCAAGACCCCCGAAGGCAATCTGCCCGGCAGCGTTTTTTGGCGGAAACCCCATATGCGGGCATTTCCTTACCCCTAAACGTGGAAAGCCCCGCGCTCTTTTTCAAGAGGCGGGGCTTTTCTGCATACGCAAAGAACTGAAAAATCAGCCTTTTTTGCGGGTGCCAATACCAGCAAAACGCTTGTTGAACTTGGCAACCTGGCCCCCGGTATCCAGCATACGCTGCACGCCTGTCCAAGCTGGGTGAGACTTGGTGTCAACGTCCAGACGGAGCGTGTCACCAGGCTTGCCGTAGCAGGAGTTCGTCTTGAATTCCGTGCCGTCAGTCATGACAACAGTGATTTCGTGATAATCGGGGTGAATGCCGGGTTTCATGAAACTGGTTCTTTCGTTACAGCAGAAAGGGCCCGATACCGACCGGGCCAAGATTGCCGTGCATATAAACGAAATGCGTATGCTGGATCAACCGTTCATTTTGCCTTGGTGGGCTTGATGATGAAGTGAAGCATATAATAGGCGAATAACTGCGTTTGTGCAGCATTTGTGCTACAGAATACCTCAAATATTAAGAAAAATGTGTCAATTCTGATACAAGGGCTTGAGGAAAAAGTGGTAAAACGGCTACCTCTGGGCAGATTTCTCAGTATTTAACAGGAATTTTTGTATGGCTGACCTTAAATCTCACGTCCATGCCCCGGGTTGGGTGGGCGAGTTCCGGGCATTCATCATGCGCGGCAATGTTGTTGATCTGGCTGTTGGTGTTATTATTGGTGCTGCATTTACATCAATTGTAAACAGCCTGGTAAAAGATATCTTCAACCCATTGATTGGTCTGCTTATCGGCGGGATTGATTTCTCCAACCTGTTTATCACCCTTAAGGGCCCGCATCTGGCTACTCTGGAAGAAGCCCAGAAAGCAGGTGCTGTTACACTGAACGTCGGCCTGTTCCTGAACGCCGTTATCCAGTTCCTGATTGTGGCTATGGCCATTTTCTGGATGGTGAAGGCCCTGACACGCCTGCATGTGCGTGAAGATGAACAGCCCAAGGCACCGCCGCCGCCTTCCAAAACCGAAGTTCTGCTTGAGCAGATTCGTGATGAACTGGCAGCCAACAACAAAGATCAGGCACCGCATCAGGGCTAATACGCTTTGTACCTGCCGCCATTGGTCTAAAATGGCGGCTGTGTGATCTGTTTCCGGAAAGTGGGATATGGGATATGCTTCTTATATGAAGCGCTCCCGATCCGGCTTTCCGGTTTTTTTTCGTTCAGCAGTAGGTGTTCTGGCCATTGTAGGGCTGGCAGGGTGCCAAAGCTCACGCGGGCTGAAGGTGCAGGAAACACCACGCACACTGCTGTACAGTTACGTGATAGCCAATGGCATGGCGCGCGGGCGGATGATGACAGAAGATCTGCCACCAGCCCAAGTGTTCAATATTATTACAACAGACAGAAACGCGCTTCTGGCCATTCTGGCGTTTCGGGATAAACCAACCCGGCGCACGCTGCGGCAGGCAGGCCATAAGGTGGAAGATTTTATTGGCGCGGTGGAACAGCCCACGCAGCCTCTTTCTCCCGCTTTGTCTGGCTCCATTCTTTTGCCGCCACCCACAACTCCCGGCTTCATGCGCTAGGTATAAAAAAAACGGAGCAAGGTGTAAAACCCGCTCCGTTTTGTGTTGGCTTGATGCCGAAAAGAAAGGTGTTTTTCAGCTTTTCTGCTGTGCCGGAGCGGGGCCTGCCTTGGCACCACGTTTCAGCCTGCCTTCTCCCATAAACAGCAACAATGGTGCTGCAATAAAGATGGAGGAGGACGTACCCACTACAATGCCGAACAGCATGGTCCATGCAAAACCGGAAAGCGTAGCACCACCCCACAGTGCCAGCGGAAGAGCCGCCAAAAACACGGTGGAAGATGTGCCCAAAGTCCGGTTCAGCGTTTCGTTAATGGAAAGGTTGATCAGGTCTATCAGCGGCATGGTGCGATATTTGCGCAGGTTTTCACGCACGCGGTCATACACCACCACCTTATCATTGGTGGAATAGCCCAGAATGGTCAGAATGGCGGCCACCATAACAAGGTCAAACTCAAAACCGGTAATCACCAAAAAGCCCATGGTTTTGGTAAGGTCCAAAACCAGCGTAATCACGGCGCTAAGGGCAAATTCCCATTCAAAACGGAACCAGATGTAAACCAGAATCATCGCCAGGCTGAGCCCAAGGGCCAGCATGCCATTGCGGAACAGCTCGGCAGAAACAGAAGCGCCAACGGCATCGGCCCGCAGAATGGTGGTGCCCGGCTGTGCTTCCGTAACGGCGCGGCGCACCGTGTCCACCACGGCATCGGTATTCTGGTCATCACCGGCATCAAGGCGGATCAGCACATCATCGGGGGCCCCAAAAGCCTGAAGCGATGCGTGAGAGATATGCTGTGCCGCCAAGGCCGAACGTAGCTTGGCAAAATCTGCCGGGCCGCTGGTTTTGGCTTCCACCACAATGCCGCCCCTGAAATCCAGCCCCAGCGTGAGACCGGGGTGGAAGAACAGAATGATAGAGGCAATGGAAAGCACGGCCGAGACAATAAGCCCCATGTACCGGCCACGCATGAAGTTGATCTGCGTGTCTTTGCGCACAAAACGCAGAAGAGGACGTCCGAACATAATGGCCTCGCTTCAGACAGGCAGGCTGGCAGGGCGCGTACGCGCATACCAGCGAGCCATAAGCATGCGGGAAAGCAGCAGGGTGGTGAACAGCGTGGTGGCGATACCAATGGTAATGGTAAGCGCAAAGCCACGCACCGGCCCGGTGCCAAAGACAAACAGCATGACATGGGCCAAAAAGGCCGTGGCATTACTATCTACAATGGTGGAGGTGGCGCGTTCAAACCCGGTTTGCATGGCGGCCAGAGGTGTGCGCCCACGGGCCACTTCTTCGCGTATGCGTTCGTTAATCAGGATATTGGCATCCACTGCCATGCCCAAGGTCAGCAGCATACCCGCCATACCCGGCAGCGTAAGTGTGGCTTCAAACAGAGAGAGAATGGCCACCATCAATACAAGGTTGGCCAGTAGGGCGATATCTGCGTACCAGCCAAAGCGGCCATAAAACAGCACCATAAAGACCACAACCAGCAGGAAGCCAACGCCAAGGCTGAGAATACCGGCCCGAATGGAATCGGCCCCAAGGGATGGCCCAATGCTGCGCTGTTCTACCACACTTAAAGGTGCAGGCAGCGCGCCAGCACGTAGCATAAGCGCCAGATCCGTGGCTTTCTGGGCATCAAACCCGCCCGTAATCTGCCCGTTGCCGCCTGTAATGGGGGTGCGGATAACGGGGGCTTCAATCACCTTGTTATCCAGAACAATGGCAAAGCGTTTGCCAACATTGGTTTGCGTAACCGATGAGAACGCCCGCGTGCCCACTGAATCGAACGAGAAGCTAACCGCCCATTCGCCTGTTTGCTGGTCAATCACAGCGCCCGCGTTTGTCAGGTCTGTGCCGTCCACATCCACGTGGTCAAAAACGGGCAGGGGGCCGCCTTCTGCCGGGTTGGCCATGGGTACAAGGCTGACACCCGGCGGCGGATATGTAGCGTGCAGCGGGTTAGAATCTACCAGCCGGAAGGTCATTTTGGCTGTGGTGCCCAGCAGCGCCTTGATCCGCTCTGGATCACTGATGCCCGGCAGTTCCACCACAATCCGGTCATCACCCTGACGGGTAATTTCGGGGTCAACCGCACCCGTGCCATCAATACGCCGACGTACAATCTCAATAGACTGTGTCACCGCTTCCCGCGCGCGGGCCTTGATGGCATCAGCAGAAAGCACGAGGGCGATTGTGCCATCATCCTGCTTTTTTACGCTGAATTCATTGGGCACAACGCGGGGCAGCTTGTCCAGCGTAGCAACATCCGTATCAGCCTCGGCCGCATCGCGCGGTTGGAAGGAGACGGTGTTTTTGTCGGCATCCACGTTGATGTTCTGATAGCCGAGCTGAGATTTCAGCAGGGTATCACGCGTGTTTTCCGCCAGTGTCTGGAGCCTGTCGTGCGTAAGGCTTTTAAGGTCAACCTGCATCAGCAGGTAAGACCCGCCCCGCAAATCCAACCCCAGATGGATCTGACGCCATGGTATGGAAGGGAAAGGCTTGCGCATACCGTTGGGTAGGCACAGCAGCAGGCCCAACAGGCACACGCCCAGCACCGAGGCCAGTTTGAGGCGGCTGTAATACATTCTCACCTGATCGCTTGCAGTTTTCTTGCCGGGAACATGCCGCCCCGGCAGGCGGGATGCAACCGTTGTGCTGCATTATTCGCGTTTCATACCTGTTGTATGGTCGCCACACCAAGATGTACGTGGCCAAACTGCATCAGTTTGCGGCAAGGCTGCCTGTTGTTGGGGGCGGCTTGCATTCGGCTGCGGGGGTGCTACGCCTGCATGCAGTCTTGTAGGGTACAAAAAGAAGGCGGATTTCATGGCTGAAACACTTAAGGTTGGCGTAATTGGAGCCGGACATTTCGGACGTTTTCATGCCTTGAAAGTGCGCCACGTTGCGCGGGAAACGCTGGTGGGGCTGTTTGACCCCGACAGCAAGCGTGCCGCCTTGGTGGCGAAGGAAGCCGGATGCCCCGTTATGCAGGATGTGGATACGCTGCTGGCTGCGTGCGATGCCGTAGTGGTGGCTGCGCCTGCGGAATTTCATTTTGAACTGGCGGTGCAAGCCCTGCGGGCTGGCAAGCATGTGCTGGTGGAAAAACCGATAGCTGCCACGCTGGAACAGGCCGATTTTTTGGTGACGCTGGCGCAGGAAAGCGGGCTGGTATGTCAGGTAGGGCATTTGCTGCGCTATTCTGCCGAGCACGACGCCATTACCCAGCGCATCACCCGGCCACTTTATATAGAGGCCACACGCATTGCCCCCTATAAGCCGCGCGGCACGGATGTATCTGTTATTCTGGACCTGATGATCCATGATCTGGATCTGGTTCTGGCTATTGTAGATAGCCCCATTGCGCAGGTGGATGCCTTGGGTGCGGCTGTAAGTTCGGCGCATGAAGATATTGCCAATGCGCGCGTGCGGTTTGAAAACGGTTGTGTGGCCACCATTACCGCCAGCCGCATTTCATTAAAAACAGAACGACGCATGCGTCTGTTTTCTGAGGAAGGTTACCTGTCCGCCGATTTCGTAAAGCGGGAGCTCACGATGATTGGCCGTGATCGCGGCTTGCCGTTGCCGGGAACGGGTGGATTCCGGCGCGAGCACATTACATGGAAAGAGCATGATTCGCTGTTGGCTGAGCACGAAGCTTTTGTTGCTGCGTGCCTGGATGGTGCCCCTGTGGTGGTGGACGCAAATGCTGGTCGGCGTGCTCTGGCGGCGGCTCTGGCCGTGGCAGATGGTATTGCCGAATCTCGCCGCCGGATGGAACTTTCCGGACTGATTCGGGCCGAATAAAACCGAACAGGAAACCGCGCCACAGAAGCGGGAGAAAACCGCCAGTTTCAAAATTTCAAGCCCCTTTTTCTGGCTTTGTGTGTAAAATTTCACTAGATATAGGGGGCGAGATAGAGCACAAGCACGAGATATGGTGCGGAGGCATAGCCCCCCATCTGACCCCAAAATTGACGCAGAAAATAGCGGAGTAACCCAGCCATGACCCTGATTGACGTACAGGAAAATGACATTCGTCGTTCCTCGTCCGGGGGCGCAGAAGCTGGGGAGCCCGATCTGTTCAACGCTGGTAAGATGGAAGATATGGTGCAGCTGCCCGGTCACCATCAGGTGCGGGTGGATCGCTCTCGTGATGCGCTGCTGACACCTTTTGGCAAGGCCACGCTGGATAACCGTTACCTGCTGCCGGATGAAGGGTATCAGGATCTGTTCGGTCGTGTGGCCTCGTACTATGGGGCAGATGCAGCCCATGCCCAGCGTATTTATGATTACATCAGCAAGCACTGGTTCATGCCGGCAACGCCTGTTCTGTCTAACGGCGGAACATCACGCGGCCTGCCTATTTCGTGCTTCCTGAACGAGGCCAGCGATAGCCTGAAAGGCATTGTTGACCTGTGGAATGAGAACGTCTGGCTTGCCAGTAAGGGCGGCGGCATTGGCTCCTATTGGGGCAACCTGCGCTCCATTGGTGAAAATGTTGGCCGTAATGGCAAAACATCGGGCGTTATTCCGTTCATCCGCGTGATGGATAGCCTCACGCTGGCTATTTCTCAGGGCTCTTTGCGCCGAGGGTCTGCTGCGGTGTATCTGCCGGTTTGGCACCCGGAAATTGAAGAATTTATCGAACTGCGTCGTCCCACAGGGGGAGATCCCAACCGTAAGGCGCTGAACCTGCATCATGGCGTGCTGGTGTCAGATGCCTTCATGCGGGCGGTGGAAAGCGATGATGAATGGGCGCTGATTTCCCCCAAGGATGGCAGCGTTATCCGCAAGATTTCTGCCCGTGGGCTGTGGATCCGTATTCTTACGGCCCGCATGGAGCAGGGCGAGCCCTACATTGTGTATTCTGACCACGTGAACAACGCGCGGCCGGAACATCACAAGTTGGCCGGGTTGGAAGTGAAAACCTCCAATCTGTGTTCCGAAATTACGCTGCCAACCGGGATCGATCATCACGGCAAGGCGCGTACGGCTGTGTGCTGCCTTTCCTCCCTCAATCTGGAAACGTGGGACCAGTGGAAAGATAATCCTCAGTTTATTGAGGACGTGATGCTGTTCCTCGATAACGTGTTGCAGGATTTTATTGATCGCGCACCAGAAGACATGCACCGCGCCAAATATGCGGCCATGCGTGAACGTTCTGTTGGGCTGGGTGTTATGGGGTTCCATAGCTTCCTGCAAAGCCGCAACGTACCGTTTGAAAGCGTGGTAGCAAAAGTCTGGAACCGTAAGATTTTCAAGCATATTCGTGAGCAGGCGGATGCTGCATCCCGCAAGTTGGCGGAACTGCGCGGCCCATGCCCGGATGCTGAAGAATACGGTATTATGGAACGCTTTTCTAACAAGATGGCAATTGCGCCCACGGCGTCCATTTCCATTATTGCTGGCAATGCCAGCCCCGGAATTGAACCGATCGCGGCCAATGTGTTCTTGCAGAAAACGCTTTCCGGCTCCTTCACGGTGCGTAACCGGCATTTGCAGAAGCTGCTGGAAGAAAAAGGGCAGGATACGCCGGAGGTGTGGTCTTCCATAACCACCAGCAAGGGCAGTGTGCAGCATCTGGATTTCCTGACCCAGCAGGAAAAAGACGTCTTTAAAACCGCGTTTGAGCTGGATCAGCGTTGGGTGGTGGAACATGCAGCAGACCGCCAGCCGTTTATCTGCCAGGCGCAGTCCGTCAACCTGTTCCTGCCTGCTGATGTGCATAAGCGGGATCTGCACCAGATCCACTACATGGCTTGGAAAAAGGGCCTGAAATCTCTGTATTACTGCCGCAGCCTGTCTATCCAGCGTGCAGATACAGTCAGCAATGTTCTGGCCAAGAATGACGTGATGAATGTGGATTCATCTCAGGCATCTTCAGGTTCCGCATCAAGCGGGAATGATTACGAAGAATGCTTGGCCTGCCAGTAAGCATTGACTACTAACAAACTGTTTATAAAAGAAAAATGACGGCCTCACGCGTGTTGCCGTCAAGGGAGGCAGCATGAGCGAGCATATGTCTGGTCAGGAGCCGCAGCAGGAACAGAAGTTTGACCTGCTGACAGCCAACCCGGTTTACAAGCCGTTCCGCTATCCGTGGGCGTATGATGCGTGGCTGACGCAGCAGCGCCTGCATTGGCTGCCGGAAGAAGTGCCTCTGGCTGATGACGTGAAAGACTGGCACCGCGTTTTAAACGAAGGTGAACAGCATCTGGTCACGCAGATTTTCCGCTTCTTCACCCAGTCCGATGTGGAAGTGAACAACTGCTACATGAAGCACTACAGCCGTGTGTTTAAACCCACGGAAGTGCTGATGATGCTTTCAGCGTTCTCTAACATCGAAACTATCCATATTGCAGCGTACAGCTACCTTCTGGATACGCTCGGCATGCCCGAAACCGAGTATTCCGCTTTCCTTAAATATAAGGAAATGAAGGATAAATACGATTACATGCAGACGTTCACTGTGGACAGCAAGCATGAAATCGCCAAAACGCTGGCAGCCTTTGGGGCCTTTACGGAAGGGCTTCAGCTTTTTGCATCCTTCGCCATTCTGCTGAACTTCCCGCGCTTCAACAAGCTCAAGGGTATGGGGCAGATTGTGTCATGGTCTGTGCGTGATGAAACACTGCACTGCCTCTCCATTATCCGCCTGTTCCGCGTGTTCATTCAGGAAAATCCTGAACTGTGGACAGAGCAGCTGCGCACGGAACTGACAGATATCTGCCGTACCATTGTAGAGCATGAAGAGGCCTTTATTGATCTGGCCTTTGAAATGGGTGCTGTAGAAGGGCTGAATGCGGATCAGGTGAAAACCTACATCCACTTTATTGCAGACCGTCGTCTGACCCAGCTTGGGCTGGAGCCGATTTACAACACCACAACCAACCCGCTGCCGTGGTTGGATGATATGTTGAATGCGGTGGAACACACCAACTTCTTCGAAAACCGCGCTACGGAATACAGCCGTGCCTCCACATCCGGCACGTGGGAAGAAGCTTTCGAAAACTCAGTTTTCGAATAAGCAGGTTACAGCCCCGGCAACGGGGCGCCTTCTTCCAGCACTGTGCGGGCAGTAGGGGTAAAAGCCCCATCTGCTTCGTGCAGCACCAGCCCTGCCAGAACACGGGCAGGGCTTTTTACGCCCTTACGGGCCTGCACCAAGACAATGCGCGATTCCCGCCCTGCCTTTGGCCAGAAGGGATACAGCGTAACGCCGCCAAATCCAGCTTTGCTTAGGCAGAAAATGGCTTGGTCAGCCAAAGCTGCGGGCAGGGCAAGTGTAAGGCTGCCTTTATGGCGCAGGATTCGGGCCGCCCCCTCAATCCATGTAGGTAAAGTATCTGCTCCCATACGCCGGGCCAGATCACGCCGCGGATGTGCCGAAGCCGTGCCTAAAGGCGCATGCCACGGCGGATTCGCCATGCAGTGGTCAAAATATTGTTCGGGCTGTGGCGTATCTGCCAGAAAAACATCGGGAAATGTGGCGTTCAGAATCCTGATATTCTGCTGCTGGTTGGCGGCCATGTTTTGCTGGGCCAAGGCTGCCGTATCGCTTTCTTTTTCCACGCCCGTGCCATGAATGGTGGAAATGCGGTGGAGCAGGCAAAGGAGCCCCGCCCCAGCGCCACAGCCAATTTCCAGCACATGCTGGCCTGTGCGGGCCGGTACGGCGGCGGCCATAAGCACGGGTTCCAGCCCTGTGCGGTAGCCTTGCAGAAACTGGCTATAGGAGATACGGCCACGCAAAAGCGTTCCGGGAGTAATGGCAAAACGAGCTGGCATGGTTTCCGATGGGAGCTATGTGTCTGGCTGGCTTGAATTCGTAGGCGCTTGACCGTTTTTCAGGTGCCTCGCATATAGAAGAACGTCAACTCATCCCATGGCTGGGGGATAAAACGTTTGGGTGTTGCAATCAGTCTGTCAGAAACAGGCAGAACCACAAGCCAGGATGGATCTGGAGTTTCAGTGAGTAAACCAGGAGAAGCAGGCCTGAAAGCGCTGGCCGATTATCTTGCGTCGGACATGCTTGCCTGCAATCAGGTCATTGTAGACCGTATGCAAAGCCCCGTGGCACTTATACCGCAGCTTGCGGCCCATTTGGTGGCGGCTGGCGGTAAGCGGCTGCGGCCGTTGCTCACTCTGGCTGCGGCCAGAATGTGCGGCTACAACAATCAGGACGGGCGTATGCGGCATGTAGAAATTGCCGCGTGTGTGGAATTTATTCACACAGCTACGCTGCTGCATGATGATGTAGTGGATGACAGCCAGCTCCGGCGTGGGCAGGCCAGTGCCAATGCCATTTTTGGCAACAAGGCTTCCGTGCTGGTGGGGGACTTCCTGTTTGCGCGGTCTTTCCAGATTCTGACGGCCGATGCCTCGCTGGGTGTGATGGCGATTCTGTCTGCGGCTTCTGCCACGCTGGCGGAAGGTGAGGTCATGCAGATGACCACGCAGAACGATCTCTCCACATCGGTGGAACAGTATCTGCAGGTCATCTACGGCAAAACCGCTGCGCTTTTTGCGGCTGCGTGCGAATCTGGCGCTGTGATTGGTGAAGCCACACCAGAACAGCGTGAGGCATTGCGCATGTATGGCGCCAATTTGGGCATGGCTTTCCAGCTTGTGGATGATGCGCTGGACTATGCGGCAGATCAGGCCACGCTGGGCAAGGAAGTAGGGGACGATTTCCGTGAAGGAAAAGTCACCCTGCCTGTTCTGGCGGCTTATGATGCAGGAGATGAGGAAGACCGCATTTTCTGGCGCCGGGTGATTGAGGAATGCGATCAGCACCCCGGAGATCTGGAAGCAGCGTTGGACCGTATTGCAAAAACAAATGCAATTGGGATTACCCTGAAATGTGCGGAAGATTACGCAGCCAAGGCGCGTGAAAATCTTTCCATGTTCCCAGATGACACATTGAAAAACTTGCTGCTGGAAACTGCCAGCTATTCTGCCAGCCGCGAACGTTAAGAGCGGCTGTGTATCAGGGGCTGGCTATTACGGGTGCGTAATAGCTGGCTTCTACCTCATTCACATCTTCCCATAATGCGGCAGCACTGAACCTGTAAGGTTTTAAGTGCGTGAACAGGGCTTGGTCATCCGGCAAAGCCGTAAACCATGCGCAGGGATGTGCGTGGGCTTTCTGTGGCAAATGCGCCAGAAGGTTACAGGTATGCCGTGCCACGGCGGGGGCAGGGTCTAGCCATGTTAAACCGGGCGGGGAGAGCGCACGCAGGCGGTCCAGCACAAAGGTATAATGCGTGCAGCCAAGGCCTACGGCATCGAGCCGGTTAGAATCCGGGTGAACAAACAGCCCTTCAATTTCTTGCAAAATCGTAGAATCAGGCACGTCCTGCCCACGGAAGGCCAATTCCGCACAACCGGCCAGACCGGGGGCCGCGTGGGCAATAAGTGTACATTCCGGCGCGTAAAGCGCATGAAGCCGAGAAAGGTAAGGCCGCCGCACAGTTGCACGCGTAGCCAGCAGCCCAATCACCTTTGTTTGGGTTATACGCGCTGCCCAACGTATGGGCGGAACACACCCTACAAAAGGCATATCAGGCCACGCAGCGCGTAAGGCTTCCAGCGCCAATGTGCTGGCAGTGTTGCATGCCACCACCACAGCTTGCGGCTGGAGCCGCCGAATAGCCTGAGAAAGCAGGGAGACGATTCGCTCAATCAGAAAATCGTCGTTCTGTTCGCCATATGGAAAAATGGCGGTGTCGGCCAGATAATCTATGCAGATATCTGGCGCCAGCGCTTGAATGGCCCTGACAATACCCAAGCCCCCAATTCCGGAATCAAATGCCAGAATATGCCGGGGGCCGGAAAGGGCAGGGCCATCTATCTGCACCGTTTTATTTATCCTTGTTGGCTTTAAATGCAGCCGCTTCTTCCAAGGTGCCAACGCCACCGTGGCGGGCAGACCACGCACAAGGATCTTCCAGAAAGCGCCGCACTTCAGATGCAGCTTCTTCAGAGAAGTATGGCCGTGTGGAGCATGCTTCCAGCACATCCCACCATGTGCACAGGGCGTGCAGGGAGACGTTCATTTCTGCCAGCGTGTTCTGCGCTCCGGGGAACACGCCGTAATAGAACACAACAAATGCGTGGTTGATAATGGCGCCAGCATTGCGCAGTGCGTTGGCAAACTGCACTTTGGAGCCACCATCGGTGGTCAGATCTTCCACCAGCAGGGTGCGCATGTTTTCGGGCACATCGCCTTCAATCTGGGCGTTGCGGCCAAAACCTTTTGGCTTTTTGCGCACGTAAGCCATTGGCAGCATCATGCGGTCTGCCATCCATGCGGCAAACGGAATACCTGCGGTTTCACCACCCACAACGGCGTCCAGGCTTTCATACCCAACGTGGCGGCCGATTTTTTCCACCCCAAGTTCCATAATTTTGGCACGGGCGCGGGGGAAGAAGATAATGCGGCGGCAATCAATATAGACGGGAGATTTCCAGCCAGAAGTCAGGGTATACGGGTCTTCCGGGCGGAAATTTACGGCTTTGATTTCCAGCAGCAGGCGTGCGGTGGTCAGGGCCGCGTCGCGGTCCCAGTCGCTGGTCTCAGCGGGGTGGGCAGAGGCCACGCCTGAGGGTGATGTCATGTGCGCATGTCCTTGAATTTGGCGGTTGTCTATATATGTTTGGAATAACGCCGCGGGCGTGGAAAATCCATGCCTGATATGGCAGTTTTCCTGCATATGCATGCCAGATAAAGATGTGCGCGGCATATGAGTGAAAAACTTGTGATGTTCAAAAGCCCCGGAATTGATTTTTGCACCTTGCTTATATGGCGGATGTAGCGTTTAATCATTCCCAGTTAAGATTGATTATCAGTTAAGGAATATGCCGTGGCCGCCGAAGCTAATCGTATCGCGCGCAAGTGTGAGCGGGCCGTTATAACGGCTTACAAGGAACTGCGCGAAGTTGGGACAGCGGATGTTACGGCATTTAATGCCTGCACCACTTTGTACCGCATTCATCATCCTGAAGCATCAGTGAATGAGGCGCGCCGTCTTGTGTCCGAATGGATTGATCATCACGTTGTCCGCATGGATTCCGGGCCAACCAAAGGGTGTGATTGCAACTAACACACCAAGGGCATAGCCCAATGTCATCAGGCGCATGTTCCGCAAGGGCATGCGTTTTTTTTATGCCCAAATGTTTGAGTGTATTTTGCGCTGGCTGAAAAGCAGGGCAAACAAAAAGCCGGTCTCCCTTAGGGAAAACCGGCTTTTTGAGGTTTAGACGTTTTTACCGTTTGGCAAGCGGCACATAGTCACGCTCCGGTGCGCCAATATAAAGCTGGCGAGGGCGGCTGATACGCTGGCCCGGTTCTTCAATCATTTCCTTCCACTGGCTTACCCAGCCTGTGGTACGGGCGACGGCAAACAGCACGGTGAACATGCTGGTGGGGATGCCCATAGCCTTGAGAATGATGCCGGAATAGAAATCCACATTCGGGTAGAGCTTGCGCTGCACGAAGTAATCATCGCTCAGGGCAATTCTTTCCAGCTCAACAGCAAGATCCAGCAGCGGATCATCCTTGATGCCAAGTTCTGTCAGCACTTCGTGGCAGGTCTGCTGCATGATCTTCGCACGCGGGTCGAAGTTCTTGTAAACACGGTGGCCAAAGCCCATCAGCTTCACGCCGCTGTTCTTGTCCTTCACCTGCGCAATAAAGGCGGGAATGTTTTCCTTTTTGCCAATATGCGCCAGCATTTTCAGCACGGCTTCATTGGCGCCACCGTGTGCGGGTCCCCACAGGGCGGCAATGCCCGCAGCAATACATGCAAACGGATTGGCACCCGTAGAACCGGCAAGACGCACGGTGGAGGTGGAGGCATTCTGTTCATGATCGGCATGCAGGATCAGAATCCGGTTCATGGCGCGGGCCAGAACAGGGTTGACCTTGTAAGGCTCGGACATGCGCGCGAACATCATGGACAGGAAGTTTTCTGCGTAATTCAGATCATTCCGCGGATAGATAAAGGCTTCGCCCTGCGTGTATTTGTAAGCCCATGCCGCAATAGTTGGGATTTTGGCAATCAGCCGCATGGCTGCCAGATCCCGGTTGGCGGGAATGGCGATATCGTTGGCATCTGGGTAGAAGGCAGACAAAGCCCCAACCGTGCCGCACAGAATGGCCATTGGGTGGGCATCACGCCGGAAGCCGTTAAAGAAGTTACGGATCTGCTCGTGCAGCAGCGTATGGTTTGTAAGGGTGTTGGTGAAGGTGTCGTACTGTGCCTTGTTGGGCAGTTCACCATTCAGAAGCAGGTAAATAACTTCCTCATAGGAAGCATTTTCCGCCAGCTGGGCAATGGGGTAACCACGGTGCAGCAGAACGCCCTTGTCACCATCAATAAAGGTGATTTTGCTGTTGCAGGCGGCTGTTTCCCCGTAACCTGGGTCAAACGTGAAAACGCCTAGTTGCGCAGGAAGTTTGCGGATGTCGACAACATCCGGTCCCAGAGTGCCTGAAAGCACAGGCATTTCGGCGGATTTCCCACCAACCGAAATGGTAGCGGTAGATAGCTTACCTTCTTTCTGCGACGCGCTCATTAGTGTTTCCTTTTGCATGTTTGGGCCACGGTCGCTGCTGCGGCCTGCTCGTTCCACTTTGTCACCTATTCAAAAGGAAACCGGAAGATTGCCGGCGATAAACGAAGCGTTATCGGAACGGAGTATGCTTGGAAAACCACAGTTTTTTGGGATTAGGGTCGCGCGAATGTGTGCAAATGCATGCTTTGGCCATCGCACATTTGCCAGTGTGTCATATCCGGCAATGTGTCGCTTCCATACATTTCAAAAATGGCAACGGCCCCTGGCGCGAATCCCTGGTCCAGTTCACTGGCCTGCATGTCTAAGTGGTGGGCTAATAAGGAAATACCCGGATTATGCCCTACCATCAGCACGGTAAAAGCTGAATCGGGCACCTGTTGAATACGGGCCAGCAAAGCCTCGGGCGTGGCTTCGTAAATATCTGCGCAATAATCTGGAGTGGGGAGCGCAGGTGGCAGAGCGGCCAGCGCACCCGCCAAGGTCTGCCGCGTGCGTAAGGCCGGGCTACATATAATGCTATCAGGAACAATACGCTGCGCTGCCAGCCAATGCCCGCAGCGCCGTGCAGCCTCTTGTCCCGCAGGTGTAAGGGGGCGGTTCATATCAGCTTCGGCGCTGAAATCTCCTAACAGGGCGGAAGCCGCTTCAGCATGGCGAAGCAGAACAAGGCGACGCATGCGTGGGCCTTACGCCTTTGGGGCTTCGGCTGTTTGCCGTGCAATGGCTTCATGATGCCGGATAACTTCATGGATAATGAAGTTCAGGAACTTTTCAGCAAAGTCCGGGTCCAGATGCGCATTTTCGGCCAGTTTGCGCAGGCGGGCAATCTGCTGGGCCTCACGCGCGGGGTCTGCTGGCGGCATGTTGTAGCGTGCTTTAAGCGCCCCCACGGCCTTGGTGCAGCGGAAGCGTTCCGCCAGCATGGAAACCAAAGCGGAATCGATATTATCAATGCTGCGGCGCAGGTCCTGAAGGGCCTGAGTGGGGGAGATGGACTGGTCGTCTGTCACGGTCATGCTGTTCCGGTTCTGTCAGAATATGCACCAGCGCCTGTAAGATGCGCTGTGGTTGGTAAAGTCTGCTCAGGCTTTTTCCACAAAAGGTGGGGGCAGGTCTAGCCATGCCAGATGCCCCCCTTTGCCAGCACCTGTATCTACAAAAATGGCTTGCCCGCCAGAACGGCCGGGAATGGCCAACGGGCAGCCATTGGTGGAGCGCTGATCATGCCCGCAATAGATGGTGTAACCAGCGGGAATAGTGTTCACCCAGTTAAGTGTGCGTTCGGGGTATCCATCTGGCTGCATGCGGTTTGTGGTTTCCCCAAACAATGCGCGGGAAAGCAGATAGGTGACGCGGCCTAACGGCGGAGGCGGTGGCTCCATCAACATGCGTGGGTCAAACGCGCCGTGCACAAAAACAGTCTGGCCCATAACCATCCATGCGGGGGCGTTTTCCAGCACAGGCAAAAGGGCATGGAGCACATCTGTGTTTTCTGGCCGGTAAAGCTGCGCCAGCGTGTCTTCCAGATGAGGGGTGGAGCGCAAACGCTTGCCCATAAGGGCGCGGCCAAGTTTGCGATCATGGTTGCCAATTAAGAACAGGCCACGCTTTTCATGCATCACCTGCAACATCAGCCGCAAGACACCGGCGCTGTCTGGCCCGTAATCTACCAGATCGCCCAACTGAATCACAAAGCGGTCTGTGGCAACGGCGTGGCGGAAAGCATCCAGATCTCCATGCACGTCCCCCACAATGCGGAGTCCGTTTCGCATTGCATCTTTCACGTTTCCGTCATGGGGAAGCAGTTCAAGCATGGTGTTTTAATCCGTTATTTCCTTACTTCCATGTAGGCTTTTCGAGATCAAACAGGAACTGGAACAGCAAGTTTTTTTTCATTTACCCCCAGATCGTGCACAAGTATGTGACGCGCCAGCACGAAGTGTTTGCGCTTACGTTATACGGGCAATCGGGTTTTTGAAAAAACAGCCTGAAACGGAAGGATAACATGCCACAGGTAGAAGAATGTGCTGGAGCGGCTTCAAACAGTTGCAGCCGTGCCTTCTTGGTGGTCTGTGCTTTCGGGAATTCGGAACAGTTTGAAAAAGAACAGGAAGCCCTCTCATGACAGAGCGCATTCGGAACGTCGCGCTGCGCAGTAAAGTATGTCCGGCAGAAACCGCATCCGAGTTGATCAAACACGGTGATGTGGTGGGCACCAGTGGTTTTACTGGTGCAGGCTACCCCAAGGAAGTACCCAAGGCGCTGGCCCGCCGGATGGAGGCTGCGCATGATCGGGGTGAGAAATACCAGATCAGTCTGATTACGGGTGCCTCTACCGGCCCGCAGCTGGATGGTGAGCTGGCAAAGGCCAACGGGGTTTATTTCCGTTCACCGTTCAATACGGATGCCACCATGCGCAACCGTATCAATGCGGGTGAAACAGAATATTTTGATAACCACCTGGGGCAGGTGGCTGGCCGTGCCATTCAGGGCAATTACGGCAAGTTCAACATTGCTCTGGTGGAAGCGACAGCCATTACGGAAGATGGCGGCATTGTGCCCACATCTTCTGTTGGTAACTCCCAGACATTCCTCAATCTGGCTGACAAAGTCATTATTGAAGTGAATGAATGGCAGAACCCGGCGCTGGAAGGCATTCACGATATTTGGGATGGCAACGTAAGTGGTGCGCCAACGCGTGATATTGTGCCGATTGTGCGGGCAGACCAGCGCGTGGGCGGCACGGTTTTACGTGTAAACCCGGATAAAATTGCCGCCATTGTGCGCACGAATGATCGGGACAGAAACGCCCCCTTTGCTGCACCGGATGATACTGCCAAGGCCATTGCGGGCTATCTGCTTGATTTCTTTGGGCATGAAGTCAAACAGAACCGTCTGCCGCCATCACTTCTGCCGCTTCAGTCTGGCGTGGGCAACGTGGCCAATGCCGTGCTGGAAGGGCTGAAGGAAGGCCCGTTTGAAAATCTGGTAGGGTATAGTGAGGTCATTCAGGATGGCATGTTGGCCATGCTGGATTCTGGCCGTATGCGCATTGCCTCTGCCACGTCTTTCTCACTCAGCCCGGAAGCGGCGGAAGAAATTAACAACCGTATGGATTTCTTCCGGAGCAAGATCATTCTGCGCCAGCAGGATGTCAGCAACAGCCCCGGTATTATCCGCCGTTTGGGCTGTATCGCCATGAACGGCATGATTGAGGCGGATATTTACGGCAACGTAAACTCTACCCGTGTGATGGGTTCCAAGATGATGAATGGTATTGGTGGTTCGGGTGACTTCGCCCGGAGTTCCTACCTCTCCATCTTCCTGTCTCCTTCTACGGCCAAAGGCGGCAAGATTTCTGCCATTGTGCCTATGGCCGCGCATGTGGACCACATCATGCAGGATGCGCAGATTTTTGTAACCGAGCAGGGTCTGGCAGATTTGCGTGGGCTTTCACCCGTGCAGCGTGCGCGTGAAATTATTTCCAAATGCGCACACCCGGATTACCGGCCAATGCTGCAGGATTACTTTGATCGCGCGCTCAAGAATTCCTTTGGCAAGCATACACCACACTTGCTGACAGAAGCTCTTTCCTGGCATCAGCGGTTTATTGAAACAGGCTCCATGATGCCTGCTTAAAGTAAAGGGAGGGGCAGGTTTTCTGCCTCTTTTTTCTGGCTTCTTCCTGCATCTTCTAAAGCGAGGTGGGAAGAAGCCTTTTTATGCTCAGCTTTTGTTGGTTGTTGTATCGGCCAGTTGCGTAGGCTGCTGCGTAATCATGATATCTACGGGCCGTTCAGCCAGAAACTCGCTGGTGGAGCCTTTGGGGGCTCCCGGATTATCCGTAATAATGGCTTCGGCATCGCGGTGCGTCAGCGCAAACAGATGCGGTGTGGCGGAGGGGGAAAGATACGCTGCATAAGGGTGGCGGCCAGCCAGCTTATGGGCGGCATAGGCATCCCGCTCGGAATTTACGGGAATGGCAACCATAATTTTGGAATCTGCATGCAGAACGGTTTCTGTGTCTTTATGGTCTGGAGGCACCAGAATAACTCTGTCCCGCATCCGGGTTTTGCGCACCAGTTTCACCACATTATCTGCACTGGCGCTGTTGATATCCAGCATGAGCAATGTGTTGGAGTGATGGGCAGAAGCCAGCACGCCTTCCAGCTCGTTAGAGCCGGGTTCCACCATAACGCGTCCATCTGGCCCATTGGCAAGTTCCAGCCGCAGCATGGAAGGCACGCCATCATGGGGGGAGGAGGTGGAAACCGGGGTGGTTACAAGCCCTGTACCCGGTGTGCAAACAATCAGCCCGTGGTGGATGCGTGCCATAATGCCATAGGCCTTGGAGTGTTGCACAACCAGTGTTGTACCCACTGCCACGCACAGCCCAACAGCCAGAGCGATCTTTTTAAAGCAGCCACGAGAAGACTTGCTGCTCTGTTGCACAGAGATGTCAGCCGCCTTTTCAGGATGCGACATTCGGTTCTTCCTTATCATTCTGGCCAGCCATGGAGGCAGCCCGTGCCAGATCAACTGAAAGCACGCGGCTTACGCCTCGCTCCTGCATGGTGACACCAAACAGGTGGTCCATATGGGCCATAGTTAACTGATGGTGGGTTACCACCAGAAAACGGGTTCCCGCTTCGGTTACCATATCGCCAAGTAGGGCGCTAAAGCGGCCCACATTGGCATCATCCAGCGGTGCGTCCACTTCGTCAAGAACGCATACTGGCGCAGGGTTACAGCGGAAAACCGCGAAAATCAATGACAATGCGGTTAAAGCTTGTTCACCCCCCGAAAGAAGGGAGAGTGTAGCAAGCTTTTTGCCCGGCGGCTGGGCGTAAATTTCCAGCCCGGCTTCCAGCGGATCATCACTCCCCACCAGCCCCAGATGCGCCCGCCCGCCACCAAACATACGGGTGAACAAAGACTGGAAGTGGTGGTCCACCTGCGTGAACACAGCCATCAGCCGTTCACGCCCTTCTTTATTTAGTGTGCCGATGGAGCCACGCAAGCGGCTGATGGCCGCTTCAAGGTCAGCAATCTCATCCGCCAGCGTGCGTGCTTGGGTAGAGGCTTCTTCTGCTTCAATTTCTGCACGCAGGTTAACCGGCCCCATATCTTCGCGTTCCCGCGTGAGGCGCGAGATTTTACGGCGCAGGGAGCTTTCGGCAGCTTCTGTCAGATCTCCGGTGGGTTGACGCGGCGGGGTGGGTGTATCGGCCAAAAGCTGATCCAGAATGGCCTGAGCCTGTTCACTTTTGGCATCGGCTTTCAGCAGGTTTTCACGCGCTGTGTTCAGTTCGGCTTCGGTGCGGCGGCGCTGTTCATTGGCGGCATTTAAGGCAGATTCGGCTTCAGCGCGTATTTTATCGGCCTGTGCGTAGGCTTCTTCAGCCTCTTCCAATGCTGAAAGGATTTGCTGCTTCTGGCGTTGCGCTTCGGCCGGAAGTTCTGAAACCTTGGTGTGTTCATTACGTGCCGTTTCCACGCGCTGGGCGGCGTTTTCAGCTTCTGCGTTGGCTGTGGCGGCGCGTTGGCTCCATTCTTCTTCTGCGGCCACAAGAGATGTCAGGCGCGTTTCCAGCGTTGATGCTTCGGCCTGCAGCGTGGCGCGCAGTTCTCGCGTGGCGTCTAGCTGGTTGGTAAGGGCCGCGCGTTGGGTGTGCAGATGGGCAAGCGTTTCCTCGGCATCCTGCGGCAGGGCGGCTGCTGTTTGGGCTTCGGTCTGTGTGGCGGCGGTGAGTTTGTCTTGTGCGTCCTGCTGCTCTTGCTGCAATTCTTCCAGCCGAGGGGTTAGGGCGGCAATGCGGCTGCGCAGTGTAAGGGCCTGCTCCTGCATTTTTTGCTGCTGCTGCGTGCTGGCTTGAGCAGCCTGTTCAGCTTGAGCAAAGGCAGATGAGGCCGTTTGAAAAGCCCGTTGCGCCTGTTCCAGATTATCTTGCGCGTCTTTCAGGGCCGCGGCTGTGGCATTTTCTGTTTGGGCAGATGTTAGGCGTTGCTCAAGTTCAAGAACATTGGCTTCTTCCGCTTCCAGATTCTGGCGCAGGCGCAGGCGTTCTGGCGCAAGTGTTTCCAGCCGCGTTGTGGCGGCTGTGTGCTGGTTTTCTGTTTGGGTCTGTTTTTGCTGGACGCGTTGGAAGGTCTGTTCCGCCAGTTTAAGGGCTGTGCGGCAGTCCTGCTCAGCTTTTTGCGCGGCTGTATGCTGTTCCCGCGCAGTGGCAAGGGCTTGCTGAAAGTTTTGAGCCGGGGGTAAGGCCTGTTGTGCCGTTGTGGCGGCTGCCAAGGCAGATTCGGCCTCGGCTTTGGCGGCCAGCGCGCGTTCCTGTTGGGGGCGGAGCGCATCTAACCTTGCCCGGAAAGATGTGTGCTGGCGTTCTAGCTCGGATTCCTGCGTGCGGGCTTTTTGCAGGCTTTGTTCCAGCTTGCTGCGCTCTACACGCTGTTCCTGAGCCTGTTTTTCTCCTGCCTGCACATTGGTGCGGGCGGCTACGGCTTTTTCTTCGGCCTGCGGAACATGCTGTTCCATTTCTGCAATACGGGCCGAGGTTTCGCGCAGAATGCGGCGCTGGGCCAACCTGCGGGCCGAGGAATCGGGCTCACCCGCGCGGGTGTAAAAACCATCCCACCGCCACAAATCCCCAGCGCGAGAAACCAGACATTGCCCCGGTAGAAGTTGTGCCTGCAAGCTGGCGCCATCTGTGCCATCGGGCACAACGCCAGTATATGCCAGCACTCTGTTTAGTTCTGGCGGTGCGGTAATAACGGATTTAAGGGCAACGGCTTTACCGGGCAGAGGTGCGGCAGAGGCATCTTTCAGCAAATGCCAGCCACGGGGGGCATTGTCTGCTGCGGGAGCATCCAGCCCATCTGTGAGCGCTACAGCTAACGCAACTTCATATTCCTCAGGAACAGTGATCTGAGCGGATATGGGTTCAGCCGAGGCTTCTTTCTCATTCCCCAGCGCTTCGGCCAAGCCTTCTGCTTGTGCACGCAGGCGGGTGAGTTCGGCTTGCAGGGTAGTAAGCTGCTGCTGGGTTTGTGTTTGTTCCTGCCGATGCTGTTGCAGGTTGCGCTCAGTTGTTTCCAGCGCCTGCACAACTTTTTGCAGAGCTTGTTCTTGGGTGGCACGTTGTTCCTGCGCTTGCTTCAGCGCATCTTCCGGCGGGGCTTGTGCCTGCGTTTTTTCCAGCGCTTGCGTAAGGGTCTGGGCTTCCTGCGTTGCGCGTTTAAGAGAAGATTCGGCAGCTCGCAGGGTGTTTTCTGCATTGCGGCGCTGGGCTTCTGCTTCCTGCGCAGCGCGGCTGGCATCGGTTAGGGCTGTATTGGTGTTCAGCCGTTCCGTTTCGGCTTTTTCCAGTGCCTCACGGGCAGCGTGCACGGCTTGGGCGGCGGCATCTGTTTCCCGCTTGAGTTGAAGCCGGATGCTTTCATCAACCAAAGCGGCAAGTGTATCGGCATGGCGTTTTTCCGCTTGGGCCAGATCAGCCTTGAGGGAAACCAGCCGAGAGCGCGCCTGTTCCAGCGTGCGGCGGAGCTCCGTCAGCGCTTGTTCAGCAGCCTGCGCGTTATTGCGCGCAACCGAAAGTGCTACGTTGCATTCAGAGCGTGTGCGTTCTGCCGCATCCAGTGTGGTTTTGGCGTTCTGGAAAGCGTTTTGGGCGTCTTCTACAGCTTTTTGTGTAGCCTGAATGGCCTCATCATCTGGCAGTTGCTGCTCTAGCGATGCAAGCTCGGCCTGTAATGCTGTGTATGCTGCCGCAATACGGGCATGGTGGTTTTGTGCTGCCGTCAGATTTTCGGCTGCGCGGTCATGTGCGGCGCGTGCCGTGTTGAGTTCGGCGGTAAGCTGGGCGAGTTTCTGCTCTGTTTCTGCCAGCTCTTTGGCTAACGTCTGCTGCTTTGTCTCTGCTTCCGCCGTGCGCGTAGGCAATGAGGCAATAGCGGCTTCTGTTTCTGCCTTTTCGGCCTTTAGGCGTTCAAGCGTTGCTGTGGCATCATCCAGCCGGGTTTTGGCTGCATCTGCATCTGCTTCGTGCTGCTTTAGGCGTTCTGCGGCATCATTGGCCTGTGTGGCAGCGCGTTCTTCTTCCCGCGCAACGCCTTCGGCCAATACGCGGCATCGTTCCAGCGCAGTGCGGGCCGCATCCGCTTTTTCTCTGGCACCGGGTAAAACCTTGTTGGCTTCAAATTCGGCAACCACAGCACTTTCTGCTGCTTCTTCATGCTCGGTCAGGGCTTTGCGGGCGCGGGCGGCGTTATCAATGGCGCGTTCTACAGCTAGCCGAGCGCGGGCATGTAATACGGCCAGAAGTTCTGTTTCGGCTTCTCGCAACGCGGCAGAAAGTTCACGATAATGGCTGGCATCGCGGGATTGTTCGGCCAGTCCATCCAACCGGTCGGAGAGTTGCTGGCGGCGGTCTTCCGCACGTGTCAGGTTGGATTCTGTAGCACGCAGTTTGAGTTCTGCTTCATGCCTGCGGGCATGCAGGCCGGTAATGCCTGCGGCTTCTTCCAAAATGGTGCGGCGTTCTTCTGGCCGCGCGCCAACCAGCATGGCCACGCGGCCTTGGCTGACCATGGCAGAAGAGCGTGCGCCAGATGCCAGATCGGCAAACAGGGTTTGCACATCTCGCGCACGTACGGGGCGGCCATTTATGCGGTAATCACTGCCAGACCCGCGTTCTGCCCGGCGGGTAATCTGCAGTTCGTCCATATCTGCAAAGGCAGCGGGGCCAAAGCCCTTGGTGCCTTCCAGCGTAACAGTAACTTCGGCTAAAGATCGGGCAGGGCGGCCTGTGGTGCCTGCAAAAATAAGATCATCCATTTCCCCCCCACGGAGGGAACGCGCGGATGATTCACCCATCACCCAGCGCAGGGCTTCCACCACATTGGATTTGCCACACCCGTTGGGGCCGACAATGCCTGTCAGCCCGGGCAGAATTTCCACCGTTACCGGATCCGCAAAACTTTTGAATCCGACAATGCGCAGACGAACGAAACGAACTGTCATGCAGGTATAGGGCGCGGGCTCAGGATAACATGCGTAGGCTTAGCTGGCTTTCGCCAAATATTTGGTGAAGTCTTCATAACTCAGCGCGCTGGACACCTGCTCCTTGTTATTGAAGCGGAAGGTGGGGGTGGAATCAAAATGGAATTTGTCTTGCGCTTCCGTCTGCTGGTTCAGAATGAACTGCATGAGCTGCTGGTCAGCAATGGCTTTTTCAAACGTATCGCCCGGCATGCCGGCAAAGGCCGCCATTTTCTTCAGCTCATCCTTCGGGCTGCCTTCCTTGATGTAGGCCCAGCGGTCCAGGCTGGAAAGCAGGGAGGAACAGAAGGGCTCATACCGTTCTGGCGGCAGGGTACGGGCCACCATGGCGGCAACTGTTGCAAGCTGATCTGTGGGGAAATCATGAAAAATGTAACGGATTTTCCCGGTATCAATCAGTTCTTTCTGTACCTGTGGGAAGGTGTTTTCTGCAAAGTGCGCGCAATGAATGCAGGTAAGGGAGAACCATTCTTCCACAACAACCTTGGCGTTCGGGTTGCCCAGTTCACGCGGGGTAAAGCGTGTATCCGTGGCATCTGCCGCCAGAGAAATACCGCGCAGGGCGGTGGAGGCAACGGCCAGACTTCCGGCAGCGAGAATGGAACGGCGGGTGAAAGACATGGAAATCCGGTCTCCCTTGGTGGGTGCAAATCAGTAAGCGGTTAAAGGCATGACGGCAGATTTGCTCTGCCGTCAACCCACAGATTTATCTGTAGCAGCAGATGTTTCGGCCTGAGCAGGTGTTGCAGACTGTTCGGCCAGCTTGCGCACGCGCACACGGCGGATGTGCCGGGCATCTGCATCCAACACGCGGAAGAGATAGCCATTTTCATGCGTCAGCACTTCACCACGGGTGGGCACATGCCCTGCCATGCGGAACACAAGGCCGCCCACGGTTTCAATTTCGGCCTCTCTCTCACTGTCTGTCAGAATGGGGCCGATGGCTTTTTCAAATTCTTCAATCGGGCAGCGGGCATCTATATCGAAAGATCCATCCGGGCGCGGGGTGATCATGACGATAGCGGGCTCATCATGCTCATCCGAAATGTCACCCACAATGGTTTCAATCAGATCTTCAATGGTTACCAAACCATCAATGCCGCCGTATTCATCAATCACCAGCGCCATGTGGGTCTGGCGCTGGCGCATTTGCAACAGCAGGTCCAGCACCGGAATTTGCGGCGCAATCATTAGCGGTTGGCGCAAAAGCACTTCCAGATTAAAGGCCTCGCTGGTGCCAACATAGGCAATCAGATCCTTCACATGGATCATGCCTACAATATCATCCAACTGATCCCGATATACCGGCATGCGGGAATGGTTTTCCCGCCGCATCATGGCCAGCGCTTCATCCAGACTGATGGAAACCGGCATGGCCACAATGTCGGCGCGGGGCACCATCACATCATCGGCGGAGATGTTGCGCAGACGTAGCACGTTGGCAATAAGCGCGCGTTCCTGCCTGTCTAGCTCCGGTTTTTCACCCGTTGCAGATTCTTCGGGTTCATCCGCAGCCTGCTGCACAAGTGCGGCGATGGAACTGCGCAGATCTGTCTGATGTTTTTTGCGGTGGAAAAAGGAAAACAGGCCGCGACTGCTGGCTTCCTGCTTGTCTGAGGAGGAATCGTGTTCGCTCATGATCGGGGCTTCCAAGGGTTGGGAACCCTGAGCCGCGAAAGCAGGCGGGATTCCAGCATTTCCATTTCGCGCGCTTCACCGGGGTGGTGGTGGTCATACCCAGCCAGATGCAGGCTGCCGTGAATGACCAGATGCGCAAGATGGTCTGCAACAGGTTTGCCGGCTTTGCGCGCTTCGCGCACTACGGTTTCCAGCGCCAGAATAATGTCTCCACCAGTAATGCCGGGCGGAGGTTCAAACGTCAGCACATTGGTGGGGCGGTGCTTGCCACGGTGGCGCCCATTCAGTTCGCGCACCTCCCGATCTGTTGCAAGCACAACAGTATCGGGCAGGCCGCCATATTCTGAACAGGCGGCCAAGGCGCGCCAAACCAGCTGTTCTGGGTTGTGCACATAAGAGCGCCAGCGCCTATCCCGGATAAGGATTTCAGGGCCTTCGTTCTGCTCATCGGAAAAAACAGCCTGAAAAGGCAGACTTTTTTCTGGGGCATCCATATCCTGCATAGGGATATGGGCGGGGCTACTTGGCGGTTCCATTTTTCTCCTGACGGCCCTTGCTACGGGAGGGTTCCCTTACAGCCGTCGCCTTTGCATCATAGGCTTCAATAATGCGGGCGACTAGCTTATGCCGCACCACATCTGTTGAATCAAAGCGGGAAATGGTAATTCCCTTGACGTTTTCAAGCGTTTCCACCGCATCACGCAGGCCGGAGGTGGTGCCTGCTGGCAGGTCGATCTGTGTGAGATCCCCCGTCACCACCATGCGGGAGCCGGGGCCAAGGCGGGTCAGAAACATCTTCATCTGCGCAATAGTGGTGTTCTGGGCTTCATCCAGAATAACAAAGGCATGAGAGAGCGTGCGCCCGCGCATAAAGGCCAGCGGAGCCACCTCAATATCCCCCGATGCCATGCGCCGCACGACCTGATCCCCCGGCAGCATATCATAAAGGGCATCGTATAGCGGGCGCAGGTAGGGGTCGATCTTGTCTTTCATATCTCCGGGCAAAAAGCCCAAGCGCTCACCAGCTTCCACTGCCGGGCGGGAGAGAATGATCCGATCAATGGAGCCAGCCTGCATCATGGCTACGGCCTGTGCCACAGCCAGATAGGTTTTGCCTGTGCCTGCGGGGCCAATACCAAACACCAGCTCCTTTTTGGCCAGCGCTTTCATATACGCAGCCTGACCGGGGGAGCGGGGCTCAATATTGCCATGCCGCATACGGATAACGGGCAGATCGCCTTCCATTTCCGGGGTAGCCTGCGGGGTGTTGGGGAGAATGCTGGTGGTGTTCTGGGGCGGTCGGGACATGCGTATGGCGGCCTCTATGCTGCTGATATCCACGTTTTCGCCTGCTGCCAGTTTTTGGTACAGCACGCTTAGTACCGCACGTGTGCGGGCCGTTTGTTCAGGAACACCTTGGATGGAAATACGGTTGCCGCGCCGGGCAACCTCCACTTCCAAACCTTCTTCCAAGCAGCGCAGGTGCTTGTCGTGGTCTCCCACAAGGCGCGCCAGAAGGGTGTTATCTTCAAACTGCAGGGTAGCAGAGGCATGGGGCATTTCTGCAGCCATGCGGGGTGAGGCGGAAATACGCGTGCTACTCAAGCGGACACACACTCCTCTTCTAAAACGCCGGACAGGGAGTTGGTCAGGCGTTCAACAATACGCACGGGCAGTTCCTTGCCAATCAGATGCTTGGGTCCAGAAACATGCACAGGCTGCAACCACGGAGAACGTCCGGCAATCTGCCCCGGTTTCCGTCCTTCTGAGGTAAACAGAACAGGAATGGTTTTGCCCACAAGTGTTGCATTAAAGGCATCCTGCTGTTCACGCAGCAGGGCTTGCAAGGCTTGTAAGCGAGCGTCCTTCACATCCTCTGGCACCTGCATGCCAGCGCCTGCGGCTGGGGTGCCGGGGCGCGGGGAGTATTTGAAGGAATAAGCCAGAGCAAAGCCGACATCACGCACAAGCTGCATGGTGGCTTCAAAGTCCTCATCCGTTTCACCGGGGTGGCCCACAATGAAATCGGATGAAAGCGCAAGATCTGGCCGGGCTTCACGCAGGCGGCGCACGATATCCCGATACTCATCTGCCGTGTGGCCACGGTTCATGGCACGCAGGATACGGTCAGACCCTGCCTGAACTGGTAGATGCAGAAAGGGCATAAGCTGCGGCAGATCACGGTGGGCGGCAATTAGCGCATCATTCATGTCCCGCGGGTGGGATGTCATGTAACGGATGCGCGAAAGGCCGGGCAGCTTGGCAAGTTCATAGGCCAGTTTTGGCAAATCCCACGTTGAGCCATCCGGCCCTTCACCATGATAAGCGTTTACGTTCTGCCCCAGCAGGCAGATATCCTTTACGCCGCTTTCCACCATCCGGCGTGCTTCTGCCAGCACGGAAAGCACGGACCGGCTGCTTTCTGCCCCACGTGTATAAGGCACCACGCAGAAGGAGCAGAATTTATCGCACCCTTCCTGAATGGTCAGGAAAGCCGTGTAATTGCCTGCGGTTTGAGGGGCTTCCGCTTCTGGCAGAAAATCGAATTTCTGTTCTGCGGGAAAATCCGTTTCAATAACGGCGCCACCGGCACGGGCTGCACGGGCCACCATTTCTGGCAGGCGGTGATAGGTTTGCGGGCCCAGCACAATATCTACATACGGTGCGCGGGCCAGAATTTCCTGCCCCTCGGCCTGCGCCACGCACCCGGCTACGGCAATAATGGTGTGCTGCCCGGATGTTTCCCGCGCTTCCTTGATTTTGCGCAGGCGGCCGAGTTCTGAAAACACCTTTTCTGCCGCTTTATCCCGAATGTGGCAGGTGTTCAGGATAATCATGTCTGCTGTATCTGGCGTGGCAACTGGCTGATAGCCAAGTGGCCGCAGAACATCCCCCATACGTGCACTATCATACACATTCATCTGGCAACCCCACGTAATAACGTGCAGGCCACGGGCAGGGGATGTGTTGGCTGGGGTTCCGGTCATGATGGCAGGCGCTCCGCTATGCCGCTGGCCCATTCCATGCGGCAGGTGGAGGAAATCGGGCCAGAGCGCGTGCAGGTCAAGCCTCTTTTCTCACCAAGGCGAGAATAGTGGAGATGTCAGAACGGCCAAAAAGTATTCTGGCGCTTAACAGACCGAATGTTCCTTATGGGTTTGGTGGCCTGCAACAGCCACCTGTTTTGCTGGCTAAAGTCTTATACGTATTGAAGCAAAAAATGAGGCGGTTCTGTCAAGTATCCTTTTGGCTTTCTTGACAGAAGGCGGCAGAAAATTAGCAGGCAGGGTGGCGGGGTTAAACCGGCCTTTTATAACCGTAGGCTTGCGGTTTTGGCGCAGTTCCGCCGCACCTATGGAAACAGCCTTCCATGCAGCCTGTGCCAGAGCCTTGCGGCTGGGGAACATATCTGGGTCCAGCGGTTCGTGCAGCAACACGGTTGCGCGGGAGCGCTTCCACTTCAGCAAGGACCATACATGGGGACCAAGGTCCATATCTCCGTACCATGAAAACACAGGGCGGCGGAGGCGGGAAATGGGCAGGTCTTCCAACCGGTCATACACAAGGGATACGGGCTGGATCAGGGGCGTCATGCCTGGTTCGAAGGTTATGGGTAGAAGGCTTTTATCCATGCCTTCCTTCAGCCGCGGTAATTTTGCGATGGCAAAAAAGGCGGACATGAACGGCAGTACGCGGGAGCCATCGGATGATGTGCCTTCAGGGAACAGGACAAGATTATCCCCTTCCACCATGCGGCGGATCATTTCATCCCGCTCACGCCCGGTGGTGCTGCGCTGGCGGCTGACAAAAATGGTGCGCCCGATTTGGGAGACCAAGCCCATGATGGGCCATTTTTCAATATCGCCCTTGGCCACAAACACGGAAGGCAGAATGGTGCCCAGCACCGGCACATCCAACCAAGACATATGGTTGCAAATATAGATAACGGGCCGTTCACCCCGCTGGCGGGCCTTTAGGCCACCCACCGTGCCCACGCGTTGGCCCACAACATGGATCTGCAACCCGATAATACGGCACAGCACACCCCAGATCACCCGCGTCCAGCGGATTTTGGGCGTGCCGGGCACAAGCAGCAGGCAGGCTTCAAAACCCACAGACAGCGGCACCCAAACAACCAGCGCACCAAGGCGCAGGGCCGCCCTTAAATCTGCCGTGCGGCGGAAATAGGCTTCCACCCACGCAGGTAAAGGGGAAATGCCATGGGGCTTCTTTTTAGGGGAAGCGTAAGGGGGGCGGGTTTGGTCAGACGGGCGTGGTGTCATCGTTTCATTTCTGCCAGACACAGCTCTGTCGGACAAACGCGCCCGGCAGCGGCGCAGATGGAATGAAAAAGCATGCGCTCTCTTACCGCGATTTTAGCCGGCTGGACAATCCATCTCCCAATTTAAGCGCAACAGAAGCTGTTTTCGGCTTCGGCACCGCATTTTTGTCATGGTATGTGCATAAAAGGGTTTGTAAGCAGAACTTTGACAAATAGGTGGCAGGCAGATTTTAGTGAGGACACGCAAGAACAACATGCTGAACAGGCTTGCTCTCACTGCGAATCGTGTTCTGGCTGGTGCCGCCTTGTGGGGCGCATCGTCCTGCCTGTCATGGTCATGGGCGGCAGACCCGCAGCCGTACACCACCAAGCTGGTGCCTACGGGGGAGGCGGATCTGGATACGGCTATCAAAAGCTCATCCGATCTCCAGTCTCTCCAAGCCACGCATGCGGTGGGGCCGTTTGCATTGGCCGGGCGTGTGCGGAATGAATATGACCGCTTGCGCACCGCGCTGGAAAGCTGCGGGTATTACGCAGGCACGGTGCATATCACCCTCAGCCGGAATGGCGGCAAAGATGCCGTGAAGATGGACGGGATGTCTCCCGCTCTTTCGCAATGGATCGAATCCGTACCATCAGGTGAGAAAATTCAGGCCGAGGTGAAGGTGGATAAAGGCCCACTGTTTCATCTGGGTACCGTCACACTGGTAGATGATAAAACCGGCAAACCACCTGTTTTAACGGATGCTCAGAAAAAAGCCTTTGGCCTTGCGTCGGGCCAGCCTGCGGTTGCCAAAACGGTGCTGGATGGTGGCAGCAATCTGATGGACGCCTTGCGTGAGGATGGGCATGCCCTCGCCACGGTAGAAAAACCCAAAGCCTATCTGGAACCCACCACACATACGCTGAACATTACCTACCCCGTAACGCCAGGGCCGGTGCTGAATATTGGCAAGATAGACACAACCGGCCTGAAGCAGGTGCATGAAAAGTTTGTGCGCCGCCGTATGACGGTGCAGGAAGGGCAGCTTTATCAGCCCTCTAAAATTGAAAATGCACGGCAGGATCTGGCCTCCGTTGGAGTGTTTTCCAACGTAACGGTGCAGGATGCCTCCACCTACGCAGTGGATGGCACCATGCCGCTTGATTTCAGCTTTAAGGAAGCCAAGCGCCACTCTGTAGGGGCAGAAGGTGGTTATTCCACAGATTTGGGTGCCCGTGCTGGTGGGTCATGGACACATTATAACCTGTTGGGCAATGCAGAGCGCCTGCGCCTTACCGCACTGATTACCGGCCTTGGCGGCTCTGCCCAGCAGGGTTTGGGGTATGATGTGTATGCAGATTTTTTCAAACCCGATTTTCTGGAACGCAACCAGAATTTGAGTGCGCGTATTGAAGGGCTGCGGCAGTTGTTCTGGTCCTACCGGCAAACGGCGTTTTTGATCCGTGGCGGTATTACGCGCCCGTTGGCAAAAAACTGGAACGGCAGCTTTGGATTGATGGCCGAGCAGGAAAAGATCGAACAGTTTGATGTAACGCGTGATTACACCATTATTTCTGCCCCGCTTTCTGTCATGTTTGATAACACCGGCGTGGGGAACCCTATTGAACCTGCAACGCACGGCGTACGTGCCAGCATGAGCATTACGCCTTCTGTTTCCTTGGGGAACAAGGGCAGTGGCACCTCGTTTTTTGCCATCCTGAACGGCACGGCCTCGACCTATTTTGACCTGCACCACCTTGGCATCAGCAAGCCGGGCAACAGTGTTCTGGCTTTCCGCGGCATGGTTGGCAGTATTCAGGGCGCCAGCACGTGGGATATTCCGCCAGATCAGCGCTTGTATGCAGGGGGTAGCTCCACGGTGCGAGGCTTCCGCTGGCAGGGCGTGGGGCCACAGTATAAAAATACGCGCTATGCCATTGGCGGAACTTCTCTGGATGCAGGGAGCGCCGAATTCCGCCAAAGAATTATCGGTAATGTGGGTATGGCCGGGTTTATAGATGCCGGTCAGGTTGGTAGCAGCAGTTTGCCATTTACCGGCAAGCTGCGCGTGGGTGCTGGTGGGGGCGTGCGTTATTATACGCCCATTGGCCCCATTCGGCTGGATGTTGCCGTCCCCCTTAACCGCGCCCCACGTGGTGATAAGTGGGACCTGTATATCGGCCTTGGGGAGACATTCTAATGGCCGATACGCCAGAACCCATTCTGCCGCGCACACCGGATAAACCTGCCCGCCCGCTCTGGCGGCGTGTGGGGCGCATTGCCCTTATAACTGGTGGTTCTCTGGTTGGTATAACCGGCCTTGCCGTGGCTGTTTTGCTAGTGGGGGCCAATACCGGGCCGGGCCGCAAAATGCTTATGCATCAGACATCCTCCCTTACGGGTGGAATGATCGGGCTTTCGGGTATGTCTGGGCGCTTTCCAGATAACTTCCGGCTGGATACGCTGGAAATTCGCGATAAGCAGGGCGCTTGGCTTACGCTGCATAACGTGGCGCTTAACTGGTCACCTTTGGCTATAATTGGCCGCACAGCCCGTATTTACGCCGTTACGGCAGATGAACTGGATATTCCGCGTCTACCTGTGTCTGACCCAGCCAAGCCCGCGACACCTTCCAAAAGTTCGCCTTCTGCGCTGCATCTGGGTGTGGATATTCGCAAACTTGCGGTGGGGCGTATTAATGTGGGGGCGGCACTTGCGGGTTCTCCCGCCAGTTTTGCTCTGGCCGGGCGGGGCAGAATTTCAAACATTGATCCGGTTATCAACGGGCTCAGTCTGCCGTCTCTGCCGGGGGCAGATATTGCCCTGCACCTGAAAAGGCTGGATGCCGCTGGACAGATTGATCTGGCAACTACGACCAACAAAGGCAAGCTGGGCCTGCATCTGGATGCCAGCGAGGGCACGGATGGTTTTGCAGCCACACGCCTGAAAATGCCGCAACTGGTGCCACTGGCGCTCAAGCTGGATATCAATGGTCCACCATCTGCCGCTGTACTGGGCTTTGCCGCTTCTGCCGGGGATATAAAAGCTCATGCAGATGGCGTGCTGGACCTGCTGGCCGAAAAGCTGGGCAATTTGAATGCTGAGGTAGATGCGCCAGCCATGTCCCTTTCGCCTGATCTGGCATGGGGCGGTATTCATTTAGGGGCGCAGCTTCACGGTAAAATGGCCGCACCGCTGGGCACGGCGCAGGTGCAGGTAGATCAGCTTGCTGCATCTGGCGCTGGCGTGGGTACGCTGAAAGTTCAGTTCTCGGGTGAGAACGGCAGTGCCGATATGGCCAATTTGCTGCATGTGGTAGCAACGGCAGATGGCGTGCGCCTGCCGGGCAAGGCACCTACGCTGCTGGCTTCTGCCCCGTTGCAGCTTGATGCGCAATTGGAGCCACAAAAACCCGGCAAGCCGCTGGCCTTTACGCTTTCTCACCCTTTGCTGAATCTTTCTGGCAATGTGCAATCTGCAGCTCCGCAGCGCGGCACGGTGGCGTTAAAGCTGCCAGATTTGCTACCGTTTGGTGAAATGGCCGGCACGCCTTTGCGCGGCAGTGCGGGCATGAACGCGCAGTTTGACCTTCCCGCAAAGCCGGTGGGAGACACACACCTTACAGCAGATGGCACGCTGGCCATTACGGGTGGACAGCCCCAGGCAGCCGGATTGATAGGGGCGGATGGCAAGTTTGCCCTTACGGCCACCATGCGGCCCTTGGCTGCGCAGGATAAACTGCCAGCAGCCAAGCAGATTGACCTGCAAAGTCTGACAGTAGATGGCCGTGCCCTGAACCTTAAAGGTGGCGGGCAGGTAAATACAGGCCGGGATATGGATCTGGCGTTTGATCTGGGGCTGACAGATCTGGCGCGGGCATTACCTTCTCTGCGTGGTGCGCTCACACTCGCCTTGCAGGCCAAAGGCCCGATGCAGGATTTTACAGCCACACTCCATGCGAAGGGAGACCCCGGCACCGCCACCATGCCGCGCGGGCCGATAGAGTTGGATGCCAATGTGCAGCACTTGCCCACTGCGCCAGAAGGTACGGTGCAGGCACATGGCACGCTTAACCGCGCACCATTGTTGCTGGATGTGGCTTTGGCCCAAAGCGCACAGGGTGACAGGCAAGTTGATATTCGCAAACTGTCCTGGAACAGCGTAGCCGGGCAGGGGCAGCTTTCTCTCCCCACAGGTGAGGTGGTGCCGCTGGGCACGTTGGACCTGAAGGTTGGGCGCTTGGCAGATTTTCGCCCGCTTATTGGGCAGGCTATTTCTGGCGCGCTGGCGGCTTCTGTTAAAACCACGCAGGTGGCGGATAAACCTCAGGTTGCCCTTAAGCTGGATGGCAACGTGGCCATGCCCAGTGTGAAAATTGGCTCTCTGGCTCTGGCAGGCACGGTAAAAGATCCGGCAGCTCACCCCAATGCTGATCTTACACTTAAACTGGGTGGTCTTTCTGCTTCTGGCGTAACCGGGCAGGCGCGCCTGAGTGCCAAGGGGCCGGATAACGCTATGGCGCTTACCGCGCAGGTGGGCCCAGCAAGCTGGTCTGGCAGCCCCTTGATGCTGGATACCGCAGCCCTGTTAAACCTGCCTGCCAAACAGGTGAAAGTGCAGCGGCTGAATGCTACCGCCAAGCAGGAAACACTGCGTCTTTTGGCTCCAGCGCTGGTCTCGTTCGGGGATACGATGGGGGTTGATCGGCTGCGGGCCACGTTGGTAACCGCAGGCAGCCAACCCGCTACCATTGATGTTGCAGGCAAGATCAAGCCCTCTTTGGCCGTTACGGCGGACATTCGCAATTTAACGCCCGCACTGGCGCATCCGTTTGCGCCAGATTTTAAGGCATCTGGCACGGTTTCCGTTCAGGCCAAGGTGGCGGGAACATTAAATGCACCCCAAGGGCAGGTGAAGCTGACCGGGCGAGATTTGCGCATGGCTGGCAGTTCTGCCGCAGCTTCCATTCCGCCATTGCATCTGGATGCCGCAGCCAATCTGGCAGGAAGTTCTGCCAAGGTGCAGGTTGCCGCGGGCGCTGGCCCCAAGTTGAGCATGAACGTAGCAGGTACAGCCCCGCTGAACAAAACCGGTCCGATGAATTTGCGCGTGAATGGCAATCTGGATTTAAGCATTGCCAATGGCATTCTGGGTGCGCAGGCGCGGCAGGCCATGGGGCAGGCCCAGATGGCGCTGCTGGTTGCGGGCACCATGTCCTCCCCCCGCGTAACTGGCACAGTTGATCTGCGTGATGCCGATGTGCAGGATTTTGCCCAAGGCTTCCATCTGGCCAATATCAATGGCCGTGTGGTGGGAGAGAACGATAAGGTTGTTATCCAGAACCTTACGGCCAAGGCGGGTGATGGCAGCTTGGGCGTAACCGGGTTTGTGGGCATTGGCTCCCCCGGCATGCCGCTGGATATTCACTTGCAGGCCCATGATGCCCGGCCCATTTCCAGTGACCTGCTAACCGCGGTGATGAACGCAGATATTGCCGTAAAAGGGCAGGTGCAAACCCGCATGGATGTTGATGGCACGGTGGATTTGCGGCGTGTGGAAATCAATATTCCCAATTCCTTGCCATCTTCTGTGGCACGGTTGGATGTTGTGCGCCCCGGTGATGAGCAAAAGCAGGCGGAAGCAGCCAAGGCAGAAAGTACAAAGTCTGCTGTTATCGGGTTGAATCTCAATGTCACATCACCGGGCAAATTTTTTGTGCGCGGGCATGGTTTGGATGCTGAAATGGCCGGTAGGCTGAAAGTTGGCGGCACCACACAGGCGCCGTTGATGAGCGGCGGGTTTGATCTCAAGCGCGGCAACTTTGATCTGGCCGGTATTTCGCTCAACTTCACCAAAGGTCGGGTGGCCTTTAATGGCTCTGGCGTTGGCCACAAAATGGACCCTACGTTAGACTTTGAGGCCGACCGTGCCGTGCAGGGCCAAACGGCCATGCTCAAGGTGGGCGGTTATGCCAGCGCGCCCAAGATTACGTTTGAATCCATGCCACCCCTGCCGCAGGATCAGGTTCTGGCCATGCTGTTGTTTGGAACAGATGCGCACTCTCTTTCCTCCACGCAGATGGTGGAACTGGGCACGGCACTGGCCACGCTTACAGGGCTTACGCCGTTTGACCCCATGGGTACCATCCGCAAAACCCTGCATCTGGACCGCTTGGCCATTGGCGGCGGCTCTGGCGTAGGGAATGGTGGCACCAGTGTTGAGGCTGGCAAATATGTGATGAAAGGCGTTTACGTAGGCGCCAAGCAGGCTACATCTGGTTCTGGCACGCAGGCGCAGGTGCAGGTTGACCTGACAAAGCACCTGAAGCTGAACACAACGGTGGGCACAGGCGGTACCGTCACCGGCTTTACCACCCCGGAAAATGATCCGGGGAGCAGCGTGGGGCTGCTGTGGCAGTATCGTTACTAAGCATTCAGGCGGATATTTGAGGCGCTTACAAAAAGAGCGCCTCAAACCGTGCGTTAGTCTGAAAGGCTGAAATCCACCACGACTGGCACATGGTCGGAGGGGCTTTCCCAATCTCGCGCTTCACGCACAACCGTCATGCCGTGTAGGTTGGGCAGAAGGTCGGGCGTCATCCAGACATGGTCCAGCCTGCGGCCACGGTTGGATTTTTTCCAGTCCCGGTTACGGTAAGACCACCATGTATAAAGTTTTTCATCCGCTGGTACAAAATGGCGCATGGCGTCTACAAAGCCGGTTTGCAACCAGCGGTTTAGGCGCTCTGTTTCCGGCGGGGTGTGGCTGACAATTTTAAGAAGTTGCTTGTGGCTCCATACATCGTGCTCAAGTGGCGCAATGTTGAAGTCCCCCACCAGCACCGTGCGGTTGAGCGGGCGAGACTGAAACCACTCGGTTACTTCCTCAACAAACGCCAGTTTGTGAGCAAATTTGGGGTTGATTTCCGGGTCTGGTTCATCCCCACCTGCGGGAATGTAAAAATCGTGCAGTTCCACTTCGCCTTCTGGCGCGCATACGGTGGCGGCCACGTGGCGGCAATCTTCCTTGCCGTACCATACCGGCGTTTGCGTGACAGGCTTTAACGGATGGCGAGAAAGAATAGCCACGCCATTATAGCCTTTCATGCCCCGGTAATGCAGGTGCTCAAAACCCAGAGCCTTTACGCCATCTTCGGGAAACAAAGGATCCGGCACCTTGGTTTCCTGTAGGCACATAACATCTGGGGCAAGATGCCGCACCAGCTTTTCAAGCAGAGGCAGGCGCAGGCGGAGGGAATTGATGTTCCATGTTACTAATCGCATGCGCCGTGGCATGACGGATTGCGGTTTGCAGGGCAAGCAAAAACAGGCGCATAAGTGGGGTAGGTGGAACCAGGCTGTTCCCTTGTAATTTCATGTAACAGGGCCATTTTCTAAATCATGACAACCCAACCTTCTTCCGTTTCTCCGGATGCAGTTGCGCTGCATCGTGCCTTGTTCACTCTGGATAGCCATATCGATATTCCGTGGCCCGACCGGAATGATGCGTTTGAGGATACGGCAGACAGACGGGTGGATCTGCCCAAAATGCAGCAGGGCGGCATGTCTGCCGGGTGCTTTGTGGCATATATCGCCCAGGCCGCCATAGACCGGGAAGGGCACACACAGGCGCAGCAGCAGTGCTTGGCTATGCTGGATGCCATAGGCCGCATGCAGGGCACCCATAATGGTATCAGCGCACGTGTATGCTCCACTGTGGCGGATATGCGCGCTGCGTTTGAGGAAGGCGTGCTGGTTGTTGTTCCGGCAGTGGAAAATGGCTACGGCATGGGGGATGATCCCGCATTGCTCAAGCAGTTTCGGGCCAAGGGTGCGCGGTATGTCACCCTAACTCATAATGGCCATAATGCGCTGGCAGATGCGGCCATCCATCGCCCCAGTCTTGGGGATGCACCACAGCGTCATCACGGTCTTTCCGCTCTTGGGCGTGAAGCGATTGCCGAAATGAACCGCCTTGGCATTGTGGTGGATGTATCTCATTCCTCCAAACAAACCATGCTTCAGGCTGTGCAGGTTTCTGCCACACCTATTGTGGCCAGTCATTCCTGCGTGCGCACGCTTTGTGATCACCCGCGCAATCTGGATGATGAGCAGTTGGATGCGCTGAAGGAAAGTGGCGGTGTTATCCAGATTACGGCCATGCCTGCGTTTTTGAAGCCCAAGCCGGAGGAAGGCAAACGGCAGGGTTTTGTAGCCGATCTGGTGGACCATATTGATTACGTTGTGCGCAGGTTGGGGCCAGAATACGTAGGTATTTCCTCAGATTTTGATGGTGGTGGGGCGCTGGAAGATTGGCAGAACGCCACACAGGGCGTGAACATCACTGCCGAGTTGATGCGCCGTGGATATGATAAAAGTGAAATTGCGGCTTTCTGGGGAGAAAACTTTCTGCGCGTGTTGGAAAAGGCGGAACAGGTGGCAGAACAAAGCAGGATTGCATGAGAACAAAAAACTGCAAAAATTGTCCACTTCCTGTCTTGACATCGCGTATTTTCAACAAAAAGTTCAAAAACCACAGGGTGTCAAAAAACCGCAACACATTAAATCTTTTGAAATCAGTGAGTTGGCGGGAATGACCAAAAACTGTGCAATCTGTTGAAAGGGCTGACTTTCTGCGGTTTATGATGAGTCAGCCCCAGCTGTTCCACAGAGTTATCCACAAAAACGGTGGATGAAATTTCCCTTTCGACCAAGAGCGTATGATGACAGCTGATTCTACCCCTTCAGATACCCTGCCTGTGGCGCAGGAACAGGCAACCCCTGCCGTAAAAGGGGTGGAGGCCATTCGGCATGCGCTTAAAACCATGCCGCTTTCGCCCGGCGTGTATCGTATGCTCGGGGCTAAGGGAGAGGTGCTGTACGTTGGTAAGGCGTTAGCACTTAAAAAGCGGGTAACATCGTACACCCATATTAACCGCCTGCCCGAACGGCTGCGGCGCATGGTTTCCGAAACGGTGGCAATGGAAATTGTGACCACCCACACGGAAGCTGAAGCGCTGCTGCTGGAGGCCAACTACATCAAGCGCATGAAGCCGCGCTTCAACATCCTGCTGCGGGATGACAAAAGCTACCCGTGGCTGATGCTGACAGATGCACATGCGTTCCCGCAAATTGCCAAGCACCGTGGTAAGGCCGTTAAAGGGTCCAGCCTCTGGGGGCCGTTTGCTTCGGCTTGGGCTGTTAACCAGACGCTCAACCTGATCCAACGTGTTTTTCTGCTGCGCTCCTGCACAGATGCGGTTTTTAATTCACGCACACGTCCTTGCCTGCTTTATCAAATCAAACGCTGCTCTGGCCCATGTGTGGACCGGATAGATCAGGAATCCTACGGGCAACTGGTAGAGCAGGCGCGGGAGTTCCTGTCTGGCAAGGATACGGCGCTGCGCGAAACCTTGGGGCAGGAAATGAATGCTGCTGCGGAAGCGCTGGATTTTGAGCGTGCGGCCGTGCTGCGGGATCGTATTCGTGCGCTGGCACAGATGCAGGAATCCAGCGTAATCAACCCGGCATCCCTACAGGATGCAGATGTGCTGGCACTGTGGCAGGAGGCCGGGCACGCCTGTATTCAGGTCTTTTTCATTCGTGGTGGGCGTAATAATGGCAGCCGCTCGTTCTTCCCGGCCCATACGCAGGATGCCACGCCCGCAGATGTGCTTTCTGCCTTTATCGCGCAGTTTTATGATGACAAACCATGCCCTGCCCAGATTTTGGTGAATTATGAATTGCCGGAATCTTTGCTGCTGACGGAGGCTTTATCTCTCCGGCGAGGTCGCAAGGTAGAAATTCTTGCTCCGCAACGGGGCGAGAAAAAGCAGGTGCTTGATCATGCCGTAACCAACGCGCGGGATGCGTTAAGCCGCAAGCTGGCAGAAACCGCAGGGCAGGCCAAATTGCTGCAAGGCGTGGCAGATGTTCTGGGGCTGGATGCGCCGCCCGAACGCATAGAAGTGTATGATAACAGCCATATTCAGGGCTCACACGCCTATGGTGTGATGATTGTGGGCGGCCCGGAGGGCTTTAACCGCAAGGCGTATCGCAAATTCAAAATCAAAGGCCCCGTTACGCCGGGAGATGACTTTGGCATGATGCGCGAAGTGCTAGAGCGTCGCTTTGGCCGCGCCTTAAAAGAGGCGGAGGAGGGAGATACCTCCAACTGGCCTGATGTATTGCTGATTGATGGCGGCGCAGGGCAATATTCCGCCGTGCGCAGTGTGCTGGATGATCTGGGCGTAACCGGCGTAAAGCTTGTGGGTATTGCCAAGGGGCCAGACCGTGATGCCGGGAAGGAATGGTTTTACACAGAGGACAAGGAACCCTTCCAGCTCGATTTGCGAGACCCCGTACTGTACTATCTCCAACGGCTGCGTGATGAGGCACACCGGTTTGCCATTACCACCCACAGGTCTGGCAGATCTAAAACACTGGTGAAGTCGGAACTGGATGATGTGCCCGGTATTGGGCCGGCGCGTAAGAAGCTGTTGCTGAACACATTTGGTTCAGCTCGCGCCATCAAGCAGGCCGGTTTGGCAGAGCTGGAAGCCGCCCCCGGCATTAGCCGAGAAACAGCGCGCGCCATTTACGGCCATTTTCACCCGGACTGGACGCCGGGATGACCATAAGCATATGAGCATTGCGCAAGAATTCTGGATATCTGACACCTTTGCGATGGCATAAGCCATTCCAGCAGTGCAGGAAATAGGTTACTATATTCCGTAATGCTGACAGATCTGCCGAATGTCCTGACAATCTCGCGTATTGTAGCCATACCCATTGTGGTCACTCTGGCTGCATGGGGAAGCCCGCGTACAGATGCCCTTGCGTGTCTGCTGTTCATTCTGGCGGGAATAACCGATTATTTTGATGGCAAGCTGGCACGCTCACGCCATCAGATGTCAGATTTCGGGCGCATGTTTGATTCCATCGCAGATAAGCTGCTGGTTGGGGCCTGTCTGATGGTGCTGGCTGGCTTTGCGCGTCTGCCTTATCAGGGTTTGTGGCCTGCCATTATTATTCTATGCCGTGAAATTCTGGTTTCCGGCATGCGGGAATATCTGGCGGAACGGCGTGCACGCTTGCCCGTAACCCGTTTGGCAAAATGGAAAACCGGCTTCCAGATGACAGCCATTGGTTTTTTGCTGGCAGGCGATGGCACGGGCGCTTTACTGGGTATGCCGTGGCTGCCCGTTGCGCTTATTGGTGCTGTATTACTTTGGATTTCTGCGGTGCTTACATTGATAACCGGCTGGGATTATTTAACAACCGGCCTGCGTCATGTTGAAATGTAAAAAACTTCGTTACTATTTTAGTAATGTGCTGCATCTATTCCGGAAAAATAACTTCATTTTGCTGCATCGCCTTGTGTCTGGTGGATAAACCGTTATTTAGCATGAGGTGCGGTTCTAAAGGGCCGCAATCGCAGGCAGGGAATGATTCGCCTGCTGTTGAAAGATGATGATTGCGGAGTCAAGGCATGCGGAAAGCCGCTCTTCTAGGTTTATGTATGATCGTGAGCGGATGTGCAGGCTTTGACAAGTTTGTATCGGATACAGCAACGCTTCCAGGTGAAAACCCCAATGCCCCATCGGGGGAAGACCTCAACATGCGGCGTATCAGGGGGCAGTCTGCTGTAGATGTTCCCATTCTGCCAGAAGGTGGCAATATGTGGCCCGGCCCACCAACGCCATTGCCTACGCTGGAAGATGTTGAAAAAGATCGAAGCGGCACTGTATTGGGTGGAGAAGCTACATCAGGCCCGCAATTGCCTGATGGTGAGGAAATGAGCATTGGCGAAAAAGAAGATATTCGCCACGGCGTTGTTGGGGGTGGTACAGCGGGCAAACTGCCCGATGCAGAACCGGATGTTTCCAGCAAATACGGGGCGCATCGGGGTGTAGGTGCTCCCATCGAGATTCCGAATGATGATGGTACCATTACCTTGATCCAGCCAGATGGTTCCGTTAGCACCATCAAGGATAACCGTTCCACCGTACATCATTAAGGCTTACGCTGTTTAAGTGTGGCAGATGAATCGGCTGAAAACTCAAACCACGGCAGGCAGGCCATGACAGGCACCGTAAATATTCTTTATTTTGCCGCCCTGCGTGAGCAACTGGGGCGCGAAAGCCAACAGGTTATTCTGCCATCCAATACTGTGCCTGTCGCAACCTTGCTGCAGGAACTGCGCCAGCATGATGCAAAGTTGGATGAGGTGTTTGCCGCCACACCGCGTATCCGGGTTGCCATCAACCAAAAGCTGGGCGGGTTTGATACCTGTGTGAAACCGGGTGATGAGCTTGCGTTTTTCCCCCCCATGACAGGCGGCTGAGACGCATGTCTGTTCGTGTTTTGGTGCAGCAGGCAGCTTTTGATACAGGAGCTGAAACCGCACGTCTTTCCAGCCTTTCCGAACAGGTTGGCGGTATGGGCCTGTTTATAGGGCAGGTGCGTGGTGGTGATGGTTTGCTGAGCCTGACGCTGGAACATTATCCGGGCATGACGGAAACAATCCTTCATCAGCTTGCACAGGAAGCTATGCAGCGCTTCAATCTGCTTGGATGTACGCTCATACACAGGGTTGGCAGGTTAGAGGTTGGCGCACCTATTGTGCTGGTGGGCGCTGCTGCGGCCCATCGGGGGGCTGCACTTTCGGCCACATCGTTTTTGATCGATCGGCTTAAAACCGGCGCGCCTTTCTGGAAAAAAGAAGAATTCGCCAACGGCCATACTGCATGGGTGGATGCGCGAGAAGAAGATGAACACGCTGCGGCGGCATGGATGCACACAGCGCCTTCATCTTCCTGACCTTACGGTTTTTCAGGACAATACTTTATAAATGGCGTCCGTTAGTTTGCGTAAATCCTGTTTTTCAATGGTAAAGGCAGGTGTTAGGTAAACAATATTGCGGAAGGGACGTATCCATACGCCTTCGGCAATAAAGCGCTGCCGCAATGCATCCGGGTTATTGATCTTTTCCAGTTCCACAACGCCAATAGCCCCAAGTGTGCGCACATCCTTTACGCCGGGTAGCGTGCGGCAGGGTTCCAGCGCTTCGGTTAGAAACGTGTTGATGTCTTGCACTTGCTGAAGGCGGGGCTCGGTTTCAAACAGATCGAGCGAAGCATTGGCGCAGGCGCAGGCCAGTGGGTTTGCCATAAAGGTGGGGCCGTGCATCAGCGCGTGTTCGGGGTTGTCAGAAAGAAAAGCCTCAAACACATGCCGTCGCGCCACTGTAGCGGCAAGGGCCATGGTGCCGCCCGTAAGTGCTTTTGAAAGCGTGATAATGTCGGGCACAATACCAGCTTGTTGGCAGGCAAACATGGTGCCGGTGCGGCCAAAGCCGGTAAAGATTTCATCTAAAATCAGCAGCACATCGTGGTCATCCGCAGCTTTGCGCAAGGTGCGCAGTGTTTGCGGAGAATGAAACAACATGCCGCCAGCACCCTGCACCAAAGGCTCGGTGATAATGGCGGCAAGTTCGTGCGCGTGTTTGGCCAGCAGATCCAGAAATACAGCGGTGTTGGCTTCATCTACCGGTAGAGGGGAGATCACATGCTCCATCAGGGCAGAGCCATAGAGGTGGTGCATGCCTTCTTCCGGGTCACAAACAGACATCGTGGCCAGTGTGTCTCCATGATAGCCGCCACGGAACGCGAGCATCTTGGTGCGTTTGGTCTGCCCTTTGTTCAGGCGGTACTGAATGGCCATTTTCATGGCTACTTCCACAGAAACCGATCCTGAATCCGTAAAAAACACCCGTTCCAGATCTCCCGGCAGCATGGCACATAGTCTGTTGGCTAGCCGCAGGGCGGGTTCGTGCACCATGCCGCCAAACATCACATGCGGCATGGTTTCCATCTGCTGGCATACAGCCTGGCGAATGTGGGGGTGATTATAGCCGTGGCAAGCTGTCCACCAGGCGGCCACGCCATCCACCAGTTCCCGGCCATCGGTTAGGGTAATGCGCGTGTTGTGTGTGTGTGCTGCGGCAAGTGGCGCAGAGGCTGTTTTCATCTGGCTATAAGGTAGCCAGATATGGGGCAGGCCCTGCGTGTACCATTCCGGCATGGAAGATAGAGATGAGCCGGAAGCTTCTGTCATGGAATGTTTCCCCATAGATGATTGACCCGCCCTTCAGGCTGCGGCACCACATGTTACATGACGCGGTTTGATAATCTTTTCCAGAAGGCGCTGGCGGATATGTCTGCTCAGGGGCGTTTGCGCACCTGTCAGCAGTGGCAATATGCCGGGGGTGCGCTGCTTACACGTTCAGATGGCGTTGTGGTCACAGATTTTTCGTCTAACGATTATCTAGGCCTGCGCATGCATCCCTTGTTGCGTGAGCGCGCGTGTTCTTGGGCGCAGGCGGAAGGTAGCGGCAGCGGTGCCTCCCGGTTGGTTACGGGCACATCTTCCCAAGCCTGTGTGCTGGAAAAGCGTGTGGCGCGGCTAAAGCACATGCAGGCGGCACGTTTGTTTTCTTCCGGCTGGCAGGCCAATGCTTCCTTGGTACCGGCTTTGGCACGGCTTTCTGCGCAGGTATGTGGGGCACCCGCCGTTATTCTGGCGGATAAGCTTATCCATGCCAGCCTGTATCATGGTTGTGCAGCGGCTGGTATACGCCCGATTCGGTTCCGCCATAATGATGTGGCGCATCTTGAAAGCCTGCTTCAAAAAACTGAAGGCGCAGGCCTGCGTATTGTGCTGACAGAAAGCGTGTTCAGCATGGATGGCGATGTGGCGGATATTGCGGCACTGCATGAGGTCGCCCAAAAACATGATGCTCTGCTGTGTGTGGATGAAGCCCACGCAACCGGCATATTGGGGCCAGAAGGTGCCGGTTTGGCAAACGGGCTGGCCGATGTGGTGATTGGCACATTCAGCAAGGCCCTAGGCAGTATGGGGGCATTTATTGCTGCCTCCGAGGGGCTATGCAGATGGCTGGATAACGCGGCTTCTGGCTTTATCTATTCCACAGCGCCTTCTCCTTTGGTGCTGGGGGCTGTTGATGCCGCGCTTGATCTGCTGCCGCAAATGGATGCCCAGCGTGCTCATGTTGCTGCACTTGCCACCAGCTTTCGCCAAAAAATGCACGATGCGGGGCAGGATACCGGGCCATCCAGCACCCAGATTGTGCCTATTCTGGTAGGGCAGGAGGCACAGGCGCGCACTCTGGCCCAGAAAATGCAAGAGGCTGGTTTTCTGGCCGTGGCTATTCGCCCCCCCACGGTGCCACCGGGCGGCTGCCGTTTGCGGGTGGTTTTTCATGCCAACCATACATGGGCGCAAATGGAAGCGCTGGTTGATACGTTCATACGCGCCAGAAAAGGGTTGGCGTAATGGCGCGGCTTTTACCCGTGCTTGTACACGGCTGGGCGTTTGGGCCGGAGTTCTGGCAACCCGTGCTTGCGCAACTGAACTGGGCAGATGCAGTAACGTTGGACCTCGGTTTTTTAAAGCCAGAGGTCAGTGGTGTATTAAAAACACTCACACTGGATGAGGTGCGCCAAAAGCAGCAACCCATACTGGGGATTGGCCATTCCCTCGGGTTCATGTGGCTGATGATGCAACGCAGGCAGGGCATTTTGCCAGCAGGGAGCCAGTTTGCAGGGATTAACACATTTGCCTGCTTTGCCAGCCGAGAAGGCTTTCCTGAAGGTGTGGCGCCGCGCATTGTGCAACGCATGATACGCGGCTTGGGACGAGAACCCGTTGCGGTGGTAAATGATTTTCGCCAGCGCTGTGGCGCATCGCCTGTTTCTGCTGCATGTTGCCAGCCAGAAGAACTCACACGTGGGCTGGATATTCTGCGCACAGAAGATGTGCGGGCTGATTTGCCAACTGGCCTATTGGAAGTATTGGCAGGGCGGCAGGATGAAATTGCCTCACCCAGTATGACCGACGCCTCTTTTCCTGCTCCGGCACATATCAAATGGGTGGAAAACGGAGCGCATCTGTTACCTCAAACGCATCCGGTTGAATGTGCCCGGTTTTTGAAGACGTTGCGCAACAGGATGGAACAACAACTATGAGAAACTCCACCCGCGCTGCGCGTATTTGCCAAAGTTTTGATGCTGCCGAAAAGTATGATCAAGCTGCCACGGTGCAGCGTGTGGCAGCGCGTGAACTGTTCCAGCGCATACACACCTGCATGGCAGGCAAAAAGCCCCTGCGTATTTTGGAAATTGGCTGCGGTACAGGGTTGCTAACAGAACATCTGCGCGCTTGCTGGCCAGATGCAGACATTCTGGCAACGGATTTTGCGCCCAATATGCTGGTGCGGGCCAAAAGCCGGTTAGGAGAAAGTGTTTCCTACCATCAGATGAATGCGGCCACGCCAGATGTGAACGGCCCGTTTGATCTAATTTGTGGCAATCTGATTATGCAATGGCTGCCAGAACCCGCAAAGGCTTTGCACACTCTTGCAGAGATTCTGGCTCCGGGTGGTGTGCTTGCGGTTTCTACATTGTTGGACGGCACATTTGCTGAATGGCAGCAGGCCTGTGCGCAAGAAGGGCAGCGAGCAGCAACTCCGGTTTATCCACAGTTAGCCAATGCACAGAATTGGCGCCCGTCTGCGTTTTCTGGTGGTTGGGCAGAGCAGGATATTGTGCAGGCTTTTGCAGATGGGCTGGATTTTGTAAGGCACCTGAAAGCCACAGGCGCATCTACCCCGCGTGAAGGATCTGTGCCGTTATCAGCCGTTCAATTACGGCACGTTGCATTGCGGTTTCAGCAGGCAGGATGCGCCATTACCTGGCGTGTGGGCTATGCCTGTTTCCGCAAGCCGCCGCGGAAAGGGGTGTTTGTAACGGGCACCGATACCGGTATTGGCAAAACGCTGGTTTCTGCCTGTTTGGTGCGGCGCTGGCAGGGGGCTTACTGGAAGCCCCTGCAAAGTGGTCTGGCGGATGAGGAAGGAGATACCCCTACGGTTAAGCTCCTTGCGGGAGATCCGCTTTGCTTCAAACCCGCGGGGGCTTTTCTTGCGCCTCTTTCTCCTGATGCCGCAGCGCGTGCAGAAGGTGTGCAGATTGATCCAGCCCAACTGGTGTTACCACAGGGTGAAGCAGATAAGCCGCTGGTTGTAGAAGGCGCAGGCGGTCTGATGGTGCCTGCAACGCCAGACCTGATGATGATTGATCTGGCCCAACGCTGGGGGCTGCCAGTAGTGCTGGTAGCACGCAGCAGCTTGGGCACGCTTAACCATACCTTGTTGAGCTTGGAAGCTTTGCGTGCACGGCAAATTGCTGTGGCTGGCGTGGTGCTAAGTGGCCCACTGAATGCGGAAAACCGTGAGACAATCGCGCAAAAAGGCAAGGTGCGCATTCTGGCAGAAGTGCCATTTTGTGCGGAAATCACGCCAGATGTGGTGTCTGAACTGGCAAAGCTTTTTCCGCAGCGGGACGATATGTGTCCAGAATAGAAAAACAGATACCTGCGGGGTAAGTTTTTTACTCCGCAGGCCGTTTACTTAATATTGGCGGATCAACCCGGCTAGGCAGCCCTGAATACGCAGTTTTTCAGCCGGAACAATACGGGTTTCATAGCTGGAATTGGCCGGTTCCAGCGCAATCATATTGCCCTTGCGGCGCAGGCGCTTGAGCGTAACTTCATGCTCATCAATCAGCGCCACCACAATCTGCCCGTTTTCGGCTTGATCCGTGCGGCGAATAATCACGCTGTCACCGTCCAGAATACCGGCATCCACCATGGAATCCCCAGCTACTTCCAGCGCGTAGTAATCACCACTGCCCAGCATTTCAGCAGGAACTGTGAGGACGTGGGAGGTATCAGGCACGGCTTCTATGGGCAGGCCAGCAGCAATGCGCCCATAAAGCGGGATTCTTACAGTTTCCGCTTTGGGGCGTGTAAAGCTGGCACGCACCACGTTGGGGGGAAGTTCCTGCATTTCTGGCAGTTGAATAACTTCCAGCGCCCGTGCCCGATGATGGTGACGGCGCAAGAACCCGCGTTCTTCCAGCCCGGAAATAAGCCGGTGAATGCCAGATTTGGAACGCAGGCCCATGGCCTCACGCATTTCATCAAAGGAAGGTGAGAAACCTGTCTGTTTAAGGTGCGAATCAATGAATAGTAGAAGTTTGTGCTGTTTGCGCGTCAGCATATCGCACCTCAAAAAGCGGCTGTCGTAATGAAAAGAAAATCTTGCGATTGTTCTATATAAGTTCTCTTTTTATGTCAAGGGAGCGATCAGGGCAGTCGGATAATCTGGCAGGGTGTGCCTGCTTTTTGCGCCGGGGCAAAGGGGGCACGAAGCACCAGAACCTGGCTTTGCCTGAGAATGTTCAGCTGTGCTGAATCCTGCCGGGAAAATGGCGTGGCCACAGGTACAGCGCCTTGCGGAGAGGGCGCAAGTGTTGCGCGTAAAAAATCCTGCCGGGCATCGTTTTCTTTCACATCACAACCCAGAATGGCGGCCTCTGTTTGCAGTTCATCGCCAACGGGTAGCCCCATTAGGGTATGCAGGGCAGGTGTTACAAACACAATGGAGCACACCATAGCGGCCACCGGGTTACCGGGTAGGCCAATAATGGGTGTGTTGCCCAGCCGGCCAGACATCAGCGGTTTGCCGGGGCGCATGGCAATTTTCCAGAAATCCTGCTGCAACCCAATTTCAGCCAGAGCAGGGCGCACCAGATCGTAATCCCCCACGCTTGCGCCACCAATGCTTACCAGCATGTCCAGTGATGCAGCTTGGCGGAACTGGGTTGTCAGGCTTTCCATGTTATCGCGCGCAATAGGGAGCATAATGGTCTCTGCGCCCTGTTGTTGCAGCAGGGCAGCCACCATAAAGGTGGCGGAATTGAAAATGCCATCTGCCGGGGCTGGGTCTCCAGGCAGGATAATTTCATCACCCGTGGCCAGAATACCCACGCGCGGGCGGCGCGAAACCGTAAGCCAAACATGCCCGCCCGCAGCAGCCAGCCCGATATCACGTGGTCCGAGTCTGCGCCCTGCGGGCAACAACTCATCGTTTTTCTGAAAATCCTGCCCCTGCTGGCGAATATACTGCCCTTGGCGTGCCGGGGCTGTCAGCTTGGCGTGATCGCCTTCACGCTGCACGTTTTCCTGAATGATGACGGTATCTGCGCCAACGGGAATTTGCGCGCCGGTAAATAGCCGCACACATTCCCCTTTCTGCACCGTAACAGCGCATGGATGGCCTGCGGGTGCTTCGCCCACAATGCGCAAAACCGCGCCTTCCAGCGCGTCTTCGGCTTTGGCGGCATATCCATCCATTGCGGAAACAGAAACCGGTGGGTTGGCCGTGCGGGCATGAACGGGCTGGGCCAGCACGCGGCCACAGGCCTGCGAAAGCGGCACAATTTCCTGCCCGCATGTTTTCAGGTTTTCAAGAATTCGGGCGCGCGCAACAGCCACATCCAGCATGAAAAGTCCTCCTTTTTTGGCCTGTTGCACCGCTTTGATGCAAGAATACTTGACCTTTTGCACTTGTATGCGCATTTTGCCGGCACTTGAACACCGTCGGTGCCGTTTATGCGGCTCCGTACATCATGCTCTGCTGAGGAAGTCATGGCCAAGACCAACGTTATCAAGATCCGTCTCGTCTCCACGGCGGACACCGGTTACTTCTACGTGACCAAGAAAAATGCTCGTGCGCACACCGGTAAAATGGAACTGAAGAAGTACGATCCGGTTGCTCGCAAGCACGTCGTGTTCCGCGAAGCCAAGATCAAATAATCTGCATTCTTCGGAATGTGGATATGAAAAACGGCGCTCTCGGGCGCCGTTTTTTTTATGCCTGCATGCGCCGGAAGAATGCGTTGTCCGGCACAGATTTTAAGGGATGGCGCTTAAAACAGCGGGTCTCGCCTATCGTAAGGCACAACAATATCGTTACGGTCTGCCATGTTCAGCATGGCGCGGGCGCGTTCATCCAGAATATCTGTATCCAGAGATTGCTCACGCAAGCCGTTGACGCGGCGGTGCCATGCAGCCTGCTCGGCAATGGCATCCTGTTTGGATTGCTTGGCCTGTTCCAGCAGCCCCAATTGCTGCCTGTAGGCCTGAATACCGTGATCACCCTGCGTTGCGTTCCAGCCAAAATAGCCTGCAATGCCAAGAAAAACCAAAGGGGGCACAACCGCCCGCACTGTGCGACGAATGAAACGACCGATCTGCACTCTGGCGCTGCCTTTTTTCTGGTTCTGTGCAGTTTAGCCTGCACCTCTGGGTCTTCCTTTCTGTCTAAACCATGAAGTGTGGCAGCGCCAAGGCATGAGCGCATGAAAAAAGCCGCCTCCGGGTGGGAGAGCGGCTTTTTTGTAACCTGTTGCGCTAAAAGCGCTGTGGCTTAGGCATTTTTCAGAATGGTGCGGCCTGCATAGCGTGCAGCCGTTGCCAGTTCCTGCTCAATACGGATGAGCTGGTTGTATTTGGCTGTCCGATCGGAACGAGAGAGAGAACCGGTTTTGATCTGCCCACAGTTTGTGGCCACAGCCAGATCAGCAATGGTGGAATCTTCTGTTTCACCGGAGCGATGGCTCATTACAGCGGTGTAACCAGCACGATGCGCCATTTCCACGGCCTGAAGTGTTTCCGTAAGTGTGCCAATCTGGTTGACCTTCACCAGCAGAGAGTTGGCAACACCAGCCTGAATGCCGCGGCGCAGGCGTTCCGGGTTGGTCACAAACAGATCATCTCCAACCAGCTGGATTTTCTTGCCCAGTTCCTGCGTCAGCAGGGCCCAGCCTTCCCAGTCATCTTCGGCCATGCCGTCTTCAATGGAAACAATCGGGTAACGGCTTACAAGGTCAGACAGGTAGGACACCATGCCAGCGGAATCGAATGCCTTGCCTTCTCCCTTCAGGTTGTATTTGCCGTCCTTGAAGAACTCTGTGCTGGCGCAGTCCAGCGCAAAGGTAACGTCTTCACCCGGGCGGTAGCCTGCGGCTTCCACGGCACGGGTGATAAAGCCCAGTGCTTCATCGGCAGATTTAAGGGCAGGGGCAAAGCCGCCTTCATCCCCAACATTGGTGTTGTAGCCAGCAGCGCTGAGGGCCTTTTTCAGCTGGGCAAAAATTTCCGAACCCCAGCGGATGGCATCGGCCACAGTAGGTGCTCCCACCGGCTGCACCATGAATTCCTGAATATCAATGGGGTTATCTGCATGTTCACCACCGTTGACAATGTTCATCATCGGCACGGGCAGAACATGGGCAAACACGCCGCCAATGTAGCGGTAGAGCGGCACATGCAGTTCGGCAGCCGTGGCTTTGGCAATGGCGAGGGAGACGCCCAGAATGGCGTTGGCACCCATACGGCTTTTGTTGGGTGTGCCATCCAGATCGATCATGGCGTTGTCGATATCGATCTGGTCTGCCGATTCGGCACCCTGTAGCGTAGGCAGAATTTCGTTTTCAATGTTCTCAACAGCTTTGAGAACACCCTTGCCACCAAACCGCTTGGGGTCACCATCGCGCAGTTCTACGGCTTCATGCGCACCGGTTGAGGCACCAGAAGGAACAGCCGCACGCCCTCTGGCGCCGGATGCCAGCTCCACATCTACTTCAACCGTTGGGTTGCCGCGGCTGTCCAGAATTTCACGTGCGATAATGTCAACAATGGCACTCATTGGTGTTTCCGTTCCTTTATTGTCTGGCCTCTGGCGCAGAAGCCGGTGTTATTTTTTTTGGTTCCGGGCGGAACACGGTGGGCAGGGTAAACCTGCCTACGGTTGCTAGTGGCCGCTTGTTGGGCTTTTCTGTCAACCATATTGGGTATGAAATTATCAGGTAAGGGCCTGCTGCACGTTCATGAAAAAACTTCCATTTCTGGCTGTGGTGCTTATGGCAGCGGGGCTTCTGCCCTTTGTTGCCTGCACATGCGGCATTGTGTTTTTCGATTCCGGCGTGCCTGTGCCCAATCTGTTGATGGCGTTGGTGATTTACGGGGCGGTAAGCCTGTCTTTTATCGGGGCCGTGCATTGGGGGCTGGCGCTGGAGCTTGACCGCGCCATTCTCACAAGCGGGGCAGACAGGGCCGATAATTTGCGGCTGGTTTTGGGTGTGGTGCCTGCTTTTGCCGGATGGATTGCGGCTTATCTGGCTTACGCATGGGTGCCACTTGCCGGGGTGATTATTCTGGCTGTGCTTTTTCCGCTGGTGGCATTGGCTGAACGTGGCGCATGGCAGCGTGGCTGGTTGCCGCCCGGCTATATGGGCATGCGCTGGATTGCCACGGCAGTAACGGAATGTTGCCTGCTCATGGTGCTGCTTGTGCGGGCATTCTGAACACTAAAGCGGCATAAGCCCTTGCAGAAGCAGGGGTTGAGGCGTGTTATAACGCCCAGATGCAGCAGCACAGCGCCAGTAACGGAGGCAAGGTAGAAGGTATGAACGGCAAACCGCGCATTCTGGTAAAAGGGGCCGGTGTGGCGGGTATGACAGCCGCCGTAGCACTAGCTGAGCGGGGTGGTGATGTAACCCTGTATGAAAGCGGAGGCCGCGTGGGGGCCGGAGCCTCATGGATGGCAGGCGGTATGCTTGCCCCGTGGTGCGAGGCCGAATCTGCGCCAGAGGAAGTCACCGCCCAATCCATCGATTCGGTAGAGTGGTGGGCGGAGCATGTGCCAGATGTCACGCGCGAAGGCAGCCTTGTGCTGGCACCAGCGCGAGATGTGGGGGAAATTGTCCGCTTTGGCCGCCGCACATCGCATTTTCAGACAATAGGCACGGTAGAGATTACCCAGCTTGAGCCGGATCTGGCAGGCCGTTTTCATAAAGGGCTGTTCTTTCCCGATGAAGGTCATGTGGACCCGCGCAAGGCGTTAAAGGCCCTTCTGGCACGGCTGGAACAACTGGGTGGCCGCGCCGAGTTTGGTGAAACCTGCCCGGATGAATCCGCGTTTGATTGGGTGGTAGATAGCACCGGCCTTGCTGCGCGTGAAAAGCTGGACAGCCTGCGTGGCGTTCGGGGTGAAATGCTGTTGCTGCGCTGCCCGGATGTTACCTTGCATCGGCCTGTGCGCATGTTGCACCCGCGCATACCGGTTTACATTGTGCCAAGGGCTGACCATGTGTTCATGGTGGGTGCCACCATGATTGAAAGCGAAAATGCTGGCGGCATGACAGTGCGTTCCATGATGGAACTGCTGAATGCGGCATGGACCTTGCACCCCGGTTTTGCCGAGGCGGAAATTCTGGAAATGGGCACAGGTTTGCGTCCGTCTTACCCAGATAACATGCCCCGCGTGGTGCAGGATGGAAAACGCATTTATATCAACGGTATGTACCGGCACGGTTTTCTGCTTTCTCCCGCTCGGGCGCGGGAGGCGGCAGACCTGATATTTGGCCCACAGGCCTAAGGAGCAACGCCCGATGAAAGTTGTGGTTAACGATACAGCGCACGAGGTCTCCGCCAAAACACTGGCGGCCCTGATAGATGAACTCGGCTATAGCGGTGCACGCATTGCCACGGCGTTAAATGGCCGGTTTGTGCCCAAGGCAACGCGCAATGAAACGCCGCTGGAAGAAGGGGCGCAAATTGAAATTGTTGCCCCCATGCAAGGGGGCTGAGGGCATGGTTGTTTCATTTTATGGGCAGGATGTTGTTTCACCACTCATGCTGGGTACGGCCCAGTATCCATCGCCCGAGATTTTGCGTGATGCCGTGCTGGCCGCCCAGCCGGGTGTTGTAACTGTTTCCCTCCGCCGCGAATCTGCAGGGGAACGGGCCGGTCAGGCGTTCTGGTCTCTTATTCAGGAACTCGAGGTGCCGGTGCTGCCAAACACGGCAGGTTGCCACACGGTTAAGGAAGCCGTCACCACAGCGCACATGGCGCGGGAAGTGTTCGGCACGGATTGGGTGAAGCTGGAAGTGATTGGTGAGCTGGATACGCTCCAACCAGATGTGTTCGGGCTTGTAGAGGCCGCGCGTATTCTTACCGAAGATGGCTTTAAGGTGTTCCCCTACACCACGGAAGATTTGGTGGTGGCGGAAAAGTTGCTGGCCGTGGGGTGCGAGGTGCTGATGCCGTGGGGCGCGCCTATTGGCTCTGGCAAGGGGTTGAACAACGTGTTCGGCCTGCGGGCCATGCGGGCGCATTTTCCCGGTGTGCCATTGGTGGTGGATGCAGGTATTGGTGTGCCTTCCCACGCAGCACAAGCGTTGGAGTTTGGCTATGATGCCGTGCTGATAAACACCGCCGTGGCCAAGGCGGGAGACCCCGTCAATATGGCCCGTGCGTTTCGTCTGGCGGTAGAGGCCGGGGAACTGGCCCGTATTGCAGACCCAATGGAAGAGCGCGATATGGCTGTTCCCTCTACTCCCGTTGCAGGAAAGGCCATGCTGGCATGACAGCTCTGCCCCAAAAGATTTATCCCGTTGTTGATAGCGCCACATGGGTGGACAGGCTGGGCGGTGCAGGTGCACGCTTTATTCAGCTCCGCCTGAAGGACATGGAAGAAGACGCACTGCGTGCGGAAATTCGCCAGGGCCATGCCTATGCCAAGCAACACGGCGTGTGCCTTGTGCTGAATGATTACTGGCAGATCGCGCTGGATGAAGGCATAGATTACATTCATCTGGGGCAGGAAGATCTGGATACGGCAGATCTGACAGCCATCCGTAAAGGCGGTATTCGCCTTGGCATTAGCACCCATTGCCATGAAGAGCTGGATCGCGCTCTAAGCTGCAACCCGGATTACGTGGCCCTTGGCCCAATATGGGAAACCAAGCTGAAAAAAATGGCGTTCGGCCCCCAAGGCCCATTGAAGCTAACAGAATGGCGCAAGCTTATTGGCAACCTTCCGCTAGTAGCTATTGGCGGCATTACGCTGGAACGTGCCTGGGCCTGTATTGAGGCCGGGGCCGATAGTGTTTCTGCCGTATCAGCCTTTATTCGCCAGCCAGACCCGGAAGGGCAGGTTAAGGCGTGGCTGGCTGCCGTAGAAGGCTAAAGCTGCAACCGTTTAGCCGCCGCTGAAAATGCGTGCGGCATCGGTTTTGTTAAACAGCGTTAGCAAAATGCGGGCCGCTACCGGCAGGTTCTTTTCCGGCGTGCTGGTGGGGGGGCCATCCGGTAGAATCTCCGTGGCTTCATCGTGTGCTGTGTCTAACAGCATGTCCACCAGCATTTCAGGCGCCATGCGGTAGTCTGGCAGGCCGGATTGACGCCGGCCCGTTGCCTCACCTCCGCCACGTAGGCGAAAATCCTCATCCGCAATTAAAAAACCGTCTTCCGTTTCCTTCAGGCAGGAAAGCCTGCGCCGTGCTGTCAGGCCCAAGCCTTCATCATGCAGCATAAGGCAGAAGGAGGCATCTGCCCCACGCCCCACACGGCCACGGAGCTGATGCAACTGCGCCAGCCCAAAGCGTTCTGCATGTTCTATCACCATAATGGTGGCGGAGGGCACATCCACGCCCACTTCAATTACGGTGGTGGCTACCAGCATACGGGTTTCACCTTTGGCAAAGGCTTGCAGCACCTCCTCACGCACATTGGCATCCTGCTGCCCATGTGCCAGCCCGATTTTATCTCCAAAACGCTCAACCAAAGCCGCGTGTCGGGCTTCGGCGGCGGCCAGATCCATGGCTTCACTTTCAGAAACCAGAGGGCACACCCAAAAAATCTGTGCGCCTTTGTCCAGCGCGCGGCCAATGCCTGCTAGCACATCTTCAAAATTGCCAAGGCTGTGCAGAGATGTACGCACGGGCTTACGGCCTGCCGGTTTGCCTTCCAACCGGCTGATCTGCATTTCCCCAAAGCGGGTAAGCAACAGCGTGCGCGGGATGGGGGTTGCTGTCATCACCAGCATGTCGGCATCATGGCCTTTTTCCACCAATGCCAGACGTTGATCGACCCCAAAGCGGTGTTGCTCATCAATAACGGCCAGCCCCAGATCAGCAAATTTTACGCCGTCCTGTACAAGCGCGTGGGTGCCTACCACCAGCTTGGCGGTACCATCGGCAATATCCTGCAACGTTTGTTTGCGCGCCTTGCCTTTGACAGAGCTGGATAAAAACGCCACCGGCACGGGGGAAAGGCGGCGGAACGTGGCTGCGTGCTGGCGGGCCAGAATTTCCGTAGGCGCCATAAGCGCGGCTTGGGTGCCAGCTTCTACCGCTCGCAGCATGGCCATAAGGGCCACAAGGGTTTTGCCCGCGCCTACATCGCCCTGCAAAAGGCGGCTCATGCAGTGTGGGATGGCCATATCGGCTTCAATTTCACGCAGAACGTGTTTTTGGCCGTAGGTCAGTTCATGCCCAAAACTGGCGAGGGTCTGCTTTTGCAAGTGGCCATCACCGTTCAGGCTGCGGCCGGGCCGGGCGCGAGATGCCTGTTGGGCAATGCGCATGGCCAGTTGGTCTGCCAGCAGTTCATCACACGCCAGACGTGCCTGCGCACGTGTGCGGTTGCCGTGCCATGCATCCCCCTGCGCGCTATCGGGGATGGTGTCTGGAAAGTGCATCCAGTTCAGGGCCGTGGCAAAATCCGGCCAGTTTTTTTGTTTGATAAGGGCCTTGTCATGCCATTCGGGCAGGTTGGGCGGCAAAAGGCGCAGGGCGGCTGTCATGGCCATGCGCACCTGCCCGGTAAATAACCCAGCCGTAAGGGGCCAAACGGGGTCTAGCAGCGGAATGCGCTCTATTTGGTTTGCGGGCACCAGATAATCGGGGGATGTGATGGTGAGCTTATCGCCAAAGCGTTCCACCTTCCCGGAAAGGGCAATGCTTTCTCCCTTCACAACCTGTTTGGCCTGCCAGGGGGAAAAGAAGGCGACTTCCAGCACACCCGTGGCATCATCAATGCTCACCCGCCACGGCTGGCGGGTGCGCGGGGCTGGGCTGCGAATATCCTGCACTACGCCTGTAACGGTTGCGATTGTATCGGGCCTGAGTTGCGCCAATGTGGGGCGCAGCCTGCGGTCTGTAATGCTTTCGGGCAGGCAGAACAGCAGGTCCATCACCCTGCGCCCGCCTGCAATGCGGCCTAGCAGCTTGGCGCGTGCGGTGCTGACACCGGGCAGGCTTTCTAGCGGGGCCAGTAATGGGGCTAGGGCAGAATTGCCATCTTGCCCAAGAACCGAAGAGGATGTGAAGGAAAGGGGACTGGACACAAGCGATACACAAGCCTCTGTTTGGCAGGCTGACAGACAGGTTTAGCAACGGTATAGGATACCAGCGCCATGCAAGACAATTTTACAGCTTCTTCTCCTTCATCTTCCTCCAGCGCATCTGGCGTGGCGGAAGATAATCTGGCTGCCCGCAGGCGGCGGCTGAAGTTCCGTGCCAACCATCGGGGCACGTTTGAAACAGATATTCTGATTGGCGGCTTTGTAGAAGCCAATGCAGATACCATGACGGCAGAAGAACTGACGGACATGGAAAACATTCTGGAAATGCCAGATCCGGAGCTGACAGACTGGCTGTTTGGCCGCCTGCCATTGCCGGAAGAGAAAGCCACCCCCATGTTACGCCGTATGGTGGAAGATAGCCGTATCAGGCGCGGCGGTTAATAAAAACCCTTCAGGCTCCGGCACAGGCATGCTGGCGGCTTGCGGGGTGTGCGTATTTAAGAACAGGCGGATACCGGGATGACAGCACAGACAGGCGCACAAAAGCGGATAGCAACCGTATGGGGCGTGCCAGAAGGGTATGATGCCCTTTTGCTGGCGCGTCGTGCGCGGGATCATAAAGGCCCGGTGCTGCATATTGCGCGCAATGATGCCGCCATGGCCCGCCTGAATGATATGCTAGCCTTTGTAGCGCCTGATGTGGATGTACTGCGCTTTCCTGCATGGGATTGCCTGCCGTATGACAGGGTTTCTCCCAACCCTGCCATTGTGGCCGAGCGTGTTTCCACCCTTACGCGCCTGCTTGAACCCGCAAAAGGCCGCCCTCGGCTTGTGCTGGCTACGGTGAACGCCGTGGTGCAGCGTGTGGCCCCGCGTAAAACATTTGAAGGGCAATCACTTTCCATCCGCACGGGGGAAAGTCTGGATCAGGGCTTTCTGATCGAGCTGTTGATCGCCAATGGCTACACCCGCACGGATACGGTGATGGAAGCCGGGGAATTTGCAACCCGTGGCGGTATTTTTGATCTGTACCCCGCTGGCGCAGGTGAGCCCTTGCGGCTTGATCTGTTTGGGGATGAGGTTGAAAACATCCGCGCGTTTGATCCCGGTTCCCAACGCTCTACGGCCAAGCGCGATGGGCTGACACTTTGTCCCGTTTCTGAATTCTCGCTGGACAAGGAAAGCATTTCACGCTTCCGCACCGGCTGGCGTGATGCCTTTGGCCCCGCTGCCACGTCTGATCCGCTGTATGAGCATATTTCAGATGGGCGCAGGCATCCGGGCATCGAACACTGGCTGCCCTTGTTCCATGATCACTTAGAAACACTGTTTGATTACCTGCCAGATGTTGCTGTCTCGCTCGAACATCAGGCTGAGGATGTACTGAAATCCCGGTTGGAAATGATAGAAGACCACTATCAGGCCCGCCGTCAGCCTGTGCGGGAAGGGGAAATACCCTACCGCCCGCTGCCTCCGCATCTGCTTTATCTGGATGAAAAAGGCTGGGATGCCTGCCTGTCCCGCGTGCCTGTGGTGGCATTTAGCCCCTATGCACAGCCCGATGGTGCCGGAGGTGTGGATGTAGGCGGCCGCCCCGGTAAGATGTTCTCCAAAATTGTGCCCGGTGCCCAGCGTGAGCAGGTGTTTACGCTATTGGGGGATCAGGTAAAGGAATGGGCGCAGGTTAAACGCCGCGCCTTTGTGGCTGCGTGGACCAAAGGCTCGCGCGAGCGCATTGCCACATTGCTGCGTGAACACGGCGTGCCTACCCAGACGTATGAGACATGGGAACAAGCCCATAAAGCCAAACCCGGCCCGGTTGGGTTGCTTACACTTGGGCTGGAACGCGGTTTTGTAGCAGATGATCTGGCGTTTGTTTCCGAACAGGATCTGCTGGGTGAACGTATTGGCCGCCCACCACGCCGCCGCCGCCGTGCAGATGAACTGATTGCCGAAGCCAGCGAACTTTCAGCCGGTGATCTGGTCGTGCATCAGGATTACGGGATTGGCCGTTATGATGGTCTGGAAACCGTAAGCGTAGGCGTGGCCCCACATGATTGTCTGCGCCTGTTGTATGATGGTGGGCAGAAACTCTACCTGCCTGTAGAAAATATCGAACTGCTCAGCCGCTTTGGGTCAGACCAGGCAGGTGTTGCGCTGGATAAGCTGGGCGGCACGGCATGGCAGAACCGTAAATCGCAAATGAAAAAGCGCATCCGCGATATGGCGGGTGAGCTTATCAGAACCGCCGCCATGCGTGCCCTGAAGGAAGCGCCGGAGCTGGTTCCGCCGGAAGGGCAGTGGGATGAGTTCTGTGCTCGCTTCCCATTTGTGGAAACGGATGATCAGGCGCGCGCCATTGCCGATGTGCTGGAGGATATGTCTTCCGGTCGTCCAATGGATCGTCTGGTATGTGGTGATGTGGGCTTTGGTAAAACTGAGGTGGCCTTACGCGCGGCCTTTGTGGCGGCTATGTCAGGCGGGCAGGTGGCTGTTGTGGTGCCCACTACGCTTCTGGCTCGGCAGCATTACCGTACCTTCGCTGCGCGGTTTGAGGGCTTTCCCATCAAGGTGGCGCAGCTTTCCCGTATGGTAACGGGTAAGGAAGCCACAGCAGTGCGTAAGGGCATTGCAGATGGTAGCGTAAACATTGTTATCGGCACGCACGCACTGTTGGCCAAAACGGTTCAGTTTGCCTCGCTCGAATTGCTGATTATTGATGAAGAACAGCATTTTGGTGTGTCCCATAAGGAAAAGCTGAAAGCCCTGCGCGAAGATGTGCATGTGCTCACACTTTCCGCCACACCATTGCCGCGTACGCTCCAACTCTCGCTTTCCGGCGTGCGTGAAATGAGCCTGATTGCTACCCCACCAACAGACAGGCTGGCGGTGCGCACCTTCATCATGCCATTTGATAGTGTGGTGATAAGGGAAGCCATCCAGCGTGAACGCTTCCGTGGTGGGCAGATTTTTTGCGTAGCCCCGCGTATTGAGGATCTGGACAGGCTGGCTGAACGGCTGACCGCCATTGTGCCCGATGCCCGGCTGATACAGGCGCATGGTCGTCTTTCCGCCACCGAGCTGGAACGGGTGATGACCGAATTTTCAGACGGTAAATACGATATTCTGCTCTCCACCAATATTGTGGAAAGCGGGCTGGATATGCCTGCGGTGAATACGCTGATTATCCATAGGGCAGATATGTTTGGCCTTGGGCAGCTTTACCAGCTGCGTGGGCGTGTGGGGCGTGGCAAGCAGCGAGGCTACGCTTATCTGACATGGCCACAAACGCATGTGCTTTCAGCTTCCGCAGAAAAGCGGCTGGAAGTAATGCAAACGCTGGATACGCTGGGTGCTGGCTTTACGCTGGCCTCGCACGATCTGGATTTGCGTGGTGCGGGTAATCTGCTAGGCGATCAGCAATCCGGCCATGTGCGCGAAGTGGGGATCGAACTTTACCAGCAGATGCTGGAAGATGCCGTGGCCGACCTCCGCTCGGATAAAAACCGCCGCGCTGCAGAGGATCGGGACTGGACGCCCAACATTGTTATGGGCCTGCCGGTGTTGATCCCGGATGAGTATGTAACCGATCTGCCCGTAAGGCTTGGGCTATACCGCCGTATCAGTGCACTGGCATCTGATGCGGAACTGGAAGCCATGGAAGCCGAACTGATAGACCGCTTTGGTTCCCTGCCGCCGGAGGTCAAGAACCTTCTGGATATTGTGGAGCTTAAGCGCCTGTGCCGTCAGGCCGGGGTAGAGCGTGTTGAGGCTGGCCCTAAGGGTATGGTGCTGCAGTTCCGCAATAATACCTTCCGCAACCCGGCCGGGTTGGTGCAGTGGATGGGGAAATGGAAGGACGGTACAGTCCGCTTGCGGCCAGACCACAAAATGGCGGTTGTGCGCGAACTTACCAACGTGCAGCGCATAGATCTGGCCCGGCGCGTGCTGAAGGATCTGGCCGGTATGTGCGAAAAAGTTATGGAAATGGCCTAAAAAGGCCCAATGGCCGGAGGGGCTGCATTTAAGTCCCTCCGGCCATTTTGTTTATTTCAGCGGAATGGGGAAGCCGTTTACGGTCAGCACACCGCTTTCCCATTTTGTATCCCACGTATTCTGCTCACCATGTTTGTGGCTTACCAAACGGGCCACAACCATGCCTGCGGCCAGCTTCATCTGCTTGGCGGTGCGGGCTTTATCAATCAGGGTTTCCAGATTTGTAATTTCCAGATGCCCAGAGGCTGATGTGTTGTTCACATTGCCTGTTAGCGTTGCCACGCCATTGCCGTGTAAGGAGGCATCTCCCTGCGTGGCATCAAAGCTGGAAATGGTGGCATGCACAGCCGGTGCACTGGTGCTGCGTCCCCCAATGGCGCTCATCAGGGCTGGCACTTCTGCTGCGGGGAGAGAGAACGTGGCATGGGCTGCTGTGGGTAGCAGATCCTGATTGGCAACGTTATGGAAACTTACCCCATCCATCCCCAATGATGCCGAGGCCGTAGCACTGCCGCCCTGCATCTGGTAGCGCGCGGTGTTGACGCTTACCTGTGCAGCACCATGCGTAAGTGTGGCATTCTGCCATGTCAGATCATAGCTTTTGCCTGCCTGAAGGCCCGCCAGCACGCGTTTGCCCTGTGTATTCAGCCAATCTGTGCACGCGGCATTGTGATGCCCCGTCATGGCGGACATTAGGAGCAGAGAGGCCGCATCTGCCAGATCATGCGTGGCTTCGGGCGTTTCTCCAGAACCGTGCAGGGTAAGGTGGCCTGCCTTAAATGTGGTGCCCCCATCTGGGGTGCGTAACACCAGATTCTGATAGGTAACACCTTGTGCCGTTTCCTGCCCGGAAGCACGGGAAACCACCGCGCAGCCAGAAGGAGGGGCCGCAAAAGCCGGAGCCGCAGCAACTGTGGCATAAATGCTCACAGCACCGAGAACGGAGAGGGACAGGAAAGTATACTGTTTCATTTCAGATAAAGGGTGCCGTAAGTAAAACATGCAGGCAACCAGAAAGAAGAACGAAAGGTCAGGCGCGTGCGGTTTTTGAAATTGGACCCCTTTTTAATGGGGCTGGTCAGCGCTGTGCTGCTGGCAACGTTCTTTCCCTGCCACGGGGCAGCCGTTCCGGTTTTTAGGTGGCTTTCCATTGGCCTGATTGCCCTGATGTTTTTTTTGCAAGGTGCAAGGCTTTCTCGCAAGGCCGTGGTGGATGGCTTGGTGGCATGGAAGCTGCACCTGCTTATTCTGTGCTGTACCTTTGTATTGTTCCCGCTGCTGGGGCTGTTGGGCCACGCGCTTCTGCCTAATCTAATGCAGCCAGAAATCTGGATGGGCGTGCTGTTTTTATGCTGCTTGCCTTCCACCGTGCAGTCTTCCATCGCGTTTACCTCCATTGGTGGGGGCAATGTGCCTGCGGCGGTATGTGCGGCCACGGCGTCCAACGTTTTGGGCATCTTCATTACACCCGTGTTGGTAGGGCTTATTCTCAGCAAGCATGGTGGTGCGGCTGGCAACCCGCTGGATATTGTTTACCAGCTTTTGCTGCCCTTCATTTTGGGGCAGGTGTTGCAGCCTTGGCTTGGCCCGTGGGCGCATCGCAATAAAAAACTTCTTTCTTTTTCAGACCGAGGCTCTGTGCTGGTGGTGGTGTATGCGGCGTTTAGTGATGCCGTAATGCAAGGGCTGTGGCACAAGCTGCCCGTGGCAGAAATGGGCGTGATTGCGCTGGTGGATGCCGTGTTACTGTTTGTGGTGCTGGGCATTACCATTTTTGCCGGTCGTGCTTTTGGCCTGCCGCTTAAAGATGAAATTGCCGTGGTGTTCTGTGGCTCCAAAAAAACGCTGGCATCCGGGGTGCCTATGGCCAACGTGCTGTTTCCTCCCGCATCGGTGGGGATGATTGTTCTGCCACTTATGATGTATCACCAGATCCAGCTTTTTGTATGCGCCGTTCTGGCCCGCCGTTTTGCCCGCATGACACAACAGGCAGAACAGCATGAGCAAACGCCAGAGATACGACACGCATCCTGAATACGGATATTGGAGAAAACAGAAGTGGCCGGGTTAGATCCAGAAAACTGGGAAGAATTGCGCACACTGGGCCACCGCATGTTGGATGACATGCTTGAGTCCATAAAAAACGTGGCAAAAGGCCCGGTATGGCAACCTATGCCGGATACGCTGCGGCAGAACTTCAAACAGGCACCATTGCCCAATGGTGCGCAACCGCTTGAAGGGTTGTATGAGCAGTTTGCTAGTACAGTGCAGCCTTATGCGGTGGGCAACCGGCACCCGCGCTTTATGGGGTGGGTGCATGGTGGAGGCACGGCACAGGGCATGTTGGCAGAAATGCTGGCTGCTGGCCTAAATGCCAATCTGGGTGGCCGTAACCATGCTCCGGTTGAAGTGGAGCGCATGGTTATTCGCTGGGCGGCGGAAATGTTCGGCTTTCCGGATACAGCAAGCGGTGTGCTGGTTACCGGTTCTTCCATGGCCAATTTTATTGCCATTCTGACTGCCAGCCGCGCAGTGCCCGATGGCACGGCTTTGCGTGAGCAAGGCGTGGCAGGTCGCAAACTGGTAGGATACGCAGCGCAAACTGCACATGGCTGTGTAGCCCGTGCATTTGATATGGCCGGGTTGGGCATGAAAGCCCTACGCCGCGTGCCGGTTGATGCTGCGTTTCGTATGGATATGCAGGCTCTGCGCCGCATGGTGGCGCAGGACAGGGCGGATGGATACGAGCCTTTTCTAGTTGTTGGCACGGCAGGCACTGTGGACACAGGCAGTGTGGACCCGCTGGATGAACTGGCAGGTTACGCAAAGGCCGAAAAGCTCTGGTTCCATGTAGATGGGGCTTTTGGCGCATTGGCACAGTTGGCGCCAGACTATGCCCCATTGCTCAAGGGGCTGGAGCGGGCCGATAGCCTCGCCTTCGATTTTCATAAATGGGCGCAAGTGCCTTACGATGCAGGCTGTGTGCTGGTGCGTGAACAGGGGCGGCAAGCGGCAACCTTTGCGCAATCCTTAGCCTATCTCTCGCGCGAGGATCGTGGATTGGCAGCAGATGCCCCGTGGTTTTGTGATTTTGGACCAGATCTTTCGCGCGGGTTTCGGGCGCTTAAGGTGTGGTTCACGCTGGCGGGGTTTGGCACCGAAGGGTTGGGTAATGTGGTGGCGCAATCCTGCGCGGTGGCGCAATATCTGGCATCTCGCGTGGTTGCCACATCCGGCCTTACCCTGCTGGCTCCCGTAACGCTGAATATTGTGTGTTTTCGGGTGGACATGCCCGATGTGGGTGATCTGGATACACTGAATGCGGAACTGGTGAAGGACCTTCAGGAAAGTGGCATTGCAGCCCCGTCCACCACGCGCATTCATGGCAAGTTGGCTATTCGTGCGGCTATCGTAAACCATCGCACAACCAAGGAAGATGCAGATATTATGCTGGCTGGCTTGGCAGATATGGTTCAGGTCCGTTTGGGCCGCCCGCTGGCCTAAATACAAGCTCAGCAGACGGCACTTTTGCCCTTAACGTGCCCGTTTGCGCGGGCGGCGTTTTTCTTCAAACAGAGCGGAGAGGGACTGGAGCATTGTGCCCCCCAGTTCCTCTGCATCTGTAATGGTAACGGCCTTTTGGTAATAGCGCGTGACATCGTGCCCGATACCAATGGCCGTTAATTCCACCGGGCTACGGTTTTCGATCATATCAATTACAGCGCGCAGGTGGTCTTCCAGATAAGAGGCCGGGTTGACGGAAAGCGTGCTGTCATCCACCGGAGCGCCGTCTGAAATCACCATCAGAATCTTACGGGCTTCCTGCCGGTTTCTGATACGGTTCCATGCCCACAGCAGGGCTTCACCATCTATGTTTTCTTTCAGCAGGCCTTCACGCAGCATCAGGCCCAGATTTGTGCGCGCACGTCGCCACGGCATATCGGCTGATTTGTAAACAATGTGGCGCAAATCATTCAGGCGGCCCGGTTCTGGCGGCTTGCCATTTTGCAGCCAGAGTTCCCGGCTTTGGCCACCTTTCCATGCACGGGTGGTAAAGCCCAGAATTTCCACCTTTACGCCGCAGCGTTCCAGCGTACGGGCCAGAATATCCCCGCAGGATGCCGCAACAGAAATGGGCCGTCCCCGCATGGAGCCGGAATTATCAATTAGTAGAGTAACAACGGTATCGCGGAATTCCGTATCCTTTTCCTGCTTGTAAGACAGGGAAAGCATGGGGTTGACCACAATGCGGGACAGACGGCCTGCATCCAGAATACCTTCTTCCAGATCGAACGACCAAGAGCGCGTTTGTTGTGCCATCAACCGGCGTTGGAGCCGGTTGGCAAGCCGAGAGACCACACCGTGCAAAGTGGCTAATTGCAGATCAAGTTGATGCCGCAGGCGGGAGAGTTCTTCTGGGTCACACAGTTCTTCTGCGCGAATTTCTTCATCAAACTGGGTGGTGTAGGGGTGGTAGCCTTTGGCTGTCAGGCCGGGTTCATTTTCCGGCCTGCTGCCCGGGCCTGCGGCTTCCCCCGTGCCTTCACCCATGCTGGCATCGTGTTCTTCTTCTGCAAATTCTGAAGAAGACTCGCTGCTGCCCGCCATCAGTTGAGGTTGAGAGATTTCCTCTTCCTGCTCATCCTGCTGAGGGGATGTGTTTTCTTCCTGATCTGGGGGTGGCGGGTTTGAATCGTCCTGCGAATCTGCAGCTTCAGAAGACTCATTGTTGGCATCCATATCTTCAGATGCCGTGTCGTCTTCTGTCAGGGCGCAGGCAGCCATAAGCTGACGGCTGGCGCGTGCATATGCTGCCTGATCCGTCTGGTGCTTGGCCATTTCATCCAGCGCGCTCAGGGCCTCTGGTGAAAGGGTCTGCTTCCATTTTTCCAGAATAGCCTGCGCCGGTTCGGGCACTGGCTGGCCTGTCAGTTTTTCACGCGCCAGCAGTTCCAGCCCGACCACAGGGGAAAGCTGGGAGGCATCTTTCATCCGGTCCAGCCCGGATGCACGGATATCCTGCTCAAGCCGGTGGCGCAGGTTGGCGGCCACGCCTTTCATGTGGCGTGCGCCTACAGATTCAATTCTGGCTTGTTCCAGTGCGTCATACACATCGCGTGCCTGCGTTTCAGCAGGTTGGCGGGCGGCGTGCAGGGCAAAGTCATGGTGTTTCAGGCGCAGGGCCTGCGCATCTGCCGCACCGCGGATGCGCTGCATTTCCTCCTCACTTAAATTGAGAGAAGGAGATTGCAGGCGCACTTTTTCCCCAAGGCTGATCGGTGCCAGAGGCATGTTGCCACTGTGGAAGGAAACATCTGCCTCTTTCTGCCCGCCAATGGCGCGTAAAGCGGCAGATGTGGCCTGCTTGAAAGTGTCCGCCCGTTTTTCCGCCTGTTCCCGAGAGAAAGACGGTGTGTTGGGGGAGGATGGACCTTTGGTGCGCTCAGCCATGAAAAAATCCGATTCAGGCAGTGCGGCCGGGCAGCGGGCTGGTGTTGAAGCAGCGCTGATAATACTCCGCCACCATGCTGCGTTCGGCTTCATCACACTTGTTCAGGAAGGTTACGCGGAAGGCAAAGGCCACATCCTTGAAGATGCGGTCATTCTCTGCCCAGGCAATAACTCCACGGGGTGACATAACGGTAGAAAGATCTCCCGCCATAAAGCCGGAGCGGGTAAGGGCCGCCAGCGCCACCATGTTATCAATTTTATCGCGCTCTGCCTTATCATCTTCCGCAATGCCAAGGCGTGCGCACACAATGCCCACTTCCTGCTGATGCGGCAGATAGTTCAGGGAGGTCACGATATTCCACCTGTCCATCTGGGCCTGGTTGATCTGCTGCGTGCCGTGATACAGCCCGGTTGTATCACCCAGCCCAACGGTGTTGGCCGTGGCAAACAGGCGGAAGAACGGGTTCGGGGAGATCACACGGTTCTGGTCCAGAAGGGTCAACTTGCCTTCCACTTCCAGCACGCGCTGGATCACAAACATCACATCTGCACGGCCTGCATCGTATTCATCAAACACCAGTGCGCAGGGGCGTTGCAGGCACCACGGCAGCAGGCCTTCCTGAAATTCGGTAATCTGCTGGCCGTCCTTCACTACAATGGCGTCCTTGCCGATCAGGTCAATACGGGAGATGTGGCTGTCCAGATTGATACGAATGCACGGCCAGTTCAGGCGTGCGGCAATCTGTTCAATGTGGGAGGATTTGCCGGTGCCATGAAAGCCCTGCACCATCACGCGGCGGTTGAAGGCAAAGCCTGCCAGAATGGCCAGCGTGGTGTCGTGGTCGAACAGATAAGCCTTATCCACTTCTGGCACATGTTCTGTGCGGATGGAAAAGGCAGGCACCTTCATGTCAGAATCAAGGCCGAACACATCACGCACGCTTACTTCCATATCTGGTACGGAAATGGCTGAAATGGGTGGGAGTTCGGAAGCGTTGGACTGGCTGGAAATATCCGTCATGGCTATATGTCTGCGCTCTTTGTCTGACAGGAAAGAAAAAAGGCAAAGCTACTGGAAATATATGATGCCCTGCATGCAGCATACATCATCACAGCGCTTTTTCGAGGCTTTCGGTTAAGAGATGGGTCTTCACAATCGTGAAGGCAACATTGATTTTTTTAAGCCGTTCTTCGGCATTCCGGTCTCCGTTATTGGTGTCCGGATGGTGTTTGCGCGCCAATGCCCGGTAATGGCTTTTGGCTTCTTCCATACTGACAGGCCAAGAAAGCCCCAGAATGGCCAAAGGTTCCCGCAATGCCGCAGGGGCGGATGTACGCTCCTGATAAGCCTGCGCACGTGCGCGTTCTGCGCGGGAGCGGCGGTTCTGGCCCAGAATATCCAGCGGGTCCAGAATATCCTCTTCATTGGGGGTGGCGCGTTTTGCTCCTTTGGCGCTTTGGCCAAAAGCCCATGTTGGCCGGTCCCACCCGATATCTGCGCGCAGGTGCGCTTCAATCTGGCCGGGGCTCATGCCTTTGTAATAATCCCACCGCGCATTATATTCCCGAACATGGTTGAGGCAGAACCAGTAATACTGGTTCAGCGCATCGCGCGAGCGGGGCGCGCGATAACCTGCCGGTTCCTGACAGCTCGGCATGTCACAGCAACGTGCTGGTGCGTCAGGGTCAGGATCGAACGCGCGGGGGCGGGTGTTCCTACGTTTAATCATTTAGCGTTATGTGCGGTGCAAAAGCATCTGTAGCAAGAGGTAAACAGGGATATGACCAGTCTTTCAGATTCTTCGGCTCTTTCCAAGGCAGAAGGTGTGCGTATGCAGCGGGTTCGTAATGTTCTGGAAAAAACATTCAACCCTGTTGTGTTGGAAATTGAGGATGAAAGCCACCGCCACGCTCACCATAAGGCCATGGTGCGGGGGCCAGAAGCCGGTGCCACGGAAACGCATTTTCGGGTGCTTATGGTTTCCGCAGCTTTTGAAGGTGTTAACCGCGTGAACCGTTCCCGCATGGTGCACGAGGCACTGGCCCCTGAATTTTCCAGTGGTTTGCATGCTCTGGCTCTTACCCTGCGCACACCGCAGGAAGCCGAGAAGGTGGCATAATGCGCAAAGGGCTGAAATTAAACCGTCGTGTATTTGCCGTGCTGGCACCACTGGCGTTGGCGGCCTGCGCGGGGCAGGCCATGCAGGGTACATCCGGCGCAAAAAACGCCGATGTTGCCCGTGTGGAAAATTACTTCCGCACTGTGGATTTGGAAAACGCGCCGTTTTTGCAAACATGGGCGAATGGCAGCCGTGGTGGTGGGTTAATCACCTACAAGCCCGGGTCCTTGTATATGCACTACACAGCACCGCATGAAATGGAGCTTCGGGCTTCTGGCCATCATGCTGTGTTTACAGATGCCCAGCAGGGCTCCCAAACCCGTATTGGTCTGGTGCATAATCCGCTGGGTTTGCTGTTGGATAACCCGGTTGTGCTATCTGGCGCTGTCACTGTTACTAACGTGCAAAAGCAACCCGGCGTGTTGCAGCTTTCGCTCACACGCACGGATAACCCTTCACAGGGGTTGGTCACGCTGGTTTTTCATGATGTCGCAAACAGGCTTGCGCTTTCTTCCATCCAGATTGTGGATGAACGCAGGCACGTTATTTCTATCAGTCTAGATCCTGTATAACGGCCACTTCCTGTAAGGGAGAAGGCATGCTGCCAAATGTGTTGGCCCAGGATTGGGCCAGCGCGTGGTCCAGTTCCTGCATGGTGGTGGGAAGCCCGAGTTTACGAAAGCTGGTTACGCCGTATTCCCTGATTCCGCAGGGCACAATGCCTTCAAAATCCGCCATATTGGGGTCTAGGTTGATGGCAACGCCATGCCAACTTACCCAGCGGGAAACACGCACCCCAATGGCGGCAATTTTTTCCTCATTCCCGGTTTTGGGGTCCGTAACCCATACGCCTACGCGTCCTTCGCGCACCTCACCGTGAATGCCAAAATGGGCCAATGCACCAATCACCCACGATTCCAGTGCATGCACATAAGCACGCAGGTCTCTGGCCGGAACGGGGCCGTGGGGGCGTTGCAGGTCCAGCATCACATAAGCGGTTCTTTGCCCTGGGCCATGATATGTCCATTGGCCGCCGCGGCCTGCGTGATAGGTGGGGTAATGCGCGGGATTGAAAAGATCTTCCGCTTTGGCCGATGTACCAGAAGTATAAAGGGGTGGATGTTCCAGTAACCACACGCGTTCTGCGGCTTCCTCCGCACGAATGCTGCGGGCCATGCTTTCCATACGGCTAAGTGCTTGAGGGTACGGAACCAGTTTTTTGCTGATTTCCCATAAAATTTGTTCTTTTGTCATTGCCGCATGTTCCTGCTTCGGCTATAGGGCTGTTCACCAACGGTATCGCTCTTCTGGTGCCGATTGTCACGTGCGGCCGTGGCGGAATGGTAGACGCGCAAGCTTGAGGTGCTTGTGGGGGAATACCCCGTGGAAGTTCGAGTCTTCTCGGCCGCACCATACTTCTTCAAAAACAAAATAAAATCAGAGCAATAGAATACAGCAGAAACTTCTGCCTGTTGGGCGCATATCTGTTCTGCCAGAGTATAATTCTGCATTTTTATGCATGAATTGTCATATTCACGCCTCTCTTTTCCGGTTTTTAGAATAGGCGCATGGTTTTAGATGTGTAAAATAAAAGCCATGTAGAGTGTGGCCTAAAACACGTACACGCGTTTTTGCACGCTGGGCGGGTTTTGCTGCATTCTTGATGAGCCGTGTTGTTGGCAGGGTGCTCTCTGCGGGCAGGGTGGTTCTGATGGTTGAGGTTTAACCCGTTTTTTAAGGTGTTGTATTCGTGTCCAAACCCAAGCCTTTACGTAAAGCAGTCCTGCCTGTTGCGGGATTGGGAACGCGCTTTCTGCCCGCAACCAAGGCCATGCCAAAGGAAATGCTGCCTGTTGTTGACAGGCCGCTGATCCAGTATGCGATTGATGAAGCGCGTGAAGCCGGGATTGAAGAGTTCTGCCTGATTACAGGCCGCGGTAAGGACTCTCTTATTGATTACTTTGATATTGCTTACGAGCTGGAAGATACGCTCAGAGAGCGCAACAAGATTGATTGCCTGAAAGCGCTGGAACCCAGCTCTATTGAAGCAGGCTCTCTTATTGCAGTGCGTCAGCAGGAACCACTGGGCCTTGGGCACGCTATCTGGTGCGCACGTTCCTTTATTGGGGATGATCCGTTCGCCATCCTGCTGCCCGATGATATCGTGCAGGCTGCATCCGGCAAAGGCTGCCTGAAGCAACTGGCCGATGCGTATAATGAAACAGGCGGTAGCGTTGTGGCGGTAACAGAAGTGCCGCGTGAACAGACAAACCGTTACGGTATTCTGGACACAGGCAAGGATGATGGCCGCCTTGTGGAAGTAAAAGGCCTGGTTGAAAAGCCAAAGCCGGAAGATGCACCTTCCAACCTGTCCATTATTGGCCGTTATGTGCTGACACCAGAAGTTATGCCTTACCTTTCCAAGCTGGAAAAAGGTGCAGGTGGTGAAGTGCAGCTTACAGATGCCATGGCAAAAACCATTGGTCAGGTGCCTTTCCACGGCCTGCGTTATGAAGGCACCCGCTATGATTGCGGCAACAAGCTTGGCTTCCTTGAAGCTCAGGTAGCCTTTGCTCTGGAACGTCCTGATCTTGCTGATGGCGTGAAGGAATTTCTGAAAAAGTACACAGATAAAATCTGATGTCTTTTACGCATAGGTTTGAATCGACCAGCCTGCGCGAATACGACATTCGCGGAATTGTTGGTAAAACCCTTTCAACCGATGATGCGTTTGCCATTGGCCGCACCTTTGGCAGCCTTGTGCGCCGCAACGGCGGTAAAACGCTGGTTGTGGGCTATGATGGCCGCTTGTCTTCTCCTTCATTGGAGAAGGCATTGGTGCAAGGTGCCGTAGCATGCGGGCTAAATGTAGTGCGTGTGGGGCGTGGCCCCACACCTCTGCTGTATTATGGGTCTGTTAGTCTTAAGGCTGATGGCGCCGTTATGGTGACAGGTAGCCATAATCCGCCAGATCACAACGGCTTTAAAATCACCTTGGCTGGCAAGCCTTTCTTCGGTGCCCAGATTCGGGAGCTGGGGGACCTGGCTGCCAGAGGCGATGTGGTGCCAGAAGAAAAAGGCACCGTGCGCGATGTGGATATTCGTGCAGAATATGTAGAACGCCTTGTAAAGGATTATATTGGCGGGCAGCGCAAGCTGAAAGTTGTCTGGGATAACGGCAACAGCTCTGCTGGCGAAGTTCTGGAAATGCTGGTGAAAAAGCTGCCGGGCGAGCACATTGTGCTGAACGCCACAATTGACGGCACTTTTCCCGTACATCATCCAGATCCAACGGTTGCCAAAAATCTGGAACAGCTCATAGCTTCTGTGCGTGAGCATGAGGCTGATCTGGGTATTGCATTTGATGGTGATGCAGACCGCATTGGCGTAGTGGATAATACAGGCGGCATCCTGTGGGGCGATCAGCTTCTTATCCTGCTGGCGCGCGATGTGCTGAAATCCCATTCCGGGGCCACTATCATTGCGGATGCCAAGGCCAGCCAAGTGCTGTTTGATGAAGTGGCAGAAGCCGGTGGCAAGCCACTGATGTGGCGCACGGGGCATTCGCTCATCAAATCTAAAATGGCGGAAACAGGTTCATCTCTGGCAGGTGAAATGTCTGGCCATATCTTTTTTGCAGACAAATGGTACGGCTTTGATGATGCCCTGTACGCCGGTGTGCGCGTGCTGGATATTATCGCCCGTATGGATGAACCGCTTTCTGCTTTCCGTGAAGCATTGCCCAAAACCGTATCCACTCCGGAATTGCGTTTTGAGTGTGATGATCATCGCAAGTTCAAGGTTATTGAGGAAGTTGCCGCACGCCTCCGTAAGGAAGGTGCGGATGTTTCTGAAATTGATGGCGTGCGCGTAAACACCCCGGATGGCTGGTGGCTGTTGCGGGCTTCCAACACGCAGGCCGTTCTGGTTGCGCGTGCAGAAGGCCGGACAGAAGCGTGTCTGGAACGTTTGAAGGAAGCACTGGTGCAGCAGCTTGAACTTTCCGGCCTGCCAAGGCCTGATTTTTCAGGTGCCAGTTCTGGCCACTAAGTTTTGGGGTTGGGCTGCAAGATTAAGGCGGGCGGTCTTTCGGGGCCGTCCGTTTTGCTATCATAAGCAATGTGTTTTTCCGTTACCAACCTTCAAACTGTCGTTTTATGTGGGGTTGGTTTCTGATATAGAGAACCAATGTTGTCCTCTTTAACGGACCCTGCCGGGCGGCGGATTTCTTACCTGCGTGTATCGGTAACAGACCGGTGCGACATGCGGTGCACATACTGCATGGCCGAACGCATGACCTTTCTGCCGCGCTCAGATGTTCTGAATTACGATGAACTGTTACGCCTATGCCGTGTGTTTGTGCAGCACGGTGTGCGCCGCCTGCGTATAACAGGCGGAGAGCCTTTGGTGCGCCGTGATATTGGCCCGTTTTTTCAGGAGTTGGGCTCATGGCTCAAACATTCCGATAATCGCGGCCAGTTGGAAGAACTCACTCTCACAACCAATGGCAGCCATTTGGCTCAGTATGCGCAAACCTTGTTTGATGCTGGTGTGCGCCGTGTAAACGTTAGCCTGGATACGCTGGATGAGGCACGGTTTGCCAAAATAACGCGCAGGGGCAAGCTGGCAGCTACGCTGGAAGGTATTCGTGCAGCGCGGGATGTCGGGCTGGCACTGCGTATCAACACCGTTGCCATGGCCGGTGTAAACGATGATGAATTTGATACGCTGCTGGCGTGGTGTGGAGAAATAGGCGCGGATTTGTGCCTGATTGAAACCATGCCAATGGGAGATACGGGGGAAGATCGCACTTCCCGCTATCTGCCGCTGCTGGATGTGAAAGCTGATTTATCCAAACGCTGGACACTCACACCCATTCCAGATGTAACCGGCGGCCCAGCCCGATATTTGCGTGTAGGGGAAACCGGCAGAAGGCTGGGGCTGATTACCCCCATGAGCCATAATTTCTGCGCAACGTGTAACCGGGTGCGGTTGTCTTGCACAGGGCGGCTTTATACCTGTCTGGGGCAGGAAGATGGTGCTGATTTGCGCAGCCTCATACGGGCAGGTGCAGACGATGCCGCATTGGAAAGCGCTATTCAGGACGCCATTGCGCGCAAACCCAAAGGGCATGATTTCCTGCTTGGCGCATCGGAAGCCGATGTTTCCGGCCCGCAACGGCATATGAGCGTTACGGGCGGGTAAAAACTGTTCGCTTATTTTTTGGTTAAAGGCTGAGGCTGCTGTTTCAGTACCTCATGCAGCGAATGCGTAAATTGCCCCGGTGTAAGCGGTTGCGGTTGGTTGTCTGAGGGAGACCATGCCGTGAGTATTGCCATATGCAATGGCATGCAAAAGCTCTCTGCTTTTTCATCCTCCAGTTCATGCGCAGCCGCAGGAAACAGCAAACGTGGGGGAATGGCGCGAGAGCGCAGGGCAAGGGCGTTGGTTTCTCCCGCAGCGCGTAAATCTGCCATTAGTGCCCGTAAGGAGCGGTAACGAAGTTCCAGCGTTTCTGTGTCCACCACAGGCAGCGCAAATCCTGCACGCTGAAGTAAAGAAACACAGCTTTGCTGTGTGGGCAGGGGGGATACGCGCGGAGAAACGCCATCGCTTAAAGCCAGCTCAGCCATTTCCAAGGCCTGCCGCAAAGGCCGCAACGTGGGTAGAATGGGAATGCTGGCTAAAAAAAGCCCATCAGGACGCAGGATAGAACGAATCTGGTGAAACAGGCCGGGAAGATCATTCACCCAATGCAGAGAAAGACTGGCAACTACCAGATCAAAGCTACCGGGAGCAAAGGGGAGGTGTTCTTCATCGGCGCATACGCTTGGAGCTGAGGCGCAGCGGGTCTGTGCTTCGGAAATATCGCACGTAATGGTTGGAATATTTCTGCGTTTCAGCCCTTGGCAGAGAATGCCGCGGCCACCAATATCCAACGCGTTGGAAAATGAACGCATGACATCATCCAGCCTATCCAACAGGATATCCGCTGCCGCCTCCAGTATAGGGGTGGTGGCGCGCTGGGTGCGGGCGGCACGCTCACGGTGCAGCCTTACAGCTTTGCGATCAAAAATTACGGGCACATCCATTTTGCAACATGTGCGTGCTTCCCTGTGGTTTGCCAAGGACAGAGGTCAGGAAATTTTGTGTGAACCCCAGAAATGCAGGTGAAGATACGTAAGCTGGGTACAGCTTTGATGGATATTTTGTATCCGCCAAGTTGTGTGTTGTGTGGGGCAGATGTGGCCCAGCATGGGCTTACCTGCGCATCCTGCTTCGGCCGCTTGCAGCCTATAAGCCGTCCATTTTGCGATGCCTGTGCCACACCTCAGCCTTCGCAGGAAAGTTTGGGGCATACGGGTTTATGCGCTGCGTGTGAGCAGCATCATCCGGCATGGCAACAGGCGCGGGCTGCTTTTGTTTATACAACGGCAGCCAGAGATCTGATTTTACAGCTTAAATATGCAGATAGAACAGAAAATGCCCGTTTTCTGGCGCAACGTATGGCGCAGATTGGGCAGGATATTCTGCACCCAGATGTATTGCTGGTGCCCGTGCCGGTGCATAGGTGGCGCTTGCTCCGGCGCCGTTATAATCAGGCGGCGTTATTGGCAGATGAAGTCGCACGTATAAGGCATTTACAGGTGGCGCCAGATGCCCTTGTGCGAATACGCGCTACAACAAAGCTGGCCGGATTTTCTCGCAAGGAACGGCAGCAGGAAATGCACAGCGCCATTACATTCAGGCCCAAATGGCAACAAAAATTGCAGGGGCGTTCTGTTGTGCTGGTGGATGATATGCTCACAACAGGTGCAACTGCTACGGCCTGCGTGCAGGCCTTAAAGCAGGCGGGGGTGCGTAGCGTTCGTCTTTTGGTGGCAGGGCTGGTGCCTACGCGGCCAGAAGTTGATATAAACCTGCCAGAATAGATGTGCGGTGTCAGAACCGAACTTTCAAACATGCAGAAGGAAACTATTTATGCCTGAAATCGAAATTTACACACAACGTGGCTGCCCTTTTTGCGTGCGGGCTGTTGCGCTGCTGGAAAGCAAAAAGGTGCCGTTCAAGGAAATTAACGCACCACGTGGCACGCAGGAACGCGAAGATGCCATCCGCCGTTCTGGTGGCAGCACAACGGTGCCGCAGGTTTTTGTAGGAGATCGGTGCCTGGGCGGGTGTGATGATCTGATGTCTCTGGAGCGGCAGGGCAAGCTGGATGCCGCTTTGGGCTTGGGCGAAAACTGAAAAAGGGTAGGAGGTAAAAGCGGATGATCTGTTATCAGCTCTGTTGCGCAAACGGACATACGTTTGAAGGCTGGTATCGTGATAGTGCCGCTTTTACACGCCTGAAGCAGGAAAATCTGTTGAGCTGCGCCATTTGTGGCACGCCCAAGGTGGAACAGGCCCTGATGGCGCCCGCTATTGTAAAGGGGCGCTCACAGCCTAAAAAACCGGAAACGGTAGAGCCGCCAGTTACAACGCCTCCACAGCAACATCCCGAAGCACCTGCCGCAACGCAACAGCCAGAACCCGTAACGCCAGATAATCTGATGAGCGCTTTGCGCCAGATCAGAGCCGTGGTGGAAGAAAACTGCGAAAACGTGGGGTCCAATTTTGCGGATGAAGCCCTGCGTATTCATCATGGAGAAGCGCCAGAACGCGGCATCTATGGGGATATGACGGCATCAGAGCGTGAAATGCTGGAAGATGAAGGGGTTGATGTGCTGCCGCTTCCGTGGGTACGCAAGACCGACAGCTGATTTTTCGGGGTTGTCGGAACAGTGCTGGGGGTGGCAGGCAGTGCTTACGGTGCCCAAATTAACAGGGCAGACCAGCCGGTTATGTAAAAAATGTATGTTGGAAACAGGGCTGGGCGAAGGAGAAAGAGAGCATGAAAAACTTCATGGCGCGCGGCGTTCGAACCGGAATTAGGGCTTTTTTTCTTTCGTCTGTATTAGGCGTGTCAGCGGCGTTGCTTCCTGCACTTGCTCAGCCTGCCATGGCGGATTCTGTTGCCATGGGTGGAGAAGATAGCCTGATGGGCTACTGGTTGAGCCAAGATCATGATGGCGTTTTCAAGATTGAAAAATGCGGGGAAACCGTTTGTGGTCGGCTGATCGGGCTGCGTTACGATGGTACGGATGTGCCCAAGGGGCACGACGGAAAAACTGAGTGCAACCTCCTGATGCTAACGGATTTTCGTCCCCTGAAAGATGAAAAGAACAAGTGGGAGGGGAATATTCTGGACCCCGATAGCGGCCATAAGTATGACGCGCGCATCTGGTCTCCCCAATCTGGTGTTCTAAAGCTGCGCGGTTATCTGGGCCTGCCCATTTTTGGTGAAACCCAGACATGGACACGTTATTCCGGCCCGCCTATGGGGCCTGCCTGCAAGATGCCCTGAGCATACGCGAACCAAGGAGAAAAACAGGATTATGAGCGGCTCGTTTTCGCGTCGTGCTTTCGGGCTGGGTGGTCTGGCGTGTGGTTTTTTAGGGAGCACTTATGCACGGGCAGATGATACTACGCCTGCGCCGGATAAGCAGGATGCCACAACGCCTCCGCCGCCAGAACGTATTTTATGTTATGTAGGCGGCTATACGCAGCACGGGCCACCGGGCGGCAATGGAGATGGCATTACGGTTTTTGAAATGGACCGTAAAACAGGCTCTCTCAACCATCTGAATACATTTACAGATGTTGCCAGCCCATCGTTCATTGCGTTTTCTCCAGATAAGCGTTTTCTTTACGCCGTTAACGAAATCAATGATTTTGAAGGAAAAAATACCGGGGCGGTTACGGCTTTTTCCGTAGATCATGGCACGGGTGCGTTAACAAAGCTGAATACCGTTTCTTCCGGTGGGGCAGATCCGGCGCATCTGAGCGTCCATCCCTCTGGCAAATACGTTATGGTTGCCAACTATACGGGTGGGAATTTTGCGCTGCTGCGTGTGCAGAAAGATGGTTCCTTAGGGGCAATGACAACCCTGATCCACAATACTGGCCCACGTATGCCCGATAGGGCTTCGGATAATCCGCCGGGCAACTTTGCCATAAGCGATCATTCAGGCTCTCACCCGCACATGATCCATACAGACCCTTCTGGCCGCTTTGTTGCGGTGGCAGATGCTGGTCTGGATAGAATGTATGTGTATGGCATTAACTTGGATACGGGACGCCTGTTCCCGGCCAAAAAGCCGTTTACAACCATGACGGCCGGTTCGGCCCCACGGCATTTTCAGTTTTCTGCCGATGGCTTGCGGCTGTACATTCTGTGCGAGCAGGATTCCAAGGTGGTGGTGGCAAACTTTGACGCCAAAACAGGGGATATTGCCCCGCAGCAGGCCGTAAGCAGCCTGACGGCTCATTTCCGGGGCAGCACGCTGGCTGCGGGTATTCTGTTCTCACCCGATGAGCATTTTCTTTATGTCTCCAACCGCTTGGGCGATTCCCTTGCCGTGTTTCAGGTGGCTAAAGATGGCGGTCTGACGCTGGTGGATGAAATCTGGACACATGCCGATTACGGGCGTGCCCTCAAATTTGATCCTTCTGGCAGCTATCTGTTCGTGGCTAACCAGCGGAGTGATTCCATCACATCTTTCCGGGTGGATAAAACCACAGGCAAGATTGGCTTCACGTGGGATTTTACCCCTATTGGAAGCCCAACCTGCTTTGAGTTTCTGACACTTCCTGCTTAACGCAATGTGTAAGGAAATGTCAGAAACACACTGATAATAAAGTAAATTCTATATCAGTCTTTTTTAAAGGCAGCGATGTAGTTGATGCCCAAGTCCCGCGTTTCTTTCCAGCTACCAATGCCGGGTGCCATGCCAGAAATGGCAACCATCCGCAGGCCAGCGGCGCGGGCATAGCGGCCCAGTTCGGAAGGCTGGATGAACTTGCGCCATTCATGCGTGCCCACAGGCAGCAGGCGCAGCAGATATTCCGCCCCAATCTTGCCCACAGCCAAAGAGCGCAAGGTGCGGTTCATGGTAGAAACAATAACCGTGCCATTGGCATCTACAAGCTGCGCCAGCATGATCATAAATGCTTCAGGATCAGTGACATGCTCTATAATTTCTAAAGCCATAACGGCATCAAACTTGGCATGTTCGGCCACCAGTTCTTCTGCGCTGCCCAGGCGATAGTGCAATGTACCAGAACCGGCAGGAAGCGGGTTGGCTTCCAGATGCGCCTGTGCGGCAGCAATGCCATTGGCCGATGCATCCAGACCCAATACGTCATACCCGGCTTTTGCAAGGGCCTCACTGGCTAGCCCGGCGCCGCAGCCAATATCCAGCACATGCGGCTTGCGTGATTTGCGGCCACGCAAGGGTAGGTGGCGGCTGGCCCATTCAATCCGCAGGCCGTTCATGGCATGTAGGGGGCGCATGGGGCCTGTTGGATCCCACCACTTGTCTGCCAGAGCACTAAAGCGGGCAATTTCCTCGGAAGAAACAGAGGAAGGCGCTTCCTCTCGGGTGGCGTGCATACAACAAATTCCTTTCCTGCTGGTCTCCCCGCTGGACGAAAGGGGGCCGGGAGAGGTATGTGACGCGGCTTGTGAAGCAGCGCAACCGTTCCCATGCGTCTTTTCCGCTATGCAGGTGGCGGGAAGGGCTGGTGCAATGCGTTTTACGGCCTGTTTGGTGGAGAATAAAGCTATGTCCGGTTCCGCACCCCGGATTGTCATGAAATTCGGCGGGACATCCGTGGGGGATCTTGACCGTATCAGAGCCGTGGCCGAACGCGTCAAAAAACAGAAAGACGCAGGCTGCGATGTGCTGGTGGTTGTTTCAGCCATGGCAGGGGAAACCAACCGTCTGGTTGGGTTCTGTCAGTCTCTTTCTCCTTTGTATGATGCGCGCGAATACGATGCCGTTGTGGCAACGGGTGAGCAGGTAACCAGTGGTTTGCTGGCCATTGCCCTGCAAAAGCTTGGCGTGCCCTCTCGCTCCTTTGCCGGGTGGCAGGTGCCCATTCTTACGGATTCCCTGCATGGCAAGGCTAGCCTCGATTCGATAGATGGTGCGCGTCTGCTGGGCAGCATGGCCGAAGGCATGGTGCCTGTTGTGGCTGGCTTTCAGGGTGTGGGGCCAGATGGCCGCGTAACCACGCTGGGGCGTGGTGGCTCGGATACATCCGCCGTGGCGCTTGCTGCCGCCATTAAGGCAGATCGGTGCGATATCTACACAGATGTGGATGGTATTTACACCACAGATCCCAGAATCGTGCCCAAGGCGCGCAAGCTGGACAAAATTACGTATGAAGAAATGCTGGAGCTGGCATCTGTTGGTGCCAAGGTGCTGCAAACACGCAGCGTAGGCCTTGCCATGCGTGAGCGCGTGCGTGTGCAGGTGCTTTCCAGCTTTGAAGATGGCCCCGCAGTGATGGAAGGTCACCTTCCCGGCTCTATGGTGGTGGATGAGGACGAAATCGTGGAAAAGAAACTGGTCACCGGCATTGCCTACTCCCGTGATGAAGCCAAGCTGTCGGTTCGGCGCATTCCTGACCGTCCGGGCATTGCGGCGGCAATTTTTGGCCCGCTGAGTGAAGCCAACGTGAATGTGGACATGATTGTGCAGAGCACGGGTGCCGATGGCACCACGAACATGACCTTCACCACCAGCAAGACCGATCTGCCGCGCGCTATCAGCATTCTGGAAAGCGTGCGTGGCGCTGTGCAGTATGAAGAACTGCAAACAGACCCGGATATCGTGAAGGTAAGCGTGGTTGGTAGCGGCATGCGTTCTCACGCAGGTGTGGCCAGCACCATGTTCCGTACGCTGTCTGAGCGTTCCATCAATATTCAGGCTATCTCCACCAGTGAAATCAAGGTTTCCGTGCTGGTGGCGGCAGAATATGCCGAACTGGCAGTGCGTGCGCTGCACACGGCCTATGGTCTTGATGATGTCTGATATTGCAAGCAGCCTGAACCCCGCGCCAACATCAGAAGAATGGCAACGCGCCCGCACACGGCTGGATAAGCTGTGGCAGCGCGGAACGGATTTTCTGGGCACGCCTTACGCCATTCTGGCTGGGGCGATGTCCTGGGTGAGTGAACGCCATCTTGTATCCGCCATTTCCAACGCTGGCGGGTTTGGCGTGATTGCCTGTGGCGCAATGGAACCAGCCCGTCTGGCTGAGGAAATTGCCGCCACCCGTGCGCTGACAGACCGCCCCTTTGGCGTGAACCTGATTACCATGCACCCCAAGCTGGATGAGCTGGTGCAGGTGTGTCTGGATGCCAAGGTGGGCCATATTGTGCTGGCAGGTGGTATTCCGCCTAGCTCAGCCATTAAGGCCGCCAAGGATGGTGGCGCCAAAGTTATTGGTTTTGCGCCTGCATTGGTGTTGGCCAAACGGCTGATCAAGATGGGTGTGGATGCGCTGGTGATTGAAGGCGCAGAAGCAGGCGGCCATATCGGCCCTGTTTCTCTGACAGTGCTGGCGCAGGAAATTCTGCCGCATATCCAGAATGTGCCGGTTTTTGTGGCTGGTGGCCTTGGCCGGGGTGATGCTCTTGTTTCCTATCTGGAGCAGGGCGCCGCCGGTGGTCAGTTCGGCACACGTTTTGCTGCGGCAGAGGAAAGCATTGCTCACGAAAACTTTAAAAAAGCTTTTGTGCGGGCCAATGCGCGAGATGCCACCACCTCGGTGCAGCTTGATGAGCGCTTTCCGGTTATTCCGGTGCGGGCCATCAGTAACGAGGGCGGACGCAAATTTGTGGCGCATCAGGCTGATGTTATCCGCCGCTTTCAGGCCGGTGATCTCACGCGGGAAGATGCTCAGCTGGAAATCGAACATTTCTGGGCTGGCGCTTTGCGGCGTGCGGTTATTGATGGGGATGTGGAAGAAGGCTCTGTTATGGCCGGGCAATCTGTTGGTATGGTGAAATCCGTGCAGCCAGTGGCCCAGATTATTGCTGACCTGATAGATCAGGCCGTGATAGCGCTGATCCGTCAACAACGCCGTATGGATGCTGATGGCTGAAAACGCCCCAAGTTCTGAACAGGAGCAGCCGGCTGCTCTGCCTCCGCTCCCCGATATTGGTACATACGGGGTAGGGGGCGCGCTGCGCAAACGCCGCGAACAGCTTGGCTGGTCCCTGGAGGATGTTGCTGCGTATCTGCGCATCCGTGATGCGTATCTGGATGCGCTGGAAACCGGAAAAGCGGATGTGCTTCCGGCGGAAGTGTATACGCTTGGGTTTTTGCGGGCCTATGCGCAGGCTTTGGGGTTTGATCCAACCCCCATGGTGGAGCGCTACAGGCTAGAAACGCGCAACGCCATTCGGCAGCCAGAACTTGTGTTTCCAGATCCACCGCCAGACCGGCGTATTCCGCCGGCTGTGTCCATCTCTCTTGGGCTTGCGGTTATTCTGGCCAGCTATGTGGGCTGGTATTACTTTACGGGGCACACGCCGCCTGCGCCAGAGCGCGTGCCACCAGTGGCAAGCCTTCTGCCCGGAGAGCAGACGCATAATGCGCCCTCTCCGCAAGTGGCTTCCATTTTGCCGGATAAGAGTGCCGTTCCTGCACCTTTGCCGCCATCTGCGCAGCCTAAGCCGCCCAGTGCTGAACAGGCATTGAATGCACAAGGTGCGGCAAGTGCCCGGCCTGAAAGCAGTATAGCGCCAGACACACCCCAGCCGGGTGGTGATGCAGGCACGGCAGTTGCGCAAACTCCCCAGCAACCCAACGCGCAAATGCCATCTGAGGCAGCGCCAGCGGCTCCTGCCGCGGCTGTTGCAGATAATCAGATCGTGCTGAAGGCTCTGGCCGCCAGTTGGGTGCAGGTGAAGGATGCCAACGGCAAGGTTGTGTATGACCACATTCTGCAACCCGATGAGGAATGGAATGTGCCGGTTGAAGGTGGGCCTTATAGCCTTACCGTAGGTAATGCTGGTGGTGTGGTTTTGCGTATGGGAGAACTGGTTACAGCCCCTTTGGGGCGTAATGGTGCCGTCCGCCGCAAAATGGTGCTCACGCCGCAAAGCGTGCGTGATGGCACATTGGCCGCACCTGCTGCGCAAAATAATGTTGCCATACCGCCTACGCATGCAGATGTTGCAGCCCCTGTGCCCAATGCGGTATCAGGAACAACAACAGATGCGCAGACAGATCTGGCAGCCTCGGAACAGGCGCTTAAGCCCAAGGAAACTGCACCCCGGCCACGCCACCGGGCCGCTCCCGTGCAAGCCGAACCAAGCGCTGATGATTTGAATGCGCGCCAGCTTCAGGGCATGGGTTCGCACTAGAATGGCACCCTCGCGCGTATTATGTGTAGCCAAATGGTCCTGATTTTGGCAGGAAAACACCAAACGCAATGGAGAACGCCGTGTGGCCGAACACGGCAGCTTCCCTCAACTGTCGTTTTCGACAAAAGGATGTAAAATGAGCGGCTACCGGCCTTACCAGCATATCGAGCGTCGGAAATCTCGGCAGATCCATGTCGGCAAGGTAGCCGTCGGTGGTGATGCGCCGATTTCCGTCCAGACCATGACCAACACCCTCACCACCGATGCGCAGGCCACAATCGAGCAGATTCGCCGTGCAGAAATGGCAGGTGTGGATATTGTACGCGTGTCCTGCCCGGATGAGGAAAGCACCAAGGCGCTGGAAGAAATTGTAAAGGAAGTGAACGTGCCTATCGTGGCCGACATTCACTTCCATTACAAACGCGCTATTGAAGCCGCAAAAGCAGGTGCCGCCTGCCTGCGTATCAACCCCGGCAACATCGGCAGCGCCGAGCGTGTGCGTGAAGTGGTTAAGGCCGCCAAGGATTACGGCTGTTCCATCCGTATTGGTGTTAACGCCGGCTCATTGGAAAAGCATCTGCTTGAAAAATACGGTGAGCCCAACCCCGATGCGCTGGTAGAAAGCGCTCTGGAACACGCCAAAATTCTGGAAGATCATGACTTCCGTGAATTCAAGATCAGCGTGAAGGCTTCTGACGTATTCATGGCTGTGGCGGCTTATCAGCAGTTGGCAGATGCTTGTGATTACCCGCTGCATATTGGCATTACAGAAGCAGGCAGCAAGCGTGCCGGTACTGTAAAATCCTCCATTGGTCTGGGCAATCTGCTGTGGGCCGGTGTGGGTGACACCATGCGCGTTTCTCTTTCCGCTGCACCCGAAGAAGAAGTGCTGGTGGGCTGGGATATTCTAAAGTCCCTCGGCCTGCGCCACCGCGGCGTTAAGATTATTTCCTGCCCGTCTTGCGCACGTCAGGGCTTTAACGTGGTGGAAACTGTGCAGACGCTGGAAGACCGGCTGGCACATATTAAAACCCCGCTTACCCTGTCCATCATCGGGTGTGTGGTGAACGGCCCGGGTGAAGCTCTGCTAACAGATCTGGGCGTAACCGGCGGTGGTTCTGGCCGCCACATGGTATATGCCGGTGGCAAGCAGGATCATACCGTGCCTGCAGCCGACATGATCGAACATGTTGTGGAACTGGTAGAAGAGCGCGTTGCTGCTATTCAGGCAGAAGAAGCCAAGGAAAAGCAGGAAGGCAAGGCGCAGGAACTGCCAGACATGGCATCCGCCAACTAAGCATTCAACATTCTTTCCCTGCTTTGCGCCCAAAGGTGCGGGCAGGGGCAGACGTGCCATTTAAACAGCAAAAAACACCACGCCAGCCAAGGTGACGGGTGCCGTGGTGTGGGAATATGTATTCGTGAGCAGCATTCAGCCCGTAAGAGGAACGCACGACCTTATTGGAGAAGACCAGCGCCGCCATGCGCATGTGGTACACACAGCGCGCCGGATTGCAGGTGTTTACGGGTTTGATGAATGGGCAACCCCGATTTTTGAAGATACGCGGGTTTTCTCTCGCTCCTTGGGGGATACGTCCGATGTTGTTTCCAAGGAAATGTATTCCTTCAGTGATCGGGATGGTGAAAGCCTGACATTGCGGCCAGAAGGCACGGCAGCCATTTGCCGGGCTTTGGTGACCAATGCGCTTACGCAGTCTCTTCCACAGAAAGTGTTTTATGCTGGCCCCATGTTCCGGCATGAACGGCCCCAGAAAGGGCGGTATCGCCAGTTCCACCAGATTGGCGCAGAGCTTCTGGGCGCAGCAGAACCTCTGGCAGATGCAGAAGCCATTGCCATGGGATACGAAGTGCTTAAAGCCCTTGGTATTGCGGATTACGTGACGCTGGAACTGAACACGTTGGGTGATGCCGCCAGCCGTGATGCATGGCGTGATGCTCTGGTGGCTTATTTTTCTGCTCATAAAGACAAACTGTCTGAAGACAGCCTGACCCGCTTGGAAAAGAACCCGCTGCGTATTCTGGATAGCAAGGATGCAGGCGACAAGGTTCTGGTGGCAGATGCGCCCATGATGGCGGAATTTCTTACGCCAGAAGCCCGCGCGTTCTGGGATGATCTGCGCAATAAGCTGGATGTGTTTGGCATTGCCTACACCGTAAACCCCAGCATTGTGCGCGGGTTGGATTACTATAACCACACCACGTTTGAATTCGTCACCAACCGCTTGGGGTCTCAGGGCACGGTGTTGGCCGGTGGCCGGTATGATGGCTTGGTAAAGCAGATGGGTGGCCCGGAAGTGCCAGCTATTGGTTGGGCTGCAGGTATTGAGCGCCTGTCCATGCTGCTGGAGCAAGTGCCTGCAGCGCCGCGCTCGGTTGTGCTGGTTCCCGTTGGCACGCCGGATGAAAGCGCAGTTGTGCAGATTTTGCAGGGTTTGCGCGGGCAAGGCGTAAGAACAGAAATTGGCTATAAGGGCTCGCTGCGCAAACGCATGGAGCGTGCAGGTAAGCAGAACGCCAGCCACGTTCTTTTTCTTGGGGAAGATGAACTGGCCAAAGGTCTGTTCCGTGTGAAAAACATGGAAACAGGCACGGAGCAGGAAGTCTCTCGCGATACGCTGCTTTCTAAAGCGCAAGACGTATTTGCGGCATGAAGTTTGACGAACGGTTAGACCAGATTGTTAGCCGCGCGCTGGAACTGGAAGCGCAGCTGGCAAGCGGTCTGAATGGTGAGGCCTTTACGCAGGCCTCACGCGAGTATGCTGAAATCGAACCCGTTGTGGCGCGTATCAACGCCCTGCGCGAGGTGGAAGACGGTATTCAGCAAGCCGAGCAGCTTCTGGCAGATCCGGAAATGAAGGAACTGGCAGAGGCAGAGCTGGCCGAACTGCGTGAGCAACTTCCGCAGTTGCAAAAAGACGTGCGTCTGTCTTTGTTGCCAAAAGATGTGGCAGATGCGCGCAGTGCTATTCTGGAAGTGCGCCCCGCAGCAGGGGGCGATGAAGCTGGCCTGTTTGCTGCCGAACTGTTTGATATGTACCGCCGCTATGCCGACCTGAATGGCTGGCGCTTTACCGTTATGGATTATGACGAAAGCGAGCTAGGCGGCCTGCGCGAAGGTATTGCCGAAATTAACGGTAAAGGCGTGTTTGCGCGATTGAAGTATGAATCTGGCGTGCACAGGGTGCAGCGTGTGCCAGCTACGGAAAGTCAGGGTCGTATCCATACATCCACGGTTACGGTGGCTGTATTGCCGGAAGCCGAAGAAGTGGATGTGGAGGTTAACGAAACAGATCTGCGGGTAGATGTGTTTCGGGCTTCTGGCGCGGGTGGGCAGCACGTGAATAAAACAGAAAGTGCCGTGCGCCTTACCCATATGCCCAGCGGCATTGTGGTTTCCATGCAGGAAGAAAAAAGCCAGCATAAAAACCGCGCCAAGGCCATGAAAATTCTGCGGGCCCGTTTGTATGAGCGTGAAAGAGCGCAGGCCCATGCCAACCGGGCGGCAGACAGACGCTCTCAGGTGGGTACGGGTGATAGATCAGAACGTATTCGCACCTATAACTTCCCGCAGGGGCGTGTCACAGACCATCGGATCAACCTGACACTTTATAAAATTGATCGTGTCATGTTGGGGGAACTGGATGAGTTTGTGGATGCCCTCACGCAGGAAGAACAGGCAGTATTGCTGGCGGCTGAAGGTTTTTAACTGATAGGTGCGGCACATACGCCAGAGCGGCCGGGGTGATGCTCTGCCGCTTCTGGCGCATTGAGGTCTGTTAAAAAGAATTCGGTAAAATTGTCAGAACCCAAGGCATAAAAATGGTGGCCATCAGGGTTGTGGAGCGTGCCATCGCTATCCACCTCATGGGTTTCTACCCGCCCTTCGGGGGAGCGAATGGTGATTTCACCGCATAAGGTATAGGTGTGGTCTAACCGCCCCATAGGAGTGGTGATTTTAACCGTTTTTTCCTGATTTTTGTCATCCAGCCGGATTACGCTGACAAGTTTGCCATCCAGATAGATGCGTGAAACTTCTGAAATTTCAGCATCAGCCTTGCCGTCTGTTACCGTAAACTCACCTGCATACGCGTAGGAAAACGGCAGCATTGCCAAAAGGGCCAGCAGGCAGGTGGTTGTGTGCTGGATACGGTGGAAAAATTGGGGCATTGATGTCTAACCAGATCAATCCATCAAGGTTGCGTGCGTGAATACAGCAGAAAAAAAAGTTCCCTGCCAACCCATAGCGCAACTGTTGCGTGAGGGTGCGCAGCTTCTGGCGCAAGCTGGTATTGAAGGCCCGCGGCGGGAAGCGCGATTACTGCTTATTCATGCGCTTTCTCTTACGCCAGAGCAACTTCTGGCACGCTCCCCAACAGAAAACGTGCCGAGTGAGCCCTTTTTTTCTTACGTAAAGCGTCGCGCAGCACATGAGCCCTTTGCCTATATTACGGGCAGCAAGGGGTTCTGGAGTTTGGATTTGGCCGTGTCTCCAGCAAGCCTTGTGCCGCGTGGAGATACAGAAACACTTATTACAAGCCTTCTGGAATATCGACCGGATCAGACAGCAGCGTTGAATATTCTGGATTTAGGCACAGGCACAGGCTGTTTACTGCTGGCGGCGTTGGCCGAATACCCTAAGGCACATGGGGTAGGGGTGGATATTAACCCGCAAGCTGCCATTTTGGCGCACGCCAATGCACAACGTTGCGGTATGTCAGATCGCGCATTGTTTATGGCGGCAGAGTGGGATGCCGCTTTGGCGCCTGGCATGCGTTTTGATGTGGTGCTGAGCAACCCACCGTATATTCCTACCTCGGATCTGGCCAATCTTATGCCCGAAGTACGAGAGCATGAGCCCGTACGCGCGTTGGATGGTGGGGATGATGGGTTAGCTGCATACCGCTATATTTGCAGCCGTCTGCCGTTTTTGTTGGTGGATGGCGGGTTGGCTGTGCTGGAAATTGGCATAGGGCAGGAGGCCGCTTTACGCGCCTTGGCCAGCACCAATGCCTTGCGCCTGGTGGGTGTAAAAGCCGATCTGGCAGGCATTGCCCGCGCTGTGGTGCTGGAAAAACAGGCGTGAAAAATAACTTGGCTTTATGTGCCTAGGTTGCTACACTGTTCAAGCTTGCTTCTGTAGCAGATGTAAAAATCCAAAATTACTGCATCAGAAATTAAAGCAGCAAGGGGGCCTTTCATTTGGCAACACTTTAATATGTTGCCTTACATAAAGCCCATTCCGAAAAAACAATTCGGCCTTCACTCAGGAAGCATACCTTTTTAATACAGGACTGTTTCTTTATGCCAAAGTGCCCTGAACAGGAAAGCGCTGTGATAAACCCATGAACGTAAAACGGATGCGGACAAGAAACCATCGTTCCAACGGGAGCAATGGGAGTTCCCGACAACTGAATGGACAGATTCCGATGAACAGGAATCATGTTTTTGATAGTCATGGCCCGGATGTACGCGTGCGTGGCACAGCCCAGCAGCTTTTTGAAAAATATCTCCAGCTTGGCCGTGATTCCACAGGCAGCGGAGACCGCGTGGCAGCGGAAGGTTACTTCCAGCACGCTGAACATTACTTCCGTATCATGAATGCCATGGCGCAGGCTGCGCAGCAAAGCCAGCAGGAACGCGCAGAACGCCTTGCCGCCCGCCAGCAGCGTGCCGTTGCGCAGGCAAATGAGGAAGGTGAAAATCGGCAGGATCAGGACCCTCAGCCCGACGTTCGGGAAGAATCTGAGCCTCAGCCTGAACTTTCCGAAGGCTAAAAATCTTCAGATCCCTTGCTGCCCTGCTTCTGGTATCTGGAGGCGGGGTAGGCGAGGTATAATGGATTTGCTTGAAGGTATCTTCAGGCGACCATAGAGCTCTGCACAAAATGCAAAAACGACACAGCAAGCAGTAAGCTTGGTGTGGTTTTAGTGTATTGATTTTTAAGGAAAATTGGTAGCGGCGGAAGGATTTGAACCTCCGACCAAGGGATTATGATTCCCCTGCTCTACCACTGAGCTACGCCGCCATCATGTGATGGCGCTGATCTACCTGATTCTCCGTGATGTCGTCAACCCGGTTTGGCGTATTTTGTTATAAAAATAATCAGATAACAGAATATACGGGCTTATTGCCCCAGATTTCCGGCACCAAAGATGTAATTGCTCACCTGTTGCTCAAGGCTTGTAGGCTCCAGCGTATGTGTCAGCATGCCGTTGGGTGGCATTATGGTGGAGGATGTACCGGGTTCAATCATCAGCGCATTTTCGGATGAAAGCGTGGCGCTGCTGATTGTCAGCGTACTGTCCTGCGGCAAATGCAGGGCGCCATCCAGTGTAAAATGCACAAAGGCCATTTGGGTGGCTGGGTCCAGCGTGATGGAAGACACGCGGCCGACTTTCACGCCTGCAATATCTACATCCGCACCGCGTTCCAGCCCGTTGGCAGAAACAAAGCGGGCAGAAAGGGCATAGCTATCTGTGCCTGGAGATTTCTGGGTGCCATGCGCATAAACGGCAAAACCCAGCGTGGCTGCCAGAACTGCTCCGCTAAAAAGACACGCGCCTGCACGGTTTTGCCTGCTCATGGGTGTGTTTTCATCCCGAATAATGATGTTGTGACACAAGATTAGCATGAATCCTTGCAGCATGGTGGCGCATGGTGCAAGGACAGGCAGCAAAGTTGTGCCAGCGTGGGTTGTAACTGCATATGTCGTTTCTTCAGGCTATCATTATCGCTCTTCTTCAGGGAGCAACAGAACTCTTTCCCGTAAGTAGCCTTGGACATGCTGTTATTCTGCCGGCGTTGTTCCATTGGTCGTACGATCCACATGATCCGGCGTTTCTGCCATTTCTGGTCATGCTGCATTTGGGTACCTCTGTGGCGCTGCTGGTTTTTTTCTGGAAAGACTGGCTGGCCATCTTCAAGGGGGCCAGTGGCAGTTGCGGCCAGCGTATGCAAATGGAAAGCCTACACATTCTGTGGCTGCTTATTGTGGCCACCATTCCCGCTGTTGTGGTGGGCGGGCTGTTTGAGCACTTCCTGCGCAATCTGTTTGGTTCTGCTTCTTCGGCTGCCATCTTTCTGTTTTTGAATGGCTTGCTTTTGCTGGTGGTGGAACGGTTGCGCAGCAGTGTGGTGCGTAAAAACGTGAATTCTGTTGCCAGCATGACATCGCGCGATGCGGTTATTATCGGCCTGTTTCAGTGCCTTGCATTTTTTCCGGGGCTTTCGCGTTCTGGCGCAACCATCTGCGGTGGCCTGCTGCGTGGTTTGCACCATGATACGGCAGCACGCTTTTCCTTTCTGATGGCACAGCCAGTTATTCTGGCCGCCACGGTGCGTGAGGCCTTCAAGATGCGGCATCTGGACCTGCAACCGGGCCAGATGCGCATTGCCTTGGTAGCAGCTGTTGTCTCTGGTTTAACCGCACTGTTCAGCACGGCTTTTCTGATGCGGTATTTCCGTGATCACGACAGATGGGCACTTTCTCCTTTTGCCTGGTACTGCATGGGCGTAGGCGGTATTGCGACCATTCTGTTCCATTTTATGCACTGATCCAGAAATAGTCTGATGGGAGATCTTTCTGGTTCGTCGCGGCGCAAGTCCTTACAGCGTATTGAAAAGGAAAACAGCACCCAACGCCTGAGCAGAACACTGGGGCCCTTGCAACTCACCATGTTGGGTGTGGGCTCCACCATTGGCGCTGGCATTTATGTCATGACAGGTACGGCCGCCGCCAATTATGCGGGGCCATCCATCCTTCTGTCGTTTATTGTGGCCGGGGTTGCCTGTCTTTTTACGGCTCTTTCCTATGGGGAGCTGGCATCTTCCATGCCAGTTTCTGGCTCTGCCTACACGTATGCTTATGTTTCTATGGGGGAACGCTGGGCATGGGCTGTGGGTTGGCTGCTGTTGCTGGAATACGGCATTTCCTGCGCAGGGGTGGCGGCTGGGTTTTCCGGGTATGCGGTCAGCCTTCTGCAAGATTTTGGCGTGCATGTGCCCGCTGCGTTTTCCACCACCACGCTACAAGTTGCGTTTGAAGGGGCATCCCGCCACGTTGCTGCGGGCTGGCGGATGGATGCCGTAGGCGCTTTTTCTATTCTGGCAGTGTCTTTGCTTCTGGTTTTAGGGGTTCGGGAATCCTTCAAAATCAACGCGCTGATTGTTTTTCTCAAAGTGGGTGTTCTGGCGCTGTTTGTGGCGCTGGGCGTGTGGGAAGTGCACCCATCTTACTGGACGCCGTTTGTTCCCAAATACGAAGGTGGTTTTCGGTTTGGCTTCCCCGGTATTTTCCGCGCCGCATCGGTTATCTTTTTTGCGTATGTAGGGTTCGAGGCTGTTTCCACTGCGGCGGGAGAGGCACGAAACCCTCGGCGAGATGTACCTGTTGGCATTGTGCTCTCGCTTATCATCTGCACGGTTGTGTACATGATTGTGGCTGCCGTGCTGATAGGCGTGGTGCCGTGGCAGACGCTGGATGTGGCAGACCCGCTGGCTATAGCCGTTAATGCCATGCATCAGCCGTGGCTGGCTTTGTTTGTAAAGCTGGGGGCCGTTATTGGCCTGTGCTCTGTGCTGATGGGCCTTTTATATGCCCAAAGCCGCATCTTTTTTGCCATGGCGGAAGATGGGCTGTTGATGCCGATGTTCAGCAAGCTGCATCCGCGTTTTCAAACGCCGTGGATTGGCAGCATTGTGTTGGGCCTTGGGGTGGCGCTGGCTACCGCCACGTTGCCGATTGATATTATTGGTGATCTGGTCAGCCTCGGCACAGCCGTGGCTTTTGGCATTGTGTGCTTTACCGTTATCTGGGTGCGCAACAAGGCGCCGGAAATTCCGCGTCGTTTCAGTGTGCCGTGGGGCGGCTTTACCGTGCGCGGAATTTGGTTGGGCTATGTGCCGCTTTTGGGAATTTTCTTTTGCGCAACCATGGTGGCGCCGCTTTGCGTGGATATGATTCTGGCCCTGTATAAGGGTGACCCCATACCGTTGCTGCTGCTGCTTGCTTATGCCGGCATAGGGTGGGCCAGTTATCGGTTTTATGGTCACGTCCATTCCCGCCTGGGGCGGGAACAGCGTGAAAAAGCCAAATAATCAGTCGTTCAACGGGTAGGAAGCCAAAAGCCGCTTCTGGCGCTGCCATAGGCGCACGCCTTCCCACAAATTGGTGGGAGACCAGCCAGCCTTCTTCTTTTTGGCGCCAATGCGGAAGCTTTCCCGGTAATGATGGAACTGGGCTGCATAGGCTTCACGCAGCGTGGTGCGGGAATCCCAGATATGGATGGCTTCTGAACCTACGCCGTTGATTTCGATAATCTCAAAATCCTTGCCTTCACGTAGCGCTTCGGCAGAACGGAACTTCACATCAATACGCCCGAAATGAAAATCGGGAATATCCTGCATAATGGCATCAATCTGGCGCGTGAGTTCTGGCGTAATGTCGGCCTTGCCGTTGCGGAAAATGGCTCCTTTGCAATGGTTACCCGCAAATACCAGCTCCAGTTCATCACCATCCGGCAAAACTTCGTGCAGGCAGTGGGTCAGGCGCGGGGTATAGATGTGGAGCACTTTGCTGGTGCGGCTATCTTTTTGCAACAATTGCAGCACCGTATCGCGCCCATTCCCGCGCAGGGCCGGAATATCCTTGTAAGTGAGGGATGAAATTTCCCCCATCGGGCTGTCAGGGTGACGAATATAAAACAGTCCGGCTTCGTGCTTCCACGGAATTAGCTTTTGTATCACTAGCCGGATCTTGCGCGGGAAGGCGGCAAGGGCTGCTTTCAGTTCTTCTTCCGTCCGCACCAGTTTTACGCCGGTGCCATTGCACCCAATATCGGGCTTAACCACGACAGGTAGGGTGAGGCCCTTGGCCTGCATGGCTGTATGAGCACGAGCAAGATCATGCATGCCGGTTGGAAGCGTGACGTAAGGTGCAATCCAGCGTTTGGCATAATTGCCTGCCATATCCAGAATGCTGCTTTTGCTTTCACCGCACAGGCCGCCCGTTTCAATACGCGGGTTGGCGGCTGTGGGCAGGGTAACATCCCCATAGCGCAGGCCAAGCAGAATCCAGTATGCCACAACGGGCGTGTAAAAAACCCAACCAGGCCAGAATTCAAAAAGGGAGAGAGGAGAAGGCTGTTTTTCGGCCTGTGTCATGTCTTCTGTTTCTGTGCTCGGGCAATCAAACGGCCCATAAAGAAAATAACCAGCACAAACCCGGCCAGCCCAGCCCAGCGCCACGCGCCAAGATGATCCAGAATAAACCCACCAACATGGAGCGAAAGCGCAAAAAGCGCGGTTGTCCAGATAAGTGTGGCCAGAAATGTAGCGGCGGTAAATATAGGCAAACCCGCATTAAAAAAACCGCTTGCCGTATAAAGCGGCAACCGGGTGCCCGGAATAAAGCGGCTGACAAATACAACCCAGAACAGGTTTTTGGAAAGCCAGACTTTCTGGTTTTCCATCTGAGCCGTGTTCACCCACCTTTGGGCGGGTTTCCAACGCGCAGCCAGATAGCCCAAGCCGTAAAGCCCCACATCGCCTGTTACAATGCCAATATACAAAGCAATGAGTGCTGTAATGGGAGAGAGCGTATGGAGGTTAACCTGAATGGCCGTAATAACCGTAGCCGCATCTTCCAACACAAATGTAGCCAGAATGACGATAATAACCTGTGCAAGCGGGTAAGCGGCGGTAAGTTCCAGAAACTGATCCAGCAAAGAAGGGTATCTCTCTCCGGCCAGAACAGCACGGTCTTGAAGGTTTTAAGAGTGTGAGCAGGGCTCCAACAGGCTCTTTTGTGACAGTATTGTCAAGGGGTGGTGGCTGGTATTGGGGGATGTGGTGGTAAGCAAAAACAAGGAATAAAGAAGATGGCCTGACAAAGGCCTTATTCCACTATATTCTACGGTTTTGAATGTTACACAGATCAGAAGCGTGAAGCCTTAATGCTACGAAGAAAACTTCTTGTTGGTGGGGCTTCTGCTCTGTTCGCCACACCTGTATTGGCCCGCACCACTGCGGCGACAACCCCGCACCCCGCTGCTTCATCCAGTTACGCCACCTTTCTGGCAGGCGTGCGGCGTGAAGCCATAGGGCAGGGTATTTCTGCCTCTGTGGTGGATCAGGCGCTCGCACTTACCTCCCAGCCAAATGCCAAGGTGCTTAAGGCAGACCGGCATCAGCCAGAATTCACCCTGACATGGGCGCAATATAAAGATCGGGTTCTTACGGAAAAGAAAATTTCCGATGGGCTGGCGGCTGTTGGCCAACGTACAGCGCTGCTCAACCGTATCAGTTCCACATATGGCGTTGGTAAAGGGGCTATTGCAGGTATCTGGGGGCTGGAATCTGCTTACGGCACGCGCATGGGCACATTCCATGTGATCGATGCCCTGGCGACTCTGGCCTATGATGGCAGGCGTTCGGCTTTTTTCCGCTCAGAACTCATGAAGGCGCTGAGCATTCTGGGGCAGGGTGATATCACACCCGCAGGCATGCTGGGCAGCTATGCAGGGGCCATGGGGCAGCCGCAGTTTATGCCCAGCGCCTATTTGCGTTACGCAGCCAGTTACCCGGAAGGTGGGCGGCGCGATATCTGGCATAATGAAGCCGATGTTTTTGCCTCTATCGCCAATTATCTGGCCAAGTGCCATTGGCTGCCCGGCCAGCCGTGGGGTGAGGAAGTATTGCTGCCTGATACCATAACACAGGCACAAATTGGCCGTACGGCTGTGCATCCCATTTCATGGTGGGCGCAGCAGGGTGTGCGGCCACGCGCAGGGCAGTTTTCAAGCGCTGTGCAGGAAGGTGCCATTATCCGCCCGGATGGGGTGGGGGGTGAAGCCTTTATCGTCTATCATAATTTCAACGTGATCCGCCGCTACAACCCCTCCGATTTCTACGCGCTGGGTGTAGGGCTTCTTGGTGATGCAATAACGTGAAAAAACTCGCCCTTGTAGGGTGCCTGGCAGTTCTGGCCTGTTCGCGCCAGCAGCCCGTGGCACAGCAGGATCTGCATTATACAGTTGGGCCGGCATGGCAGGCCGGCGGCAAGTGGTTTTACCCGCGGGAAGACTTTGCATGGCAAGGCACGGGTTTGGCCGTAAGGGAACCTGCACAGGCAGAAGGGCATCTGACAGCGGATGGTGAGGTCTGGCATGCTGCCAGCATGACAGGCAGCCATCAGACGTTACAGCTACCCGCCGTGGTGCGCGTAACCAATCTGGATAACGGACGGCAGATTGTGATCCGCCTGAATGATCGTGGCCCGAATGACCCGGGACGCATGATCGGCCTTACCCCACGTGCCGCAGATTTGCTTGGCGTAGGTAAGGAGCCTGCACGTGTGCAGGTGGTGGAAGATGAAATGGCCAGCAGGCAGTTTGCCGAAGTTCTGCCCGGCGGCCCCATGTTGCAGATTAGTGCTGCTCCGCTGGAAAAAGTGCAGCAAACAGCATTAGGTAACGCGCCGGTGGATAGGCAGGGCCTTACAGTTCTGGCAGATAACACCACGCAGGAAACGCCTGCGCCGGGCAAGGTGGGGCTGGCAGATCTGCCAGCCACTGTTATGCAGGGCGCGCCTGTGTCCAGCATGCTGTGGGTGGAAACCATGGACTTTACATCCCGCTTGGCCGCTATGCGGCAGGCGGCGGCACAAGGTGCCAGCGTTCGGCCTGTGTTTTTGGGGCATAGCACAATGTGGGCTGTGCGCTACGGGCCTTTTACGACTATAAGCGAAGCAGATGCCGCCCTTAAGCGAGCACTTGCTACTGGTTTAACCGGATCTCATATCGTCGTCGAATAGGGAAAAATGTTGCAGACTCGACGGTTCTTACTCGCAGGGGGCGCTGCCCTTTTCTCTGGTGCCTATGCGCTTGATGCCATGGCACGGCCTCGCCACCACGGCGCGGCGGCCAAAGGTGCAGCACCTGCGGCGGCCCAGCCTGCTGTGCCGGGGGCGGATACACCCGCCACCACGCCCGTGGGGCCGGTGGACACACAGGCACGCTGGGCCTGCATTCTGGATTACAATAGCGGTGCCACACTGCTTGAGAAAAATGCAGATGAGCGCATGCCCCCATCATCCCTTACCAAGATGATGACGGCATACGTCACATTTGGCATGCTCAAATCTGGCCGCCTGAAGTTGGATCAGATGTTGCCCGTAAGTGAACGCGCATGGCGTATGCAGGGTTCACGCATGTTTGTGCCTTTGGGCCAAAGCGTGAGCGTGCAGGATCTTATTCAGGGCATGGTCATCCAGTCCGGTAATGATGCCTGTATTGTTATTGCAGAAGGCATTTCCGGCTCGGAAGAACAGTTTGTGGCGCTGATGAACGATACAGCCACCAAGCTGGGGCTAACCAATTCGCACTTCATGAACGCAACCGGATGGCCGGCAGAAAATCATTACATGTCTGCGCGGGATGTGGCCTATCTGGCCCTGCGTCTGATTCATGATTTCCCGGAATACTACCACTTCTTCTCGGAAAAAGAATTCCTGTTTAACAAAATCAGGCAGGAAAACCGGAACTCTCTGGTAGTCAAAGGTTTGGCCGATGGCCTGAAAACCGGCCACACAGATGCAGGTGGTTTTGGCCTGTGCGCATCTTCCGAGCGCGAAGGGCGGCGTGTGGTGCTGGCTGTTAACGGCCTGCCTTCTTCCGCAGCCCGTGGGCGGGAAGCTGAGCGCCTGATGGGCTGGGCTTTTGCCAATTTTGAAACCGCACAGATTGTCAGCAAAGGCGATGTGCTGGAGCAGGCGCCCGTATGGATGGGCGTGACCCAGACAGTGCCGCTGGTGGCTGCGCAGGATTTCAAAATCCTTCTGCCACATGGTTGGCGCAACGGCACGCATCTGGCGCTGGACTATAACGGCCCGATTATTGCGCCTGTGCAGGCTGGGCAGATTGTGGGGCAGCTTACAGTGGCGCTCCCCGGTGGGCGGCAGGCCAGTATTCCGGTGCAAGCTGGGCAGAGCGTGCCTGCACTGGGCTTTTTGGGGCGGGCTGCACGTCGGCTGCACCTGTAATCCATGGCTTGTGGTATGTTCATAACGTTGGAAGGCGCAGAAGGGGTGGGAAAGTCCACCCAGCTGCGGCTTTTGAAGGAAAATCTGGAAGCACAGGGCCAGAAAGTTCTGGCCACGCGTGAGCCGGGCGGGTCTGCCGGGGCGGAAGATCTGCGCCAGCTTTTGCTTTTTGGTAAAAATCCGCTCTCTGCCCGAGCAGAAATTCTTACCCATTTTGCCGCACGGTATGATCACGTTGATCAGGTCATTCTGCCCGCCCTCAAGGCCGGGCAGATTGTGCTGTGTGATCGCTTTACCGATTCCACTATGGCATATCAGGGATATGGGCGCGCCAATGGTGATCCGGCTATTTTAAGCCTGATTGAAACATTGCAAAAACAGCTTGGTTTACAGCCAGATGTAACCTTTCTGCTGCAAGCGCCACGCGCTATCTCCCGCCAACGTCTGGCTGCGCGTGGTGCGCCAACAGACAGGTATGAACAGGCGGATGAGGATTTTCATGCCCGTTTGGCAGATGGGTTTGCACATATCGTCAGGGCCGAGCCGCAACGGGTGGTGGTGGTGGATACTTCCGTCTATTCGGCAGAGCAGGTGAATGCCCAGATTCTGAAAGATATCCAGGCCCGTCTGGCCCATGCCGAGGGCTGAGGGCGTGCAGGAGCCGCGCTTGGCATCTTTGCAACTGCGTGGGCATCAGGCTGCTTTGCAGGCGTTTCGGCAGGCCATGCAGGGTGGGCGCTTGCCCCATGCGTGGCTGATTACGGGGCCACCGGGCATTGGTAAGGCCACCTTCGCGTTCCGGCTGGCACGTATATTGCTGGGCGGGGAGGATGAACTGAGCCCCGCTGGGCGGCGTGTTTCTGCCGCCACTCATGCAGATTTGCTGGTGGTTGCGCGTGGGTTTGATGAAAAACGCCAGAAATACCGCAGCGAGATTGTGGCCGATGATGTGCGCCCCATTAACTCCTTTTTGCGGCGCACAGCGGCAGAAGGCGGGTGGCGCGTTGTGATTGTGGATGGCGCAGAGTACATGAACCGCAGTGCGGCCAACGCCGTGCTGAAAATTCTGGAAGAGCCACCACCCGCTACGGTATTGTTGTTAACCTGTTCTGCTCCGGGGCGGCTTTTGCCCACCATCCGTAGCCGATGCCGCAAGTTGGAACTTGCCCCGCTGGATGCGGCAGATATGTCTGCCGTGCTGCGGGCACAGGCTCCAGAGGCTTCGGATACAGAAATACAGCGTGTTATGGCAGAAGCCCACGGCGCGCCGGGGCGTGCTCTGGCGTTGCTGGCAGATAAGGGTGGTGAAATTGCCAGCCTTGTGCACGAAGTGGTGCAGGGTATTACGCCATTACGCAGCTATGAGGTTGCAGAAACCATTTTACGCAGGGATTATGGTTTCAGTCTGTTTTTCAGCCTGTTATCAGACACACTCCAGATACAGGCCCGTCAGGCGGCGCGGCAGGGCAACCCGCAATGTGTGGCCTTGGCCAATGCGTGGGAAGCCACCATGCGCAAGCACGCCGAGACGGAACGCTTTAATCTGGATAAACAGGAAGCCCTGCTTGAAGCTATGACGATTGCGAGCCGAGAATGACCCGTCGTTTCTATGTAACTACGCCCATCTATTACGTGAACGGAGCGCCCCATATCGGCCACGCTTACACGTCTATCGCTGCGGATGTGATGGCCCGCTTTCATCGTCTGGCAGGGGATGAGGTCTTCTTTCTGACGGGCACGGATGAGCACGGCCAGAAGGTGGAACAGGCCGCGCAGGCCAATGGCACGGATGCCAAAAGTTTTGCGGATAAGGTTTCGGCCGATTTCCGCAACATGGCCGATGCCATGAACATCTCTTATGATGATTTCATCCGCACCACAGAACCACGCCACATTACCAGCACGCAGGCATTGTGGAAGAAAGTGGCTGATAACGGGGCCATTTATCTGGGCGCGTATGAGGGCTGGTACGCTCTGCGTGATGAATGCTTCTACGGTGAAGATGAACTGGTGCCCGGCCCGGACGGCAAAAAGGTTGCCCCCACAGGTGCGCCGGTAGAATGGGTGAAGGAACCCTCTTACTTCTTCAAGCTGTCCGAGTATCAGGATCGGCTGCTGGAGCTGTATGAAAACAACCCGGATTTTCTGGGGCCACACGGCGCGCGGAACGAGATTGTCAGCTTTGTGAAGCAAGGCCTGCGCGATCTTTCCATCAGCCGTACCAGCTTCAAATGGGGCATTCCCGTTCCGGGTGATGATAAGCACGTTATGTACGTGTGGTTTGATGCACTCGCTAACTATCTGAGCGCTCTGGGCTACCCGGATACCAGCGCGCCGCGCATGGCGTTCTGGCCTGCCAACCTGCATCTGGTCGGCAAGGATATTGCGCGCTTCCATGCCGTTTACTGGCCTGCCTTCCTTATGGCCGCCGGTATTGAACTGCCGCGCAAGGTGTTTGCCAACGGCTGGTGGACCATTGAAGGCCAGAAGATGAGCAAATCTCTGGGCAATGTGGTGGACCCGCGTGATCTGGTGAAAGAATTTGGGCTGGATGCAGTTCGCTTCTTCCTGCTGCGTGAAGTGCCTTTTGGCGGGGATAGTGATCTTTCCCGCAAGGCGCTGATTATGCGCAACAATGTGGAACTGGCGAATGATCTGGGTAATCTGGCCCAGCGCACGCTTTCTCTGGTAGCGCGCAACTGCGGTGGTATTCTGCCTGAACGGCGTGAGCTGACAGAGGAAGATACCCATCTGCTGGGGCAGGTGATGGTGCTGCCCGATCTGCTGAAATCTCAGATTGAGCGGTGCGCCCTTACAGATGCGCTGGAAGATGTGTGGAAGGTTATCCGCGCCTGCAACGCATATATCGATCATCAGGCCCCGTGGGCGCTGCGTAAAACAGACCCCGAACGCATGAAGGACGTGCTGCGCGTGTTGGTGGATGCCCTGCGTGGTATTGCCACCATGCTCCAGCCTTTCATGCCGCAGAGCATGGAGCGCATGCTGGACCAGCTTGCTGTTACGGCAGAAGAACGTAGCTTTGCCGCGCTGGAAATGCCACTGCCCGGTGGACGTCAGCTTCCGGCACCGCAGGGCATCTTCCCCCGCTATGTTGAGCCCGAACAGGCATAATGATGACAGAGGACAGTAAAAAGCTGGCAGGGTTAATAGATTCTCACTGCCATCTTGATCATTTTTCAGCCGAGGAAATGCCAGAACTGCTTGAGGCCGCCAAAGAGGCGGGCTTGAGCGGGATGGTTACTATCGGTACCCGCTTGGCCCGTGCTCCAGAACAAAAGGCTCTGGCCAAGCTGAATACGCCAGATATGCGCCTATGGTGCACCGTTGGCACACATCCGGACCACGTGGAGGAAGAGCCTCTGCCCAGCGTTGCGGATATTGTGGCCATTGCTGATGTGCCTGAAGTGATTGGTATTGGTGAAACCGGGCTGGATTACTTCCACGGCAAGGAAGACGTGCGCCCGCTCCAGCACGAATATTTTCGCCAGCATATTCGTGCCGCGCGGGAACTGGATGTGCCGGTTATCATCCACGCCCGTCAGGCGGACGAAGATGTGGCCACAATTTTAGAGGAAGAACATGCAAAGGGGGCTTTCCCCATTTTGCTGCATTGTTTTGCCTCTGGCCCGGAACTGGCGCAACGTGTGGTCAATCTGGGCGGGTATGTCAGTTTTTCTGGTATCGCCACATTTCCGAAATGCGATGAAATCCGGGCTGTTGCGCGCGATCTTCCGGCAGATCGCATTGTGGTGGAAACGGATTCTCCCTACCTCGCGCCCGTGCCAAAGCGCGGCAAGCGTAATCAGCCTGCTTTTGTGGCGCACACGGCAGCCCGAATTGCGCAGGAACGCGGCATGGAACTGCCAGATTTTACACGCATGACCACCGAGAATTTCTACCGGTTATTCCGCAAGGCAGTGTGGTGGTTGCCGAGAGAATGTGGGGGAAACGGGTATGAAAATTACAGTGCTGGGGTGTGGTGGGTCTGCCGGCGTGCCTATGGTTGGTGGGGCTGATGGCCACGGAATCTGGGGCGCGTGTAACCCCAAGGAGCCTCGGAACACCCGTACCCGTTCCTCCATTTTGCTGCGGTTAAAAAACGGTGCTGGCGTATTAGTAGATACGGGGCCGGATTTGCGTGCGCAGCTTTTGGTAAATGGCATCAAGGATTTTGAATCTATCATCTTCACCCATGCCCATGCGGATCATATTTCCGGGCTGGATGAAGTGCGCGCCGTTAACCGCGTGATTCAAAAACCTTTACATGCTTATGGAGCAGCGGAAACGCTGGAAGATATTCAGCGGCGGTTTGATTATGTGTTCAAACCGTGGACACCACCAAACTTCTTCCGTGCTGTGGTGGAAGCGCATCCGGTAAAAATGGGGCAGCCTGTTACCATAAGCGGCACGGAATTTACCTTGTTTGACCAAGTGCATGGGCGCGTTGGATCAACAGGTGTGCGGTGTGGAGACTTTGTTTACAGCACCGATGTTATGGAGTTTCCCGAAGACTCTGTGGAAGTTTTGCGTGGGGTAGATACATGGATGGTGGATTGCTTCCAGCGCCAGCCCCATAGCGCACATGCATGGCTGGAACGGGTGTTGGAATGGCAGCAGGCTATCAATCCACGCCGCATGATACTCACCCATATGGGCCCGGATATGGATTGGCAGTGGATGCAGGATCATCTTCCCGCAGGTATTGAGCCTGCATGGGATGGTGCCGTGTTTGAAGTAGCTGATCCCTAAAATAACAGAGGGCCTGCCTTGGCAAACCCTCTGCACCTTTCAGGCTTTAGCGGCTCATCAGCACCGTAATATCGGCATGTTCCAGCGTATAACGGGTAACACCACCCAGAATGAGCTGGCGCAGGCGAGAGTGTGAGTAAGCACCCATTGCTAGCATGTCGGCATCAAAGTCCTTACAAGCGGCTTCCAGTCCTTTGCCCACATCCCGATCTACGGGCGGGAATTCCACACAATCCGCCGTAATGCCGTGGATGGCCAGATAGTCCACCACGTCCTGCGCAGTAGGGCCACGGCGCTGGTAATCTCCGCAGTGCAGCACGCGCACGGCATCTGCTGTAAGTGCCCATGCCAGAGCGCCACGCAGGGCGGATGAGGCCTCTGCTGTGCCATTCCATGCAATGCAAACACGTTTGATAAGCCCTTTGGGCGGCGTGCGCGGGGCAATAACTACCGGGCGTCCGCTATCAAACAGAACGGCATGCAGGGTTTCGGAAGATGAAACAGCATCACCCGAATCAGGGTGCGGTACGAGTGTGAAGTCGGACAAACGTGCCTGTGCAGGCACGATTTCACTTTCCGCACCACGCATGATGTTAAAGCTGATTGTCGGCGCGTCCATAGGGAAGGGGCCGCGCGGGGGTACAACCTGAATATCTGGATGCGCGGCCACAAAACGTTCAAACAGGGCATGCACTTCATGCGCATGGCGTGCACCTTCGTGCTCGGCAGAGCGCATCAGGTCTTCCACCATGGCGCCGGAAAGGCCTTCACCAGCCAGTGGTGCCATTTCCCGCCCATCTGGGCGCACATGCAGCACAGCTAGATGCGCGCCAAAGCGGCGGGCAAAATTGTAGCCTCGGATAAGTGCGGCTTCAGCATTGGAGGTGCTGGGAAGCGGCAGCAGAATTTTACGAACGTCTTTCATTCTTATTTTTCTCCGCTGTCATTTATAAAATGATGTGTTTCAAGTGGCTGTGCGCTTACGGATATAAACGCGTAACATCCCAATCGTTTCCATTACGTGCCCATACGGCGCGATCATGCAAGCGGAAGCGCCGTTCCTGCCAGAACTCAAAATATTCGGGGTTTACCCGGTAGCCAGACCAGTTGGCCGGGCGGGGAATAGGATCTTGCGGATATGCTTCTTCCACCTGTTTCAGGCGTTCTTCAAATACGGCGCGGTCTGCCAGCGGGCGGGATTGATCCGAGGCCACAGCACCAAGGCGCGAAACACGGCTCCGACTCGCAAAATACGCATCGGCTTCTTCCGGCGTTACGGGGGTTACTGCCCCTTCAATCCGAATCTGGCGGCGCTGGCTTTTCCAGTGGAACAGCAGGGCTACGTGCGGGTTTTCTTCCAACTCACGCCCCTTGCGGCTGTGCGTATTGGTGTAAAAAACAAACCCTCTATGGTCTGCCCCTTTCAGCAGCACAATGCGCGCCGATGGTCTGCCGTCCCGCGTGGCTGTGGCCAGCACCATGGCATTGGGGTCGTTCACCTCTGTCTTTTCCGCCTCCTTCATCCATGTCTCAAACAGCGTAAACGGGTTGGCTGCCAGATCAATCAGAGGCTGACTGTCTAATGGGAGGGCTGCGGGAGAAGGTGAGGTTTCCGTCATGCTCGGACTCAATTCGTGTTCGTTTACGTCAAGCTGCGGCATTGCAGCTTTGTGCCTGTTATCATACTCCTACGTTCACCGGGTTTGAAGCATGTGTGTCGCTTTGCTCTTGTTTCAATAGCGCGTGTATGCGACCAACCAGCGAACATTCGGATATTTGAACAACAGAAATAGGTTGAGGTCTCGCATGTCTTCTCCCAACGCCACATTGCCTGCTCAGGGAACGCTCATGAAGGGCAAGAAGGGTCTGGTAATGGGTGTCGCTAATGATCGTTCCATTGCATGGGGCATTGCCTCCGCCGTTGCGGCACAGGGTGGGGAGCTTGCGTTTACGTATCAGGGCGAAGCTCTGGGCAAGCGCGTGCAGCCTCTGGCAGAAAGCGTGGGTTCCAGCTTGGTTCTGCCCTGCGATGTAACGGATGACGCCGCCATTGATGCCGCTTTTGCCACCATTGAAAAAGAATGGGGTGAACTGGACTTTGTGGTGCATGCCATTGGCTGGGCAGACAAGCAGTTCCTGCGTGGGCGGTATGTTGATACCCCGCGTGAAGCATTTTTGAAGGCGCTGGATATTTCCTGCTATTCCTTCACGGCCGTTGCGCAGCGCGCTTCCAAGCTGATGAAAAATGGTGGCTCCTTGCTGACCCTGAGCTATCTGGGCGCAGAACGAGTGATGCCGCATTACAACGTGATGGGCATTGCCAAGGCTGCGTTGGAAGCTTCTGTGCGGTATATGGCAACAGATCTGGGGCGTGATGGCATTCGTGTAAACGCTATTTCTGCAGGTCCTATCAAAACCCTTGCCGCCAATGGCATTGGGGATTTCCGCTATATTCTGAAGTGGAACCAGTATAACTCACCGCTCGAACGCAACGTGGCGTTGGAAGAAGTGGGTGGCGCTGGCCTGTATATGGTGTCTGATCTTTCATCCGGCGTAACGGGTGAAGTGCACCATGTGGATTGCGGTTACCATGTTGTGGGCATGAAAAACCCGACTGCCCCTGATATTTCTGTAGCTGGGGACTGAGGGCGCGCCGTGTCTTACAATACCTTCGGACAGCTTTTCCGTGTGACCACTTGGGGTGAAAGCCACGGCCCAGCTATTGGCTGTGTAGTGGATGGATGCCCGCCGCGTCTGGCGCTCACAGAAGCGGATATTCAGCCGTTTCTGGATAAGCGCAAGCCGGGGCAATCTGCCTTTACCACACAGCGTAAAGAGCCGGATCAGGTGCGTATTCTATCTGGCGTGTTCGAAGGGCAGACAACAGGCACACCAATTTCCCTGATGATCGAAAACACAGATCAGCGCTCGCGCGATTACGGCGATATTGCTCGCACATATCGGCCCGGCCATGCTGATCTGACGTATGATCTGAAATACGGCATCCGTGATTATCGTGGTGGTGGGCGTTCCTCTGCGCGTGAAACGGCTTGCCGTGTGGCAGCCGGTGCTGTGGCCCGCAAGATTCTGGGCGATGGCGTGCGTATTCGTGCAGCACTGGTGCAGCTTGGCCCGCATGATATCGACCGCACACGTTGGGATTGGGAAGAAGTAAACCGCAACCCCTTTTTCTGCCCAGATGCTGGTGTGGTGGCAGAATGGGAAGAATATCTTGCGGGTATTCGCAAGGCAGGGTCTTCCATCGGTGCCGTGATTGAGGTTGTGGCCGAGGGCGTGCCTGCTGGTTTGGGTGCACCCGTTTATGGCAAGCTGGATTCAGATCTGGCTGCGGCCCTCATGAGCATCAATGCCGTAAAGGGCGTTGAAATTGGAGATGGCTTTGCTTCTGCTTCCCTCACGGGGCAGGAAAATGCAGATCCGTTGTATATGCGAGATGGCAAGCTGACTTTTGGCGCCAACCACGCAGGTGGTATTCTGGGTGGTATTTCCAGCGGTCAGCCTATTGTGGCCCGCTTTGCCGTTAAGCCTACCAGCTCCATGCTTACGCCAGTCCCGTCCATCACTACGGATGGCAAGGAAACGGAAGTGATTACCAAAGGTCGGCATGACCCATGCGTGGGTATTCGTGCCGTACCAGTAGGTGAAGCCATGATGGCCTGCGTGTTGGCAGACCATCTTATGCGCCACCGGGCACAGGTGGGCTAAAAAGCCCACCCACTCAGCTTATTAGTCTAGCAAAGTGGCTTCCAAAGTAATGGAGGCCCCTTTGAACAGTTTGGAGACCGGGCAGCCTTCCTTGGCTTTTGTGGCCAGTTTTTCAAACTGATCAGCCGTAGCACCCGGAATGCGCGCCTTAAGGGTGAGGTTGACTTTATCTATTTCAAACCCGCCGTCCTTTTTGTTCAGGCTAACGTCTGCGCGTGTATCAATGGCAGAGGCGGTCAGCCCTGCTTCACCCAGAATGAGCGAAAAAGCCATGGAAAAACAGGCCGCATGAGCAGCGCCCAAAAGCTCTTCAGGGTTAGAGCCGGGCTTGCCTTCAAAACGGGTGTTAAAGCCATAAGGCTGGTCTTTTAAGGCGCCGCTTTCGGTTGAAATTGTGCCTTTGCCTTCTTTAATGGAACCTTCCCAATGTGCGGAACCGTATTTGATAATGCTCATGACAAAGCCTTTTCATTTATGCGTGAATGTTAGAAAACCATTCTAACGGTTAGCAGCCAAAACGCCTTTATGGGGGAATGGTTCAGGAAAAGCTGCCATGCTCTCGCAGAGATGAGCAGGCGAGAGCGCAACGATGTGCCTATAATGCTTTCCAGTTAAAGGCCTGCCGCGCGCGCATACTTCTTTCTTGCATGCAAAAGAAGTTGGGGGCATGTGCAGGTATGGATCCAGCCCTGCCAGCATGTAAGGTGCAAAAGGCAGATACGGCTGACAATGCGGAGACCACGATGAGTTCCACCACGACCGATACCGCTTCTTCTGTTGATGTCGTCCTGATCGGTGGGGGCGTCATGAGCGCCACGCTGGGAACCCTGCTGCGGCAGCTTCAGCCGGACTGGAGCATCAGCATTTTTGAACGCCTGGATAGCGTGGCGGAAGAAAGCTCCAACGCCTGGAACAATGCCGGCACAGGCCATTCTGCTTTGTGTGAGCTAAATTACACGCCCCAGCAGGCAGATGGCAGCGTTGATATCTCCAAGGCTATCAACGTCAACGAGCAGTTTCAGGTTTCCCGCCAGTTCTGGACGTATCTGGTTGAGCAGAACATTCTGGCTTCTGCGCGAGATTTTTTAACCCCCGTGCCACATATGAGCTTTGTGTGGGGGGATAAAAACGTGTCCTTCCTGCAGGCACGTTATAAGGCGCTGAGCGAGCATCCGCTGTTCTCCGGCATGGAGTTTACGCAGGATCAGGCGCAGATTGCGCAGTGGGCGCCGCTGATCATGCGTAACCGCCCCGCAGGGCAAAATCTGGCAGTTACCCGCAGCTTGCGCGGCACAGATGTAAACTTTGGTGCACTCACGCGCTTGCTGTTTACCTATCTGGTCAGCACGCCAGCCTGCACATTGCACACCAAGCACGAGGTGCATGATATCCGCCGTGATGCAGATGGCCGCTGGGTTATCAAGGTGCAGGATACGCGCTTGAATACGGAACGTGAGGTTAAGGCGCGGTTTGTGTTTATCGGTGGCGGTGGTGGTGCTCTGCCATTGCTGCAGAAAACGGGTATTCCGGAATCTCGCGGCGTTGGTGGGTTCCCGGTCAGCGGGCAGTTTCTGCGTTGCACCAACCCGGATCTGATTGCCCAGCACCATGCCAAGATTTACGGCAAGGCTTCTGTTGGTGCGCCTCCCATGTCTGTTCCGCATCTGGATACACGCATGATAGACGGCACACCGGCACTGTTGTTTGGCCCATATGCGGGCTTTTCCACCCGGTTCCTGAAAAACGGTTCCTTGATGGACCTGCCGCGCTCTATCCGGGCAAGCAACATCAGTGCCATGCTGGCTGTAGCGCGTGATAACTGGCCGCTTACCAAGTATCTGATCGAACAGGTCATGCAGTCCCACAATGATCGGATCAAGGCGTTGCGGGACTTTATTCCCGATGCGCAGGCCAAGGATTGGGAGCTGGTTGTGGCTGGGCAGCGCGTGCAGATTATCAAGAAAGACGCCAAAAAAGGCGGTGTTCTGCAATTTGGTACGGAAGTTATTTCCAGCGCAGATGGCTCTGTGGCTGCACTTCTGGGGGCTTCTCCGGGTGCCTCAACTGCAGCTCCAATTATGCTGACGGTTCTGAAAAAGTGCTTTGCCAGCAAGCTGCCTGAGTGGGAAGAAAAGCTGAAGCAGATTATCCCATCTTACGGCCAGAAACTGGCAGATAATCCGGCACTTTGTGCGCAGCTATTTGATAAAACCACTAGTGTTCTGGGGCTGAAAGAAGCCTGATACTGCATAGAGCCTGCCTGTTATAAGGCAGGCTCTTATTGCGTTTTATCAGATAAAAGTAACCGGGCTTTCGGTGTCCGATATGCTCATATCCGCCCGGTTCCACCAGCAATTTTCTGGTGGCCGCGGGGCAGGAATAAACTCTGCCGGATTGCCGGAAAAAGAGACCGTATTGGTGGGTGTTTCCTGAATGCTCAGTTCAGAACACTGCAAAACGCCGCCTTCTGCTGCCAGAAAGGCGTTGATCTTGGCCATAAGTAGGCAGACCATCAATTCAGTAGTAGGGTCTCCCGGCGTGATGACAATACGGGCCGCGCGGGCAGGCTCGTTAGCTTGAAACCACGCCAGTAACGGATCATCCTCTGCAAGTTGCAAGGCGTGATCCATCTTTTCATCTACAAACCGATGCCACGTGCTTTTGGCCTTCTGGAAGGAAACCGGCATGTTGCCTTTGCCATCCAACGGCGCAAAAGCTGTGGGTTTCAGGCGTACGGTCACAAACTCATTATGGCCGTGGGGCAGGGCGCAGCTTTCACTCGCACCATGAATAAGCCGATGGCCCATGGAAAAACGGCGGGTAAAAACAAGATCAGGCATGTGTCTGTGTGCCTTTTTTGTGGGCTACGTAGTCATCCCACCCAGATTTACGCAGTTGGCAGGCGGGGCAGGTGCCGCATCCATGCCCCCATGCGTGCAATGTGCCGCGCTCTCCCAAATAACAGGTGTGGCTTTCTTTATTGATCAGTTCAACAAGCGGTTGCCCACCCAGTTCTTCCGCCAGTTCCCATGTTTCGGCTTTATCCAGCCACATCAGGGGCGTGTGCAGAACGTAGCGGGATTCCATACCTAGGTTGAGCGCAACCTGTAGGGCTTTAATGGTATCATCCCGGCAATCTGGGTAGCCCGAATAATCAGTTTCGCACACGCCGGTAACAATGTGCTTAATGCCGCGCCGTGCCGCCAGAGCAGCTGCAAAAGTAAGAAAAATCAGGTTTCGGCCCGGCACAAACGTATTGGGCAGGCCGTTTTCCGCCATGCTGATTTCAGCATCTCGCGTTAAGGATGTTTCAGAAACCTCGCCCAATGCGTGCAAGGGCAGGGTGTGGTCTTCTCCCAAACGCTCAGCCCAGACGGGGTTCTGATGCGCAAACCCTTGGCGAATGCTCGCACGGCATTCCAGTTCAACCGCATGGCGTTGGCCGTAATCAAACCCAAGTGTTTCTACACGCCCATAACGTTCCAGCGCCCATGCCAGACAGGTTGCGGAATCTTGGCCACCAGAAAAAAGAACGAGGGCAGATTCCTGTTTATCACGGGCAGGAAGAGGCATGATTAAGGTATTCCGATAAGCTTGTGGGTCTGGAGTGAAAGCCCCCATAAAGGGTGCGCCAGACAGTATTCAATAGCAGCCTGCGTGTTGGCTGCCTGCTGAGGGCCATCCATAGGCTGAAGCCAGAAATGTTGGAAATCAAGATTTTCCAGAGCGGCGGGGTCTATCCCCGGCTGCGGAAATACAAGCTTCAGCTCGGTTCCCGCTTTTTGCACCAGTTCAACCCCGGCTTTGGGGCTAATGCATAGCCAGTCTATGCCTGTGGGGGCAATTACTGTGCCGTTGCTTTCCACCGCAATACTAAAGCCTTGGGCGTGCATGGCGTCTATCAGGGCGGTATCAAGCTGGAGCAGGGGTTCACCCCCTGTAAAAACAACCAGTTTTTGGCCGGTTGCTTTTGTATCCTGCGTGGGCTGCGGCCAGAAACTGGCAATAGTTGCCACCAGTGCGGCCGCATTTTCAAACTTGCCGCCGTTTACGCCATCTGTGCCGATAAAATCGGTATCGCAAAACTGACAGATGGCTTTATCGCGATCTTCCTCCCGCCCAGACCAGAGGTTGCAGCCCGTAAAGCGGCAGAAAACAGCCGCGCGACCAGCCTGACCACCTTCACCCTGGAGGGTAAGGAAAATTTCTTTAACCGAATATGTCATGAATTATGCAGAAGGCAGGCCAATGCCTGTTGTGTGCATACCAAGCTTATCCAGCAAAGCTCTGTCACGCGTGGCTTGTGGGTTTGGGGTGGTCAGCAGGCGTTCACCATAGAAGATGGAGTTGGCACCAGCCAAAAAGCAGAGCGCCTGTGTTTCATCGCTCATATTTTCGCGGCCAGCGGCAAGGCGTACGCGGCTTTTGGGCATGGTAATACGGGCAGCGGCAATCATGCGCACAAAATCAAGCGGTTCCACTTCATCCGCTTTGGCCAGAGGTGTGCCTTCCACCTTAACGAGCAGATTAATTGGCACGCTTTCAGGATGCGCGGGCAGGGTGGCAAGGGCCGTAATCAGGCCTGCACGATCCGATTCATTTTCACCCAAACCCACAATGCCACCGCAGCATACATTGATGCCGGCATCCCGCACGTTGGAAAGCGTATCCAGCCGTTCCTGATAGGTGCGGGTGCTGATGATTTCCCCATAATATTCGGGGGAAGTATCTAGGTTGTGGTTGTAGTAATCCAGCCCGGCATCATGCAGTTTATGGGCCTGCGCGTTGTCCAGCATGCCCAATGTTACGCAGGTTTCCATACCAAGCTGCTTTACGCCTTCAATCATGGCGCACACGGTATCCAGATCACGCTCCTTGGGAGAACGCCAGGCGGCACCCATGCAAAAACGACTGGCTCCAGCAGCCTTGGCTTTTTTGGCCTCGGTCAACACGGCTTCAACAGCCATCAGCTTATCTGCCTTTACGCCTTGTTCATGCTTGGCGCTTTGTGGGCAGTAGGCGCAATCTTCCGGGCAGCCACCCGTTTTAATGGAAAGCAGTGTGGAAATTTGGATTTCCGTTGGGTCAAACGTCGCGCGGTGCAGTGTTTGGGCCCTGAACATCAGTTCAGGAAACGGCAGGTCAAGCAGAGCCTGAACTTCTGCGACCGTCCAATCATGGCGGACTTCCGAAGAGGAGGTGACAGAAGAGTGAGCAAGCGGGGAAGAACCATCAGGCATGGAGTGCAAACCGAACCAGATTTATAGAGAAGGAAAGTGATTTATAGCCTTTTTATCGCAGTAAGGCCAGTTTTCACGTTGCGTGTTAAAGACATATTCAGGGCTATACGCCATACTAAATGTTTATAATTCAGCTTGTCATGATGCGGCTGGGATGAAGGAGAATAAAATGTCTGCAAAAAAAGGCGTTTCCGGTGCAGTTCTTGCTGTTGCAATTACCGGTCTTCTGGGCGGCTGCCATGAACAGCACGAAGAAAATGCCAACCGTGCAGTGCGGCCGCTGCGGATGCCAAATCCGGCTGCAGTTTATTGCGTTAAAAAAGGCGGCACGCTGAGCACCGAAAGCACGGACAAGGGGCAGATCAGCTATTGCCATCTGCCAGATGGTAGCGTGATGGAAGAATGGGAACTGTTCCGCAGGGACAATCCGGCGCCAAAAAAGTAATCTGATCGATCGAACATGATTTTTGGCCCGATGCAGGGCATTTTGACCCGTGAGGGGGCTTTGCATCGGGCATTTTGAGCGCTTTAGGCGGTAGGGTGGATCGATTTCAGGATTTTAGGGCGTCAGAATGAGCATGTGAAAGCATGCTGGACGGATATGATGGATCGGTCTGGATATTTTCGAAACGGCCATAAATTGCATAAGATATATTATGCCAACAAAATGGACTATAAAACATGAGCGCGTGAGGGATCGTCTATATAACTATCCGTTATGATAGTTAATTTGGGAATATGACCATTGAGGCGTTGAATTTTGGGTTGTGGGTTCCTTATTATATCTGTATCACGTCGTTAATTACATTTTCTGTCATACGGGTTTGTGTGTAGTGACCGCTCTTTCTGATGATACAGCGACCATAGCCAAGCAGCTTGTGCCCGTGCAGGAGAACCCCGTTCTGCTGCTGCGCAAGGCCAGTGAGCTTTTGGGAGACAGGTTGGCTGTCCTCTCCTCTTTCGGGGCGGAATCTGCGTTGCTTCTGGCAATGGTGGCAGAGGCCGACCCGGCCATGAAAGTGCTGTTTCTGAATACCGGAAAACACTTTCCGCAAACCCTCGAATATCGGCACAATTTGGCCGATTTTCTGCATCTTTCCAACGTTCAGGACGTGGCTCCTCAGCCCCAGCAGGTCGAAAATCGGGACCCTACCGGGGAATTATGGGCGTTTGATCCAGATGCCTGCTGCGCCTTGCGCAAGGTGGAGCCCCTGAAAGTGGCCTCTCTGCCCTATGAGGCACTGGTGACCGGGCGCAAGCGTGGGCAGGCTGTTACAAGATCCACGCTGGAAATTGTGGAATTGCGAGAAGATGGGCAGCTACGGCTCAACCCTCTTGCATTTTGGAGTGCGGAAGACATCACGCAGGAAATGCAGCGCCGAGGGCTGCCTCCTCACCCATTGGTGGCGGAAGGCTATCTTTCCATCGGCTGCGCCCCGTGCACGCAACCAGTTGATGGTGCGCAGGATGCACGGGCCGGACGTTGGGCCGGGCTGAACAAAACGGAATGCGGTATCCACATTAAACACTAACGGGTTCTGGCTGATTTTACCCTCAGCCACGTCGTGTCATACACAGGGTTACGGAAACGGAAACATGGATCATCTTGATCAACTCGAAGCTCAGAGCGTTTTTATTCTGAGAGAAGCGTACAGAAAGCTCAAACCTCTGGCCATGCTGTGGTCTTTGGGTAAAGATTCCAATGTGATGGTCTGGCTGGCCAAAAAGGCGTTTCTGGGCCGGGTTCCCTTCCCTGTCATGCATGTTGATACCGGCAAGAAGTTCCCGGAAATGTACAAATTCCGCGATGAATACGCCAAAAAGTGGGACCTCAATCTGCTGTTGGGTGAGTGCCCGCCGGTAGAGGATATGGACCCCTCCCTACCTCCAGCAGCACGTTCTGCTGCGCGTAAAACGGCAGGTCTTGCCGCCATGATCGAAAAGCACAAGCTACAGGGCGTTATTGCCGGTATCCGCCGTGATGAGCAGGGAACACGCGCCAAGGAACGTGTTTTCAGCCCGCGTGGTGCCAGCCATAAATGGGATATCCGTAACCAACCGCCCGAATTCTGGGACCAGTACGCAACACCGCACGAAGAAGGCATGCATATTCGCGTGCATCCGCTGCTGGCTTGGCGTGAAATCGATATCTGGCGCTATATCGAGCGTGAAGGCATCCCGCTGGTTGATCTGTACTTCTCCAAAAACGGCAAGCGTTACCGCTCCTTGGGTGATTCAGACATCACCTTCCCGGTAGAAAGCAACGCTTCCACTCTGGCGGAAGTGATTGAAGAACTGGAAACAACCAAAACATCCGAACGCGCAGGCCGCGCAATGGATCATGAATCCGAAGATGCTTTTGAACGCCTGCGTGTGGCGGGTTACCTCTGATTACGGCGTGGACTGGAAATAGAATATCATGAGCGAAAAAATTTATTCATCTCAGGATGCCGCCACGCCAATCGTGATTGTGGGGCATGTTGACCACGGTAAATCCACCCTTATTGGGCGTTTGCTGCACGATACGGACAGCCTTCAGGATGGCAAGGTTGCCCAGATTATTGAATCGTCCAAAAAGCGCGGCCTGAAGATTGAGTGGAGCTTCCTGCTGGACTCCCTTCAGATCGAGCGCGATCAGGGCGTTACGGTTGATTCCACCCGTATTCCGTTCCGCTTGGGCCAGCGTGAATTTGTGATTGTGGATGCACCGGGACACCGCCAGTTCCTGCGTAACATGATTACAGGTGCCGCCGATGCAGAAGCCGCCGTGCTGGTGGTGGATGCGCAGGAAGGTGCGCGTGAACAAACACGCCGCCACGCCATGCTGCTGCACCTTATCGGCATTCGCCACGTTATTGTGCTGCTGAACAAGGTGGATCTGCTTGATTTCGATCAGGCCAAGGTGGAAGCGGTCGAAAAATCCGTAACGGAACTATTGAACAAGCTGGGGCTGGAAGCGGCTCTGTTTGTTCCGGCTTCTGCGCGTGATGGTGATAACATTGCCAGCCGCTCAGAACGCTCTCCGTGGTATAAAGGCCCTACGCTGACAGAAGCTCTGGCCAGCGTGCCCTCACCCGCTTCCCGCTCAGAACTGGCGCTGCGCCTGCCGGTGCAGGACGTGTATCGTTTTGATAACACCCGCTATGTGGCCGGCCGTGTTGAACGAGGCCGTGTGCGCGTGGGCGATACGGTTATTATCGGCACGCAAAAAACCCCTGCCCGCATTGCTTCGATCGAAAGCTGGCATACAGCACCGCATGTGTCTGCCTCTGCCGGGCAGTCCATCGCCGTAACGCTGGAACCAGACGTTATTCCCGATCGTGGTGACTTGTTGCACCATGCCGATGCCGCGCCAATGGAAGCCTCACGCGTGCGGGTGCGTCTGTTCTGGCTGCGTCAGGAACCGCTGCGTGTGGGTGAGCATTTCCGCCTGCGTCTGGCCACGGCAGAACATGCTGTTACCGTGACTGCCATTGATAAAGTGGTGGATCTGGATGATCTGACAGAACACCCCGGCACCGAAGTTCCGCCCGAAGGGTTTGCGGAAATCGTGCTGTCTGCGGCAGAAAACATTCAGTTTGACCCGTTCACCCCCGGCACAACAGATGGCCGCGGTGTATTGGTTGACCGCCAGCAGCGTATTGTGGGTGGTGCGCCCATTATTGGCCCAGCCACTATTGCAGATGGTGAAAAGGTTATTCACCCAAGTGCCAGCACCGTTACCGTGCAGGACCGTGAACGCGCCAAGGGCCACAAAGGCTCCGTGTTCTGGCTGACCGGCCTTTCTGGTTCTGGAAAAAGCACGCTGGCCCGTGCGGCAGAAACCCGTCTGTTTGCAGATGGTGTGGATGTTACCGTGCTGGATGGTGATACACTGCGTGCAGGCCTGTGTAAGGATCTGGGTTTCTCTGAAGCGGATCGGACAGAAAACGTACGCCGGGCTGCGGAAGTGGCACGCCTGCTGCGTGATGCCGGTCAGGTTGTGATTGTGGCCCTCATCTCCCCACTGCGTTCTGACCGAGATCTGGCCCGCCAGATTATTGGGGACGGGTTTGAGGAAGTGTTTGTAGATGCCGATCTTGGTACCTGCGAACAGCGTGACCCCAAAGGCCTGTATGCAGCCGCCCGTGCAGGAAAAATCAGCGGCTTTACGGGCATTGATGCTCCGTATGAAGCTCCTGCCGCACCTGCCCTGCGTCTGGTAACGGGTAAGGATAGCGTAGAAGCAGCCACAAAAACGCTGGTGACTTTTGTAGAAAACACCGTGCGTAACAAAACAGGTGCCCGTGCGCAGTCCTGATTGCGTTCTGGTTTGATAAGGCGGGTGTAAAATACCCGCCTTATTTGCCCTTGTAGCTGGTTGTTAAGAGCATATGTGTATCTTGAGGTGCCGGGGGTGCTTCAAGATACGTTTTTGATTCGTGGTATATTGATATTCTCGCATCTGTTGTGTAATTCTGAACCTGCACACGGGGCAGAAAGGGATAAGCGTTGGATCGGAGAAATAATCGGCGGGATGAACAGGGGCTGAGCGTTGTTACAGCCAACCGTCTGCTTGATGGGCGCATTGTATGGTTGGATGCGCAAGGTAAGTGGCAGCTTTTTATCCAGCAGGCGCATCCTTTCCCCAATGCGGAAATGGAGCAGGTTCTGGCCCGCCAGAACGCAAAAGCAGCTGCGGATGAAGTGGTTGGGGTGTATGGTGTACAGGTCGAGCAAACATCGTCTGGCCTGCTGCCCATAACCACGCGGGAGCGTATTCGTGCCCTTGGGCCAAGCGTTCATGCCGAATTCACACCTGCATGGCAGGCTGCGCAACACGCCTGCGCCTGATACCAGCAGAGCAAGACGGACACAGTTAAAGCCATGTCTTATTCCACCCAGCCTGCCCTTCCGGTTGGCCGTTACGCGTATGATGATGTTGATCGTACGTTTCTCAAGCAGCGCGTTGAGCAGTTTCGGGATCAGGTTCAGCGTCGTATCGCTGGGGAGCTGACCGAAGAAGAGTTCAAACCCCTGCGGTTGATGAACGGTCTGTACCTTCAGTTGCATGCTTATATGCTGCGTGTGGCCATTCCCTATGGCACGCTCAGTTCCTCCCAGATGCGCGCCTTGGCACATATTGCCAGAACGTATGATCGGGATTACGGGCACTTCACCACACGGCAGAATATCCAGTTCAACTGGATCAAACTGGAAGATACGCCTGATATCCTGAACGTGCTGGCCGATGCGGAAATGCACGCCATTCAAACCAGTGGTAACTGCATCCGTAACGTCACGTCAGATCAGTTTGCTGGCGCTGCAGCGGATGAAGTGCTGGATCCGCGCGTGCATGCTGAAATCCTGCGTCAGTGGTCCACCCTGCATCCGGAATTCACGTTCCTGCCACGTAAGTTCAAGATTGCCATTTCTGGCAGCAAGCAGGACCGTGTAGCCGCGCGCTTTCATGATATCGGCCTGTTGGCCCGCAAGGGTGAAAACGGTCGGGCCGTGTTTGAGGTGTACGTTGGCGGTGGCTTGGGCCGCACCCCGATTGTGGGCGTAAAGCTGCGTGATGACCTGCCAGAAGAAGATCTGATTGCGTATCTGGAAGCCGTTCTGCGTGTTTATAACGAATACGGCCGACGCGATAATATGTACAAGGCGCGTATCAAGATACTGGTGCAGGCTTTGGGCGCAGAGGCTTTTCTGGCCAAGGTGAACGCAGAATTTGCGGCTATGGATCGGGCACGTTATCGCCTGCCAGAAGAAATTGTTGCGGCCATTCAGGCCCGCTTTGGCACGCCAGAGTTTCAGGCAGAAAATGGTGCGGCAGACGCTTTGGCTGCCCAGCAGAAAGCCGATGCGCAATTTGATGCATGGGTACGCACCAACACGCATGCCCACAAACAACCCGGCTACGCCTGCGTTACCATATCCTGCAAGCCGGTTGGCGGTATTCCGGGGGATGTAACATCTGCCCAGATGGATCTACTGGCTGATCTGGCGGATAAATACAGCTTTGGCGAACTGCGCATTACGCATTTGCAGAACGTGGTTCTGGGCCATGTGCGCCAGGATGCGCTGCATGAACTGTGGCAGATCCTTAAGGCAAACGGGCTGGGTACGGCCAATATCGAGATGGTGACAGACATTATTGCCTGCCCCGGTCTGGATTATTGCGCACTGGCAAATGCGCGTTCCATCCCTATTGCGCAAAAGCTGAGCGAACGCTTTGGAGATGCCACACTCCAGCAGGAAATTGGCAACCTGCGGCTGAATATCTCTGGCTGCATCAATGCCTGCGGGCATCATCATGCAGGCCATATTGGTATTCTGGGTGTTGATAAACGGGGTGAGGAAGCATTCCAGATCACTCTGGGTGGCAGCGCGATGGAAGATGCCTCTGTTGGGCAGATTCTGGGCTCTGCACTTTCTGAAGATGAAACGGTTGATGCCGTGGCGCGGATCATAGATACATATCTGGCCCAGCGTGAGGCCGGAGAACGGTTTATTGATACGTGCCGCCGTCTTGGCACAGCCCCCTTCAAGGATGCAGCTTATGCCCCTGTTTGAAAACGGCCAGATTATTGAAGATACATGGCTGATCGCGCAGGATGATCAGCCCTTGCCGGAAGGTGATGTGCTGGTGCCGCTGGCGCGTCTGGCTGAAGGTTTGGGCCGTAATGGCAATGGGCGTCTGGGCGTTCTGCTCAAGCAGGATGAACAGGTGGAAGACCTGAAAGCCGCCCTGCCCCGTCTTGATGTTGTGTGCCTGACATTCCCCATTTTCCGTGATGGGCGGGCCTTCACGCAGGCGCGCAGCTTACGTGAGCACCTGCATTATGCGGGAAAAATTCGTGTAACCGGGCATTTCTTGCCCGATCAATACGAATTCTTGCTGCGTTGCGGGGTTGATCAGGTGGTTATTCCTGAAGGCAGTAAGATAGATGTATGGGAAAAAGCGCATCATCGTTTCACCATCGCCTATCAGCCTTCTGTGTTGAACGAAAAGCCGGAAGGCTTTGCATTCAGGAGATTTCTCTCCTAATCAGGCTGCGTGATTATGCTGCGCGCCCTGAAGACAGATTGCAAAAATGTAGCCCGCAAGGCTGGCGTATGGAGTTTACGCCAGTACTTGGGGTTTGCTCTTAAAACAACACGCTGGACGTTTCGGGTGAACGAGCAGGCATGGCCGCTGTTAACCAGCCAGAACGGGCAAACAGCGGTTGTGGCTTTCTGGCACGAAATATTGCCCCTTACACCAGCCCTGTGGTGGTGGGCCGAACCTCAAAACCCCCATATCCGCCTGCGGGTGCTGATAAGCCGCAACCGTGATGGCCGCATGATAGCAGATGTGGTGGCCCCGTGGCGTATCTGGTCTATTGCCGGATCATCAGATTCCAAAGGAAAAAACAAAGGTGGGGCAGCAGCCCTTAGGCGGATGCGTGCAAGCTTGCGCAATGCCACCCTTGTTGCCATTACGCCCGATGGCCCCCGTGGCCCGCGCAGGCAAGCGCAGCAGGGCACACTGGCTCTTGCCAAATTGGCAGGCAAGCCGATTGTGCTTGTGGGGGCAACCTGCACGGGCATACGGCTAAAAACATGGGATAAGATGATTTTCCCCTTGCCTTTTGGGCGCGGCACCATGGCCTGTGCACCCCCTATAGATATGCAGCGGCATAATCAGGAAGAAGGCAGCGGCGGCGAAACATTTACCCAAAAGTTGGAACATGCGCTGGATAACATGATGCATCTTGCGCAACAGCCTTCCAGCATGTCTTCCCCTGCCGGTTATTCGCAGGAAAGAGTAGCCCTTAGCCCACTTTCCCTTATGCCTTCGCGCGTCTGGCAGGCTGCGGCTACCGTTCTTTCCCCTATTCTGCCCTTTTTTCTGAGATGGCGGCAAACTAAGGGAAAGGAAATTCCACCCCGCGTGCGGGAAAAAATGGGTTTTCCTTCACGCTCTCGAGGCACTGCAAATCTGATATGGTTCCATGCTGCCAGTGTGGGAGAAACCGTTTCTATCCTGCCACTTGTTTCTGCATGTCTGGCGCAGAAATCAGATTTTCAAGTGCTGGTCACAACTGGCACGGTTACGGCTGCGCGGCTATTGGCACAGCGTCTTGCGCATCCGCGCGTTGTGCATCAGTTCATGCCGCTGGATGTGCCGCGTTGGGGCAAACGCTTTTTAGATTACTGGCAGCCAAAGGCCGCTATTTTTACAGAAAGCGAATTATGGCCCAATATGCTGGGGCTGTGCCATACGCGTAATATTCCCGTTATGCTGGTAAATGGCCGTATGTCTGCTTCTTCCTTTAAGGGATGGCGGCGTATGGGGCGTGTAGCGCGGCGGATGCTGGAGCGTTTTGCGTGGGTTTCCGCACGCTCGGATGAAGATGCACAGCGTCTACAACAGTTGGGTGCCACCAAGCTGCTTGAAACGGGAGATCTGAAAACAGCCGCCCCGCCCTTGCCGGTGGATGAGGCTGAATTGGCGCGCCTGAAGGAGCGTTTGGCAGGCCGCAGGATTTTTGCTGCGGTTTCTACCCATCAGGGTGAAGAACAGCAGATTGCGCAGGCTGCCAAGCTGATCCGGCGAGATTACCCGGATGTGCTGGTTCTGGTTATTCCACGTCATCCAGAGCGCGGGGCAGATTTAAGCGTGATGCTGGGCTATGTGCCACGCCGTGGTGCCGGGCAAATTCCCACAGAAGATGATCTGCTTTGGGTGTGCGATACGCTGGGTGAACTGGGGCTGTTTTTCCGTCTTGCATCCTGCGTGTTTATTGGCAACAGTCTGCCCGGTGTGTTGGGCGGTGGTGGCGGACATAATCCGTTCGAGCCCGCACGGCTGGGCTGTGCCATTTCATCTGGCCCATTGGTGCAGAACTTTACAGACGCCTTTGCGCACATGGCCACAGGCATTACAATTGTAAACACGGCGCAGGACCTGGCTGCATGGGTGCGAGATATGTTCGCAAATCCTGCCAAACGGCAACAGTTGGCAGATAACGTGCAGCATATCGCCACAGCCAATGCAGATCTGCCGGAACGTCTGGCAAAGCATATTCTAGCGCAGATATGGTAAGGCTGCGTGCCCCTGCGTTTTGGAGCCAGCCTTCTGCCAAAATAAGGCCGCTCCTGTTATCTCCATTTTCTGCCATTGTGGCGGCAATAACAGCACGTAAACAGCGCCAGATGGGTTGGGCAGCACCGGTGCCCGTGCTGTGCTGCGGGAATATCTCCGTCGGTGGCACAGGCAAAACCACGGTGGTGTTGGATCTGGCGGAGCGCTTGCTCCAGCGGGGTAAAAATCCTCACATCCTTACGCGCGGATACGGCGGGCGCCTACGCACCACAACACGGGTAAATCCGGCGCAACACACCGCGCAGGATGTGGGGGATGAACCCTTACTGCTGGCACAGCTTTGCCCCGTATGGGTTGGAGCAGACCGCGCAGAGTCTGCCCGCATGGCCGTGGCTGCTGGTGCAGATTGTCTGTTGATGGACGACGGCCTCCAAAATCCATCGCTGCACAAAAATTTGTCCTTACTGGTGGTGGATGGTGGTGTGGGTTTGGGCAATGGCCATGTTTTGCCCGCAGGCCCGTTACGGGAGCAGCCATTGCGGGCCTTTGCGCGGGCACAGGCCACAGTTTTGATCGGGCCGGATAAAACAGGCTTTCAGGAACGGTTTGGCAAAGTGGCTCCGCATCTTATGCGGGCAGGCTTACGGCAGTCCGATACTGTTAGCGTGCTACAAGGGCAGCGTTGTGTGGCATTTGCTGGGTTGGGGCGGCCAGAAAAGTTTTTTGAAGGGCTTAAAAACTGCAACGTTGCCTTAGCGCAGACCGTAGCCTTTCCTGATCATTATTTTTATAAACAACAGGATTTGGCGCGTCTGGCAGATATGGCAGTTTCTCTGCAGGCGCGTTTGGTGACAACACCCAAGGATGCCGTGCGTTTGCCTGAATACTTCCGCCACAAAGTGATAACCGTTGGGGTAGAACTGGTATGGCAGAACCCTGCTGCGCCAGAGATCTTGCTGGACCAGTTTTTGAATGGGGCAGCAGGATGAGCAATAAAGCCCTTACCACTGCCCTGATGCAGGCAGAGGCTCTTTTGGCAAGCGGTTTGCTGAAGTTTCTGACATGGCTTGGCCCTTCCACCGCATCCAATGTTGCGGGGGGTGTCTGCCGGTTTATTGGCCCTAAACTTCCGGTTTCTGGTGTGGCCTATCGCAATCTGGAACTCGCCATGCCAGAGCTAACCCCACAGCAGCGCCGCCAGATTGTGCACGGTGTGTGGGAAAACCTGGGCCGCACGGTTGGAGAACTGCCTCATATTGCGGCCTTGCAGGAAAACACGCCTTCCGGCCCAGGATTTGAGGTTCAGGGCGCTGAATATCTGGAGGAACAGGCCCGTAAAGGTGGGTCTGTTCTGTTTGTATCCGGCCATATCGGAAATTGGGAAATGCTGCCCCCCGGAGTGGCCCGGCATGGCACACCTTTTGCCTCTTTCTATCGTGCCGCAGGCAATCCGTTGATAGATGGCATGATCCGCCGTTTGCGTGATAAAGCCATGGGTAACACGCCCGTGCCACTGTTTGCCAAGGGGGCCAGAGGTGCGCGCGAAGCACTCTCTTATGTCTCCAAGGGAGGCAGGTTGGGTATGTTGGTTGACCAGAAAATGAATGACGGCATTGAGGTCTCATTCTTTGGCCGCCCGGCCATGACAGCCCCTGCCCTTGCCGCCATGGCGTTGCGTTATCGCTGCCCGGTTATTCCTGGCTATGTGGAGCGCCTCGGCCCGGCCCGCTTGCGTATTGTGGTTGAACCGCCGCTAAACCTGCCAGATACGGGAGACCGCAAGCAGGACCTGCACACATTGGCGCAGATGATCAATGATCGCCTTGAAACATGGATAAGGCGCAAGCCAGAAAGCTGGCTGTGGTTGCACCGGCGCTGGCCCAAGGAACTTTATAAGCGCAAAGCCTAGTTTTTGGCAGTTTGCATGTAAGGCATGGGCCGAATGCAGGCCTGTGTGCTCGTCTTGCCACACGTAAAGGCGTATGATGCGCTCTGTCTTTAATGCCTTATTTTATCAGGAGTTACAGTAATATGTCTTCACCCAGCCCTGCCCTTGCCACTCGTTTGGAAGCCGCACGGGCTGTGGTGCATGATGCTGCACAAATGGCCATGGCCATGCGTCCGCCACCGGGTGGGCCGCAGGCATCGCAAAAATCTGCGCAGGATTGGCTGACAGAAACAGATGGCGCAGTAGAAGCCTTTATTGCTAACCGCATGAAAGCTCTTTTCCCCGATGATGGCTTTCAGGGTGAAGAAGGTGGCGTGGCCCGTACCGGTAGCCTGCGTTGGGTGGTGGACCCTATTGATGGTACCTCCAACTATGCCCGTGGCCGTTGCCGGTGGTGTATTTCACTCGGCCTGCTGGATGGTGATGAACCCGTGGCCGGTGTGATTGATGCCCCAGCATTGGGCGAGGTTTACACCGCCTTGCGTGGGTATGGCGCATTTTTAAATGGCAAGCGTATTCAGGCTTCTCCGGTGAAGGACCCTGCCAGTTCCATGATTGAAATGGGTTGGAGCAACAGAGTGCCCAAGCCTGTGTTCATGGAAAAAATGGATGCCATTATGGCAATGGGCACCATGCCGCGCTCTGGCGGTTGTGGTGCGCTGGCGCTGGCTGATGTGGCAAGCGGGCGGCTGGATGGCTATATCGAAATTGTTATCAACTTGTGGGATGTCGCCGCAGCCCTGCCCTTGCTGGCAGAAGCCGGGGCACGTGTTTCTCCCTTTTTGCAGGAAGGTGGGCTTACGGGGCCAGCTACAATTATGGCTGCAAACCCGCATATTGCGCAGGCTCTTTCCAAGGCTGTGTCCATTCCGCTGGCATAAATGAAAAACATGCACGCAGGGCCTTTCTGCGGCCACAAAAGCGTGCTTTCTAGCAGATCATATTTACCGGCTTATTGTGGAGAATTCCGGCATGCGTCTGGTTACTCACCTCTCTTCTGCTTCTCTGGCTTTGGCTGCGGCGTTTTCTCTGTGCGTTGCGGCACCGGCTCAGGCGGCTGATAAGCCGCAGGCGCTGGTTGATAAGGCTGCGCTGAGCGTACAGGATGTTTTTGTTGGCGCAACTGGGCAAAGCCCGATGGTAACCAATCTGGCCAAGGCACGTGCCGTAATGGTGTGCCCAGATATGTTCCGCATGTCTATTGCATTTGGTGGCGCACATGGTGGCTGCCTGCTGCTGGCGCGCGATGCACGTGGTTCATGGTCTGATCCGGCATTTTACACCCTTAGCACCGCATCATTCGGTTTACAGTTTGGAGTGCAGAGTTCCGAGATCGTTTTCTTTGTCATGACGGATCGCGGCTTGCAGGCCCTGCTGGATAGTCAGTTCCAGTTTTCTTCCAATGCTGGGGCTTCTTTTGCCAGCATGAGCACGGCAGTTGCTAAAGGAAATGCGGGTGCACGCAACACGGATATTCTGATTGCCCAGAAATCTCAGGGTGTATTTGCCGGTGCTTCTCTGGGGGGCAGCAAGCTGACAGTGAACAGTGATGCTAACCGTGAATACTACAAGCAGAGTGTTGGGCCGGAAGATATTGTGGTGAGCATGCGTGTGAATAACCCGGATGCAGACCCCCTGCGGAGTGTGCTGATGCGTTATGCCGCCATGGCAAAAAACGTAAGTGCATCTTCTACATCCTCACGCGCATCTAACAGCAATACGGTTTCTCAGAGCGATGCAGATGCTCTGGCAGCAGATACCGTTGGGGCATCTGGCGGTGGTGGTATCAAGCAGGAAAGCCTGAGCCCTTCTAGATAAGTTTTTCTGGGTTAAAGTATTAAGCGCTTTTTGCCCGTATGGGTGGAAAGCGCTTAATTTGTATTGCGCTGCCGAAAAGCAGAAACATTTCGATTATGTTCGGCCAGCGTGGTGGAAAAATTATGCCCACCATTGCCATTTGCTACAAAGAAAAGAGCATCCCCACTGGCTGGATGCGCCGCGGCTTCTAATGAAGAAATGCCGGGTGAGCAAATAGGCCCGGGAGGCAACCCCGTAACAGCATACGTATTATAGGGATCTGACGTAGCGAGATCTGAGTGCGTAAGAGCCCGCCCTAGCGGTGGATTACCGTGCGTTATGGCATAAATCACGGTAGGGTCTGTTTGCAGTTTCATGCCCTTTTGCAGGCGGTTTAGAAAAACGCGCGCAACCATGGGCCTTTCTGCTGGTAAAGCTGTTTCTTTTTCTATCAGGGAAGCCAGCACAAGCAGAACCTGCGGTGAGGATATAGTGCCATCCAAAGCCGGATCATGCTTTTGCCAGACAGTATCCAGCGCTGTTTGCATGGCGTTTTGGGCACGCTTTACAATATCTGCCCGCTGGCTATTTCTCAGGTAATTATAAGTTTGTGGTAATGTGCTGCCCTCTGCGGGCAAAGGTGCCTCGCCTTCCAAAAAAGGCGCAGAAGCAATAACGGCCTGAATCTGGTGGGCAGAAAGCCCTTCCGGAATGGTCAGCTTATGTAAAACCGGTTTGCCGTGCCGCAGAATGAACAGCACATTCTGCATGGAAGCATGTTGTGGAAAATGCAGTTCTGCAGCATGTAGCTGGCCACTTTTACGCGTAAGAGAAATGGCAGTTACAAACAGCTTATCTGTGAACCAGCCAGACGGCAGCACCTGTGCCTGTTGTAGCGCGCTTATCGTGCTGGCGTAGCCACCATGTGGCACCACAACATCCGTAGCCACAGGCAGAGGCCCCGGTTTTGTATAGCTATACCATGCAAAAAAACCTGTTCCTCCCCCTGCCAAAGCAGAAAGAAGAAACAGGCCCCCTAGCCATTTCAGGGCAGCACGGCCTTTTTGGGCTGGCTGTTTTGCAGGCTTCTTTTTCGGTTTAGACGCCACGCACAATCAGACTGGCATTTGTGCCGCCAAATCCAAAGCTGTTGGAAAGAGCCACGTTGATTTCCCGCTGCTGTGCCGTGTGGGCAATGCGGTCAATCACGCTTTCACGTGATGGATTATCCAGGTTCAGCGTAGGCGGTGCCACGTTATCCCGAATAGCCAGAATGGAGAAAATGGCTTCCACAGCACCAGCCGCACCAAGCAAATGGCCTGTTGCAGATTTGGTGGAAGACATGGCCAGCTTACGGGCATCATCACCAAACAGACGTTCAACGGCTTCTAGCTCAAGATCATCCGCCATGGTGGAGGTGCCGTGAGCATTGACGTAGTTGATATCTGCCGGGGTAAGGTCTGCACTTTTTAGTGCAGCGCGCATGGCGCGGTATGCCCCGTAATGGCCTTCTGCCGGTGCGGTAATGTGGTATGCATCACCAGACATGCCGTAGCCGATAATTTCGCCATAAATCTTGGCGCCACGGGCTTTGGCGTGTTCGTATTCTTCCAGCACCACAACGCCGGAACCTTCACCCATTACAAAACCATCGCGGTCTTTATCCCATGGGCGGGAGGCTTTTCCGGGCGTGTCATTAAAGCCGGTGGATAGCGCGCGGGCTGAGCAGAAGCCAGCAATACCCAATGGGCAAACGGTTGCTTCCGCACCACCAGCCACCATTACATCGGCATCACCAAACATGATAATGCGCGCAGCATCACCAATAGCATGCACGCCGGTGGCGCAAGCTGTGACAACTGAATGGTTTGGCCCCTGGAAACCATATTTGATGGAAACATGGCCAGAAACCAGATTGATGAGAGCGGACGGGATAAAGAACGGCGAAAGACGCCGTGCCCGACCTTCATGCACGGTAATGGAGGCATCATAGATGGTTTGCAAACCACCAATGCCAGAGCCAATCATCACACCGGTGCGGCATTTATCTTCTTCGGTTTCAGGCTTCCAACCGGAATCCTCCACCGCTTCCGTTGCTGCCACCAACCCCATGTGAATGAAGCGGTCCATTTTGCGCTGGTCTTTGGGGGAAATCCACTCGGAAAGTGTAAGCTTTCCTTCTGCGGTCGGCCCTTCCGGCACTTCCCCAGCCACATGGGCCGGCAGATCGCTTGGGTCGAACTGCGTGATTCTACCAATCCCGCTTTCGCCTGCAATCAGACGTGACCATACGTTTTCAACGCCCAGACCCAGAGGTCCGACGATGCCCATTCCGGTGACGACTACCCGTCTCCGTCCAGAATTTACTCCGGCCGACTGCAACAAACCAGCCCGCTCCCTGTTCTGCACGTATATGGTCCCTCAAATAGCAGAGGGACCCACAGTTTCCGTTAAACGCAAAAGTACCTGAAAATCAGGCAGCTTTCTGCTTTTCGATGTAATCGATAGCATCTTTAACGGTGGTGATTTTTTCCGCTGCATCTTCCGGGATTTCGACATTGAAGGCTTCTTCAAACGCCATCACCAGCTCAACGGTATCAAGGCTGTCAGCGCCCAGGTCATCGATGAACGATGCATCCGGTGTGACCTTGCTTTCCTCGACGCCGAGATGCTCGACCACGATTTTCTTAACCTTATCAGCGATTTCGCTCATCTGTCTTTGTATCCCATAGGCCCGGTTTTACATGCGGGCAGGTTGTTCTGGTGCCTGCTCTACCACAACCCCCATTGGTAGAAGAATAGAAAACAGCACTGCTTCCGTTATTCTTCCCCAGCAACAGGGGTTGCGGGCGCTTAGCACGTTTTTCCATCACAAGCCAAGGCAAACCGGAAAAGACTTTCTTCCGGCCCCTCGGCCATGTGCGTGTTTGTATAGTCTGTCTGCCACATCTGAAAGGATTTTGCACCCTCTCTTCTGCGCAGACAAATACAGAGGCCAAGTTTAAGGGCGTTACCCCTTAAACCATTGCCATACCGCCGTTTACATGCAGCGTGGTGCCCGTAACCCATGCTGCTTCATCCGATGCCAGATACAGCACGGCAGAAGCCACATCTTCTGGCTGCCCCAGACGGCCCAGCGGAATCGCGCCCAGCAGTTTTTCTTTCTGCGCGTCTGGCAGAACGTCTGTCATGGGGGTCACAATAAAGCCCGGTGCCACCACGTTTACCGTAACACCACGCGGCCCGGCTTCCTGCGCCAGAGATTTGCTCATACCCGTAATGCCAGCTTTTGCAGCGGCATAGTTGGCCTGCCCGGCATTGCCGGTAGAGCCAATAACAGAGGAAATGTTGATAATACGCCCTGCCCGGCGGCGCAGCATGCCCTTAAGCGCTGCGCGGCACAGCCGGAAAGGAGAAGACAGATCAACGTTTAAAACCTGATCCCAGTCTTCATCTTTCATGCGCAGGGCCAGCATATCGCGCGTTAGGCCTGCATTGTTCACCAGAATATCAATAGGAGCCCCGGCAGCTTCTTCCGCCTTGGCAATCAGGCCATCGGCTTCTGCTGGGTCAGAAAGGTTGGCTGCCACGTAGAATGCGCGCCCTTCTCCCAGTTCTTCTGCCTGTTTCTGCAACACGGCTTCACGCGTGCCAGACAGCACCACTTTTGCGCCCTGTGCGTGCAGCAAACGCGCAATGGCGCTGCCAATGCCACCGGTTGCGCCTGTAACCAGTGCGGTTTTTCCGTCCAGTTTGAACATGATATGTATTTACCAGCTGTTTTTACAAAGTTTTCAGGAAAGATTCGATATCGGCGGGCGTTCCCACAGAAAGGCCGGTCACTTCGGAATCAATGCGGCGCACAAGGCCGGAAAGCACTTTGCCTGCACCAATTTCTACAAACGTATCCACGCCCATACCCACCATGGCGGCCACACTTTCGCGCCAGCGTACACGGCCAGTAACCTGACGCACCAGATTTTGCCGAATCGTATCGGCATCGGTTTCGCGCTCGGCCGTTACGTTGGCAATTACGGGCACAATCGGGGCGGTAATTTCGGCTTTGGCCAGTGCTTCAGCCATCACATCTTCTGCGGGTTTCATGAGCGAAGAATGGAATGGTGCGGAAACCGGCAGCTTGAGTGCGCGCTTGATCTTCATTTCCTTGGCGATGGCAATGGCTTCATCAATGCCTGCGCTCTTGCCGGAAATAACAATCTGGCCGCCACCGTTATCATTGGCAATTTCCACATCACCTTTGGCAGAGGCTTTGGTGCAGATGTCTTCTGCCTGCGCCAATGTAACGCCAATAAGGGCCGCCATGCCGCCTTCCCCTGCGGGAACAGCTTTCTGCATGGCCTGCCCGCGCAGCCGTAGCAGGCGTGCCGCTTCTGCCACACCAAAGGCGCGCCCAGCAGCCAGAGCGGAATATTCACCCAGGGAATGCCCAGCCAGCAACGTAACTTTGCCAGCAAGATCCAAGCCGCCATCCTGTTCCAGAACGCGCAGAACAGCCATGGAAACCGCCATAAGCGCTGGCTGGGCGTTTTCTGTGCTGGTCAGGCTTTCCATCGGGCCTTCAAAAATGATTTTGGAGAGTTTTTCGCCCAAGGCGTCATCAACTTCTTCAAAAACAGAACGCGCCGCAGGAAAAGCTTCTGCAAGCTCCTGCCCCATACCAACAGACTGGCTGCCCTGTCCGGGAAAAATAAATGCGTAAACGGCCATGATACTCACTGTTCCAAATTTTTCCTTGCCAGACGGATGGAAGCCACCTGTTTTGGCAAGATCATGAACTGCGCGGGCTGCTTTGTTGTGTTTTGCGCAAAATGGCGGCCTGTAAAAAGGAAGCCACGCAAAACGCAGACCGGCAGGAAATCGGGCGGCAGAATACGGCGCAGTTCAGCGCCGCACAATACGCCAGCCCAGAACAAGCAGTGCATCCCACGGCAGGGCAAGACATTCATGCGCGATACGCAGGAGTTTTTTGCGCATGTTGGGAACATGCGGTTGTGCGCGTAAAAAGAGCACGGCCTGCACTTTCCAGCCCGCAAGGCGCATGAGCAAAACGCAGCGCGGCAGATGTAAGGGGCTGGAAACAACAGCTATGGGCTGAGCAGCAGAATACCCTGCCTGACGTAGCAAACGCGTGCAGGCAACGGCGGAATCAAACGTATCTCCCGCCGTGGGTTCGGCCAGAATAGTATCTGGAGCAACGCCAGCCTTTAACAGGCAGGAGGCCATAACATCTGCTTCTGTCTGGCCATTTTGCGGCACGCCACCCGTGGGAATATACACAACGGACCCATGCGCAGCGCCAAACACAAGTGCTGAATGCACCCGGTTTAGGAGCGCGACAGAAGGGCTGCCATCTGGATTGAGGGCTGCACCAAAAATAATTACGGGCAGTGCTGACATTTCAAATCTCCTCCCCGCAATGGGTGCAATCAGGCTGGAGGACGTAACAGCACGCGGTTAAGCCGTTCCAACGTGGTAAAACCTTCCCCCCATACTTTGCGGAACTTGCTTTCCGAAATACCACGTGGGGCTACGGCTTCTGCCAAAGCGCCCACTGTGCGTTCACCGTCAATTAAGGGCAGAATGCCGCGCATTTGTGGCGGCAAGGGAATGGGCACAATCAACGTGCCAAACGCAAAAGGTAGTGTGTGATCTGGCCGCATCTGCTTGGCCAGTTCTACCCCCGGTATTTCACGCATTACCGGCACAGCCGCAAAATCTAGCGGGTCTGGCGGCGTAACGCGCGCGCCTTTGCGTACAACATAGGCAACGTGCGTGGCCATATTGCCAGCCAGATCTTCCGCTATGGCGGCCTGCTGCTGCCATGGTAGGTCGCTGATGCGTGCGCGCAGGCGTGGATCTGGCAAAAACAGGGTTGGATCATACCGTGCCGGTTCCATAAGGCAGGATGGTTCCAGTCCGGCTTTGTCCAGAAACTCCAAAAACTCGGTAACGTTATAAGCACGATCTCTTGGGTTTAGCAGCAGGTCATACAGTCCTGCATCGCCGCCAGAGAGATGATCTCCAAAGTTACCATTCTGCCTTAGCCAAGCTGTAGCTGGCAGCGTGCGCATAACGCGGCGTGCCATATCCAGCCGCGCTTGAGGTGTTTCGGAATGCGGTGCAATTTTTTCCAACGCATCCTGCACCATGTAAACGCCTGTGCGCCCATAGGGGGCATAGACCATCAGCCCCATCCCGCCACCGGACGCGAGGTGCTTCTCCAGCATGGCCAATGCGGCATCAGGATCAGGCAGATGATGCAGCACGCCGCAGCAATCAATATAATCAAAAAGGCCCACATCCAGCCTATCCAGCTCTGTAAGAGAGCCCTGAATGAAGCGGATATTTGCCAGCTCCCGCGCTTGCGCCCGCGCCTGCGCAATGGAAAGCGCTTTTTGGGAGCGATCCACACACACAACCTCACCGGGGCGACCGGCGCGTTGTAGGTGTGTTGCCAGCATGATGGCGCCATCCCCCGTGCCACATCCGGCCACCAATGCCCGTAAAGGCTGGCTTTGCGGCCGTTTGGCACCAAAAACCCAGTAGTCAATTTCCCGCAAATGGCTAGGGCTGCCTATTAAAAGGCGCTTGGCTTCATCCTGCGGGTTTCTTTCCGGGTATGGATACGCCTCATACTGGGCAGCAAGGCTGGAATCGCGCGTATCGGCGGGAGATTGATCTGTCATGCTGGCGCGGCCTTTCCTTAGCGGGGCAGCAGTTTGCCGCGCTGCCAGGCTTCTGCCGCTTCATCGGCTGTCATGCCTTCAACACGCATGGCGTAATCCATGGCGCTGATGATTTTGGCGCTCAGCATCAGTTCATCTAGTTCGTCCAGCAGATCCTGCTCCATTTCATCCTTGGTTTCTGCACGGATCAGAATGCGCGCGTCCTGTTCGCCCCCCAGTGCATTCTTGGGGTCGTTCAGAATACGGAAACCGCCAATGTGGAACAGGAAGCACGGCTGAAACAGCGGCATCAACACTAGTTCTTCCCGCTTGAGGGCGGCGTTGAGTTCTGCCAGAGCTTCTTCATCGGGCAGCACTTTCAGGCTGAAGCCTGCGGTATCCAGCCCATACTGCTGCAACACGTTTTCCATGTGCTGTTGCAGGGATGCAGGCGTGATAATGGTGCGGGAAAGCTCTGGCCCAGCCTGTGCCACATCATCCAAAGATGTCAGCGGCGTATCTTCTGCGGAAATGCAGCAATGGGCCGCTGGGCGAAACAGATTGCCAAGAGGAAGAATGCCGGGGGCCAGCATGTCTGCATCTTCATCTGGCAGCCAGGCAGACACGTAAAAATCAACCTCACCCTTTTTGAGCATGTCTGTCAGCACGTCTTTAGGGCCAGTGACAATATCGGGCTCTACATCATTGGCTTCCAGAACGCGGATGATTGCTGCTGCCGTAGCCTCATGCACGGTGGTTTCGGGGTATGCGAGGGTCAGGCTTGTCATCTCAGGATCCTTTCAGATCTGCTCGAACTGGTGATGGTCTGGGTAGTCCTTGCAGCAGGAGAAACCCATGAGGCAATCCCTGAAATGGAAATAACAGGATTTCGTAATGATTTGGTGCAAGGCAAGTGGGTAAAAAAAAGCCGCCCTTCCCTTGGGAGGGAAGAAGGCGGCCAACCGGAATAATACCTATAAACTGGGGCGTTTAAGCGGCAACAATACCCTGTTCGCGCGGCATGACGGGGCGGATCATGTTCAGGGCATCTGCGAAGGTGTTGAAGCTGCCCAGTTTATTGTCACGAATGGCATCCATAACAATCCAGCGGTTGCCGTGGCAGTAAATCTGGTAAGCGGGATCTGGGGTTTCGCGCACCCATACCACAACATAACCAGCGGAAATGCCGGCCTGCTTCTGTTCAGATACAAAAACATCCGCATCGCAAATGCCCATGGGCTGAGCAGCCTGAACCCAACGGGTGAGGTAAGCCTGCTGGCGGGATGTGATCTCCATCTGGAATGGGATGATCTGGCAGGTGTGTTGCTGAGAAGATGTTGATGTGCGCGACATGGTTTCTTTTATCCCCCTTACAATCCCGGTTCGGTCTTGATGTTTGGAGTGTAAAAGAGCCGCGGCGCGCTACGCTATGAGAAAACGAATGTTAACGCCTCAAAAGCAGGCAGGTTTGAGGGCTCGTGACGAAAAAAACACAAATGCACGTAAATTGCACAATTTTTATGCCTGTTTTTTGTGCAATCGCCCTTGTGTGGTGCAGAAAAAAGAATCAGAACTTTGCCGAAACCATTAATGACCCATAGTTAAACAGGCCAGACTTGGCTGTGGTGAACTGCTGCGTCTGCCAGACCTGGCTGTAGGAAATGCGCAAACCGCAGAACATAAAGGCCAAACCGGCGTGAATTTCACCCACATCCCATTTTTTAATCACATGCAGGGAATTGCTGCGCATGGTGTTGCCTTGCAATGAGGCATCATACCCAACAGCCTCACCCGTTACGCCACCAAAGATGTACCATGAAAAAGGACGCCGGGATTTATAGGCATCCGTACCATCTGTGCCGGAAGCCTGAATGGTAGGTGTGCCGAAATCACTATCCAGCCCCTGCCCAATACGGAACACATCACCAATGCGGCCATAAATCTGGTAATCACCAATGGCGGCCGCGGCTGATGGCAGCATGTCAAATTCTACGCCAAACACATGCGCCAAGGGCAAACGCCAGATACGCCCACCCTGCACCTGAAAGATGGGCTGGTTTTTAAGCTGATGAGACCAGCCCTGATTTTTGGTATCGCCAATCAGGCCGTGGAATCCGTTCTGAAGCTGCTCGCCCAGACCGCCCGGCCCCATAATACCAAACTGAATGCCAAATACGCTGCGGGTTCTGTCCGTATCATTAATAAGATTCACGGTGCCCAGCAGCAGGCTGGAATAGGGCCTATCATTAATACGGGCCGTTTGCGCCTGCCCCGGAGCCCACGGGCTGGAAACCTGCGTGTTGCGCGGCGTAAAAATAAGTTGCTGCAAACCAATGCTGATACGCTGCACCCCTTCCCCCCAAATGGCCTTGTTAATGGCGGCAATGGGGGTGGGGAGCGTGTTGGTGCCGGATGTCCAGTTAAAGCGCAGGCCGCTGGTATAGTATTGGTCCGATGTACCTTTCAGGGTGGTGATGGCATCGTTTTCACCCTGAAGGGTCCATGTGCCTTTGTTGTCAGAGGCAGGAGTCGCTTTGGCGGAAGAAAGAGAACACACGGATGCCCCTGCCAGCATAAGAGACGCAAGGGCAAGGCGCCGTGCGCGAAGCCGTTTTAAAACTACGGGCATGCTTTTTCTTCCATTTGGCCATGTGCGGGCATGATTCTAGGCTGTTCTTAATGGATAATACCCGCACAAGAAAGCCCGTTTCCCCTTATCCTGTCCTGCTGTGGCTATCATGCCAGCATCGGGTGGGTATGGGCGCGGAGATATCACATAACTGTGAGATTAAGAAAAGTGTGTGAAACTCCCGCCAATTTCATGCTTTTCTATAGTCGCACGCTGTTGGCTGTGCTACGGAAACAGTGGGCGCATTTGCAGCTTTCAGGAACGGGAACGGTGGCGTTTTCTTCAAATTACGTAAACCTGTCAACCCATTCCGGCAAACTGCCCGTTTTTCAATATCGGGAGAAGCTTCAGCCTTCTCCGTACTCCAGGATCAAGACCGTTGAAAAGTAACAGGACCGACCGCAGCTCTCGTTTTCCTCGCCGCGGCGGATTTGATGACGATTACATGTCCATGCCTTCCTTTGGTGAGCGCCCTGCATTTGGTGGCGGTGACCGTGGTGGATTTGCACCGCGCCGTGGCGCTGGTGGTCCGCAGGTTGTGGCTTCCGGGCCGGAAGTTGGTGCAACTGTTAAATGGTTCAACAGCGAAAAAGGCTTCGGCTTTGTTGAACTGGCAGATGGCACCGGTGATGTATTCCTGCACGCCAATGCACTCTCTCAGGCAGGCCATCAGGGTGTAAGCCCGGGTGCGACACTGGTTGTACGGATTGGCCAGGGCCCGAAAGGTCGCCAGGTTGCGGAAGTTATTTCCGTTGACGAAAGCACCGCTCAGCCAGAACGCCCCCGTGCACCGCGCCCCGGTTTTGGCAGCCGTCCGGCTGGCCGCCCTGCCCCGGATCTGTCCATGGCTGAAGACACACGTGGTACCGTAAAATGGTACAACTCTGTCAAAGGTTTTGGCTTCATCACACCGGAAAGCGGTGGCAAGGACATTTTCGTTCACGCTTCTGCTCTGGAACGGTCTGGCCTGAGCGCACTGAACGAAGGTCAGGGTGTAAACGTAAAAGTGGTTCAGGGTCAGAAAGGCCCAGAAGCTGCTGAAGTTTCTCCGGCCTGATCCTGATTTTAGAATTAGGTTTCAAGAAAAAACCCCGGTTTTGCCGGGGTTTTTTTTTATGCTTGGCTGATTGAATATTTAAACAGGCAACAAACGGGAAAGAGGGGTTAATAGTCTCCCTTCCCCTTGTTCCGGATCAAGCGCGCTTTATCACGCTGCCAATCTCTGTCTGCGATGCTCTGGCGTTTGTCATGGCTTTTCTTACCGACGCCCAAGCCGAGCGTGACTTTAGCTAAGCCTCTATCATTAAAATGCACATTCAAGGGCACAAGTGTTGCGCCCTGCTTGGCAATGGCACCTATAAACTTGCGCATTTCCTTACGGTGCATCAGCAGCTTGCGCGGAGCGCGCGTATCAAAGCGAGAGAGAACACCCCCCTGATATTCGGGAATATAGCTGTTGAACAGCCAGAGCGCTCCATCGCGTTCACCAGCAAAGGCTTCGTTAATGGTGGCACGGCCAAGGCGCAGGCTTTTTACTTCAGCGCCCTTTAGTACGAGCCCGGCCTCAATGGTTTCCAGAATATTGTAATTGAAGCGCGCCTTACGGTTTTGCGCCACCATGCCATGAGAGATCATGGAGCTTTTGGCAGATTTTCCAGATTTGGAGCTCATCAGTTCAGTAGCCCGACATCAACAAGGGCAGCGCGTATTTTCTCACGAGAAGGTTCGGTTAGCGGTGCAAGCGGCAGGCGGCAGGTTTCACCTGCAAGCCCTAGCAGGCTGGCGGCGTATTTGGCCGGGGCCGGATTGCTCTCGCAAAACAGCGTATCATGCAACGGTAGGAGCTTATCCTGAATCGCAATGGCATCCTGCGTGCGGCCTTGCTGCCACGCCTTTTGCACATTGGCACACAAGGCGGGTGCCACATTGGCGGTTACACTAATGCAGCCATCACCACCCGCAGCCAGAAAAGCTACAGCGGTGCCATCTTCCCCAGAAAGCTGGTTAAAACGCTTTTCTACGGCGCGGCGCACCTGCAATGGGCGCAGCAGGTTGGCCGTGGCATCTTTTACGCCAATAATGTTAGGGTGCCGCGCCAGACGCGCCATTGTTTCCACGCTGATATCAACAATGGAACGGCCCGGAATATTGTAAAGAATAACCGGAATGGAAATGGCATCAGCAATAGCCATGTAATGCCGGTAAAGCCCTTCCTGCGTGGGTTTGTTGTAATAAGGTGCAACCACCAATACAGCATTTGCCCCGGCTTTTTCAGCATACTGTGCCAGATCTATAGCTTCGGATGTGCTGTTTGAGCCTGCGCCTGCAATAACAGGAACGCGCCCGGCCGATACCTTGATGGTACGCTCCACAACCGCGTGGTGCTCAGCATGAGAAAGGGTTGGGCTTTCCCCCGTTGTGCCAACAGCGCACAAGGCAGCTGTACCCTCACGGATCTGCCAGTCCACCAGTTTTTCGAACGAGGCAAAATCCAGACTGCCGTCCCGGTTCATGGGGGTAATCAGCGCGGTAATGGACCCGGAGAAAAAGGTATCAGACATGGGCAGTCACTTATCCTGAAATGGCATGTGCCGGCGTGGCGCGCGGCGTATCCTGAGAAGTATGCTGGCGGAAGGGCGATTGAGGGTAGACACCTAGAATTGTGGTGTTCTGTGCAAAAAAATCAAGTTCTGCCAGTGCTTTGCTCAACCGTATATCATCTGGGTGTCCATCAACATCCAGCAAAAAACGGGTGGCGGCAAAGGTTTCACCAGACATGTAGCTTTCCAGCCGGGTCATGTTTACGCCGTTGGTGGCAAACCCGCCCAGTACTTTATACAACGCGCCGGGTTGGTTTTTGACACTGAAGATCAACGTCGTCATCACATTGGGGGTTTCTACCGGCGGGCGGTCTGCTGTGCGGGAGGCAATATAGAAACGCGTGGTGTTGTGGTCTGCGTCTTCCACGTTCTTTTTAAGAATTTCCAGCCCATACAGTTCTGCCGCCAGAGCAGAAGCTACAGCGGCTTCTTCTGGCTTTTTCCATAGAGCCACCAACTCCGCAGCGCCTGCCGTATCAAACTCGGCTACGGGTTCCAGATTGTAATCACGGATCAGGTTTCTGATCTGCCCTAAGGCCACAGGGTGCGTGTGCACGCGCCGCACCTGTTCCATACGGGTGCCGGGCACAACCAGCAGGCAGTGTTCCACCCGCTGAAAGTGCTCTCCCACAATTTGCAGGCCAGAAGCTGGCAGCAGGGAATGAATATCCGGCACGCGGCCAGCCAGACTGTTCTCACACGCCAGCATGGCCAGTTCTGCCCGGCCCTGATGCACGGCATCAATGGCATCAGCAAAGGTGCGGCATGGCAGGGTTTTCCACCCCGGTTTGGCATTGCGGCATGCCAGATCTGAATATGCGCCCGGTGTGCCCTGAAAGGCGATAACCTTTTGTGTCATGCCTCAATTATGCTCCAAATGCACGGCGTGCGCGTTCCAGATCTTCTGGTGTATCCACCCCAAATGGCGCTGATGCAAGGCGTGTGCAGCCAATACGCATGCCAGCTTCCAGTGCCCGCAGTTGTTCCAGACTTTCACGCTTTTCCAAACCAGATGGTGGCAGAGCTACAAATCGCTCCAACGCAGCGCGGCGCCACCCGTATACACCAATATGGTGCCATAGCGGCCCATTGCCCCACGGAATAGGCTGGCGGGAAAAATAAAGCGCAGGCGCTGTTTGCGTGTCCTCTGAAAAATCACAGGCCACTTTCACCACAGAAGATGCGTTCTTTTCAGCATCCGATGTTACGGGCGCAACCAGTGTGCCAACATCATACGCAGGATTGGCCATAACATCCATAACGGCACGCAATGCCTGCGGTTCAAATGTTGGCAGGTCCCCCTGCAGGTTCAGCAGCACATCATATTTGCCATCAGGATCAAACGCTTGGGTGGCCTGCCATACTCTGTCTGACCCGGAAGGTAAGTCGGGGTCTGTCAGAATCGCGGTGCCACCTGCAGCGGTTACAGCATCATAAATTTCCTGATCCGCCGCGGCCACCACAACCGGGCCAATATTGGCGGCCATGGCTGCATCCCACACACGCAGTACCATGGGGCGGCCAGCAATGTCTGCCAGCGGTTTTCCTGGCAGGCGAGTGGAAGCAAGCCGGGCAGGTATGACAACAAGAGAAGAGACCATCAGCTTGCTCCGAAAAGCGGCTCGTCCTATAGCCGGTTGAAAGCGGCGCGCAGTTTATGAAAGCTGCACGGTAAACGCAACCGGCAGAAAACGAGGTGCCTCCCGGGCATGGATGGCAGGTTTCTGAACAGAATAGCGGTTTCCGCCGTGCTTAGTGCGGCAGTGCTGGCAACATGTGTGTTTGCTGCACGCAGCACCGTGCCAGATACAGCCCCTGCCCGCCCTGCTTTTTCTTTGCCGGGGTTAGAGCCCGTACCTATTGCTCCGTTAATGGCGCAGGCCAATGTGCAGCGTGGTGGTGCAACCGTCAGGCAGGTTTGCGCGCAGTGCCACGCCTTGGCTGGTGGGGCCGCGGAAAACGCCGGGCCACCGCTAGCCGGTGTTGCTGGGCGTGGTGTGGCATCATGCACTGGCTACACCTATTCTGCGGCGTTACGGCAGCATGCAGGCCAGCATTGGACAGACCAGATGCTAGCGGATTGGCTTATGGCCCCTGCTCGCTTTGCGCCCGGCACACGTATGTCTCTCACTGGTATACCAGATCCCGCCCAACGGGCGGATGTTATTGCATTTCTTCACACTCTCGGCGGGCAGGTTGCGCCCGCACAGGCAGGATGCACACCATGACACATTCGGAAGAACTCGGCCTTTTTACAGACGTCGCCACCATGATGGCAGATGCCGCCCGCACGGTTGTGCGTCCGTGGTTCCGACGAGATGTGGCGGTGGATGATAAAAAGGATGCAAGCCCTGTAACCATTGCAGACCGCAGTGCAGAACGTGTGATGCGCGCCATTCTGGCTGAACGCCTGCCTGATCACGGCGTGTTTGGTGAAGAATTCGGCCACGAAAACCCAGAGGCTCCGTGGCAATGGCTGCTGGATCCGGTGGATGGCACGCGGGCTTTTGTAACGGGGCGCCCCATGTTTGGGACGTTGATTGCCCTTTGCCATCATGGTGTGCCGGTGCTGGGGCTGTTGGATCAGCCGGTGCTGAATGAACGCTGGTTGGGTGTGAAAGGTCAGCCTACGCAGTTTTCATCACCGTTGGGCGGTCGGCCTGCCACACGCAAGAACGTGGCGCTGGAAGCTGCAGAAATGTCCTGCACATCCCCCGAAATGCTGGAACTTGCCCCCCACACTGGCTGGAAAACCCTGAAAGCCTGCGCCAAGCGCATGACATGGGGCGGAGATTGCTACGCCTATGGCCTGCTGGCTTTGGGGCAGATTGATCTGATAGCCGAATGTGACATGAATCCGTGGGATTGGGCTGCCCTTGTGCCCGTTATTGAAGGCGCAGGCGGCGTGATAACAGCATGGGATGGCACGCCCTTACGGATGGATGGAGACCGCACGGTACTGGCGGCTGGCTCGGCATCTTTACATCAGCAGGCCGTGGCAACATTGCAGGCAGATCGCTAGATTTCGGTATCTTTTCTTTATCTCTCATGCGGCGGCCCTATCAATTTTGTAGTTTTTGAGATAGGTCTGCCGCTCGGCACAACAGCTATTTGGTCGGTTCCACATGAGCACAAGCACGCACCTGTCTCTCCCCAAGGACAAGATCCGCATTCTGCTGCTGGAGGGTATCCACGATAGTGCCGTCGCCCTTCTTAAAGCCAGCGGTTATGAAAACGTTGTGCGTCATAAAGGCGCGCTGGAGGGCGATGCCCTCAAAGAGGCGCTGGAAGGTGTGCATATTGTTGGCATCCGTTCCCGCACGCAGCTGACCAAGGAAGTGCTGGATGGCGCAGACCGGCTTATGGCCATTGGCTGCTTCTGCATCGGCACCAATCAGGTTGATCTTGAAGCTGCGCGTATGAACGGTATTCCCGTTTTTAACGCACCTTACAGCAACACACGTTCCGTGGCGGAACTGGTGATGGGCGAAATTGTCATGCTCATGCGCCGCATTTTCCCACGCTCTGTGGAATGCCATGAAGGTAAGTGGTCCAAATCCGCCCATAATAGCTGGGAAGTACGCGGTAAAACGCTGGGTATTGTCGGCTATGGCTCCATTGGTTCCCAGCTTTCCGTGCTGGCAGAAGCCTTTGGCATGCGCGTGGTGTATTACGATGTGGTGGACAAGCTGGGTCACGGCAATGCGCTGCCGGTAGAAACGCTGGAAGACCTGCTGGCGCAGAGCGATGTTGTGAGCCTGCACGTTCCGCAGTTGCCTACAACCAAGAACCTGATGGGTGAAGCCCAGATCAAGGCGATGAAGAAAGGCTCTTTCCTCATCAACAATGCACGCGGCAACGTGGTTGATCTGGATGCGCTGGCAGAAGCACTGAAAAGCGGTCACCTGCTGGGCGCGGCTATTGACGTGTACCCCAAGGAACCAAAAGGCCCGAACGATAAGCTGGAAACACCTGTGCAGGGGCTGGATAACGTTATCCTTTCTCCACACGTTGGTGGTTCTACCGTGGAAGCGCAGGAACGCATTGGCGTGGAAGTGGCGCGCAAACTAGTGGAATACTCCGATGTGGGTTCCACATTTGGTTCCGTGAACTTCCCAGGCGTTCAGTTGCCGCAAAGCCCGCGCGGCACTCGCTTTATGCACGCGCACCGCAATGTGCCGGGCATGATGATGCGCCTGAACGAAATCTTCATGAATGCAGATTGCAACGTTACGGCGCAGTTCCTGCAGACGGATGGAGAAATCGGTTACGTGGTGATTGAAGCCGATACCGGCGGCAACACGGAACTGGATGATCGTCTTCTTCAAGACCTGCGTGGCATGGAAGGCACAATCCGCGCACGTTTGATTTACAAAGGTAAATAAGCGTGTCTATCGGGGCGGGAATACTCAATTCCCGCATCCGTAGCTTTGCCTTTTGCGGCATAGAAGCCCGCCCCGTTTGGGTGGAAGTGCAAATTTCTAGCGGTTTACCAGCCTTTTTAATGGTTGGCCTGCCAGATAAAGCCGTAGCAGAAGCGCGCGAACGTGTGCGTGCGGCACTCACTTCCATCGGGCTTGCCCTGCCTGCCAAGCGTATTCTGGTTAATCTTGTTCCTGCGGATATTCCCAAGGAAGGATCGCATTTCGATCTGCCCATAGCTTTGGCGTTGCTAACAGCCATGGGTGTGATACCCGGCGAGGAAGTGGCGCGTTATGCCGCTTTGGGCGAACTTTCCCTAGATGGACGGCTTAACCCGGTTGCGGGTGTGCTTTCTGCTTCCTTGGAAGCAGCTTCCATGAATTTGGGTTTGGTATGCCCTGCGGCACAGGGGCAGGAAGCCTTGTGTGGTGGGGATATTTCCATTCTGGCCGCACCAGACCTGCTGGCACTTATCAATCATTTTAACGGATTGCAGGTTTTATCTCCTCCAGAGTTTTCTGCGCAGGAAGATGAACCGGTATCTGAACCCGATCTGGCGGATATCCGCGGGATGGAAACGGGCCGCCGTGCGCTGGAAATTGCAGCCACAGGCGGACATTCCCTGTTGCTCAGCGGGCCGCCGGGTGCAGGTAAATCCATGCTGGCTGCGCGTTTGCCTAGTCTATTGCCAGATCTTTTGGTGGCAGAAAGTCTGGATGTTTCGCGCATTTATAGTGCGGCGGGTTTGCTGGTAGGTGGTCGGCCCATAAGGCGTCCGCCTTTTCGTGATCCGCACCATTCGGCCAGTTTGCCCGCTTTAGTGGGCGGAGGTGTCCGTGCGCGGCCGGGTGAAATCAGCCTGGCGCATCGGGGTGTATTGTTTTTAGATGAATTGCCAGAATTTTCCCGCTCCGCTTTGGAAGCACTAAGGCAACCGTTGGAAACCGGCCAGATCAGCATTGCGCGTGCTGCTGTGCACGTTACCTACCCTGCCCGCTTCCAGCTTATTGCGGCCATGAACCCATGCCGTTGCGGATATCTGGGCGATGCCAGCCGAGAGTGCCGCAAAGCCCCGCGCTGTGGTGAGGATTACATGAACCGTCTTTCTGGCCCCTTGCTGGACAGAATAGACATGCATCTTGCCATGCAGCCCTATGAACCCTTGGGGTATATGGCAGGCCCGCCGGGAGAAAACAGCGCAACAGTAGCTGAACGCGTGCAGTGTGCGCGCCAGATGCAGGCAGAGCGGCAAGGTGCGCGCAAAAATGCAGAAGCCGCATTGGAAGATCTGTGTGTATCGGTAGAAGCGCAGAACATGGCGCAAGCCATAGCGGCCAGATTTCGGTTTTCTGCACGCGGCTATACACGCATGTTACGCGTAGCACGCAGCATAGCTGATCTTGCTGGAGAGCTGGATATTCAGCCCCAGCATGTGGCAGAAGCAGCTACCTATCGCAGCCGGGGTTCTGCTAACTAACCCCGGCTGGTAGAATAAAGTGGTCAGGCGCTTTTAAGAACCTGTAAGCCCTGTTCCAGATCAGCAATCAGATCATCCGGGTTTTCCAGCCCAATCTGAAGGCGGAAGGCAGGTCCATTCTGCACTGGGGATTCACTGCTGCGGGTAATGCCGCCTGTGGTCGGAAGAATAAGGCTTTCATACCCACCCCAAGATGCGCCAATGCCATACATCTTCAGGGCATCAATCATGCGCTGCATGTCCTGCACTGTGTAATCGGCTTTCAGCACAACACCAAACAGGCTGCCTGCACCGGTAAAATCACGCTTCCAATATGTATGGCCGGGGCATTCCGGTAATGCAGGGTGCAGTACGCGAGCCACTTCTGGCCGGGTTTGCAGCCATTTGGCAATGTGCAGGGCAGATTTTGCCTGCTGAGCCAACCGCACGCCCATGGTGCGGAGGCCGCGCAAGGTAAGCCAGCATTCATCCGGCCCAGCCACCTGCCCCATCTGAATGGCGGCATCGCGCAATGTATGCCACAGGCGCGTATCGGCAACAGTAACGGCACCCGCAATTACATCAGAATGGCCAGCAGGGTATTTTGTAAGCGCCTGAATAGACACATCCACGCCATGTTTGAATGGCGCAAAAATACCAAAGCCCCATGTGTTATCAAAAAATAGCAAGGCACCATGCGCATGGGCAATTTCTGCTAACATGGCAACATCCTGCACCTCAAACGTGTGGCTGCCGGGGCTTTCCGTAAACACCACGCGCGTATTGGGGCGCATCAGGGCCGTTATAGTTGCGGCATCTGCACAGGGTGGAAAATATGAAATTTCCACTCCAAAGCGCTTGAGCATATTTTCTGCAAAGCGCCGGGTTGGGCCATATACGTTATCTGCCAGCAGGCAGTGGTCGCCGGCTTTGAGAAAAGCCAGAAGCGGCGTGGTGCAGGCTGCCAGACCAGAACAGACAACTTGCGTGTCCGTACCCCCTTCTATGGTGGCAATGGCTTTTTCCAGCTCATGCTGGGTGGGCGAGCCCATAGCCCCATAAATGCTGACATGCTCATACCGCTTGCGGCCAGTTTGTTGCATGGCATCCAGAGAAGGAAACACAACGGTAGAGCCACGTTCCAGTGGCAGGTTTACGTAGGTGCCTGCTTCTGTTGCTTGTGGGCGGGCAACATGGCTGAGGGAAGATGCAAGTTTAAGCCAGCCGGCGGAAACTTTGTTTTCGTCTGTCATGCTGTGCGTTCCACTGTTACGGGCGCATTGGGGAAGCTGCCCCACTCTGCCCAGGATCCATCATACAAGGCACCCATATTAAGCCCGGCAATAGCCAGACCTGCCGTCAGCACGGCAGCTGTCATACCGGAGCCGCAGGTGGTTATGGGAGTATCAGATTCCGTAATGCCTGCTTGTGCAAAGAGAGCGCGCAACTGTTCAGGGGGCAAAAACTGCCCTTTTGTATTCAGCAGGTTTTTATAAGGCATATTACGTGCGCCCGGCATGTGGCCAGAGGCAACGTTGGGCCGAGGTTCCGGTGCTTCGCCATAAAAACGGGCAGCGCTGCGGGCATCCAGAATGGGGTGTGAGCCATGTTTCACAATATCCAGCATGTCCCCCAGCCCCACAATATGCGTATAGCATGTGCGTGGCTGATAAGGTGCTGGCAACGCTGCGGTAGGAGCAGCTGCTTCTGTTGGGTGTCCATCACGCCCCCATGCAGGCAAACCGCCATCAAGAATAAAGCTGCGTTCATGCCCAAACAGGCGCGTTAACCACCACCCGCGGCAAGCCGATGCAACATTGCCCTGATCATAAAAAACCACGGTATCCTGTGCCGTTATACCCAGCCTGCCAAACAGGTGGCTAAACCGCGCGGCGGAGGGAGCTGTATGCGGCAACGCACTTTCTGGGTCAGAAAACAGTTCGATATCAAAATACCGGCTACCGGGAATATGCGCTGCGGCAAAACTTTGCTGCGGGTTAAAGGTTTCTCCCGGCAAAAGGGCAGTTGCATCCAGCACATGCACGCCGGAGGTGCCAAGCATTTCGGCCAGTTTTTGTGTGGAAATAAGAGGTGACATATCGGCTGCCTGACCTACTGTTATTTTGAATATTCTGCGGCAAAGATCACACAGCCCTGTCTGGCTGGCAAACAAAACATCATGGTGCGGCATGTTAAGTGTGCATGGAGAAGTTTTGTTTTCACACCAGACAAAATCCAGATTTCATGATTTAATGGCCGAATGGCAACTGGTCAGCCCGCTTCTACCGAACGCATCATGCGGCTGCTGCTTTTGGGCGGCATTACGTATGGGTGCGTGCTGGTGCTTGCACCCTTTTCTTCCGCCTTGCTGTGGGCAGGTGTGCTGGCTTATACAACATGGCCATTGTTCCAGCATTTGCGCCGCCGCATGGGGCCAAATGCTGCCAGCCTGACCATGACGCTGCTGTGTGCCGTGGGCGTGGTGTTGCCGTTGGCGTTTTTGGCATCTGCCTGTGTATCATCCGGCCCCCGTTGGGCGCGGCAGATTATGGCATTTGTTGGCACAATTCATGAACTGCCACCCCTACCCCATTGGGTCACATCACTGCCGGCTTTTGGGCCGGATATCAGCCACCATTGGGAGCGCTGGAGCCGCAACATCAGCTCTGTAGGGGATGAACTGCGTCCCTATGCAGGTGAGATCATTCAATCTCTCCTTGAAGTGTTGATGCGCATGGCCAATGGCGCCCTGCATCTGGTTATGGCGCTGTTTATCGCCTTCTTTTTTTGGCTCAGCGGCCCCATGTTATGGGATACGGTGCAGGCCGTTATGGTGCGTATTGCGGGGCATCAGGCCGGGCGGCACCTGCATATTGTGGGCAGCACAGTACGCGGAACAGTGTATGGCATTTTAGGCACCGCGATCATACAGGGTATTCTCACAGGTTTGGGCCTGTGGCTGCTGGGGGTTGGAGAAGCCGTTATTTTAGGTGTGCTGGCGGCTTTTTTGGCGGTTTTTCCCATAGGTGCCCCGTTGGTATGGATACCTGCTGCCCTATGGCTATTTGGCATGCATCATCCGGGAAAAGGCATTTTACTGCTGCTTTATGGTGTTTTGATTATATCGGGGGCAGATCATCTTATTCGCCCGCTGTTTATTGCACGCGGCAGTAAGCTGCCCTATCTGCTGACAGTGCTGGGCGTTATTGGCGGCCTTCTGGCTTTCGGTGGCGTAGGTATTTTTCTGGGGCCAATTCTGCTGGCTATTGGCTTTACACTCACAACAGAATTTGCAGCGGATGAAGCCGCACAACCTCTTGCGCAGGATGAAAAAAGGACTCTGACATCATGAGGCGTCCACTCTCTCGATTGGTTGAGTTTGCGCGTCGCAAGTCAGCCCATTCCTTTGTTGCCTGCGATATGGAGGGCGTGCGGGTTATCAGCTGGAACCTGCTGCGCCGCACTGGGGCAACCGTGCATGATATTGCCGCCCTTATCGAGGCTGAAAAGCCCGATGTGCTGCTTATGCAGGAGGCCACGGTAGAAATAGACGTGCTGCCAGATGTGATTGGTGGCCACTATGCGCGTAACCCGCAGCCGGGGCGCATTCACGGTGTAGCATGTTGGAGCCGTATTCCGTTTGCACGTGCGCCCAGAGCCTGCACCATTCCTTCTGGCCCGCTGTTTAAGCGCCATGCCCAGATTATTGAGTATGAGAAGTTTTCTCTGGCCAATGTGCATCTGTCTCATGGGCAGATGTTAAACCGTAAGCAGTTGCGGCGCTTGGCCACCCTGCTTTCTCCCCCATGTGCCATTTTGGGGGATTTCAACCTGTTGGGCCCAACATTGGTGCCGGGCTTTAAGGATGTTGGGCCTAAGGCCCCCACACACCGGATGGTGGATTTGCTGCCTATTAGAATTGACCGGTGCCTGGTGGAAGGCATGCAGTGTTTAAGCGCCCGTGTTTTGCCGGTTTTTGCCTCGGATCACCGGCCTATTGCCGTTACTTTACGGCCTTTGATCGGGCTGTAATTTTTACAGATAGGGCATAAACAATCTGGCAAATGCATCCCGGATCTGGATGATCTTGTTACGGTTATCCAGATCATAATGTGTGAGCCGTTTGTTGCGGTGCTTGGTAATAAAATTATCCAGCATTTCGGCCAATACGGTATCGTAGATTTCCATATTGATTTCAAAATTCAGCCTGAGGCTACGAATATCAAGATTGGAACTTCCCACACAAGACCATGCGCGATCGACCACCATTAACTTGGAATGGTTAAAGGGGGGATTTGCCAGCCAGACGCGCACGCCAGCATTCAGCAAAGGTGCGATATTGGCGGCACACGCCCAATCCAGCGGCAGATGATTGCTCTGGTGGGGGATAACAAGATCAACCTGCACACCACGAAGGGCCGCCAGCCCCAGTTCGGACATAAGGCGTTGCCCCGGCAGAAAATAAGGTGTCATCAACCTTACGTTTTTGCGGGCCAGCGTAATGGCCTGCAACATGGTGTATTCTATTTTTTCCAGATCCGTATCCGGCCCAGCCGTAACAATACGCGCGAGTGATTCACCCGTGCTTTTGTGTTCCTGAAAATACAGATCACCATGCAGGCGTTCCTGCGTGGTAAAATACCAATCCCACGCAGCAGCTTCGGCCAACTGGCGTACCACCGGGCCTTCCACTTTAAAATGCGTGTCCGATACCGGGTGTTTGGGTTTGCGGGAAACCATGTTTTCATCCGCAATATTCAGCCCGCCTAAAAAGCCGATACGCCCATCTACCACCAGAATTTTACGGTGATCGCGCAAATTAATGAAAGGCATCCGCCACGGCAGCAAAGAATGCATAAAGCGCGCGCACGGCACCCCTGCCCGCCGCAACCGATGGTAAAGGGGAGAAAGAAAATAGCCGCTACCTATGCCATCAACCAGCACACGCACCTGCACGCCACGTTTATGGGCGGCAACCAGTTTATCTGCAAACAGGCCACCAACTTTGTCATCTCTAAAAATATAAGAGCACAGCAAAATGCTTTTGCTGGCCTTGTCGATGGCATCCAGCATATGCGGGTATGCGCCATCTCCATCATGCAATGGAATGATGGAATTGCCACCGACCAGAGCACGACTGCTTAGCTTGCCTACCATAAGGGCTAATGGCGCAAACTGGCCTTCTAATTCCCTGTTCCAAGATGAAGGCTGGTCTATTTCCAACCGGCGGGGGGAGCGATCTCCAACCAGCTTTTTGGCCAAGCGGGTGACGCGGTTGATGCCAAACATCAAATAAAGGGTTGTGCCCAGCAGCGGCATAAAAACACATGCGCCTATCCACCCGATAGCAGATGCTGTGTTGCGTTTTGTAAGAAGAATGTGCAACCCGACAGAAACAACCAGCACAAATCTGATAACTGTAAGCACAAGCGTAAAAGGTGAAATGGACAAGTCTGGCAACATGATAGGTAAAATGCTCACACAAAATGGGCTGGGCTATAAGATACCGAACAAAGTGGCTGCAAAACAGGGGCCAGCATTTTTGCAGAAACAAAGAAACGGCAGTGTTGCTTACACGCAAGGTGTGGCTGCCGAACAGCAAGCCTGCAACTGGCTAGAGCAGGATGGATGGACAGTGCTTTTACGCAGAGCCCGCACCCATCGGGGTGAAATTGATATTGTGGCCAGTAAAGCAGCAGTTTTGTGCTTTGTGGAAGTAAAAAAACGGCGTTCTATAGAATGAAGCCTTGGTAAGTTTACAGCCAGCGCAACAGCGGCGCTTGTTCCGCGCGGCGGAATGTCTGCTGCAAAAGCACCCTTATTGGCAATATGAAGAAATGCGTTTTGATCTGTTTGTGTTTGATGATGCAGGCAGAATGGAACGGTTGGAGGATGTTATCCGCCAAATGTAAAAAAGGCGCTTCTGCAACAGGAGCGCCTTTAAAACATTCTTGGGTGTAAAAGAGAAAAAATCAGGTGCGGTGGCGGTGTTTGACACTATGTGCAGAAACCGCATGCGCCGGATGGTAGCTTACAAGCCGCACCATGCTATGGGCCTTGCCATGCTGGGCTGCGGCCAGAACAACACGGTGTGAAGACTTGGCTACAGCAACATGGCGAACATGATGCACAACCGGTGGCGGCGCTGCTGTAAGTGCCGCAAAAGTCAGCTTGCTGGCTTCCAGATCAGAAATAATGCGTTCTGCCCGAGCAGAGGAAGAAGTGGTGACCAACCCTACGCCAAGTGCTGTAAGAGCAAGAGCGCCACGTACAACCGCAACTCGTTTCATTAATCTGATCCCAACCTGTTTCTCTTTTCTTTAGGGACTATACAGGCCCACCCCCACTTGACAACCCAAAAATCAGGCTGGGGCGTTACAAGGAATGTTTTTTTCCTTGAACAGGTTCTGCAGCTCACCAGACTGATACATTTCGGTGACAATATCGCACCCGCCAATGAATTCCCCTTTTACGTAAAGCTGGGGAATTGTCGGCCAGTTTGAGAAATCCTTAATGCCCTGACGGATGGCTGGATCAGCCAGCACGTTTTCGGTTTTGAAAGGCACGCCAAGGTGCTGGAGAATCTGCACGACGCGCGCAGAAAAACCGCACTGAGGGAAATCGGCATCCCCTTTCATGAACAGCATTACGGGGTTGGCTTCAATGTCCTGCTTGATGCGCTGCTGTGCTGTATCTGTCATGGTCTGATATCCTTAAAAGCTAAGTGATTAGGGAGCAGAAGTTGTAAGCGCCAGCGCATGCAGCTTGCCGCCCATGTGGCCCTGCAGGGCCTGATAGACAAGCTGATGCTGCCGCACGCGTGAAAGGCCCCGGAAGGCTTCGCTCACCACGGAACAGGCATAATGATCACCATCCCCTGCCAGATCATCAATCTTGATCTGGGCATCCGGAAAAGCCTGCCGGATATAGGTTTCGAGTTCTGTGGCGGACATTGCCATCGGTCTGCTTCCTTCCCGCTTGTTTTGTTAGTTGCCCATCAGCGTCGGGAAAAACGCTTCATGGGCCGTTTTCAGGCGTGCTGCGGATATGGTGACGCCGCTTGGCAGAATCAAATCATTTCCGCCTGAGCGGGCAATAATACGTGCTGGCACACCAGCAGCCTGAGCGCGCTCGCAAAGGGCTTTGCCGTCTGCCACACACGCCAGATAGCGGGCCTGATCTTCACCAAACCAGAAGGCTTCTGGCCGGATGCCGGAATCTGGGCTTTCCAGTTCACACCCAATGCCGCTTGCCATCACCATTTCTGCGGCGGCAACCATAATGCCACCATCAGCAATGTCATGGCATGCGGTAATGGTGCCATCCAGAATGGCGCTGCGCACAAAGTCACCATTGCGTTTTTCAGCAGCCAGATCGACCGGCGGCGGCGCACCTGCTTCCTGACCGAGAATTTCACGCAGCCAGATGGTCTGGCCAAGTTCGCCCTTGGTTTCACCAATCAGCACCACGTCAGCTTCCGGCTGCATGCCAAGGCCAACAGCCTTGTTCACATCATCCAGAACGCCCAATGCACCAATGGCGGGTGACGGCAGAATGGCGGTGGTGGAGCCATCGGGGTTTCGTGTTTCATTATAAAGAGACACGTTGCCGCTCACGACCGGGAAATCCAGCGCTGAACAGGCTTCCCCCATTCCTTCAACCGCAGCCACAAACTGGCCCATGATCTCGGGTTTTTCCGGGTTGGCGAAGTTCAGGTTATCCGTTACGGCCAGCGGGCGTGCGCCGGTGGCTGTAAGGTTACGCCATGCCTCGGCAACAGCCTGTGCACCACCCGTTTTGGGGTCTGCCTGACAGTAACGCGGAGTGCAATCTGTGGTGATGGCCAGACCGATGTCTGTATCTTCCACCTTCACAATAGCCGCATCAGCAGCGCCCGGGCGGCGGACTGTCTGCCCCCCTACGGTGCTGTCATACTGGTTCCATACCCATGCGCGGGAGGCCAGATCTGGCGAACCCACAAGCTTAAGCAACGTGGCATCCAAAGAAAGCGGTGCATGCACGCCTTCTAGCGGAGCCGGTGCCTTGGGTGGCGTTGCCGGGCGATCGTAAATGGGGGCCTGTTCTGCCAATGGGTCTAGCGGAATATCGGCTTCCAACTGCCCTTTGTGCTTGACTACGATGTGGCCGGTATCTGTCAGATGCCCGATAATGGCAAAATCCAGCTCCCATTTTTCAAAGATCTTGCGGGCCACGTCTGTCCGGTCAGGGCGCAGCACCATCAGCATGCGTTCCTGGCTTTCAGACAGCATCATTTCATAAGCCGTCATGTTCGGCTCACGCTGTGGCACGGCATCCAGATCAAGCTCGATACCTACACCACCCTTGCCTGCCATTTCCACAGAAGAGGATGTCAGGCCAGCAGCGCCCATGTCCTGAATGGCCACAATGGCATCTGTTGCCATCAGTTCCAGACAGGCTTCAATCAGCAGCTTTTCAATGAAGGGGTCACCCACCTGCACCGTGGGACGCTTGGAAAGTGCATCTTCATCAAACTCGGCGGAAGACATGGTGGCACCATGAATACCATCGCGCCCTGTGCGGGAGCCCACGTAAACAACCGGGTTGCCAACACCTGCCGCTGCGGACAGGAAGATGCGGTCCTTGCGGGCCAAACCAACCGTCATGGCATTTACCAGCGGGTTGCCATCATAAGCCGGGTGGAAGTTAATTTCCCCGCCGACAGTCGGCACGCCAACGCAGTTGCCATAGCCACCAATGCCACGCACCACGCCATCAATAACGCGGCGGGTAACCGGGTTTTCCGGGCTCCCAAAACGCAGGGCGTTCAGGTTGGCAATGGGGCGCGCGCCCATGGTGAACACATCACGCAGAATACCACCAACACCCGTGGCCGCACCCTGATAGGGTTCGATAAAGGACGGGTGATTATGGCTTTCCATCTTGAAGATGGCGGCATAGCCCTGCCCAATATCCACCACACCAGCATTTTCACCGGGACCATGAATAACCCACGGTGCCTTGGTTGGCAGCGTGCGCAGCCACTTGCGGGAAGATTTGTAGGAGCAGTGTTCCGACCACATTACAGAGAACACGCCCAGCTCTGTCAGGCTGGGGGTGCGGCCCATAATGGACAGCACACGACCGTATTCCTCGGATGTCAGCCCGAATTCACGGGCAAGAGATTCATCAACGGTTACAGGCTTATTCACCGGACTACAGCCTCCACCAGACCTTGGAACAACGGCAGACCATCTTCACCGCCCATCAGAGGATCAACCAGATCTTCTGGATGAGGCATCATGCCGCAAATGCGTTTGTTTTCGCTGAGAATGCCCGCAATGCTGTTAACGCTGCCATTGGGGTTGCTGTCGGCATCATCCGCCTGCACGTTGCCTTTGGCATCGGCATAGCGGAACGCCACAAGGCCTTCGCCTTCAAGCCGCTCCAGCGTGGCGATATCTGCCGTGTAATTGCCATCACCATGGGCCAGCGGGGTGCGAAAGACATCACCTTTTTTCCACTTGTGCGTGAAAGGCGTGTTTTCGGCTTCCACCTTCAGGTAACAATCCTGAGAGAGAAAGCGCAGGTTGGCGTTGCGCAACAGTGCACCGGGCAGAAGCCCTGTTTCCGTTAAAATCTGGAAGCCGTTGCATACACCCAGAATATGGCCGCCCTTTTGGGCAAAGGCTTTGATAGCCCCCATAATGGGAGAATGAGCGGCCATGGCACCACAGCGCAGATAATCGCCATAGCTAAAACCACCTGGCAGCACGACCAGATCGGTATTTCCCAGATCTGTTTCATGGTGCCAGATCATGCGCGGGGCCTGCCCTGTAACGCGCTTGAGGGCAATGGCCATATCGCGCTCCCGGTTCGTGCCGGGGAATACGATAATTGCTGCTTTCATTTTTTCACACTGCACGGATAAGAGGCATGCAGGGCGGCAAAAACGCTTTCACCAACCGGCTTGTCCAGTGTTTCAGAATGCGCTTTCAGCCAGGCGAGAACCTTGGAACGCATAACGGGCATGGTTTCTGTGGTAGGTACACAAAAACCAGCAGGTGCAGATGGATCACCCTCGTTCCGATCATTGATCTTGGAAAGAGAGACACCATCCGTCAGGCCACCAATATAGGCATCGCAAATGCCAGCACTGGTAGCGCGCGTGCAAAGGCGGGCAAAGTTGCCTGCCTTCATGGGCGCAATGCGCTGGGCATGGGCAAAGCCCGGTGCCGCGCATGCCAAGGCCAGAGTTACAAGGAGGGTGCGCTTCATTCCACCACCTCTACAGAGTAATCTTCAATTACCAGATTGGCCAGCAGATCACGCGCCATGGCATCGGCCTTTTTCTGGGCTTCCTCGGCCTTTGCGCCGGGCAGATCCAGCTCAATCACCTTGCCCACGCGCACATCCTGTACGCCGTCAAAGCCGAGTGTCTGCAATGCGTGGCTAATAGCCTTGCCCTGCGGATCCAGAACACCGTCCTTCAGCATGACGGTTACACGTACCTTCATTTTCAAGCTCCCGTTGCCACCAGCGTGGTTACTGGACCGTTTCCGGCCCCTTCATATCTCCGCCTGCCCCGTTTTCTGGCAGGATACCCATGCGGCGCGCCACTTCCTGATAGGCTTCTTTTACGTTGCCCATATCGCGACGGAACCGGTCTTTATCCAGTTTTTCGTTTGTGTGCATATCCCACAGGCGGCAGTTATCTGGCGAGATTTCATCTGCCAGCACAATCTGCATCTCTTCGCCTTCCCAGATACGGCCAAACTCCAGTTTGAAGTCTACCAACTGGATGCCGATACCGCTGAACAGGCCGCACAGGAAATCATTTACCCGCATGGCCATGCCGGTAATTTCTTCCATATCGTGCGGGCAGGCCCAGCCGAAGGCGATGATGTGGTCTTCTGAAACCAGAGGATCACCCAGCGCGTCATTCTTGTAATAGAATTCCACAATCGGGCGCGGCAGGCGCTCACCTTCGGGAATATCAAAGCGCTTGGAAATGCTGCCAGCGGCAATATTGCGCACAACCACTTCCAACGGAATGATTTCCACTTCCTTTACCAACTGCTCACGCATGTTGATACGGCGGATAAAGTGCGTGGGAATGCCGATTTCCTGCAACCGCAGCATCAGAAATTCACTGATACGGTTGTTCAGAACGCCTTTCCCGGTAATTACGCCGCTTTTTGCGCCGTTCCCTGCTGTGGCATCGTCCTTGAAATATTGCACAAGGGTGCCAGGTTCGGGGCCTTCAAAAAGGATTTTGGCTTTACCTTCATAAAGCTGACGCCGACGGGCCATGATGATCCTTACCTGTCGAAAAAGGGTAAAGCCAGTTCGGGCAGAACTGGCTGTTGTTCAAGGGGCCAGCCAGTATGGCCCCTTACATGCTAATATGGTTCATAGCAGGCTTCCGGGTAGGAAGATATATCCTGCTATGACAGGGGAGCCTGCTTACTGGCGGGGGCCTGTTTCACCAAAGATTTTTTCGTACTGCGTATCCAGCGCCTTCAGGTGCTGGCGGCTATCCATTGCCGCATCCAGAACGTCGGGAGAGATACGGCCGGAAATTTCTGGATCTGCATCCAGATTTTCACGGAAGGTCTTGCATTCCGGCGTGCCCAGTTTGGTCCATGTTTCCATGGCGTTACGCTGCACGATCCGATAGGCATCCTCGCGAGAAAGACCAGCTTTGGCCAGTGCCAGCAGCACTTCGCCGGAATGCACCACACCGCCAAGGCTTTCAATGTTGGCGGCCATACGGTCTGGATACACCAGCATTTTGGAGATCATGCCAGACAGACGCACAAGGGCAAAATCCAGCCCGATGGTGGCATCCGGGCAGATGTTCCGTTCTACGGAAGAATGGCTGATATCGCGTTCATGCCACAGGGCTACGTCTTCAAGCGCCGGAATAACGGCGGCACGTACCAAGCGGGCCAGACCTGTCAGGTTTTCTGTCAGCACCGGGTTGCGCTTGTGCGGCATGGCGGAAGAGCCTTTCTGGCCCTTATGGAAGAATTCTTCGGCTTCACGCACTTCAGAACGCTGGAGATGGCGCACTTCAATGGCCAAGCGTTCAATGCCGCTGGCAATAACGGCCAGAGCACAGAAGTAAGCGGCATGCCGGTCACGCGGGATAACCTGCGTGGAAACGGTTTCCGGCTTCAGGCCCAGACGTTCTGCCACATAGGATTCAACGCGCGGGTCCAGATGCGCATAGGTGCCTACAGCACCAGAAATGGCACAGGTGGCAATTTCAGCGCGTGCAGTTTCAAGCCGTTCTTTGTTGCGGGCGAATTCTGCGTAATGGCCAGCCAGCTTCAGCCCGAAAGATGTGGGTTCGGCATGAATACCGTGGCTGCGGCCAATGGTAAGGGTATGCTTGTGTTCGAAGGCGCGTGTTTTCAGCGCATCCAGAACACCATCCAGATCTTTCAGCAGTAGGTCTGTGGCCTGCACAAGCTGCACGGCCAGACAGGTGTCTAGCACATCGGATGATGTCATGCCCAAATGCACAAAGCGGCTTTCCGGGCCAACCTTTTCTGCCAGCCATGTCAGGAAGGCGATAACATCGTGCCGGGTTTCGGCTTCAATTTCATCAATACGGGCCAGATCGGCATCAGAGAAGGCGGCCATTGCGGCATCACCTTTTTCGCGCACAACCTTGGCGGCTTCCTTTGGCACGGTGCCATATTCAGCCATGGCTTCACACGCCAGCGCTTCAATTTCAAACCAGATGCGATAGCGGTTTGTGGGAGACCAGATGGCGGCCATGACGGGGCGAGTATAACGCGGCACCATAACGCAGAATTCCTTAACCAAAACAATAAAGCCAACAGGTGGCGTCTCTCTAGCGGATTTCGTGCCTTTCGTCTGCCCGCAAAGCGGAAAACTTTGACTTTTTGTGTTCCTTCCCGAAACTGCCGCCTTTTCGGGTGCATTTTGTGCCCTGTTTTTCGAATCGGAGCTCACGTGAACGGCTTTCTGGATTCCTTCAGCCTGACAGCATTTGTCGCCTTTTTGCAGGTTGTGCTGATTGATGTGACACTGGCGGGGGATAACGCCGTTGTTATTGGTATGGCGGTGCGGTCTCTTTCTGGCGCACAACGGCGGAAAGCCATTTTTGCCGGTGTAGGGCTGGCGGCTGTTATCCGTATTCTGCTGGCACTGGTGGCTGTAAGGCTGCTGGAAATTGTGGGCCTTACGTTGGCTGGCGGCTTTTTGCTGCTTTGGGTATGCTGGCGCATGTACCGCGAAATGCGGGAAAGCCATGCGGGTGATGATGCGGGCCCGGCTCCCCCAGCCAGCTTGGGAAAAGCGATTTTCCGTATCCTGATTGCTGATTTGTCCATGAGCTTGGACAACGTGCTGGCTGTTGCCGGTGCTGCGCGGGAACATCCGGGTATTCTTATAGCCGGTCTGGCGCTTTCCGTGCTGCTTATGGGGCTGGCGGCTTCTGTTATTGCCCGCCTGCTGGATAAATATAAATGGATTTCCTGGGTTGGCCTGCTGATTGTTCTGGCCGTTGCTATTGAGCTGATTGTGAAAGGTGGTGGTGAAGTTTGGGGGCATTTGCCCCATTGATTTGTGGGTGGTGCGGAAAGCACTTGCCAAGGCGCGGGAAACGCGCTGATTCTGCGGTATGAGACGTTTTGCGATTTCGTACCGATACCGCCTTGTGGCTGCTGTTTCTCTGGCGTGTGTGGGGCTGAGCGCCTGCTCGTCCTCCTCGCCAGAACAGCAAGGAGCCTCTGAAAACCGTTTGGCATGGCCAACGGAGCAACAGGCCGCCCAAGGCACACCCCCTACAAGTGATGTTGCCAGCCGGTTGACGGTTTGGCTGGGGTTAGTGAAATCCTCGCAGAACAGTGCGCAGGCTTATGCTGATTTTCTGCAAACACGTCCGGTGTGGCCCCGTTGGCAGTTGCTGACATCACGCATGCAACTGGCATTGGCCAAGGAAACAGATCCGGCAGTGCTGGCCCGGCTTTGCGCTACACAAAATCTGACATACGGCCCTGCCCTTGCGCAGTGTGCCACGCAGGTTCCGGCCTCGGCAGATTTAAGCAAACGCTTGAATACAGAAGCCGCACAGGCTTGGATAAATGGCAATGATGCCAGCTCTGCCGCTGCGGCTCTGCAAAGCAACTTTGCATCTGCCATAACGCCAGAATGTTCTTGGCTGCGGTTTGACCGTGAAGAGAAAAATGGGTTGGTCGCGGCAGCCAAGCAAACCCTACCCACTCTTTCTGCCCAAAAGCAGCCGCTGGCGCAGGCCCGCCTGGCTTTTCGTGCGGATGATCCGGCAGCAGAAACACTGGCTGCTGCCCTACCCGCTAATCAGCGGACTGACCCGTACCTTATTCTCGATCATGCACGCTGGCTACGTAAACAGCAGCGTTATGATGAAGCCGTGGCGTTATGGAAAAGTGCTGGTGTAGATGCCGAACGCAGCACGCATGGTGCTTCATTCTGGCGGGAACGAGATACGCTGGCGCGGGAACTGATTCAGGCTGGCCGTGCTGCCGATGCTTTTGCTGTGGCAAATGATACAGCCACAACGCCAACAAACAGGCTGGATGCACAGTTTCTTTCCGGTTGGATTGCCCTGCGCCTGCAGCATGATCCGGCAACAGCGGAAACTTTTTTCCGTCCGCTCGCACAATCCTCAGCTCTTATTACGCGTAGCCGCGGCTTTTACTGGCTTGGGCGGGCACGTGCTGCCGCAGGAGATTCTGCTTCGGCCCATGCAAATTGGCAGCAGGCAGCGGCCCTGCCCGGCACATTTTATGGGCAAATGGCAGCCGCTGCACTGGAAGGCCGCAACAATGTGCTGCTGGACCCCGCCAATGTGCCAGAGGAAACGCGCACGCGCCTGAAAGCCGAGCGTGACCCGGAAACAACCACATCAGAAGATGTTTACGTTTCTGGCAGTGAGCTGGCACAGGCAGCCCAGATCCTTGTTTCATGGGGAGATCGCCCCCATGCGCGAGATTTTATGAACATGCTGGAACAGCAGGTTACAAGTACGCCGCAGCGCCTGGCACTTTCTTCCTTGTCTGCACAGTTGGGTTTGCCGGATATAGCTGTAACAGTCTCCCGCCATGCTGGCCGAGATGGTGTATTTCTGCTGCGCTCTGGCTGGCCTCTGCCTTATACGCCGCCATCCAGCACTTTGCCTGCTGGCGTTGCGCTCGGTTTGATGCGGCAGGAAAGTAACTTTAATCCTGATGCAGTGAGCCCTTCCAATGCTATTGGGCTTATGCAGCTTAAACCTTCCACTGCAGGAGATATGCTGCGTGTAACGGGCTTACCGGCCTCTGCTGCAACGGCGGCCGGGCTGCATGATCCGGAAAACAACATGCGTTTGGGCACCGCTTATCTGGAGCATATTCAGTCCCGCTTTGGGGCTGTGGTGCCGTATATGGCCGCAGCTTATAATGGTGGGCCTACCCGTTTGGCACGCTGGTTGAGCACCGCGGGCAATCCAGCCCAGAGCGGTGCTTCGGCCGAAGAGATGATCGACTGGATTGAGAGTATTCCCTATTCCGAAACGCGGAATTACGTGCAGCGTGTGTGGGAAAACATGACCATCTATGTGGCATTGGGGAACCAGTAAAATGGATATGGCACGGCTGATAGCAACATTTGGTGGGTGTGGGCTTTCACCCCGCGCGCCGGGTACGGTTGGTTCCTTGGCGGCATTGGTGGTGGGGTTGCCTTTGTTAAAGCGCCCGCGACTTTTGGTGGTAGGTATTGCTGCTGTAACCGTGGTGGGCTGGTGGGCCACAAAACGCAGCGGCAAAGGCGAAGATCACAGTTGGATTGTGATTGATGAAGTGGCTGGCATGTGGATAGCCCTGCTGGCATGCCTACCTAAAACAGAGGAACAGGCCCGTGAAAAATGGTTCTGGATGTACCCTCTGCTCTCGTTCGCCTTTTTCCGCTTGTTTGACATTACAAAGCCCGGCCCGGTGGGTGTGCTGGATAAGCGGCACGATGCCACAGGTGTGATGGGAGATGACGTAGTTGCAGGCGCCATGGCGGCGTTATGTGTAAAAGGCGTGCGTACGGTTATGGCGCGCGCATCACACTAAGCGGAAGGTTTTGGTAATGTCTGCCCCTCATGCCGGTTTTTCAGAACTCTCTGTGCTGGCTGCTGCTGAACGCACCCTCACCCGCTTGCGGCAAGTAGATGGACATGTGGTTACGGCAGAAAGCTGCACAGGTGGCTTGGTTGCAGCCATGTTGACGCATTTTCCCGGTTCTTCCGATGTTACGGAAGGCGGGTTTGTAACGTATTCCAATACCATGAAGCAAAAGGTGCTGGGGGTTCCGGCCAAAATATTGGAAAAGCATGGGGCTGTAAGTGCGCAAACCGTGGAAAAAATGGCTGAAGGGGCATTAGAGGCCTCTCCGCTCGCGACTGTTTCTGTCGCCATCTCGGGTATTGCTGGGCCGGATGGAGGATCAGCAGAAAAACCCGTAGGACTTGTATGGTTTGCAACGGCCATGAAAAACGGCGCTGTTATCTCGGACAAGCAGGTTTTTTCAGGCAGCCGGGAAGATGTGAGAGCGCAAGCGGCACTGCATGCGTTTGAGCTGATTTTACAGCGTTTGGGCTAATGCTTCCAAAAAATACTGCTGCCGAAACAGATGCCGGCAGCAGCGCGTACGTTCAAATTACTGAACAGGAACAGGAGCCGGCAGCGGAGCATTTGTTGGCACCGTAGCGGTAGGCGCTGTGGGCAGAGCTGGCGCTTTTACGCCTGTGCCTGCAGCGACCGGAGCCGGAATGCCAGATGCAGAAACGCCCGGTGCAGTAAGAGCCGGTGCAGATGGAGCTGTTACGGCAGGTGCTGCGCCAGCAATGGCAGGAACCTGATTGTTCTGTGCAGCTGCCAGGCTTTTGGCGTTCAGATCTGCTGTTTCAGCATCACCATTGTTCTGTGCAGCTTTTTCACCTGCAGCACATTTGCCTTTCAGGCAATGTTCATGGTGATGGTGCGCATGCATGCCATGATGCGTTGCGGTTTCAGCAGCCATAGCTGGCGCAACAGCCAGAGTTGCAGAAGATGCCAGCAGAGCTGCCGCAAAAAGTTTTTTCATATGGATATATTCCTTCAATAAGGTTGAATCGCCTTTTCACAGGCAATTCCCATATTCCACAATAGGTTACAGAAAATTGCCTGCATGCATCATAAGCAGGGTTTCAACCGAAACAAAGGAATAAACCAAAGAAAATACCCACTCGCCCCTCAGGTAGCCGGGTGCTCACTGGTACAGGCTGTTGCCGTATTGCTAATTGGTGTTTGTGGCGGTCCGTATACTTCCCGCGCGCGTTTGATAAAGGCAGAAACCATCAGCCGTGTGGCTTCTGTAAACACAACACCAATAGCCGCCTGTAAAATGCGTGAACGGAACTCAAAATCCACAAAAAACTCTACAAGGCAGCCTTCAGGCGTTGCCGTGAATTTCCAGATATTGCGCAAATACCTAAAAGGCCCGCGCTCATACCGAACGGTAATGGATGATGGACGGTCCAGAGTCACGCGCGATGTAAAACTTTCCCGGAACGGGCCAAAACCAATGGTTAAGTCCGCAACAAGTTCTGTGGTGGTGCGGGTGCGCACTTTGGCTGCAACACACCAAGGCAGAAACTTGGGATACTGGCCAACATCGGCAACAAGATCAAAAATCTGATCCGGGCGATAAGGTAAAACACGCTTTTCTGCGTGCTGTGGCATTACTGATCCTCCTTCAGGCGGGCATTGCGTGCATCACGCAGTGCGGCAAAGTCGGCATCGGCATGGTAGGAGGAGCGCGTAAGCGGGCTGGAGCTAACCTGTAAAAAGCCTTTTACGCGTGCCATTGTGCCGTAATCCTCAAACTCTGCCGGGGTAACAAAACGTGCAACTGGGGCATGTTTGACTGTAGGCTGGAGATACTGGCCCATTGTAATAAAATCTACATCTGCCACGCGCAGATCATCCATGACCTGAGCGAGTTCCATTTTTTCTTCCCCCAATCCAAGCATCAGCCCGGATTTGGTAAAAATGGAGGCATCAAGCTGTTTAACCCGATCTAATAACCGCAGAGACTGATAATAACGCGCCCCCGGCCGAATGGTCGGATACAGGCGTGGCACGGTTTCCAGATTGTGGTTGAAAACATCAGGCCGTGCTTCAACAACCACTTCCAATGCGTTCTTTTTGCGTAAAAAATCTGGTGTCAGGATTTCGATTGTTGTTTCTGGTGCCGCTGCACGGATGGCGTGAATAACGCGGGCAAAATGGTGTGCGCCCCCATCTTCCAGATCATCCCGATCTACGGATGTAATCACAACATGCCGCAGCCCAAGGCGCGCTACTGCTTCTGCCACACGGGTGGGTTCATCTTCATCCAACGCATGCGGCAGGCCGGTAGTAACATTGCAGAAAGCGCAGGCCCGGGTGCAGATTTCCCCCATGATCATCATGGTGGCATGGCGCTGAGACCAGCATTCCCCAATGTTGGGGCATGCGGCTTCCTCACACACGGTTACCAGTTTGTTGCTGCGCATCAACGCGCGTGTTTCGTGGTAAACTGGGTGGTTAGGTGCCTTAACGCGTATCCAGTCCGGTTTGCGGGCTATGGGGTTGTCTGGCCGGTGTGCTTTTTCTGGATGACGCAGCTTGTTGGGGCTGCTGCCTCCTGTTCGATGATCAATCACAACGCGAATAGACATATCTTTGCCCGCTTTTGCCAAGGGTTACCACAGAACTGGAACGCTCCTGCCGTGGCGTCAAGGCAGGAACGCTCCAGATAGTGCTTTGGCAACATCAAACCCTTGAGATGATACACCAAAACTAGAAGTGAAGCGCCCCGCCATAAGCGGCCAGAACGGCTTCGTGCATGGATTCAGAAATGGTGGGATGAGGGAAAATGGTTTCCATCAGCTCGGCTTCAGTCAGCTCTGCTGTGCGGGCAATCACAAAGCCCTGGATCATTTCCGTAACTTCCGCACCAATCATATGCGCGCCCAGCAGTTCGCCTGTCTGGGCATCAAATACGGTTTTCACCATGCCTTCAGGCTCACCCATGGCGAGTGCTTTACCGTTAGCCATAAGCGGGAATTTGCCAACGCGCACCTTGTAACCGGCTTCCTTGGCACGCGCTTCTGTATACCCAACAGAAGCCACCTGAGGCCGACAGTATGTGCAGCCCGGAATTTTTGTAACATCAATAGGATGCACGGTTTTGCCAGCAATGGCTTCAACACACATAACAGCTTCATGGCTGGCTTTGTGTGCAAGCCACGGGGCTCCTGCCAGGTCACCAATAGCGTAAACACCGGGTTCACCCGTGCGGCACAGATCATCCGTGACCACATGTGTGCGGTCCACTTTGATCTTGGTGCCTTCCAGCCCGATATTTTCAACGTTGCCGACAATACCCACGGCAGAAATAACGCGGTCTACGGTAATGGTTTCCGTTTTGCCGCCTACTTCCACAGGCACAGTGACATCGTTCTTGCCCTTTTTCAGCGCCCCAACCTTGGCGCTGGTGAGAACGCGCATGCCCTGTTTTTCAAATTCCTTGCGGGCCAAGGCGCTGATTTCTTCATCTTCCACGGGCAGAATACGCGGCGCAACTTCCACCAGCGTTACTTCCGAACCCATGTTGCGATAGAAGGAAGCAAATTCCGTGCCGATAGCGCCAGACCCAATGACGAGCAGCCGCTTGGGCAGTTCATCTGGCACCAAGGCTTCCCGGTAAGACCAGACAAGCTTACCGTCTGCTTCCAGCCCCGGCAATGCACGCGCACGTGCACCTGTAGCCAGAATAACGTGCTTGGCGGTAAGGGTTTGTGGTGCACCACTTTCCGGCTGCACCAGCACCTTGCGCTTGCCACCGGCAGCAACGCCATCCAGCTTACCAAATCCTTTAAAAACAGGAGCTTTGGCTTTTTTCAGCAGGTGCTGTACACCAGATGCAAGCTGTTTGGAAACAGCGCGGGAGCGTGCAACAATTGCTTTAAAATCAAAGCTTACGCCATCAGCTTTAAAGCCGTATGTGCCCAGATCATGCAGTAGATGGTTGATCTCGGAAGCACGCAGCAAAGCCTTGGTGGGAATACAACCCCAGTTCAGGCAGATGCCCCCAAGGTGGTTGGCTTCCACCACTGCAACGGAAAGCTTAAGCTGTGCTGCCCGAAGTGCCGCTACATAACCGCCCGGCCCACCGCCAATAACGATGATATCAAAATCAGTCTGGCTCATAATATGCCTGATCCTCAGAAAGCCGTGCGGTTAGAGAACGAGTGAAAGCGGAGATTCAACCGCAGTGCGGAAAGCAGAAAGCCAACGCGCAGCCGCCGCACCATCCACCACACGGTGATCCACCGAGAGGGTAACGGTCATGACTGTAGCAATAGCCAGTTCATTCCCTTTTACCACAGCCTGTTTTTTACCTGCTGCAATAGCCAGAATGGCAGCCTGCGGTGGGTTAACAATGGCGGCAAAGTCTTTCACGCCGTACATCCCCATGTTGGAGATGGAGAACGTACCACCCTGGAATTCTTCCGGCTTCAGCTTGCCAGCGCGGGCGCGGGCAATCAGATCCTTGGCTTCCTGACTGATATCTTTCAGGCTCTTGCGGTCTGCCTGTTTGACGATAGGCGTGATCAGCCCATCATCCAGAGAAACCGCAACCGAGATATCTGCATCTTCGTGCAGGATCATGGCATCTTCGGTGTAAGACGCGTTCACTTCCGGCACCTGCTTAAGGGCAACGGCAGAAGCCTTAATGAGCATGTCGTTTACAGACAGCTTGAAGGCATCAGCCCCTTCTGCGGGAGACATGGCATTAAGCTGCGCACGCAAAGCCAGAAGTGCATCCAGTTCTACATCTATGGAGACATAGAAATGCGGAATGGTGGCTTTGGATTCACTCAGGCGGCGTGCAATAACCTTACGCATAGTGGTGTGTGGCACCGCACTGCTGCCACCAGATGCAGGCAAGGCAGAAGCCACCTGCCCTGCACTTGGGGCTTTGTTAAGAGCGGCTTCCACATCCCGTTTAACAATACGGCCATTGGGGCCTGTGCCTTGAATGGCTGCCAGATCAATATTCTTCTGGCGTGCAATGCGCCGCGCAAGTGGAGATGCCACAACCCGGCCAACAGGTTTATCTGCCCGCTGTGCAGGTGCTGCCTGTGTTGCTACTGGTGCAGAAGCAACAGGTTGCGGCACAGGGGCTGGCTCAGCAGACGCCACGTTTTTAGGCGTGTCGATGTTATCTGGCACCGCCTCACCTTCTTCCACCAGAATGGCGATAGGTGTGTTGACCGCAACACCTTCTGCGCCTTCCTGAATAAGGATGCGGCCTAGAATACCTTCCTCAATGGCTTCTACTTCCATTGTGGCTTTGTCGGTTTCAATCTCGGCCAGAACATCACCGCTGTTTACGGTGTCCCCTTCCTTTTTCAGCCAGCGGGCCAGTTTGCCCTCTGTCATGGTAGGAGAAAGGGCGGGCATTAAAATTTCAGTCGCCATCTGTCATTCCCTCACATCAGGCCAAGTGCGGCTTTAACCACATCTTCAGGCTGTGGCAGGGCCAGTTTTTCCAGATTGGCGGCAAATGGCATGGGCACATCCACACCCGTTACGCGGGCCGGTGGAGCATCCAGCCAATCAAACGCATGTTCGATTACCTGCATGGCAACTTCTGCGCCAATGCCTGCAAACGGCCAGCCTTCTTCTACTGTAACCAAGCGGCTGGTTTTCTTTACGCTTTCTACAATTGTATCTGTATCCAGCGGGCGCAGACTGCGCAGGTTGATAACTTCTGCCTCAATACCCTGTTTAGCTAGTTCAGCAGCAGCATCCAGCGCCGTGGTGACAGCAATGGAGAACGCAACAATTGTAACATCCGAGCCAGCACGTTCGATCTTGGCCTTGCCGATGGGCACAATGAAGTCTTCATCAATCGGGCAAGGGAATTTGCGCCCGTAAAGAATTTCGTTTTCCAGCACCACAACAGGGTTCGGGTCGCGGATAGCAGCGCGCAGCAGGCCTTTGGCATCTGCGGAAGACCAAGGCACAACTACTTTCAGGCCCGGAACATGGGCGTACCAGCTACCGTAGCACTGAGAATGCTGTGCACCCACGCGAGATGCCGGGCCGTTTGGCCCACGGAACACAATGGGGCACCCCATCTGACCGCCAGACATATACAGCGTTTTGGCTGCGGAATTGATGATGTGGTCAATAGCCTGCATGGAGAAGTTCATGGTCATGAACTCCACCACGGGCTTGAGGCCAGTAAGGGCAGCACCCACGGCCATGCCAGTAAAGCCATGCTCAGCAATAGGCATGTCAATTACGCGCTTTTCGCCAAATTCCTGCAACAGGCCTTGGGAGATTTTGTAAGCACCCTGATATTGGGCAACTTCTTCACCCATCAGGAACACGTCTGGATCACGCCGCAATTCGGCGGCCAATGCATCACGTAGCGCTTCACGCACAGTGATTTCCTGCGTCTCACCCCAGTCTTTTTCTTCTTCAACAGGGGCAGATACCGGAGCGCTTACAGGAGCAGATGCAGCTGGCTGTGCTACGGGCAGAGCTTCTGCGGAAGCTGCACTTTTAGGCGTGTCGATATTATCTGGCACTGCCTCACCTTCTTCCACCAGAATGGCAATAGGTGTGTTAACGGCAACGCCTTCTGTGCCTTCTGCTGTAAGAATACGGCCTAGAATACCTTCTTCAATGGCTTCTACTTCCATTGTGGCTTTGTCGGTTTCAATCTCGGCCAGAACGTCACCGCTATTTACGGCGTCCCCTTCCTTTTTCAGCCAGCGGGCCAGTTTGCCCTCTGTCATGGTAGGAGAAAGGGCGGGCATTAAAATTTCAGTCGCCATGTTTATGCTCAAGCCTCCAGAACAACATCCGTATAAAGTTCGGCCGGATCTGGTTCCGGGCTGGTCTGCGCAAATTCCGCAGAGTCGTTCACGATGCCCTTGATCTCGGTTTCCATGGTTTTCAGTTCTGCTTCTGTCACGCCAGAATCCAGCAGGATGTGTTTAACGTGTTCAATAGGATCACGCGTTTTGCGGACTTCATCCACCTCATCTCGCGTGCGGTATTTTGCCGGGTCAGACATGGAATGGCCGCGATAGCGGTATGTCATCATCTCCAGCAGGTAAGGCCCCTTTCCTTCACGGCAATGCTTTACGGCTTCTTCTGCTGCGGCATATACGGCGGCAACATCCATGCCATCCACCCGCTTGCCGGGAATGCCCCATGGCTCGCCATTTTTGTAGAGTTCGTGCGATGCAGATGCCCGCTCAACAGCGGTGCCCATGCCGTAACGGTTGTTTTCAATAACAAAAATACAGGGGAGCTTGAGCAGAGCAGCCAGGTTGAAGCTTTCGTAAACCTGCCCCTGGTTGGCTGCGCCATCACCAAAATAAGCTACGGAAACTTCATCCGTATCACGGTATTTGTTGGCAAATGCCAGCCCGATACCCAAAGAAACCTGAGCGCCAACAATGCCGTGGCCACCGTAAAAGTTCTTCTCGCGGGAGAACATATGCATGGAGCCACCCTTACCGTGGGAATACCCGGTAGAACGGCCCGTAAGCTCTGCCATCACGCCACGGGGGGTCATGCCAGCCACCAGCATCTGCCCGTGGTCTCGGTAAGATGTAATCAGCTTATCGCCATCTTTCAGGCTCATCTGGATACCAACCACCACAGCTTCTTGCCCAATATACAAGTGGCAGAAACCGCCAATCAGGCCCATGCCGTAAAGTTGCCCGGCTTTTTCTTCAAAGCGGCGGATCAGAAGCATGTCATAGTAGGCTTTAAGAAACTGGTCTCGTGTTAAGGAAGGACCGTTATTTCCTGCCTTACCGACCTGTTTGGCGTTCGTTCCCATGCGTGATGAACCTTCTGCGATATGTAAACAGTTCGTAATAAATGGTGCGTAACAGCGGCATCCGTTTCCGGATATTTAGGTATTTCCTAAAGCTCCAGTAAAACCGCATGGCGTTTCGCGTGATTCATTATGCAGCGTTGTAGTCTCCTGAGCGCCCTCCACTTTTGTGGAGGAGCTTTATATTTTCTATCTGCATGCCGCGGTCAACTGCTTTGCACATATCATAAAGTGTAAGGGCCGCGGCAGACACGGCGGTTAACGCTTCCATTTCCACCCCGGTTGCGCCGGTTGTTGTAACAGTTGCGGTAATCTCGATCCTGTTATCATTCGGCGCCAGATCTACAGTAACACTGCTCAGGCTAAGCGGATGGCAGAGCGGAATAATATCTGCTGTTTTTTTGGCGGCCATAATGCCCGCAATACGGGCCGTTGCCAGAACATCACCTTTTGGGGCCGCGCCTGAAAGGATCATTTCCAGTGTTTGGGGCTGCATAATAATTGCCCCGGTGGCAACAGCCTTGCGACGTGTGGCAGCCTTTGCGGAAACATCCACCATATGCGCATGCCCCGCCGCATCCAGATGCGTGAGTGCTGGAGAGGGCACGTTAGGCCAGCCCCAGCAGTTTTTTGGCGGCATCGCCCGGGTGAGGATCTCGCAGGAGGGATTCACCCACCAGAAAGCCCGTTACACCGATGCTGGAAAGCTGCACGATATCTTCATGCGTTTTGATGCCGCTTTCAGACACGATAATCCGATCCGGTGGGACAAGCGGAGAAAGCTCCCGCGTGGTGTCTAAGCTGGTTTGAAGTGTTTTGAGGTTGCGGTTGTTGATACCGATCAGGAAGGTATCCAGCGCAAGGGCGCGGTTGAGTTCTTCCTCATCATGCACTTCTACCAGCACATCCATATCTAGCCCTTTGGCATGGTCAACCAGTTCCAGCGCCATTTCATCGGACAGAATGGACATAATCAGCAGAATGCAATCTGCCCCGATCATGCGGCTTTCATAAACCTGCCACGGATCAAGGATAAAATCCTTGCGCAGAACAGGAAGGGAGCATGCAGCCCGCGCCTTGCCCAGATCTTCGTTATCCCCATGAAAGCAGGAGCTTTCGGTCAGCACGGAAATACAGGCTGCACCGGCTTGCTCATATTCTGCGGCAATTTCTGCGGGATCATAGGTTTCACGCAGGATGCCGGCAGAAGGAGAAGCCTTCTTGATTTCTGCAATCAGGCCAACGGCCCGGTCCGCAGCTTTTTCCTTCAGCGCCCGGCCAAACCCGCGCGGTGCCTCTTTGGTTTCCTGCGCTTTTGCCGTGATTTCCTTAAGGGACATCAGGGTGGAGCGATGTTCAACTTCCAGCTTGGTGCGTGCGCAGATGCGGGAGAGAACATCCGGCAGTTCGTCAATCTTGCTGGCAAGAGTGTCCGAAGCAGAAGCTGCCGAGGACGCGAGCGGTGTATCGTTCATGATTATCCTGTCATGTCTCAGGCGCGTGCATCCGGGGCGGAAGCACGCAAACCATTCAGCACAGCCAGAGCCGTGCCATCATCCAGTGGGCGTGCGGCCTGTACCACACTTTCCCGCAAGGCCTGCGGATCAATGCGTCCGTCCCGCAGGAGTGTTACCCGCCCTGCCACATGGAGTGCGCAGGCGGCGTTCAAAACCACTGTATCACGATATGCCCCGGGTGCGCCATGCAACAAAGCTTCCAGAGCTTGTGCATTATATTGGGCATCTCCCCCCAATATGGCGCTAACGGGGGCATGGGCAAGGCCAGCCATTTCCGGTGTAATGGAAAACGGGCAGATGGCACCATCTTCTAGCGCTACAACCTGTGTTGGGCCAGCCAGTGTAATTTCATCAATACCGCCCTGTCCGTCTGATGGCAGGCCGCACACGGCCCAGACTTTCTGGGAGCCCAGATTTTTGAGCACATTGACCATCGGCTCTAGCCATGCGGGTGAGAACACACCCACAAGCTGCCGTTTAACACCTGCCGGGTTTACCAAAGGCCCCATCAAGTTAAACAGCGTGCGCACCCCGAGGGCTTTACGTACCGGGGCAGCAAAACGCATGGCGGGATGATGATGCGGGGCAGACAAAAAGATGGCCTTATGCGCCTGCATCTGCTCCGCCAGAACTTCAGCTTGGGCAGAAAGCGGCACACTCAGCGCGGCCAGCACATCAGACGCGCCTGATCGGGAGGAAATGGCCCTGTTGCCATGCTTGGCAACAGGCACACCAAGCGCACCCAACACAAAGGCCACAGCGGTGGATACATTCAACGTGCCATAATTGTCTCCGCCCGTGCCGCATACATCTATTGTATCGGCAGGCATGGCGGGTACGCTGTGCATACGGGCCCGTAAGGCTGTTACACCACCAAGCAGTTCTTCCTGCGTTTCACCGCGCACGCGTAAGGCCATAAGAAAAGCCGCAATGCGCTCTGGCGCAATCAGGCCATCCATAATCACGCCAAAAGCGGCTTCTGATTCGGCTGCGCTGAGTGCTTGTCCCTCAGCAACGCGCGCCAGCATGGAGGAAAAAAACTGTTCACCTGCCTGCTGAGACGTGGTCTCCTGAGTGGTAACAGACATCAGGCAACGGCCTGTTTTTCTTTCCAGGCAGCAGCGATGGAAAGAAAGTTTTTCATCAGATCGTGGCCATATTCCGAGGCAATGCTTTCTGGGTGGAACTGCACGCCCGAGATAGGATACTGCCGGTGGCGCACGCCCATAATCACGCCATCTTCTGTCCATGCCGTAACTTCCAGAGCATCTGGAATGCTGGCGGGTTCAAGCGTGAGGCTATGGTAGCGCGTGGCATTGAATGGGTTGGGTAGCCCTGCAAAAACATCTTGCCCGTTATGGAAAACGGGGCTCACCTTGCCGTGCATGGGCGTAGGTGCGCGCACGACTTCTGCGCCAAACACCTGCCCAATAGCCTGATGCCCCAAACACACCCCAAAAACCGGCACTTTACCGGCTGCGGCAGATATCAGATCACAGCAGATGCCTGCTTCATTGGGGGAGCATGGGCCAGGAGAAAGCACGATGGCTTCTGGCTTAAGGGCCAGAGCATCTTCCACACTCAGGGTATCATTGCGGCGTACGTCACACTGCATACCCAGTTCACCCAAATAGTGAACGAGGTTGAAGGTGAAGCTATCATAATTGTCGATCAGAAGGATCATGGCCGAATGATGACCTTATGTGCTGTTGGGGTCAAATAAGAATGGAACAGAAGCGGCATTAGGACCGCCCTGCCCTTGCCTGTTCCAGCGCAGCTTCTGCAGCGCGGAATACGGCACGGGCTTTATGGCGTGTTTCTTCATATTCCGTTTCGGGCACACTGTCTGCCACTACGCCACAGCCTGCCTGCACATGCATTTGCCCGTCTTTTACAACGGCCATACGCAGCCCGATACAGGTATCCATATTGCCGCCAGCACCAAAATAGCCAATGCACCCGGCATAGGTGGCGCGGCGGGTGCGCTCGACTTCATCAATAATTTCCATGGCGCGGATTTTAGGCGCGCCTGTAAGCGTGCCTGCGGGAAACGCGGCCACAAGAGCATCCAGCGCTTCCAGTTCCGGCTTGAGCGTGCCCTGCACGTTGGAAGAGATGTGCATGACGTGGCTGAAACGCTCAATGACGAATCGTTCCGTCACTTTCACCGTGCCGGGAATGCTCACACGGCCTACATCATTACGGCCAAGGTCTATCAGCATCAGGTGTTCGGCCAGTTCTTTCTGATCGGCCAGAAGGTCTTTTTCAAGCCGCAGATCTTCCTCAGCCGTTTTGCCGCGTGGGCGTGTGCCCGCAAGAGGGCGTACCGTCATGGTGCCATCCTGCAAGCGCACCAGAATTTCGGGCGAGGACCCGACAAGTGAGAACTCACCAAAATCCAGATGGAACAGGAATGGCGCCGGATTGATGCGCCGCAGCGTACGATACAGCGCCAGAGATGGAAGCGGAAACGGCGTGGAAAAACGCTGGCTGGGCACAACCTGAAAGGCATCACCTGCAGCAATATAATCCTGAATACGCTCCACAGCCTGACAGAACTCATCCTTGCTGAATGAAGAACGCGGTTCGGCGGGTTCGGGCAGGTTTTCTGGGGCTTTAGGCAAAGGCGGTAGAGCCCCTGCCAGACATTCGCGCGCACGGCGGAGCAGATCCTGCGCTTTATCCCAAGCTTGCCCTGCGGTTTCATCTTTTTGCGGGCGAACCGGTGCGGCCAGAATGAGTTCGTCACTCACCGTGTCAAACACAGCAAAAAGCCCGGGACGCATCAGGATGGATTCAGGCAGGTTCAGATCATCCGGGGGCGCATCTGGCAGATGCTCCATCTGGCGCACCATGTCATAGCCCAGATACCCAAACAGACCCGCAACCATAGGGGGTACGCCCTCGGGCAGTTCCAGACGTGTGGCGTGGATAAGCGCACGCAGGCTTTCCAGCGGCTTTTCTGTAAGAATGCGCGGGGCACTATCCGGGTTTTCCGGGGTTTCATCCAGCGTGATCTGCCCATTATGGCAGGTCCAGATGATATCCGGTTTGAGGGCGATAACAGAATAGCGCCCGCGCGATGTGCCACCTTCCACACTTTCCAGCAGCAGCGTGTTTTTGCCTGTGCCGCCATCAAAGCGCGCAAGGCGCAGATAGGCTGAAACCGGCGTAAGCAGATCTGCAGCTTCTACAGAGAACACAACAGATGGCTGACCTTGCGCCCAAGTAGCCTCACATTCCTGCCGAGAGGGTGAAGGCGCAATGCGTGCGGTAATGCTCATGGCGTGGCTTCTCCTCCAAATCCGGCAGCAGACAGTGTGGCCATCACGGCGCGTTCGTTAATATGGGGCGGCGTGCGCTTGCTTAATGCTTCAACATAACTGGCAACCAGATCATCGCTATCGGCCTGTGCCAGAGAGTCTTTCAGGCGCTGCACGCCATCAGCAGGAGCTGGTGGGTTGGGTACGAACAGTTTTGTCACAATAGCCACAAGGAAGTGGCCGTCATCTTCCGCCATAACTGCCTGCCCCGGCTGCATGCGTGGTAGATAGTCCATCAGCGCGTCCGGTATGTTTTTGTTGGGCTTGGCGTAGGAGAATGCTGCATCCCGCGTCATCTGTGCGCCCGGTGCATTTGTTGTGGCTAGAGCCTGCTTGTTCTTGGTTGCCAGATACAGGTTTGTTGCCTGCTCATTTGCTGCATGCTTGCGGGCTTCGGCCTGCCATGCGGCCAGAACATCTGCATGTGCCTGCTCAAAGGTGCGTGGTGCTGCGGGTGTTGCAGTATCTACTTCCACAGCAAAGCTGCTGTTGTCTGGCCCATCAACAAGCGTTGCACGAGCACCGGGTTTTTGCGTGAAAATCTGGTGGATAATGGCTTCACGCAGCTTGCCAGATGCTGGCAGCGGTGCGGGTTCCTTATCCGCTGTCATGCCCTGTGCATCCAGCGTGCCTGCGGCAGCAACAGCACCCAGATCAGCCGGAATGGCATCTAGGCCTTTACCTGCAAGTGCATCCTGCAGTTTGCGTTTGCGTTCACCTGCAACAGATGGCGCAACGGCAGCCCGATACTGTGAGAGGATGTCTTTTTTTGCATCCTCATACGGCGTGGTGTGCGGGGCCGTTATTTTGGTGATGCGAAAAACAGCCCATCCACTTTCAGTTTTAAGTGGACCACTTACCTGTCCTTCAGGCGCCTGAAAAATAGCCTGCCGCAATGTGGCGGAAGGAATGGTGGATGGGCGCGCATTTGGCATTTCTACCGCAGCGGCATCTTTTGCGCTGTTCTGAATAGCCTGCCAGTTGCCCCCTACTTTCCACGCATTGGCAATGGCGGTTGCCTGCGCCTGATCTTGCAGAGTGATCAGCTGAATATCGCGTGTTTCTGGCACATCGTAGCGAGATTTCTGCTCATCATAAATGCGCTTGATGTCAGCTTCACCCAGAGTGATGCTGTCTGCCACCGTTTGTGGGGAAAGCACCACAATTTTGGCATGGCGCAGTTCTGGCGTGCGGAACATCCACGGGTGGTTGTTGTAATAACGCTGGAGCACGGCATCATCTGGCGCTTTGGGTGTGGGCTGTGCGTCAAATGGAATGCTCACAAAATCTACCACGCGCGTTTTTGCACCGTAGGTTAGAAAACGCTGGAGCATTGTGTCGGACACGCTGCCAGCCTGTGCCAAAGGCTGCAAAATGGTGCGGGTTGTCAGATCATTGCGCACCATGTCCAGAAAGCGCTGTTCGGTCAGCCCGCGGTCACGCAGTTTCTGATTGAAGCTGGCGCGGTCAAACTGGCCATTGGCCCCTTTGAAATAAGGAAGTGAGAACACTTCATCCCGCACAGCCGAATCAGGTACGGCCACTTTCAGTTTCTGTGCAGTGTTCAGCAGTTCTGCCTGCCCAATCAGGCGGTGCAGAATCTGGTAGGCAACCTGCCGCTGCATGGCCAGAGGAATTTGCGATGGATCGGTAACCCCCATCTGGCGTGCAATGGTTGGCAGTTCAGATTGCAGGGCTGTGGCCAGATCATCGGCAGAAACCTGCTGTTGCCCCACTTTGGCAACAACATCCGTTTCTTCCCCCATATAGCCCATAACATCGCCTATTCCCCAGCCGACAAACGCCAGAAAAATGACAATTGCAGTCACCCGGCCCAGCCAGGACTCAACAAAAACGCGACGTAGATAGGAAATCATGACCCGATGGATCCACAGCTATGCTTAAAAAACATCATACCACAAAAGGGTATGCACAGGCGCGGCACCATAAGGGTAGCTGCGGTGCTTGACCAGACATAACCGTGCCTGCACGCCAGACAGGCAAGAATAAGCCACCTGCTCTCTTGCCCCAAAGGGTGCGTCTATGGTTTAGCCTTCATGGAAGAACCATATTGTAAAACGCGCGTGCCCGTTGGCATGGCGCGCTACAGGCAAGGAGCAGGGCATGACCAGACAGATTATTGTCGGCAACTGGAAAATGAATGGCCTAAGCCGTGATTCGCAGGAACTCGTCAAGGCTATTACCAGCGGCCTGCCCGCCAACAGTGCGGATGTTGTGGTGTGCCCGCCCTTTACCCAGCTTGGGCTGCTGACAGATATGCTCAAACCCACACCCGTAAAACTGGGTGCACAGGATTGCCATCAGGAAGTTTCTGGCGCGCATACGGGTGATATTTCTGCCCCCATGCTGGCCGATCTGGGTGTGTCCTACGTTGTTCTGGGCCATTCAGAACGCCGTCAGGAACACGGTGAGCTGGATGAAACGGTGCGTGAAAAAGCCATGGCTGCCGCCAAAGCCGGGCTAACCCCTATTGTCTGTATTGGTGAAACAGAAAATCAGCGCGAAACCGGTGAGCACTTTGATGCGCTGGGTTGGCAGATCAAGGGTTCCCTGCCCGATGGTTTTAACGGTATTCTGGCATATGAACCCATCTGGGCTATTGGTACGGGCCTTGCCGCCACCACCGATCAGATAGCCGAAACCATGAAATTCCTGCGTGAAGAATTGGTGCGGCAGTTTGGAGAGGCTGGAAAAGTCATCAAAATCCTGTATGGAGGGTCCGTAAACGCCGGGAATGCGGCCACCATCCTGCCCATTCCTGAAGTGGCGGGTGCGCTTGTTGGCGGCGCCAGCCTTAAGGCGGACGCGTTTCTTTCCATCGTCAGCGCAGCATCTGCTGCCTGATTTGCTGTTCTGATCTGGAATCTGACATGACCACAGCCCTGCTGATCCTGCATTTCTGTGTGACCATAGCCCTGATTGGCGTTGTGCTAATTCAGCGGAGTGAAGGCGGTGGCCTTGGAATTGGCAGCAGCCAGGGCATGGGGGCTTTCATGTCCGGCCGTGGAACAGCCAACCTGCTTACGCGCACAACGGCTGTGCTGGCTGGTGTGTTCATGCTGCTTTCCCTGTTGCTGGCCATGCTTTACAAAGGCTCTGTTACGGGTGAAGGGCACGATATTCTGGCCCAACCCCCGGCAGCCACCACGCCCGCACCAGTTGCCCCGGCAACAACGGCTCCGGCTCCGCAGCCAGCTGCTCCGGCGCATCCGTAAAATGCAGGTTTCTCTCTCCTTTCCGCCATGTGTGAGGAGAGAGCCCTTTTATCCCTTCAGCTCCGCATGTCCTGTGGCATGCGGTAGTTTGCGTTTGTCCATCTTTACCCGCCCGGCCTTGTCCGTGTAGGAAGTCTGCTCATGACCCGCTTTGTTTTTATCACCGGTGGTGTGGTATCCTCTCTTGGCAAAGGCATTGCATCTGCTGCCCTTGCTGCCCTGTTGCAGACGCGTGGCTACAAAGTGCGCCTACGCAAGCTTGATCCCTACCTGAACGTTGATCCCGGCACCATGAGCCCCTACCAGCATGGGGAAGTGTTTGTGACCGAGGATGGCGCCGAGACAGACCTTGATCTTGGCCATTATGAACGCTTCACAGGGGTGAATGCTTCCAAGGAAGACAATACCACAACAGGCAAGATTTATTCAGATGTTATCGCGCGTGAACGGCGTGGTGATTATTTGGGCGCAACCGTGCAGGTTATCCCGCATATTACGGATGCCATTAAAGATATTGTGGTTGCCAATACGGATGATCTGGATTTCGTGTTGGTGGAAATTGGCGGCACAGTTGGCGATATTGAAAGCCTACCGTTTCTGGAAGCCATCCGTCAGTTGCGCAATGACCTGGGCCCGGATCAGACCATGGTTGTGCACCTTACGCTGCTGCCATGGATCCCTTCTGCGGGTGAACTAAAAACCAAGCCAACCCAGCATTCCGTTAAGGAATTGCAGAATGTGGGTATCCAGCCGCAGATTCTGCTGTGCCGGTGTGACCGCCCCATTCCGCCAACAGAGCGGCGCAAGATTGCCAATTTCTGTAACGTGCGGCCAGAAGCCGTTATTGCCGCACGGGATGTGGACACCATTTACTCCTGCCCCCTCTCCTACCATGCAGAAGGTATGGATACCGAAGTGCTGCGTTACTTCGGTCTGCCGCATGCAGAAGAACCTGATCTGACAGGGTGGGAAAAAATTGTAGATGCCATCCGCCACCCGGATAACGAGGTGCGTATTGCTGTGGTTGGCAAATACACAGCCCTGCTGGATAGCTACAAATCCCTGAACGAAGCCTTGCTGCATGGTGGCATTGCCCACCGCACCAAGGTTGTTCTGGACTGGGTGGATGCCGAGGTTTTTGAAAAAGACCCTGCATCACTGGAAGCCAAACTGGGCGATGTAGATGCCATTCTGGTGCCCGGCGGGTTTGGTGAGCGTGGGTCTCAGGGCAAGATTGAGGCCATTCGCTTTGCGCGTGAAAAAGGTATTCCGTTCCTTGGAATATGCTTTGGCATGCAGATGGCGGTTATTGAATGTGCCCGTAATCTGGCAGACCTGCCCAATGCGTCTTCCACCGAATTTGGCTATACGGAAGAGCCTCTGGTAGGCCTGATGACCGAATGGGCGCGTGGCAACGAACGCCTGCGCCGGAGCGAAGGCGGAGAACTAGGCGGCACCATGCGTCTTGGCGCCTACCCTGCCAAGCTGATTGAAGGCTCCCGCGCGGCAGAAGTGTATAATGCAACTTCCATTCGCGAGCGGCATCGTCATCGGTATGAAGTGAATATCCATTACAAGGATCAGCTTGAAAAAGCCGGGATGAAGTTCTCTGGTCTTTCACCAGATGGCATCTTGCCAGAAGTGGTGGAATATCCAGATCATCCGTGGTTCATTGCTGTGCAGTATCACCCGGAACTGAAGTCTCGTCCGTTTGCACCGCATCCGCTGTTTGCCGGTTTTGTGGGCGCTGCGCTGGAAAAGGCTAAAAAAGCATGACGCAGGCATTGGGTTCAGATTTCCAGCTTGGGTCTTTGTACATCGGTAACGATCAGCCATTTGTGCTGATCGCTGGGCCGTGCCAGATTGAATCTGCGGCCCATGCCATGGAAACAGCCACAGCGTTGAAGGAAATCTGCCAGAAGGCTGGTATCGGGCTGATTTACAAAAGCTCGTTCGACAAAGCCAACCGCACCAGCATTTCCAGCGCACGCGGCATTGGCATGGCAGAAGGGCTGGATATTCTGGCAAATGTGCGCAACACGCTGGATATTCCGGTACTGACAGACGTGCACGCGCCAGAACAGTGTGCGCCTGTGGCTGAAGCTGTAGATGTGCTGCAAATTCCCGCTTTTTTGTGCCGACAGACGGATTTGCTGCTAGCCGCCGGGAAAACAGGCGCTGCGGTGAATGTGAAAAAAGGCCAGTTTCTTGCCCCGTGGGACATGAAGCACGTAGCGGCCAAAATTGCCTCTACCGGCAATAATCGCATCATGCTGTGCGAGCGCGGCACCAGCTTTGGCTATAATACGCTGGTAAACGATATGCGCGGCCTGCCCATTATGGCCCAGACCGGTTACCCTGTTGTGTTTGATGCCACGCATTCTGTGCAGCAGCCCGGTGGCTTGGGCGGCGCATCTGGTGGCCAGCGTGAGTTTGCCCCTGTGCTCTCTCGTGCTGCTTTGGCAATTGGTGTGGCGTCTCTGTTTATTGAAACGCATGAGAACCCGGACCAAGCCCCGAGCGATGGACCTAACATGCTGCCAATTAAAAGCCTGCCCGCTTTGCTGGAGCAGTTTAAACAGATTGACGCTCTCATTAAGGGGTAAGCAGCCAGCTTGCTTTCCAGCAAAAAGCCGCAACCTGAATAATCAGGCAGCGGCTTTTTTTGTAGCGTTTGCAAGGGAGAGATAAATTCTCTCCCTTATTTATGCAGGTATTAGACGTCCAGATTGGCAACCTTAAGTGCGTTGCCGACAATGAAGTCACGACGTGGTTCAACAATATCGCCCATCAGGGTGGTGAAAACATCGCCCGCTTCTTCCACATCGCCTACGCGTACCTGCAACAGTGTGCGCATAGCCGGGTCCAGCGTGGTTTCCCAAAGCTGGGCATCATTCATTTCGCCCAGACCTTTAAAGCGGTTGATGGTCAGCCCACGGCGGCCCTGTGCCAGCAGTCGGGCGTAAAGATCAGCCGGGCCGCTAAGCTGGTGCTCGGTGGTATCGTTTTTCAATGCTACGCCTTCTGCAAAGTCTTTTTGCAGGCGGTTTGCTTGCATGGTTAGCCAGCGGGCATCATTACTGGCCAGCATGGTTGGGTCAATGCGGTACACTTCCCCTACGCCACGCACATTGCGGGCCAGTTCCACACCGTCTGCACTTGCAACGGCTTTCCAGCTTTTTTCATTTTCAGCAGATGCCGCATCAAGGCGCTGCTGCAGTGCTGGCATCCGTTGCTGAAGCTGCTCCACATCCGTTGTCAGCGCGCCAGCCAAGGCTACCTGTTCGATAATCCAGGATGGGATGCGGTTGGAAAGGCGGTTAATAGCCTGCGCTGCCTGCCGGATGAATGGAAGATCAGCAGCCAGTTCTTCACCACTTACTACGCGTTTATCTGTATAAACAAAGCTGGCATTGTTCAGGGCCTTGTTGAGCAGATATTGCTCAAGTGCTGCATCATCTTTCAGATAGGTTTCTTCATTCCCGCGTTTGGCACGGTAAAGCGGTGGCTGGGCAATATAGAGGTAACCGCGCTCAATCAGTTCCGGCATCTGGCGGAAGAAGAAGGTCAGCAGCAGTGTACGGATATGAGAGCCGTCCACGTCAGCGTCAGTCATGATGACAATACGGTGGTAGCGGAGTTTCTCAATAGAGAAGCCACCCTGTTCTGGTTCACCACGGCCAATGCCTGTGCCCAGTGCGGTAATAAGCGTGCCAATTTCGGCAGAACCCAGCATACGGTCAAACCGGGCGCGTTCCACGTTCAGGATCTTACCTTTCAGCGGCAGAATAGCCTGAAAGCGTCTATCACGCCCCTGTTTGGCGGTGCCACCTGCGGAATCACCCTCCACAATAAACAGTTCAGCTTTGGCGGGGTCACGCGCCTGACAATCTGCCAGCTTACCGGGGAGTGATGAAACGTCCAGCACACCCTTGCGGCGTGTCAGCTCACGTGCCTTGCGCGCTGCTTCACGTGCAGAAGCGGCATCCAACACCTTGGAGATAACAATTTTTGCTTCTTTGGGGTGGGTTTCAAACCAATGGCTGATAATGTCTGCCGCCGCTGCATGCACAACCGGCTGCACTTCGGAAGAAACCAGCTTATCCTTGGTCTGGGATGAGAACTTGGGGTCCGGCACCTTAACGGATAGAACAGCCGTCAGCCCTTCACGCATATCTTCCCCTTGCAGGGAGTGCGCATCTTTTTTGGCAATGCTTTCGGCATATTTGCCAACAACGCGCGTAAGCGCCTGACGGAAACCTGCCAGATGGGCCCCACCATCGCGCTGCGGAATGTTGTTGGTAAAGCACAGCATGGTTTCATGGAAGCTATCGTTCCATGTCAGTGCAAACTCTACCTTAATGCCGTTATCCGGGTTTTCCAGACTGCCAGTAATGGGCGGTGCAAACAGCGAAGTACGAGACCGATCCAGCCAGTTTACAAAAGCTTCCAGCCCGCCTTCGTAAAAGAATTTTTCTTCCCGCACGGGGGTAACGCGTGCATCACGCAGCACAATTTCCAACCCGGAGTTCAGGAAGGCCAGTTCACGCAGACGGCGTTCCAGAATGGTGAAATCAAAATCCGTTTTGGGGAATGTTTCACTGCTGGGTTTGAAGGTAACTTCCGTGCCAGAGGGTTCGGAAGAAGGACCAACTACTTCCAGCGGGGCATCACGCTCACCGTGCTGGAAGCGAATGAAATGTTCCTGCCCGTTACGCCAGATACGCACTTCCATCCATTCGGACAGCGCATTCACCACAGCGGCGCCCACACCGTGCAGACCACCAGAAACCTTGTAGGAGTTCTGGTTAAACTTGCCGCCAGCATGCAGGCGCGTCAGCACCACTTCCGCAGCGCTGATGCCTTCTTCAGCATGCATATCTGTGGGAATGCCGCGCCCGTTATCACGCACGCTAACGCTGCCATCTGCGTTGAAAGTGACGACGCAGCGAGATGCAAAACCAGCCTGAGCCTCATCCACTGCGTTATCAATAATTTCAAACGCCATGTGGTGCAGGCCGGAACCATCATCCGTATCACCAATATACATGCCGGGCCGTTTACGGACAGCATCCAGCCCCTTCAGCACAGAGATCGACGCGGCATCATACTCTTCGGAAACGGCAGATGGCGTGGGCTGAGAGAGGTCGGTCATAAGAACGGTACGCTCCGTACAGGAAAGAACAAAAAACCTTTTATTCTTATACCCTGATCAAACCTCTGGGGCCAGATTGAGCAGCATGTTTTATGGGCTTGAAGGCAAAAAAGCTCCGTTTTTCAGGGTTTCAAACTGGGCAGTCTGCTTAAGGGGGGCAAAAGGCGCCTGATCTGTGCCGGTGAGCAGCACGGTTGTCCGAAAATCCTGCACAATTTCCAGTAATGAGGCCCGGCGCGCGGCATCCAGATGCACCAAAGGTTCATCCAGCAGCAAAATAGGTGGTTGCCCCCGATAGTCTGTGACAAGCCGGGCATGTGCCAGCACAACGCCAATAAGCAAGGATTTTTGCTGGCCAGTGCTCGCCAGTGCGGCCGGTTGTCTGGATGTGAGATCTTCTAACAGAAAATCACTGCGATGCGTGCCAAACGTGGCACGGCCACGCGTGGCATCATCTTCGCGCAAGTCGGCGAGTTTTTCTCGTAGCCAGTCCTCTACAGCCAGTGCCGGAGATGTTTCCAGTTTTTGAGCTACAGCGCATTCCAATGTCGCAATAGCAGCGGGGAAAGCACCCAGACCATTTTGGGCGTAATGGCAGATCTGGCGCACGGTTTCCTGCCGAGCCGCAGCCACAGCCACAGCATGCCGCGCCATGGAGGCCTCCAACCCAGAGAGCCATGAGTGTTCGGAAAAGCGTGTTTGCAGCAGCCGGTTACGTTGTGTCATGGCGCGATCATACGCAGCCAGTTCCCGCGCATGGTGCGGCGTAACTGCCATAACCAGACGGTCCAGAAAGCGCCGCCTGCCGGATGCGCCCTCGCTAAACAACCGGTCCATCTGCGGGGTAATCCACACAGTGGCAAGCGTATCTTCCCACGCCTCCTGCCCCCGGATCTGCCGGCCGTTTAATAAAAAAACGCGGCGGGGCCTCTCCTGCCCGCCCTGTGTGCCGGTGCCGAGTTGAAGAAACTCATCTTCGGTTTCAATGCGCGCAGAAACACCCCAGTTGGTTGCACCCATGCGGCCGAATTGTGTAAGGGGTGCCGCCCGCAGTCCTCTGCCGGGAGAGAGAAGAGAAACTGCTTCCAGCAAATTGGTTTTGCCGCTGCCGTTTTCGCCTGTCAGCACTAACAGGCTTGCATCGGGAGACCATACAAGCCGTTCGTAATTGCGAAAATTGGAAAGCGTAAGTTTAAGAAGCCGGGGCATGCCACGCTGCTTCTGTTGGCCTGCCTGCATTTTGGCAGTGCAGGCAGGCCGTAAGTGTTAAAGCGAAAAAACGGATCACACGCGCATCGGCATGAGAACATACAGTGCGGATGGGCTATCTACATCACGCACAATGGTGGGGGATGCGCTATCTGCAAACGCAAATTCCACCTCTTTTTCCACCTGATCTGTAATGTCGTTCAGATAGCGTGCCTGAAAGCCGATTTCCAACCCTTCTGCATCGTAGGAAATGCGGTTGTCATCTAGTTCTTCCTTGGCTACCCCCTGCTCTGCACTGCTGGCAGACAGAGTGAGCAGGCCGGGTTCGAGTGTTAGCTTGACCGGGCGAGAGCGTTCCTGGCTAATGGCGGCAACACGGGCCACGGCATCGGCAAAGTCTTTTTTGCCAACCCGCAAAATGCGTGTGTTGTTGCGCGGAATAACACGTTCATATTCAGGGAACGTGCCGTCAATCAGCTTGGATGTGAGAGTAACAGGCCCTGCCGTAAACTGGATGCGCGTTTCAGAAAGCGCGATTTCCACTTCTTCCGGTGCTTCATCAATCAGCTTGCGCACTTCGGCCACTGTTTTGCGCGGAACAATAACGCCCGGCATCCCGGCGGCACCCGCAGGCAAATCAGCTTCTACGCGGGCCAGACGGTGTCCGTCAGTTGCCACGGCGCGCAACTTGGCTTCGCCTTCCACTTCTGTGCCATGCAGGAAGATACCGTTAAGGTAATAGCGGGTTTCTTCGGTGGAAATGGCAAAACGTGTGCGGTCTATCAGCGAATGTAGTGTGGTTGCAGGCAGTTTGAACCGATGCGGGAAATCCCCTGCGCCCATGGATGGAAAATCATCCACGCTCAGCACGTTCAGGCGGGTAGCATAGCGGCCAGCACGCAGCAGAAGCGGGCCTTCGCTATCGGCCTGATCCAGCTCTACATCCACGCCATCGGGTAGCTTGCGCACAATTTCGTACAGAACGGCGGCTGGTGCAGTTGTAGCCCCTTCCCGCGTGATCTTGGCGGGAACTTCCTCAACCACTTCAATTTCCATATCCGTGGCTTTCAGGCTGAGCTGTCCGTTAGCTGCCTGAATAAGAACATTGGCTAGAATGGGTATGGTGTTACGCTTTTCCGCAACACTCTGGATATGGGCCAATGCCTTAAGCAGTGTTGCGCGTTCCGCCGAAAACTTCATCTAACCCTCTTTCCTGCAAGACAGGGCCTCTGTTTTGCAAGAGGCATCCGCTTTTTCCACCCCGAAAAGTAACAGGTGGGCATTATCAGTCAATCCCTTTGGAATCTCTACGTTTTCAGCTTTCCAGCATCCGCCGCAGGAGTTCCACATCTTCTGCAAAAGCTGCATCCAGCCCCATAAGTTCCGTAACGCGATTTACCGCATGCATAACGGTTGTGTGGTCACGATTACCGAACTTGCGCCCAATTTCTGGCAAAGAGCGGCTTGTAAGCTGCTTGGCCAGATACATGGCAACCTGCCGGGGCCGCGCAACATTGCGCGCCCTACGGGCAGATGACATGTCTGTGAGGCGGATATTCCAGTGTTCTGCTACTTTTTTCTGGATTTCCTCAATCGTCACACGGCGGTCGTGCGCCTTGAGGATATCGTGCAGCACTTCCTGCGTAGCTTCCAGCGTAACCGGCCGACCAAACAGGTTGGCATGCGCGATCAGGCGGTTGAGCGCGCCTTCCAGTTCACGCACGTTGGACGTGATTTTGTGTGCCAGAAACTCCAGAACCTTACCGGGCACCACAACGCCAGAAGCCGCTGCTTTTGATTCCAGAATGGAAATACGCAGTTCAAACGTGGTGGCGTGAATATCTGCCACCATGCCGCAGCCCAAGCGCGTGCGCAGCCGATCTTCCAGCCCTGAGAGATCGGATGGAGATTTATCAGCCGAAACCACAATCTGCCGTCCAGCATCAACCAGCGCATTAAAGGTATGGAAGAATTCTTCCTGCGTGTTGTCCTTGCCGATCAGGAACTGCAAATCGTCAATCATCAGCACATCGACGGAACGCAGTTGTTCCTTGAACTCGATGGTGGACTGAGAACGGATGGCCGCAATAAACCGATACATGAACTTTTCGGCAGACATGTAGGCCACAGACACATTGCCGCTCTGGATCAGTTCGGCCCCGATGGCGTGCATCAGGTGTGTTTTACCAAGCCCAACGCCGCCATAAAGAAACAGTGGGTTAAACCCAACGCTGGAGGGTTTTTCTGCAACGCGGCGGGCGCAGGCATAAGCAAATTCGTTCGGCTTGCCCACCACGAACGTATCAAACGTAAAGCGGCTATCCAGCGCGGTAACCAAATCACTCCGCACTTCTGGCGCGGTACGTGCTGCTGGGGTTGCCTCTTCCTGTGCGGGTGTTGCGGCGGCGGTGCTGGGCACATTTTCCAAAGGTATGGGCGCAGGATCACCGGCGCGGGCAACCTGTAGCTCTACCCGGCGGATGCTGGGGATTTCTTGGTTCCACAGTTCACTCAGGCGGTCACCATACTGGCTTCTCACCCAATCGCGCAAAAAGCGCGTGGGCAAAAGCAGGGTGATTTCATCGCCATCAATCGGGCCCAGCGCAATTTTGGTCAGCCAGGTGCGGTATTCAACTTCGCCAACTTCGCCCTTCAGGCGGGCGCAGATACGCAGCCACGATTCCTCAAGCCCCTTGCCGTCTTCAAGCCGGGAAAAGGCGCTTTCGTCATCGTCCACTCCGATTGTCATTTTTGCTCCCGAGCGGTCATTAAGGCGCGAATGGGTTCACGCAATTCACAAAACTGGCGGCAAGTGTGCTGCCGGTGCTGTGCAACATCTGTAACGGCCTTGGCGGCCTATGGTGCAGGCTTGCTTTTATCTTGCGGAAAGATAGCCCGAACAGCGCCAAGCCATCCAGCA